>JAZKEY010000012.1:108959-209814 GCA_040386755.1 Verrucomicrobiota bacterium | reverse complement strand
GCCACATCTCCGACGCCCGCGAGCTGTTCGAACTCGAAGCCGCCGCCGCTGTCGCGTAAACTCCCGCTCGCCATGAGCACTTCCGCCCACAAGCTCCCGATCACCGCTGCCGAGTATCTCGAAGGAGAACTCCGCTCGGAGACGCGTCATGAGTTTGTGGACGGTCGGGTTTACGCGATGTCCGGAGCCAGCCGCCGGCACAACGAGATCTGCGGAGATCTTTACAGCGCACTGAAAAACCACCTCCGCGGCGGCCCCTGCCGGACTTACATCGAAGCGGTGAAGGTGCAGATCGCCGACGATCTCGGAGAGGGTTATTACTATCCGGACGTCTTCGTCGCCTGCGAGCCCGGTGATGACGATTCGCACGTCGTAGCAAATCCGAAGCTCATCATCGAGGTTCTATCCGATTCCACCTCGCGCATCGACCGCACCGACAAACTCACCAACTACAAGCGCATTCCCTCTGTTGAGGAAATCGTCCTCATCGAACAGGAGTGGCCGGAAATCCTTGTCTTCCGCCGTTCCGAACGCTGGAAGCGCAATCTCTACACCCAGTTCGGCACCATCGTGCGGCTCGATTCCATCGGCTACGCAGCGCCGCTCGCCGATTTCTATCAGTCCAATCCTTTTCCCGAGGACGTCCAGCGCCCCTGGTATCACCTCAACCGCATCGAGGACTGAATCTTCACTCTCAACTATCCACTCTCAACCTCCACCATGGCACTCGATCCAGTTCCTTCCGTCACCGGCCGCGCGATTTTCATCCCCGGCGCGGACATCGATACCGACCGCATCATCCCGGCGCGTTTCATGAAATGCGTCACCTTCGACGGACTCGGAGAATTCGCGTTCTACGACGTCCGCTTCGATTCCGAAACCGGCAACAAGACGGACCACCCGCTCAACGATCCGCGTTTCAGCGGTGCCTCCATCCTCGTCGCCGGAGTGAACTTCGGCTGCGGCTCCTCCCGTGAGCACGCGCCGCAATCGCTCCGCAAATACGGCTTCAACGGCGTCATCGCCGAGTCCTTCGCGGAAATCTTCTACGGCAACTCCACCACGCTCGCCATGCCCTGCGTGATGGCATCCGCCGCCGACATCGTCGCGCTCCAGAATGCCATCGAAGCCGACCCGGCCATGGTCGTCACCATCGACGTGAAAGCCCTCAAAGTCACCACGTCCAGCGGCCTCGACATCCCGGTGAAGATGCCCGACTCCGCCCGCGAAGCCCTGCTTTCCGGCCGTTGGGATCCGATTCAGGAGCTGATCGACAATGACGCGGCCATCGAGGCGAAAGCCAAGGAGATGCACTACGTCTGAAAACCGGATCTCGAAAAACTCTAACCCGCAAAGCCCTCATCGGCTTTGCGGGTTTTTTATGGCTGCGATCCAATTTCCACCGATCCCGACGGCTTCGATCAAAGTCCGTCATGAGAACTCTCGAAATCCTCTCGGACGACGGTCGCATCCTGGTTTTCAAATAGATCTGATAGGCCAGCAAGGCGGCTCGTCGTGAAAATTCTGCAATTTTTTGTCACAGTAGGGCCTTTTCTGGCACCTACTTGTATCCATGGAAGTGAAGGCATCCCCATCAACCGTTGTTCCGGCAACTTTTGAGGTTCCGGATACAGAGCTTTTGCAGGCTTGGGTCCGTCACCAGAGGCAAGCCGATTTCACGGAGATCGTCCGACGGCACCTGGGGCTGGTGCGCGGAATCGCCCGCCGCCAGGTGGGAACCGACCTGGCGGATGACACCGCCCAGATGGTTTTCGCAATCCTGGCGCGCAAGGCGCCCGGGCTAACTGAACTGCGCTCGCTGGGTTCATGGCTGCACCGCGTGACCATATTGCAGTGCAGGGGCGTCATCCGCGGGCAGATCCGCGACCGCCGCAGCCACCAATCCGCTAGGGAAAACGCGCGTCTCGCCGACGCCCGTGATCCGCTTGCCGAAATGCTGCCTTATCTGGATTCCGCGATCTGCGATCTGTCGGACTCCGACCGGGAATTGATCCACCTCCGCTATCGCGATCGGTTGACATTTCCCGAAGTGGCGCGGCGGACAGGCCGGAGTGAAGCGGCGCTGCGCCAACAGGCTGGCCGTGCCTTGGAGAAACTGGCCGGGCTCTTACAGCGCCGTGGAGTCGGCGTCCCGGTTGCGACGGTTGCCACGGGACTCGGCACCGCTCTAACGGGAACTTCCTCCGCCTCGGCGGCGGGCTCCGTTTCGACCGCAGCGCTCGCTCAGGCCGCCATGAACGGCAGCACTTCCATCGCTTGGATCACCCTTCTAACCATGAGTACGAAAAAATCCCTGTTTGTTGTCGCTTTGATTGCAGCGTTGGTTGTGTCGCTCGGCGTTTGGAAAAACCGGTGGGCCAAGGATCCGGGCGGCCCTGATGGAGACCCGTCGAAAGTGTCGTCCCAATCCCACTCATCCTCCACCGATACCGCATCGGCACCCGCGAGGACGAAGACAAACCGCAGCCGCGCGGTCATCCCGCCTTCCCCTGAGGAAGTGGCGGCAGAGGAGCTGAAGATGAAGGAACTGCGAACCCTGGCGATCAACAACGCACGACAATGCGGCCTGGCTTTGTTCGAGTTTGAATCCGAGTATGGCTCGTTTCCCAATGAGGAAACGGCCGCAAGGGTGAAGGAGGCTACGAAAACAAATGCGGATCTGAAGGGAACCACCGCGAATGATTGTCTTTTCCAGTTGATTGCCGCCGGCATCGCCGCAACCGATTTCATTTTTGCTCTGGAAACCCCTAGTGAAAGGAACGGGCGCAAGCCGGGGCCCCTGATGAATTTGGAGAAATGCGCGTTTTCCTATCTGTCAGGGATGAATGCCGCGGGCAACCCGAGCCGACCGATCCTCGTGACTCCTTTGGTGGCTGGAACAGGAATTTTCGATCGGAAGGCGTTAGGCGGCAAGGCGGTCATCCTCCGGGTGGACAACAGCGCGACCACTGTTGACATCCAGCAGGACGGCAGGGTGATTTTGAACGGCATGGATCTTTTCGATCCCGCCCAGCCGTTCTGGGCAGGCAAGGTGCCAACGATCCGATGGCCCGAGAAATGAGAGGGTGATTTTTAAAGCCTGTCAAACCCCTCAAGCCATTCCCATCACCGCTTTCGGAATCCGCCGTTGGTGCTCCTTGAGCGCGCGGATGATTCGCGGCGCGCCTTGGATGCGGAGCAAGATCCGGTCGCACGAATCGCGGACCCAGCGGAGGTGGAGGTCGCTTCGCTGGTCACCGCAAACGACGGTGAACATCGCGCTCTTTTCCTCATCCGGGCGGTGAAGTTCGATTCTCTTCAACAGAGAATACATCTGCGGGTCCTCAAATCCGGAGTCGATGTTTTCGCGGATGCATTCGAAAAGAAATGGTAGGTATTCCGTCTGCGTCCGGATCGTCGTCCGGCGGAAAGGAATGAACTCGCGGTCGAGTTCTTCCAGGATTTCCTCGGAGCTGGCTTCCACCCTACCGTCGTAGGCCAGATCCCAGCGGCGTTTGAACAAAATCCACAGACCCCAGGCGACCGGTCCGGCGAGGAGGACACAGAGGTAGATGAATCGGGAGAGTGCCTGCAACGGTTCCATCAGGGAAGCAACATGCCCCGGACATTGCCCGAAGAGAAGTTGGAAAGTGTCGTAATTTCACCCAACCCCGCGAATTTTAGCATAGCTCTTGCGCGGATTAGCGCAGGAGATGCGGAGCGGGTGAGGGGATTCCGTGGGACAGTTGCCGTCTTCCATGTCCACCCTCAAGAAACCGAACCTGGTCTCCGTGACCACCATCAATGAGGATGGTTCGCGTTATTTCCTGCATCCAGCGGATGTCAAAGGACCTTGGAACATTTCCCGCCGTTTCGTTGGCGTGTTGCTCATCGCGGTTTACGTGCTGCTGCCGTGGATTCCGATCAATGGTAATCCGGCCGTATTCCTCGACGTGGAAAACCGGATGTTCCACCTCTTCGGTCTCACGCTGGTGCCGCAGGATCTGTGGGTGATGTTTTTCGCGATCAGCGGACTCGGGTTTGTCCTGTTCTTCGCCACATCGCTGTTAGGCCGGGTCTGGTGTGGCTGGGCGTGTCCTTACACGGTTTTTCTGGATCACGTCTATCGTCGTATCGAACGCTGGATCGAAGGCGATGCTCCCGCGCGGCGGGCATTGGAGAATGCGCCCTGGACGGCGGGGAAAATCGCGAAGCGTCTCCTCAAACATTTCCTCTTCGCCGCGATCGCCGCCGTCATCGCGCATGTTTTCCTCTCCTACATCGTCTCGCTGGAACGGCTCTATGATTTCATGCAGGAGGGACCGATGCAGCATGCCACCGCGTTCGCCATCGTGCTTTTCCTGACGCTCGTCCTGTGGTTCTGCTTCGGCTATTTCCGCGAGCAGTTCTGCATCATCATGTGTCCCTACGGACGCCTGCAGAGCGCGCTAACAGACGACGATACCATTAACGTCGGTTACGACGAGAAACGCGGCGAACCCCGCGGCGCCAAGGGCAAGGCGGAGGGTGACTGCATCGACTGCCGACGCTGCGTGCAGGTCTGCCCGACCGGCATCGACATCCGCAACGGCCTCCAGCTCGAATGCATCGGCTGCACCGCCTGTATCGATGCCTGCGACGACATCATGACCAAGGTGGACCGGCCGAAAGGACTGATCCGCTACGATTCCTTCAACGGCTTTGCGGAGAAAAAGCGCCGCTACCTCCGGCCGCGCGTCTATGCCTATTGCGCCCTCGCCGGTCTCGGGCTGACGATGCTGATCCTCGTCGCCTCCAACAAGGCGCGCCCGTTCACCGCCACCATTTCGCGCACCGGCGGAGCGGGATTCTTCCTCGACGAGACTTCCGTTAGAAATATTTACAAAGTCCGCGTTTTCAACAAACGCAACCAGACCGCCACCGTCACCATCCACCTCGGCCAGGAAACTCCGGCGGGCTATCAGCTCAGCGGCGCGGAACAATCGTTTTCCCTGCCCGCTCTCAGCGAAATGTCCCGCACCTGCGTCGTATATGCTCCCGTCGCCTCCTACATCGGCACCTCGGACATCGTCATCGAGGTCCATGCCGATCCCGGCGATGTTGTCCTGAAAAAGACCGCCCGTTTCCTCGGCCCGAATCCGCAATCCCTCAAAACTCCCAAGCCCTAACCATTCATGAAAACCGTTTCCGCCTTCGTCTCGCGAAATCCATGGATTTACATCGTGCTCGCGTTCGTTCTGTTGCTCACCGCCTGGTCCGCCCTGATCTCTGTTGCCGTGAAATTCTCGCCGCAGCAGATCGAGGTGAAACGCTGAATTTTCCATGACCACTGTCGCCGCCCTCGTTGCCGGACTTGCCACCAGTTTCCACTGCGCCGGCATGTGCGGACCCATCGCGTGCGGCCTCGGCACCTTGGCGAAATCCGAAGGCGAGCGGTTGACAGCCGCCTCGCTCTATCACGGTTCGCGCCTCGTTTCCTACGGCCTCATCGGAGCCCTCTGCGGCGCGCTCGGCCAGCAGCCGCTCAAGTGGTTTTTCAACTCACCCGCCGTCCTGCTGCCATGGGTGATGGTCGGCGTCCTGTTGATCATGGCGCTCGGTCTGGACAAGAAAGTCCCGCGCCCGGCCATCCTCAACCGTTTCACCGCCCGCGCCCGCTTCAAGGCGTGCAAGCTCTCGGCCTACGGCGGCGCTTCCCTGATGGGACTCCTCACGCCGCTTCTTCCCTGCGGCCCGCTCTATCTGGTGTTCGGCGCGGCCCTGTTAGCCGGCTCCGCCGCGAAAGGTGCCGAGTTCACCCTTGCCTTCGGTCTCGGCACCGTGCCGCTGCTCTGGCTCGCGCAGCACCAATTCCACCGCATCCGCGCGAAAATGACCCCGCTCGCCATGGGCCGCATGCGCCGGGGACTCGCCTTGATCACGGCTCTGCTGCTGGCCGTGCGCCTTCACGGCACGATCCCTGCGGAACTTTACGGAGCGCCGGTCAAGGCACCGGAGGAACTCCCGTCGTGTTGCCACAAGTGATGGGTGGAAAGCTTGAAACTTGGCCTGCCCGGTTGAAAACTCCGCCGCGTGCCTGATTCCCTTCCTTCCACGCCGCCCTCCGGCATCGCCCTGTTCGATCTCGACGGCACCTTGATCGCGTGGGATTGCCAGCTGTTGTTCCGTCATTTCGTCCTCCGTCGCGAGGCGTCGCGGGGGATTTTTCTTCCCGTATTCCTCGCGTTTCTTCCGCTCACGGGTTTGTTGGGAGCCGGTGGCATGAAGCGGGTTTTCCTCAGTTACCTTTGGAAAATGAATCCGGAAACCCTCGCGGAATATTCGCGTGAATTCGCCGCCTCCCTGATGCCGGCGATCTATCCGGAGCTTCGCGGAAAACTCGAACTCCATCGTGCCGCCGGTCATTTGCTCATCCTCGCTTCGGCCAGCCCGGAGTTCTACGTTTCCGAAATCGGGCGCGAACTCGGCTTCGATCTGACTCTCGGCACGCCGGTCAAAACGGGAGAATTTTTTCCCGATCTGGAAAACCACAAGGGTGCCGCGAAAGTGGAACGCTTGAGGGAACTACTACCCGCCTCGTATTTCGAAAACGGCAAGCTGCGCCATTGCCACGGCTACACCGACAGCACGGCGGACCTGCCGATGCTCGAACTCTGCGATGCGGTCACCGTCGTCAATCCCTCACCAGAACTAACGGAAATCGCCGTGAAATCCGGTTGGGAAATCGTCCGCCCGGCCCGCCCGTGGAGGTCGAAGGCGGGATTTTTCCTCCGGACCCTCGCGTTGCTAACCGGAATTTGCGGGGATCCAGGTGGGTTGGGGAACGGGGTGGCGGAGGATCCGGCGGCCCGCTGAGCCGGTTTCTCGGAATCCCAATCGGATGGAATTGGGCTTTGCATTGGAAGGTGAAGTTAGACAAGCTTCATTCCATGTTCAAACGATACGGAATGCTCGCGGGAGCCGCTGTTCTCATTCTATCAACCGGTTGCGGGAAGAAATCCCCGGCCGTCAGGTCCGGGGCGAACGCGCCTGTGGTCGCGGCGGTGTTGCCCGTCGCCACCCATCTCGGGTTCGCCACGCGGGTCCCGCGGGATGCGGATTTGTTTGTTTCGGGATACCACGGGGACGAGATGCTCCGGGATCTCATGGCCGGAATTCCACGCGCGAGCATTCCCAAGCTGGAGAACGGAGAGGAAGACTTCGCACGGGGGGAAGAGGAAATCCGTAAGGTGATGCCTTATGTGGGCGACGAGGCGTTTCTGTTTCTCGGACCTGGCATGGGTGCCCAGCTGCAGATGGTTGGAGAAACCTACCGGGATTTGTCATCGGCGTGGGTGGGTTTCGCACTGGGCTCGATGCTGGATGCCGCGGCAGGGAAGGATTCTCCTCCGGATTTTTCGAAGCTCGCGGACGGGCTTTCAGACGATTTGTTGGAGAAATGGATGGACGCGATTGAGAAGGATTCGCGCCTTCAGATTCCCAGCGTGGTGGTCGGATGGAAACCCGGCAAAGACAAGCAGACGGAGTGCGTGGAAGCGGTGTCAAAGGGGCTTGAAGACCTGTTGGTTTCCACCGCCTCCGCGGCCCCCGTGAGCTTCGAGGCGAGCGGCGTGACGCTGGCCGGTTTCGAGATCAGCGGGCGCGAGATTTTCGGCGAAGCCGTTGCGGAAGCGCGCAAGAAGATGACGGAGCAAAGCGGCAGCGAGGAATTGCTGAAGCAGCTCTCACCGGAGCGCGTCGAGCGCTTGCTGGCCGCCATGGAAAACGTGCGCTTCACCATCGCTTGCGGGGTGGTGGACGGACGCATCCTGATTTATTTCGGCGATGGCAAGGAAGGGTTCCGCCTGGCCACGACTCCGGAGGAATCGATTGCCGCCAGCGATGACCTGAAGTGGACCCATGAGTTTGCCGACAAACGCATCACCGGCGTGGCCTATCTTTCCGAGCCGATGGTCAAGGCGGCGTTGCCGTGGCTCGATTCGTCGGACTATTGGAAGTCGCTTGCCCGCGCCATCCGGCCTCCGTTGCACGAGGAGCGCCTGTTCCGCGAGATTCTAACCAGCCTGGCGGATGTCGAACATGATCTCGCGAAGCGGGACGCGTCGGCATGGTCGGCGGTGGTTTGTGAGGACAAAGGGTGGAGATTCGAGTCGCGCGGCGGTTGGCCGGATCCCTCACTTGACTATGACACGCCGCTGCGCATGACGGATGCCGCGCTCGCCGCGAATCCGGCGATCCGCATCCAGTGGGTGCAGAACCGCGGCCGGAATGATCTCGCATGGAAACGGATGGAACACTTCGGCGTGTTGATCGACGCGGTGCTTGGCGAGACGATGTCTTCCGGCAACCCGATGCTGGCGATGATTCCTGAAGGCGTCTTGCCGCGCTTGATGACCGAAATCCAGGGCATCAACCATGCATACCGCGATGAGTTCCGGGCTGGCATTGGCGACGAGGTCGCGCTGGTGGCGGATTTTCAGGGAGAGATTCCGGCGATCCCGGGAATCTCCCAGGAGACGGTGAATAACGGCCGGGCACCGCGTTTCGTCATCGCGAGACCCGTCAAGGATCGGGCGAAACTGGATGCTTCGGGGAAATCGTTCGCGCAGAGTTGGAGGAGCCTCACCGCATGGGCCAGTGAATTGTCCGGAGAAGACCTTCCGCTGATCCTGCCGCAATCGCTGGAATCCGATGGCCTCGTGACTTGGTATCCGCCGCTACCGTTCATCGGCGGAGACTTCATCCCGGGTGTCACGATGAATGACGAACTGTGGATGTTGGGAACCTCGAAGTCGATGGCCGGCAATTTCTCGAAATACCTGAAAACCTCGGGAACGAGCGGCGATACGGGCATGATTGTGGAAATCGATTTCGCTCCCATCCGGGTTTGGGGGCGGGATTTCTATCAGCTAAATAAGACCGAGGCCGAAACGCTCGGTGGAGAGGCGTCGGAAGAAATGCAGCGCCTGGCAAACGAGGAGAACCTGAAGCGCCTCAGCTCCGCCACCGATCGCCTTCAGGGGATTGGCTACAGGAAGTGGATGGCCGGAGGCAAGCCGCGCACCAGCCTGCACCTCCGGTTGAATCCGAAGCCATGATTTTCTAACATCCTGAGGGCGGCAAACAAAGCGTGGACATCGCGGGTGAAACCGCATGCCATCAGGGCATGAGAATGCTCCTCGTTCTGCTGTCCGTTGCCACGGCGTGGGCCGCCCCGGCCGATGGTTCGCTTTCCCGCGCCCAGGCGGAGAAGCTTCGGGATCAAATGGCCGCTGAAACATTGGCCACATTGAAAACCGAACGCGCCGCCGAAGTCGCCGCGAAATCCATCACCCTCGGCGACAAGACGCTGCGTTGGTTGGAAAAGGAATTCGGCACGGCACCGGAAGGCAAACGCAGCCTTTGGATTTCCATGCACGGCGGCGGCAACGGCCCGGCGGCGATGAATGACGGACAGTGGCAGAACCAGATCAAACTCTATCAGCCGAAGGAGGGGATCTACGTCGCGCCCCGTGCGCCGACGAATACCTGGAACCTGTGGCATGAAGGCCACATCGATCCGTTGTTCGACCGTCTCATCGCGGACATGATCGCCACCCGCGGCGTCGATCCGAACCGCATCTATCTGATGGGCTACTCGGCCGGTGGCGACGGCGTGTGGCAGCTCGCCCCGCGGATGGCGGATCGTTTTGCCGCGGTGGCGATGATGGCAGGGCATCCGAACGAGGCATCGCTGGTTGGAGTTAGAAATCTGCCGTTCGCTCTTTTCATGGGCGGGGAGGACGCGGCGTATGACCGGAACAAGATCGCGGCTGCGAAGGAAAGGGAGCTCGCTGACCTGCGGAAAGCCGATCCGAAGGGTTACGAGCATTTCGTGAAAATCTACAAAGGCCTGCCGCACTGGATGGACGGCAAGGACGCCGAGGCCGTGCCGTGGATGGCGAAGCACGCACGCAATCCTTGGCCCGATCAAATCGTCTGGTTCCAGGACGACGTCACCCACGATCAATTCTACTGGCTGGAAATTCCGCCCGGCAGCGCGAAAGCCGGTCACAAGATTGTCGCTAAGGCAAAGGGCAACGAAATCATCTTGGATGGTGATGTCCCGAAAGGCATCACGCTTCGCTTGTCCGATGCCCTCGTGAATCTGGACAAGGAGATCACCGTGAAAATCAACGGAGCGCAGGCATTCAAAGGTGTCGTCAAACGCACGCCGGAAGCGATTTCAGAAGCACTCAAGGTGCGGCCTGATTCCGCGCTTTGCCCGGTCGCGAAACTGCGGCTGGATAATTGATGTTAGAGAAAGGGGCGCGCCCTCCCCATTTCGGGTGGTTCCATTCAGATTGCCAGCAAGCGCGGCTCCGCATGTAGTCTTTTCCATGCGATGGATTTTCCTGCTCCCGGTTTTGATGGTGTGCGCTCAAGTTTCTTCCGCGCAAACGACGGCAACCCGGGATCGCGAGTATGCGGTGAAGACTTTGGATCGCATCGCTCGGCCGGTCATGGAATCGCTGGCGGAAGGAAATCTGAAAAAGCGCATTCCACTCGGGCCCGGTGAGGAACCGCGGCGGGAATACACCTGCCTTGAGGCCTTCGGCCGGACGCTTTCCGGAATCGCTCCATGGCTGGCGCTGGGTGCGGACGATACGCCGGAAGGCCGTTTGCGGGCCCGCTACATCACCCTTTCCAACAAGGCCCTAGTCCACGCCACCGACCCGCAGTCGCCGGATTTCATGAACTTCACCAAAGGCGGCCAACCGCTGGTGGACGCGGCGTTTCTATCACTGGCGCTGCTGCGGGCACCCGATCAGCTTTGGAAGCCGCTCGATGAAGCGCAGCGGGCGAACGTGGTCGCCGCGTTGAAAGCCACCAGCAAGATCAAGCCCTACGAGAGCAACTGGCTGCTGTTTTCCGCGTTGGTCGAGGCTTCGTTATGGAAACTCACCGGCGAGTGCGAGATGGCTCCAATCGAGAAGGCTCTAACCAAACATGAGGAATGGTATCTTGGCGACGGCACCTACGGCGACGGCCCGGACCATCACTGGGATTATTATAACAGCTTCGTGATCCAACCCGCGCTGATCGCCGTGCTGGAGGTTTGCCAGGAGAGGAAATCGCCGCTGGGGGATCAGCTCCCGAAGATTCTCGGACGGGCGCAACGTTATGCCGAAGTCCAGGAACGGATGATTTCCCCGGAAGGAACGTTTCCCGTCATCGGCCGGTCGAGCGCCTACCGGTTCGGGGCATTTCAAACGCTTTCACTGATTGCCCTGCGCCACGAGCTGCCGAAATCCATCAAGTCTGCTGCCGTTCGTTGCTCGCTCAATGCCGTTATCCGCCGCATGACCGAGGCACCCGGCACCTTCGATGCGGACGGCTGGTTGCGGGCGGGAGTCGCGGGCTATCAGCCGGCGGTCAGGGAGGGCTACATTTCCACCGGCAGCCTGTATCTTTGCCTCGATGGATTGCTGCACCTCGGCCTGTCGGCGGACGACCCGTTGTGGGTGGCTCCGGCGGAAGACTGGACGCAGAAGCGGATCTGGTCGGGAGCGGATGTTCCCGCGGACCACGCCCGTTAGGTTTTGCTAGAGCTCGACGTTGAAGAAGTCGCGCATGACTTCCCGGTAGACGTCGCGTTTGAAGACTGGCAGCCAGTCGAGGTCGAACTCGATCGGCAGGATCCAGCGGTAGGCGCGGAACTCGCGCTGCTTTTGCTTTACGTTGACCTGAGGTGCGTCAGGTTTCAGATGGCAGAGAAAGTAGGTTTGCTCCTGGCCGTGGCTGCCGTGCTTGCGGAGCTTTTTCCCCCGGGCGTGCTGGGGATAGAGGTAGCGGTAACCCTCGCGGCGGTCGACGACCTCGTAGTGCTTCGCATCGAGACCGACCTCCTCGAGCACTTCGCGATAGAGCGCCTGCTCCAGCGTTTCACCCGCATCGACGCCGCCTTGTGGAAATTGCCACGCACCGGGGATCGTCCAGCGTTCGCAAATCAGCAGGTTTCCCACTGGGTTCACGATCAATGCGGCGACATTGGGCCGGTAACGTACCATGCGGGGAAAATGCCTTTTCAGCCCCAATGTGACAATCCTTAACTTGTCTGAATCTTTTTCGCTTTCCGCCTTGGCGTGGCATCGTTGATTTCACTCCATCCGCTTGAAGCGGGAAAGATCAGCGAGGCAGGGCCATGCGCTTCAGTTCCTGTATTTCGTTTTTCTCCCGCCGTTCCTGGTGAAGCTTGTTTTCCTCCAACTGCCGGAGGCGCATTTCCTCGATTTGAGCGGGAATCCTCGGTAGGGACCTTTCCTGCAACCGCTGCAGCAAGCCATCGAGTTCGGCCCGCTGGGTCTCGTCGAAATCGCCGCGCCGTTCTGTGGCGTAGAGATTCATGGCCTCCAGGTCTTTCGCGGGTAGGGCCCGTAGGTGGCGGCTCCACTTGAGAAAAAATGCCGGGGAAATCCTAGCGCGCAGTGAGGATTCTTGCAGCGAGGGCAGGATCGCACTGGTGGAGGAACTGTAGTGCTCCGACGAGCCGAGGGATTCCAACAGGGCTTCCGACGCGACGGGATGGAGCAAGGCGACGCGCATCATGGCTTGGACCTTTTCGCGGGCGCCCCCGCCATCGCGGTTGAAGCTGACGGCGGGCTTCACGCCTTCAAGCCCGCAGCGTTTCAGGTCGGCATCCAGCGAGGCCGCATCGGTCGCGACAAGGTGAATGTACCACGAAGCGGGTCCCTGCGACAACTTGCTCTTGCGAGCCGCGAGCGCCTCGGCGTAGCTGAGGATGGCTTTCACTGCGGCTGCCGGAAGCTTCCCATCGAGCCGAGCGGCATAGGCTGCCAGGCAGCCATGGAGCGGGCCGGTGACGTAGCGGTAGATCTGGCTATCACCGCTCGGTCCCGGCGGCGTGGTGGTGATGGCTGCGGCAACGAGGGGGATGCCGGAAAGGTCGTTAGCATACACCCGCGAGCAGACGGCCGGGACGAAGAGTTGGGCCAAGGACGAGCCGAATTCTCCGGAGATGAGGATTTTCCGGAGCTCGTTGGCCGCCGCCTCGCTGGCGAACTCGTCGAGCGCAGGAACGTGTTTTTGAACTAACGCGCGGTTCAGACCGAGAGCTACGCAAAGGTTGACGCGATCCTCAGGCGTCAAGGAGCCCCGGACACGCTCGAAGTCCTCAATAAGCCGGGATTTCCGCGTGGAGTATTTTTCCGAAGGAGCTTCGGTTCCTCTGGCGTCACTCAGCAGGGACAGCCGGAACATCAGGCTTATGGATTGCGGGGTGGGGACGGAGCTGAGTTTCGGCACCAGCGACTCCAGTTTCGAGCTGAACTCACTGGAGGACCAAAAGTTCCCGCCCGCTGAGGGAGCCAGCGCCACGGCGTCGGCAATGCGGTCCTTTTCCAGCAGCACGATGATGAGCTGAAGGTTGCCGATGAGCGATTTTCCACTGATCTTCAACCACAGGTCGAGCAATTCGGCATCGCCAGTGGCGAGCACGATGGGGGTCATTCCGTAGCTGAAGGAGTTGGAGCGCGAAAGATCGGGACTGCGGGTGAAAGCGAATTTCAGCAAGGCCACGGTTTCCACCGGATAGACGGGTTCGGACAGCGCGGTTCCGGAATTGTTTCCGGGAGCCTTGCGGCGGTCGCGCAAGGCCTTATCCCACAGGCGTTCGACGTATTGGACAAAATTTCCGGCCTGCTCGGCAGGTAATGTCTTCAGCCCCGCGAGCAAAACCGGCGTCTCCGCCATCACCGCGCCCGGATGATCCATGTTTGAAAGCATCTGGTAGTTGTTGCTCAGGAACCCAGCGACACTCTCGGGGGAAGAACCTGCGGTGATGAGTGCCTTCACAAAGCCAAGCAGGGTATCACTGTCCACCTTGGTCTTCCGGTCACGCCGGAACGAGGAGCATTGCAGAGACCACTCCAAGGCGGCGCGGGTCACCTCACTGCCCTTGGCCGCCTCGCGGAGGGTGGTCGCGAGCTTGGCGTCGGCTTCGATATCCCGGAGGTCATAATCGGGAGCCGTCAGCCACAAGCGCGCCTGCGTTTTTGGCGACAGCGAGGCGACCTGCTGCCAAAGTTGCGGGTCATGCAAGGCGCGTGGTCCGGTGCGACTCCAAAAGCCTTGGAAGGGATCCAACCCGCTGGAGTTCTGTTGCCGGGGAGGCGGCGAGCCCTTCCATAGCGAATCGAGCAGGCGCAGGATGTACATCATCGTTGCAGGGTCTTGGCCGGCATTGGAAAGCATTCCGCCGATGAGGGCCTCGATTTCCTTGCCGCTCTTGTCGGCCTCCGCCAGAGGACGCCAGTCGGCGAGAACTTCGGTGACGAATGCCTCATCGTCCGCAATCACCTGACCCAGCATTAATCCGATCTGGTAGCTGTGGTTGGCCGAGCGCTGCGACTTGATGTGCTGATAGGTTTGCCGTGCCGAGGCGATCCGCTGCTTGCTTGCGGCGGCGAGCTTTTCCCGCAATCGCGCCGATGCTAGGTCGGGCAGGCCCTTCAGGTCTCCGGTTCCCATGCCTTCGGTCAGATAGTCGATGACCGCGCGGCGGATGTCGGCGGGAATTTTCTCAAGATCGGGAGCGGCCTTGAGCAGCGCGCGCCGCTTGAAAGTGTTGTCGCTGGTCACGAGGCTCGCCATCAGAATGTCCGGAAATCCGGCTTCCGGGTTTTCGTTCACGGCCTTCACCATTTCCGCGCGTTTCCCCTGCTGGACAATCCTGAGCAATTGCGGGAGGCCCCATACGAACTGGAGTTTGCCAGCGGGAGCGCCGTTCGACCACCAGACTCCGAGCGTGTAGGCGGCGTCGCGTTTGTTGCCAAGCAGCTCCGCGAACGTTGCGTTGCGCGGCGGCTGCATTTCCACGTTCCACCATTTTCCCAAGCGGGTGAAAGCCGCATCCGTTTGGGTCACAGGCACCCGGGCCTTGCGAAAAAGATCCAGCACTTCCAGCAGCGTCTCGGAGTCGGTGGTCATCGCGGCGTTCAGTACGAGCGCGGCGGCCTGCGGGAGATGGATGTTCGGGTTCGCTTTCCCGGCGGAGCGATCGGCGGGCGAAACCGGCTTTTCCCAGTTCTTGCGCGGGCCTGCGGCGGCTTCCAGCCAGGTGAAAACGCGATCCGGCACGGTCTTCTTTTTCACGGCGTCGAGCAGGATTTCCCGGATGACGTGGCGGAGGTTTTCGGAAAGGGACTGATATTGGTTGTCGCGGAAAACTCCGGTGAGCCACGCGTCGCGGCCCGGCATTTTCACCGCCCGCAGCATGGCGGCTTCGTGACGGGCCAGAGCGACCCAGCCGGTGGACTTCGCCTGGAGGTTCGAGACATCGGGTAGTTCTGCCACGGTTTTCGCCGCCAGCATGTTGGCGAGCCAAGCCGCGGAATCGGGATCCACGGACTTCAACCGCTCGCGGAACTCCGCGGGAAACGCCACCTCGTCGCCGTCCTTCCCTGCCGCTAGAACCAGATGCTCCAGCGCGGCGAGCTGCATGTTTTCCTGTGAGCGGACGGACAGGCTGCTCTCAGTCGAAGTGTAGGCACCCGAAAGGAGCGCCCGGCGCGCCGCATCGGTGACGGCTTCCGGCGTTTCCGCCCGGCTGGCGGCGAACATCGCACGGAAGCCCAGTTCGCCCAATCTGCGGTCATCGAGAATCAGCTCGATATAGCGGCGAAAACATTGGCGTGACGGTTCTTCCGCGTCCTTCGACACGAGCAACACGGCTGGCCCCATCCAGCCTCGATCCCCCTTCGCCTGCGGAGCCCAATCCGCGAGACGATTCAGCCGCGCAAGGCCTGTGCCGCCTTGCCCCGGAATGAGACTTTCCAGGATCCGGTTGAAATCCCCACGTTCCGCGACGCTGTCGAGAAGCCGGCGCATTTCCCCATCGTCAGTCGTGCGCAGGGCGAGGTCCACGGTCCAGCGCGTTTCCCAGGGCCGCGATTTTGCGATTTCGGCCAGCAGCTCGCGGCTGCGGTCGGTCTTCGAGCAAGCTTCCCATAGCGTGATCATCGCGACCCGCCGCCCGAGACCTGCATCCGGGGGCAGGGAAATCCGGGCCAACGCGTCGTCCAGCAAGCCGGCGACGGACAGCGCCTTGATTTCATCGCTCAAATTTCCAGTTTGTCCGGCCGAGGTGCGGGCGGCGTTTTCCAAGAGTCTGGCGGCCTCGCGGACGGCTTGGTCCCTGTCGGTCATCGCGGTGATGGCGGGCAGCGCGAGCCGATTCTGGCTGTAGCCGCCGGAGGAGTAGCTGGCGGTCGCTCCCCAGCGGGTCGCCACCGGGGTGTTCCGCATCCGGGAATTCCCGGAAAAACCGCCGAAATAGCCATCATATTGAGCTGCGAACGTCCGGTCCTCGGCATCCGGCGAGGCCATCAGCATGGTCGCGAGTTCCTGGAGTTTCAGGCGATCCGCTGCCGCCAGTTCGCCCTCACTCCGTGCGGCGGAAATCAACTGCAATTTCGCCTCGAAGGCCGAGCGCGGATCGGAAACGTCCGCCACCGCGGCTTCCAGCTCCTTGCGCATCTCCTCGGTCATGGTCTCGCCCTGCTGGTAGAACGACCATTTGATGCGGGTCAGGGCACTACGCGTTGCCACCGGCGCGTCTTTCGGCAGCGCGGCGAGTTCGCGGTTCACCCGGGCGAGCCGTTGCCCGGGTTTCGGGTCGCGGCTGAAATAGCAGCGCAGCACGGGCGACTCAATCCTCGCGATCAGGGCCTCGGCCGTCTTGTCATCCACCTTTTTCCGCCAATGTTCGAAGGCGTCATCCGGAAGACCGAATCCGTATTCCCTGGATTGCTGTATCGGCAGCTTGCCGGTCGCCGGCACCCACGCGTTGATACGTTTCAAGAATTCCTCCGGTTTTTCCTCCAACAAGGCCAACCGGACTTTCTGCAGCTCCAGGCGGGCCGCTTCAGATTCCGCGAGGCCGGCCTTTTCGAGCGCCGCGATGCCGCGCGCACATTCGCCGGCCGTGACCGGCGCTTTGGCGTCCTGGTGATACGCCTGATAGAACATCCGCTCGACCGTCCACAGCGCTTGGGTGTGTAAGGATTTGTCCTGCCAATCGACCGGTTTGATCGATTCGAGGAACTCCAGATTGTCCGCGCGCCAGTCGCCTTTTCCCCAGCGCAGGACGGCCTGGATGCGCAGGGGCGGATGGGTTTTCAGCAAGGCATCCACCTGTTCGGGCCGGAGATGGTAGTAATGGCCGGATTCGACCAGCAGCTCGATGCCGAGCGGATTGGCAGGGTGAGCTTGGATGAAATCCCACCATTTGATCTCACCGCGATTCTCACCCGATTTCGCGAAATCCATCACCTCGCGCCATTGTTCGGGCGTCGCCACCGCCAGCTCGGGGATGACGGTCGCCGCCTTCGCCCAGATTTCGCCGCCCTGCTGGATCGCGAGCCGCGCGAGCAGGGATTTCACGATCATTTTCGCCTCGAACAGCGATTGCGGCACGTTCAGGCCGGTGAATGTCCCAGGGACGGCTTCGTTCCGGGAGCCGTAGGATTGGAGCAACTGCGAATACTGGCGGGTGCGGGGCGAGCCGTCGTAGCCAAGGGCGGCCCACTGCGGTTTTTCCGCCGGATCGTCGGGCTCGGTCATCACCTTGATGAAGGCCTCGACCGCTTCCCCCTCGCGGCCATCGGTATCGAGCAACATCCCCAGCACGAAATTCAACCGCGCGGTGCGTGACGCGGGATCGACCGCCGCCAGCATCCGGGCCGCTTCCTCGACGTAGCCGCGCGAGGCGAGGTCGCCCGCACTTTGTTCCAGCGCACGGAGATCGATGCCTTTTTCCCCAGCCAGCGCCTGCAAGTCGCGCATGCCGCCTTCGATGTCGCCGAGACGGATTTTCGCCTGCGCCAGTTGTCGCGCGGAGTCCGGTCCGGGAGCCAGACGCGCCAATGCCACGTAGCGTTCCAGCGCACGGGCCGTTTCTCCCGAACGCTCTTCCAGCGTTGCGAGGGCGGAAACCACGTTCCTGTCCCGCGGAGCATTCACCGCCGCGCGACGAAGCAAATCCAGCTCCGCCTGGGAATCGCCACGGGCCTTGGCGAGTTCCGCCAGCGCCATCAACGGCCCCGGCGACGCAGGATCGCGGCGGGCACGTTCCTCGAAGCGTTCCTTCAAATCATCGAGTTTCTCGCGCTCTTTCGAAACCCGGAGGATTTCCCGCAACCAGCCGGAGCGCACCGCCTCGTCTTGGGAACGATCATGCCGCTTCCACGCCCACTCCAGCGCCTCGCGTGGATCGAGGGAATCCTGAAGAAGCGCAAACAACCGCCGTGCCACGTCCTCGTTGTCCTCGAAACGCGCAGCAGCCCGCCGCAGCAACGCGGTGGCATCCTGCTGCTTGCCGAGTTTTTCCAGCGTGCCCGCCTCGAAAAGCCACGATCCCGTCTGATCCATTACCCGCGCGCGCCATTCCTGAGCCGCCGCAAGAGCACCCGGAAGGTCGCCCGCCGCGGTCTTCGCTTCCGCCAGTTCGTTGAGAAAAAGCGGGCCGCGTTCGCCGGGAACCGCCTCCATCATCGTCACGACTTCCGCCCACCGCCCTTGCTCACGCAGCAAGGCCATTCTCGAAGAACGCTCAAGGTCGTCGCCGTCGCGCACCGTTGGCAATGGCTTTCCCGCCGCCGCCAACCAAGCCGCACGCAGGCATCGGTCCGCCGTTTCCTCGCCCAGGTCTTTCAGCGGATCGGTCGCCGCCACTGACGTCCGGAGCCAACCGCTGATCGCCGCTGCCAACTCGTCCGGCCGCTGGGCCGCCCTTGCAAGTTTGAGGTAAATCGCCCGCGCTTCGTCCGCCTTGTCATCGGCCATCGCCAATTCCGCCAACGCCGCTTCGTAACCGGGCTCCGCCGAAAATTTTCCGAGGCCGAGGGTCAGGATGTCACGCGCCGCCCCGCGCTCGTCCGCTGCGGAAAGCATTTGGGCCGCCTCGATCCGGTCCTGCGCCACCTCCCGCGCACCGAGTTGTTTCCATGTCTCGATCGCGTCGCGGTCGCGTCCCATCGTTTTCAGATGCTTCCCTAACTGGCGCAGCGCCTGTCCGCTTTGTTCGCCAACCGCCTCCTCGCGCCAGATCCGTTCGGATCCTTCGGGCAGGCCGTAGCGCGTGTAGAGGCTGGCCAGACCCACCCGTTTCGCCGGTTCCGCTGCCGCCAGCACACCGTCCAGCGCCCGCTTCAACTCGTTCTTCTTCTCCAACCGGAACGCCAGCTCGGCCAACCGCAATCCGGCCGCCTCCGACTTGTCCTTGGCCGCCAGCTCCACGCACTCGTCGTAGGCTTGCGCCAGTTTCATCGACTGTTCCAGCAAACCGATCCGCTGCCAGCGCACCGTGATGTCACCCGGCGACCGCCTCATCACCTCGGTCAACACTTCCAACGCTTCGTCCGATTTGCCCGCAGAGGCCAACGCTTGGGAATGGGCGCGACGGAAATTCAGCCGCGCCGGATGTTCACCGGCCTTTTCACCGATCCACTTCGCCCAGCCGGTCGCGTTCCCCCGTTGGCGGTGCGCCTGTTCCGCCCGCGCCAGCGTTTCACGCTCGAACCATGAGTCATCCGCGGAAGCTGATAGAACGGCGGCCATCTCCGTCATCGCCTCGTCAAACCGCTGGGAACCTAGCAGAAGCTCGGAACGCCTTAAAGTCGCCATCGCCTTGCTGTAGGCGTCCGTCGTCGCATCGCGCCATTTTCCGCAGTAATCCAACGCCAGATCCAGGCGGCCCTCACGGCAGGTCAGTTCGGTGAGATCCTCCAACAGGCCGAGGTCGTCCGGTGCCGCCGCCACCGCTTTGTTCCAATAGGCCAGAGCGTCGTCGATCCGCTCGGCGCGCAGACAGGCCAAGCCCGCGAATTTCACCGCATCCAGCCGCAGCGGGTCCGCTTCGGGGATCGCCAGCGCGGCCTTTTCCGCCGCCGCGAAATCCCTGGCCGCCAGCCGCAGCCGCGCCGTTTCAAGATCCAGCCAGGCCGCCGGTGCCTGCTCCCGCGCCTTGTCGAAAGCTTCAAGCGCCTTCTCCGTTCTCCCTGCCGCCAGATAGGCCCGGCCGAGAGCCGCCCAGGCGCCCGCTTCCCCAGCCTCGGCACGGGCTAACAATTCCTTCTCAAGATCCTCCGCGGACCGCTCCTCTAACCACGCGTCGCGGAATCGCTGGAACAGCTGCGCGCTTTCCGGGCGTTTCGCCAGCGCCGCATGATAGCTCGCGGCTTTTTCCGGCATTTCCCCGGCCCACATCGGCACCATTCCCATCCACGTCAACAGGCCGATTTTGCGCATGGGGACTTCATACGCGCTCCGGAGTGAAACCTCACGTGAAATTCAGGTGAAGTTTCCTTCACCCGGCCTAGACAAAACTTCCCATCCCGCGCGTCAGTTCAATGATGGGCGGTGCGAAGCGCGAACTGACAGCTAGAGAACTCGAACGGATTCACGACGAACACGTGGTGGCGATGTTCCGCCATGGCATGGCCCTGCTGCGCGACGAAACGTCCGTCCGCGATTTGCTCCAGGACGTTTTCCTGAAACTCGCCTCAGGCCGCGTGAATCCTGCCGACGTCGAAAACGAGCGCGCCTATCTGCTGCGGATGGTCCACCACGCCGCCATCGACCGCATGCGCCGGACCAAGGTGCGGCGCGATCACGCGAAACAATCCCTGCCGGACCTCTTCGAACGCAGCCCCGACCCCGACCGCGAAGCCTTCCGCCAGCAGCTCGAAACCGCGCTCCAACAACTTCCCGCCGAACAACGCGAAGTCGTCGTGCTCAAACTCTGGCAGGAACGCACCTTCGATGAAATTTCCCAAATCTGCGACATCCCGCTCAACACCGCCGCCAGCCGTTATCGCTACGGCTTAGACAAACTCCGCAACCTCCTGCGTCCCGTATATGAAGAGCTTTGATCCCATGCACTCCGGCGACGACATCGACTTCGAAGCACAACTCCGCGCCATGGAGCTGCGCCGACCACCTGCCGAGTGGAAAACCCTGTTTCTCCCGAAACCGCCTGTCGCGTGGTTTCCCACGCCGTTCATCATCGGTCTAACCACCTGCTGGGCGGCCACCGCCGGCCTGCTCCTCACCATCCCACCTAACGAAATCCTCAGCCCGCCGCTGAACCTGCCTTCAAGTCCACCCTTCGAAACCGAATTCCTGCTAGGACTCAACTCACCCGAAAACTCCAACCGATGAAAACCCTGCTCCGCAAGAAATGGTTCCGCCGCCTCTGCCAGACGCTCCTCGCGCTAAGCTCGCTGTTGATCCTCGCCTACGTCTTCATCGACTGGCGCGGAGCGCGCATGAAACGAGACGTCATCGCCGAAATGCGCGCCGCCGGACGTCCGACATCTATCGCGGAAACGCTCAAGCCGCTCCCTCGCGATGAGGACAATTTCGCGATGGTTCCCATCCTTGCCCAAGCACGGGACGAGTGGTGGTTTGATCAATCCAACGGTCATAACCGGCCGCCGGATCAAGCCAGGGCGAAGTTGCAGAAAATGGCCTGCAAAACCGGGAAACGCTACCTTGTTGGCGAGGGGAAACCGAATCTCGATGTTTGGAAACAGAATTTCGAACTCACCGGCAGCGATGCGGATTGCCTCGATGCCTTCGATCGTAAATTCGGTGAGATTCTCGCGGGGTTGCGTTCGGGGTTGAGCCGTCCGGAGACGGCTTCTCCCATGCTGCACCGGCTTGCTGCCAGCTCAGATACGGATTGGTTAGGCATGACCAGCGGGTATGTCATGAGCCTCGCGGACGTCGTCGAAAGTCTGGGTTTCCGCGCCGAACTCGCACTCGCGGCAGGTCGCCCGCAACTGGCCGATGAAACCCTGTCGATGGCGGTTCGGCTCTCTAAACTCATCGGATCGGAAGGAACCTTGGTTAGCCAACTCATCCAAGGCAGGGTGATCCGCCACCTGCAACCCACACTCGCCCGCGCATTGCAAACGGCCGGGTGGGATAAAAGCCGGATTCTATCTATCAGGAATGAGTTTGCCACGTTGAATCTTTTGGATGGGTTTCGACGAGCGTTGGACGTCGAAAATTTCGCATCTTTCGCCATGTTCGAAGAGATGAACAGGCATCCGGAATACATCGCGTGGGGGAATGTCCCGAATGTGCCCGAATGGCAAAGTAACCTTCTCATTCGGATTTCCAAAAAATTGCCCACAGGGTGGTATCGGGAAAACGCCGCGTTATGTGCCCGCCTGGGACTTCAGCTTCGCCGGGAACTTGGCGAGGGCCGCGACCTTCGTTCATGGTTCCAAGCGTGTGAACGGGCCCGCGAACGCGGAGAGTTCACTTCGAGTTGGGAATACTGGCTACATCCGATGAAAAACAACGGCTTTGGCTTGGCCTTTAAAAACGCCTGCCGCATTCAAACCCAGATCCAACAAGCCATGCTCTCCTGCGATCTGGAAATCTATCGTCTCAATGACGGCCATTACCCGGCGCGGCTTCAGGAAACCGGCAGTCCCGTCATCGTCGATACCATGACAGCAGAGCCGTTCCACTACCAACTCACCGACTCCGGCTACCTGCTCTATTCGACCGGTTCCGACGGTAAGGACGACGGCGGCAAGCGGCTGAAACGGGATTTATCCAATCAGCCGGATTGGATCTGGTGAGTTTGGTTAGGTGGGAGCCCCGGGGAGCTAAATTAACCTTGTATTTATGGAGTTGTAACCCTATATTACTAGGATGTTTGCAAGATTTCTTCAGAGCGAAGCTCAGGAATTCCTGTCGCAATTCCCCGCAGTGGCCTTGTTGGGGCCTCGGCAAGTAGGGAAGACCACGCTGGCTCGGGAAATCGGAGATGCCCAAGGGGCCTTGTATCTGGATTTGGAGCATCCGGCGGACTTGGCCAAGCTGGCGGATCCGGCGGATTATCTGGCCCGGCATCAGGATAAGCTGGTGATATTGGACGAAATCCACCGCCTGCCGGAGGTATTTCCGGTGCTGAGAAGCCTGATCGACGAAGGGCGCCGCGCGGGGAGGAAAAGCGGTCGCTTCCTGCTGTTGGGATCGGCTTCGATGGACCTGCTCCGGCAAAGCAGCGAGAGCCTCGCGGGAAGACTGGCGACGCTGGAACTGAGCGGCTTGACGGTGACCGAGGTGGGTGCCGGAATGACGGAAGACCTTTGGCTGCGGGGTGGATTTCCTGATAGTTTGTTAGCTGGTAATGACGAACAGAGCGGCCGCTGGCGCGAGTCTTTCCTCCGGAGCTATCTGGAGCGGGACATACCGCAACTCGGTCCGCGCATTCCGGCGGAAACCCTGCGGCGTTTCTGGACCATGCTCGCGCACGAACAGGGCGGTTTGTTGAACGCGGCGCAACTGGCCCGCAGTCTGGCGGTATCCGGAAAGACCCTGGCCTCCTATATTGATCTGTTCGTGGACCTGTTTCTGGTGCGGCGGCTGGAGCCATGGCACGCGAATGTTTCCAAGCGCCTGGTGAAATCTCCGAAAATCTATCTACGGGACAGCGGCCTGCTGCACCAGTTGCTGGGCATCCGCGACATGGAAAATTTGCTAGGCCATCCGCGGATGGGCGCGAGTTGGGAGGGATTTGTGGTCGAGAACATCATCGCCCACCTGCCCCAGGGAGCGCGGGCTTGTTTTTTCCGCAGTGCGGCGGGAGCGGAAATCGACCTGGTGCTGGAACTGCCGGGCCGTCGGCAGCCGTGGGCGGTGGAAATCAAACGCGGACGCTCGCCACGCTTGGAGAGAGGGTTCCATCACGCCCGCGAGGATGTGAAGCCGGAACGAAGCCTGGTGGTCTGCGGAGCTGAGGAGCCGTTCCCGCTGGGTAATGGAATAGAAGCGGTCGGGCTCGCAGGGATGCTGGACATCCTCGCTGCGGAGTATCATTGACTTCACTCCATCCGCTTGATTCCTAACGGATTTGCTTCCTGGAGTTCCGCGGGCAGCGCGGCGTCCGGGAAGCTCTGCCAGGCGACGGCGCGGCAGAAGCGGAAGATGGCCATGGTGCCGACGGAAGTACTACGCCCGTCCGAGGTCGCGGGGAAGGGGCCGCCGTGGACGATGCTGTTGCAGACTTCGACACCGGTGGGGAAGCCGTTGAAGATGAGGCGGCCGGCGCGGGTTTGCAGGGCGTGGACGAGGCTGCTGTTAGCAGCGAGTTCGGCATCGGTGGCGTGGAGACTGGCGGTGAGCTGGCCTTCGAGATGCGGGATGGCGGCTTCGATTTCCCCCAGCGTCCCGCGCACGATCAAGGTGGCGGGGCCGAACATCTCGCCTTGGAGAGCTTCGTTTTTGAGGAAGTCGCTGATAGAAACGAGGAAGACGGCGGGAGCGCCTTGGCCGGGACCGGCTTCGGCGGTGGAGCGGGCGAGGGTTTCCACGCCATCCGCGGCGGCGAAGGCGGCGGTGGAATCGGCGAAGGATTGGCAGATCGCCGCGTTGAGCATCATGCCGGGAGTTCCGGCCTCGATGAGGGACTTGAGTTTGGTTAGAAACGTTTCGCCTTTGCCGGCTGGCAGGAAAACGAGGCCGGGATTGGTGCAGAACTGGCCGACGCCGAGGGTGAGTGATCCGAAGAAGGCTTCTGCTAGGGCTTCCTCGCCGCGCTCCAAGGCTCCTGGAAGGATGACGATCGGATTCACCGAACTCATTTCGGCGTAAACGGGGATCGGTTGTTTGCGGTTGGCGGCGGTGTCCATCAGCGCCGTGCCACCGGCGCGGGAACCGGTGAAGCCGACGGCTTGGGTGACGGGATGTTTGACGACCGCCTGGCCGACCTTGCGACCACCGCCGTAGAGCACGGAGAAGACGCCTTCCGGCATGTTGGTGAGTTTTGCAGCGCGGATCACGGCGTTCGCGACAATTTCCGCGACTCCCGGATGTGAAGCGTGGGCGATGACGATGACCGGACAACCCGCTGCCAGCGCGGACGCGCTGTCACCGCCGCCGACGGAGTAGGCCATCGGGAAATTGCTGGCGCAGAAAACCGCGACGGGACCTAACGGACGGAGCATTGAGCGGAGATCGACTTTCGGGATCGGTTTGCGGTCCGGATCGGCGCGGTCGATGCGGGCATCGACCCACGAGCCTTCTTCGATAAGATTGGCGAACATCCGGAGCTGGCCGGTGGTGCGCGCCGTTTCCCCACGCAGGCGGGGTTCGGCCAAGGCGGTTTCCAGGATGCCGCGCTCGACGATGTCATCGACGACCGATTCGATTTCCGAGGCGATGGCCCGCAGAAATCCGGAGCGGGTTTTTCCTGATAGGTTCGAATAAACAGGGAATGCGGCGGCGGCGAGGGCCATGGCATGATCCACTTCCGCGGGCGTGGCGGTTAGGTAGGCGGGTTCCAGCTGGGTGCCGGTGCCGGGCTGGACTGCGTTTCCGCAGGGCTCGGTGCCGGTGGAGCGGGAGTAGCCGATGAAGGAGGTGCCGAGAAGTGGAGTGATCATGAAGGAGTGGATTTGTAAACGGGGCGAGACTCTCCAGTCACGCTTAGGCTATTTCCGGAGCGGTGGCGAGTGCGAGTTCGATAATGGCGGTGGCTTCGGCGAGTTCGGCTCCGGTGAGTTCGAGGCGTGGGGGACGGACGCGGTTATTGCCGAGTTTGCCGCCGGTGGCGAGGTTCTGTTGGAGTTTGATGAGCTGGACAAATTTCACGACGGTGTCCATCCGCAGCATCGGCAGCATCCAGTGATAGAGCGGCATGGCTTCTTCGATTTTGCCGCTAGTGGCGAGGTCCCAGAGTTTCACGTTGTATGCGGGAAACGCGTCGCCGACTCCGGTGATCCAGAATTTCGCACCCATTGCAGCGCCTTCGAGAGCGCAGTCATCGACGCCGACGCCGAGCGTGAGGCGGTCGCCGCAAAGCTCGCGGATGCCGGCAACGCGGCGGGCGTCGGTGGAGGATTCCTTGACGGATTCGACGTTCGGGCACTCGTCGGCGAGTTCCTTGATCTGCGCGGGGATGAAGTCGGTTTTGTAGGCGACCGGGTTGTTATAAATGATGCAGGGAAGGTCGGTCGCGTCGATGACGGCCTTCATGTGCGTCTTCATTTCACGCCAATCGGAGGCGTAGAGATAAGGTGGCAGGACCATCAGGCCGCGGCAGCCGTTGTCTTTCGCAGCTTTTGCGATATCGACGGCTTCCTTGGTGGAAAGCGCGGCGACACCGGGAATGACCGGAGTGTTAGGAAGCGCGGCGACGTAGGTTTTCTGCAGCGCGAGCTTTTCGGCAAACGACAGCGTGGCGCCCTCACCGAGCGATCCGTGGCAGACGATGGCGGTGCAGCCGTTGTCGATCAGCCATTTGCCATGCTCGGCCATCAAGCCGTGGTCGATGGTGAGGTCGGCGTTGAATTGGGTCAGTGTCGCGGGCATGACGCCCTTCCATTGGATGCTCATGATAACATGTGTGTTAGATTGATGTTGGGATGCCGTGCTGGAACGGGTCGGCGGGGTTGAAAAGATAGGTGCTCTCGCCGTTCACCCAGGCACGGCCGGAGACGCGGGGAAGGATTTTTCCATCGGGCTGTTCCTCGACGCTGCCTTGGAAGACGGTGTCGAGAATGCCCGCTTGCCGCCAGGTTTCGCCGGGCTTGAGTTTTCCGTCGGCGTGGAGGCAGGCGAGTTTGGCGCTGGTGCCGGTGCCGCAGGGCGAGCGATCGTAGGCTTTGCCTGGGCAGAGGACGAAATTGCGACTATCTGCTAGAGATGAATCGGACGGCGGGCCGAATACCTCGATGTGATCGATCTCCATGTCGTTGTCACCGGTGATGCCTTGTTTTTCCAGTTCCAGGCGGACGAGCCAGGTGAAATCGACCAGCGTTTCGAGATTCACGAATTCCACGCGGGGGCCTTGGTTTTCGATGAGGAAAAACCAATTTCCGCCCCAGGCGATATCGCCACGTACGGTGCCGTAACCGGGAACTTCGACCGGGACGGCGGCGGCTTTCCGGTAGCTTGGAACATTCGCCACCTCCACAGATCCCTCTTCGCGCAAGGTCGCCACCACGACACCGACGGGTGTGTCGATGCGGTGCGAGCCCACACCGATTTTTCCCATGTGCGTCAGCGTGACGGCGAGGCCGATGGTGCCGTGGATGCACATGTTGAGCGTGGAGAGATTGTTGAAGAAGATCACGCCGCAGACACAGTCCGGTTCGCCGGGTTCGCAGATCAATGCTCCGACCATCGCCTCGTGGCCGCGGGGCTCGTTACAAACCGCGCTTCGCAACCAGTCGTGGTCCTCGCGCAGGCGCTTCGCTTTTTCCGCCATCGAGCCGTTTCCAAGATCCGGCCCGCCGGAAACGACGACCCGTGTGGGCTCGCCTTCCGTGTGCGAATCAATGACTTGGAGTGAAACTTGGCTCATGGTTTGCATGATTTATAGCATCGGGGTCTTGGCGAATGCTCTAGCGGGGGCTTCCGAATTCGTATAGGAAATCCGCACCGGGGAAACTCTGCATGGGCAAAGCCGCATCACTTCGCAAATCGTTCTTTGAATCGCTCGATGGCATCTTGCCGGTGGACCGGCTTTTCGATGGCGTGCCGGACATTGTTTTTTTCGTCAAGGACGCCGACGGCCGCTACATGGCGGTGAACGACACGCTCGCCGCGCGTTGCGGACTCGATAACAAAGATGCGGCACTCGGGCTCACGGCTGAGGAATTGTTTCCACCGCCGCTCGGAAATGCGTTCGCGCTCCAAGACCGGGAAATCCTGCGTGGCGGAAATCCCATCCGCGATCATCTTGAACTGCACCTCTACCCCGGTGGTCGCAGCGGCTGGTGCCTCACTTTCAAGGAGCCCGTCATGGGGAAAAACGGCCAGGTCGCGGGGATCTGCGGCATTTCGCGCGACCTCCATTCACCGGGTGAACAGGGCGAGGATTTCGCGGCTCTATCAGGCGCAGTGGATTACATCCACCGCCACTACGACGAGGCTCTGCGCCTTCCTGGCTTGGCGGAAATGGCCGGACTCTCGGTCTATCAGTTTGACCAGCGCATTCGCTCGCTTTTTCACGTCACCGCTGGCCAGTATCTCGTGAAAGTCCGCATTGATGCCGCCTGCCAGTGTCTTTCCGGCAGCAACGAGCCGATCGCGCAGATCGCCCTCTCGTGCGGCTACTCCGATCAATCCGCCTTCTCCCGGCAGTTCAAGCAAGCTGTCGGCATCAGCCCGATGGCCTATCGGAAAAAGCTCGCGCGGGATTGATTCCGCATTTCAAGAATCCATGACCTCCCCGAATCCTCCCAGCGAGGCGCAACCGCGCCGCTATGCGATTTTCATTTCCTATCGACACGCGGACAACCTGGAAATGGGCCGCAAGTGGGCGACGTGGCTGCACGAGACGGTGGAGAGTTATGAAATTCCCACGGATCTTGTCGGAAAGCCCAACCAGCGCGGCGAACAGGTCCCATCGACGCTCTATCCGGTGTTCCGTGACGAGGAGGAACTGCCCGCCGATGCCGATCTATCCGTGAACATCCGGCGCGCATTGGAAAACAGCAGCCTGTTAGTCGTGATCTGTTCGCCGCGTGCGGTGCAGTCGCGGTTTGTTGCCGATGAGATCCGGCATTTCAAGGAAATCGGCAAAAGCAACCGCATTCTCGCGCTGATGATCGATGGTGAACCGAATGCTTCCGACGATCCTGAAAAACTCGCCCGCCTCGGTGCGGCCGCCGAGTGTTTTCCCGAGCCGTTGAAATTCGGTGTGCCGGACGAATCCGGCAATATCGACTGGTCCGAGCGCACCGAGCCGATCGCCGCGGATTGCCGTCCCGGTGGAAGGGCCGAACAAGGATGGACGACCGCCGCCGCTTATGAAGAAGTATTGGAAAAGCAACCCGGATTGACCCGTGCCCAACGCGCCGAAGCCGTTCGCGAATATGCCGAGCGGCTGGAACTCGCGAAACTCAAGGTCATCGCCGGAGCCATCGGCATGCCGTTAGGCGAGCTCACCCAGCGTGACAAGGTGCGCCAACTGCGGCGGGCGAAACAGCGCGCGCGTTTGCTGACCATCCTGAGCATGGTCCTCGCCCTCCTCGCCGGAGCCGCCGCGGTGCTTGGCTGGGTGGCCAACGAGCGCCGGAAGGAAGCGGACATCCAGCGGCGTGATGCCAACATCCAACGCCAGTCCGCGGTCACCGCCCGCGGTGTGGCTGAAACGGAAAAACGCCAGGCCGTCGCCACGCTTGCCGCTTCGGATTTCCAGGAAGGCATCAACCGCCTGGCAAAATCCACCAGCGCCCGCAGCGGCCTCGCCTACCTCGCCCGATCCGCCAGAGCGGGACATGCGAGCGCCGCCACCCGCATCTGGACCCTTTTTCAAGAGCGCTCCTTCTGGCTGCCCGAAGCGGCACCCGCGATGATCCCTCCAGCTAACAGCCATCATCTGGAACCCGCGATGCCACGGCCGGACTTCGCGCAAGTGGACATCGAGGGCGAAGCGGTGGAACCCACCTGGTATGGCGAGAGCGGTGACGGCCTGCGCTGCGTGACCGTGGTCAGCACCGCGGAAGCGGGCGATGGATCCATCACTTTCCGTTTTTGGGAAATTTCCGGAAAGCCATTAGGCCCGTGGCTCACGCTCGACTACGAAGGCGACAATTACCTCAGCGAAATCATCTCGGTGACACTGTCCGATGACGGGCGCTACGCCGCCGTGGTCGCCTCGCCTTGGCGTGCTCCGCAATATGTCGAGGTTTGGGATGTGGACAAGGGCGTCCGCATCGGCGAACCGATTCCAGCCGACGGCAGCCATCCGAACTATCAGGGCGGAGCCTTCACGGACCTGTGGTTCCTGCCTCGGGAGGAGGAGGCACCCGGGCCGTTGCTCGTGACCCTGTCCAACCGCGGAAACGCCTCAGTCACCCGGATCATCGCAAATCCGGATAGCCCCGACCTGTTTCCCATCACGACGAACGCGCATGAGCAACCCGCCCAGCTTGCCGAGGTGGATTTGATCAGCAAGGTCTTCATCAGCACCGCGGCGGATCGCTCGATTCATGTTAGCAGCCTTGAAACGGGAGAGCCGTTGGGCTGGCCGCTGGCCGCGGACCGCACGGTGACGGGCATTCGTGTGGATTCCTCGGACGGTTTCTCGATTCGGTTGGAAGACGGGAAAGCCAGGACATGGCGGTTGCTGGTCCCATTCAAGGCACCTGTTCCCGCACAAGCGGCGCTAACAACAAACAATGCGAAAGGCCTGCACAAGGTCTGGCCGGCAGGAGACGAAGAGGAAGTTCCTACTGCGAAGAAGCCGGTTGCTGCCGATCAATCCGGGAACAGGCAACTCATCGTCGATGATGCGGAGTTGAAAATCATCAGCCCCGACAAGCCAGACGATGACGCTGAATGGAGCCGGCGTTTTTCCTCACCCATCGTCCATGCACGGTTTTACGGAAATGATTCGGTGGTCGCGCAGACGGAATTCTTCTCCACCGAGATTTGGAATGTTAGGAACGACGTCTTGTTGCATCCGGTCATCGATGAAGCGGCGCTGTTCACCGCCGACACCAGCTCAGATACCGTTTTGCTCAGTTCGCTGTCGGCAGATGGGACGCTGGCGCTTACTCGCAGCTTTTTCTGGGATCCGCCGAACGTCGGCATCTATTCCATCACCGTCTGGGACACCGCCACCGGAAAGCCGGTTTCCGACCGTATCCGACTGATTGACGATGTGGCTGCCGACGAGACTGCGCCAAATCACGCCGAGTTCGGCAGCGACGGGAAATTCTTGCTATTCGGCAGATCGGGAGAGGATGCGAAACCGGAGATCACCGGCAGCTTGCAGCTCGTACCGCCGATTTCCGTTCAGCCATTCATCGCTGACCTAGCAGAAGTGCTGGGTGGTCTGCGTTTGAAAGTGGATGGAAACCTGGAGCTGGCTAACGAAAAACCGTGGCCGCTGTTGGAACAGGTGAACAAGGCGCTGGAGGTCCGTTGAATCCGATTAAAAGCGTCCGGGCGACATCGCTTCAATCGGACGAAATGGCGCAACATCCGCCAGCAGACCCGCGACAAGCCTGCCGCTGACCGGGCCGAGGCTCAGGCCCATCATCGCATGGCCGCTGGCGGCTAACAGATTATTCAATCCGGGAACCCGCCCGAGATACGGAACTCCGTCAGGTGAAACCGGACGCAAGCCCGCCCACGGTTTCACGCCTTCGAAGTCCTTTTCGGAAAACTTCGGGAAATAGGCGTTCACCGATTTCACGATGCCGCGCACGCGGGCCGGGTTGATCGTTAGATCGAGTCCGCCGACTTCCATGGTGCCGCCGAAGCGCAGGCTGCCGTCCATCGGCGTGATCGCGACCTTGGCCTCGGCGAAGATCGAGCAAAGCTGCGGCAGTTCCGGCGGCGATGGAAGCGTGAGCGAGTAGCCTTTTCCCGCCTGGAGTGGCAATTTCAAGCCCACGGATTTCAACAAGTCCGCGCTCCAAGAACCACCGGCGATGACGAATTTTTCGCCTTCGAATTTGCGGCTGTTTCCGGTCACGGCGACCACTTGGCCGACGCGGGTTTCGATGGCATTGATCACGACTCCGCTCTCGATGATCCCACCCGCTTCGAGAACGCGGTGGCGCATCGAAGCCATGAAACGGCTCGGGCTCAGGTGGCAGTCCTGCGGGAAATAGACCGCACCGGCGACATCCATGGTGATCGCCGGATCCAGCAATGCGGTCGCCGCGGCATCGAGAACTTCTGCTCGCAGCCCGATCTCATTCGCCTCCTTAGCGACGTGAGCTTCCTCATCAAGGCCCTTCCGCGTTTTGCAAAGCATCAGCAAACCACGTTTCACCAAGCCGAAATCCTCTTCCGCCGAAAGCTCGGCGAACAACCTGCGGCTTTCCAAATTCAAATCCCGCAGCAATTCACGCGACGCCGCGACGTGCCGCTCGGTCGAGTGCCGATAAAACAGCCAGCCCCAGCGCATCAAATCCAGATTCGCCCGCGGCCGGACGTAGAACGGGCTCTCGGGATTGAACATCCAGCGCAGACCTTTCGAAATCATGCCCGGCGCGGCCAGCGGCGTGAAATGGCTGGGGACGATCATGCCCGCGTTGCCCATCGAGCAATTGTCTCCGCCCGCCGCCTCGCGCTCGATCACGGTCACCGCGAAACCGCGTTTCAGGGCGTAATAGGCAGAGCATAGCCCGATCACTCCGCCGCCCACGATGACCACCCGATCCGATTTCATTCCCGCCAATCTATCCTATCCGTCTTGCCCGCGAAGCGAGAAATCCCTGCGGAAACCGCAACAATCCGGCCGGATTCCGGTTAACCAACCCGGTTGGGGTGATTTTCACATCTCCTGCACGATCACGCGTGTTTCCGACGTAGAGCCGGACTTCCTTCCCTTGTTTCCGATCATTTTCCCACTATTTTCCACGATGCCTTCCGTTGACTTTCTCTCACCGCTCCGGCGAACGCGGCTGTTCGCCCTGTTATCCTGTGTCGCCATGACTCAGGTGGGGCGCGGGGAGAAAGACTATGCTGCGGAGTACGAAAAGGAAATCCTGCCGATCCTTGAGGACCACTGTTACAGTTGCCACGGTGACGGCGAGGACAAGGGCAAGGTCACCTTCGACACGTTCGGCTCCACCGGCGAGCTCATGAACCAGCCGGAGCTGTGGGTTCATGTGCTGAAAAACATCCGTAGCGGGATGATGCCGCCCGCGAAAAAGGACCGGATTCCTTCGACGGATTTCGCCAAGCTGGAGGATTGGATCAAACGCGGCGCGCTCAAGCTCGACCCGAATCATCCCGATCCCGGCCGCGTCACCCTGCGCCGCCTGAACCGCGTGGAATACCGCAACACGATCCGCGATCTGGTGGGCATCGACTTCCGCACCGATGAGGAATTTCCGGCGGACGACACCGGCTACGGCTTCGACACCATCGGCGATGTCCTAACAACTTCGCCGCTGCTGTTGGAGAAATACATGCAGGCGGCGGAAATGATCGTCGCGAGAGCGGTGCCTCTGGAAAGCCGCGTCACTCCGCAGCGGAGCATCAATGCGGGGAAATTCACCGGTCGCGGCGGGTCCGAGATGAGTGTTTCGCTCTATGATCCGGCGGATGTCAGCACCGAGGTGAAAATCGGAAAACCGGGAACCTACCGTGTCATCCTCAACGCCAGCGTGCGCGGCTCGTTCGCGTTCGATCCCGGCCGGGCGGACGCGGAGTGGTTTGTCGATGGCAAGCGCGTTTTCCAACAGGAGTTGAAATGGGAAGACGGCATGAAGCTGGCTTCCTCGGTCGAGGTGAAATGGGAGAAGGGTAGCTATCCGCTGCGTTTTGCGATGAAGCCACTGGTCGGCAAGGACAAGAAACCCGCCGAAAAGCCGGGCGACGGACCACCGAACGTGGATCTGAAATTTTATGGAGTGACTCTGGTCGGTCCGTTAGAGCCGGAGTTCGCGAAGAGGCCCAAGAACTACAGCCGCTTTTTCCCACGGGATGAAGCGCCTGCCGACGATGCCGGGCGGCTGGACTACACCAAGGAAATCCTGCGCCGTTTCATCACCCGTGCGTTCCGCCGGCCTGCGGACGAGAGGACGGTGGACAGGCTGTCCGCACTGGCGATGGAATCCGCGGCGATGCCTGGCGGAAGTTTCGAGCGCGGCGTCGCCCGTGCGATCACGGCGGTGCTCGCATCGCCACGTTTCCTTTTCCGCATGGAGCAAACGCTTCCGGAAAACGACCCTAAAGTCCATCCGCTGTTGGACGAATACGCGCTTGCCTCGCGGCTTTCCTATTTCCTCTGGTCCACCATGCCGGATGAGACGCTCTATCAACTCGCGGAGCGCGGCGAGCTGAGGAAGAATCTATCCGCCCAGATTGACCGCATGCTGAAGGATGACCGCTCCGACGAGTTGGTGAAAAATTTCGCCGGCCAGTGGTTGCAGACCCGCGATGTCGAGAGTGTCAGCATCGACGCGCGGATCGTGCTCGCCCGTGATGCCGGACAGGAAAGGGACATGCGCGAGCGCTTCCAGCTCCGCCAGCGCCTCAACCGCGAGATCGACGAGGCCGAGAAGGCTCACGACACCGCGAAGCTGGAAGTCCTGAAAAAGGAAATGGCTGAACTCCGCGCCAAGTTCGGCAACGGCGGCAGGCGGATCGAGTTCGGTGGCTCACTCCGGACCGCCATGCGCCGCGAGGCGGAGATGATGTTCCGGCATTTGCTGCGGACGGACGGAAGCGTGTTAGATCTGATCGACAACGACTCCACCTTCCTCAACGAAGAGCTCGCCAACCACTACGGAGTTCCCGGTGTCCAGGGCGGCGACATGCGTCTGGTGAAGCTCCCGCCGGATAGCCCGCGCGGCGGCATCATCACCATGGGTACGGTGCTATCCGTCACCTCCAATCCCACGCGCACCTCGCCGGTCAAGCGCGGGCTCTTCATCCTGGACAACATCCTCGGCACGCCGCCGCCTCCCGCGCCACCTAACATTCCGTCGTTGGAAGCTTCGGAAAAAAGCGAGAATGGCGATGACCGCACTTTGCGTGAGGCCTTGGCATTGCACCGCGAGCAGCCGCTCTGCTCGTCCTGCCACAACCGCATGGATCCGTTAGGGCTGGCATTGGAGAACTTCAACGCCATGGGACTCTGGCGCGACAAGGAGCGCGGCCAACAGCTCGAATCCCCGGCCGGCAAGCTCATCACCGGAGAGAAATTCGCCGACGTGAAGGAGCTCAAGCGGCTGCTCGTCACCGCCCGCCGGACGGACTACTATCGCTGCCTGACGGAGAAACTCCTCACCTATTCGTTAGGCCGCGGCCCTCAACCCTGCGACATTTCCACTGTGGATGCCGTGGTCGATAAACTCGAAGAGAGCGATGGCAAATTTTCCTCCGTGATCCTCGGCATCATCGAATCCCCTGCATTCCAAAGACGTAGAAGCAACACCTTATGAAATCCGCATTCACCAACCGCCGCACCTTTCTCCGTGGCATGGGAGCCTGCCTCGCCCTGCCCGCATTCGAAGCGCTTCTGCCCGGCCGCGCGTTCGCCGCCGCTGCCAATGCCTCGAAAATCGCCACCACCGCGACCGGCGCGCCGTTGCGGATGGCCTTCCTCTACTTCCCTAACGGAGCGATCCCGGACCAATGGAATCCGGTCGGCACCGGCAGGGATTTCAAATTCGGCAACACGCTCTCGCCCCTCGAACCGCTGCGCCACCGCGTGCAGGTCGTCTCGGGACTCGAGCACCTCAATGCGGAGGCCGGAAACGACGGTGCCGGCGACCACGCCCGCGCGAACGGAACCTTCCTAACGGGTGTCCGCGTGAAGAAGACCGCGGGCAGCGATATTTACGCGGGCATTTCCGTGGACCAGATCGCCGCGCAGCACATCGGCAGGCAGACGCGCTTCGCTTCGCTCGAACTTTCCACCGATCCGCACCGCAAATCCGGTGGTTGCGATTCCGGCTACTCGTGTGCCTACGAGTCGAACCTCGCGTGGCGCACTGCCACCTCGCCGCTTTCGCCCGAGTCGAACCCGCGTCTCGTCTTCGAGCGGCTGTTCGGCGCGGGTGCTCCCGGCCAACGCGGCGGAAGCCTGGCGCAACGGCGCGCCCAGCAACGCTCCATCCTCGACTTCGTGATGGAGGATGCGAAGTCGGTCCAGAAGGAGCTGACCCACCGCGACAAGGCGAAGATGGACGAGTATCTAACGGGCTTGCGCGAGATCGAGGAACGCATTGTCACCGCGGAGAGTTTCACCAACATCCCGGACCCCGCGATCCAGACGCCCGAGGGCATTCCGGCGGCTTACGACGACTACATCCGGCTCATGTTCCAGATGCTCGCGCTCGCCTTTGAAACGGATTCCACCCGCGTTTCCACGCTGCTGCTCGCCCACGACGGCAGCAACCGTTCCTTCCCGGAAATCGAAATCGCGGAAGGCCATCACGGACTTTCCCACCACCGCAACGACCAGGAAATGATCCAGAAGGTCGCGCAGATCGACCGCTTCTACGCGGACCGGCTCGCCGAGTTCCTGTTGATGCTGGAATCCAAACAGGACGCCGACGGCCACTCCATCCTTCACAACTCGATGATCGTTTACGGCTGTGGAAACTCCGATGGAAACCGCCACACCCACGCGAACCTGCCGGTGGTCCTCGCCGGAAACGGCGGCGGCGCCTTCAATCCCGGCCAATACCTCCAGACCCAGGCGACTCCGATGTGCAATCTCTATCTGAACATGCTCGACAACATGGGCGTCCCCTCGCTCGACCGTTTCGGCGACAGCACTGGGCGCCTCTCCGGTGTCTGATAGGGGGATGATACACCTCCTCTTCATCTGCTCGCAAAACAAGCTCCGCAGCCCGACGGCGGAAGCGGTCTTCGCCGGCATGCCCGGCATCGATGTCGATTCCGCGGGGTTGAACAACGACGCCATCGTCCCGCTCTCTCCCGAGCAAGTTCTATGGGCGGACATCATTTTCGTGATGGAGAAAGTCCACCGAGAAAAACTGGAGCGGAAATTCAAACGCCATCTGAACCGTCAGCGCGTCATCGTGTTAGGAATCCCGGACAACTACGCCTGCATGGACCCGGCGCTGGTGGAATTGCTCAAAGCGAAGGTCACGCAGTTCCTTTGAAATCAAGGAAGGGCGGAATCTGTCCGCCCAAGCCCATGAAAAGCCAATGAGCTGAGGTAAACCTCGATCCATTGGCTTCCAATGGGCCTCGGCGATTCGGAGATCACCGCTCCCTGTGAGAGCCCCAGCGTTTCGCAGTGGACCCGCCGGGCCTCCCCGTTGAAACTCCGCGCATGTTGAAAGGCTCGGGATGGATGCGGATCGCGGCGGCGGTGGCCAGTGGCTTGTTGGTCGCCGGGGCGTTTCCGCCGTTGGATTTCACCTGGCTCGTGTGGTTCGGGATGCTGCCGCTACTGTGGGCGCTGTGGTCGGTCGAGGGAGAACGCGCGGGCTGGAAAGGCTTCGGCATCGGTTATCTCGCGGGGCTGGTGGCGTGTTTGATCCAGTTCAACTGGGTCGCCTCCGTCTCGTGGCTCGGCGCGATTCTGTTACCGGCGTATCTCGCCACCTACTGGGGCCTGTTCGGGATTTTCGCCGCGAAGATCGGCAACCCGTGGAAATCCGGAAAACCGGCGCACGTTCTAACGGCCGCCTTCTGCCACGGTGCCGTCTGGGCCGGGTGCGAGCTTCTGCGCGGCTGGGTCATCACCGGCATCAGTTGGAATGTGCTGGGCACCGCGCTTCATGATGCACCCCGGCTGGCGCAGGCGGCGGATCTCTTTGGCGTCGTCGGTTTGTCGATGGTGCTCGTGTTTTTCCAGGCGGTGGTCGTGCAGGCGGTGAAGCTGAGGAAATGTTATCCGCTAGGAATCGCGGGCGTGGTCGTCGGCCTGATGGCGATCTATGGCCACATCCGGATCCGGATGGAAAACGCCGCCGAATCGGTCCGCCTCAAGACCCTGCTCGTCCAGCTCAACATCCCGCAGGAAGCCGCCCGCATGTTATGGACGGATCTGGAAACCCACCAGGGCTACGAGGACGAAACGCTCAAGGCCCTCGACGCCATGAAATCCCCCGATGGCACCCTTTCACCGCAGTGGCCGGACTGGGTGATGTGGCCGGAGTGCGCGCTAACAGGCCGCATCCTCCGTGCCGATGACGGAGCATGGGGAAGCTGGCAGATCAACGTGGACACCATCGCCCAGGTCCGCTCCGCCGGGCCGTTCTCGCTGATCTACGGCATCAATGAACTCGAGGCCGAGAAAAACGGCGACCAGTTGGTGATGAAGGAAGATGGCCGGGCCTACAATTCCGTCGCCGTCCAGTCACCCGCCGACGAATTGCAGACCTATCGGAAACGCCATCTCGTCATCTTCGGCGAGACCATTCCCTTCGTCGATTCCGTCCCGTTCCTCAGGAAAATCTACGAGCAGCAATCCGGCGCGAAATACCAGGGAGCTTTTACCGCGGGCGATTCGTTAGAGCCTCTCCCCATCCCCGCCGGCGACACCATGATCGGCGCCATCCCCACCGTCTGCTTCGAGGACTCCGTGCCCCGGCTCACGCGGAAATTCGTCCGTCCCGGCCCGCAGGTCATCGTCAATGTCACCAACGACGGCTGGTTCAAGCAGAGCGCCGCCGCCGAGCAGCATTTCCAATACGCCCGCTTCCGCGCCATCGAGCTCCGGCGGCCGATGCTGCGCTGCGCCAACACCGGCGTCAGCGCCGCCATCAGCACCACCGGCTCCACCGCCCATCCCGACAGCGGAAAATCCCAGATCCTCACCGATGCCACTGGCAGCCACTTCACCCGCGGCTCCCTCCTCACCGAGCTGAAAGTCCCGCTGCATCCCGGCTTCTCCCTTTATGCCCTCATCGGCGACTGGGGGCTTATATTTATTGCGCTAACGGGTCTGCTCCTGCCCTTCCGTCGCCGACTGGAGACGGGAGAAAATTCCGTTTGATGCAGGACGTTTAACAAACTGTTATCAGATTCATATTATCTGGACCATCCTACTAGTCCGAGAGCTAAAGTACGCTAGCTGAATTATTATCTATTGTGTCGTGCTACCTTTTGTATCCATTTCTAAAGTATTGAGGATTGCAGGCATTTCGACAGGTTTTATTTGAGAAACCGCAGAGGAGTTCATTACGATTTCGGCCATTACTTTAATTTTTCTGTTTCGGAAGCGCCAAATATTGGAGTTGGATTTTACTCCATAATCGATGCTGTACCCCTCAAAGTCGGAGTGTTCAAATTTCACTAATTTCATCAAAGGTTCTGCATTTTCCCGTTCTTCGGGGCTCATATTTTTGAGGCGACTTTGAATTGTTCCCTCAAGTATTTCTGCTGTTTTTTCAAGTTTTTCTTCGGACGACCAAACTCGAATCGTAAAAAAACCTCTATCAAAAACTATTTTTATGGTGCTTTCAGACGAATCAGACGAATCAGAAGAAGCATTATAATTTCCCTCAGGGAGTTTGAATATGACATTAATAAATCCGGCATTGGTTGAAGCTTTCAACTTAAAACTGAAGTCTTTGGTAGGGATGCGCCCCGATTGAATTTGCCATGCTTTGACGATTTTTTTAGATTCTTTGTCGAGCTGATCAATTTTCAGTTTTACCTCCCTTTGATCAATTTTGCGAATTGCTAGCACTTGATTGCTGTCAACAGAGCGAATGTTGACCTCGATGGTTCGTCCACTAAGATCTGTAAGTTTCTCGTTTTCTCCGGATGAGGCGTGAAGCGAAGTTAGAAAAACGCTTGTAAAATAGAGATAGTATTTATTCACCTCTTGAGACTTGCTGAAATGCCTAGCGGCCGTCAAGTTCGAAGGCACCACATAGTTACATGCATCGATGGCTTTTTGGTTGAACTCATGACAGCGGGATACATGACAGCGGGACAGATCTTTGATCATTGCGCGGACGATCTGCCGCTCGACTACTTTCGGCCCGGGCATTGGGTTCATGAACCGGTGGTGGTACAGCAGGTGACCGCCAGTCATTCCATGGGCGAGCCGGACACGATCCAAAGCGGTTGGACCGATCAAAGCCTGGGGTGGTTGTGGTTTTCCATGGCCGGCGGTTCCGTCATCGTCAGCTTGGGGCTCGCGTGGTTGCCGTGGAGGACGAGCTGCGTTGCGGGACAGACCGTGAAACACTAACAAATTTTGAACTCCGCCCGCAGGACGGAATCATTCTTTGCGCGCATGGAAATCCGCCCAGAAGGAGTAGGAAGCCTCATGCCAGAATATACTGGAGCCACCTTGTTGGGCCTCGCTCTGGTATTTGAGATAAGTCTCGCAGAGCTCGTCATAGGACTGCCACCGTCCCCGGGTTTTCTCGGCGAAGGTGCCGGAGGCTCCCCATGGAAACCACCAGCCGCGTTCGTGGCGGGTGAACTGTACGGCCCGGTTGATGAGTCTCCCGCCGCCGATCTTGCGAAGCGCCGCGATCATCGGGTTGTCGCTGCGCGACAGGTTCAGGAACATTTCATAACGGCGCTGATGCGCGCTGCCTTCGAGCTGAATGGGTAGAAAGTTGTGTTGGCTGATGCATTTGAATCCACCGTAACCGAGCTCGTGCAGTTTCTTGAGCCAATCGAGTTCGACCGCTTCGACCGAGACATAGGCCGGGAGATCCGCGGGATCGAGCCCGCCAAGGCAGAGCGCGTCATTGCCTTCGATATCCACTTTCAAAAAATAAGGGACTCCGTGTTCGCTCAATACCGAGGCGAAGGTTTTGCATTGCACATTGATCTGATGGTGGGCCGAGCCGTCACGCGAGGCGATCTCGCGATGGAAGGAACTCCATTCGGATTGTGACTCGCAAATCCAGAAGGGCTGCTCGCCCGGTTCCTCGGCGATGGCGATATTGAGCACGGTCAGCCGCCCGGCCGCGACTTCAGCGGCGAACCGTTTGGTTGCGGCCTCGGCCACCTCGGGATTGGCCTCGATGGCGATCACGCGATAACCCCGATGAAGGTAATACGCGGTATCGTCTCCATTGTTCATGCCTACGTCGTAAATCAAGTCCTTGATCATGGGGGGAGTGTTAGTGATTTAATTTCCGGGACCGCACGGCGATATGCCCATCTCGGTGTCAGACATGGGGCATGGCCCGAAGTGGCAGGACACGATGAACACTGTTGCTAGAGGGGGGATTACAATGTGTTTTAGCAGGATGTGGTGGATGTCAACGTTTATGGCCAAGATTGTCAAGCCAACACCTAACGAGGGTTGTAAATAGATCAACGGTCAGCGTACCAGGCTTCCGGTCGATCGGACTTCCTGCCATCTCTCTTCCGGACTGGCGATTCGCATTGCTTGAACATCGGGTGTTAAAGTCGGGTTATAGCATTGGATCTAAAAGATTTTCTTTTCGGTCTTGCGAGCTGCATATTCACTCTGGATGCAAGCCGACGACCTTCATGTCGCGCTCGTCGGCACTGCCGTCGGATGCACCTGGTGTTGGGGGAGATGGAGAGGAATCGTCTCTATCATTTCCCGGACGGTTTGAGCCTCGACGACCTGCAGCGCGCTCATTGGGTTCACGAGCCGTTGGTTCGCCCGATTGAATTCGTGCTTCCATCCGGCTCCGAATGGGCTCAAACGTCCGGCCTGAAACCTATCACCACCACCCACATGATGTCAGATTCACACACTCTGGAAATCGAACTGCTGCGCACCGCGTATGCTGCCTTCAACGCGAGGGATATTGACGCCGCCCTCCACATCATGACGACAGACGTGGCTTGGCCGCGGGCCTTCAAAGGCGGCTTTGTCCGCGGACCCAAAGAGGTCCGCGCTTATTGGACAGAGCAGTGGAGCGAGATTGACCCGCGGGTGACGCCGCTGGAGTTTCACCCGGAGGACGCCGGCCGGATCCTGGTGGAGGTGCGGCAGGTGGTGCGCGATCTGACTGGAACGCTTCTTGCCGACGAGCGCGTGGCTCATCGTTTCACCATCGAGGATGGATTGATCCGAGGCATGGAGGTCTGCGCGCTTCCATGACAGGGGGCGGGCCCTCGACGCGCGGGCGATTGCTGCCTCCGATCTAGGATGGGAAATTCACTGGAAAGCCTCTCGACGGCGGCCCCGGCGGAGCGAATCGCTATGCCCCTATAAGGATTTCGTTCGGCGGCGGTGTCGCGCGGGCAGGCATAGGGTGGATGGTGGCAGCGGTTTCAAATCCCGCCTCCAACCTCCCCGCACACCATGTCGATCCAAAGCCTCATCACCGCCTCATTGGCATCCGCCGTTTTGTCCGCCAGCTCGGACGCCATCACCATCTACGGCCTGGGCTCGGGTGGGCAGATCTACAGCTTCGACACGCTTTCTCCCGGCACTATGAATACCGTGGGGGCGGCGACCGCTGGAAGCATCGTGGATATCGATTTTCGCGGTTCCAACAACAAGCTCTACGGTCTCGCCGCCACGGGGGCGACCTCGACGATCAGTGTTTCCAACGGTCTGATCACTCCGTTGTTCACGCCCTCCCACTCGTTGGGGACGGTGAGCGGATTCGACTTCAATCCCGCGCTTGACCGGATGCGCATCATCGGCGGCGGAGTGAACAATTTCCGCATGGTTCCAGACGGCATTGCCGGGATGACGGCGGGGACGGTGGTCAATGGCGCGGGTGGCGGCGACGGAATGTTCGGCGTGCCGATGGGAGTGACCCTGTTGGATGTCGCGTACATCAACCCCTTCAACGGCGGCGCCGGCACCAACCTGTTCAGCATCGGTTCGAATGGAATTCTTTACAACCACCCGGCGATCGGAGCCCCGCAGTTCAACACGATTTCGGCCGTCGGCCCGCTGGGGATTTCCCTCGCCGGGGATATCGGGTTCGACATCGATGCGAGCGGGACCGGCTACCTGGTGACGGGAAACAGCCTTTACACCGTGAACCTGGCGACCGGGGAGGCCAATTTGTCAGCCACTCTCAGCCAGTCGCTTACTTCCATCGCAGTGGTTCCCGAGCCGTCGGCCACAGTGCTGGGTGGCCTCGCCGGACTGGCGGTCCTGCGCCGCCGCCGCACCGCCTGATTTTCCCCTGCTCCACCCGGACCAAACGATACCCCGCTCGCGCGGAGCGAGCGGGGTAATCCGTGGATTCCGGATACTCACGGCTTGCCTCGCCACGCATTCTAACCAAATTGCTTGCTACCCGGCGATTTCATGGGCTGAATGAGACCATGATACGAACGGGAATGGCGATCATCGCAGGGGTGCTGCTGGCTTCCTGCCGGAAACCGGACATCGCGCGGGATTCCAGTGTCCCCGCCGCCGGTGCCAAGGACAGCAGCGTGGTGCAATCGGAAAGTCCGGCGGGCGCTGAGACTGCGGAGAGCGGGGACAATCAGCGGACGCGGGCATTGCCAAAGCCGGAGGACCGGAAACACCCCGCGCCAGTGGTGCCAAAGAGGGAATCTCCGCCGACTGCGGTGGCGGTTGAAGGTCGTCCCGGTTTTGTCACGAGTCCCTTCAACGGCATGGTCATCGATGTGCAGGGCCTCCCGCCCGGCACGTTGGTGGTCGACCCGGCATTTCCTTCCGGAGAGAAGAAGCTTTTCCGCACGCCCTGATTTTCCGACTCGAAACCGACCACCACCATGACTCCCGGGAATTCCTCCATGCCGAAAATCGCCGCCGCCACCGCGGCATTGATCGAAGCCATGCGGCAGGCCTCCCTCAGGAAGGAAGCTCTCAAGCTGGCCAAGGCCGCCTGCAAATCGGCGGAAAAGGAATGCAGGAAAGCCCGCAAAGAGTCCCGCCAGGCGGCCAAGCACGCGCGCCGGGCCAAAGAGAAACTCGACAAACTCCATCGAAAAATCAAAAAATCCAAGGTGCGCTTGGATGACAAGGTGAGCCAGGCCGGCGGAACGCCGCCACCGGCTGCCGATAGGGTGCCGGACACCGCCTGATCGAATGGTCTCTCCCGTTCTCTAACCACCAAACAAACATCGCCATGAGCACACTCGTCGTCGTCGGATACAATGACCCCCACAAGGCGGAGGAAGTCCGTCTCACCCTCATCAAGTTGCAGAGGGACTACCTCATCGACATTGAAGACGCCGTCGCGGCCGTCAAGGATGCCAGCGGCAGAATCAAGCTCCATCAGGCCTTCAACCTCACTGCCACCGGTGCGATCAGCGGCGGATTCTGGGGCTCGCTGATCGGCCTGATTTTCCTCAACCCCTTGTTAGGTCTGGCCGCGGGCGCGGCGGCCGGCGCGGCAACCGGCGCGCTCGGCGATGTCGGCGATGTCGGCATCAACGACCAATTCATGAAGGACCTGGCTTCGACCATGACGCCCAACAGTTCCGCATTGTTTGTCCTCGTCCGCTCATCCACGCCCGACAAGGTGCTGGAGGAGGTGAAAGGCACCGGCGGCACCGTCCTCAAGACATCGCTGTCCCACGAGGACGAGGCGAAACTCCAGGCCGCCCTGGACGAAACGAAGGCCTGATCCGCAAGCCAACCGATTCATCAACTTCACACTCTGATAAAACCCCGGAAACCAAACCCACCATCATGATCCACCAAGTTTTCAAACCCCTCGTTATCCTCACTCTCGGTGCAATCGCCGTTGGCTGTGCCTCCTCTTCCGCCAGCCTCAAGAGCAAGGAAGAGCTTGCCATCGCCGCCGACTTCAAGGTGATCAAGCCCACCAAACCCGATCAGAAGGCGATTCTCGAAAAGCTGCCTAACGATAAGTTTACCCAAATCACCTACGGCGGAAAAACCTACTACGTCCTGCCGGACAAGGCAGACCAACAGGCCTACGTCGGCGGCCCGAAGCAATACCAGTCCTATCAGCAACTCAGCCAGGCCAAGGAACAGGCGCTCGAATACGATCAGGACGTGAACGGGTCCAACGCACCCAAGCCTGACAAGACGCGCGCCGTCAATTGGAGCAGCTGGGACGGTTGGAACGGTGCCGAAGGCTGGTCCGCCGAAGACGGACAGACGAACTGAGCGCAGCGAACCATTTACCGACATGTCCCATCAGCATTCCCATCCCGGAAAAAACCAGCCTCCTTATGAGAGGGAATCCGGCGTTCTTCACTTGTTCAAGAAATGGCCGCTGTGGATCGCCGTCGCGCTCATGATGATCGCGATGTTAACCTACGTTCTGACCCTGAACGAATCCGAGGCACCTCAATCGCCTGGCACCGGGCCTCCGGCACCCGTTCCGGCCGCCACGCCCTGATTGAACAGGGCATGAACCGGCGTTATTCCAGCTTCAATATTCCATCAGGAAATAGAGAGGAAACCTTCCGGGTCAAGGAAGCATCCCGTCGGCAGCGGCAAGCCTTCTTCCGGAGCGGCGGGACCGTGGGCGCGCAAGGTTCCGTCAGGCGCAGTTAGAAGGTGCCAGCCGGGAAGGAGTTTTCCCCACGAACCGGGTTTGTGGCCAGGTTGGAACTCGCTGTCGGTCGCGGGTTTCGCCGGGTGGGGCATGGACATGGCGATGACAATTCCTTCGATGGCCAGGCAGGGGAAGTGGTGGACGCCCGTTTTTTCCAACGGGGTCAGTGCCTGGGTTCCGAAATCATAGAAGTCGATTTTTCCTGTTGCCGGGGAGTTGGTGATTTGTTGGCGCAAGCGGTCGCCGCCGATCCAGATAGCATTGGGGTGGGGTTGGAACTGTTCATGCGCGATGACGGTGGCATCGAACAATTCCGGGAAGGTGAGGAGCAGACCCGGGAGATCGGGCAGGGTCATGCTGTCAGCGAGGACAAAGAAGGATTCGAGACGCCGGAGGGCGTTGATCTGGCCGATCTGATAGCCGTTAGCCCACATCTGGCGGCGCGATTGTTCGCCCCCGAGTTGGAATTTTTCAACAGCTCCGGGGTTTCCCCGCGGCACGCGCGTGCCCCAGCCGGGGATGGCGAAGCGTTCGGCCTGGGCGGCGGCGGATGCGGTTAGAATGGCCTGGCGGACGATTTCGAGATCGATGTGATCCGGTTCGATTTCCTGGCCGAAGGCGAGGACCATTCCGCCGGGCGCGGGGTAGGGAGGTTTTTTGAAAAAGCGGCCGCGTTCGAAGGAGAAGATCGAGGCCCACGAGCCGTCGCACCACATCGGAATGAGCGGGTGACCGGCCTTTTTCGCGATGAGCTCGAAGCCGCGCCGGAGTTCGCCGAGGGCACCGGTGCGGGTGAGCTGGCCTTCGGGGAAGAGGCAGACGAGGTCGCCGTTTTTCAGGGCGTCGATGGTGGTGCGGATGGCTTCGCGCGGTTGGTCGCGGCGGATGGTGACGGTTTGAAAAATGCTGACGAACGCGCGGATCACGGGGCTGGCCATGAACGCTTCATCCATCACGAAGCGCACGGGCCGCGGGCTGGCGGCGGTGATGAAGAAGGCGTCGGCGAAGCTGACGTGATTGGGCAACAGCATCGCGCCGCCCGTGGCCGGAACGTTCTCCGGATGCACCGTTTGGATCCGATAGATCCGGCGGATGAGCGCGCTGCCCACGAACCGGATGAATCTGCCGGGAAGCGATCGGAGCATCGGGAAAATCATTCGGGACGGAGGCTAACTCCCGCAGGTGCCTCCGGCAAGACGCGGGATCGCGGATCGGGTGATCCGGATTTTGCCTTGTATTTCCGGCAAATGCCGTCGATTCTGCGGCCACTGATGAGATTCCTTCTCTCAACCCTGCTGCTTTTCTGCGTCTTCGCGGGCTTGAATGCCCGCGTCCTCGCAGTGACTTGCAGTTCCACCAGCGAGTGCGGCGAAATCGCCGAAACCTGCTGCGGGGATCATGAGGTAAGCGAAACTCCGCAGGGAAATCACCATGAGGGTGATGGCTGTCCGGTGGAGCATCACCATCATCACACGTGCTGTTCGCATTTCCTGCCGCTCGGGATTGATTTACAGGCTCCCACGCGGCTTGGGGTTCCCGGCTCGGCGTTATTGTCGTTCCGGCATGAAGCGGATTTGCCACCCGACGGACCGTTTCTGGGTTCGGAAAAACCGCCTTTGATTTGAGCGCCCGTTGATCGCGCTCCGTCGTGCCTTTGAGGCCCGGCGTCATTTCCCCGCTGGCATCGTTCGCTGGTTCGGGGTCGTCAATCAAAACGTTTTTCCCTGCGCCGCGTGCATTCCATGCGCGGCCTAACACCCAAAAAATCATGCTCAAATTTTATCCCGTGGCCGTGCTGGCGTTTGCCTCCATGTGCCTTCCGCTCCGCGCGGAACCGGCTGTCGTCGTCTCGCTCGCGAGCATCGGCGACCGCATCCGCGCGCAAAATCCCGATCTCGCTGCCGCCCGCCTCCGCATCCGCGAGGCGCTCGGCCGGATGAACCAATCGGGTCGTCTGACGAATCCGGAAATCGAGGCCGGCTTCGATCACAATCCGCGCTTTAACGAAGGAAAATTCGAGATCGGCTTTTCCCAGCGCTTCCCGGTCACGAACCGGCTGAAGCTGGAAAAGGACGTTTCGCTCACCGAGCTCCAGTCCGCCGAGGCCGAGGTCCGCGAGGTCGAGCGCCAGCTCACCGGCCAGGCCCGCGAGGCGGTGGTGAAAATCCTCGCGAACCGCCAGCGCCGCACACTCCTCCGCGAGCAATCCGGCGTCTCCGGCGAATTCGCGAAATTTCTATCCGAAATCGCCGCCAAGGGCGAGGGCTCGCCGCTCGATGCCGGCCAGGCGAAACTCGAGGCCGCCAGCCTCGCCATGGAAATGCGCCAGCTCGACGCCGGGGAATCCGCGCTCGTTGGCGGACTCAAGCCGTTGTTAGGCATGCGCCCCGGCGAGGCGCTCAGCGTCGGCGGGACCCTGCCGGAACCCGCGCTGCCCGACAGCGGGGCCGACCCGTCGCGCCGCCCGGATTTCCAAGTGGCGGAGCTCGACGCGCTTGCCGCCAAACAAGGCGTCGCGCTCGAACAGGCCCGCCGCTACGACGACGTTGAAGGCGGAATTTTCGCCGGTGCCGAGCGCACGGAGGATGCTCCTAACGGCTATGACAACGAAGCCATCGTCGGCCTGAGGTTCAAGATCGCGCTGCCGTTCTGGAACAAGAACGAGGGCGCGATCCAGGAAGCCACAGCGAAGCAACAGCGCAAGGAAATGGAAGCCGTCGCCCTCGGCCGAAACATCCGGTTAGAGGCTGAAGCAGCCAGGACCGAGATGCAGGAGTGGGCGAAGATGATCGCCGAGATCAACGACACCCTGCTGCCGCTCGCCGACGAACAAGCCGCCTTCGCCGAAACCACCTTCCGCAACGGCCAAGGCGAAATCCAATCCGTCCTCCGCTCCCGCGAGAAACGCCTGCAACTTGCCGCCGCCCGGCTCGACGCCTTGCGCGAATTCCACCTCGCCCGCGTGCGCCACGAAACCGCGCTCGGCAAACCCTAACTTTTTGTCCGCATGAAACATCTCTTTATTCTGCTACTCGCGATCACTAACATCCACGCCGCCACCAACGCGGACACCATCATCCTCGACGAGACTGGGGTGAAAAACCTCCGCATCGAGACCGTCGAGGCGGAGGAAACCGACTTCGAGCAAACCATCTTCGCCCTTGGCCGCATCGCGGAAATCCCCGAGCGCCACGCCGTCCTCAGCAGCCGCATTTCCGGCCGCGTCATCGGTCTGGAAGCACAGGAAGGTGACACGGTGGCGAAGGACCAGGTCCTCGTCCGCGTCGAGAGCCGCCAACCCGGAAATCCGCCGCCGGTCATCGAGTTGAAATCGCCGATCAGCGGTTTGTTAGTCGAATCCCACATCCGCATCGGCGAGCCGGTGGAGCCGGACAAGGAGCTGCTGGACATTTCCGACCTGAGCGAGATGTTGGCCATCGCCCGCGTCCCGGAGGACCAGGCCGGCAAGCTCGCGCCCGGCAGCAAGGCGCACATCCGCGTTTCCGCGCTCGGCGACCAGCCGCTGGATGGCGAGATGATCCGCTTCGGCACTTCGGCTGATAGAGAAAGCGGCACCATCGACGCGATTTTCAAGGTCTCGAATCCCGACCTGAGAATGCGTCCGGACATGCGCGCCGAGTTTTCCATCGTCCTCGGCAAGCGTTCCAACATAATTGGCGTCCCGCGTACAGCACTGCAGGGCGAGGCCAGCAAGCGCTTCGTTTACGTCAAGCATTTCGACCTCCCCAACGCCTTCGTCAAGGTGCCGGTGCAGGTCGGCGAGATGAATGACCGCTACGTCGAGATCGTCAGCGGACTTTTTCCCGCCGATGAAGTCGTCACCAAGGGAGCCTACTCGCTTTCCTTCGCCGGTGGTGGCGGCGGCGTCTCGCTCAAGGAGGCCCTCGATGCCGCCCATGGCCACGAGCACGCGGCGGACGGTAGCGAGCTGACACCCGAGAAGCGCGCGGAAATGGCGAAAGCGGCAGGCGGCGGTCACCACGATCACGGGAATGAAGGCGGCAGTCCCGTCTGGATGTACGTCAGCGGTGTGCTGTTCCTGTTGTTGTTAGCTTCGCTGTTCACCCGGAAGCAGTCAAACCCCGAACCGGAAGGCAACTGACCCATGCTCAATAAAATGATCCATTGGTCGCTCGCCAACCGGGCGATCATCATCGGCGTGTCGATCCTGCTCATGGCCCTCGGCCTGCGAACCGCCACGCAGCTCCCCGTGGAGGTGCTGCCGGATTTGACGAAACCCACCGTCATCATCCTAACAGAAGCCGCCGGACTTGCGCCGGAAGAGGTGGAAACCCGTGTCACCCAGCCGATCGAAAGCGCGCTGATGGGCGTCGCCGGACTCACCCGCCTGCGCTCCAACTCGGATGTCTCGCTTTCGCTCGTCTATGCCGAGTTCGGCTGGGACACGGACATTTACAAGGCGCGGATGCTGGTGCAGGAACGGCTGCAGGGCGTCCGAGAGCAGTTGCCGGTAGGTGTCGAACCGTTCATGACTCCGGTCGCCTCGCTGATGGGTGAAATTTTGTTAGTCGGAGTGCGCTCCACCATCAAGGAGGGCGAACCGGGTTACATTCCTCCGAGTGAAGTCCGCACCATCGCGGACTGGACGATCAAGCGCCGGCTCCAGAGTGTTTCCGGCATCGCCGAAATCCTCAATATGGGCGGTGGTGTGAGGCGGATCGAGATCCAGCCGGATCCCTACAAGATGCAGGCCAACGGCGTCAGCTTCGAGGAGCTGGAAAAGGCCGCTGCGGAATCCGCGAACACCACGACCGGCGGTTTTCTCAACTCCGGCCCCACCGAAATCATGGTGCGCAACCTCGCCATGACCGTCGAGATCGGCGACATCGCCAACACCGTCATCAAGAAAACCAACGACCGCCCCATCGCCATCGGCGACGTTGCCAAGGTCCTCTGGGGAATCGAGCCGATGCGCGGTGACGCCACTATCAGCAAGAGCCCGGAGAAGTCGCCGACCTACGGCGTGATCATGTCGATCACCAAGGCACCTGGCTTCGACACCCGCGCTCTAACGAATCAAATCAAGGGCGCGCTCGACGAACTCGACGCCACCCTGCCCGCCGGCATGGAGACCACGCTGCTGTTCCAACAGAAGGATTTCATCGACCATGCCATCGGCAATCTGACCGAGGCGATCCGCGACGGCGCGATCATGGTGACCATCGTCCTGTTCCTGTTCCTGCTGAATTTCCGCACCACTTTCATCACGCTCATGGCCATGCCGATGTCTTTCGGCATCACGATGCTCGTCTTCCTCGGTCTTGGCATCAGTGTGAACTCGATGACCCTTGGCGGCCTCGCCGTCGCCATCGGCATGGTCGTCGATGACGCCATCGTCGATGTGGAAAACGTCTTCCGCCGGCTCCGCGAAAACGCCGCGCTGGAGAACCCTCACCCACGGCTGAAGGTCATCGCGAAGGCTTCCGGCGAAGTGCGGAATTCCATCCTCTACGCCACCGTCCTCATCATCCTCGTTTTCCTGCCGTTGCTCGGGCTAACAGGAGTCGAGGGCAAGCTGTTCGCGCCCATCGCCATCGCCACCATCATCTCGATGATCGCGTCGTTCATCGTCTCGCTGACGGTGATTCCGGTGCTGTGCTCCTTTCTTCTCAATCCCAAAGGCGGTCACGGTCACAAGGACGGGCGTCTCGTTAGGGGCATGAAATGGCTGTTGGAGCGCACGATGCTGCGCTTCGCCCTCAGCCAGCCGCTGATGGTGCTGGTCATCGCCTTCGCGCTGCTGGTCGCGTCCTTCTCGCTCTATCCGATGATGAACAAAGACTTCCTGCCCAAGTTCCAGGAGGAGACCGCGCTGGTCGCCGCCACCGCCGCGCCCGGCACCTCGCTGGAGGAAATGAACCGCATTTCCGATGTCATCGAGCAGCAGATCCTCTCCGTGCAAGGCGTCCGTCAGGTCGGCCGCCGCCTCGGTCGCGCGGAACGCGGCGATCACGTGGTGCCCGTTTCCACCGCCGAGTTCGATGTCGATTTTAACGAGGAAGGCGGCCGCAGCCGCAAGGAGATCCTCGATGACATCAGTGCCAAAGTCCGCACCGTGCCCGGCATCTTCGCGGTGGTCGGCGGCCCCCTAGCAGATCGGATCGGCCACATGCTCAGCGGCGTCTCGGCTCCCGTTGCGGTGAAGATCTTCGGTCCGGACCTCGCCACCCTCCGGGAAATCGGCGTCAAGGTGCAGGGTGTCGCGAAGACCATTCCCGGCTTCGGGGATGCCAAGCTCGACGTGCAGTCCTCCATTCCCCAGCTCCGCATCGAGGCCGACCGCGACCGTGCGAAAGCCTACGGCATCGCCCCGGGAAAACTGAACGAGCAACTCTCCGCCCTCGTCGGCGGCAAGGAAGTCGCCGAGCTGCGGGACGGCCAGCGCACGATCAACCTCGTCACGCGGCTGCCGCTGGACTGGCGCGACTCGCCGGAGAAAATCGCGCAGCTTCCCATCCGCGTTTCGGAAAGCCAGCACGTCCCGCTTTCGCTAATCGCCGACGTGCGCGAGGCGAAGGGGCCTAACGTCATCGTCCGTGAAAATAGCCAGCGCCGTTTCGCCGTCGCCATCAAGCCGACCGTGCGCGACGTCTCCAACCTCGTCGTTAGACTTCAGGAGGAAGTCGCGGCGAAAGTGAAATTACCCGAAGGCTACTTCATCACGTTCGAGGGTGAGTTCCAGGCGCAACAGGAAGCCACCCAGCGGATCGTGATCTTCTCGTCCGTCGTTTTCATCGCCGTTTTCATGATGCTCTACGGCTACTTCAAGAGCGCCTCGCTCGCGCTGCAGGTGCTGGTGAACATCCCGCTGGCGCTGATGGGCGGGCTGGTTTTCACCTGGTTCAAGCTGAACAATATCAGCATCGCCACCCTCGTCGGCTTCATCGCCGTAGGCGGAGTGGCTGCCAGAAACGGCATCATGATGATCTCGCACTACCTGCACCTCATGCAGCACGAGGGCGAGGGATTCACCCGGAAAATGGTCGTCCGCGGCACCCTGGAGCGGCTCGTTCCCGTGATGATGACCGCGCTCGCCGCCGGCATCGGCCTCATCCCGCTGGTGCTCGCCGCCGACCAGCCGGGCAAGGAAATCCTCCATCCCGTCGCCGTTGTCATCGTCGGCGGCCTCATTTCCTCCACCTTCCTGGACATGGCCGTCACCCCGGCGATGTTCTGGTTGTTCGGTCGCAAGGCCGCCGCCCGGTCCATCGAACTCGAATCCGCCGCCTCCCACTAACGGACGGAGCGCTGGATTCATCCGGCTCTTCCTCTTCATTCTCCACCAACCAACATCATGAAAACCAAACTCATCGCCATTGCCACCATCATCGCATCCCTCACCTTCGCCACCGCTGCGGAGAAAATCAAAGCCCCTAACGGCGGCCGCATCATCGCCACCGTCACGCCGCATGCCGAGTTCCTCCTAACCAAAGACAAGAAGGTGGAAATTCGTTTCCTCGATGACACTGGCAAGGTCATCGCCCCCGCCGCGCAGACCGTCACCGTCGTCATGGGCGACCGCGCCAACCCGACCAAACTCGCCTTTGCCAAGGACGGCGACAAGCTTGTCTCCGACAAGGCCGTTGCCGAAGGCGACAACCTGCCGGTTGTCCTACAGATCAAGACCACGCCGGATGCGAAGGCCGTCACCGCGAAGTTCAACCTCAACATGTCCACCTGCCCGGAATGCAAGCTCACGGAATACGCCTGTGCCTGCGACCACGCCACGGAACAAAAAGACCACAAGCATACTGAAGGCGAAGACCACGCCCATTGAACCGCCGAATGCAGCCGCTTCCCTCAAACGGGAAGCGGTTGTCCTGCCCGATCATCCTTTGGTTCCCGGCAGGTAAGGCTTGCGCCGGTTCCCGCACACTGCTCGATTCGCCTCGGAATGAAATCACTCGCAAGCTCCCTCGCCTTCGCCGCCGTTTCATCCAGCCTCGTCACCGCCGAAGATTTCCTCGAACCCTTCGAGCACCTTCACCGCAGCCCGCGCGGCACGCCTTATGTCCACTCCTTCGGGATCGAACCCGCCTTCACCGGCCGCGACCTTTTCCTCGACCACTCCTACCGCGAAGGCGACGGCGTGACCGAAAACGAGTCCGAGTTGGAACTCGAATGGGCCTTCACGAGCCGGCTCGGTGTGATCATGGAAGTTCCTTACATCTGGGAAGACGAGGAGGGCGTTGCCTCGGCTTCCGGCTTCGGTGATTTCGCCATCGTGCCCCGCGCCCTCCTCATCGAGAGCGGGCGTTTCCTTCTAACGACTCAGATGGAGGTCGTTCTGCCGACAGGAAGCAGTCGCTTCGGCGGCGAAACCGCCATCGCCCCGGGCATCGCGATGTGGAACGACCTCGGAAACTGGTGGACACTCAACTCCGGCATCGCCATCGAGCATGGCTTCGACGCCGATTCCACCGAACTCCTCTTCGGCTTCGGCCTCGTGAAATCCTTCGGCGAAAGGAACGTGAGTCACGGCGATCACGACCACCACGCCGAGTCCTCCGCCGGCCTGTTCAACTTCCATCTCGAAGCCACCGGCTCCACACCCTTCAACGGTGACGACAAGGGCGACATCAGCATCGAAGGTCTCATCGGCTTCAGCTACGGCTTCGCTGCTGGCTTTGACATCCGCGCCGGATACCTGTTTCCCATCACCTCACCCGAGGATTTCGACCATGGTTTCACCGTCGGCGTGATTTTCCATTTCTGAGAGAGCGTCTGAAAATAGGGCCGTCGATACTTGATCGCCCGTTTCGTCCCTACATCCGGTCCGGAAATCGGCATTCCGGAGTAATTTATTACGAATCGAAAAGGGTTTCGTCAGGCGATGGTGTATTACTGTCTGGAGCGGGTCGATTCCGACTCATCCAAGCCAATCCATCAAAACTATGAAAACGAAATTCCTGAAAGTGACCGCCGCCTTCTTCGCGGCAGCCTCGCTCGGCACCCTCGCCCTTGCCGGCGGGAACTCGCCGACAACCACCAAAGCCGCCGATGTCTGTTCGGATTGTGACTCTTGCTGCGCAAGCGGCAAGCCCTGCCCGGTCGGCACCTGCTGCAAATGAACCTAACGGAGGTCTGATATGAACGATTCCAAGTTCGACGACCTGTTGAAATCGGCAGGGGGCGATGTCCCCTTGCCGGATTCATTCAACCAGGGTGTCTGGCATCGCATCGAAAGTGCGACGGCCGGGCCACAGCCGTTTTACCCATCTTCGTTCCTGCGGTGGGCGACAGCCCTTGGAATGGCTGCGATGGTGGTGGCGGGCTTGTGGCTGGGAACCCTCGGCATTCCGGAAGCCAAGGACGCGCGGACCGCCTATGCCCAGTCGATCAGCCCCTTCGCCCACGCACACGGGAAATGAAAAAAGTCCTGTTATCGATTTTGTTAGGACTTGTGGCGGGGTTGCTGGCGTTCTACCTGATGCGCTCGCACCGCCTAGCAGCCCGCGACGGGGTGTTGCTCGATTCGATGCCGGAGCTTTCCTGGGTGAGGACGGACCTGAAGGCCACCGACTCGCAGATGGCGAAAGTGACCGAACTGCATCTCGCCTATCGGCCCAAGTGCGAGGAGATGTGCCGACGCATCACGGCGGCTCACGCCAAGGTCGAGGCCCTGGCCCGCGCCAATCGCGGGATGACTCCCGAGCTCGACGCCGCGATCCGCGAACACGCCGAGACCCACGCGCAATGCCAGCAGGCGATGTTGGAGCACATTTACCGCACGGCGGCGCTGCTCGATCCGGAACAGGCGACCCGTTACATGGAGACCGTGCTGCCCATCGCGCTGGAACTCACCCCCGGTGCCGACCCTCGTCCCGAATGAATCGAGGGAACCCCATGGATACTTCCGACTCCGAGCTGATGAACCAACTTGCCCATGGCGACGACCTCGCGCTGAACGCACTGATGAACCGGTGGGGCGGCAGGGTCGCAGCCTTCCTGCACAAGATGACCGGGGAACATGCGACCTCGTTGGATCTGGCCCAGGAAACTTTTGTCAGACTCTATCAGTCTCGCGGGCGTTATCGCGCTTCGGGAAATTTCAGCACCTGGCTTTTTGCCATCGCGGCGAATCTCGCCCGCAACCACGCGCGGTGGAAGTCACGCCATCCCACCGTTTCGCTGGATGCACCAGCCGGTGAAAGTGGTGCCCGCATGGCGGAATCGGCTGACCCGCACCAGGATCCCCGGGAAGCGGCGACAACTGCGGAAACCACCCGCGCTGTCCACGCCGCGTTCCTCCGGCTGCCAGCGGACTTGCGCGAAGCGATGACGCTCTTCGTTTACGAAGGGATGGGATACGCGGAGATCGCGGAGGTGGCGGGATGCAGCACGAAAGCCGTGGAAACACGGATCTATCGGGCCCGCAGGCTCCTCCGCGAGGAACTCGAACACCTGACTTTATGAAAGCGCTCTTGCTAACGATTTGCGCCGTCATGTTCGCGCCCGCGACCGCGTTCGCCTGCGATACCTGCAAGCTCACCCAACCCGCGCCCGGCCAGCGCGTGGTGGAATACGACCTGCACATTGCGGAGTCGCGCCAAAGTCCGGCGGGCAAACTCGTCCGAGTGCTCACGATCAACGGCGGCATCCCCGGTCCCACGCTGCGCTTCCGCGAGGGTGACTTCGCCCGCATCCGCGTTCACAACGATCTATCGAATGAAACGACCTCCACTCACTGGCACGGTCTGCTTTTGCCTAACAAAGAAGACGGCGTGCCCCACATTACCACCCCGCCGATCCTGCCGGGACAAACGCACACTTTCGGGTTCACCCTGAAGCACGGCGGCACTTATTGGTATCACTCGCACACGCATCTTCAGGAGCAGAGCGGGGTGTATGGCGGCATCGTCGTCGAGCCACGCGGTGGCGAGCGGATCAAGGCGGACCGCGATCAGGTCCTCGTTCTATCCGATTGGACGGATACCGACCCGCACGAGGTCATGCGGATGCTAATGCGCGGCAGCGACTACTTCGCCCTCATGCGGCGGAACTCGCAGTCGATTCTCGGCGCGGCACAGCAAGGACATATCAAAGATTACTTCCTCCGCGAATGGAGTCGCATGCCGCCCATGGATGTCTCCGATGTGGGCTATCACGCGTTTCTCATCAATGGACAGCGCGAGACACGCATCGCGGCCCGGCCCGGCGAACGCATTCGGCTGCGTCTCATCAATGCCGCCGCCGCCACCTATTTTTTCCTGAATTCATCCGCCGATCCCATGACCATCGTGGCGGCGGACGGGCCGCCCGTGCAGCCCGTGAAGGTGAATCGCTTCCTGATGGCCATCGCCGAGACCTACGACGTGCTCATCACCATCCCGTCGAGCGGCGAGTATGAGCTGCGCGCCACCACGCAGGATGGCAGCGGCCACGTCTCCGCCTTCTTCGGCAAAGGAGCGACCCATCCTGCCAGCGATCCGCCGCGACCGAATCTCTATCAAATGGATGAAATGATGAATCTCACCCTCGAAGAACGGGAGGACGACCCGCGCGCGTCACTGAATCTGCCGCGCCCCGGCTCGCCTTACCGCCTTCTCAAGGCCGTCCAGGATACTTCTCTCCCCGCGAAACTGCCACGCCGGAAAATCACGCTGCATCTCACCGGCGACATGAGCCGCTACGTCTGGTCCTTCGATGGCAAAACGATGGCGGAGCAACCCTACGTCGTCATCAAGAAGGGCGAGATCATCGAGCTGGAGCTGGTGAACGACACAATGATGCATCACCCCATCCACCTGCACGGCCACTTCTTTCGCTTGTTGATGGGCAATGGCACCCGCTCGCCGCTGAAGCACACCGTCGATGTCCCACCGATGACGAAACGCACCGTCGAGTTCGAGGCGAACGAGGAGCACGACTGGATGTTCCACTGCCACATCCTCTATCACATGATGTCCGGCATGGCGCGCGTCTTCCGTTATGAGGATGAGGTTGGAACGAGCATGCCTCAGGCAAAATCATCCCACACCACCAGTCTCGGCGAGCACGAGCACGATATGAGTTACATCTGGGGTGCCGCCACTCTCCAAAGCAACATGAGCGAAGGTCTCCTCACTTGGGTGAATCCGAGGAACGACCTTCAACTCGCGTGGGAAATCGGCTGGCAGGACGTGGACGATACGCAATACGAGATCGACGCTCTCTATCAGCGCTACATCGACCCGAATCTCCAGATTTTCGCAGGCTACCGTTTCACCAATGATGAGGACGCCGAAGATCGCGCCATCGCGGGCATCAACTACCGCCTGCCGCTCATGCTCTGGTCGAATCTCAGCATCGACAGCGAAGGTGACGCCCGCCTCACCCTGGCGAAGCGCTTCCAGCTCACCCCGCGCCTCGGCGTCTTTGGCGAGGTCTATTACGACACCGGCACCCTTTGGGAAGGGAGCGCCGGAGCCGATTTCACACTCACCCGCAGCACCTCCCTGACGGCCAGTTGGCATTCTGAATATGGCCTCGGGGCGGGTGTCCTTTTCCGCTTTTGATGCCGCATCACTTCATTGAAAAACAGATAGATCCCAACATTATGAAAACAACACCCATCGCCCTGTCCGCCGCCTTGCTCAGCCTGGCCCTTCTCGCCTGCGCTGCCCCGGACGCAGCCCAAACCACCCCCGCGCCGGTCCCGGTCGCCGCGAAAACCAAAGCCACTATCAAACCCTATCCGCTCGATACCTGCATCGTCACCGACAACGAGCTCGACAGCATGGGCGGCGAGATCACCAAGGTCTATGACGGCCAGCAGATCAAATTCTGCTGCAAGCCCTGTGTGAAAAAATTCGAAGCCAACAAGCCGAAGTACCTGGCGAAGCTCAAGTAACCCCCCAATCTAACAAAATATTGGTGTTCACAGCGACATTGAAACCGTCGTTCCCCCCACGATCATGAAATCGCTGCGCGCTTACCGCAAATCCTCCGATCTTCCCCTTCACCGCCGTTTGAAGGGAGTCATCGGAAATGTTCTCATCGCTCTTCGCCCGCAACTATCCGCCGCCGTCAAAGCCGCGCCCTTTCGTGAGAACTGGCCGGCTACCGGCAAGCTGATCCGCAACGGCCACCTCCTCAATGCCGTCGCCGAAAAGGACCACGCGCTCATTTGTCATTTTCTATCTGATTTTTGGACTTCCCAAGCCTCCGACGATTTTTACACCGGTCTCTCCCACCGCTACGAAACACTGTTTCTCAGACATCACGAGGCCATCGTGGCGGAGACGGACAACGCGATCCTCAAGGTAGGGGGAAACTTCCAGCAGCTCATCGAGATCGGCGCGGGCGATGGAAAGATCATCGAGCATTTCAGCCGCCGCCTCACCGCGATTCCCGCGTTCCACGCCGTCGATATCAATGGTGCCCAGGTCGCTAACAACCGGCGTGTTTACGCGGACAACCCCGCGCTTTCGTTCCACCATGCCGATGCGAAGCAATGGGTCGCGGACCACGCCGTGCCCGGCACGGTGCTTCTCGCCAATGGCGGCGTCCTTGAATATTTCACCCGGCCCGAACTGGAATCCCTGCTCCGGGATCTCGCGGGAAAATGCTCTCCCTGCGTGATCGCCATCACCGAAAGCATGGGCACCGATCACGATCTGGAACTTGAGGCGAAAACCTATCCATACGGGCTGGAACTCTCTTTGTCGCACAACTACCTTGCCCTCCTGCGAGAGTGCGGTTTCACCATCGAATTCATCAACGACCGACTAACGGCCACGGAGGAATTCGGAGTCGCGGAACGCTGGCTGCAGGTCGTGGCGTTCAGTCAGCCACCACCTCTTCTGAAATCCAACCCGCAAGCCGGCGGAGTCTAATGCTTCGCGGATTTCGGCGCTGGAGAGCCGAGCATGACGCGGTCCGTGTAGGCGATGCCCAGTGCGGATAGAATGAACACGCCGTGGATGATGGTTTGCCACATCACTCCTTCCGAGGTGATCGGAGTACCCGTCGCCACAGTTTGGCCAGCCACCTGAGGCAACCCCAGGCTGCCCGCCGCGATGAAGGTTTTCAGCAAATGCACCGAACTGATCCCGATGATCGCCATCGCCAGTTTCACTTTCAGGACGGAGGCATTGACGTGGCTCAGCCACTCGGGCTGATCCGGGTGATTGTGCAGGCGCAACCGCGAGACGAAGGTTTCATAACCGCCGACGATGACCATCATCAGCAGGTTGGAAATCATCACCACGTCGATCAGACCGAGCACGATCAGCATCATCTGCTGTTCCGTGAGACTGGTGGCCTCCGAGATCAAGTGCCACAGCTCCTTGAGAAACAGCACCACGTAAACCCCCTGCGCGACGATCAGGCCGAGATAGAGCGGCAATTGCAACCAGCGCGAACTGAAAATCAGAGTGGCCAGCGGGCTGAGACGGGGAGGAGTCGGTTCTTCGGTCATGGCGGCGGTAGGAATTGTGGATTGTGCGCCGGATAGCAAGCGCATTGCCGGAAAATCAGCTGCGGGTTGGGCAGCATCGGGCAGAAACCGTGGTTTGCAATGTGAACCAACGCCCGCATCATCTCTGCATGGAAACGAAGAGTGATGGCGGCGGTTGCCACTCATGCGGCTGCGAACACGGCCACGATGAAAGCCCGCTGCCGCAGGGCTTGCTGGTCGCGGTTTCCGGGATTCTAACCGGGGCCGGGCTGGTGATCGGCTGGATGAATATCGGTCCCGTTTGGCTGGAGACGCTGGTGTTCGCCATCGCCACGCTGGCGGGCGGTTTGCTGGTTTTTCCCGCCGCGTGGAAGGCGCTCCGCAAGTTCCGGCTGGACATGAACGTGCTCATGACCGTCGCCGTCGCGGGCGCATGGATCATCGGCGAACACGGGGAGGCGGCTGCCGTGGTTTTCCTTTTTTCTCTATCCGAACTTCTCGAATCCTGGGCGGCCACACGTGCCCGCCGCGCGGTGCAGGCGCTGTTGGAACTTTCCCCGCAGACCGCGGTTGTCATCGGCCCGGACGGTTCCGAAAAGGAGATGTCGGTCGGAGAAGTCACAGTCGGTGCTGAAATCCTGGTGAAAAGCGGCAGCCGCGTCCCGCTTGATGGCGAGGTGGTTTCGGGAAATTCCTCGGTGGACCAGGCCCCCATCACCGGCGAGTCCGTGCCGGTGGACAAGGTGCCGGGCGATGCGGTTTTCGCGGGCACCGTCAATGGCGAAGGCTCGCTCAGGGTCCGCGTCACCAAGGTCGCCGGAGACTCCACGCTGGCGAGGATCATCCAGCTCGTCGGCGAGGCGGAGGATCAGAAGCCGCCGACGCAACGCTGGGTGGACCGCTTCGCCGCGATCTACACGCCCGCCGTTTTCATCGCCGCGATTCTGGTAGCAGTGCTACCGCCACTGCTGATGGGACAAGCTTGGAATCCGTGGGTTTACCGGGCGCTGGTTTTGTTAGTCATCGCCTGTCCCTGCGCACTGGTCATTGCCACGCCGGTCAGCATTGTTTCCGGCCTCACCGCGCTCGCCCGCCGGGGTGTGTTGGTGAAAGGCGGGATCTATCTGGAAGAAGTCGGAAAACTCCGTGCCCTCGCCGTGGACAAAACCGGCACCATCACCCAAGGCAAGCCGCAGGTTGTCGCCATTATTTCCCGCTCCACTCTATCCGAAGACGAGATTCTCGCCCGGGCCGCCGCCATCAATTCCCACTCGGAGCACCCGCTCGCCATCGCCATCACCGAAGCGGCCCGTGCGCGGAATCTGACGATTCCATCTGTCACCGAATACACCTCCGTCACGGGTCGCGGCGCGCGAGCATCCATCGACGGACATCCGCATTTCATCGGCAATCATCCCATGGCCCACGATACCGGCCTCTGCGGTCCGGAAGTCGAGGCCGTGCTCTCCACCATCGAAGAAAAAGGCCAATCCCTCGCCGTCATCGGCCACGCCCCGCACGACGGTTGCAACGGGGAAATCCTCGGCATCATCGCCATCGCCGACACCCTCCGTCCGGAAGTCACCGAAGCGCTGCGCCGCATCCACGCCGCGGGTGTTGAAAAAGTCATCCTGCTCAGCGGCGACAACCAGCGCACCGCCTCCGCCATCGCGAAACAAGCGGGCATCGACGAAGCCATCGGCGATCTCATGCCCGAGCAAAAAGTCGAACACGTTAGAAAGCTCGTCAGCCGCTATCAGCACGTCGGCATGATCGGCGACGGCGTGAACGACGCGCCGGCCCTCGCGGTCGCCAACGTCGGCTTCGCCATGGGTGCCATCGGCAGCGACACCGCCATCGAGACCGCGGACATCGCGCTGATGAAGGACGATCTGACCAAGGTCGCGGATGCCATCCTCACCGGCCGCCGCACGCTGCGGATCATCCGCTTCAACGTCACCTTCGCCCTCGCGATCAAGGCGGTGTTCCTCATCCTCGCCTTCATGGGCATCGCGGGCCTCTGGCTGGCGATCCTCGCGGATACGGGTGCGACGTTGCTGGTGATTTTGAACTCGCTGCGTTTGTTAGGGAATCAGCGGAAGGCTTGAGGTTACTTCCCGAGCAGCTCCGCGATTTCCCTAGTGCCGACTATTCCGAACAGGACGACGACAAGACCGAGGACGATGTTGGTCGCGAGCCGGTTGGGACGCGTCGGCGGGGGAAAGGCGATGCGGTTGTTCAGATAGAGCAATGTCCCCGCGAGGAAGGGGATGAACAGGCTGCCGAGGACGGTGAAGGCGATAACGATCGCCAGCGGACTGCCGAGAAACGCAAAGGGCACGGACGCGAGCGCCATGAACAGCAGCGCGGCGCGGTAGGACGCGGATCCCGGAAGAATCTCCACCTTGCGTTGATCCGCCGGCACCCGGCGCAACAGGCAGAAACAGTCGGCGAAAACGCTCGGGATGGTCTGCCAGACGCCGGCGAGCGATGCGAGCACCGCCGCCCAGAATCCGATCGAGTAGATGTAAAATCCGGCGGGTCCTGTTAGCGCGGCGAGCGCGCCTGCCATGCGTGGAACGGCTTCGCGATCGGTGATGGCAATTCCGGCGGCGTGGAAGACGCGGTTGGAAATGAGCATCACGGAGACTCCGAAGATGGCGGTGAAAAGGTAGGCGGTTGCGAGATCGAGGCGCACGGCACAGAGGCTGCGCGGGTCGTTCTTCCCCTCGTCGCGTAACAGGTAGTGGTAGCTCAGCAGGGTGAGCGAGCCGCCGATTCCGCCGATGAGTGAAAGCACATAAGTCCCGCCGCCGCGGGGTATCTCCGGAACTAACAACCCGTGAAGCACGGCCACCGGATCCCGGAAGGTCAGCGCGGCGCAGGCCACGATGCTGGCGAACATCACGACGATCAGCGGTTTCATCACCGGGCTGAAAATCCCCGCGCGCGCCCACCCGATCAATACGAAGGCGATGGCTGCCTGGGCGAATCCCCCCCAGGTCCTTGGCACCGCGCCGTTGCTGATGTTCTCGATCGCCAGCCCACAACCGCTCACCAACGTACCACTTACCGCCGCCGCCCACAGAATCAGATAGATCGCAAACAGCGCCATCACCCAGCGCGGAAGATACCGCGACCAGCCTTCGAGCGCGGTGAGACCGGTCGCGATCTGCCAACGGGCGATCCCTTCGCTGAGGACGAACTTGAAGAACGAGCCGAGCACCAGAGCCCACAGCAACGCGAGCCCGTGGGTCGCGCCGCCGACCGTCGCGGCGATGATGTCACTCGCGCCGATGCCGCTCGCCGCCATGATGAGCCCCGGACCGAACCAGCGGGATACCGGGCGCGGCTTGGTCGGCGGTGAAATCGGCGGATGCTGCACGTGATGATTCAATCACGGGCGGCGCGGGTTCAGTAGCTTTTCCTCAAGGGGCGCGATGATCCGGCCGGCGGGTCGCCAGCACCTTGTCCACGCGCCTGCCGTCGATGTCGATGACCTCGAACGTCCATTCTCCCGAAGAAATCCGGTCCGTTTCGTCGGGCATGCGGCCGGGCTCCTTGATGAACCATCTTGATAGAGTCTGGTATTCGTCGCCGCCGCCCTCCGGCAGTTCGAATGCCTCGAGGTGCGCGGGGAGTTTCTCGATCTCGTAGTGGCCGTCAATGAGCCAGGTGTCGTCCATGCGCGCTGGCCGGGCACCTCACAGTTTTGCCGCCCAGTCCAAGTCGTGAATTCTCATCCTTTCCGCTCTTCCCGCCACTGCCGCCGCATTGTTTTCGGTGCCAGATCAGGCTCGAAGGCCTTGAGGAAATTCTCCTCCGCCTCCAGCGTGCCGATGAGCAACAGCGTGCCGCCGGCGGGGATGACGACATCCGGCTCCGGATTGACGGTACGCTCGCCTTCATGTTCGACAGCGATGACTGTGCAGCCGGTTTCCGATCGGACGGCGCTGTCTGCCAGCTTGCGGCCTGCCATCTTTTTGGGCACGGGCGAGGGGAAGACGAAGACTCCCTCGGCTAACAGAAGGTTGTCGCTTTCGCGGATCATGTTGAAAATGGTGTTGGCGCCCATGGAGGCGGAGGACAGCACGAGACTGGCTCCGGCGCGGTGGAGCGTCTGGACGTTCCGGTCCAGGGTGCAGCGCGAGATGATCTGGATATTTTCGCGCAAGCGGCGGAAGAAAATAGTTAGGGAAATATTCAGGTCGTCGTCATGGGTGGTGACGATGATGGTGTCGGCCTCGCGGGCGCGGGCGGCCTTGAGCACCTCGATGTGGGTGGCGTCGCCGATGATCGCCTCTGGATGACCGGCCACGCGCTCGGCGACTTTTTCGATGATGGTGGTGGACAGCCCTGCTTCGGTTAGCAACCGGCTGGTGATCCGCCCGACGCGGCCGCCACCGACAATGATGACATGGGATTTCCCCGGCAGCTTGCGGCTGAAGGTGGAGTTGTAGCTGGAGATCTGCTCCGCGGTGCCGGCGAGGACGAGGACGGTCTGGCGCTTGATGACGGTATCCGGTTCCACGGTGGTGAGGCGGCCATGGTCCCACACGCCGATGATGCTCACGCCGGTGCGGGCGCGGATCTGGCTGTTAGCCAGGGTGAGGCCTTCCAGCTCGGTGCGGGCGGCGTTGGCTTCCGCGATCTGGAGTCCCTTGGTGGTGCCGATGACGTGGGCGGCGCAATCCCTGCCGATGACGCGGCGGGAAAGTGCCTGGGCCATCGTCCGGTCTAACCGAAGAACGTGGGTGGCTCCGGCCAGTTCCAGCACGTCACGCGCGGCATCGGTGGAGGCGGAGGCGACGATAGGCACGTTCTCCGCCAGCTCGCGGGCGGTGAAGGTGATGTTGGTATTGAGAACATCCGAGCGGGTGGCGACGAGCATGGCGGCCTGGGGCAGACGCATGCGGCGATAGGTTTCCGGATCGTCGAGATCACCCACTGCGACTTGGACCGCCTGTTCATAGAGTTCGAGTCCCTCGACGATGTTCTGGGTGAGCACGACGTAGGAGTGGCCGTATTTTTCCAACAGCGGGATCAACGCGCGGGTAATCGGGTCGTAATCGGTGAAAATCACGTGGTCGCGCGTTTCGGCAGGCAGTTCCCGCGGTGTCCGAGCCGAGGCCTGCGCCTTCATCCACGGCGCGTAGAAGAACTCGATGAACGTGAACGGCAGGATCACCAGCAGGAACATGACCCCGGTCATCATCACCACGATGGAAAACACGCGTCCGGCATCGCCATGGAATGTCACGTCGCCGAAACCGAGCGTGGTCATCACCGTTAGAGTCCAATACACCCCGGTGACCCAACTGTAGTCCCTGCCTTCGCGCTCCATCAGCAGGTGGAAGGCCTCGCTGTAAATGACGACCAGCACGATCAGCATCGTGACCAGTCGCAGCAAGGTCTTGAAATTCGAGCGGCTGCTACGGTTGCCCATGAAGGCGGAGATGACGGCGACGAGGGATTTCATCAGATGGGGAGAATCATGTCAGTATTTCCGCAAAGTGCGACTTTGGAAATCCAAGCTGAGGGCAGGCATTTTACCCCAGCCCCGCGATCACCCGTTCCGCTTCCGCGATGAACAGCTCCACCATCGGCGGGCGGTTGCCGAGGGTGAGGGCGTGGAAGCTGACTTCGGGAAATCCGGGAAGCGGCAGGGCGCGGACGCCGGGCGGGCGGGTGGCTCCGGGGATATCTAACACAAGCCCCGCGCCATAGCCCGCCACGACGAAGCGGGCGACGAGATCGAGGCTGGCGAGTTCCAACATGGGAAACCATTCGATCTTCCGCCGCTGGAGTTCCTGTTGGAACGCGACGACCGCCGGTTCGCCACGAGGCAGGGTGAGGAGCGGGAGATCGATGCGGTCGAGATCGAGGATTTCCGCTGCGGTGGCCGGGCCGCCGTTTTCGGAGACGAGGAGGACGAGCGGCATTTTGAGAAGCTCGTGGGCGCGGATGTCGTTGTCTTTGGAACCCGCGCTGGTGGCGAGGCCGAGGTCGATCTTGCCGATTCGCAGGTGGTTTTCGATTTCCTCGATGCGTCCCGATTCGAGGCTGAAATGGAAATCGGGAACGCGGGCGCGGACGGCAGCGATCAAGGTAGGGAGGTAGTCGCGCTGGACGATTTCCGGGCAGGAAATGCGCAGGCTGTGGTTGGCCCCGCCGCGCAGGCGCTCGGCCATGGCGGGGAGTTTCGCGAAGAACGGCTCGATGAAGGCAAACAAGGTTTCGCCCTCCGCCGTGAGCGCGAACGGGCGGCGGTGGAAGAGGGTTTTGCCAAGGGAATCCTCCAGTTGCAGGATCTGCGCGCTGATCGCCGGCTGCTGGATGCCGTAGGGCATCTGGCGGGCGGCGGCACTGACCCCGCGGCACTTGGAGACGTGGTAAAAGAGTTCCAGATGGTGGATATTCATGGCCGGGCGTCCATTGAAGCAGTCGATGATCGCATTGAAAGATTCAATTAACGCTCCGGCGGGATGTTTGCTAGAACGGCGCTGTCATCAAACACCCCACATGAAATCCGAAACGCCCCGCATCCCGCTCTGGTTGAAAATTTCCTACACCGCCTTCCTCGCGGTGATGATCCCGGTTTACTGGATCAATTACGGGCCGACGAATTTCCTCTACTTCTGCGACGTCGCGCTGCTGTTGACGCTGGTGGGCATCTGGAAGGAGGACGCGCTGCTCGTCTCGCTGCCCGCCGTCGGGATCTTGCTGCCGCAAATGCTTTGGTGTATCGACTTCCTCGTGCAACTCTGCGGCGGGAAAATGACGGGAATGACCGGTTACATGTTCGATGAAAACAAATCGCTGTTCCTGCGGGGGCTGTCGCTCTTCCACGGCTGGCTGCCGTTCCTGCTTTTCTATCTGGTCCGCAAGCTCGGCTACGACAAGCGGGCTTTGTTAGGCTGGTCCGTGACCTGCGTGGTGCTCTGCCTGATCGCTTATTTCCTGCTGCCTCCGGCCGGGGCCGAGCTTTCCAATCCGAACATGCCGCGCAACGTGAACTACGTTTTCGGCATGGACGACGCGAAGCCGCAGACCCTGCTGCCGCCGCTGGCCTACCTCGGCGCGTGGATTGCCGCGCTGACCGGAATCATTTTCGTGCCGACCCATTTCCTGCTCAAGAAATTCTGCCCACCCGTCATCTAACATGAATTCCGAATCCTCCAAATCCTGGCCGCGCGGCTTCTGGAACCTGATGTTCACCCAGTTCCAGGGCGCGTTCTCCGACAACGCGCTGCGCTGGCTGGTGATTTTCCCCGTGCTCGCTTCGCTGACCGTGAGCGAGGCGGACAAGGAGAGCTTCGTCGGGCATTCCTCGCTGCTGTTCGCGGTCCCGTTCCTGTTGTTCGCCACCGTCGGCGGCTGGATGGCGGACCGTTATAGCAAGCGCTCGGTGATGATCGGCGTGAAGATCGCGGAGATCGGCATCATGCTGTTCGCCGCGCTGGCACTCCAGCTTCAGATGCAGTCACTGCAACTCGCCGCGATCTGCCTGATGGGCGTCCACAGCACCATCTTCGCCCCGGCGAAATACGGGATCATGCCCGAGGTCCTGCCGACATCGAAACTGTCCTCCGGCAATGGCATCCTTGAACTCCTCACCTTCGTCGGCATCATCTTCGGTACCTATGCCGGCGGCTGGCTGGCGGAAACGCTGGTGGGTCGTGAAATGTGGTCGGGACTTTTGTTAGCCGCGCTGGCGGCGGTCGGGCTGATGACCAGCATCGGCATCGCCAAGGTGCCTGCCGCGGATCCGGCCAAGAAATTCAACCCTAACATCATCGGCGAGATCTGGAACAATTTCAAGATCATGAAACTGGACCGCGACCTGTGGCGGGCGAACTGGGGAAACACCGCGTTCTTCTTCATCTCCATGTTGGCGCAGCTCAATCTCGCGCTTTACGCCCAAAAGGTTTTCCACCTGAAACCGACCGAACAAGCCTCGCTCCAGGCGGCGCTGAGCCTCGGCATCGGCGTCGGCAGCATGGCGGCGGGTCGGCTTTCGCGAGGCCGCATCGAATACGGCCTGATCCCGATCGGTGCCGGCATGATGGCATTCGCGGGATTCGGCCTCGGCTGGCCGGAAATCGGCAAACCGGCGTTCGCCTGCGCCCTCGGATTGTTAGGAATGGGCGGCGGATTGTTCATCGTGCCCATCGTTTCGGTCCTCCAACACCGCCCGTCGCCGCAGACGAAAGGCGCGGTGCAGGGCGCGGTGAGCTGGTTATCGTGGGTGGGCATCGCGGTGGCTTCCGTCACGCAGGGCCTGCTCGCCACCACCTTCCACCTCAGTTACAGCCAGATCTTCTGGTTCTGCGGTGTGATGGCCGCTCTATCAGGACTATTCGTCACCTGGACGCGGCCGCGCGCGGTGCCGGACATGCTTGCCCGCTGGACCAAACGCGAGCCGGAATCACTTTCCTAACGAATCACCCGCTTTCAGAAAGATTTTTGAACCGCAGATGAAAGATGGGATAAGATGGAAGATTTCTTAAATTTTTCTTATCTGCGTCCATCCGTGTTCATCTGCGGTTCGATTTCTCTTCTCCATATTTTCTAACGAATTATGCAAGCCGTCGTCATCGACAAACCCTACACGTTCATCCCGCCGCGGCATAGCCGGTTCTGGCACTGGGTGATGCGGCGGATCCTGCCGCGCTATCTGCGCAAGAATGACGGCATCGCCGCCGTGGAATGCATCGGCGTGGAAAAACTGAATGCGTCGCTCGATGCCGGCCATGGCATTATGATCGTGGGCAACCATTGCCGCCCGTGCGACCCGATGATTTTGGATTTCCTGGCTGCGGAGGTGAAGCGGCCGTTCCACGTCATCGCGAGCTGGCACGTTTTCATGACGAGCAAGATCCAGCGTTTCATCTTGCCACGGATGGGTGGCTTCAGCGTTTACCGTGAGGGCATGGACCGGGAATCGCTGAAATGCGCGATCAAGACCGTGGCCGATGGCAAGTTTCCGTTAGTCATCTTCGCCGAAGGCATCATCACCCGTTGCAACGACCGGATGGTCAACTTCATGGAAGGCCCGGCGTTCATGGCGCGGGCGGCGGCGAAGCAGCGCAAGGAGGGGAAAACCGTCATCCATCCGGTGTTCATCCGTTATTTTTTCGAGGGAAATCTGGAGCAATCCATCACTCCGGTCATCGAGTCCATCGAGCGCAGGTTCTCGTGGCAACCGCAGGTCCAGCTTCCGCTGCGCGAGCGCATCCGCAAGATCGGCGGGGCCTTGCTGGACCTCAAGGAAATCGAGTATTTCCAATCCCCGCAGCCGGGAAATTTCCGCCAGCGCCTGGCGCGGCTCATCGACCACTTGCTCACGCCGATGGAAGACCGCTGGACGCCAGGCCGCCATGACGGCGACACGATGGCCCGCGTGAAGCGGATGCGTTCCGCCATCCTCCCGGACATGGTCAACAGCCAGCTAACCGAAGAAGACCGCGCGTCCCGCTGGCGGCAGCTCGCCGATGTCTATCTCGTCCAACAGCTCCATTGCTATCCCGGCGACTACATCGAGAACCCCACTCCGGAGCGCATCCTCGAAACCGTCGAGCGCTACGACGAGGATCTCAACGACATCGCCCGCCCCCACTTTCCGATCCGCGCCGTCATCACCGTCGGCGACGCCATCGAGGTCGGCACCGGCCGCGAGCGCTCGCAGGAAGTGGATCCCATCACCACCGAGATCCGGCAGCGGATGGAGGAGTTGTTGGAATCGACGAAGGGTTGTCGCAAGGTGGATCCTGGCGGACTTGAAGGATTGTCTCAAGGAACCGAATCGAAGGAGGAATGCAAATGAACAACGCTATTAGGAAATCTCCGGCATTGATTCTAGGTGCGAGTACTGGTCTTGTCATTTGCGGTGCAGTGGCAGCGTTTTGGACAACTTTTTTCATGCGCTCTCATCATTCGGTCGTCTCACCTCACTCCGACTCCGAAGGCACTGCGACGCTAGTCCTGTTCATCGGAATCCTCCTTGGACTGATCGCACTGCCCATGATCGGTGCCTTCCGGTTTTCCTGCTCGAAGTTTCCAACGCCCCTTCGGCTAGTGATCTGGTCATTTTTTGCTGCCTTTCTCATCGTTGTGACGACAACAGATGGCAGGCCTTACTTATTGCCTTATACAGGTGCCGCTTCTTTCGCCTATCTGTTCGCATGTGACTCAATGTCGGCGTTCCGATCCCGCTCATGGGCTACCGTCGCGATCAGTTCGGTGACTGCAGTTATCTGCTCAGCCGGATTTTTCATCATGTGTTGGGCGTTTTTATACGCCGAATAAGTATCCCATAGCCTGTTTGGTTCACCCGATTTCTCACCATTGGATCCTCATGAACCCCATCCTCCTTCGCATCGCTATCATCGCCGTGGCTTTGGTCATCTGGTTCTGGACGCAGAAGCTAATCGCGCGAAATAGCAGCGATGAGCCGGGGATCGGCGATTGGGTGCACCGGCTGACAGCAGGTTGGCATCGGTATTTCCTAACGAACGACAAGGCGGCTAACCGGTTGCTGATCCTGAGTTCGTTCTTCATCGACCTGCTCGGACTATCGTTGATCGCGGGGGCGGTGTTCGGGCCAAGCTTCGCGCCGTTTATAGCGATCATCATCGTGTTCAGCCTGCGGCAGGTTTCCCAACTCTGCTGTACCCTGCCGCCGCCGGCGGGGATGATCTGGCGCGATCCCGGGTTCCCGACGATCCTGGTGACCTACGGGGTGAGCAACGATTTGTTTTTCTCGGGCCACACCGCGCTGGCAGTGCTGGGGGCGATCGAGATCTGCCAGTTCGGCCCGTGGTGGCTGGGACTTGCCGCCATTCTCATCGCGCTGGGAGAGGTGTTGGTGGTGCTGGTGCTGCGGGCGCACTACACGATGGATGTGATCGCCGGAGCGTTCGCAGCGTGGTTCGCGGCGGACATGGCGAACCGGGTGGCGCCGTGCATTGATGGGTGGTTGAAGTGAATGAAAATTTCAAGGAACGGCGGTCTCCGAACCGCCGAGGTCCATGGAAAGCCAATGAAGCGCGATTTATCTCAGCTCATTGGCACCTCATGGGCTTGGGCGGATCGGAGTCCGCCCTTCCTTAGGTAGACGGATGTCAGCTCTTGGACGGATTGAGGATCGCGTCGATGAACTGCTGCATGCGTTCGAGTTTGTCGGCGTCGATGAGCAGCCGGGCGGCCGGAACCTGGAGCCAGGCTTGCGCGGTCTCCTCGGTTTTGGAGGACTTGCCTTCAGGGGCCGTATGGATGTGAGCGAGTTCCGAAAGCATGCTGGTGAGGGCCCGCTCACAGCCGTGGCGAATATCGCCATCTCCGGGGAACGGGAGCGGGGTGCGACCGAGTTCTCCAAGGATCTGGAGAATGAGCGGAAACCGGGCCATGGCGCGGTTGATCTCCTCGGCGGAGTGTTTGCGGGTTTTCTGAGGGGGCAGAATGACAGGTTCGTTTGACATGGTGATCATTAGATTCGTGGAATTTATCCAGCAGTTTACTATCAAATGCCAGTGATCATTTCGGCATTCGTCTAGCAGAAATGGGTGGTTCCGCGGATTTTTGACGAGATTGGGATGGAGAAACCGGGGGTGGTATGGCAATTTCCGGCTATGAGTGATCGCGGGATTTTCATGCGCCGGGCCATCGAGCTGGCGCGACAGGGGATGAATCAGGGGGCCGGCGGACCGTTTGGCGCGGTGGTGGTGAGAGACGGCGTCATTGTCGGAGAGGGCTGGAACCGGGTGATCGGGACCAATGACCCGACTGCGCACGGCGAGGTCACGGCGATCCGCGACGCGTGCGCCAAGCTGGGAACTTTTTCGCTGGAAGGCTGCGAGATCCACACCACCGGCCAGCCGTGCCCGATGTGCCTAGGGGCGATCCACTGGGCGAGGATCGGGCGGATCTATTACGGATTCCGGATCGAGGATGCGGCGGAGATCGGCTTCGACGACACGGAGTTTTTCCGTCAGATGGCGTTGCCGGTAGAGGAGCGGCTGATTCCTGCGGAGGAATCGTGCCGGGTAGAGGCGCTGGAGTTGGCACAGGAATACCTGCGTCTGCCGGACCGGCGGCATTATTGAAAACGGGCGGATTTTCGATTTCAAAATCGTTCAAGACGCTTGCTTGACGCCTGCCCCCGGGAGTGCGGAAACTGTCGGCCATGGCATGGAGGATCGAAGAGGCGGTCGCCCACGGCGAAATCGACAACACCGTCGAGGGGCGCACGACGGGCCGTATCTGGCTGGCCGGAAGGGACGAGCCGCTGATCCTTTCGCTCGACGGCGATTGCTGGCGGGACCTCGCCGGGACGAGGCTCCAGTTCGAGAATCCGGAGCCGAAAGAGGAGGAAGACGCGAACGCGCTGGACATCGATCAGGCGGGCATCGTCGGTGACATGACGGCGTCGCGGAAAAACAAGGTGCCGCTGGTGGATGAGGAGGAATTCCACGCGCTCTACCAGAACCACCAGGAGATCCCGTATGAATGGCGCAACACGCTTTACCTCGAGTGGTTCAGCGAAATCAACGGGCGGGTGGTCATCGAGTCGGCTAGCTACACGCTGACGATTTCCCCCCACGAGTGGGAAATGGACGAGGACGAGGAGAACGCGCAGAAGCTGGCGAATTTGAATTCAATGCGCGATTTCATGGCCCAGGTAATCCGCCGCCGCGACCCGGAAGGCGCGGAGCCGGACGTTTCGATGGAGCTCGATGAATTCGCTTGGGAAGAACGGCTCAAGGAATCCGACCGGCTGACCGATGCCTATCAGGAGGTGTTGGAGAAATACATGGAGGACTCGGACAGCGAGCAGAAGGAAGCGTTCGTGATGGGCTGGGACGGCCTGCTAGACGCACTGGCCGAGCGTGATGAAGCGGGTGAGAATGACTACCCGGACGGGGAAAAGGATTTCAATTCACAGGACGAGGACGCGGATGATTTCGATGAGGAGGAGGACGACGATGACCTGGGGATCTTTGGCGGCTCGAAGGACGGTTCCTTCGGTGATGAGGAAGACCACCCGTTGCAGGCGAAAGCGCAGGAACTCGCGATGCGTGCGATGGACGTGATCGAACGCGATGCCGGTCCCGGAACGCCGTCCTATCAGCTTGTCACGAATTTGCTCCAGGTCAGCGGCAAGCTTGCCGGCGTGCTGCACGGCCACAGCAGCGACTATGAACCGGAAGCCGGCTTCGTGCTGGCCGTGCTCAAGCGCTGCCTGAACTGGCTCAACGAAGCCGTCGGTGCCTGCCAACAGCTCGTGGACCTGGAGCGTGATCCGGACCAGAAGGCCGCGCTCGAACACATCCGCAGCTCCGCCTTCGAAATCCGCGACGACATCGTGGAACTGCGGCGGGAACTGAAGTAGTGCGTGATTTCACGAAATTTTCATCGTTCCCGCATGTTCCGCTCATCGCCGGGCATTTTGTTGCCATCGTATACCTTCCAAACAATCCCTCATGCGTCCCCTCATCCCCTTGTTCGTTGGTCTAGCAGTCGGCATCGCCGGTGCCGTGCTGTTTCTCCAGAGCATGCCACCCAAGGAAGGCTCCGCGGAGGAGCAGGTGCGGACGCTGGAGGCTAAATTGAAAACCGCCAACAACCGCGTCCTGGCGCTGGAGGCGGCGGATCCGAATGGCCGCCGCAAGCCGGGCCGTACGCTGGCGGACGGCGCGCGCGGCATTGCCGAAAACATCCGGGACGGCAAACCGGTCACTCCTGACGACCTCTTCCATGCCTTTCAACCCTTCATGCGGGATTTCTCCCCGATCTTCGAGCGGATGCGGGCCAAGGAACAGCAGCGGAAGGTGGACGAGATGGCCGGAGAAATGGCGCGCAAATATTCGCTAACCGAAACCCAGCAGGAATCCCTGCGGAAATGGCTCGATCAAAAAGCGTTGGATGAATCCAAGCAATACACCAACCTGCTCACCCAGGAAGGCACGAAACTTTCCGACATCGGCAAGGCCGCCTACGAGTTCAGACTGGATGACGGACTCGACCAATTCATGGCCAGCACCCTCAGCGGCGACAAGCTCGCCACCTTTAAATCGGATAGAATGTTGGAGAAAGTGGACAGCGTCCAGCAGGAAGCGGACATGAAGGTCTCACGGCTCGACGCCATCGTGGGCCTAGACGAAGCACAGCGCGGCCAGGTCTTCGGCGTGATGGCTCGCGGCTCGCGGGATTTCGATCCAGCGATGCAGTTCGAAGGCCTCGGGACCAACACCGGCGCACTCACCTCCGGCCAATCCAAGCAGGAGGCGATCCTTTCCGTCCTAACACCCGAGCAACGCAAGAACTACCAGGCGCAAAGGGAGGCGCAACGATTGGCCGCGCAAAAGGAAATGGAAAGCATCGGGCTGACCCTGCCCGACGATTGGAGCGGCTTCGACGATTTCGATTTCTAATCAAAATGATGCTGCCACCCCCTGCGATCGACATCCGCTACCTCCGCGTGGATTACGGCAACTTCGTGGCCGTGGACGACCTCACCCTGAGCGTCCCGCCCGGCGAGGTGTTCGGGCTCGTCGGGCCTAACGGCGCGGGGAAAACCAGCACCTTCCGCGTGCTGGCCACGCTGATGGAACCGACCTACGGCGAGGTGATCCTCAGCGGCGTGGACGTGCTGGAGGACATCGAGACCGCGCGGCGGATCATCGGCTACATGCCGGACCTCGCGCCGGTGCCGTCCGATTTGAAAGTCTGGGAATTCCTCGATTTCCACGCCTCGGCCTACGGACTGGGAAACCGCAGCCAGCGCCGGGAGCGTGTGGCGGAATGTCTGGAGGAAGTCGCCCTAACGGGACAGCGCGAAAGCTGGTGCAGGGAACTTTCCCGCGGCCAAACCCAGCGCGTCGTCCTCGCGAAATCACTGCTGCACCGGCCGAGCATCCTCATCCTCGACGAACCGGCGAGCGGGCTCGATCCGCTGGCCCGCCGGGATTTGCGTCACGCGTTGCGAAAACTCGCCGATACAGGCGCGACTGTGTTCGTCAGTTCCCACATCCTCAGCGAGCTCTCGGAAATGTGCTCGTCACTCTGCGTGATGAATCGCGGAAAATTGTTAGCCTCGGGAACGGTCGGCGAGGTTCGCGAGCAGTTGGGCAGGAACGAGCGCACGCTCACTGTGAGCTTGCTCAACCGTCCCGAAGACGCCGCCACCTGGCTGGAATCCCGCGCCGGGGTGCATGGCCTGAATTTGAACGGACAGCAGGTGGTCTTCGGATTCACCGGCACGGATGACGGCCAGGCGGACCTGATGGAAGGGCTTATCCAGTTAGGAATCCGGATGACGGCCTTCGAGGAAAAGCGCTCCTCGTTCGAGGATATTCTCGTGGAAGTCGCCGAATCCAACCGCAAGTCATGAACCCTCAGGAATCAACCCGGCACCAGAGCTGGAAAGTCTGGCAAAATCCGATTTTCAGGCGCTACTGCCGCTCGCGTCTGCGCCCGCGTGGCCTCGGAATCTCGCTGCTCATCAGTGTGTTGATCTCCGGCTTCCTGTTTTTCATCTTCCGTGCCGCTATGAACGCTCGCGCGGATATGAGTTTTTCCGATGTGGAGCGTTCTCCCTTGATTGCTTTGTTAGTTTTCCAGGGGCTCATCCTCTTCGTGCTAGGCACGGCCCAGGTCGCGGGCGGGATGACGGCGGAATCCGATGAGGGGGTGATCGACTATCAGCGGCTTATTCCGATGAGCCCGCTGTCGAAAGTGTTCGGCTATCTGTTCGGATTGCCGGTTCGCGAATATGCGATGGTTTTTTCCACACTCCCTTTCACCGCATGGGCCTTGTGGCACGGCAAGGTCGCCAGCAGCGTGTGGGTCCCGCTCTACCTCGTGTTTTTCAGCTCTGCCCTCACCTATCACCTGTCCGGATTGGTCACGGGAATGGTCGTCAAGAACCGGCGCTGGGCGTTCCTCATTTCCATCGGCCTGGTGTTCTGCCTCTACACGGTGATTCCCCAGTTCGCGCGCTTCGGCCTGGTGTTTTTTGAATACCTGACCATCACGCCGGTGCTGATGGAGAACCTGCCCGGCGTGCTTCCAACAACCATGGGGGCCATGGTCGCCACCGGCCAGAAGCTCGCGCCCGAGGTGAAGTTCTTCAATCTGGATTTCTCGGAAACGGTTTTCACCCTCTTCAGTCAGTGCGGGCTCATCCTCATCTTCGTCGTCATGCTCCGCCGCCGCTGGCGCCGCACGGAATCCCTGCTGCTCGGAAAACTGTGGGCCACCGGACTGTTCGTCTGGGTGCAGATTTTGTTGTTAGGAAATGCGCTGCCCTTGATCGATCCCGGCAATCTTTTCCCATCACGCGAAATCTCACGTCTTGCCAGGGAATGGACCGGGTGGGCACCCGAAGCCGGAGAGGCCGTCGCGATGTCGGGAGTCTATGGCTTGGTCACCCTTTTGTTCCTGTTCATCCTGACAATGATCATCACGCCATCCTCCGAGATCCAGATCCGCGGCTGGCGACGGGCGAGGAAACACGGCGGCACCTCACTTCCATTTCTATCAGATTCCGCGACCGCATTCGGCTTTGTCCTGCTGATGGCGCTGGCGGGTGCCGGTGGGTGGTTCGTTTTCACGCGGGCAATCGTCGAGTCGCGATGGTTTCCCGGTCAGGAAGTGCCGTTGCAGGTGCTCGGTTGGTTCACCGCGGTCATGGTGACCGGCGCGCTCGGTTTTCACGCGCTGTTGGAGGCCACGAGCCGCCGGGTGATCGGGCTCATGGTCATTTTTGTGGGAATTGTGCCGCTGATGGTTGGGGCAATCCTCAGTGTTTCATCCGATCGTCTGATCCCCGCCGCATCCTGGCTTTTCGGGATCTCCCCTGCCAGCGCTCCGATTTATGCTTCCGGCAGCCTGCTGACCCTTGCCGAGTTGCCCGCGAACATCGCCCGGTCGGTACCGCGTGCGTTTTATTTCTGGCAGGCGGTATCGGTGCTGGTGGTGATCTGGCTGGTCGCCCGGCTTTGGAGCGCGAGAAAATCCATCGCCGGAAGCGCGGTCATCCGCGAGCCGGTGGGTGGCGTTGAGGAAGCGGAGACTCAGGCCGCTCACCGATGACAATTTTCGAAAGCTCCCTCGATTCGTGAGGCCAAACGATTGTCCTGAGTTCCCACTTCAGCGTGTTCTTGCATCCTGGGACGATTCAGGCTTGCATGATCTCATGCGAATTCCTCTCCCGTTCCTTGCGGCGGCCTTGCCGCTTCTTTTCAATAGCTGCGGCGGCAGCGACTACGGACGAATCAGCCTGTCGAACGCGCCGAAGGTGGTGAACGTCTCCTCCTACGATCCGAAGGAACGGCAGCGTTCCGGCGATTCGTTTTCCTCCAACGACGTCTCCGCGTTGCGCAGGAATGGCGCGCACGGATTGATTGCCCGCTGCGGCAAGGGCATGGTGCTCGATGACAAGTGCGCGGATTTCCTATCAGCCGCCAACCGCCAAGGCATGATGCTCGGCACCTACTATTTCGTCCTGAAGACCTCCGACCCTGTCGCGCAGGCGGACCAATACATCAACCGCCTCCGCGAAATCGCCGCCACGCGCGGCTTGTTAGGAAAGAGGATCCTGCTCGTCGGGGATTTCGACACCAAGTCGAGTCCGGCGGATCTGGTGAAATTCATCGACCGCGTCGAGCAGCGCACCGGTGTCCTGCCCGCGATCTATCTGGAAAACAGCGACCGCCTCCGCAGATCACTCAGCAACGCCACGTCATCCCAGAAGCGCCGTATCTGCCAATGCCCGTATTGGATCGCGCTCTACAACCACCACTCCGGCTTCAAGACGCCGGAGGATCTGATGGAAGCCTACGGCATCTGGGACGACTGGGCGATGTGGCAATACGCCGGCGTCGAGTGGTCCGGCCGCTCCGTTTCAAAGCACTACCATCACGGCCCGTGGAAATCCCCCACCTACTTCGGCTCCATGGATCGCCCGCTGGAGCACAATGCCTTCAACGGCGATCTCGGTGATCTGAACGAATTCTGGGAGGAACATTCCTGGGTGGTGCGGTGAGTCCGGGCATCAGCCTTGCATGAAAGTTCGCGACTCGTTACAGAAAGGCCAGTGGCCAGCGAGTCTCCTGAAAATCATCCCAAGCTCTGGAAATGGCGGCTCGAATGGCTGGCCCAGACCGGGATCGAGAAGCTCGCGGGCATTCTTCCCGGGCCGTTGGTTTTCCGGATTGGAGAGGGGTTGGGCGGGCTGGCGTGGTATTTCCTGAAGGAGCGGCGGCAGGTGGTTTTGCGGAATTTGCGCATCGCGCTGCATGGCGAGCATGACCTTCCGACCCTGCGGATCATGGCGCGGCAGTCGTTCCGCCGCACCGGGGCGAACCTCCTTTCCGCCATGCACACGACCGGTCTCGCCATGGACCGGATCGGATCGGTGGTCACCGTTGAAAATCCGGAACTCGTCGAGAAAGCCCTCCTCCGCAGCTCCGGTCTGGTCCTGATGCCCTGCCACATGGGAAATTGGGAGATCCTCACCCGCATCCATCGCACGTTTCCGCCCGGTCATGCCAATGGCGCGCTTTACCGGCCGCTGAACAACCCCTTGCTCGATGCCCGCGTGCTGGCCCAGCGCGAGAAGGAAGGCACCCGCTTGTTTTCGAAACGCGACAGTTTCCACGTGATCACCGGGTTTCTCCGCGACGGCGGCATCCTCGGGATTCTCGCCGACCAACGCGTTGGCCAACAGGGCGAGCTCGTCCGGTTTTTCGGGCGGCTCACGCGGGCCAGCCCGTTGCCAAGCCTGGTCGCGCGCCGCAGCAAATCCCAGGTGCTCGGTATGTCGTTGATCACCGAAGCGCCCGGAAAATGGCGCATCCGCTATCACGAACTGAACGGCCCGGCGACCACGGCGAACTGCATGGACGCCATCGAGTGCTCGATGAAAGCCAGCCCGCTCGATGTTTTCTGGCTCCAGGAACGCTGGAAAATGTATTTGCGGCCGACCCGCAGCGTCAGCGAATGGCTGGGCCCGGACGCCCTCGGCAGCGGGAAACCCCACCGCGCCTTGCTTTGGCTGCCGGGAACTCCTGCCGGCTGGAATTTGCCCGAAAACTGGACGCATCCCGACGTGATTTATGAAACGGTTGCCAGAGATGCTGGCCCGGATCGCGACGACCGCGACACCCTGATCAAATTCCTCGAAAAAACCGACGAATCCGCCGCCCTGCCCATCGATTTCATCCTGACCACCAAGGCGCCCAAGGCCCTCGCCAAAGCCGCCCGGCGCCTGTCCATCCCGCTCATTTCCTTGCCATGAAAATCGTCCAAATCCTCCCGGAACTGAATGCCGGCGGCGTCGAGCGCGGCACCTTGGAAATCGCCGCCAGCCTAGTGCGCGAGGGCCACCAAGCCATCGTCGTTTCCAATGGAGGACGATTGGTCGAGGTGTTGGAAAAATCCGGAGCCCGCCACGTTGCCATGCCCGTGCACCGGAAAAGCCTCGCGACCTTGTTCCAAGTCCGGGCCATGCGGAAAATCCTAACCACGGAAAAACCGGACATCGTCCACATCCGTTCACGCGTTCCCGGCTGGGTGACGTGGCTCGCTTGGCGCGGCATGGACCCGGCCACGCGGCCCCGGCTGGTCAGCACGGTGCATGGATTTTACTCCATCAATTTCTACTCCGCCATCATGGCCCGGGGCGAGCGGGTCATCGCCGTTTCCAACTGCATTCGGGACTACATTCTGGAAAACTATCCGAAAACTCCGCCAGAAATCATCCGCATCATTCCTCGCGGCATCGAACCGGAAAACTACGGCGTGGATTTCCAACCCGCCGCAGACTGGCTCGACATATGGCAATCCGAGCACCCGACCCTCGCCGGAAAATGCGTCCTGCTCCTGCCCGGCCGCATCACCCGGCTCAAGGGCCACGGCGATTTCTTCAACCTCATCGCCGCCCTGAAAAGCGAGGGCATCCCGGTCCACGGCCTCGTCGCTGGCGACACCCACGCGAAAAAACAGGACTACATGGACGAGCTGAAGGAAACCGTGAACCGCCTCGGCCTCTCTAACGAACTCACCTTCCTCGGCCACCGCGGCGACATCCGCGAGGTCATGTCGGTGAGCGATATCGTCCTCGCCCTCTCGCAGCAGCCCGAGTCCTTCGGCCGCACCGTGCTCGAGGCGATGGCCTTGGGAAAACCGGTCGTCGGCTACGACTGCGGCGGTGTCGGCGAGTTGTTAGCCGAACTGTTCCCCGCCGGCCGCGTGCCGTTGGGAAATGCCGCGGAACTCCTCGAAGTCACCCGCGCCGTCATCCGCAACCACCCCGCTCCGTCACCCGTCGGCGAACCCTTCACGCTCGACGCCATGTGCCGCGCGACACTCGGAGTTTACCAAGAGCTCGCCCGCTCGCCCCGATGATGTGAAATCCCTCTGCTTCAAAAAGTCCGGATGCCCGAAGCTCAATATCCATTAGAACGACTTCTTCTAACCTACACCCCATCAAAAAATCAGTCGAATAAAATCAAATCTGCAACCCGCTCATTTGTAAAAACATCAAGGCCTGGGCCTTCTTCCCTTGCCAGAGCTATCTAAAACGACAATCCTCACCGGTAAGCCAATGTACTGCTATCCCAAAAATACTAGTTGCCGATGACCGAAATCTTCGTGCTATCGAGTTTTCACAACGAAGACAAGCGTGTCTTTGAAACGATACGGCTAGCCGCTGAGAGCCAAGGAGTCTATGCATTTCGCAAGGATGAGATTGGAGGGCTGGGAAACCTCCATCAGATAATCCGGCAAGCCGTTGAGGAGGCCGATCTAATCATTGCGGATCTTACAGGTGCACCTCCGAGTGTGATGTATGAACTTGGGTTTGCGCATTGCTTGGCTAAACCTGTTATTCTGATGTATGAGGCAGCGGCGCAAGTGATTTACGATCTACGCGAGGTGCCCGCCTTGATCTATAGCCGTGACGCCCCCCTTGGAGAATTTCGAGAGAAGCTAGAGAATTTAATCAGCGAAGCAAAAATATATCCCGATAGGTTTAGAGTGATTCCTCCTATGCCATCCCAAGAAAATCGAGTCTTTATTAGCTACTCGCACCAAGATAAAAGCGCGGTGGAGCGTCTCATGGTTCACCTAGGCCCTCTTCAGAAGCAGGGGAAAGTCGATGTTTGGGCTGATACCCGTCTGAAAGCTGGTGATCGCTGGAAGGAAGAAATCGGAGAGGCTCTTAAGCATTGTTCCATTGCGGTTCTCCTTGTCAGTGCAGACTTCTTATTTTGAGACTTCATCCTAGACAACGAACTACCACCTCTCCTGAAAAAGGCAGAATCTGATGGCTGCCGCATTGTGCCCATTATTTTGGATCACTGTAGATTCACAAGGGATAAAAACCTAAGCCAGTTTCAAGCCGCTAACGATCCAGCCCATCCCCTTGCAGCTCTGGAGCCGACGGATCGTGAGAAGGTCTATCGCGACGTGGCAGATCTTATCGAAGACATCCTCGAAACAAGGGGATAACAAGACGCGTTCCGGCTTCGATGATCTGGAATTGCCCGGAGCGATCCAAGTCGTCTTCTTGCCCATCGACTGCTCCATAAGGCGGTAAAACTCACCGCAAGTAGTTTGGCAGCGCGGGCACAAGCAGCGATATCCGAATCGCCGTGGCCATGGCCGCCGATGAATCGTGGTTTCCTCTACCCATCGCCACTTCATGGGCTTCGGCGGATCGGAGTCCGCCGCTCCATGAATTTGGCTGCCTTCGTGTCCATTGGTGTGTATTCGCGGTTGAAAGACCAGAACACGTGATCCCGCTGCCGCTGAGATTTTGCTTACATTCCCCCCTGCTCTTGTGTGAATTATGGCTTTCACCTGACCCGGCCGGGCATTTTCCGAATCGATGACTACCAAGCTGATTTTCTGCATGAAGTGGGGGACCGTTTACGACGCCCGCTACGTCAACATCCTCCACGCCATGGTGGCGCGGAACATCACCGGGCCGTTCAAGGTCGTTTGCTTCACCGATGATTTTTCCGGCATCCGGCCCGAGGTGGATTGCCGCCCGCTGCCTTCGCTCGGCTGCGAGATCCCGCCGGATGTGCCGGGGAAATGGCCGAAAGTCGCGCTCTGGAACCGCGAGCTCGATGGGCTCGACGGCACCGCGCTTTTCATCGATCTCGACTCGGTGATCGTCGGCAACATCGACGGCTATTTCACCTACGGCGATCCGCAGGACGTCATCACCGCGCGCAATTGGGTGCGGTGGTTCAAGAAGACCGGACAAACCTCCGTCTTCCGGTTTCCCGTCGGCGGGCATCCTTACATGTTGGAAAACTTGCAGAAGGATCCGGCGAACATTTCCCGCAAATATCAGTTCGAGCAGAACTACGTCACCGCCGGCATCCGTGGCGGGATCAAGTTCTGGCCGCCGTCTTGGACCAAGCACTTCGGGCTGCACTCGATGGGGATCTGGCCGGTGCGCTACCTGCGGCCACCCGTCATGCCGGCGGGCGTGAAGATCATCACCTTTCCCGGTCATCCGAAGCCGCCCGATGCGATCCTCGGCCGATGGTCGGAAAACACCTCGCCCCGCAAGTCGTTAGAGCACCTACGCTGGGTCTGGCAGAACCGCAAAACCCAGAAGAAGTGGCGCAAGCATTTTTCCCGCTACGTGATGCCGTCCGACTGGGTCGCCCAACATTGGCGGGAGTAGAAAAACACCATGAAACGAGTCGTCTGGATCATCAGCGAAGGTAGCCCGGGCCACGTCAGCCAGTCGGAAGGACTGGTCGCCGCCCTCGCCCAACAGGTGAAGCTCGAACCCCACATCATCCAGACGAGTCCACGCTTCGGCGGCATCATCCGCACCATCGTGCGGCTGTGGATGGGCCGCTCCGGGCAGCCTTTGTCCGATGGTTTCCTCAAGAGCTGGCTCGGATGCAAGCCTCCGTCGGGAATGATGCCGAATCTCATCGTCACCAGCGGTGGCAAGGCGGTGTTCACCGCGCGCAGCCTGGCGGTGAAACACGGCGCTCCGCTGGTGTTCCTCGGGGAGCGCAAACCCTATCCGGCACGCTGGTTCCACACGGTTTTCACGCCCTCGCCCTTTGAGAATGAAGTGACGGACGTGGTGCTCGAAATGATCCCCACCGGCATCACGCCGGCGAAGGCGAACGCCGCAGCAAGCGCGTGGGCCGAGCGTCCTAACGGTTGTGTCTGGGCAATGATCATCGGAGGCTCTTCGGCGAGCCATGAATACACCGACGCCGACTGGAAATTGTTAGCACTGAAGATGAACGCGCTGGCGGAGGCGCATGGCATCAAGTGGCTGGTCAGCACCTCCCGCCGGACCGGTGCCCATGCGGAGGGAATCCTCCGTCAGCACATCGATCCGAAGACCATCGCCCGCGCCGTCTGGTGGGAGGAGAAACCGGAGAAGCTGATGGCCGAGTTCCTCGGTTCCGCGACGTGGGTGTGCGTCACCCAGGACAGCGTCACGATGGTCACGGAAGCCGTCGCTTCGGGGCGGCCGGTGCTGGTCACGATGCCCGCCAAGACGGAGATCAAGCCGACGAGTTTCCTTCATGGCTATTATAGCCGGCTGGAAAAGGCGTCCCGGATCGTGCGGGTTCCCATCGGGGTTCTCGGGAATTTTCATCCCGGCAACACCCGGCTTTTGCCGCGCTCGCGGCCGATCAACACGGAGTTGGCTGCCGCCCTGCTTTCACGGCTTCACTGGCCCGTGAACCACTAGCCGACGCATGAAACGCAACCGGCCGATCCGAAAACTCAAGAAGCGCGTCCTGCTGCTGGCCAAGCGGATGTTGCGCGAGGAGATCCTGGTGTTAGGCGATTCGCACACCTCCATTTTCAAACAGAAGGACATCTGCCGGAGTTTTCCGAAATCCTTCTTCAATGTCATCAACGTCGGCGGCGCGACCGCATCCGGACTCGCCAATCCTAACTCGAAGACGCAGGCCTATCAGCGGTTCCGAGAGGCGCTGGCCGACACCGTGGCGAAGCGGATCATCGTGATGTTAGGCGAGGTGGACACCGGGTTCATCATCTGGTACCGTGCGAGCAAATACAACGAACCGGTCGAGCAGGTGATGGAGAAGGCGGTCGAGACCTACACCGGCTTCCTGTTGGAAATCCAATCCCGCCCGGCCTCGGTCATCTGCGTCAGCACACCGCTGCCGACGATCCAGGACGGCACCGCGTGGGGGGAAGTCGCCACCGCGCGCAAGGAGGTCACCGCCTCGCAGGTCGATCGCACCGCACTGACGCTGCGTTTCAACAAGCAAGTGGAGGAATTTTGCGAAAGCCACGGCATTGCTTTCATCAACCTCGATGAAAAGTCGCTGGGTCCCGACGGCACCGTCGATCCGGGCCTCCTGAACTCCAATCCGAACGACCACCATTACGAGCCGGATGCCTACGCGAAGATTCTGCTAGATCCTCTCAAGGAAACCTTGTTGCCCAACCTGACCCACGCATGAGCCTTTCATTCCGGAAACTGGCGAGCCTGAAGAAACGCATCCTCGCGTGCTGCACCGGCCGCGAGAACGTCCATTTCCTGCACCTCCGGAAAACCGGCGGCACCACCCTGAAGAGCGTGCTCGGCCCGCATCAGATCACGCCGAAGTGCGTGCTCCACCTTCATCCGCACCGCTTCACGCTGCGCCACACGCCGAAAGGCCACCGCGTGATGTTTGTCACGCGCGATCCGGTCAGCCGTTACGTCAGCGGCTTCGGCAGCCGCCTGCGAGAGGGAGCGCCGGCCCATCACGTGCCGTGGTCGGCGGATGAGGAGTTCGCGTTCTCGCGCTTTCCCGATCCCAACTCGCTGGCTCTCGCCCTCGATACCGCTCATCCTGCGCACGCCGATGCGGTGCATGCGATGAGGACGATCAGCCATTTGCAATGTTCCTACTGGGACTGGTTTGGAAACGAGGAGGAGCTGGCTGCTAGGGAAGACGCCATCCTTTTCATCGGCCGCGTCGAGAGTTTCGATGCGGATTTCGAGCTGCTGAAGAAACCGTTAGGTTTGCCTCCGGATATGGCCCTCCCGAAGGATTCGAAAAGCACCAACCGGAGTTCTTCTGACAGCGACCGACGGCCGCCATTGGAACCGGCGGCGGTGGAACAAGTGAAGAAGTGGTACCGGCGGGACTACGATTTTCTAACTATCTGCGCAAAATGGCGGGAACGCCAGGGCGGGCCGGTGGCGAAGCGGGGCTAACTCCGGATTTCGTAAAGAAGGTGACTTTGCAATTGGAGCGCGAATCCAGAGCCTGCGCTAGCAGACCTGACAACAAATGGCGCAGCCCAGACTGGCTGGCCCTTAGGCAAATTTATTTCGCGCGGAGTCTCCATGCCCGACCGCGCGGAATAATTCCGCGCTCCAGTTCGTCGCGACGCAAGCGTCACTCAATTCAGAGGAAACGACCTAACACCAATTCTCGTCGATCCACTTAGCCGGGCGCGAGAAGTGGTTCATGCGCTTGCCCTTGTAGCCGGCGGCGGCCTCGTCGGGGTCTGGCTTGCCGTGGAAGGCGATGATTTTCGCATCGGCTGGCAGCGACGGAGGCAGCAGGAAATTGAGCGGGAACATCGGCCGGCAGTGGCGCTTGAAACTGCGGACCCACTCGGCGGGCCAGAATTTCATGCGCGGCCGGATGCAGTGCGTGAGATAGGATTGCGGCGGGCGGAAATTCGCCAGCGCCCATTCCTTCTCGTTGTGGAACTGGTCCCAGACGAAGGAGCAATGGTTGAGCTTCCAGCGGAACACCGACGAGTTGCCGATCATCGGATCCGGGCGGAACCACGTTTTGTGCGCGGGCAGCCAGTTGTGGATGATCGGGATGTCCTCCTCTTTCCCGAAGGTGAAAAAGTCGTCCAGCGAGCCGGTGATCACGACGTCCAGATCGACGAACAGCCCGAGGCCATCGATCGGCAGATCCGGGCGGAACAGGCAGATTTTCCGCCAGCCGGTGACCTTGTCCGCCGCCGGAAGGTCGATTTCCGGGATCGGATGAATCACCACCGACGGGTCGATCCCCGCCGAGTCGTCCGTGAAGCAAACCACCGTGACCGGCGATTTCGTGTGACGGCGGACGGCCGATGCCAGCCGGTTCACATACTCCGGTCCGTAGCGATCTCCCCATTTGAGAGTGACGATGTAGCAAGTCATGGGCTGGAGGGGAATTCTGAAACGGGGGTTTTGGATCGAACAGCCTTAAAAACGGAATTTTTCCAGGATCAAAGCGGCACAGCGGTCGGCTTCGCGAAGGGTTTCCGGAGGGGCAGAGAGCGTGTGGGTGTTTTTCCAAGTCGCTAAGAGAGTGAGGAATCCGTCGGAAACGAGATTTTCAAGGCCGCGCAGGACACGGGAGGAATCCGTGAGCCGGGGCACCGGCAGCAGGCCAGTCCGGGCACCGGAACTGAGAGCCTCGTAAATCATCGAAACGGAATCCTCGGTGACCCAGACTTCCCGCGCTGCGGCGAGTTTCCCCGGGAGCCATTCAGGGGTGGTTTCCTGATGCGGAAAGACCTCGATGGCGGGCAATTTCCTGCGGATTTCGTCGGTGAATCCGGCGGGTGTCCGGCGGGAATCGGTGAGTTGCCAGGTGCCTTCGGTCGAAATTTCCGAAAGCGCAGTCAGCAGATTTTCGCCATCCCACCCGTGACTGGATGACGGTCCGCCGATGAGGATCATTTTCCCCTCCCGGGCGGCTGCTTCGGGCGGTGCGACCCGATTGAGGGCACCGCGGGTGATGATGACATTCTCCCGGTCGCAGCCGTTGGCGAAATCGTGGGCTGGGACGATGCAGAGGTCGAAGAGGCCCATCGGCAGGCTCGGCCGCATCAGGACGATGCTTTTGGCGCGATGCTGGCGGGCCAGCCAGAGGATCGCGAAATGCGTCGCGTGGCCCGCGCCGATGATGAGGTCCGGTTTCGGCAGCCCCTCACTCGCCCGGATCGCCGCCTTGACGCGGGTGACGATACCGCGTTTTCCCGCGATGGACACCCGGTGGACCTCGCACGGGACCCGCCGCGCGAGGGCGTCGGCGAGGCCAAGTGATTGATTTTCATGGCCTGGCTTGCCATCACCAAGCAGCCAGAGGGTGAGAGGTTTCGTCACGACGGGGTCAGAATGCCATGGGCGGATCATCCATTGCAACTCCGGGTGCCGGGCGGTATCTTGCCGGATGAAACTCCTGCTGTTTTCCATCGCCCTTGGAGCCGGTGCGGTCGCGCAAACGCCCGCACCCGTCGAGAAGCCGAGCTATGGACGACCGGCGCTCATCGCCACGGAATCGCTGAAGGAATTCGAAACTCTGCCCGATGACCGGAAAAAGCTGATCCGCGAGGCCATCGCCGTCGCTAGGGATTCAGCATGGTTACCTTATCTCTACGGCGGCTCATCACCTGAGGACGGCGGTTTCGATTGTTCCGGCGCGATGTATTTCGTCATGACCGAAGCCGGCCTCGAACCACCGCGGACATCTGCGGATCAATTTCTGTGGCTCAAGGAAAAGGATAGCCTGATCGAAGTCCCGGCGACGGTGAAATCGCTCGACGATGTGGTTTTGAAAAAGCTCCAACCCGGTGACCTGTTATTTTGGGGCGGCACTTACGCTCCGGGCGATGGCAGGACGGTCAACATCACCCATGTCGCCCTGTTTCTGGGCCATGAGAAAAAGGACGGCAACGCTGTGATGATTAACGCGACCGAAGGACGATCCTACCGCGGCACCAAGGCGAATGGTTACGGTGTCTATGATTTCCGGTTACCGCGTGAAGGAGGCAGGGCGGTGTTCATGGGATACGGAACGCCGCCGGGGATAGCAAAAATCCATGCTGCCGACGGGAATCCACCCAAGCCAGAGGGGAAATGAAGGCGTGCGGTTATTTGCGCATTTCCGCTTTGTCGGCGGTGATCGCCAGGGGAATCCGCGTCGGATGCGGTATACCGTTTAGGGAAATTTCCAGCGGCACTGCGGAGCCCTCCTCTCTAACAACAGCTTCCTGCAAAGATGTCCGCCACTCGGGTCCGGTAAACGTGAGCTCGATCTCAATGGCGTCGCTGCGGACAAGCCCCAGGTTGTCCGCATTGATTACCCGGAAAGCCACCCCTCCGGTTTCGCCGGCTCCTCTTTGATCGAGCTGCGCGCTGGCGGTCGTCTTGCCGATCGTCACGCCGAGCTTGGTCGTCCAGACAGATAGATTTTCGTAAGCCGTGACAAGGCAGCGCACTTTGAATTGAAACGCAGCGGGATCGAGGACTCCGTCGGCAGCGAGCCAGCGCACGCTTTGGGTGTTCGCATTCAGTCCGAAAAACGGCTCTCCCGCGGGAACGGGTCCGTCACCGGGAGCTATCTGATAGGTGCCGTACATCCCTTCCATCATGTGTTCGCCGACATGACAATGGATCATCCATTCGCCGGGATTGTCGGGCAGCATGTCGGCGCATTCCATGTTTCCAGGCATCAGGTTAAGCACATCCATCATGCGGCCGGTGTCGTCCCTGAGGCGCGCGCCATGCCAATGGGCGGTATGGACATCCGCCTCATTGCCCAGCGCGAATACATACCAGCGGACCCGCTCGCCGACCCGCATTTCAAGGCCTCGCAGGTTACCGAAGATCCTGCCGTTGATGGCGTGGCGCATGCCCAGCTCCAGGTTTTCCTGGCGCTTTTCCCAAGGCAGCGGCGCGATCACGACGGCATTGTCGCCGGATCTGGCGGACTTCGCATACTCCTCGCTTTCATTGATGCCACTCTCGTCGTAGTTTTGAAACAGCAGTGCCATCTCGCGGTCCACATCCTGCGGGGTGCCATCCGGCCGGCTGCGGGCGGAGTCGGTGACAATGATGAACCCGGAAAGTCCCGCATTGATTTCCGAATCGCCGTTCACGTGGCTGTGATAGAGCCACGGCTTGGAGCTCGGTTCATCCGGCTGCGGTCCGCTCGCTTCATCCAGATGCCAAACATAGGTGAATTTCGCTCCGGGGCCGACGGCCGCGCCCTTGCCTCGCCCCGGAAAATAACTGGAACCCTCGCTGTCCTTGTCATAGCGGACGCCGTGAGGGTGCAGAGAGACGGGGTCTGGCAAACGATTGAGCAGAGTCACCACGATGAAATCACCGGTCCGTCCTCTCATCACCGGCCCGAGGATTCCCAATCGTTCGGTCGGGAAAACTTTTTTTTGAAACCCTTCGTCGGTGTATTGTTGATAACGGAATTTCACGGCCTGGACACCTGTCGCCAGATGGGGAGGCAGGGTTGATTTCATTACCGGATCCTCACCGGCAGGCAGATAATTCCAAAGGACAGGTTCTGCCGCGAGGTAATAGCGGCGGACTTTGGCTGGATCGGGAGTTTGGCCGAAGTACTTCCCCCCCGAGTCAGGATCACCCTGGTTCACCGTCGGCTTCATCGCCGGGTTTGCTTGGCACCAAGGGCAACAGGGCGCGACGCCGAGCGAGAGAAGCCATATCGAGGTGATCAGGAATCGGCCGAACATTCGCTTAATCTAGTGCCTGATATGGTGGGAAGGAATCAGGAAGTCCGAAATTATCTCAACACATGCCGCAGCAGCAGCGACTGGATGTCCGAATAGAAACCGGAGCGGATGAACGCCGCGCGTTGGACCGGCGTCATGATTATGGGATCAACCTCCTCCTCGTGGCCGAAGTGATGGATTTCCTCCAGCGCCAGCCGGGCTTGATTGAGCGAGCTGTACCACGGGTAGGCATCGCCCGGAGTGATCCAGATCGGTCCCGGGCCGCTGGCGGAGTTGAAGATGGCGGACTCAATCAAGGCGCCGATTTCCGCGAGCTCGTCCTGGAAACCTTCGCGCAGGTCCGGGACGATCAGCTCATCCCAATCCTCGCCGCCGGCTCCCTCACTCATGAGGCCGCCGAGGCGGCTTGCGAGGTCGATCTTGCAACAATTCGCATCGGTGATGATCGAACGGAGAAGTTCCCAATCGCTCGCGTCATCCGCATCGACCCGGAGGCCGCCTTCGAGTGTGGGCATCACGGTCATTGCGCTTTCTCCATCGAGGATTTCAATTGGTGGGCCTGGAGCTGCTGGACGTAGAACTCGGCCTTTTCCCGCTCGCCCGACCAGACGACCGAGCGGCCCTGGCGGTGAACCTGCATCGTCATGATGGTGGATTTCTTTTCGTTATAACCGAAAATTTTCATCAGGATGAAGATGACGTAATTCACCAGATTCACCGGATCGTCGTGGACAATCACGTTCCACGGGACATCCAGCTCGGTTGCCTCGCTGGTGCGGGTCAGGGTCTTCGGATCGGCCATGGCGGTTAGACTTCGACGGTTGCCGGTTCGGGCGCGTCCACCCATTTCCCGTGTTCGCGGATGAGGTCGGTGAGGCGCTCGACGGCCTCGGCTTCCGGGATGTTGAACTTCACGGCGGTCTTGCCGACGTAGAGGTTGATTTTGTTAGGCGCACCGCCGACGTAGCCGAAATCGGCGTCCGCCATTTCGCCGGGGCCGTTCACAATGCAGCCCATGACCGCGATTCTAACGCCCTTGAGATGGCCGGTGGCCGCGCGGATTTTCTGCGTGGTGTGCTGGAGGTTGAAAAGCGTGCGGCCGCAACTCGGGCAGGCAACGTAGTCGGTCTTGAAAATGCGGGTGCCGGCGGCCTGCAGGATGTTGTAGGCGAGCCGCAGCGATTGGCCGGGTGCGGTTTCGCCTCTAACGAGGATCGCATCGCCGATGCCGTCACAAAGCAGCGAGCCGATGTTCTGCGCGGCGGGAAGTAGCGCCCGGATGAAATCCGTCTCGCCGACCGGCGGGTGGAGCGTGTCCTTGAGCAGAATCGGATGCCGCGGATCGACTCGGAAGGCGAGCTGGCGGAACGCGTGGATGACTTCGAGATCGAGCCCGTCGCGAACAGTCACCAGTTTGGGCTCCGTTTCGCGGTTGAGTGCGGAGACTGCCGCTTCGTCGCGCGGGTCGATTTCAACGACACCGGATTTTTCGAAAATGATCTCCGGTTTGAAATCGCCCATGCCCGCGATTTTGTGGGCGATGGCGTTCCACCGTTCCTGGGTGGTGAACACGCGGACCGTTTTCTCGCCACCGAGTTCGTGGCCCATGATCGTCAGAGTCGAGCTGGCGCGACGTTCGTAGCTGAAGGGATCGTAGGAAGGCAGGAGCTCCTCATTTCCTGTTACAGCAGGAGCGGACGATTTCTCATTGAACGGAGCCGCCAGCGACTGGGCGACGGGGATTTCGTGAATCGCGTCTTCTGTTAGTGAAACCCGGATCGTGTCTCCGATGCCGTCCGCCAGCAATGAGCCAATGCCGATGGCGCTCTTGATCCGGCCGTCCTCGCCGTCGCCGGCTTCGGTCACTCCGAGGTGGATCGGATAGTTCCAATCCGGGCCTTCCGCATCGAGACGGGCGACTAACAGACGGTAAGCCTCGATCATCACCTTCGGGTTCGACGCTTTCATCGAGAAGACGAAATTGTGATAGTCATTCTCCCGCGCAAGCCGGGCGAATTCCAACGCACTCTCGCACATCCCGAGCGGCGTGTCGCCGTAGCGGTTCATGATGCGGTCCGAGAGCGATCCGTGATTGGTGCCGATGCGCATCGCGCGGCCAAGGTCCTTGCAAAGCAGCACCAGCGGTGTGAATTCCTCACGGATGCGGTCGAGTTCCTCGGCGTATTGGGCGTCGCTGTATTCACGGATCTCGAACTTCTTCTTGTCCGCGTAGTTTCCCGGATTTACCCGGACTTTTTCCACCCATTTCGCGGCTTCGAGCGCGGCGTCGGGCTTGAAATGGATGTCTGCGACGAGCGGCACGTTGCAACCAGCGGCCCGCACCTCGCGGGCGATGTTTTCTAGATTTGCCGCATAAATCCTCGTCTGCGCCGTGATCCGCACGATTTCACAACCCGCCTCCGCCAACCCCAGCACCTCCGCGACGCAGGCCGGAGTGTCGCGGGTGTCGGAGGTGATCATCGACTGCACGCGGATCGGGTGATGCGCGCCCACGCCGACATTTCCCACCATCACCTCGCGGGTGAGCCGTCGGGAATAATGCAGCAGGTCGGGGCAATAGCGCAGTGCGGGTGAACTCATTTCTACCGTGGATATAACCGAGAAACTTCCGCCCGGCAACGGTTGCGTTCAACCGGAAAAATCCCTCGCCCGGTGGCCATTCGCGTGCGAAAAATAGCCCCATGTCCCGGAGAACACGCCTTGCGACCGCATTCACCTCCATGATTCTCGCCGCCGCGGCCAGCGCCGGCGATTTCATCCGCGTCGATGAGGACGACTCCGCGGCCCGGCTGCAAACGGCGGTCACCCGTTATGAAAAGGATGGCGAAAGCGTCGAGCTCATCGGTGCCGTCCACATCGCGGACAAGGCGTATTACCAGACGCTCACCACCCGTTTCCAAGGCTACGATTCGCTGCTGTTCGAAATGATCGGCGGCGAGAAATTCAAGGCCCTGAAAAATGCGGAAGACGAGCCGGACGCTCCAGCGGAAAAGGACCTCTCGGGGCTGCACAAGATCTACGACATGGTCGCCAATTTCCTCAATCTAACCGACCAGGCGGGCTCCATCGACTACACCACTGAGAATTTCGTCCACGCCGATCTCACCATTGCCGAATTCACCGGGATGCAGGCCGAGCGCGGCGAGTCGTTGATCGGTTTCGCGATGAAGGCCGGAAAACTCGACCCCGCCGCCAAGAACCAGCCGGACCCCGCGAAACTCCTCAAGGCGATGCTCACCGGCAGCTCGAATCTGGTGAAACTCGAAATCGTCCACACGCTCGGCCAGGGCGACGACCAGATCGCCGCCTTCGCAGGCGAAAGTGTGATTATCACCGACCGCAACAAGCGCTGCCTCGAAGTCATGAATGCCGAGTTCGCCGCCGGTCACAAAAACCTCGGGATTTTCTACGGAGCCGCCCATTTTCCCGACATGGAAAAGCAACTGCTGGAGCTCGGATTCAAGCGCACCAAACAAGAATGGCTCACCGCCTGGAACATCCCGAAGGCCGCTGAAAAGCCAGCCATCGATTTGAAGGAAGCGTCCTGACGCGGTCTGAAGATGGGCAGGGATCGACCTCCGGGCGGTCCAGCGAATGAGAAGCGAATGAATCTGTCCATCAAAGGCCGGGAAGTCGTTCCATGGTCGTTCATTCACCTCCCATTCTCTCGGACCGCCCGGAGGTCGATCCCTGCCAGACCTTTTTCAGAAAACCCCTGAGGAATTTACCGTGCGTTTACGGACGCCGCGCCGGGATGCGGGTAAAAAGGAGGTGTTATGAAAACCAAACACCTCCTCATTCTCGGATTTCTATCCGCTCTCCCGCTCCACGCCAAAGACGCGCCGCAAGTCGATCCCGCCCCGCCGAAAGACAAGGTTCAGATCGCCCTGCTGCTCGACACTTCCAACAGCATGGATGGCCTCATCGACCAGGCCCGCACGCAGCTTTGGAAAGTCGTCAACACCTTCGTCGATGCCCGCCGCGACGGCGCAGCCCCGTTCGTCGAGGTCGCGCTCTACGAATACGGCAACAACTCGCTGCATGTCGCTAACAACTACATCCGCCAGGTCGAGCCGCTCACCCGCGACCTCGACGAACTCAGCCGCGAGCTTTTCGCCCTCAAGACCAACGGCGGCGAGGAATACAGCGGTGCTGTCATCCAGCGCGCCCTCGCCGATCTCGCGTGGGACCCGTCGGAAAAAACCTACAAAGCCATTTTCATCGCCGGCAACGAACCCTTCACCCAAGGCCCCGTCGATCCTCGCCAAGCCTGCAAGGATTCGCTCTCGAAACACATCATCGTCAATACCATCCACTGCGGCACCCGCAACGATGGCATCGCTGGCTCATGGCATGATGGAGCCGCGCTGGCCGAAGGAAAATTCATGATCATCGACCAGGACAAGGCCGTTGCCCACATCGACGCGCCGCAGGACAAGGCCATTTCCGACCTCAGCCAACAGCTCAACAAGACCTATCTCGGCTACGGCAAGACGTGGGCCGAGTCCGCGCAAAAACAATCCGCCGCGGACAAGGACGCCGTTGCGAACGCCAAGGCCGGAGCTGATGTCTCCCGTGCCGTCACCAAAGCCAGCGCCAACTACAGCAACGTCGGTTGGGACCTCGTCGATGCCATGCGGGAGAAGAAAATCGATCCCGCGAAAATTCCTACCAAAGAACTTCCCGCCGAGTTGCGCGACCTGAAACCGGAGGACCGCGCCGCTGTCATCGACAAAGCCGCTAGAAGCCGTGTTGCCATCCAGTCGCAGATTCTCGAACTCAACAAGCAGCGCGAAGCCCACGTCGCCGCCGAACTGAAGAAGCAAGCCACCTCAGGAGCACAGACTCTCGATGAGGCCCTCGTCGAGACCACCCGCTCCCAAGCCTCCGCCCTCGGCTATACCTTCGCCAAATAACCCTCACCTGGCCTAACAATGAGAACCATGTTTCTATCAGGCATCCTCGCCGCCCTCATCCTCCCGCTCCTCGCGGAGCAGGAAATGCCGAACCCCGCCATCGACTACGCGGAGTTCGCCCGCCTCACCAACGAACTCGCCCCCGTCCGCGAGAAAAACCGCGTGACCGAGGAACAGTTCATCAAGATGGCTGCCGAACCCGGCACCATCGTCCTCGACGCACGCACCAGAGGCTGGTTCGAACGGATCCACGTGAAGGGAGCGCGCCACCTCGCCCTCACCGACTTCACAGCTGACGCCCTTCAAAAGGTCATGCCGGACAAGAACATGCGCATCCTCATTTACTGCAATAATAACTTCGAGAACGAGCCCGAGGGCTTCGCGAGAAAGACCCGTTCCGTCTCGCTGAATATCCAGACCTTCATCAACCTTCACGCCTACGGCTACAGGAACGTTTACGAACTCGGTCCTCTGTTGGATGTTAACACCACGAAAATTCCTCTTGTGAGAAACATCAATCTCACGCCTTTACCGAAAGCCCAGGTGCGACCCACGTGGCAACCCGTGCCTGCTCCCGAATAGGCCTTTTCTTGCAACCCTGCCAGTAACCTCCATCATCTCCATCGTGTCGGAAATCACCATCCTCGTCATCGAAGACGATCCCGCCGTCCGCCGCGGGATCGTCGATGTGCTGGAGTACGCCGGGTACCGTACTTTGGAAGCGCCGGACGGCCACATCGGCATGGACCTCGCGCTGAAGGCGAATTTCCGGCTGCTGCTGTTGGATCTCGTCATGCCCGGGCCTTCGGGTTTCGACATCCTCGAAGCGTTGAAAAAGAAGCGCCCCGGCCAGGCCGTCATCATCCTTTCCGCCCGTGGCGAGGAAAACGACCGGGTCCGTGGCCTTGTCAACGGCGCGGACGACTACGTGGTGAAACCCTTCAGTATGAAAGAGCTGTTAGCCCGCGTGGACGCCGTCCTGCGGCGGACCTGCGAACGCACCGCTCCCGCAGACAGCCGGTCCATCCCCGGTGGCGACGTCGATTTCAAGGAACGCGTGCTGCTTTTTACCGACGGCCGCCGCGAGGAACTCTCCGAACGCGAGAACGACCTCCTGCGCTACCTCATCGAAACCCAGGGCCGCATCGTCAGCCGCGAGGAAATCCTCCGTAACCTTTGGGGCCTTGATCCCGACCGCACCGAGACCCGCACCATCGACATGCATATCATGCACCTTCGCGCGAAACTCGGCGACAAGGATCAATCCCTGCTCGCGACCGTCCGCGGCAAGGGCTATCGTTGGACATCATGAAAGCCTCACGCAGTCTGCTCATCTGGGCCACTCTCGCGCTTTGCGGCGTGATGGTGTTAGGGGCGATGACCTGGCTGACCCGCGGGGTGCTGGCATCGGAAAGGGAGCGCGCCGGAGCCGAGGCCCGCGCGGATTTGGAGGAATGCACCCGCCTCGCGCTTTGGCGGATGGATGCGGCCGGTGCGGCCATCGTCTCGACTGAAAACCGCCACCCGCCGGCCGATTACCAAGCCGGTTCGTCCGCGTTCCAGACTGCCGGCGATCCGCTGGCGAAACTCCATTTCGAGCTTCGCGAAAGCGGCGGGTTGTCGTCGCCCGATGGAGCCGGAGCCAGTCCGAAACTCGCCGCCTTGCGGGCCTTGCTGGCGAAGACCCCCATCCCCGGAGACGAGTGGTCGCAGCTCAAGTGCGCCGCCGATGCCAGCGAAACCGCGTGGGGTCTGGTGCCCAAGGACGCGCCCTTCGAAAAATCGAGCAATGCCATCCAACGCCAGCCGCAGAGCCGTGCGGGCAATCGCAAGGACCAGGTCTATCAGATGAATTTCAACGGCGCGGAAAAAGCCCAGCGTGCGAAAACCGTCGAAGAAACCGTGGCATCCAACCAAAGTGTGGTCGAGTCTCCCCAGCAAGACCCGTTTGCCAGCGATACAGCCGAACCCCGGATCACCGAGATCGGAGCCATGCGGGCGATCTGGATCGGCGGCGACCTGTTCCTGCTCAGGCAATTCTCCGCAGCCGTCTCCGGGACGCTGGAAAAGGGTGTGCAAGGCGTGTGGCTGGATCATGAAATCCTCAAGCAGCGGCTGCTCGCCGAAGTGAAGGATCTGCTTCCGCAAGCCGGCCTGACAACGATGATCGATGGCGCGCAGGATCCGCTGGCGCTTGTCTCGTTTCCGTTCCGGCTTTCGCGCAATGAAATGCCCCCGACTACGAAGTCTGGCTTCAACAAGCCACTGCTGATCGGCTGGGCCGCCGTGTTGCTGGCGCTTCTAACTGCCTCACTGCTCGTCCAAGGTGTCATGCGCCTCAGCGAGCGCCGGGCATCCTTCGTCTCCGCCGTCACTCACGAACTCCGCACACCTCTAACAACTTTCCGGCTCTATTCCGACATGCTGGAAAGCGGGGCGGTGAAGGAGGAAAAGCGCGGTGACTACCTGCGCGTGCTTTCGCGCGAGGCGGACCGGCTTTCGCACCTCGTCGAGAACGTGCTGTCGTTCTCCAAGATCGAGCGTGGCAGCGCCCGCTCGGTCGTTCGCGAGACGAGCGTTTCCGGTCTACTGGAACCGATGCGCGAGCGGCTCGAAGCGCGGCTCGCGACCGCCGGATTGACTCTCGAAATGGACACCGCCTGCGATCTCCGCGTTCACGTGGACTCCGCTGCCGTGGAGCACATCCTTTTCAACCTCATCGACAACGCGGCGAAATATGCGGCGGCCGGCGATCCGCCGGAAGTGGAAATCCGCATCCTAACAACCGGACGGCATCTGGAGATCCTCGTCAGCGATCACGGGCCGGGAATCCCTCCATCGGAACGCGGCCGCATATTTCGCGCCTTCCACAAATCCGCCCGCGAAGCCGCGGAAAGCCGCCCCGGAGTCGGCCTCGGCCTAGCGCTTTCCCGCCGCCTCGCCAAATCGCTCGGCGGCGGACTGGAGTGCGTGGATTCGAAACAAGGTGCGTGTTTCGTGCTGCGGCTGCCAATCTTTTGAGAAGCCAGAAACCAGAGGTTGAGGGAAGCGTCGTCTCGTCTTTCCTCTGGACTCTGGCTTCTGGGAAAAATCGCAAGAACCGGAGTTTCAGGGTGAAAAATCTGCGCTAGCCTGTTGCCGATCATGACACCCGCTCCCGCAATTTCCAAACACACTGCCGCCGTCACCGCCGCGTGCCGGGCGATTGAAAACGCTGAAGTGGCACCGTCGCTTGCGGATCTAGCAACGGTGGCGAGAATGAGCCCGTTCCACTTCCAGCGCGTTTTCAAGCAGGCTACCGGCGTGACTCCCAAGGCCTTTGCTGATGCGCGGAAAGCGGAGAGGATGCGCGAGTCATTGATTCAATGCGGCACTGTCACCGAGGCGATCTACGAGGCGGGTTTCAATTCGAGCGGTCGGTTCTACGAGAAATCCTCGGAAATGTTAGGCATGGCTCCGCAAACTTTCCGAACCGGTGGCAAGGGCGAAACCATCCGCTTTGCCGTGGGGGAATGTTCGCTCGGAGCCATCCTCGTCGCGTCTTCGGAAAAGGGCGTGTGCTGCATTCTGCTAGGCGATGATCCGGACACGCTTGCCATCGACCTGCAGGATCGTTTCCCGAAAGCCGAACTGGTCGGAGGTGATGAAGATTACGAAAACCTGATCGCGAAAGTCGTCGGCTTCGTGGAAATGCCCAAACTCGGCCTCGGACTGCCGCTTGATGTCCGCGGCACCGCATTTCAACAGCGCGTCTGGCAGGCGTTGCGCGAAATTCCTGTCGGCTCGACCATGAGCTACAGTCAGGTTGCGGAGAAAATAGGCAGCCCGAAGTCCGTGCGCGCCGTCGCCGGTGCCTGTGCCGCGAACGCCATCGCCGTCGCCATTCCCTGCCACCGAGTGGTCCGCAACGACGGCAATCTCTCCGGCTACCGCTGGGGCGTTGAACGCAAGCGTGCGCTGCTCGTTCGCGAGACAACCTGAGGAGTGCGGACACTTTTGTCCGCATAGCCCATGAAATGCGTAAAACCACACGCGAAGCTCTCCACTTGCGCGACTCATTGTGATGGTGGACAGAAGTGTCCACACTCCTTGTCCATGAACCTTTTCCCCAACGACCCCGCCGCCAACCTGCTACCTCGTGACGGGACGGTGAATTACTTCGGCCCGATCCTCAGTGCCGCCGATACAAGACGTTTTTACGAAACGCTGCTCCGCGACATCCCTTGGAAACACGACGAGGCCGTCATCTTCGGCAAACACATCGTGACTGCTAGAAAAGTCGCGTGGTATGGCGATTCGGATTTTTCCTACACCTACTCCGGCACGACCAAGCAGGCTCTGTTGTGGACGCCTGAACTCGCCGCGCTCAAGGCCATCGTCGGAAAACTGACAAAAACCGCTTTCAACTCCTGCCTGCTCAATCTCTATCACGACGGCAACGAGGGCATGGCGTGGCACAGCGACGACGAGAAATCGCTGGGTAAGGACAGCACCATCGCCTCTGTCAGCTTCGGCGCGGAACGGGAATTCCGCCTCAAGCACAAGCGCACCGAGGACAAGGTGTCCGTCCTGTTGGAAAGCGGCAGCCTGCTGGTGATGAAGGACGCCACCCAGACGCACTGGCTCCACAGCATTCCAAAATCAAAGAAGATCACGACGCCGCGGATCAACCTGACATTCCGGACGATGGTGGTCCCGTGAAGCTGCCTGCCGGGACCGCCCGCAACTTATGACAAACCTTTGACACTTCTCCCGTGCCCAACGGCTACGATGGCCCGGTCATGAAACTCAAATCGCTCGCCATCGCCGCTCTAACCATCGTCTCCCTGCACGCGCAGGAAAAGCCCGCCGCGTCTCCCTTCGAAGACAATAAGGATCCCAGCGCGGCACCTGCCGATCCCTACCGCGAATCCAAGGCGGTGCCTGCCACGCCAGCGAGCGTTCTGAATGCGGTCATCTCCGTCTGTTATGAGGATTTTTCGTTGCCACTGGCGACTGCCGCCAAGCTCCAGCGCGAGCAACTTGCCGATTCCGAACTCTACGCACGCATCACCGCCGCCGTGGAGAAACAAACCGCCCGCCAGGAAACCTTCGTCATGCTGCGCGGGAAATCCGGCCAGAAATCCGTCTCCGAAGGCGTCAGCGAGTTCATCTATCCGACGGAATACGAACGCCCGGTACTTCCCGCCTCCTTGGGGGTTGCCATTTCGCCCCCGGAGGTGAAAGACGCGGCAACACCTATCCCGGACGCGACGAAACTGAAGGATGCGCCTCCTCCGGATTCTTTGACCGGACTTCGCATGCCAGCGATAGGAACGGCATTTGACACACGCAACGTGGGAGTCGTCTTTGAAATGGAAACCACGCTCAGTGACGATGGAAAACGGGTGGATCTGCGGTGCGTTCCCGAACACATCGACATGGTCGGGCGCACGGCATGGGGCCAGGACATCTCCACCACCGAAATGCCGGCTTTCGAGAGCCGGCGCATCAACTCCTCAACCGCTGTCCAAATCAACCGACCGCATCTCCTCGGCACCATGAACCGTCCGCCGAACTCCAAGGTCGATCCGGACTCGGCAAACCGCGTTTGGTTTGCTTTCGTGACCATCACGCTCGCCAAACCCTGATGCGACCCGCGCTCGTCACCATCGTTCCCATGCTCGCCGCCGCTGTCCTCGTGATGGTCGGCGGCGAAAGAATGGCGCGGCGTGACGTGGAAAGCCGCACTCCCGCCGACCGCGGGCGGTTGCTGGATCTGGCGGAATCATTCCGCGCGGAGCTGGGTCGGCTCGACGCGCTTTACCTGAGCCATTTGAATGAACTCGCGACCCGCACCCTTTATGGAAAGCCGGACGAATCCGCCGTGGTCGCGGCGGAGATCACCGGTGTCCGGTTGATCCGCGTCTTCCGCGCCCGTGGCGGGGATCTCAGCATTTCACCACCCTTCACCTTCGAGCGCCTTCCGGAAATCGAACTGGAAAAACGCAAACGCCCGCTCAATCCGGCGACCGCCGTCGTACTCGATGCCGGTCTGTTGGAAAATACCCTCCCATGGAACGGCACCTGGATCGCCACTTCCGATCCCCACCTGCGCCTTCACTGCCGCCAGCCCGAACCGGGCATCCTCGTGGCAATCCTCGTCGATCTAACCAAAGTGCGGGGACGCACCGCCGATCATCTCGCGTCATGGCTGGAAACGCCCCTAACACCGTTGCGGGAGGCGGGAGAGCGGGTTCAGATCGAGCCCTCGGAAGGTCCCGCCATCGCCACCATCGGTCCGGAGCGGCACGGGCCCGCCGCCTCGATCATCCCCACCCGCACGCTATCGGGCGACTGGCAGATCCGGGCGTGGGACGGACTCGTGATCCGCCGCTCGCATGACTCCGCCACTCTCGCCGCGGCAGCGACGCTCGCGATTTTGTTAGCCATCTCCGGCATCGTCCTGTTTCTCCAACAGAAACGCGCCCTCAGGCTCGCCGCCGAACGGGTGTCCTTCGTCAACCGCGTCTCCCACGAACTCGGCACGCCGCTCACCAATCTCTCGCTCAATCTCGATCTCGCCACCGAAGCCTTGTCCACGCGCCCCGCCGATGCCCGCCGCCGGCTCGGGCTGGTCGCGGAGGAAATCGAGCGGCTCTCGCGGCTTGTTGCCAATGTGTTGACGTTTTCCCGCCGCGAGCGCGACACGCTGGATCTCAAGCCCGCGCGCTGCATTCCGGAGGAAATCATCCGGCGCACGCTTGAGGGTTTCCGCCCTGCGCTCGAACGCCGGGGCATTGAAATCGAGACGGAGATTTCCGCTGGCGATCACGTTCTGTTGGATTCCGACGCGCTCAGCCAGATCACCGGCAATCTTCTATCCAACGTCGAGAAATACGCGGCGACCGGCAAATGGCTGCGGCTTGAATCCCGGTTAGAAGCAGGTTTCCTCATTCTCGAAGTGCGCGACAAAGGCCCCGGCATTCCCGCCGCCGCGCGCCAGCGGATTTTCACCCCCTTCGAGCGTGTCCTCCACACCACCAACGAAGGCGCGAGCGGCACCGGCCTCGGTCTCGCCATCGGCCGCGACCTCGCCCGGC
>JAZKEY010000012.1:0-108859 GCA_040386755.1 Verrucomicrobiota bacterium | reverse complement strand
GGATGGGCGGCGGATGGGCGGCGGATGGGCGGCGGATGGGCGGCGGATGGGCGGCGGATGGGCGGCACACTTGAGCTGCTAGATAGCACGCTAGGTGCCGCATTCCGCCTGCGCATCCCCGCACCACCCGCGCTAGCCCTTGTTTCCGACACCGACGCCGCATGAACATCCTCATCGCCGAAGACGATCCGCTCACGCTCGATGCCCTCGCCGCCTGTATCGAGAGCGAGGGCTACACCGCCTTGCGCGCGGCGGACGGACGACAGGCGCTCGACCTCTGGCGGGCGGAAAAACCGGACCTGCTGTGCCTCGACATCATGATGCCCGGTGTCGATGGCTATGAGGTTTGCCGCAGGATCCGCGCCAGCGACCGGGAAATTCCCATCCTGTTTCTATCAGCGAAGAACCAGGAAATCGATGTCGTCGTCGGCCTCGATCTCGGGGCCGATGATTTCATCCGCAAACCGTTCACCCGCAGCGAGGTCATGGCCCGGATCCGTTCCGCGCTCCGCCGCAGCGCGCCACGCGATGGCACGGATCATTTCACCCTCGGCGATCTAACGATCAGGCCGCGCGCCATGCTCGCCGAGCGGAACGGAAAAGCCATCGAGCTCACCCCGCGCGAGGTTTCCATGTTGCGGCTTCTCCACGACCACCGCGGCGAGCCGGTTTCCAGAGACGCCTTCCTCGACGCCTGTTGGGGAATGGATTATTTCCCCGACTCCCGCACGCTCGATCAGCACATTTTCCTGCTGCGGAAAAAGATCGAACCCGATCCGGCGAACCCGACCCTGATCCAAAGCGTGCGCGCGATCGGCTACCGCCACGTGCCATGAGCAACGGATTTTGACCGGGTTCCACTCCCGGGATTTGAGACCAACAACCTTTTAAACCCAATGCAAACTCCCGGCAGCCAAGGTTTCCAAACGAAGATGTTGAAGACGATGCCTGCTGAATTTCTGATAGGCCTTGTGATTTCCTGTTTGCTCGCGGGCGGACCCGCGCTGGCTGACGAGCGGTTTGTCATCAAGCCACCCCTCCAGCGGCAGCTCGAGTCACTGGTCCTGCCGGAAGTCCGTCTCGGCGACACGGACCTCATGGATGCCCTCCTCTATTTTCAGAAAAAAGCGCAGGCCTCGTCGCAGGGAGCCGTGCAGGTTCCTTTCGTGGTCAAACTGCCTACGGAGTTCAAGCCTCGCAATGAGCTTTCCCTCGACTTGAAGGCCATTCCATTTTGGGAAGCGCTCCGGCATCTGTGCGGGCAGGCTGGAGTGGAGTTTTCAGTCCAACGCAACACGGTCACGATCCGTCCCGCAGGATTGGCCTCCGCCAGGAAGCCGACGGTGCGCGTGGAGATGCCGGCACCCGCCGGGCCGGCTGCCGAATGGGGATTGTCTGGCCAGTTGGGAAAACCCGCTGAACGGCTGGAGACCGGTAACGTCCATCGTGCGATGAATGGAGAGATCCAGCGCGAAAAGTCAGGGTCCGTGGGGCATCGCAATTTGAATGGCTGGCCGATCGCCAAGGATCCGGACAATAAAAAAAGCATGAACTGCGTCCATATCGAAAAATGCAAGGGACAGTGCGAGGATGGCGTTTGCGGTTGCCGCCTCTGCAGTTGCAAATAACGGGTTCCGGGTCGGCCTTGATCCGGAAGAAGGAGCTTCCAACGGATGACAGGGGTCGGCATTGTTCCTGCTTTCCCGGTCGTGAATCCGATGCAGCCCGAAGATTTTCCCGACCTCACCGACTTTTTGGAAATCCTCCAGCAGCTCGTGCGGGAGCCGTCGGTGGTGGGGACCGAGGATTCGTTTTTCCGGGTCCTCCGCCGCGAGTTGGAAGAAGTGGATGTCACGGTGGAGCGGCACATGGGCGTGCTTGTCGCGCGGGGAAGGGATCCGGACAGCATCGTCCTGTCCGCGCACATCGACCGCCACGGGCTGTTGTGCACGGGTCCCAATGAGTTCCAATACGCCGCCTTCATCGCGGCCAACCGCGGCGAGCTAACAGGTGATTCGGTTTCCGAGCAGATGATGGCCTCCATCGCCGACCGCTTCACCGGCCAGCGCGTGCAGGCCCACCTTCCCTACACCGGAACCTATCTCGGCCAGGGCTCCATTTCCACCGGCTACCTGTGCCCGAACCGCCGCAACCTGATTTTCGAGATCAACGGCCTCGAGTTCCTCCAGCCCGGCACGCCGGTTTCCTTTCTCGACCGTCTCCGCGTCACCGACACCCATCTATCAGCCCAGCTCGACAACGTCCTGAGCGTGGCCCTGATCATCCATCTCTTCCGCAACGGCTTCGCCGGGACCGCGTTGTTCACCGCGCAGGAAGAGGCCGGACGGAGCTGGCGGTTCGCGCTCGCCTGGCTCCAGCGCGAGTCCATCATCACGCGCAGGTTATTGGTGTTAGACACCAGCCCGTATCCCACACCGGAAGCCGCCGGGGCGCAGGATCTCGTGCTGCGGAAAAAGGATGCCACCGCCGAGTTCGACGCGGACTTCACTGTGGAAATCCAGGATCAATGCCGGGCGTTAGGGATTCCGTATTCCTACAAGGACACGTGGATCGAAGCCCAGAACGCGACCCGCGCGAAGCCGCTTTCGTTAGGCCGCACCGAGTTGGGCCGCCTCGTCGCCGCCACCGCTGGCCAGATCAACGGCACCACGCTCCAGATCCCGACCACCGGCTATCACACCGCGAGCGAAACGGCGTCGCTCGCTTCCGTCCGCTCCGCCATCCGGTTACTGGAAAGTTTCATCCGGTAGTTGGCGACCCGGTATCGCGCGGGGGTTGACAATCCGGCACTTGATCTGCTCGGTCCTGCGCCATTCCCCTATGAAACGCGTCGCCACATTTGCAGAACCGGATGTCATCCTCATCGGAGGCGGGATCATGAGCGCCACGCTCGGTGTCCTCCTGCACCAGCTCGATCCATCGTTGAAAATCCAGATCGTCGAGGCCCTTGCGGAAGTCGCCCGCGAGAGCTCAAACCCGTGGAACAACGCCGGCACCGGTCACGCCGCGTTGTGCGAGCTGAACTACACCAAGGAGAATGCCGACAGCTCGGTGGACATCTCGAAGGCACTCGAAATCAACGAGGCCTTCGAACTCTCCAAACAATTCTGGGCCTATCTCGTCCGCGAAGGAATCTTGCCGAATCCATCGGAATTCATCACCCATGTCCCGCACATGAGCTTCGTCAGCGGTGCGGAAAACCAAGATTACCTGGCCCGCCGCCATGCCGCGATGTCAGCCCATCATTTTTTCGAGGGAATGGAGTTTTCAAAAGATCCCGCCGTCATCCGCGAATGGGCTCCGCTGCTGCTGGAAGGCCGCCACCCGGCCGAACCCATCGCCGCGACGCGGGCGGACGGTGGGACCGACGTCAATTTCGGATCCCTAACGGAAGCTCTCGTCGATTTCCTCGAAAGCAAGGAAAGCATCAAGGTGGCCACAAAGCACCAGGTCCATGATATCCGCCGCCAGAAGGACGGCCGCTGGAAACTCACGGTTAGAAATTTGGAAAAAAAGATCAATCGTTCTATCACCGCGCCTTTTGTCTTCGTCGGCGCGGGTGGCGCCTCGCTGCCATTGCTCCAGAAATCCGGCATCCCGGAAGGCAGGGGCTTCGGCGGCTTCCCGGTGAGCGGCCAATTCCTCGTCTGCGCGGATGAAACGCTCGCCCGCCGCCACGAGGCGAAGGTGTATGGCAAGGCCGCCGTCGGCGCGCCGCCGATGTCCGTGCCGCATCTCGACACCCGCATCATCGATGGCAAGCGCTCACTGCTCTTCGGTCCTTTCGCCGGATTTTCCCCTAAATTCCTCAAGACCGGCTCGCTGTTCGATCTTCCCGGCTCGGTGCGTCTAACCAACCTCATCCCGATGCTCGCCGTCGGAAAGGACAACATGGACCTCACCCGCTACCTCATCGAGCAGATCATGCAGTCGCCGCAGGACCGGCTCGACGCGCTGCGGGAATTCTTCCCCAAGGCCAGCCTCGACGATTGGCAGCTCGCCACCGCCGGCCAGCGCGTCCAGATCATCAAGCAGGACCCGGAAAAAGGCGGCGTCCTCCAGTTCGGCACCGAGGTCGTGTCCGCAGCGGACGGCTCCATCGCCGCCTTGTTAGGTGCCAGCCCGGGTGCCTCCACCGCCGTCGATGTGATGGTGACCATCATCGAGAAATGTTTTCCCAAGCGTCTCCCGGAATGGAAGGACAAGCTGGGGGAAATGATTCCTTCCTACGGCCACCGACTGGTCAACGACGCCGCACTCTATCGGAAGACCCGAAGCGATGCGGACAGCGCGCTGGGACTGGCTTAGGGTTGCTGGATCGGAGTCATGGAAATTTCCTTGCCGTCGATGCCGGGGTTTTGTTCCGTCGCTCGGAAAATCAAACTCATGAAAACCGGAATTTTCTGCCTGCTCGTTTCCTCGTTGGTCATCCTCGTTTCCGGATGCCTGACCCAACAAACGGTGACGAGCAACGGCGAGGTGATTTCACAGAACTACGTCATCAAGCGGCCTCTGAAGGACGGCATCGAGAATACCGAGAATCAGTGATTCTCGTTTCTGGCGTTCCGCACCACCCGCCACACCCCGTAGGCAAGAAGCGGTAGCAACAAGGTGACCACCAGCGAGGAGTCGAAATGCACGCCGCTCGCCTTGGTTCCTTCCAGCGCGATCTTGATCAGGTTGGCGAGGTAGTAGGTCAATACGACCACCGAGAGACCTTCCACGTTGTGCTGGAGTTTCAACTGCGCGGCGGCCCGGCGGTCCACGCTGGCTAACAGCAGGTGGTTCTGGCTTTGCAGGTTCACATCCACCCGCGTCCTCAGCAGGCCGGTGGTCGATTGCAAACGGACTGATAGAGCGGCCAGCCCGGCTTCAGCCCGTTCGCAGGTGTGCCATGCCTGGGCCAGCCGCCGGTCGAAGAACTCGCCCAGCGTCTGATAGCCGGGAACCTGCTCCTCGCCCATTTCCCTGACGCGGGCGGATAGAATGCGGGCGTAGGATTCGGTCAAACTGAAACGCGATCCGCAGCGGGCCTGGAGGCGCTCGGTGGCCAGCGAGAGATTCGTTAGGTCGCCGAGCAGGGCGCGTTCGTCACCGTCGTGCATCACGCCGATGCGTTCGACCAGACTGACATGCCGCGCTTCAAGCTCCTCGACCTGTGGCAACAATTCCCGTGCCAACGGCAAGCTCAGCATCGCTGCCATCCGGTAGTTTTCGATTTCCACCAGCCGTTGCACCAGCCGTCCATAGCGACCGGATGTCAGCCGGTGGATCTGCACCAGAAACCGTGTGGCTCCGCGTTCGTCCGGCCGGAAATGACTCCACACCGAGGCCACGCGCTCGACCACCCAGCCGCCGACCAACCGCTCGTTATCGAAGTATTCAAGCACCCGCTCCATCGTTGCCGTCGTTCCCGCATCCGCAGGGGCGATCAGTTCGCTGGCGATTTCCACCGCCGCCAGAATCCGCCCGGGAATGGCATCCAGCCAACCTTCCGGCAGTTGATCCATCGCCGACTCCGCGAAAGGCATTCCGGCCTGCGGTGCGAATACCGTGAACGTGGTGAACTCCGTGTGCCGTTCGATGCGCAACTCCACCTCACCCAGACGCAAAAGCTGAAACCCCTGCTCCTCCGGCGTCGCCACCACCTCCGGAAAATCCGCCAAGGCCGTCACCGCCGCCCGATGAGCGGTCGCTTCACCCGGCGTGAAAAGTATCGCCCGATGGGAAACCATCACCTGCCCCGAAACCACCGGAAACGGCCGCGCCAGCAGCTCGGCATGCAGCTCGCGGTATTGGGGATGGAAACGTTCCGGATCTGTTGCGTTCATCAGGCCCCGGATATGGCAGGAATGAAATTGTTAGAAAAGCCCGTTCCCGGTTCCGGACCATCTTTGGACTCATGCCGGGACCGCGAAACCATAAAAATGCCGGCGGCGACGGTTTGGTTCACCACACTTTCACGTGCGACTCCGGTGACCGCCACATCGGCTGGCCGGGCTTGATGCCGAAGGCTTCCTGGAATTCGGGGATGTTCGAGAGGGGGACATTGACGCGCCAGTGGGGCGGAGCATGCACGTCGCTGAGGAGCTTGGCCCGCAGGCCCTCCTCGCGGTCCTGATAGATCCAGGCGAAGGCGTAGCCGAGGAAGAAGCGTTGGAGGGGAGTGAATCCTCCGATCGATTTTCCGCTGCGGAACTCACCGGTTTTCTTGAACGCTTCGAGCGCAAGCAGCACGCCGCCGTAGTCCGCGAGATTTTCACCAAGGCTGGCCTGGCCGTTGATGGGCAGGCCGGGCAAGGGCTGGATGGCATTGAACTGCGCGACCATCACGGCGGCCCTTTCCTGGAAACGGGCCGCGTCTTCGGCGGTCCACCAATCCTTGAGGTTGCCTTCCGCATCGAACCTGCGGCCTTCGTCATCGAAGCCATGGGTGATCTCGTGGCCGATGGTGGAGGCGGCGGCATAGCCATAGACGAACGCGTCATCCAGATCCGCATCGCGAGTGCCGGGCACGGTGAAGATGGCGGCTGGCAGGACGATCTCGTTGTTGGAGGCCTGATAGTAGGCGTTGTAGGTCTGCGGCGTCATCTCCCACAGGCTGCGGTCCACCGGTTTGCCAAACTTGGCGATTATGTCCGCGAACTGCCAGCGTGAGGCATTCATCATGTTGCCGCACCAGGAATCCGTGCCCACGACCAAAGCGGAATAATCCTTCCAGCGGTCGGGATAGCCGACCTTTACCGTCAGCTTGTCGAGCTTCTCGCGCGCCTTCGCCTTGGTGGCATTACTCATCCAATCCAGCCGGTCGATGCGTTCGCGGAACGCGCCGCGGACATGCTCGACCAGCTCCGCGTAACGCCGTTTCTCACGTTCGGGGAAATACTCCCGCACGAAGATTTTCCCCAGCACCATGCCCATGGCGAACTCCTGGGCTTCCAGCGCGCGCTTCCAGCGGGGCCATTGCTCCTTTTGGCCGGAGAGCACTTTTCCATTGAAGGCGAATTCCTCGTCCGCCCACGCCTTGTTGAGAAATCCCGCGTAGACGGAAACGAGCTGGAGCCGCAGGTAGTCCCGGAGCACTGGAACCGGCGTGTTTGTTAGGAGCTTGTTGAGCGAATCGAAAAACTCCGGCTGGCCGACGATAACGAGGTCCGGGCGCAGCGACATCGCGGCGAGCCGTTGCTGCCAGTCGATCAGGGATGTATGCTTTTCGGTCAGTTCGACCGGCGTCATCTTGTGGTAATTTTTTTCAGGATCGCGCAGGTCCTCCAACTTGCGGGATGGCTTGGCCAGGGCGGTCTCGAATTCCATCACAGCGTTCGCTGCCTTGCCCGCGTCCTTTGCGCTTCTACCCAGCAGCTTCAACATTCGCGTGAGATGGGCGATGTATTCCTGGCGGACCTTTGCCGTTCCCTTCTCACGGTTGAAATAGAAGTCGCGCTCCGGCAATCCCAAGCCGCCCTGCGAGATGTGGACCGACATGAGGTCGCTCTGTTTTTCATCCTGTCCCACCGAAACGCCGCAGAATGGCTCCACCATCAGCGGCCGTAGCGCGAACGAGACATCCAACACATCCGCAACGGTTTTGATGGAATCTATCAGATTAAGCTTCTTCCGCAGCGGTTCCAGTCCCGCGGCATCCGCTTTGGCTTCGTCCATGGCGGTCGCCCAGAAATCGCCGATCTTCCGCTGGTCGCTTCCCTCCGCAGCCCCGGCCTTGACCGCTTCCTCGCCGATCGTGCGGAGTTTCGCAAACAACTCCTCCCTCACGATGTCCCCGATGCCCCATGTCGCCTCGGACGCGGGGATGGGATGCCGCGCCAGCCAGCCGCCATTGGCGTAGGTGTAGAAATCCTTCCCGGGTTCCACCGAGGCATCGAGATTGGCCGCGAGAATGTCCTTGGGATCGGAAGGTATGGCGGCGGTTTCGGCGGGAACCGGCACAGCGCAAATGAAGAAGAGGCCGCCCAAAAGCAGCCTGGCTGTCGCCGATGAAGAGAGAGGAGAAGCGGCGTTGGTCATCGTTGGGACAGGAATAGCTTCTGATGGTGATGATGGCAAGGTGGCGGGAGATTGCCTTTGGGCCGACATGCCATACGTAAGAACTCGGGCGGAATGAATTCCGCGCTCCGACCATAAAAAAAGCCAGCGCCCTTGCGGACGCCGGCTTGATTTGATGTTTCGTTAGAAACCGTCGTGCGGATTACTCGGCAGCGACGGGCTGCTGGGCTTCGGCTTCAGCGGCTTTCTGGTCGCGGAGCCAGGCGCGGCGGGACATTTTCACGCGGCCTTTTTCGTCGACTCCGAGGCACTTGGCGGTGATGACGTCGCCTTTTTTGACGATGTCTTCAACGTTTTCGGTGCGGCCTTCGGCGAGTTCGGAAACGTGGACGAGTCCGTCTTTGCCAGGGAGCACTTCCATGAAGGCGCCGAACTGGGTGATGGAAACGACCTTGCCGGTGTAAACCTTGCCCACTTCGATTTCCTGGAACATGCGGTCGATCATCGCCTTGGCGCGATCGAGGCCTTCCTGCTTGGAAGCGTAGATGTGCACGGTGCCGTCGTCCTCGATGTTGATCTCGGCGCCGGACTCGGCCTGGATGCCCTTGATGTTCTTGCCGCCAGGTCCGATGAGTTCGCCGATGCGATCCGCAGGGATCTTGACGGAAACGATGCGGGGTGCGTGCGGGCTGAGTTGCTTCGGCTCGACGATGGACTCGGCCATTTTTTCGAGAACCTTTTCGCGGCCGGCCTTGGCGATGTGGATCGCTTCTTCAAGCATGGCGAGCGGGAGGCCGGCGAGCTTGAGGTCGAGCTGATAGCCGGTGACGCCTTCGCTGGTGCCGCAGAGCTTGAAGTCCATGTCGCCGTAGAAGTCTTCGGATCCGATGATGTCGAGGAGCATCTTGTAGGACTTGATGGAGTCGTCGGCGTTGTTCTCGGTGACGAGGCCGACGGAGATGCCGCCGACGGGGCGGATGAGCGGGACACCGGCGTCGAGAAGAGCCATGGTGCCTGCGCAAACAGAGGCCATCGAGGTGGAACCGTTGGATTCCATGACTTCCGAGGAAACGCGGATGGCGTAGGGGAAGACGGTTTCGTCCGGGATGACGGGCTCGATGGAGCGCTCGGCGAGCGAACCGTGGCCGATTTCGCGGCGGTTGATGCCACCCATGCGTCCGCATTCGCCGACGGAGAATGGAGGGAAGTTGTAGTGGAGGATGAAGCGCTTCTCGTCTTCGCCACCGGCGTAGTTGTCGAAATGTTGCTTTTCGTCAGCAGGAGCGAGGGTGGTGATGGCGAGGGCCTGGGTTTCTCCGCGGGAGAAAATGGCGGAACCGTGAACGCGTGGCAGGGTGCCGACTTCTCCGTAGAGAACGCGCAGGTCGTTGATGGAACGGCCATCGGCGCGGACACCCTTGTCCATGATGGAGATACGGAATGCCTTTTTCTGAAGGTATTCGAAGGCTTGCTCGACGTCGAAGTCGGTGGCTTCGGGAGCGCGCTCCTTGATGGCGGCTTCGACTTCGTCGCGGAGGGCGCCGACTTTCTTGGCGCGCTCGGTTTTGGAAGGCGCGTAGATGGCGGACTCGATGCGGTCACCGGCGATTTCGTAGGCGATTTCGAGGAGGTTTTCCTTGGCGACGGTGAGATCGTAGGAACGTTTTTCCTTGCCGGCGAGTTTCGCGAGTTCTTCCTGGGCGGCCACCAGCTTGGCGACGGCTTCTTGGGCGAAATGGAGGGCCTTGATGAATTCGTCTTCCGGGATTTCGTCGGCCTGGCCTTCGATCATGATGACGTTGGTCTTGTCGCCAACGTAGATCAGGTCGAGGTCGCTGTCAGCGCGCTCGTCGTGGGTCGGGTTGATGAGGAATTTTCCATCGACGCGGCCAACACGCACGGCACCGATCGGGCCGGCGAACGGGATGTCGGAAAGGCAGAGGGCGGCGGAGGCACCGTTCATCGCGAGGATGTCGGAGTCATTCACGCCGTCGGCGCTGAGGAGGATGGCGACGATCTGGGTTTCGTAGAGATAACCTTTCGGGAACAACGGCCGCAGCGGGCGGTCCGTCATGCGGCAGGTGAGGATTTCCTTTTCGGTCGGGCGGCCTTCGCGCTTGAAGTAGCCGCCTGGGAATACGCCGGCAGCGGTGGCTTTTTCCTTATATTCCACGGAAAGTGGGAACCACGTCTGGCCGGATTTCACCTTGGTGGCGGAAACGGCGGTGACGAGGATGATGGTGTCGCCGCTGCGGACGGTGACGGCGCCATCGGCGAGTTTGGCAATTTTGCCGGTTTCGAACGTCATCGGGTTGGTGCCGACGTCGGCCGTAAGTGTATGGATATTCATAATCAGTCTTCTTTGTTTTTCTTTTTTTTTCAGTGCGTACGGCCCGGACTGCGGAATGCAGGGCGGGCATTCATCGTTTTCAGACAAATTCCGCAGCGCGCAAATAGGCGGCTGCGGATTGAAGTGTCTGGCGAACCGGGCGGAAGATTCGTTGCCCGGACCGCTTTGCAAAACAGCCACGGGAACTTCCCGTGGCTGCGTTTGCGAAATTGGGTTAGCGGCGGAGGCCAAGTCCAGCAATGATCTGCTGGTATTTTTCCTCGGAGCCTTTTTTGATGTAATCCAGCAGCTTGCGGCGCTGGGAAACTAAGGTAAGGAGTCCACGGCGGGACGAGAAGTCCTTCTTGTGGATGTTCAGATGGTCCGTGAGATGGAAGATCCGCTTGGTGAGGAGAGCCACTTGATAAGGGGCGCTTCCGGTGTCTCCTTCGTGGAGTTGATAGTCTTTTTCGTTGATTTCTTTTGTATCGGCCATGGTCGTAGGGGATGGATCCAGCGGTTGCCAGACCGTCCTAGGTTGGAGGTTGAGCGCGGAAGAAAGCGTCCGGGGGCCGGGTTTGCAAGGTAATTGAGGTGTCGGAAGGAAGATTTTAAAAAGTTTCCCGCAAGAGACTGCCCGCGCCTCCATTTCCCGGAAAACAGTCACTTCACGCTTTTCAGGACGAAATTATCCATCGTCTCGGTGCCTGAGGCGACGACTTTGCCTTCCACGTAGCCGTTGATCCTTACGGTAAATGTTCCGATTTCGGGATCCATTTCCCAATTTCCCCGGCGGTCTCCTCCGATGCCGTTGGTCGCGAAGGTGGCGAGCCTGGTCCATTGGTAGCCATCGACGGAACCGGTCGGATCATACGAGAATGTCAGGATCTTGGAGGTTTTGTTAAAGAGGATCCGGATGCTTCCCTTGCCGACAGCCGGATTGGCCTTGATGGCCGCGCCCACGTTGTATTTGCCATCCAGAACGAAGCTCGCGGCAAATCCGCCCTTCGCTCCCTTGCCGGAGAACTCCAGAAAAACGGCGTCACTCGGGTCGGCACTATTGAAAATCCAGAAACCCACCGCCGAGTCGCCTTGGTGTTCGTTGGCGTTGGTCACATCGAGAATGGCCTGCCAGTTCTCGTTGTAGCCGGGGCGACTGGTGGCGAGTTCGAGCCACGCATCCACTTCCCGGCTCTTCGCGACGGGCATGGTGAAAACCAAGCGCCCGCCGGATTGCTTCAATTTCGCACCCGTGCCGTAGGCTCCCGGCTGCCAGTTGACCGTGTCGAGCTTGGAGGCGTTGAAATTATCGCTGAACGGGGTCAGCGCCAGACAGTTGCTGGCGAAAAACGAGAGTGCGGCAATCGACAAACCTGCGGGGATTAGTGGAGTTTTCATGGTCGTATCCGGTTGGAATTCGCCCTTCATGAGCAACCGGAAGGCTAGAATTCCACCTGCACGGGTTCAAGGAAAATTCAGATGCGTCGGCCCTGAGGGCCACTCTCTTGAGGAATCAAGCACTGGCCATTTTAACCACCTCGGGATTCAGGGTTTCCAGTCGGGTGAAACGGATGCAGCTCTTGCCGGCCGGCCTATCAGAATCGGGAAATCTACAGGCTCTTCTGGGTCGGCAGCAGGGCGTTGGAGAAAAGCAGTCCGGCGATGAGCGCGATGAAGACCATCAGCGCCTGGTTCCCACTGCTGGCACCGGGCAGGATGTCGGCTCCGGAGACCCAGCGGTTGAGGATCATGTAGGTCTTGCTGCCCGGCACGAGCAGCACGATGCCCTGCGTCATCAGGATCGAGCCGGGACCGCGGGCGATCCTGGAGTAGAGGTTGCTGAAAAGCCCGACGGTCAGCGCGCCGATGAACATCCCCGCATACATGCCGAACCAGGACTCGCCGATGCTGGCGGCCATGAAGGCGATCGCGGCGGATAGAAGGCCCCATGACAGTTTCCGCCGGGGGATATTGAAGGCGATGCCAAGTCCTAACGAAAGCCCGGCCACCGCGGGCCAGGTCTTCCAATCCGGCAGCGATGGGAGAAACGATGCGGCTGCTCCATTTCCGTGGAAAAGGAAATTCGCCACCGCCGTTCCGCTGATCGCGCCGAAGAAGAGCTTCAATAACAGCATCGCGGCATCCACCAGCCGCGAGCTGCCGGAGATCAGGTGGCGGGCGGAGATTTCCGTCAGCGCGACAGTTAGGGCGAGGCCGGGAATGAAGATGATGATGGAGGAGAGGATGACGAACGGCACGTTGATGCCGACGCCGAGCGCCGCCACCGCACCTGCCAGCACACCGGAAATAAAGGGTGCGAGGATCGTGACCACCGGGCTCCAGCTCGCATGTCGAGTGGCCAGATGGTTGATGAAGAACAGAACCAACGAAAGCACCGTGGCCACGACGCAGTCTTGCATGTTAGAGGAGAGCAGCGCGGCGAACGAGCCGCCGGCGAGCGCCCACGAAAACGCATTAGCCCACAATGAATAGTTCCAGGGAGCGGTGATGACGCGTTCGAGTTGATCGTTTCCCTCGCTGAAACTCAGGCGTCCGTCGGCGATGCTTTCCACCAGCCGATCAATTTCCCATAGCCTGCCCAGATTGTTTTCCGCCGGTTCCACCCGCTCGATGTGGACGAACTGGTCGAGCCCGTCCTCCTCCCAGAACGCGCAGGTGAACGTCGTCGGGCTGATCATGAAACTGCCGTTCAGCCCAAGCATGCGCGTCACATTCATGAGATGCCGCTCGATCCGCTGGCTGGTCGTCCCGCACTCGTGCAGCGCGCGCCCCAGCTTCACCACGAAGCGGGTTCTCTTGCGAAATTCAGCCGGATCCATCGCCACGATGACGGATGAATGGCAGTCCGATGCCGCTTCGGCAAGGGATTCGTGACTTCAGGCGAGTTGCTCCCCGCCGATCCATGGGTCATCCGATGGTGAAAGGAAGGGGTGAATTGGCCTCTTCAAAATCGTCCAGCTTCTTTTTGCAGATCCTGTCAGACGCCAGATTCTTGAAAAGCAGCTCCTCCCCGGCAAAACCTACGGGGGTCGGGCCGTGATCGGGTTCTCCTTCGTAACCTCCGACGTCCGGGAGATTCAGATACTTCACCCGCCATTCCCCGTCTCCGGATGTTTTGAAAACAAGCGCACAAGTATCGTGGTAGCCGGCACCATCACACCAGGTTTCATAGATCAACAGCCGTGATCCGTCCGCGGAAACCAGCAACTTCTGCTTATATCCCATTTCATCGGCCAAGCCTGCCGAAAGCGTGCTTGCGGTTTTTGCCAATGTTCTTCCGGAGCTCACGCTTCTGACCTCATACGATGAGTCCGTAGTGAAAGTGTGAGAAGCTGGAGCATTCCTCACGGGTTGCCGCGATCCCATTTTGAAAACCACAACCAACGCGGCGTACCTAAGAACGGCTTGCCGCCCTTCGAAGGCGACCTCACCCGCGCGGGCAACGGCAATTTCTTCCGATGAAGCATCGGCGAGCCCCTCACGCTTGATCCCTGAGGTTTCCTGTTCCGCCAAGGATTGGGAATTGCCGGGCGGAGGGGAAATAGCTTGGCACGCCGCCAGGCCGGATAGAGCTACGACGGAGACAAGGGATTTCAGATGTTTGAAATTCCTAATCTCCGCGGTGTTTTGCATGGCGTATCGATTACACGAAAGGCATCACGCCACCAGCGCTTTCAATCTGCGGCAGACTTCCTCCACATTGGCCCGCGAGTTGAAGGCGGAGATGCGGAAGTAGCCTTCGCCCGCCGAGCCGAAGCCGGAACCGGGGGTGATGACGACCTGCGCCTCGCCTAACATTTTGTCGAACATGTCCCATGACGTTAGACCGGCGGGGCAGCCGACCCAGACGTAAGGCGCGTTCTCACCGCCGAAAACCGGGAGTCCGGCGGCAGCGGCGGCTTCGCGGAGGAGCTTGGCGTTGCCCATATAGTGTTCGATGAGCGCGTTGACTTGTGCTTTTCCTTCGGTGGAGAAAACGGCGGCGGCGGCCTTCTGGACCGGGTAGCTGGCACCGTTGAACTTGGTGCTGTGGCGGCGGCTCCAGAGCTGATGGAGCGGAATGCGCTCGCCGGTGTCCGACTTCGCGCTAACGGATTTCGGGATGACGATGTAGGCGCAGCGGACGCCGGTGAAGCCGCCGTTTTTCGAGAAGGAACGGAACTCGATGGCACAATCGCGCGCGCCTTCGATTTCGAAGATGGAACGCGGGATTTCCGGGTCTTGGATGAAGGCCTCGTAGGCGGCATCGAAGAGGATGATGGCGTCATTCGCTTTCGCGTATTTCACCCAGGCTTCGAGCTGCGCGCGGGTGGCGACGGCTCCGGTCGGGTTGTTCGGGAAGCAGAGGTAGATGAGATCGGCCTTTTCGTTAGGAACGCCCGCGACGAAGTTGTTAGCAGCGTTGCACGGCAGATAGAGCAGGCCGGCGTAGGCGCCTTTTTCATCCGCGTCGCCGGTGTTGCCGGCCATGACGTTGGTATCGACGTAAACCGGATAGACCGGATCGGTGATGGCGATGACGTTGCCCTTGCCGAAGATGTCGAGGATGTTGCCGGTGTCGCACTTCGAGCCGTCCGAAATGAAAACCTCGTCGGCGGAGATGCCGAGATCAGCGAACTGGTTGTCCACGATCGCCTGGCGGAGGAATTCGTATCCTTGCTCCGGGCCGTAGCCCTTGAAGGTGGCGCGGTCGGCCATTTCATCGACGCCCTCGTGCATCGCCTTGACCACGGCGGCGGGCAACGGCTCGGTCACGTCGCCGATGCCGCAACGGATGATGCGGGCGGCTTTGTCGGGATTTTGCTCGGTGTAAACCCGGACGCGGCGGGCGATTTCAGGAAATAGATATCCGGCTTTGAGCTTGAGGAAATTGGAATTGATCGTGGCCATGCGGGCGGACGTTTAGCGGTCACCGGGCCATCGCGCAAGGGCAGAGGTTTCACGGCACAAACAGAACTTTCCCCGATCGCTCGGGCGCATCGAGCCGGGCGAGGGCGTCTTGAAATGCTTCGAGCGGGAAGGTGGAGTCCACCATTTGCACCAGTTTCCCGGCGGCGACTCGGGCCGCTAGATTCTCATAAACCGCAGCCACTTCGTCCTTCGGCGCGTTCTCGATCCAGCGGCTCACCCACAGGCCGCGCACCTGGATGTCGCGGAAAATCAGCAGGCCGTTCGGGATGGTCACCGGTTTTCTTCCCATCGCGCCGTAGGTGATGTGGCTACCGCTTTCCCGCAGCAATTTCATCAGGCGGAGCGCGCTGTCGCCGCCGACGGCGTTGAAGGCGAGGGCGGCATGAGCTCCGCCGAGGGCTTCCTTGGCGGAGGAGAGGCCGTCGTCGTCATCGAGGAAAACGTGATTCGCGCCGAGGTCGTGAAGTTCCTGAAACAACTCCGCCCGACGGACGAACGAAATGGTGCGGATACCGAGATCGCGGGCGAGCTGGATGACGCAGCGGCCGACGGCGGAATTACCGACGTTTTGAACGATCCAGTCGCCTTTTTGCAGATCGCCGAAGCCATGCAGAAGCTGCCAGGCCGTCGCTGGATTCACCTTGAGCATCGCGGCCTGGAGCGGATCGATCCCGCATGGCAGTTTGAAAAGCACCTCGCCGGGGACGATGGCGTGCGAGGCCCAGGTTGCGGATCTACGAAGGAAAATCACTTCGTCGCCTTCTTCAAAATCGCTGGAATTGCTCATCTCCACCACCCCGAAACCCTCGATGCCGGGAGTGGCTGGCAAGTGGAGTTGGACCCCGTAGGTGCCTTCGATGGTATTCAAATCCGCCGGATTCAACGGTGCGGCGAGAATTCTAACCAAGACCTCGCCGCCTCCCAGCGATTGGGATAACAGGCTGTCGCTTTCCATTTCGAGAACTTCCGCCGGTTTCCCGGTCTGCCTGAAAACCAACTGCTTGCCGCGGATCGTTGAGTCGTCGTCTTCCATGAAATGAATCTGCCACGGAAACGGTTTTCGCCAAGCGGGAAGGTTCCGGCACGAAAAAGGCGCTGCCCCTTAAAGGGACAGCGCCTCGTTGTTGTTGTGTGTGGATTGCGTTGGGAAATTTGATGAGACCTCGTGAGATTCTCAAAAAAACGGAACCCAGGATCGCGGATGGGTTTCCATACCGTCCAAGGACGGCATGCCGCGATCACAGGTTACGTGGAGCGCAAATGTCACCGCGCTGGCACGGGTTTAGGGATTTGTGAAAATTTTCTTCAGCCGTGGACGCCGCCCGACCCGTGAGTTAGCATCCGCGCCATGGAACACCGGGTGGAAATGTGGCGGACAGCGCGACGGGCAGTGACGTTGGTCGCGATCATCGGCGGTGCCTGGCTGCTCATCGTCCGGCCTATTGAACACGCCCTTTCCTCCACGAAGCGCAGCATCACGCAAGGGCTCGAACAGGTTTTGGGAGCCATCACCAACCGAGACACCCGCGTGATCGAGGGCCGGGCGGAAATCGTCGAAATCACCGAAATTTCCGAGCTCGCCCTGCTTGAAATGAGGATGAGCGCCACCCGCGCGATCGAGAAATCCGAGAGTTATGCGTTTTTCCCGCTGGGCACCAAGAAGCTCATCGTCCGTGGCTCCTATCAGGTCAAGGGCGGCTATCGGCTGAAGGACGGCGTCTCGTTGCGGATGGAAAACGGCAAGCCGGTCGCCCGCTTTCCCAAGCCGGAAGTGTTGTCCGTCGAGCTCATCGATTTCGAGGTTCTGAGCGAGGACGATGGCTGGCTCAATAAAATCCAGCCTGGCGACCGCGCGCAGATTTTACGCGAACTCCGCACCCAGATGCGGCTGGAAGCCGAGCAAAGCGGAATGCTGACTACCGTAGAGGCGACCCTCCGCACCCGGCTGCATGACCTGCTCGGGGTGGAAGACGCCAGCGTCGAACAGGCGCTTCCCTAACGGCCCGGCTTCGGCAGAGGCTCGTCGCCGAGGATTTTATCCAGGTCCGCCACGCGTTCCCACGGGCAGCGCTTGCGTTGGTATTTTTTCCACACCACGTCGCGCAACGCCCGCCAGACTTCCTCCGACGGCGGCTTCAGGTCCGTCCACGTCGGATTGCGTTTCTCAGTGGTCGTCATGATGGTCCACCGGATACCAAGATAATTCGCCCGGTAATAGACTTTTCCCTCGTCGGTATTCTCAAACCATTCATGACTTTCCATGCCCGGACGATGGCGCGGAGCGAAACGGGAGACAAGTGGCGAATCCGCCATCGACTCGCCGCCGCCGCAGGTCCATCGTCCCGCCATGGCGAAAATCGGCGAGCGCGCATCCCTCCAAATCCTCCACGAGAAATCCTTCGGGCTGTTTCTCGATGGCGGCGAGCTGGGCGAAATCCTGCTGCCCCACCGCGAAATTCCGCGCGGTTGCAGCATCGGCGAATCCCTCGACGTTTTCCTCTACAACGATTCCGAAGACCGCCCGGTCGCCACGATCAAGGCTCCCAAAGTCATGCCCGGCCAGTTCGGCAGGCTGAAATGCGTGGCCGTCACCGGCGTCGGCGCGTTCCTCGACTGGGGCCTGCCGAAGGATTTGCTCGTCCCGTTTCGAGAGCAGAAAATCCGCATGGAGGTTGGGAAAAACTACATCGTCCACGTCCATCTCGACGAGCAAACCGGCCGCATCATCGCCTCCACCCGCATCGCCCGCTACATCGACCAAGGGCCGCACGATTTCTATCCCGGCCAGACCGTCGATCTCATGGCCTACGGCAAAACCGATCTCGGCTACAAGGCGATCGTCAACGGCACCCACAGCGGCCTCATCTTCTCCAACGACGTTTTCCAAACGCTCCAGCCCGGCGAAACCCTCAAGGGCTACATCGCTGCCGTTAGGCCGGATGGGAAAATCGACCTCACGCTCCATGCCGCGGGCCGTGGCAAGGTTGATGACCTCGAAGGTCGGATTCTAGCAGAACTCAAGGCCCGTGGCGGATTCTGGCTGATCGGCGACCACAGCAGCGCCGCGGAAATCAACGAGGAGTTAGGTGTCAGCAAGCGCACCTTCAAGCAGGCCACCGGAGCGCTGTTCAGGAAAAAGAAGATCACCATCGAGGACAAAGGCATCCGCCTCGTCGATGAGGACTGACCCTCCTCACTTCCGCTTCTTCACGGCCTTCTTCTGCTCGAAGCTGACAGTCTTCGGATCGAACGCCTCGGGATCGTATCCCGGATGCGCCCACTCGATTTCGCCGTGCAGCGCCTGCATGTATTGGAACGTCCCGCCGAAGTCTTCCGGCGGGCAGGCGCGCGCCCCCTCGAGCACTTCCGGCCCGCCTTCACCCGCCGCCCATTTTTCGAAGACGATTTCATGGATCCACTCGTCGGCGAAGTCGTAGCGATAGAGGATCCGGATCGGCAGGCGGCGCTTGCCGAGGAAATCCTTCACCGTCAGCACCGCCTCATCCTGGAACTCGCCCGCTGTCTGATCCTCGAGCCCGATGGGCCCGATGACATCGACGAGGCGCTTGCCTTTTCCGTGGCGGAACTCATGCGGGCTTTTGTTGTCCCAGCCCATCACCGATTGCACGGCGTCGCTGAACTGGATGAACGTGATCTCCGAGGAAATCGAAAACCGCCGCCAGATCTGCGGTTGGATCCCGTAGAGAAACACCTTCACCACCACCCGGTTTTCATCCTTCGCCTTCGCCATGCCCGGAGCTTGTGAACGCTGCCGCGAAAAAATCAAACGGGAATTTGCGGCTCCGGGGTTCAGGGCGATCTCCCGAACCGCGGACGGGCGGTCCGGGCTGCTCCACTTCAGCTCGCTCGCGAGATATCTCCCACCCGCGCCGGTTTCATTTCCCGCATGCCATTGGCTTGCTCCGCAATCTCCAGATCACCCCGGTCAGGGCGGTGGCCATTCCCATGCCGAAAGTTAGAAATGCCATCCGCCGGATGCCGCGGAACGACTCCGCGAGTTCACCGCCCTCGATCTTCGCGAAAGGACCGATCCCGAATTCCGGCTTGGCAAGCAGCACAAAACAAGAGGTTGCGGCCATGATCGCCGCGAGACCGCAGAGGATCAGTGCCGCGACCATCACGCGGCCGGGTCTAACGGAAAAACCGTGGCACCCGCACACCGCGTCCGGGAGGTTGGGGGACATGGAGTCGGAGGAATCGTCGGTCATGATGGTTGTCGAATTACCTTGGGTTCCGGTTGCGCGCGGCCACCAGCGTGAACACGATCAGCCCTAGCAAAATCCCGATGCCGAGCACCACCCAGAAGCTGGAGTTTCGATAGACGTGCTCCGGCGGGTTCATGCCGAAGACGGCGACCAGCGTGGCCAGCGGGAAGAAAAAGGCGGCGAGGCGGTTGAGGCGGCGGGCTTCCTGGTTCGCGACTTCCGCGGAAAGGGCCTGCTGGTTGGCGGATTCGGCGAGGGTGAAATCCATGCCCGCCTTGGCATCCGCGGCGACGAGTTCGATGCCGCGCTCCAAATCGGCCGCCTGGTCGCGCATGTTGATGATGCGGCTGTCGTCCGGCAGCGCCTGGCGGGCCGCCTGGATGGCGTCGAGCATGTTTCGGGTGGAGCGTTGGAGCGGGTGCATGCGCCGCATAATTTCGAAAAACTGGCGCGGGGATTTCGCGGACTCGACCTCCTCGTCGAGCTGGTGGACGGCGTTGCGGTAGGACGTGAGGTGGGTTTCCAGCCCGCCGAGTCCGCCGCTGACGGGGGCGCTTTTCCACTCGCCAGCCGGGTTCCGCCAGAACACCACCGCGGTCCGGACTTCGTCGTCCTCCGCCTTGGGAACCTGATGAAGCAACAGCAACATGTGGCCGTCCTCGTTCATCAGGCGCTGCCTGCCGACCGTATCGCCCAACCGTTTGCGGATGGCAACCGGCAGATCCCAAGTCTTCGGAATATAAGCGAATTTCTCCATGCCCTGAGCAGCGCATTTTTCACCCCGCCGGGCAAGACATCTCTATCAATCCCAATCCTCCGCCCCAGGACGCCGCGTTGATTTGGAGAGGCATCCGCCGTGTTCAAGGCCGGCTGCTGACAGGAACATAGTTCCGCCGGGCTCATCGAACCATCGTGAGTCCTACGGTTTGACATGGCGGAATCAATTGCCAGGTGACCTTGGTGTTCTGCATCTTTGTTTCCATTGTCGTCTAGCACGCCAGGTCAGCTTCAAACTTGCAAAGAAACTCCACTACCGGGCTGACAGTCCGGTCCATACCGATCCTATCCATGATGATAAGAGTGGAAACGACTCCAGCGGTGGCGAACGAAAACAAAGTGAATACGAGTGCCAGTCTCGAAAGGGCGATCCCCCATGAGCGAATTGACTCTTCACCTCCTGGTTGGATCCATAGCGTGGCAAGTGGATGCGTCGGATCTTTGTCGGTCAGCTTTTGCCGATACTGCACCGGGGACCTCGCCATCCCGCGAGCTGTGCGCAATCCGAACAGGCTAAGAATCCCCACCACGGTGGTGAGTAAAACCAGTGACACGGCATATGGAGTATTGAGCTCTGTCATCACAATCTAACTTCGTGTGGAACTTTTGTGCGCCCTTTATCCAGAGTTTCCTAGCAGGATTCTGTAATTCGTTCAGGAGGTAGACTGGCATTTCTTCGCATTCCTGACGATGTTTTTCTGAGATTCCTCAATCCCGCGCCTTCAGCACCCCGACCATGTCGAGTTTGCCGATCATCCGGCTGACGAGCGCGAACGATAGAACGGACGCGGTGAGGACGACTAGAATCGCGATCGAGTAAGTCGAAGTCGTGATGACAATCGGCAGCCGCACCGTTTCCGTGCTGAACGAGGACATGATGAAAAGCGCCAGGCCTCGACCGAACAGCAGCCCGGCGGGTAGCGAGGCGAGCACCAGGATCGCCAGCTCGCCGACGAGGACGCCACGCACTTCCGCGAGGCTGAAGCCGACCACACGCAGGGTCGCGAGTTCACGGCCACGTTCTGATAGAGCGATGCGAGCGCTGTTATAAACCACGCCGAACGCGACGATGGTGGCGAGCACGAAGTAGAGCTTGCGGATGATGCCGATGCTCGCGCCGGTGGTCTCGCGGAAGGCGTTGAGCTGGTCGCGTTTCACCATGACGACGGCAGCCTGCGGCGTGTCCTTGAGCTCGCGCATGAACTCGTCCCAGCGGGTGTGATCGACGGAAATGTAGGCGCCATTGATCGTGTCGCCCTCCTTCATCATCCGCCTCAGCGAGGAAATGTCCATGTAGGCATAGACGCCGGCGAAGTCGGTGACCAGCCCGCGGATCGGCACGTTCACAGTCGGTCGCCTGCCTTCCAACACTTCGATTTCCACCTCGTCACCGATGCGGGCGCCGATGACTTCCGCGAGTTTCGCCGACATCACCAGGCCCTCCTCCGGCAACGCAATGGGGTGACCGCTGTCATCCAGCAGTCGGTTGAGATTGGCGTCGGGTGCGATGCCGGTGACAGAGAGTTTCCGGTGGCGGTGGCCGAATTTCAACCGCGCCTGCACGCTGCGGATCGGCTCGGCGCGGATCACGCCGGGCAGGTGTTCGAGATCGTGGAACCCGCGGCCGGAACCGGGATCGGTTAGAAAAACGGCGACGTCCTGCCGCTGCTGGCTGTTCCATTGGAAAGTGAGCAGGTAATCGATGCTGTCGCTCATCGCGCCGGGCAGCACCATCAGGCCGGTCGCCAGCGAGAGCCCGCAGGCCGTGAAAACCGCCTGCCACGGACGCCGCTCGATGTTCCGCAGCGCCATCCGCGCCACCGGGCTGAAGAGGTTCGTAAGTCCGATGCGCTCAAACAGCGACGGTTTGAAATCCGCCGGCGGCTCGGGTCGCATCGCCTCGGCCGGCGGGAGTTTCACCGCCTGCCACACGACCGTTAGAACACCGAGTGTCGAGGCCCCGAGGCTGACCACCAGTGCCAGGCCGAGCGCGCTGTAGTCCATTTGGAAAACCAGCGAGGGAAAGCGGAAGAACATCGTGTACATGTTCACCAGCCCGCCGCCCATCAAGCGTCCCGCGATGGCGCCGATGATGGTTCCCAGCACGCCGATGACGACGACGAATTTCAAGTAGTGCCCGCCGACCTGCCACGCGGAATAACCCAGCGCCTTCATTTGCGCGATCTGCTCGCGCTGCAATCTAACGATCCTAGCGAGCACTGCGTTCACCATGAAAGCGGCGACGCTGAGAAACACCAGCGGGTAGGCCACCGCCAGCGAATGCAGCACGCGCAGCTCGTCATCGAGCCGCTGGGCGGAGGGTTGTTCCTTGCGCAGGAAAGCGCCGCGCGCGCCGTACGGTGCCAGCAGCCGGTCCATGCCTTCGATAACAGGTTCCGGTTTCGCACCGGGCGCGAGGTCGATGCAGACGTCATTGAACGCGCCGTCGAGATTGTAGGCCACGGCGAGCGCGCGGTAGTTCATCCAGATCACGCTGAAGCGTTTGTGGTTCGGCAGCGTTTCACCGACTCGCGCCTCGAAGACGTATTCGGGTGACAGGCCGATGCCGCAGATTTTCAAGGTCTCGCGGCGGCCGTTAATCACCGCAACCAGAGAGTCACCGATGGTTAGATGGTTGGCGAGAGCGAATGATTCTCCCAACACCACTTCCCGCCGCTCGTCGGAGCGGGGAAAACGACCGGAGCGGAGAAACAAACGGTTGAGTTTCTGCGGTCCGCCGTCCTCGGGCAGGGAAATGATGTGACCGGTCGCGGGTTCAGGGAGACCGGGAAGATCCAGCGTCACATCGACCGCCACCCGCGTTTCGACGGTGGCCACACCCGGAAGATCGGCGATCTGCTCGCCGACTGACAAAGGCGCGCGTTTGAGCGTGGCGAAAATGTCGGCCATCGCGTATTTCTGATAGTAAGTCCCGCGCGTGGATTCCAGCGTCAGGATCAGGCTGCGCGTCATGATCATCATCGCCAGCCCGCAGGCCATCACCAGGCTGACGGCGACGACCTGCCCCTTCATCTTGCCGATGTCGCGCAGCAGTTTCCGGTCGAGCGGGGAGATCATTTGATGGGTTATAAGTTAAAAGTTAAAAGTGAAGAGATTGGCGGGCTTGATCTTTCCAATAACTTTTAACCAATAACCTTTAACATTCTCACCATTCCAGTTGTGAAGCCGGCAACCGCACTTCATTCCGATAAGCCTTCACTATCTTCCCATCCGAAAGATGCAGCACTCGGTCCGCCATTTCCGCCATCACGGCGTTGTGGGTGATGATCACGGTGAGCGTGCCGAGCTCGCGGTTGATGCGCTCCACCGCTTCCAGCACGGCGATGCCGGTGGTGACGTCGAGCGCGCCGGTCGGCTCGTCGCAGAGCAGGACTTCCGGGCGTTTCGCGATGGCGCGGGCGATGGCGACCCGCTGCTGCTCGCCGCCGGAAAGCTGTGACGGGAAATGATCCATCCGAGCGGTTAGGCCGACCATTTCCAGCGCTTCCTCCGGCTTCATCGGATTGCGGGAAATGCTGGTGATGAGCGCTACGTTCTCCCGCGCGGTGAGGCTCGGGATCAGGTTGTAGAACTGGAAAACGAAACCCACGCAGTTTCTCCGGAACAGGGTCAGCGTGTTTTCGTTAGAGCCGTCGAGCGGCCAGCCCTTGTAAATCAGGTTTCCCGAAGTCGGCACATCGAGTCCGCCGAGGATGTTGAGCAGTGTCGATTTCCCGCTACCGGATGCGCCGAGCAGGCAGACGAGCTCGCCCGCGTTCAGCTCGATGTCGACGCCGTGCAACGCCACCACATCCACCTCGCCGGTGTGATAGACCTTCCGCACGGCCTTCGCTTCGAAGACGACACCTGTGGAAATCGGTGGTGGATTGAGTGCGGGTGTCATCGGGCTGCCGGACCGTAGCAGACGGACGGGCGATCACAACTTTTCGTGTGCGGCTCGCTCTGGGACAAATCCCCGCTTGAAGAAACGGAGGCTTGGGAACATCGTCCGCCGCCATGCCGCCTCCTGTGACACGCCGCGATCCACCATGGACTGCGGGCCTGCGGGCGGCGCGCGCGAATCTGGTGCCGGGCCTGCTGGTGCAGGGAACGATGCTGGCACTGCTGCTGGCTTATTATTTCTACCCGCCGACCACGGAATGGCTCGACCGGCTCGCCGCACTCAAGGCGCGCTGGGGCTATGGCTACTCCGCGGTCGCATCGATCATTGCCGGGGCGTTCATTCCAGAGCTGATGCGGATTTTCGTGATTCAGAAATCCAGCATCCGCCGCTCGAATCTCACCAACCTGCTCTTCACCGTGCCATTCTGGTGCTTCATGGGCCTTGTCGTCGATTTTTTCTATCGGCAGCAGGCGGGTTGGTTCGGCGCGGAGGCGACGTTCCAGGTGGTTTGGAAAAAGGTGCTGGTCGATCAATTCCTCTACAACCCGCTGTTCGCCGCGCCGGTGACCGCGTGGCTCTACGATTGGAAAAACAGCGGCTATCAGATGGCCGGCACCAGTCGCTTTTTCACGGCCGCCTACTACCGCGACACGGTGGTGCCCACTCTCTTCGCGACGTGGGGCGTGTGGATCCCGGTCGTGACGATCCTTTATTCGCTGCCTTTGCTGCTGCAAATCCCGCTGTTCGCGCTGGCGCTCTCGCTGTGGGTCATCCTCTACACGTGGATGAGCGAGCAGCGGAACCGGTGAAATTTTACCGACAAAAAACTGGCGCGGAAGCCCTTTCCGCGTAGTGTTCGCGTGAACTCATGGACCTTCACGCAAAACTCGCCATTCTTGCCGATGCCGCCAAATACGATGCGTCGTGCGCCAGCTCGGGGGCGGTGAAGAAGGATTCGGTCGGCGGCAAGGGCGTGGGTTCCACGGGCGGCTCGGGGATCTGCCACAGTTATGCGCCGGACGGCCGCTGCATTTCCCTGCTCAAGGTGCTTCTAACCAACTCGTGCATCTACGACTGCCACTACTGCATCAACCGCCGCTCCAGCAACGTCCGGCGGGCGGTGTTCACGCCGGAGGATGTGGTCAAGCTGACGCTCGATTTTTACAAACGGAACTACATCGAGGGCCTCTTCCTCAGCTCCGGGATCATCCGCAATGCGGACTACACCATGGAACAGGTCATCGCGGTCGCGCGCACCTTGCGCGAGGTCCATGATTTCCGCGGCTACATCCATTTGAAAACGATCCCGGAAGCGGCGCCGGAGTTGATAGAAACCGCCGCCCGCTATGCCGACCGCATCAGCATCAATCTCGAACTGCCCACGCAGCAATCGCTCGATGTGTTAGCCCCAGAGAAAAACATCGTTCGCACCAAACAGGCGATGGGCCGCATCCGCCACAAGCTGGAGGAGGCGGGCGAGCGCCGCCGCGAGGGGGACAAGAAGTTGCGCCACGCCACCGGCCAGAGCACGCAGGTCATCGTCGGAGCGGACGCCTCGACGGATGCGGATTTCCTTGCGCGGTCGGATGAGCTTTACGGTGCCTACAAGATGAAGCGCGTTTACTATTCCGCGTTCAGTCCCATTCCCGAACCCTCGCGGATCCTGCCGCTCAAGGCCCCGCCGCTGATCCGGGAGCACCGGCTCTATCAGGCGGACTGGCTGATGCGCCACTACGGCTTCGGGACGGCGGAAATCGTCACGCCGGAGATGCCGAACCTCGATCTGGAGATCGACCCCAAGCTGGCGTGGGCATTGAGAAACCGGCAGGATTTCCCGGTGGACGTGCAGACCGCCAACCGTGGGTCCCTGTTGCGCGTGCCCGGTCTCGGGGTGAGGAACGTCGATCGGATTCTATCAATCCGGCGTTTTACCCGCATCCGCCAGGCGGACCTCGTGCGGTTGAGGGTTTCGCTGCCGAAGGTAATGCCATTCCTTATCACTGCGGATCACAATCCTTCGCGCTATCTGTTGGACTCGGATGCGTTACGTGCCCGTTACGTGCCGAAGCCGCGACAGCTCGAACTGTTTTCCGACGATGAGATGCGTTGACCCTGGCAACACGTTCGCCACCTGGCGCGAGGCGGCGCGGGAATTGTTAGCGGCGGGTACGCCGCCGCACGATGTGCTGTGGGAGGCGGAAAAAGGCCTTTTCATGGATTCGGTCGTTAGGGAAGAACCCGTCCTGCCTCCCGTGAAGGTGCCGGCGGAGTTCGTGGACATGGCGCAAACCATCGCCTGCCACTGTGACCCCTCACGCTGGGCGCTGCTCTATCAGATTTTATGGCGGATCACGCGCGGAGGCGAGCGACACCTGCTCGCCATCGCCAGTGATGCGGATATCGCGCGGGCTCGGACGCTGGAGAAGAACGTCCGCCGCGAGATCCACAAGATGCACGCGTTCGTCCGCTTCCGGCTGATCGACACCGATCCGGAAAGCGGCCGGGAGCGCTATGCGGCTTGGTTCGAGCCCGACCATTTCATCGTCGAAGCAGGCTCGCCGTTTTTCCGCAAGCGGTTTGCCAACATGGATTGGAGCATTTTCACGCCGAAAGGCTGCGCACATTGGATGGGGGGCGAGCTGGCTTTCACCGCCGGGGTGGCGGAGAACCCGGTGGATAACCCGGACGCACTCGAAACGGTTTGGCGCACCTACTACCGCAGCATTTTCAACCCGGCGCGGCTCAAGGTGAAGATGATGAAACAGGAAATGCCGAAGCGGTATTGGAAGAACCTGCCGGAGGCCGACCTCATCGAGGAGCTGATCGAAAACAGCACACTACGGGTGGACTCAATGTATTCGGAGCCGCTTCGCCCGGAGAAACCGATGCCGAAAAACGTCTATCTGAACGAACTCAAGGAGCTGTCCGTTGAGAAGCCCTGCCACTATCCTCCGGCTCCCACGCTCTCGCTGATAGAGTTGGAAAAAATGGCCGCGGGCTGCCGCGCCTGTCCGCTATGGAAAAACGCGACCGGCACGGTTTTCGGAGAAGGCCCGGTCAACGCGCGGATCATGGTCGTGGGCGAGCAGCCGGGCGATCGCGAGGACGTCGCGGGAAAGCCTTTTGTCGGCCCGGCCGGAAAGAAGTTCGACGAGGCGCTCGCGGAGGTGGGAATCGACCGCTCGACCGTCTATGTCACCAACGCGGTGAAGCATTTCAAATGGACCCCTCGCGGAAAACTCCGCCTGCATCAGAAACCCGACACCGGCGAGATCGACGCCTGTCGGCCTTGGGTCCTCGCCGAATTGAACCAGATCCGGCCGGACATCCTGATCCTGCTAGGTGCCACCGCCGCGCGATCACTGTTAGGAAAGCCCGTCGCGGTGACCGGCAACCGCGGGATCATCGAGGCACCCGAACTGGCGAAGCGGGTGATTCTAACCGTCCACCCGTCTTATCTGCTGCGTATTCCGGATCCGGAAAAGAAGGCGGCGGAATACGCCCGGTTCGTGGCGGATCTGAAACTGGCAACCTGAGGGATCATCAGCCGAGGTGAGGATTTTCGAAAATCTCTTCCACGGTCGTCCCGAATTCCTTGGAAATTCGGTAGGCGAGGTCGAGCGACGGATCGTGCTTTTCCGTTTCCAGCGCAATGATCGCCTGGCGTGAAACGCCGACGCGTTTGCCGAGTTCTTCCTGCGTCCAGTTCCGCTCCGCGCGGAGGAGTTTGAGGCGGTTTTTCATCAGTGGGAGGTGCGGATGAAGGGAGTGACGATTCCGAATGCCGCCCACAAGAGCGGGTAAACCATCGCGGCGGAAACGTGGGGGGCCTTGGCGTAGAGTTCCATGAATCCCCAGACGGAAGTGATCGCGAGGGTGATTCCGGTGGCGACGATGAACCGCTTGGCCGCCAGGGCCCGCACGAATTCATCGCTGTCCCGCATCCAGATCAGATACGACCAGATGTGGCCAATGACTGGAGCCGCGACCGCCAGGGAAAATCCCCAAGTTCCGCGGGGTTTCATGTCATCGAACGCTCCGGTGATGGCGGCGATGTTGATTGCGACGTAGGATCCCATGAATAGAGAGGCGCGGATGAAATATTTTTTGTTGGTTTCGGATGGAGTTGTCATGGCAGGGGTTCTTAACTGAATGTAAGGTGAACATGACATGGTTTTGTGTCAGGTCAACAGGCAATAATATACTTCGCTCAGCATAATTAGGAGTTTTATTGAAAACCAACGAGTTGTGAAGTTTGCGAACTTGGGTTCGCGGGCATCTGCCGCAAGTGAAACATGTTTCACTTTTGCACACGTGTGCAACACCACGGTTTCAGTTTTGACCAGTCGGGGCATTCTGGCACATCGGGCTGAAACTCAAATACCGCGCTGTTTGGAAAGCAAATCGGATGCAAACCTCCGCCGTTTTTCATGCGAAGCAGCCCCGATTCTGACGTGATCAGAACTTTTTCATTCTCAACGCCGCAGGCTATGCGCACTTTGGCATACCCCCTAAAGTCTTTAACTATAACGATTTGTGTATCCATGAACCCTATTGTCATTTATGCCACGAAATGGCGCAAATTAAAATCTAAAGAAATCTCTTGGCATCTGGCACATGTGGCATAATATGCCGAGCAACTCCAACCGGGTTTAACAATATGCCAGCTCCAACCGACAAAGACACCAGTCCTCCTTATCTGTCGTTTTCGACAGTGAAGAATTTCATGGATAGCTTCCGTGAGTCGGGAGTTCCGAACCGGATCGACAAAACACTGGTTCCCGGTCAGTCGGGAACAACGCAAACCTACCTCATGTCCGCCATGAGGTTTTTTGGCTTCATTGACCAAGCGGGCAAGCCGACCGAGCGCATGGCCAAATGGGACAACATGCCAGATGACGAGAAATTTATTTTTGAGGAAGCCATCAAGGATGGCTACTCCTTCCTATTTGAAGGAGATTTCAAGGTGGAATCCGCGACAGAAGGCGAGATCCGCGAGAAGCTGAGCGAAAAGAGCATTCAGGGAGAGACCGCCCGTAAAGCTATTACCTTTTTCGTCGCCGCGTGCACCTTTGCCGGCATTCCTGTCAGCCCGCACCTCAAGGGAAATCGCGCGGGTTCTGGCAGCTCCGGTCCGAAGCGCGGGAAGCGCAAAAAGGCTCCTAACGGTGCGCCCGCACCCGAGGCTCATCAAGAACCGGCACACGCCACTCATGGCCACACCAAGGCGATTTTGCCGCTTAACGCTGCGGGAACTCGTGTGATCAAGCTGGAAGCGCCCCCCACGGTGACCAAAGAGGAACTGGCCCGGATCACTAGCTGGCTGAGCTTCCAGCTCATTGTCGCCCCATCTCCGAAGGATGAGGATGACGACCTTGACCTGTTATAAGGCCGCAAACAATTTTCAGCGTGATAGAATGGAAAGGATACCAGTGACCGACGAATCAGAATTAAGCCCCCGAGGCGTCTAGCTGGAAATGCAGGTTCGATCCCTGCCGCTGAACCACTTTCCCAAACAATTTCTCCTAGCCGAGAACCCGCTTAGTTTAATGGATAAAACACCCCATGCGAAGGGGAAGTTCTAGGTTCGAATCCTAGCGCGGGACCATTTCCAGTCAAGCAAATCGCCACTATGAGCGGGGATATTCTTCCCCGCCGCCCCATCCGTAACCGGCAAAAGTGGGTTCCTTTTTGGGTTTTTTGTGAAGTTCTTGGCTTGCGGCAAACCTGATGAAGCTGTCGAATTTCTGGTGCCTGAGTTCTGGATCTGGATACAACCTGATCAAATCGTCGTGATTTGTCATGTATTGCGATTTCAGTGTGTCGTATTCCAAAAGAAGCGCGTCCGTGACTTTCCCGTATGGAGCCTCATGGATAAGAATGAAAAGTTCCACCAAACGGTGGAACTTTTGAGATTCAGTCAAGGCATGGGAGGGATCAGCACTCACTTGGCAAGAAAGACGCAAATTCTCGTTCGTCAACCGGATGAGAAAATGCGCTCCTGCTGAGCTTGAGGGCTCGCAAGGCATTCGTCAAATCAGAATTGATTTCAGAAAGGTCTCTCTTGGGGTCAGACTTATCCTCAACGTAATGCACCAGCAACAGAAGGTCGCATCCTATGAGGATGGTCTCTTCAATGATCTGAAGATGCTCGTCTTGTTTGTCCTTCGAAATTTTGAACTCGGCCACCAACTGCGAAGAGCGTAGCTGATTGTAAGAATTTGCCCATGCTCCCACAGCGCTTTTTACAAGCGCAATAATTTCGTCCCAGTTGGTGCGATCGTGCACCAGGACTTTTTCCTTAAGTTTACCCAGCTTCACTTGCTGGATATCTTCGGCAATACAGGAGTTCATGTGGATTAGGGGAGGATTCGTTTGTGTTCTGCTGCGATCACTTACGCACCTTCGGATGGCCACTGTTATCACAGCACAAAATAAGACGCTATTAGAATCAGCATCTGTTCATAAATAAATTTATTGACATCTAAAAAGTTTCATCAGCAAACCTTAATAATCTTATTTTGGCATGGATTGGGGCTTATCTGTGACATCTAGCCTTCTGCGCCATTCCTCCTGTCGTCGATCAATTTCCTCCTTGGGGACAGAAACGACCTTGGCGGTAAGCTGGCGCATCTTTTCAAACGGCGTCAGCTCCCGCCCTTCATTGGCTGGTTCCTCTCTCATATTGTCAGTGTATCATACGGACGCGGGCCTACAAGATTTTCGGCCCGCGCCTGTCCTTACGCTTCTCACGCAAGCGCAAGCCGATCGCCTTGCTCACCGTCTTTCCCGATGAGCTTCTTGTAAGTGAGGCGGCGACCAAAGATCCCGCCGACGACATTCAGAAAACGACCGTGGTTGTCGTCCTTACGCTCGTTGTAGCGGAAAGCCTGCTCATCCAAGTAGCGGAAGAGGTGGAAAGGCTCAACGGAAACGTAGGTGCCTTTGAGTCCGCGCTTGAGGAGCGACCAGAAGTTTTCCAAGCCGTTCGTGTGAACGTTGCCCTTCACGTATTGCACGGCGTGATCAACAAACTTGTGGGTGAATTCATCGGCCAAGCCTTTGTAGCCGTGGAGGGAATCGGTGTAAACGTGGGTGCCTTTCAGCACGTATTCACGCACATCCTTTTGGATTTCAACCTTCGTGGTGTCCTTGATGACGCGGAGCTTGATGCGGGAAACCTTTTCACGGGTTCCACGCTCAAGCAGACCTTGAACCGGCGTCATGCTCTTAGTGCCGATTCCCTTTTCGCGCTTCGCGGCGTGCATGTTGCGGGCCTTGCCTCCGATGTAGGTTTCGTCAGCCTCCACGATCCCTTCCATCTTTTCGATGCTTCCGGTCTGCATGGCCAAGCGGATACGTTGAAGCATGAACCAGCCCGTTTTCTGGGTCACTCCGATTTCACGGCTGATTTCGTAGCTGCTCACGCCGTTTTTGCAGTTGGCGAGCATCCACATGGTGCAAAGCCATTTATCCAGCTTGATCGGGCTATCTTCGAAGATGGTGCCGACCTTCACCGAAAACTGGCGCTTGGCGTGTTTGGTGCGGCATTCCCAGATTTTGCGGCTTTCGAGAAAGCGGACGTTGTGTGATCCGCAGCAAGGGCAAACCGGACCTTGCTTCCAGCGAAGATCAGCAACGAAATTGAGTGCGTTGTCTCCTTCCGCAAAGTAGGTAACAGCCTCCAAAAGAGTCTCAGGGTAGCCGGTCGCGTCGTTCATGTGCGCATACTACTCACCCACAACGGAATGAGTCAAGTATATTATTGCCGGTCAACATTACATTCCAAATTCTTCACAAATATGGACCTGGCTTATAAATGGCCAAATCGGCAATATTTCATGAGATTTGGCGGATTAAGTTTGGGGGTAAATGATTTAAATCTGGCCAAAACTAAATATTCGATCACGATTTGGCGACTTAAGAGATGCTGCTCAAAGGGCGCCAGCGAGAGACTTCTTACATCGACGGCCTGCTTGCCAGTGGCCAAGCCGAGTTTTTGGCTATTTACGGACGGCGGCGGGTGGGAAAGACCTTTCTGATCCGGGAGTATTTGAAGGCCTATCTCGCCTTCGAGCTGACGGGGATGCTCGATGCCCCGCTCGCCGATCAACTGGTGAATTTCCAAAGCGCCCTGAAAGCGGCGGGCGCAACCGATGCCGCGCTGCCGGATTCGTGGCAACAGGCATTCGCACAACTCACCGATTTCCTGCTCACCCTGCCGAAGGATTCCAAGCAGGTGGTTTTCCTCGACGAACTCCCATGGCTGGCCGGGCGGAAATCGAAATTCCTGCCCGCGCTCGACCATTTCTGGAACACCTTCCTCTCCCGCCATCCGCAGTTCATCCTGATTGTCTGTGGCTCCGCGGCGTCGTGGATGATTTCCAAGCTGATCCATCACAAGGGCGGCCTACACAACCGCGTCACCGCCCGCTTGCGGCTGGAGCCGTTCACCTTGGCGGAAACCGAAATCTTCCTGAAATCGCGAAATGTCAGCCTCACCCGCTACGACGTGCTCACCTTGACCATGGCTTTCGGCGGAGTCCCTTTCTACCTCCGCGAGGCGAAGCCGGGGCGATCCGCCGCGCAGATCATCGACGAAGCCTGCTTTTCCCCGATCGGACTCCTGAGAGAGGAATTTTCACGGCTCTACGCCTCGCTTTTCGACCACCCGGAGCGCCATCTCGAACTGGTCCGTTTGTTAGCCAGGCATCCGCAGGGACTGGACCGGGGCAAACTAACAGCCGTCCATTCCTCCGGTGGCGGCCTCACCCGGACGCTTGAGGAACTCAGCGAAGCCGCCTTCATCACCCCGGTGAAGCCGTTCGGAAAAAAGACCAAGGAAACCATCTATCGACTGTCCGACGAGTATTCGCTTTTCTATCTGCGTTGGATCGAAAACCACCGGGGTGACGGCGATTTCCTCTCCCTGCAAAATTCCCCTGCCTGGCGTGCCTGGAGCGGTTACGCGCTCGAATCGCTGGCCCACCGCCACATTCCGCAGATCAAACGCGCCCTAGGCATCGGCGGAGTGCAGACCACCCATTCAAGCTGGCTCCACCGCGCCGATGAAACCTGGCCACAGGGATCCCAAATCGATCTCCTCATCGACCGCGCCGACAACACGATCAACCTGTTTGAAATCAAATTCAGCCAAGGCCCCTTCACCATCACCAAGCCCTACGCCGACGAACTGCGGCGCAAGCTGGAAACCTTCAAAGCCGTCACCGGCACGCGGAAAAACGTGTTCCTGACGTTTCTCACCACCCACGGACTCACCGCAAACGCCTACGCCGCCGAACTCGCCCACCAGTCGCTCACCACGGACTGCTTGTTCGAGCCGTGAGCGTTCCGCCTTGCTTCCCCGCCCGTCCTGCCCTTTTCTCCGCCCGCAATGTCCTCACTTCCTACCGCTGACCTCCTGGCGCTCGATACGGCTGGCTTGAAAAGCCGCTTGTCGAAACTCAGGAGGTATCTTTGACGTCCCCACTCTCGAAAACCAAATCAACACGCTCGAAGAGGCGATGGGCGCGCCCGAGTTCTGGAACGACTCGGACAAGGCCAAGGAAATCAGCTCCAAGGCCGCAGGCTTGAAGAAAAAGCTCGAAGCCTTTTTGAAATTGGAAGCCCGCGTCGAAGACATCGATGAAGGCGTGGCGCTGGCCAAGGAATACGACGACGCCGATCTCGCCCGCGAGGCGCTAACCAACGCGGCCGGTCTGGAAAGCGACATCCGCGCTTACGAACTTCTCACGCTGCTCGACCAGCCGAGCGACATTTCTCCCTGCTTCCTCGTCATTTCCGCCGGTGCCGGTGGAACCGAAGCGTGTGATTGGGCACAAATGCTCCACCGCATGTACACCCGCTGGGCCGAGCAAAAGGGCTACACCGTGGAAACACTCGACTGGCAGGACGGCGATGAAGCCGGTCTGCGCACGGCGACGTTGAAGATCACCGGCGACCACGCCTACGGCTTCCTGAAAAACGAGCGCGGCGTGCATCGACTCGTTAGAATTTCCCCGTTCGACTCGAATGCGAAACGCCACACGTCGTTCGCCTCCATCGACGCGACCCCGGAAGTTTCCAAGGAGATCAAGATCGAGATCAACGAGAAGGACATCGAGATCACCACCACCCGTTCCGGCGGCAAGGGCGGTCAGAACGTCAACAAGGTGGAAACCGCCGTCATTCTGCGGCACCTTCCCACCGGCATCCTCATCCGCTCGACCGCCGCGCGGACGCAAGGTGCTAACAGGGAACTCGCCTTCGACATCCTCAAGGCCAAGCTTTACACCATCGAGGAGGACAAACAGAAAGCCGAAGCCGACCGCGCCTACGGCGAAAAGGGCGACGTCTCCTGGGGCAACCAGATCCGTTCTTACGTTTTCCAACCCTATCAGAAGGTCCTCGACCTCCGCACCGGCGAGGAAACGAACAACATCCAAGCCGTCATGGACGGCGACATCGACGCCTTCATCGAAGCCAAGCTCCGCGGCAAGGTCCGGGTGAAGGGCGTGAAGGACGAGGAGGATTGATGCCGCGGCCGGGTCTCATGGCTTCGGCAGGGGTTCTGTTATGGGAATTTCCCCGCGCAGCATCTTCGCGCCGCTGCCCGTGAGTTTCAGATAGAAATCGGATGGCAGGCCTTCGTAAGTTAGAAACTTCGAACCACCGCCTTGCGGCACGTCGTTGGTGCATTTGAAGATGGCGGTGGCCTCGTCCACTTCGTCGAACATCGCGGTGTAGAGCATGGTCGAACCGGCGGCTTTCGCGGCGGCGAATTGCGACCAGAGAAACCCGCCTTTCAACCGTGGGATTTCGTCGAACGACTTGCCATACATGTTGAACCAACTGAACCCCGGGAAGACGACGGGCAGATAGTCGAGTTTTTGTCCGGCGCACCAGGCGATGTCGGGTTTCAACATGGTTTCCGCATGCCGTGAAACCTCGGCCGGGTTTCGATAGCGGCCGACGGTCCACGGACTGATCACATCGGCAAGCTTGAGCACGTCGTGCAACGCCGGGTCGCTAACGGAATCGCGGTCCAGCGCGCGCCAGCCCGTAGGCACGCCGAGCATCACGGTGCAGCCGTCCTTTTTCAGGAACTCCACCAGTTCGTGGCATTCGCCGAGCGTGTATTCCCGGCCATCGTTGAAGCCGACGCCCCACACGGCGACGAGCGGTTTGCCGCGATGACGCAAGTAGGCGGGATCCTCCGTGACATGCATTTCCATCCGCAGTTTCCGCCAGTCGTCCATCACTTCGCGGATCCGGTTAGGACCGAGGCCGCTGAGATCATACATGACGGCGTAGGCCCGGCCGTGGAGGTTCGCGCCCTCGCGGCAGTGGGCGAGCACGGTGTCGGTGGTCCGCCGCACGTTCGGGTCGCGCAGGCTTGAAATGAACCGCTGCACGAACGCGCCATCGATTCCATAACCGCGCATCCAGCCGAAATGCCGCAGCACGGTCGCCCGCCTGGCCGAGCTGAAGACCTCGGCCGGTTTTCCGTTAGCGAGCCGGAATCCCGTTGGAAAACGTTCGTCCGCGCCGAGTTCGGAAACGTCGGGCCAGAGATCGACTTTCACGTTGTCGGGGGCGGGTGTGTCGCCATGGCGGGTCCAGTGACGGAAGCCGAGTTTCGCGCCGTCGCCCTCGGCATTGAACCAACCCTGATAGCCGCACATGAGTTTTCCCGTGAGTGTGGTTGCGTCCACGCCACGCTCGGACGGACCGGAGTAGGGCTTGAGTGCGGAGGGTTCTCCGGCGCAAAGCAGAGTTCCGGCAAGGAGCGTGAGGATGGCGAAGGAAATCGCCGCTTTCGCGAAGTCGGGCAGGGGGTGCGGTGGGTGGATCGGTTCGCTCATGGCAAAAGATGGGGTTCTGGTGGTTTTTCAAAGGGCCTTCAAGCGCTCAGCGGGACCGCAGCGTGTTGCGGTTCATCTCCCGCCGTCTCTCCAGAGGAAGTTTTTCGATGGCTTCGATATCCATGCTGCCGAATGCGTCCTGGAATCTAACGAGCGGGTCGAGGTGCGCCGTGTAGTTCCATGAGAGGCATTCCATCACGCCTTTCCGGCGCGGGACGGTGACGGTGAAGGCTTCGAGCTGAAGGCCTTTCGGCTGGCCGGGGTAGAGGGAGCCGTCCCAGTTGAGGGATTGCTTGGTATTGTGGACGAGCAGTCTGGCGATAGTTAGAAAATGCGGGTCGCCGGTGAAGAGATAGAGCCGGTAGTAGTCGAAGGAGGAGAAAGCAAAGCCGAGGTCGGCGGCGGATTGGCCGGTGGCGATGAGGGTCTGGCCGACGATGCTGCGGTCTTTGGGGAAATCGTTCGCATCACTGCCGATCTCAGGCGGGATTTCGTAGGCATACATCCACGTTTCGGCATAGCGGGCGGCTTGCACCGCGGCTTCGAGCCAAGGCTTTTCCTGAGTCAGATCGTAAAGGGCGAGAAAGGCGTAGATGGCTTCCTGGCCGGATTCGCGGTCGATGACGTTGGGGTTGTCGATGACGCTGCCGACGTAGTGGTAGGGTTCGTGGATGTTGATCAGGGAGAATTTTCCTGCCCGGAGCGCGGCTTCGTGGTAGCGGGGATCGCCGGTCGTCTGATGGAGCATGACGAGGAAGCGGATGGGATTGGTGGTGGTGAATTTGCTGGTTGCGGTGGGCAGGTGTTTGCCGTTTGTTAGATCGTGGCTGTAGGCGAGGTAGTAGCTGCCGTCGTCATTCTGATTTTCGACGAGCCAGTCACCGAATTTTTTGCAGGCGTCGAGCCAGACAGGTTTGTCGGAGCCGTTGCGCTTTTCGAGCAGCCAGGCGTTGAGCATGCCTTCCATGCCGGTGGTGGCCACGCGCATGGCGGTGCCGCCGCGCGGGTTGTCGTTTTTCCGCCAGGTGCCTTTGGCGTTCTTTCCGGTGGCCGGGTCATACCAGGTACGTGGTAGGCCTGAGGGAAGCAGGCAGTGGTTTGCCCAGAAATCGACGATTTGTTCGCCCTTGGTCCGCAGGTCGTTGCGTTTTCCGGCGAGACCGTGGTGGATGAGGATGTAGGCGTTGGGCAACTGCCGACCGACGAATCCCATCTGATAGTTGTAGGCGCGGACGTCGCCGCTGGGGAGGTTGACGGAGAAGGGGAAGCCCGGCGCGTCGTAGCCACTGCTGACGGCATAGTGGTCGAGCGTGTCGATGAGACCGCCGAACGCGGCTTCCACACCCACCGGGCGGAGTTTTGGCTGATAGAGATCGAAGGCGTGCTTCCAGGTGGCTTCGACGGCGTCCGGATAGCTGGCGGTTTGGGAGAAACGGATGATCAGCTTGTAGTGATGCGGGATGCTCTTTTTCACCGGATGGCTTCGCAATGCCCAGCCATCGGATGCCCGGCGGACGACGTGGTTTTTCTCTCCTTCCGAACCGGGAAACACGAAGGCGAGCGTGGTGCCTTCGAACTGGCGCACGCCGATGGAGCCGAATTGCAGGCGCTCGTCGGTGATGCGCTCCTTGCCGCGATCACCGGTGAAAGTCGTCGGTTCTGCGGCGGCGTGGAGGAGGGAGATGGTTTGGCCGCCGGCGATGTCGCGCAGCATGAAGAGCGGCAGCGGCAGGCGGTCCTCGCGGAAAAGGAAGTAATGATCTCCGGGATTTTTCGCCAGAGCGCCGGCCATCCGGGTTTTGAAATTCGTCCGGTACCAGATGCCGGGGACGAAATACTCGTGGTCCTCTAACCGGCTTTTCTCGCGGACTTCAAGGCCGAAGAGCGAGTTGAAGAATTGGTCCGCCGGATTCTCGTTCTGGATCACGATGTTTCGCCGCAGCTCGAACGAATCGGGTTTTTCCGCGAGGAAACAGTCGGTGAAGAGGAATTGCGTCCCATGCCTGCTGGTGACGATGCCTTGGCAGACGAGCGTGCCGTTTTCCCGCGTGATTTTTGAGTAGCTGCCGTCGATCCGCCCGCCATTCACTTCGAGCGACAGCGGTTTTTCAGGGGCGTAGGTCCGCAGGATTTTACCGTCATTTTCAAAGGCGAGTGAGTAGCTGCGGTCGGCGGGATTCTGATGGAGCCACAGCCGGGAATTTCCCGAAGCGAGCCCGATGTCCTGCGCCATGAGGCCGCTGGTGAAAAACGCGGCGAGGATCGCCAGTGGGAGAAAGGAATTCATGTCGGCTGCTTGCGGGGGAATCCCATACGCCCGGCAAACGGGCAATCTTCCTCCGCCGGAGGTCCCGCAATTACAGTGGCGCGGCGGGAAAATTCCGCGTATGGCGAGCGGGCCGCAGAGCGGAAATTTCCCATGATACCTCACCTCACCGTCATCAAGGCCGGCACCGGCGTCCTCACGAAGTCGAATGACGGCACCCTCGACCGCGCGGCGCTGGTCCATCTGGTGTCGGCGATTTCCGGGCTGGTGCACGCCGGGCATCGCTGCTTGTTCGTTTCCTCGGGCGCGGTGGGATCGGGTGTCTCGGCGCTCGGGCTGACCGAGTATCCGAAGGACACCGCCACCCGCCAGGCGTGCGCGGCGGTCGGCCAGGCGCGGCTGATGCAGACCTACAGCAGCCTGTTTGCAAATTTCGACATCCACATCGCGCAGGTCCTGCTCACCGCCGCCGACCTCGCGACACCGGAGCGCGCCAGCTATGTGAAGGACACACTGCGCCGCCTGCTCAAGGAGCCGATGATTTTACCAATCATCAACGAGAACGACTCGGTCGCCGTTGAGGAGCTGAAATTCGGCGACAACGACATGCTTTCCGTCCGCGTCGCGAAACTCGCCGGAGCCAAGCGCATCATCCTGCTTACCAGTGTCGATGGTCTGCTAGATCCTGAAACCAACCAGCTCATCCCCGAGGTTCCCGCCATCGACGATGTTTTCAAACATGTCCGCCAGGACAAGGGCCGCTTCTCGATGGGCGGCATGGCGTCGAAACTCGAAGCCGTGAAATTCGCCGTTGAGGCAGGGATCGAAACCCACATCGCCCACGGCCGCCACCCGGAGCGCCTCGCCGACATCGTCGCGGGGAAGGGGATTTCCACGCATTTCAAAGCATCCATCTGAGCCCATGTCCACCATCCAGGAAACCATCCATCAGATGGGCCGCCAGGCCCGCGCGGCGGCTTACAAGCTCGCCCAGCTTTCCAGCGACCAGAAGGACACGATCCTCCGCGCCATGGCCGGAGCGATCCGCGAGGCGACACCAGGGATTCTAGCAGCCAATGCCAAGGACCTCGCCGCCGGCAAGGAAAAGGGACTCTCCAACGCGATGCTCGACCGCCTGATGCTCGATGAAAAACGCATCGAGGCGATGGCCGCCGGCATCGACCAGGTCGCGACGCTGCCGGATCCGGTCGGCCAAATCATGGATGCCTGGGACCGTCCCAACGGCATCCGCATTTCGCAGACCCGCGTGCCCATCGGCACCATTGGAATCATTTACGAAAGCCGTCCGAACGTCACCGCCGATGCCGCCGTGCTGTGTTTCAAAACCGGCAACGCCACCATCCTCCGCGGCGGCAGCGAGGCCATTCATTCGAACGTCGCCATCGCCGAAGCCCTGGCTGCGGCGGGTGCACCGGAGCATGCCATCCAGCTCATCCCCTTCACCGACCGCGAGAGCGTCGCCGTCCTCGCCGGCATGGACAAGTGGCTCGACCTCATCATTCCTCGTGGGGGAAAAGGCCTGATTGAAACCGTCGTCTCGCTCGCCCGAATGCCCGTCATCAAGCACTACGACGGCATTTGCCACCTCTTCGCCGACAAGGACGCGGATCTGGAAATGGCCGTCGCTCTAACCGTCAACTCCAAGACCCAGAAACCCGGCGTCTGCAACGCGCTGGAAGTCCTGCTCGTCCACCGCGACATCGCCTCCGACTTCCTTCCCAAAGTCGCCGCCGCGCTGCGGGAAAAGCATGTGGAAATCCGTGGCAGCGAGCAGGTGTTGGACATCGTCCCCGACGCCACCGTCGCCACTGCGGAAGACTGGGACACCGAGTTCCTCGAACTCATCATTGCCGTTAGAATCGTTGATTCGCTCGAAGATGCCGTCGCCCACATCAACGACCACGGCTCGCACCATACCGACGTCATCGTCACCCGCGACGAGGCGACAGCGGAGCGTTTCCTGAGCTCGGTCGATTCCGCCTGTGTCTTCCACAACTGCTCCACCCGCTTCGCCGATGGCGGCGAGTTCGGCTTCGGCGCGGAAATCGGTATCTCCACCGACAAGCTCCACGCCCGCGGCCCAATGGGCCTTCGCGAGCTAACGAGCTATCAGTACCGCGTCCGTGGCAACGGGCAGGTGAAGGGGTAACAGATCCGCAGCTGGACCACGCTTGCGGGAAAGCATTCTCCCGGCATCGGCAGGCTTGACTCCGCGGAGTGGATCGCAATTCTGGTGGCCTGTGAAGTCCGGCGGAATTGCGGACGGACCAGCGAGTTTTCCACCCCCATCCCACCATGTCAAAAGAGAGAGCGACCGTAGGAACCGATGGACTTGCACTTCCCATCCTGCCGCCGGACCGCGATGTCCGGGTCTGGGCGAAACTGGTGCGGGTGATGTTTTACACGCCGGGTTTCCTGGCCCTGCTGATGCTCAAGACCGGCGAACCGGCGGGTTTCGGGATCACGGTGGAGCTGCTGATGCTTTCCAGTGCGGCCGCAGTCGTGGCCGGCTTGTTTGTCGGCACGCAGTCGGTGGGTGGCGGGGCGGACCACTCGTCGAAGATCGGAATTTGGAGCGGTTCGCTGGTGATGGAGCTACTCTGCGCGATTCCGTTTTTGTGCGCGGTGCCGCCGCTGTTCCACCAGCTGGCGCACAGCGAGCTGCTGCACGCCAAGGCTCCCGGCGCGGTGGACGTGTCATTGGGCATTTCCGAAATGCTGCCGGCCGTTGCGGTGCTGCCATTCATGCTCTATCAACTCGCCGGTTTCGGGACACTGCACTTCGTCGTGTCGAAGGTGGCGAACTGGGCGATCAATTTCGCGGTGCTCGGCCTGATCGTCGCCAGCTATGCGTCCAACCGGATGAACAATTTCGCCGTGGAAAAGACCCTCGTCGCGATCCTCGTCGCCATCATGGCGGTCGTCACGTTTTACGGGATTCTCAAGCTCAAGAAAATGCAGGAGGAATTCGATGCGCGATGTCCGTTGGAGAAAGAGAAGAAGAAGGATAAAAAGGAAAAGGTCGAAGGGTAGGCCCCGCCTAACTGTTTTCTTTGGAATGCGCTGATGAACCGATTTGCCGTGATGGCCGGAATTCTCGCCGGAGTGTTTGCGGTTTCCTGCTCAAGCGCCCCGCCTCCGCCGCCGGTTGAATTGCCCCGTGGCGGCAAGGTCCAGTGGAGCGGCACTTACGGCTTCTGGGATCGGAATGGCGACGGCCGGGCTGATAGAGTCCGTCACTACTGGGGCAGCGGCTATGCGCGCGAGTACTTTGACGATGATTTTGACGGGAGTTGGGATGGCGCGGAGCACGCACCGGGCTACCGGCTGGCAACGGGACAGAAAGAGAACCGGACACCCGAAGGCTTGAACGAGCAAGACAGGAGAAACATCGGTTCCGCGCTCGAATGCTGCATTCCTTCCCGATAGACCGATTTCATGACATTAACCGGGGTTGGTCGGATGTCAGCGGTTTTCTGTCAGGTTCTCGGAGACCGGATGCGCGGTCCTGCCGGTTCCTTCTGATCGTGCAACTGGCGGCGAAGTTGCGCGGGCGAGTAGCCATATTCCGCCTTGAATGCCTTTGATAGATGGAATCCGTCGCAGAAATCCAGGGCATCGGCGATCATCTCCAGCGAAAGATCCAACCGCTTCATCATCACGGCGGCTTGGGCGAGCCGCCTGCGTTTCCGATAGCGGGCGGGGGACTCGCCCATGACGGTTCTGAACGCCTTGCGAAAGGTCTCATATCCCATTCCGAGATTCGTGGCGATTTCCTGCAAGGATGGAGCGCCCGTGCCTCCGCTGAGGGACTGACAGGCAGCCTCCAGCCAGGCATTCGGGTCACCATCGGGCGGGCGTAATGCCAGCGCTTCAGCAATCAGGAGATGGATCGCGCTGGCCGCCGCACAGGACTCGGGCTTGTTCGTCACCGGCATCATCAGGATCGTCATAAAGCGCTCCGCCCATTCCTCGGGCGTCGGCAGGGACCAGACGGGGTGGGCGGGATCCAAGCCGTGGATCCTCCATTGATCAAAGGCAGCTCCTTCGAATGAAATGAACAACTCGTCCCAAACGTCGCCGGCCTCGGGCCCGTACTGATGCGCGAGGTCGGGAAAAACCGCGATCAGATCCCCAGCGGTCACCCGGCGATTGGTACCGAGCTTGTCCCGATAGGCTCCATTACCTAACACCAGAACCAGCGCGAACATGCCATAGGTCCGGTAATTGTTGAAGCCGGTGCCACCCGTGCCGAGCAGGCGGCCGCCGAACCGGATCATTCCCGGCGGCGCCTCAAATGCCGCGAATGAGACAATCCCTTCAAGTTCCCGCTCTTCGTCCATTGCCAGGAAATACATGCGAAATACCAGCCCGTCCATTCCCAAAAACCCTCGTTCAGTTACCATCCCGGAATGTCCACGCTCGCCAGCCATTCACCCCTTTGTTCCCTGGGAGAGGAACTCGACACCGGCGCGCAGTCCTTCGGCTTCATTCGCGACTCTAACGATCTCCTTTCCCAGCCAGCCGCGTTGCGCGACCGGCTGGACGAAGACGGCTATCTGTATATCCGGAATTTCTTTGATCCCGCGCTGATCCTCGCCGGCCGTCGATCAATCTTCGAGCGGGTTGCGCGGGAAGGCCAGCTTCATCCGGACCACGACCTGATGGAAGGATTCGTCCACCCCGACATGATGGACGCCTTCAAGCTGGATACGGCCCCGACCTTCAAGGGAACCGATGGCAAAAAACAGAATCCGGACAAGGCCGCCGCCTTCCGTCCCGAACTTGCTGCCAGCAGTCCCGAGATCCGGCGTGTCGTGTTCGGCCCCGAGATTTGTGAATTCTATGCCAATCTTTTCGGCGAACCGGTCCGTCACTTCGACTACATCTGGTGCCGCCTGATGGGGCCCGGGCATGGCACGCCGGTCCATTGCGACAAGGTCTACATGGGCCGCGGTTCACAGGATTTGCTTACCTGTTGGATTCCCTATGTGGACATTCCGCTAGAGTTGGGCGGATTGATCCTTCTGGAAAACTCCCACAAGCAATCCGACCGCATCTCCGACTATCTGGACAAGGACGTGGACGCCTATTGTGAGAATGATCCGGATCAGGTGCAAGCCGTCGCCAAGGATGGAAAATGGTCGTTTCCCGGCTGGCTGTCCAAGAGCCCGGACACTTTGCCGAAGAAATTCGGCGGCCGCTGGCTGACCGCGCCGGAGTGGAAGATCGGCGATTTCATCACCTTCCGCATCAACCTCATCCACGGATCGTTGGACAACTCGTCGGACCGCATCCGTTTTTCCACGGACACCCGCTTCCAACCCGCCGCGCAGCCCGCCGACGAACGCTGGATCGGCGAGAATCCTCCCGGTCATTCGCTCGCCGGCAAGCTCGGGCGTATTTGCTAGTTCGCCCCGTGAAGCTGTTGTTCACCAAGGCCGACTGGGAGTTGGCCCGCCTGCCTCTATCCGATTTCGCGGCCTGCGTCGCCGATGCGGGCTATGATGGCACGGAGATCTACCTGCCGGCACGCCGCGATTCCGCACAGGAAATCCGCAGACTGCACGCCGCCGCGGGACTCGGGATGGTGGCCCACATTTCGACGGAGGGGAACACGGTCGAGGATCATCTGAGATCGCTGGAAGCGCACTATCTGAAGGCCGTTGAAATTGAACCCTGGTGCGTGAACAGCCACACGGGGCGCGATCATTTCAGCTTTGAGGACAGCTTGAGGATCTTTGAAAAGGGCCAAATTTTGATAGAAAAACATGGCGTGCCGGTATTCCACGAAACCCACCGCGGACGCGCCTTGTTCAGCATCCCCGCCGCCCGTTCGTTTCTCCGGGCGATTCCCGGCCTGCAACTCACTGCAGACTTCTCCCACTGGGTGTGCGTGCATGAGAGCGATCTATCCGATCAACCGGAGGGACTCGACGCCGCCATCTCCGCGGCCCATCACATTCATGCCCGTGTCGGGTTCGATGAAGGTCCCCAGATCAGCGATCCCCGGAACCCCCTCCACGAGCCGTGGCTCCGGCTGTTCACCTCGTGGTGGAAGCGCATTGTCCGGCTCCGGCGTGACGAAGACCGGGAATTCCTAACCATTTCGCCGGAATTCGGGCCTGTTCCGTACATGCCGTTGAACGGCCGGTCGCAGGTGGCGGTTGCGGATGCCTGGGAAATCAATCTGTGGATGCTGTCCTACCTCCGAAGGGAGCTGGACGCGGAGTAGCTTGGATCCCGTGTCGTGCGATAGTCCCGATCCATGAATTCCCACGGGGTAGGTCCGGCAAGGATCTTCGGCTTCCCAATTTGTACATGGAATTTACCAAACCGTCCATTCCCATTCGAGAATTACCTGTCATCTTTGCTTAATGGAGTAGGTTGATTCCTTACTCAAATCCCGGAAATTACCCGTGAACAACGATCCAAGACCGAGCCTCCATGGAAGTGCCTGGGATCGCGCGCGGGAGGCTCACACCCCTTTCTCGAACATGTCACATCAGAAAAAGCGCACATCGCGCCCCAAGACACGAGGCTTTGCCTTGGTCGTCACCCTTACGCTGATGATCCTGCTAACGGTCATCGCGGTTGGCCTCCTCACTCTTTCAAGCATCTCCTTGCGGACGACGGCCCAGAGCGATGCGTTGGCCGTGGCCCGCGCCAATGCCCGGCTGTCCCTCTCGCTGGCCATCGGCCAACTGCAGAGTCAGGCGGGGAGCGACACGCGTGTCACCGCCCGGGCGGACATTCTCGATGAGAATAACCCGCCGGTCCTCGGTACGTGGAAGAGCTGGGAAGGCACTGACCACACGCTTACCGGGAATTTTGCCGGGCGCCCGATCGCGCCGAATAACGGCAACTACCCTGCCGCGAAAAGCGCCCGCTTTCTGAGCTGGCTTACTTCTTCGAATATCGAAGACCCAGCGACCTTGCCGGATACCAAGGCGGCGGCCGATAAGGTGACCTTGCTGGGTGCCGGCTCGCTCGGAACGGGAGCGGCCAGTGCGAAATCCCGGATTCATCTCACCCCGGTCGAGGTCACCACCGGTCGCCAGAAGGGCAACATCGCCTGGTGGATCAGCGGGGAAAACCAGAAGGCGCGGCTGCCGAAGCCCTATGAGCCGGATCCCGCCACTTCGCTGGGGAAATGGGCGGCGCAGGCCAAGTCTCACTCGGTCGCGGACACGGCGACCTTCCGCATGGATGATTTGTTAGATGACGCCGAGCCCGCTGGCAAGGCGATCACCCTGCAGCAGGCGGATCTGGTCGCCACTCCCGGTGCGGAAAAGGTGTCACGTGAGTTTTTCCATGATCTCTCGGCGGTATCGACAGGCCTGTTGACGAACACGGCCACCGGTGGCTGGCGCAAGGACTTGTCGGTGCTGAGCGAGAACTGGACCAACCAGCCGACGTCCAACACGATGCCCATGTTCCGGGTCGCCCCCGGGCTGGACCGGATGACGACCCGCGCCACCACGGGATCTCCCCGGGCCGCCGGCTCGATGCTCTATCCGTGGGCCGCCTACCGCGGGGGCAATGTGCCCATCTATCAACTCGGACCGGTGAGCAGTTGGGAAAACCTCGTGAACTATGCCACCTTTTACAAACGGGTATCCGCTTCATCGACCGGCCGGTTTTCAACAAGTTCCTACTCCACCGCCATCGGTGGCGATTCATTCAATTTCATGCATAAGGTGCGCATCCTGCCGGTCATTGCGCGCATCCAGTGGCTCTTCTCCCACTCCGCCGACACTCCGGCCGGGGTTCCTACCTCAGCTGCCTTGGAGCCGCGTCTGCTCATCACTCCCATCATCACGATGTGGAATCCCTACAATGTGGAAGTCGTCGTCCCTGCGGGAAATCCCACTTTGCGTTTCGCGCTTGAGGTGCCATTCCCCACCGCCTTGAAATATTACATCAACGGCGTTGCTAACAACAACTTCAACGCGGTGATGGGAGGATCGGTCAACAACCAGCCAGGTCTGGGCTCTTCCAAAATGAATTATACCATCGCTACCTTTGCGGCCATGAAGCCCGGTGAGACCCGCATTTTCAGCCCTGTCAGCAACACGGCCGTGCCATCGGGCGAGAATGTGCCTTTGGCGGCGGGCTACCGGAGCGGTGGCGGCAATTACTACCCCGTGAAGAACAACCAGGGCGCATCGATGGTCCTGGCGCCAAGCGCCACCATCAAGGCGGATGCCCAGTTCGATACCGAACATGTCCATCAGGCGGAACTCGCGAAGAACGGAGTCGGTGTGGTGTTCGACATGTTTGTCAATGGTTCCAACGATCTGGCCTATCGGGGAGTCTGCACGACGGCAGTTGCCAAGCAGCTCTACAAGCCGCTGACCCAGCTTGCCCAAACCACTCTCAGCGAATGCAAGAGCAAGCCGCTGCCGTTTCTCTCCACCATGTTCGGTGCGCGGATGGCCAGCCGCACCCATATCGCGGCGAAGGGTTTCGTCCAGTCCAGCCCCTTGGTGAACTACACTTCCATGGGAAAAGACGACGTCGAATGGAGCATCCGCCACAACTACGCCGGTACCGATCACCCGGTGAATTCCCCGTTCGATTTCAGCTTTGTGCCGCACGCACCGGCCGGTGACAGCCTCCTGCCCAATGCCAGCGACACCACCGGCCGCGGTTATATCGTGACCGGCTTCACCAAAAGCGACGGACTCGCCCGCTGTGTCATCGCCGAACTTCCGACACGTCCTCTGACATCCTTGGGCGAACTCGTGAACTGGGACCTGCGCTATGACAATCCGATCCCTCCTTTCGCGTTGAATCTGATAGGAAACTCCGATGCGACCCCGTTGTTGCCCGCCAATGCGGTTTTCAATGCTTCCGAAGCCTCCCTCGCGGTGAATCTCCAGTATGACGATTCCTACTGCGCCAACCATCTGCTTTTCGACGATTGGTTCTTCTCCTCGATCGCGCCGGATCCGACGAACTTCGGCACTGCCGGAAGAAATCAAAAAACTGTTTTCACCGATTTCGCCACCGGCACGACGCCGCTTCCCAACCGTGCCTATCAGCCATTGATGGCGGATGTCGGCACCGCTTCTGATAGCACCACCGCCGCGAGCAAACTCTATACCGACCAGGTCTCGAAGGCCGATTCGTGGAAGACCATCGCCTCGCGGTTGGAAGTCGAGGGCATGTTCAATGTGAACTCCACCTCGGTCACCGCCTGGCGCGCCCTGCTGGGCCATGCCCGCAACCAACGCGTCCCCCATTACAACGAGACCGGCACCACATGGAGCACCAAACTATCGAACGAGACAGATTACGCGGTGACCCGCTTCAGCATTGCCGGGGATGCCGAGGCTGGCAGTGCCAGCAGTTCGGGAAGTTTTCCGGATGCCAATGATTTCGCGGGCTATCGGACGCTCGACGAAGACTTCCTTGATGCGCTCGCGGAGAAAGTCGTCGATCAAGTCCGTTTGCGCGGTCCGTTCCTTTCCCTTTCCGAGTTCATCAACCGCCAGTTGTCTTCGGGCGATCTGGCCCTGGCAGGCACGCTGCAGGCGGCGCTCAATGAAGTGACCAAAAGCCCGGCGACCAATGTTCTATCAAACATCCAGGCGCTTTCCTCCAAGTCCGTCGCCGTGCCGGACCGTGCTGCGGAAGCGGAATACAAATTCCCGGAAGCCGCCGTCGGTTACAGCGCCTACGGTTTGCCCGGTTGGACCCGGCAGGCCGACTTGCTTCGGCCACTCGCGCCGATTCTATCCGCCCGCGACGATACCTTCACCATCCGCGCCTACGGCGATGCCCGGGACGCCCGGGGCCGGATCATCGCCAGCACGGTCTGCGAGGCCGTCGTGCGCCGCACCCGTGAATTCGTCGATCCCGCCGACCTCGCGCACATCACCACCGCGCCGGCTCTGGCAGCGAATCAAACCTTCGGCCGCCGCTTTCAAGTCGTCTCGTTCCGCTGGCTCACGCCGGCTGAGATCTGAGTCCTCATCCGCGAAAGCCTGCGAGGCCCATTGGCTGTTAGTTCGGGTTTTCCCGCGAATGCAAGGAAGGCCTGCAAACCCGTTTCCGAAGCGCGGGCGGCCCGTGAAGGCTCGGATAATACCAAATTGTACATATAAATTACCAAACCATCCATTCACGGCGGACGAGATCCCCGCTACGTTCGCCAGCCTATCCACAGAAGAATGAGTCTTCGCAATCTGTGAAAAACCCACCTCCGCCCGCTTCAATCTAACATATACTATGAAACAAAAATCCAACTCCCGTTCATTGTTCCCCCAGGCCTTCGTGGTCTGTTTCGGCCCCCTGCTTGCCTGCTCTTCCGCATCAGCCGCGGTCGCACTCAACGAGAACAATGCCACCAACATCTGGACACTCCCTTCAGGAACCAATCTTTTGACCGGTGCCATCGCTTCCGGTGCTCTGGGAAACCAGTATGGCTCTTCGAGCAGTTGGTCCACGCTGACGAATGGCAGCGTCGGTCCCACTCCCGACGACACCACACCTTACCAGAGCCAGATGGGCACGGTCATCGTGCCTACCACCAACGACTCCGTCACCTTCGCCCTGGATCTCACCGGACACCCCAATGGCTACAACATTACCGCCTTGGATTCCTATGGGCTATGGAATAACGCCGGCCGCGACGACCAGAATTACACTTTTTCCGTTTCAACGGATAACATCAACTTCACCAACATCGCGGTCGCCGGCTACCGAAGTCCTGCGGACTCCAAAGCCACCCACACCCGGCTGACGGATGACACCGGCACGGGCGTCTTGGCCTCGAACGTCAAATCCATCAGAATCCAGTTCACCGCCCCTCAGGAAAACGGCGGTGCCGGCTACAGCGAGTTCGTTCTGACAGATGCACCCTTGCCCGTCATCACGCTCAACGAGGCCAACACCACCAACGTGTGGACACTGCCGGCGGGAACCAACCTGCTCGACGCCGCGGCGGTGCCCAGTTCTCCGCCTCCATCGATTTCCCCGACTTTCGGGGTGCCGGTTTCGGGAAGTTGGACGACGATGACCGATGGTGCCCTTGGCGCGCCCAACAGCACTACCTCCTGTGTCGCCGTCAGCAATGGCACCGAAGTGATCTTCCCGATGAAGGATCTGGTCACGAATACCAAAGGCTACGATCTGACCGCCCTGGATTTTTACTGCGCATGGACCGACAGTGGCCGGAACAATCAGAATTTCACCGTCAGCTATTCAACCTATCTGGATCCGGAAACCTTCATTCCGCTTGAAACCGTCAACAACCAGGACTCGGGCAATCCCAACAACTCTACCCACACCCGCCTGACTCCGTCGTCGGGCTTTCTGGCCAGCAACGTCGCCGCGATCAAACTCAACTTCGCCAATCAGGAAAATGGCTGGGTCGGCTATCGCGAGTTCGTTGCCTCGGGGACGGCATCGCCCATCAATCCCCCCCTCACCTGGACCGGGAGCAGCGGGTCCGGAGGCAATGCCACCTGGACCACCGGAACCGCCGACAACTGGACCGCGTTTTACGACACTCTCGCGCCGCTCAATTTCACCCCAACCGGCGCTAACAGGTCGATCAGCGTGCCGTCGGCACTCACCGCGTCGTCAATGACTTTCAGCCATACCGACAGCACTCCATACGCCTTCACCGGATCAAAAATCACGGTCAGCAACAGCATCACTTCCACGGGAGCGGGTCCCGCGACCTATGCGGGTGTCGTCAAGGCGGGCACCGGCGTGGTTCTATCAGGATCCGGCCGCCTGGCTTTCAACAGCGATCTTGAATCGGCCGGTCTGATTCTTTCCGGCACAGGCAGCATCACGCTGAATGCGGATAACTATGATGCCGCCATTCCGTTGGACCCTCCGTTCACGACTCCTTACCTGTTCAGCGGCACGGCTGCGGTGAGCAACGGAACCCTCAATGTCGCCAACGATCTGGCATTGCAGGCCGCCACCCTCTCGATGACCGGAGGCACGGCCAACTTCACCACCGCGACCCCTTCGATCGCTGTCCTTTCGGGAACCGCGGGCACCGTGACTCTGGGCAACACGGAATTGACCGTCGGACTGGATTTACCCAGCGGCCATGACGCGATTTTCGCCGGGAATATTGCGCAGGCATCGGGCACTGGCGGCCTCACCAAGGCCGGTGAAAGCATCCTGACCCTGAGCGGATTGAACACCTACACCGGCACCACCCATGTGACGGGTGGAACCCTTCAGCTCGCACAGAAGCAGTCGCTGGCCAGTGGCAGCCTGGTGGTGGATGACGGCGCGACCCTGGGTTTCAATGTCGGCAGCGCCGGTGAATTCGACGACACCGATCTGAACGCGTTGAGTCTGGGCGGCTTCGCAGGTGGTTCCACCCTGGGCATCAACACCACGGGTATCCGCACGGCGAATTTCACCCTCACCCGCAGCATCGCCGGAGATATCAATCTCTATAAAAAAGGCGAATCGATCCTAACGCTAACCGGAACCAACAGCGGCACCGGCGATACGAGAATGGGTGCGGGAACGATCGTCGCCGCCGGCAGCGGCCACGTAACGCTTCCGGGTGATGTCTACATGGGAGAAGGAGCCAATCTCAGCGTGTTCATGTGCATGGGGGCTGACAACCAGTTCGGCCCGAATTCCGTGCTCCACCTGGATAATCCGAGCTTCAACGGTTCCCAATCCAAATTCCAACTCCGCGGCACCCATCAGACGATTGCCGGACTGGAAAGCCCGGTCACCAGTTATATATCCATCATTCAAAATGACGACGCCACGGTGCCGGACTACGTCGAGAATCCCGGACTCGCCGCAGCTTCTCTGACGATTGACACGCCGGAAAACAGTTTCCACAGCTTCCGCGGCATCATTCGCGATCAGGTCGGCCCTCCGGTTTCCATCATCAAGAACGGCCTTGGCACACAGGAATTCATCAACCTCCTTAACATCCAAGGTTACGGCTACAGCGGTCCCACCACCGTGAACGCGGGCACCCTCAGGATCAATTTCGCAGGGCCCAACAGCACCGGCTTTCAATCCAACATCACGATCAACAGCCCGGGAGGAATTCCGGCGACGCTGAATTTTCACGCGGAGAATGGAAACTACGCCTTCAACCGCCTCATCTCGGGCGCGGGAAAAGTGGTCGTCGACGGTCAGAACGCCATCATTCTAACCAATGGCGGCAATCTCTGGACGGGCGGCACCACGGTCATCGACGGCTTTCTCGCCCTGAGCAGCGGTACCGCGGTGGGAGCGGGAACCGCCGAAGGCCAGTCCTGCGTCGGAGGTGCCATGGACCCGTCGAACGTCATCAAGCTGACCGGAACCGAATTCGGAACCGGTTCCACCCTCTCGCTCGACAACACGGCGGCCCTCGGGGATTCCACGATGTTGCCGGAGTTCGCGCTTTCGATCCACGTGGATGCGGCGTCGAGAATCTTCGGTGGCACCAACACGGTGGCGTTCGTGCCTAACATCACGCTGGACGGCGGTAAGATCGAAATCACCTCCGGCGCGACAACCGGCGGATTCAATACGAATCTCTGCCTTGTGGGAACGGTCATCGTCGGGGGCAGCAGCGGCGTTTCTGCGGAGATCTTCACCTCTGGAACCGGGGCAAATGCCAACGTGTCACTCGGATCGATTGGCGCGCCGGGAACGACCTTCCAAGTGGCGGACGTTGCCGAAGGGGACGATCTCACGGTCAGCTCGATCCTGAGAGATGTCGCCACCATTGCATCTCCGCTCATCAAGACCGGTCCCGGAACCATGTTGCTATCAGGAGCCAACACCTACACCGGAGACACCACCGTTTCCGGTGGCGAACTCACAGTGAGTGGCAACTCCATCGCCGATTCCAACAAACTGATCCTCGCCGGCACCGGCAAGCTCGGGCTCGCAGCCGATGAGACCGTGGGCACCTTGTTCTTCGATGGCGATGAACAAGACCCGGGAACCTACGGTGCCATCGGCTCGGATACCGACTTCCCGAACGCCCGCTTCACCGGAACGGGGATTCTAACTGTTGGCGGCGTCGCGACCGTGGGTTATGAAACCTGGGCGCTGGTCATCACGAACGGCTTGGACGAGCGCTCTGAAGATGCCGACAGCGATGGCTTCTCGAACCTCGACGAGTTCCTGTTCGGCACATCGCCGGTTGACTCCACCGCCACCTTGTCGACCGTTGAGAACACGGGTTCCACCCTCATCATCCGTTGGTGCGAGCGCCTGGACAGCACCAGCGTCTATGAGCTTCAGGAAAGCACGACGCTCGTAAACCCTTGGGATGTAAGCGAGGTCACGCCGACCGATGACGACGACCAAGACGGACTCTACTCCGGATCGTATGTCCGCAAGCAAGCCGTCATCCCGGTTGATAGTGTCAGGAAATTCGCCCGGGTGTTTGCCACCGAATAAACCGCACGGATCAAATCAATCTCCCCGGACCGGCGAGTCCGGGGGGAGACGGCCGTGGCTGCGCAATCACGGTTCGATCTGCTGAAGCGACCGGAATCAGCCCGTCCCACCGTCGACACCGGGGCGTTTCCGTTCACGAGAGTTTCCAGATGATCACCTCCAGATCATCTTGAACAGGCGACTTGGCGCCCTCATTTCCACCACGCTGCCCAGGGCATCCCCCATTTTGCGGCGGATACTTTTTCCACCACATCCGGGGAGGTGGATGTTGGCGGCAATCTCCGGTGCAGGCTCGGACGCATTCAGTTTTACCATATTTTACATGAAATTTGCCAAGCCATCCATTCCCGCGACGGACTTTCCGTTCTAAGCTACAGTGATGTCGGCCCTTTCGATAACCTCCGAAGAACCAAAGTTTCATGTTCGTACATGGGGTTTTGATTTCAGCTGCCCGACCGCCGTGGTTTTGCAGCTCATCGTCATTCTTGCCGTGGCGGGCACTTCAGAATCGCGTGCCGCGGGAAAAACCGATTTCGAGCGGGACGTGCGGCCTATTCTTTCCAACCGCTGCTTCAAGTGTCACGGGCCCGATGAAAGCACCCGGAAAGGCAAGCTTCGCCTCGATCTCGCGGAGTCCGCCCATGGCCAAGGTGAATCCGGCAAGATCGCCATCGTCCCGGGGAAACCAGCCGAAAGTGAATTCATCAAACGTCTCCACGCCGCCGATCCAGACGACCGCATGCCACCGGCCTCGGCGAAGATGGAACTTTCCGACACGGAAAAGTCGGTTCTCAAACAATGGATTTCCGAAGGTGCGGAGTATCAGCCTCACTGGGCCTTCGTCGCCCCGAAGAAACCCGCCGCGAAATCGATCGATGAACTCGTCGGGAAGAAACTCGCCGAGCAAAACCTCAAACCCTCGCCAGAGGCCGACCAATACGAACTCATCCGCCGGGTCACGCTCGACCTGATCGGCCTGCCACCGACTCCGGAGGAAGCCACGGCCTTCGCCAATGACAAATCCCCGGATGCCTATGAAAAGGTCGTCGACCGCTTGTTGGCCTCTCCGCATTATGGGGAACGCTGGGCCCGCCGCTGGCTGGACCTTGCCCGTTATGCCGATACCAACGGCTACGAAAAAGACCGTGAGCGCCAGATCTGGCCGTGGCGCGATTGGGTGATCCGCTCGCTCAATGCCGACATGCCTTTCAACGAGTTCACCATCAAGCAACTCGCCGGCGACATGCTTCCAAATGCCACCAGCGAGGATGTGACCGCCACCGGCTTCCATCGCAATACCATGCTCAATGAGGAGGGCGGTGCCGATCCGCTCGAATACCGCTATCACGCGATGACCAATCGCGTGGCCACCACCGGCACGACCTGGCTCGGCCTCACAGTCGGTTGCGCGCAATGCCACACCCACAAATACGACCCCATCCTCCACACGGAATATTTCGGCCTGATGGCATTCTTCAACAATGCGGACGACATCGACCAGGATCTCCCCGATCCGGCGCTTGCCGCAAAGCAGGCGGACCGGGAAAAGAAGGCCGAGTCCCTCATCGCGACCCTTCCCGCGAAGTGGCCTGCCGACAAACACGGTGATGGAAAATGGTTCGTGACGGACCCATCGTCCGTCACCGCCGCCTCGGGCGAAAGCGCCACGATCAAGGACCGTGTCGTCCTATTCCCCACCGCGGGGCAGGATCGCGACAGCTACGAGGTGCTCTTCAGCGGCAGTTCTTCCGGCATCGACCGGCTCCGCCTTGAAACCCTGGCGGATCGCCGCATTCCTTCCGGCGGTCCCGGCCGCACATCCACTGGGAATTTCGTGCTGAGCGAGATCGAGGTCTTTACCCGCTCGAAATCCACTACCGCCACTTGGGAAAAGGTTCAGATTTCCGATGCCACGGCCACCGCGGAGCAATCCGGTTTCCCCGTCGCTTCCGCCATCGACGGCAAGCCGGAAACCGGTTGGGCGGTCGAGGTGGCAGGCGGCGCACGCGGCAAGGACCGCAGCGCGGATTTTTTCTTCGCCAATCCACTGCCTGCCGGTAACCGCGATGTCAAAATTGTTCTCGCGCAGAACTTTGGCGATCATCACACCATCGGCTCGTTCCGCATCTCGCTTGGTAAAGAAGAAAACAAGGCATCCCAACAACCCGCATCGGAACTCGCCTTCAAAAGCTGGCTCGAAAAATCGAAATCGGATTCCGTTCCGTGGACCACGCTCACGCCCTCCACCTTGGATTCCAATGAGCCGGTCCTCACCGCCGACAAAGAGGGCGCGATCTTCGTTTCGGGCGACACGACCAAGGACGATCGCTTCACACTGACCTTTCAAAGGCCGCAGACAGGAATCACCGCACTACGGCTGGAGGCACTCACCGACAAGCGCCTCCCCGGCTTCGGCCCCGGCAAGGTGTATTACGAAGGCACACCGGGTGACTTCTTCCTCTATCACTTCTCCGTCAAGGCGGACGGGAAAGACATTCGTTTGGCCAACACCACTTCGACAGCCGGCGACGCCAACCAAGCGATCGATAGCGACAACCAGACCGGCTGGACAATCAACGGTCACACAGGCGAAGACCAGACCGCCGTTTTCCAACTCGCCGAACCGCTTCCCGCCACATCCGTCCTCACCATCGAGATGCGCATGGGCCGTTACTATGCTTCCACTCTTGGGAAATTCCGGCTATCCACTTCGAACGCCACCCGTGTCCCCGCGGCCCGCGTCTTCCCGGAAACCACCAGCCGCGAGGCCCTCTACCGCCATTTCCTCCTGAACGCCCCCCAACTCGCGGAGCAAACGAAACCCATCCGTGAACTGCTCAGCGTCCCCGTCCCGCAACGCACCCTGGTTCTCCAGGAACGGGCCGATCATCCGCGCGTGACCCGACTTCATGCCCGTGGGGAATTCTCCCAGCCCGCCCAGGAAATCCAGCCGCATGTCCCGGCGTTTCTGCCGCCCATTTCTCCCGGCCTTCCGAACAACCGGCTCGGTTTCTCCGAATGGCTCGTTTCAAGGGGAAATCCGCTCACCGCCCGCGTCACTGTCAACCGCGATTGGCAGGCATTCTTCGGCACGGGCATCGTGAAGACTGTGGATGACTTTGGCTTCCAGGGAGAACTCCCGGTGAATCCCGAGTTGCTCGACTGGCTGGCCGTAACCTTCATGGAAACCGGATGGTCGGTGAAGAAGCTCCATCGCCTGATCGTCACCAGCGCCACCTACAAACAGGACTCCCGCGTCACGCCGGAGCTTCTTGCAAAAGATCCGCAGAATCGTTTGCTGGCCCGTGGCCCCCGCGCCCGCGTCGAGGCCGAGATGATCCGGGACATCAGCCTCAGCGCGGCCGGACTCCTTTCCGACAAACTCTTCGGCCCGCCCGTTCGGCCGCCCCAGCCTGCCAGCGTCACGGAAGGTGCCTTTGGCGGAATGAACTGGCCCGTCAGCGGGGGAGAGGATCGCTATCGTCGCGGCCTCTATACCTTCGCAAAGCGCTCCGCTCCCTTTGCCTCCTTCCAGACTTTCGACGCTCCCACCGGCGAGGCATGTGTCGCTCGCCGCGAGGTTTCGAACACCCCTCTCCAGTCACTAGTGCTTCTCAACGACGAGGTTTACTTCGAGGCGGCGCAGGCCTTCGGCAAGAAAATCGCCGCCCAACCCGGCTCGCTAGCCCAAAAGACGGCTTATGCATTCCAGCGCTGCCTCACCCGGCCACCAACCCCGGAGGAAATCGAAAAACTCACTGCCTTTTATGCGGCACAGCACAAGCGCCTGCAATCCGGCGAGCTCAAGAAGCCGGACCTCAAGAATAGCACGACCGAAGAAATAGCCTGGATGACGGTCGCACGCGTCCTGCTCAATCTCGACGAAACCATCACCAAGAACTAAGACCATGAACTGCCAGCAACGTTTCTTCGATCCGGATGGTTCCGTCAGCCGCCGCTGGTTCCTCCGGGAATGCGGCCTCGGCCTCGGCAAAATCGGTTTAGCCTCGCTCATGGCGAACCCGCTGGCCCGCGCCGCAGCCCTCGGTGCCACTCCATCGCCCGTCGGGCCAGCCTCGCCCCTCGGCTCGAATTTCCCAGGCACGGCCAAGTCGGTGATCCACCTTTTCATGGCGGGCGCGCCGTCGCAGCTGGATCTTTTCGATCCGAAGCCCGCCCTCGAAAAACTCGCTGGCAAACCGCTTCCGCCCTCCGTCATCGGCAACCAGCGCCTCGCTTTCATTCGTCCCGACGCCGGGGTGATGCCATCCGTGTTCAAGTTCGCCCAGCACGGCCAGAGCGGTGCCTGGGTCAGCGATCTTCTGCCCTACACGTCGAAAATCGCCGATGACCTGTGCTTCGTGAAATCGGTCAAAACCGACCAGTTCAACCACGCCCCCGCCCAGATCTTTTTCAATACCGGCTTCCTCCAGCCAGGTCGGCCCAGCATCGGATCCTGGGTCAACTACGGCCTCGGCTCGATGAACAAGGACCTGCCTTCTTTTGTTGTTTTGAGCACCGGTGCCGGAATCAGTGGTGGCGCGGCGAACTGGTCCAGCGGCTTCCTGCCGACGGTTCACTCTGGCGTCCGTTTTCGGAATTCCGGCGAGCCGATCCTCAACACTTCCTCGCCCAACGGGGTCGATGAAAAACTCCAGCGTGACACCATTGATCTCGTCAATAACCTCAACCACATGCAGCTCGATTCGGTCGGTGACCCCGAGATCGAGACCCGCATCGCCTCTCACGAGATGGCATTCCGTCTCCAACACAGCGCACCCGAATTGACCGACCTCTCCGGGGAGCCTGAATCCGTCCTGAAGCTCTACGGGATCGATGACATCAAGAAACCCACTTATGCGCGCGCCTGCCTTCTCGCCCGCCGCATGATCGAGCGGGGAGTCCGCTTCATCAACATCTATCATGAGGGTTGGGACGCCCATTCCGATCTCGTCGGCAACCACAAGGATATGTGCAGGGCCACCGACCAAGCCAGTGCCGCGCTCGTCATCGATCTCAAGCAACGCGGCCTCCTCGACGAAACCCTGGTCGTCTGGGGCGGGGAATTCGGACGCACGCCCATGGTGGAAACCAACCCAGCCCTCGGCCGCGCGATGGGCCGCGACCACCATCCCGGCGCTTTCACCATCTGGATGGCCGGAGGTGGCATCAAGGGCGGCCAGAGCTACGGCGAAACCGACGAACTTGGCTATCACATCGTGGATAAACCGGTGCATGTCCACGATGTCCAGGCCACCATCCTCCATTGCCTCGGCCTGGATCATGAACGCCTCACCTATCTCCACGCCGGCCGCCATTTCCGCCTCACGGATGTCCATGGCATCGTCGTGAAAGACCTTCTCCAAGGGGCTCTAACTTAAATCGCCGGATAAAATTCCAATCTGCGGAAACTCACATGAGCGGTTATCTTCCCGTTGGTTCCGACGCGGCAATCTAGCAAGATTTTTCGATAGCTTTGAAAAACACAATTCCTCCCAAATGATGATACAAATATCGCCGAAAGGAAATTGGAAGCCCCTCCTGTTCCTCTTGCTACCCATCGTCACCGGTTCGGCGTGGTCGCAAATCACTGTTACCGGAAGCTGCGAAACGGGTCCGCTGCCGTTCACTCCTTCCTGGAAACCGGGTGCCGACAGCTTGATTTCCGGGTTGTCACCCATCGCGGCGAATGGAAATTTTGGTCAGTATACCTTGGGGAACGCTCATATCCTGACGCAAGCGGGCAAGCCTCTGACCCTCACCGATCCCACCACTCCACAAGCAAAAACAATTGCAGTCTGCGGCGACAATGGCACGGCAGGATCCTTGCTCATTTATACGCTGCCTGCGTCCCCCCAGGGGAAAAACCTAACGGATATCACGGTCTATGGCGGATGGCAGGATGGCGGCCGCGATTCGCAGGCCTACACGGTTTCCTATTCGACCATGGAAGATCCGGGCAAATTCCTCTTATTGGCTCAAGTGAATTATTCTCCTCCAGATGCCGCCGGAGGGATGGCTTCCGCCAACCGCGTTGTGATCAACGATGCGACGGGCGCGGTGATCGCGCGGAACGTTGCGGCATTAAAGTTTGATTTCACCACGCCACATTCAGAAAACGGGGCGGTGGGATATACGGCCATCACGGTCCGAGGCACAGCAGCGAAATAAACAGCTTTTTTCATAACTTTACCATGATCCGACCTTGCTGCCTTCCCATCATCGAAGCCGTGGATTCCATGTTCCGCGTCCGCCTGCCGCTCCTCGCGCTCTGTCTTTTGCCATCCTTGCTGTCCGCCCACCAGGAGCCGGGGATCAAGCCTGGGGAGGAGCGGCCCGCCTCAGCCCGCACGGGTGGGGGTGCCTGGAGCTATGAAGCCGCCGCCAAGTGGGGAGAACTGCCGGATGGCAAGATCATCGGCCCCACCCACGGCGGAGTGGTCATCGACGACGAGACTGGCAGGATATTTGTATCGACCGATTCCGACCTGTCCGTGCTTGTCTATCAGCCTGACGGCAGGTTCGTCCGCGCCATCGCGCCGGAATGCCGGGGCTTTCACGCGCTCGCCGTCCGCCGAGAGGGTGGCAAGACAGTGATCTACGGCGCGCAGCTCAATGGCAACCAGCCGCCGCAGCGGGTTTGCAAGATCGACACGGAGGGCAAGCTCCTGCTGGAGATTCCCAACGCCGGCACCGGTGAAGTCACGGGTGGCTGGGGTGGTCTAACCGGCGTGGCGGTGGCACCGGATGGATCAATCTTCGCCTCCATGGGCTACGGCTCGAATCTCATCCACAAATTCGACGCCACGGGAAAAATCCTCAAAACCTTCGGCGGCAAAGGTCCTGATGAAACGCAGTTCGACACCCCGCACGGGCTTGCCATCGACACCCGCTTTGGCAAGCCGCGCGTTCTGGTCGCGGACCGCGAGAAGCGCCGGCTGGTCCATTTCGACTTGGAAGGCAATTGGATCGGAGTGCATGCCACCGCCCTGCGCCGACCGTGTGCCTTGAGTTTCCACGGTAATTTTCTCGCCGTCGCCGAGCTTGAGTCACGCGTGGCCATCCTGGATAAGAAGGGGACTCTGGTCACTGCGCTTGGCGATAATCCGGATCAATCGCAATGGGCGAACTTCAATGTGCCGCCCGAGGCCATGCACCCCGGCATTTTCACCGCGCCTCATGGCCTGTCCTTCGACAAGGCCGGCAATCTCTACGTCCAGGATTGGAACAAGACCGGCCGTGTCACCAAGCTCACGAAGCTCTAGCGCCAAGGTATGGCCATGACGTCGTGCGGAGGAAGCCGGAGAACCGTTTCACGTTGGATGCCTTGCCCAAAGACGGACGGCTGTTACTCGATCTCGACCCTGTGGAGGTGACCGTCACTGACTGTTAGGTCGGAGGGTTTCAAAATGGCTCCATGACACCCTGCGATTTTTGTGACGTCAGCTGGTCAGATACGTGGAAAAATAGTATGGCAGTTATTAATCTTCTGCCGCGGTGCCGTTACCGCTGAATCAATCCGAAAAGACACTGTTGTCGAAAATTTCCATGATCCCATGTCCCTCGCGGTCGCTCCGGATTTCGCGAACAACCAGCGCGATCATCTCTATTACAGCGATCCGGAAAATTTGCTGCTAGATTGAGTGATTGGATCCTGCTGGAACTGATATTTTTCTTGGCCAGGGAAACGACAATGTACCGCCGCAGTCGTAGTGGGTTTCCGCTGCGGCGGTTCCAATCGCGAAAGCCATCCGCCTGATGAGTTGACTCTGATCCCAAAGTTGATGCCAGAAAATACATGCAAATTACCAGAACATCCATTCCCACGAGCAAGGTCCCAGCCTAGGTTGATGGACTTAGGGCCAGCATTTAGGAAACCATAATACTTTGCGATTGCTTCAAGGATGATCGTCGAACTGGAAAAAACCCCACTCCCAATCACGATGTGGAAAAACCCAACTTGCGCCCATTCCTCTCCCGTCTTGTCTAACCGGATTTGCTCCAGGAGTCTTCCGATTTCCATAACTTTCTTATGAGAAAACCCATCAAGTTCATATTCGCCGCCACATTGGCCGTCCTGGTTGTTTCTATCTTCGGATTTCGCATGTCTCGGCAGCAGAGGTCCGGGACAGAGTCCACACGGCTGAGTTCGGACACCGGCAATCCGGCGAAGGGTAGTATAGACTCCCACTTGCTGTCGGGTAAATTTCTGGAGGAGGGCCTGTTCAACGAGGCGAAAACCAATCCTAACACAACAACTGTCGCCGGAGGAGATCCCGCTGGCAAGCCCGTGTCCCGTGAGATGGATCCCACGGTGAACCCCTATGCCGCGGCGTTGAGCCAACCCGGGAAATCCAAGCGCGCGTGGGATGCCGGATTCATCGGCAGTTTCCTCCACGCGAAAGCAGGCGATCCGGTCCGCTTCGAGCTCACCGACGGCGTCATCGCCCAAGGCACGGTGAAAATGATCCAGTCTGACGGCACCGTGGTCTCGCACGTCTCCGGCGATCTAACTGCTCCGGAAAAAGGAAAGTTTTTCCTCCTCACTCCTCCAGCAGGCGGCAAGGCCGGTGCCGCGGTGGGCGTGGTGGAATTTCCCGCGAGCAAGACGGCCTATCGGATCGAACCGACGGGACCCGATGGCGCGCCGGAACTTTGGAAGCGGCGGCTGGATGAAGTAGTTTGCGGCGCGATGGAGGAAGCGGATCCGGAATTGCTGGCCGAGCAACTGTCGCAAGCGGAGAGCGGAAAAACCGCTGAGCTTGTTCCGCTGCGTCCCGATCAGGTGCCGGAGGATGTGCCGGCCTATAATGACGGCATTGTTTCCCTGCAGAGTTATCCGGGGTCACCGGCGGTGCTGCTGTTGGATTTCGCAGGCGGATATACGTCCAGTTGGGGCGGGGTCACTTATGCGCGGGCTCCGATGGACAACGGCCAGGTCAGGGACGTATGGAAACGGATCGCGGAGGATTTCATGCCTTTCAACGTCAACGTGACCACGGACATCAAGGTGTTCCAAGCCGCCCCGGCGGCGAGCCGGCAGAGATGCTGCTTCACTCCCTCGCACGGGGGAGGGGGCGTGGCGTATATCGGCTCGTGGAACTGGGGCAACGACACGGTGGCCTGGTCGGGCTACTGGATCGGCAAGTCGGCGGCGGAAGTCGGGTCGCATGAGGTCGGGCACACGATGGGTCTGGGCCATATGGGACAGAATGGCGGAGGTGAATATTATGGCGGCCAGGGCGGCGGCACAACCGGCTGGGCGCCCATCATGGGGGTTGGCTATTACCAGGCGCTGACCACCTGGAACAAAGGGGAGTATCAGAATGCCAATAACACCACGAATGAGTTGGCGCAGATCACCGAAGGCAACAATAATGTCGACTACCGGAACGATGACACGGGTGGTGCGCTGGCGAACTCGCGATATCTGGAGGTTTACACGGACAACACGGTGTTCGCCCAAGGCGTCATCGAGCGGACGGCCGACACGGACGCCTTTCAATTCACCACCACCGGCGGCGCGGTCACTCTAACGGTCAACCCGGTGGCACCGGGGGATTGGGCCAATCTGGCCACCAAGGCCACGCTGGCGAATGAGGCGGGCGGCATTATTTTGACATCCAACCCCCAGGACCATGTGTCATCCACCATTACGACGACCTTGGCGGCGGGCACCTATACATTCTCTGTGACCGGTGCCGGAAAAAACGACCCGGTGACCAACGGATTCTCCGACTACGGCAGCCTCGGTTATTACTCGATCAGCGGCAGTGTGCCGGGAGGGCGGCAGTCCACCCGCCTGACCGTGGCGGAACGCGCGCCGAACAGCACCGTCGTCGGCACGGTGTCCGCCATCAATCCTAACAGCAGCCCGCTGGTTTATACCATCACCGGAGGAAACACCGGCACGACCTTTTCCGTGAGCAACACCGGCGTCGTCACCGTGGCGAACAACACGCTGCTGGATTATTACGCCCTCGCCGCCGATCCCGCCCGTTATGCGGCGGAGTTCGAGGTGTTCATGGACATCACCAACGTCAACAACCCCGCGCTCACGGAAACGAACCGCCGGGTCGTCATCGCCGTACAGCAGCTGTACGCCGCCGAGCCCACCGCGCTGACCGCCACGCTGGACAGCAGCCTGCGCATCAATCTGTCATGGATCGGCAGTTATGGAGCCACTGGCTACAGCGTGAAACGCTCGACGACTCCCGGCGGACCCTACACCTCTGTGGCCACGGTCACCGGCACCAGTTACACCGACGGCGGCCTGACCCACGGCGTGACCTATTACTACGTCGTCACGGCGGTCAATTCCAACGGAGAGAGCTATCCATCTACCGAAGCGCACACCGCAGCGCTCTCGGTGGCGGGTGGCTTTGAATCGCCGGTCCTCGGCAACGGAGTTTTCAAATATAATCCCAACGGTGGGGGCGGATGGACATTCAGCGGCGCCAGCCCCAGCGGTTCTGGCATCGTTGCGAACGGCAGCGCGTTCTCCAATCCCAATGCCCCGGAAGGCATTCAGGCGGCTTTCGTTCAGGGAACCGGCACCATGACGCAAACGTTCGCCGGATTTACGCCGGGAACAACCTATCAGATCCGCTACGCGGCCGCCCAGCGTCCGGGGTACAGCCAGACGTGGGACGTGAAACTCGACAACACCGTCATTCAATCAAACCCGGCAGGCAGCACCCGGTATGCGATTTACACGACAACTTTCACGGCCACTGCCACAACGCATACGGTGTCGTTCGTCGGCACGGACCTGGCGGGTAATGCCGACACCGTTTTCATCGACAACGTGCAAGTTACGATCGCTACGCCGACAATCCAGAACGCCAGTTTCGAAAATCCAGGTGTCAACGGCTTCCAATACAATCCATCGGGAGGATCGTGGACCTTCAACGGCGCAAGTCCTAACGGTTCAGGCATCGTTGCCAACGGCGGTGCCTTTGGAAATGCCGCAAGCCCGCTGGGAACCCAGGCTGGATTTGTGCAGTCGTACGCGACGATTTCCCAAACTCTCTCGGGTTTCATCGTGGGCAGAACCTACACCCTCGCCTACTCCGCCGCCCAGCGGCCGGGATGGAGCCAGACCTGGAATGTGAAACTGGACAACACGATCATCCAGTCGAACGCCGCCGGAGGCACGGCCTATGCGACCTACGTCGTCAACTTCACGGCCACTGCCACTACCCACACGCTGTCATTCGTGGGGACGGATCTCGCGGGAAATTATGACACCGTGTTCATCGACAACGTCAGCCTCGTTTGTCCGCTTCAAACCGTGGCCGCTGCGGTTGCCCTTGCGAGTCCAGCGGATGATGCCGTTTTCGCCACCCATGCGCCGGTCAATCTAACTGCCGCCGTGAGCCCCGGTGGCAACCTGATCCAGGGTGTCCAATTTTACATCGATAACACCCTGATCGGTCAGATTGACAACGCGCCGTATGTTTGCGCTTGGGGGAATTCCAGTGTGGGCAGTCACACCACATTTGCCCGGGTGCTGTTCAACAACGGCAGTTTTGCGGAGTCCACTTCCATCAATCTCACGGTCCTCAATGCCAATTTGAATTTGGGTTTTGAAACTCCCGGCCTGGGTGGTGGTCAAATCCAATACAACCCTTCCGGCGGATCATGGGAGTTCAGCTCCTACCCGAATGGCTCCGGCATCGTCTCCAACGGCAGCGGGTTCAACAATCCGACCGCTCCGCAAGGCACGCAGGTTGCATTTGTGCAAAGCCACGGAAGCGTTTCACAGGCCTTGTCCGGATTTGTTCCGGGGACCAGTTATACCATCAACTACTCAGCCTCCCAGCGTCCCGGATACAGCCAGACCTGGGATGTGAAGATCGACAACACGGTCATCCAGTCCAATACAGCGGGCGGCAACGCCTTCGTACCCTGCACGGCCACCTTCACTGCCACGGCCGCCAGCCACACGTTGTCCTTCGTCGGGACGGATATCGCGGGCAATCAGGACGCCGTGTTCCTCGACAACATCAGCTTCAATCCTCCGCTCGTGGCCAACCAGAGCCCGATATTGGTGGCTAACACATCTCCCGCCACCGCGGCGGACGTGGTGGGCAGCGAGGTGACATTCTTGGCGGCTTTCAGCAGCCCTCTTCCGACAACCTACCAGTGGCAAAAGATTGTGAATGGCCGGGTGACGGATGTCGCCGGGGCGACGACTCCAACCTTGACCCTTTCCAACCTGCAATTGGGCGACACGGGGCCTTACCGGCTCCAGGCATCCAACGCCGCCGGCATTTCTGTCAGCTCCGTGAGCGTGCTCACCGTCTCCAGTCTCCCGGCGGCGGTGAACAATGTGATCACCGGCTACGCGGCCCAGACCGGACTCGGCAGCGCCGTTCCGGAATTCTCCCCGACCTGGGAGGTGGCACCGGGCAGCCTGATTTCCTCCAAATCTCCTGCCAGCGTGGGGTCCGGAAACTTCAGCCAAAGCACCTCCGTCCTAACCAATGGCAGCGCGGGCCGCTCGATTTTAAACCAAGATGCGAACGCCACCCAAGTCACCTGCGGCAATGACGCCGCAAGAGGCCAGTCCGTCACCTACCAACTCGGTGCTTCCAGCGGAGGCTACAACCTTTCAAGTATCGTCGTCCACGGCGGCTGGTCGAATGCCGGGCGCGATCAGCAGGCATATACGGTTTATTACTCCACCGTGTCCGACCCGGCAACTTTCATTCAGCTCGCGGTCGTCAACTACGAGCCGGCGAATCCCGCCAGCGTGCAATCCGCCACCCGGTCCACGCTGCGCTCTGCCACCAGTGCTCCACTTGCCAGTAATGTCGCCTCGCTCAAGTTCGACTTCTCGGCTCCGGCTTCGGAAGACGGCTGGGTCGGCTACACGGAGATCGCCGTGTATGGAGCACCGCTAGAACCCGCGGTCACGATGCAGACCTCGCCCGCAACGGCAGTGGATGTGGTGGGCAGCCAGATGACCTTCACCGCCTCCATCGTCGGTGCAGCCCCGTTGTCCTATCAGTGGCAGAAAGTCGTGGGCGGTGTTCCCAGCAACATCGCCGGAGCGACCGGTCCAACCTTGAATCTAACGAACCTACAGCTCGGCGACACCGCGGGCTACCAACTCAAGGCGACCAATTCCTCCGGCACTGCCACCAGCACGCCCGGCACACTTACGGTGACCAGCGTGCCAGCAGCCGTGAACAATCTGATCACCTCCATGGCCGCGCAGACCGGCCTCGGGGGCAACACCACCTTTCTTCCGAGTTGGAAGCTCATCGCGGACAACAGTCTGATCGATGGACTGGCTCCCTCCGCTTCCTCGGGCAATTTCGACCTGATGGGGACTGGCAGGACCACCGCCGCGCTAACCACGGTCCGCAGTCTGGCAATCAGCCCGTCAACGGGAGGCGACAACACGTTTAACTATTTGAGCGGCGGTAATGGGGGCGGCGCGGGCACTTCGGTGGTTTACACGCTGCCCGCCAGTGCCACCGGCCATACCCTGACCAAGATCTTGGTCCATGCCGGATGGAGCGATGCGGGACGCGACCAACAGGCCTACACGGTTTCCTATTCCAATGTGTCCACACCGACGACCTTCGTTTCGTTAGGTGCCGTCAATTACAACCCGGTCAATCCGGCAGGCGTGGCATCCACGACCCGGGCAACGCTGACCCCGGCGAACGGCGTGCTGGCTACGAATGTGGCGGCGGTGAAGTTTGATTTCACCACCCCGGGATCGGAGAACGGCTGGGTCGGCTATGCCCAACTCGCGGTGTATGGAGCGCCGACTCTAACAACTCCCACGGCCTTGGCCGCGACAACCGGCAACGCGCAGGCGACTTTGACTTGGACTGGAGTGGCCGGGGCGACGAGCTACAACGTGAAGCGTTCGACCGTGAGCGGTGGTTCCTACACCACGGTGGGCAATGTCCCGACACCGGGCTTCATGGACACCGGCCTAACGAACGGCACTCCTTACTTCTACGTGGTGACCGCCCTGAACGCCGCCGGGGAAACGGGTCCATCCAGCCAGGCCAGCGTCACGCCGGTCTCGGCCGGTTACGAGGGATGGCTTGCCGGGTATCCCTCGATCACCGGACCAGACCGCGCGTCCGACGCCGATCCCGACCACGACGGACTGCCTAACGGTATCGAATTCCTGACCGGCACCTCTCCCGCGAACGGGACTGATTCAGCACCAGTCACGACCACCGTGGATGGCTCGGGAAATCTGGTGCTGCATTTCAAACGCGTTGACGCCGCCAAGGACTACATCGTGGCGGTCGAAAGCTCCGCGGATCTGCAGACTCCGATCACATCACTCATCGTGACCAACAGTGCCATCAGCGGGCCCCCCCTAACGGTTGTGGAGAATGGAACCTCTGCGGACGACATCACCGTGGTCATACCTGCCAACGGAGACCCGGCGAAATTCGCACGGGTCCGGATCACGATCCCCACCAGCCCTTGAGCCCGAGGTCATCAACGATGAAACATCCGTGCCAACAGGCATTCCCATTGCCAAACCATTCATTCCAAACGGATGAATCCCCTGCCGATAGGGTCATCTCATGCGGTTCACATTGAAAAACGAATTTTGAGCGATCAGAATACACACGGAAGCATGAATCGCCGAACGTTATTCCTCCTTTTCGTCATCATCCATGTCGCGCTCCTGCCTTTTATCGCAAGCGCGCAGTCCCTCTGGGGAACCTCGCCGATCAAGGAGCCCTATCCAGCGATCCGCTCCGGCGGTTTCAGCGGTCCGGCGGCGCCGCTCTCTCCCGACCCGCTGGTCGCCTACCGGTGGCCGGACCCCAAAGCGGCCGATGGATTGGAAATCTATCTGCAGAAGCCGGAGAAGGTCACCACCGATTCACCGGGCGCCTTTGAGAACCTGCAATCCCTAACCGGTGACAAGCCGGCCGTGAAGGTCAAAGCGACTGGATCCATTCAGATCGACTTCGGCCGTGAAAGCGCGGCGTGGCTGGAATTCGACAGCCCCGATTTTTCCGGAGACGTGGAAATGAGCATCAGCGAATACAACGAGCCCGCCGCAGTGAATCGCGGACCGGAGAGCCCGGTGAAAACCAAAAAGCCGGTGAAGCATGGGAAAACCTATCGGTTGGAATTGAACCAGGCTCTCTATGAAGGCGTTCGATTTGGCTGGGTCCATGTCCGCACGTTCGACAAGCCGTGGCACATCACGGCGGTCCGCTTGGTCTGCCAGACCAAGCCGGCGAACTACGAAGGCGGTTTCGCCTGCAGCGATCCGCGACTCACGCGCATCTGGTATACCGGCGCTTACACCGTGAAACTGAATCAGGTTCATGACTATTTCGGAGCCATCCTGATGGACCGCGGCGACCGCCACTCGTGGACCGGTGACGCCTATCCTGCGCAGGCTGCGGCGATGGTGGCCTTCGGCAATCGCGACTTCGTGAAAGCCAACCTCGATCGCACCGCCGGGAATTCCAACGATATCGAAAGTTACTCGCTCTGTTGGATTTTGAGTTTGATGGACTACTACCGATACAGTGGCGACGTTGCCGCGCTCCGGCAGCACGCCGCCAACGCGCGGGCCAAGCTCGATCATGGCAACGGGATTTACGCCAACCCTCGGATCGCGTTCTACGGTTGGGACGAGCGGTTGGGCGCGGGGTTTGAAGAGGCGAACTCGATTCCTGAAACGAAGCATGCCTATCGGATGTTGTTCATCCGCGCCTGCCGCGAGTTTTCCGAAGGCATGGACAGTCTCGGCGAATCCGCCGTGGCGGAAACCTACCGGAAAATGGCCGGCCAACGCGTCGCCGAACTGCGGACTAACAATAGTTGGCATGCTCCTTTCGGGTTGCACGCGGCGGCCGAATCGGTCAACGCCGGATTCACCACCCCGATCGAACAGAAGCAACTCTTCGACCGCGAGTTCAGCGACCGCGCGACCCGCATTTCGTTTTCCGCCTTCAACCAGTATTTTGTCATCCAGGCGATGGCCCGCATGAACCGTTACGACGAGGCGTTGGCCTCCATCCACGACCATTGGGGAGGCCAGCTCGAATATGGCGGCACCACTTTTTTTGAAACGTTCTGGCCAGCCTGGACGCAGCTGCTGGGAAAGAACGACGCGGTTCCTAACGGTCAAGCCGGCTACACCAGCCTCTGCCATCCGTGGGGCGCGGGTGTCACCAAATGGCTGACCGAGGAAACCCTGGGCATCAAACCCGCCACCCCCGGTTTCGCGACTTACGACGTGTTTCCCCATCTTGGCCGCACGCTCACTTCGGTGTCCGGTTCAGTGCCCACACCGAAGGGAACGATCCGCGCGGCCTTCGATGTCGCCAGGGGGCTGGGCCGTCTAACCGCACCTGCCGGAACCATCGGACGGCTTGGCATTCCCACGGTGGGGAAGGAAATCAAAAGCATCCATATCAACGGCAGGCTGGCTTGGATGAATGGAGTGTTTCACCCGGTTCCGGGCATTGGCGGCGCGGGCAGGAACGAGGACTTTGTGATTTTCAACGACGTGCGGCCCGGCACTTACGAAATTACCATGCAATACTCCGGCGAAACCCCGAAGTTCACCGATGGGCCGTGGCGTTTCCCCACGACTTTCGTTAGAGAGGACCTTGCCACCAGTGGCAACTGGGTCGGAAAATACGGACGCGACGGCAGTGTTCTGTTTGGCGAAGACACCGCCAGTACTCGCAGCCTGCTTCCGAGCTACGTGACGGCTGTCACCGTACGCAAGGGCCGCTTCAGTGGTTGGACCGCAGGGGGGGATCCGCGGGCATTGGTTGAAGGCCCGACGAACGATACGGTGCGCCGGGGTGGAGTGCTCTACAGCGACAATCCCGCAGTCTGCCAGCAAGATCTGGTGGTGGATATCATGCTCAAACAACCTGCTGAGTTCCAGCTTGCCCTTTATTTTGTCGATTTCGACCGCAAGGGCCGCCGCCAGTCGCTCGAGCTGTTCGATTTGGAAAGCCGCAAGCTGATCGCGCCGACCCGGATTTACTCGAATTTCACCGAAGGGACGTACGCCGTTTACACCTGCCGGCAATCCGTGCGCATCCGGGTGAACCACATCCGCGGCGACAATGCGGTCCTGAACGGCTTGTTCTTCGATCCACCTAACAAACCGTGAGTCACCGGCTGGCGGCTTGCTTGCCCAACTGAAGCAGCCCTCCTGAGAAACCGTCCTGAAGCTTGATCTCCAGACGAAGCGCCGACGTTTCCACGGCATCGAATTTCACCGTGTTCAGCTGATCTTTGAGCGTCCCGGTATCGGAAGGATTGGCCACCGGCACCCACCCGCCTCCTTTTCGATAGAGGATGCGCACCGACGCGGGCACCCGGCATTTCCCGGAGGTTTCGGTGTCGTCGAACCAATAGGTCGAGACGGAGGCCACTTTCTCAACGCGGCCGAGAGTCCATTCGATCCACTCGCTGGTTCCCGTGTGGCCCCAGAACGTGAACCTCGGCACACCTGCGCCCAACGAGGACTTCGGATCCTTGTTCCGCAGCATTTCCTCCAATCCGGCCCCTTCACCCTTGAAGGAGGTGGCGATGCCGGCGGGATCCGGTATCGCCTCTCCGCGCAGGAGCGGGAATGCCGTGATGCGCAGGGTTTGCGCGCCGAATGGAACCAGCGTGACCTCCTCCAACGGTTGGTCGCTCGATGCGGGGCTTTCCGGCACTTCAGCGGCAAGGCGATCACCGAGGATGAGGCCCCAGCCGGGAAGGCGCTTCGCGGGGACGGTAAGATGGATCGGCGTGGTTTCCGGTAGCCAGGGATTCTTCGGCATCTTGCCGCGGGTGAGCTTCACGCCCGCCGCAGGATCCTTGCGATCGAGATCAAGGGCATAGTTCCATGGCGTCGATGGAAATACGTCCATTTCGTCAAACCCACCGGCGGTTTTGGTGACGGTCTTGAAGTCCTCCCCGATGCGCAGCGAGAACACCAGCGGGCCGCGCCAGATCGAAGCGGAGCCTCTGATGGAGTTCTCCGTTTCGAGGTCCGCGGGAAATTCAACGGTCACCTGGTCGCCGGCTTTCCAAGCGCGTTTGATGGTGAGAAATTCGCCCGCCTTCACTTGCGGAACGAATTCGCCATTCACCATCACACGGGGTTTCACGGCCCATCCGGGGATGCGCAGTTTGAATGGGAAGGTCACCGGCTTGGAGGGATTGACGGTGAAACGCAGCACGTCGCCGAACGGATAGTCGGTTTCCTCTACGATCGTGACGGGCATCCCGCCGAGATTCGCTGTGACTTCCGTCGGTCCATAAGCCACGGCGGCGATCCCGCCATCGGTGGTGGCCATCCAGGAATGTTGGACATATTTCGGCCAGCCCATGTGCAGGTTATAACAGCAGCAGTGGAAGCCGGAATGCGGGCTGAGCATCAGGTCGTCGCCGTGGTCGTCGGCGTAGGGCAGCGTGTTCTTCGGGCCGTGACGCGCGACCGGCGCGTTGGGGAGCGTGTAGTACTGGAATTGCTTGAAGTCCTTCGTCGTGCCGCCCGGAAGCAGGTTGAAGGCAACGCGCTCGAGTTGATCCCCGATCAGCGGATCGCCCAGCGCCCGCATCGCGATCTCGCTGCTGAGCATCTGCTCGACGATGGAACACATCTCGACTCCCTGCGTGGTGGATCGTCCGGCGAGATGCTCGGTGCCGCTCCACATGCCGATCGGCAGGCCATGTTTCGTCTCCAGATTTTTCCACGCCTCCGCGAACACCCCACGGTCCGCGGCATCGCCGGTGCGGATGAAATTCACCACCGGATATTTCATCGCCTGCGACACGTTCACGCCGTGCTCGATGCGGAAATCTCCCGCAGCGCTGTGAAGCGTGTGGAAAAACGGATTCCACCCGTTGGCTTGCTTGCGGAGAAGATCGACCGCCTCCAGCAGGAACGCCTCGCCGGTTCTGTTATAGAGCCAATAGAGCGTGTCGATCTGGTCTCCGGCCCGCGCCTTTGCCCATTCCTGGAGCGGCTGCTGCGGCAGCTTGGCCAGCAGATACCGCGAATATTTCAACAAGGCCGGAATCACCCGCGGGTCCTTCGTCGCCTCGAAGTAATCCCGCAGCGTCCAAGTGATGACCATGCGAGGCCACCAGTCGTTGTTCGACTTCGGCCCGAGCTGTCCGTCCTCACGCTGGCTATCGAGCAGTGAATCGATCCAAACCTGCGCTTGTTTCCGGAGTTTCGGATCGTTGCTAACATACGCGAGACTGACGAGCCCGCGCAGATAGTAAGGCCCCTTCTCCCATCCTTCGCCATTGCCGCCGCGCCAGCCGTTGTCGGGCCCGAGCTCCGGGATGACCTCTTCCGCATGGCCTGTCAACCCGTCGATCTGGAGCTGGAGCTGGTTCTCAAGCCAACCGCGTGGCTTGATCGAGCCGAGGTCCAGCGGGATGAAAGCGGAAGGTTGAAGCGGCGGGCGGTTGGCCGCGGGATTACCGGTCACGGGCGCTTCGGCACCAAGTGCGGTGAAGCCCCCATATAAACTGACGAGGGTGGCGCAAAAACGGGTTCTGGTTTTAAAAGGCACACTCCGGATCTTGTCGGAAATCCCTCGCAGGGCAATACTTCGGACCCCCGAAAACCTGCTTGATTTCCCGGTCACGGGCACCGGGCCTAATCGATTTCCCGGTAGAACGACGGCCGGTGTCCGGTCGCCTTGAGCAGGGCGTTGGAGAACGCGAACGCGCTTTCATATCCGACCAGTTCGGCGACCACCTCCTGCTTGTAGGAGCAGGTCTGCAAAATCTGGATGGCGCGTTGAAGACGGATGTGAGTCACCTGCTGCATCGGCGAACGACCCGTTTCCCGCTTGGCGTGGAGGCGCAGTTGCTCGCGGCTCATGCCGGCGAGCCGGCAGAGTTCATCCGTGGTCCAGGGCTTGCCGGGCTCACCCGACACCACGGCCCAGACCCGTTCCAAGCGAAGTTCGGACGATGCCGGCCGCATGAAACGCTGCGCGTAAAGGCGGATCAGATCGGCCCACGGACCGGCCGTTTTTCCATCATCTTCCGAATGGGCGGAATGGATGAATCCCTCCACCGAATATTGGAAGAGGGTGGTGTCGGTTTCTAACATGCGGGTCTCTTGAGAAGGATACCCCTCGAAGAACGAATGGTGCGTGTGCAGCCAACAAAAACTCCAGCTCTTTCCCTTCGCCGGCCTGAACCACTCCGACGCACCCGGAGGCGCGATGAAGACGCACCCGGGACGGCTCGGGCGCCACTCACCGTCATGCCGGAATTCGCCCTCGCCATCGACGGTCGCAATCACATGGCCGCCCCGGAGGCTCTTTCGGGAAATTTCATAGGGAGCATACGCGCGGGTCTTTCCGGCGGCGATCAAGCCCAGCGCCGTCAACTCGGGCCGGGAGCCTTTGACGATCTCACGCGTGCGTTTGCCGATGACGATTTTTTCCAACATCACTTTTGGAGGCGGATTTGTGCCGCGCGGGTGACCGCGACGTCGATAGATCGGGCGAATCACTTGATCGAGTTCCATTTCCAAAATTCGCATCCTGGGGTGGGATCACCAACCGGATCATCCGATGGTGGCCGCAGTCCCGTCTGAAGGGTCCGGTTCGAAAGAGCCGGAGGGTTGTGCCCAGATTATACATGCCAAATACCAATCCATCCATTCACAACGCGGCATCGTTCTGCCCATTGTTTTCGATTCGGATTCTGAAACTGAGTGATCGAATTTGATAAAAAACCAAACAAATGAACCTAATGAAAACCAAATCCCTTGCCGCGGGTATCGGCGTCGCCATGGCGGTCGCATCGGCGCAAACGGTGTCGGCGGTCGTGGTGGCCTTGACCAATCCAGGCTTCGAAACGGATGACGTCCCGCCCAACAACGGTAACCCAATCGTTCCAAGCGGTTGGACGCAGTTCGCCGGTGGCGCCGGTGGATCGTTCGTCGGTGATGGCAACTGGGTCACCATCCCGGGCCCCCATTCGGGAGATCAATTTTATCTGGCCTATACCGATAGCGGGCATCGGACCCTCCGCCAGGAAACTTCGCTCATGTGGTCCTCACTGTCCGCCGGCGACACGCTGACGGTAAGCGCATGGACCACCTATCGGAGTGATCTCAGTGCCAACGTTCAGGCTTATTTCTGGTTCAATGACAGCGACGGTGCCGGCATTTATTCCGGGTTTGATCCATCCGATGCCGCTGCTGGCGTGTGGACGGAACGGACGTGGACCTACGCTGTCACACAGACAGTCCTCGATGCCGCCGTCGCTAACTCCTGGGGAGCTGTCGAATTGCAGGTGGGCGTGATCGGGGCCCCCGGCGCGCGACAAACGGTATTCGACGATATCAGCCTGACCTACACCGCCGTCCCCGAGTCATCCGGAATCACCCTCTGCGGAGCCGGTCTCGGGCTTGCGCTGCTTCGCCGCAAGCGCCGCGTCTGAGAGGGGGTATTCCCTTTCACTTCCTATCAGCCCTGATCCAGGAATGGATCAGGGCTTTTTCTTACCTCTGAATGGTTTCAAATGCCGACGGGGGGCAAGGCGACTCCAGACAGGGGAACGATCGATCTCGCGGCGGTCCGTTCGTTTCGCGTCAGCCCCGGATTCGCTGGATCCCGAGCCGCTTTTAGTTAGCCACTTTCCACTGCTCGTTCAGCTCGACGCTGCGAAGCGTGGTGATGTAAGGTGTCGTCTGTTCAATGTGCGTTCAAGACCTCTCCGACGCGCAGCTTCACCGGCCCGAGCAGGCCGGCGGGAATCAGGGGAGCGGGGCCGGGGCCGCTGACTGTCCACGTTTTGCGCTGGGACTCGGGGCGCGTGGCATCGTAGGCGAGGCGGTTGCGCCAGGTGTTGGTCACTTCCACCGAGAGCTGGTTGGTTCCCGGCTTCAATGCGGAGGTGATGTCCGTCTTGTAGGGTGGCGCCCAGAGGGTTCTAACCAAGGTGCCGTTGACGCGGACGGTGGCGATCACTTCCACGCGGCCGAGGTCGAGTTCGACGCGCGCGCCTTTCACGATGGCATCCATGTTGAAGGTGGTGGTGTAGGCCGCGGTTCCGGAAAACGCGCGCGCCTCCTCCGGGACGTTCGGCTCGGTCCACGAACCCAGATGATCCAGCTCCAGTGGCGCGTCGGCCCCCCATCCGGTCGGGAACGTGAGTTTCCAGGATTCTCCGAGCGCGATCTGTTGGGGAACCTGTGTCGACACGGTCGCGGTGTCGCCGTTTTCGCGGGTGATCCGATAGTCGCCCGGTTGCCACGTTAACAAATTTGTCCCGTCAAGCACCTCACACACTCCGGTTTGCATGTTGTCATCCCCGATCCTCAGCGCCTCTCCTTCCCAGGCTTCCAACGGCTTCCGGCCGACATCGGGTAGCAGCAGTTCCACGAACAGCTTTTTCCGCGTCCCCGGGGCCGGATCTCCTCCCGCCCACTCGTTGCTTGCCTGAAGGACGGACGGCCCCTGGGCGAGCGCCTCGCGGACCATGTTGGTGACATCCGTGCGGCGGGCCGCGTCCGCAGGATCTCCGAAACTGGCGGACAACACGGTTTTCCCCCGATCGTTGTCAGCCTTAATTTCAGCGACCGTGGCATTCCCGTGCTCGACGCGCGCGATTCTGTTGGGGTTTTTTTCGCCTGCGGTTAGAAACATGACGAAGACCGCCTCGGACGGAGCCAGATCGAGCGCCATGGTGGTGAATCCGCCTTCGCGGCGGAGCATTCCGGCCGGACTTGAGGTTCCGGTTGCGGGGTCCCACAGATGGACTTCCCCGGTGGCCCTGAACCGCAGGTTGCCATGAAATCCGCCTGCCGCCGGTGCCGCGACGAAATACCAGTCCGCACCTTCCGTCTCACGGTGATTCCATCGCACGCCGCGGCCTTCCACATCGGGGGCGATCTCCAACAGCTTCAGGGTCTCGCCGATCGACTTGCCGCTGATGACCCGGCCCTTGCCCAATACCGCCTGCGGTCCCCATAACGATTCGACCGCCTGCTGGAACCGCGCTTCCGCCTTTGCACCACCACTCATCGTGGCGATTCCCTGAGGCCGCTCTCCTGATAGAACGCCGCCCTCTTTCACGAGGGCTAACAGACGCTCCAGTGTTTCCGGCAGCATGCGCTGGCAATCCGGCATCCACATCACGCGGTAGCTCAGGCCTTCAGGCGTCATCCACCGTCCGTTGCGCACCGAAAGGCGGTTGAGCAGGACATCCGGATTGCAATAATCGTAGCGGTAACCGGCCGGGAAAGGCGCGGTCTCGGAGGGCTTGTGATCGAGCTCGTCGCCGAGATACCAAAGCACGTCGGACACCGGGTTGCCTCGCTCTAGCAGGTATCCGCAACGGGATAGGTAGCTCGTGAAATCCGGCATGTGTTTCCACCAGGTCTGGCCGCGCAGGAACGGCGTGCCGATTCCGGCACCGAAGGAGCTGCCGGGAGGAAGCCAATCCGTCCGCGGATTGTGGGTGTAGGTGTGGAAGACGACGTGCGTAATGCCGTCGGCGAGATGCATGTTGGCGACATCCTTGAGCATGCCGGGATGTTCCGCCCAATTCAGACTGATGTTGGTGAAGGACTCGGCGGCAACCCGCCGCTTGCCATACATGCGCGCGGCGGAAACGCAGGGCTTCACCGGTTTGAAATTATGGCTGCCGACGAAACTGTCGGTGTGCGGTTGCCAGAACTCGCACATCGGCACGTCCGCGTGTTTGTAGTATTCGAGGATATCCCCGGTGATGCAATCGCCCACCGAAGTTTCGTACGAAACCTTGAGCCCCTTGGCATGCGCCTGGTCTGACATCCTTCGATAGAAATTCTCAACCAGCAGATCATTGAGCGTCGCCCGCCAATCGCGCAGGAAGCGAGTGGTGGTTTCCGGCGAGCCGATGACGTAGCCTGCGAGTGCCGGCAGCAGGAGTCGCACCTGATAGCCGCGCAGGCGGGCGAATTCCTTTTCCATATCCGCCGTCCATGTCTGCGTGCCGCATTCCCAGCTGTCCATCAGCATGCCGTTGAGCAGGCCTCCCGCTCCCGGTCCGCCCGCCGAGGCGATACGGCCGATGTAGGCGGGAAACTGGGTATTCGCTCCGGCGGGCGAGAGTTTGTTGCATTCCCAACCGGTGCCTTCCGGCGGCGCGGGGCCGTTTTTCTTGCCCGTGTTGACGTGGCCCCAGCGCAGAATGGTCCAATTGCCCGCGGGTGCCTTCCACCGCAGATTGCCGGAAGCATCCAGCTTGTCTGTTAGGTCGACAAGCCGGTTGGTCTCGATCCAAGTCGTCTTCGACTGTTGCGGATAGGGAGAACGATCCAAAGCCCGCAAGGTCCATCCCGCCTCGAATTCCCAGTTGTGCTTCCGTGCGGCCGTAAACATCCGCAGGTAGGGAAATTTCATGTCATGCTTGTTCCAGATCGTAATCCGGTAGCTGCGGGCGGTGATTTCCTTGCAGGCGAGCGTCATCGGCTGGTCATCCGTCCAATTGCTCTGCGGCATGTCGTACTCCGCAACGGTCTTCAATCCATCGGGCAGCACCGCCTCGACCTTGACCTTCACTCCAGGCTCGTAGGACCAGCCATGGTTGAATTGCTGGATCGGCGGAAACTCCACGGTGCGCGGTGTGACATCTTCCGCGAAGGTGGCCTCCACCCACGTCTCGCTGTTAGGACTGAGATTGATCTCCGCTCCACCCGGCGCTCCGAGGCTCCGGTCCCACGGCAGATCCGCACGGTTGCTTCTAACGCTAACCGGAACGAGCGGCTCGCCGGTGTCACCTTCCGGTGTGGGGAAGGCGATCACCGCGACCTTTCGATAGTCGCGCCAATCCTCACCGCTTGGCTCGGGTTGCGGCAGGGCAATGGAGTCCGTGGCGGTGCCTCCCGTGACATCGGTGCGCGACCACACGAGCTTGCGCATCGCGTTTTCCGGAGTGATCCAAGGCCCGCCGGACATCGCCCAGCCCGGGCAGTTCTGCATCGTGAAATCCAGTCCCAACCGGCGGGTTTCCTTTCCGGCATGATGGACGGCTCCGTCCCAAGCCGGGCTGAGGCATTGGATCTGCGGTTCCACTCCGGGCCACGGACCGCCGAACTGACCGTGAAACAATTGAATCCCACCGATCCCTGCACCCGAGATCGACTCCAGATCCGCCGTGAGGCCCTTCGTCGCCACGTTTCCGCCAATGAAGTGGAACCACGTCTGCGGACGATAGGCATCGGCCGGAGTGGCGAACGCGGCGGCATCCGCCTCGCCGAAAGCCGGGGTTTCCGCGGCATGGGACACCGCCAGGACGGCGCATGGAATGAGGACAGCAAGGGACGATTGGCAAGACATGATTCCGTTAGTTTGAAATTCGAAGGCACCCGCACCGGCGTGAAACGGGCGAGTTCGCGGCTAGTGACGCGCTCGTTCGGGGGCTCCTTTCATCCTGTATGCAATCGCCCGTGGATAATTTCTGAAGGCGCAAATTTGCCAAATCTTACATGAGAATTACCAATCCGTCCATTGCTCTAACATGCATTGCTGGATAGATTCGGACGAATGGTGGTCGCATTCGCGATCCTTCAAAAGCCTGTTCAGCGATTCACCATCGGGGTTGTCCGAAGCCGCTTGGAGAGACCTGTTCCCCCAAAGATTTTCTTGGCCAAAGAAACAAAAAAGAGCTGCCGTGGTGGTCTTGGGTTTCCACTGCGGCGGCTCTATTGCCAGCCCGGCGCTGGATGTGGGGGACACACGATCCGCTCAGCTTTCCCCTAACGAAGTGGACGGTACCCCGTAAAAGCTCGAGGAAGACGGCGGACAGATGCTACTCAAGCGGGAACCCCCGTGATCCGCTTTTGAGCTAATGCCGAATAAGCAATCGCGATGGTGACAGAGGAAACAGCGAATTCATTCCCCACTAGTTAATAGGAGATGAGACACGCTTTGTGTTGTGAGAGCAGCGAACGATGCAAAATCGGCGGTTTCGCGTGGAAGAGCTTGGAATCGTCGAAACGAATAGCCATAAAAAACCAGCCGTCAACTAGGTTCAAGCGTTTCATGCTGAGTCGGAATTGTTCACAACTCATTGAAAATAAGCTCTATTTTCTCGAAGTTCGAGAGGATCGATTTTTTTCTTGGCATGTCGGTTTTAATCCCTACCGTTCAGACAACTTAACCGAATGCACCTTTCCAAAAAAGCAGAATACGCATTGCGCGCCACCATTCACCTCGGGATTGCCGCCGAAGTGGGGAGGGCCACGATTTCCGGAGCGGAGCTCGCGGAGTCCAATCGGTTGCCGCTCAAATTCATCGAGCGTATTCTGCAGGAACTCCGGGACGCCGGCATTGTGGAAACCCATCGTGGCAAGTTCGGCGGTTACTCCCTCGCCAAGCCCGCTGGCGAAATCGGGGTGGGCCAGCTCATCCGTCTCGTGGATGGCCGGCTGGCTCCCATCTGCTGCGCCAGCGAAAACGCCTATCAGCCCTGCACCTGTCCGGATGAGGACCATTGCGGCCTGCGGATGCTGATGATCGACGTTCGCAACGCCATCGCCGGAATTCTCGACCGCTACAGCATCGCGCAGGTGGTCGAGGTCACCCTCCGGAAAATGCGCCGTGATGGTGTGCTGCCTCCATTTGCCTCGGATGTGGAGCAGTCAAAAGGCGCGGAAGGCACCAAGAGCAAGGCGGACCCCGCCGATGGTTTTCTAGCAGGTCTCTCCCAACTCGTAAATTTCAATCAAGACTCCCATGGACACGATCACCACTGAACGCACTTCCAACGACGGCTCTGAAGCCGACTGGTTGGAGATCGTTCGCAAGAATGTGTCGAGCCTTCGTTTCGGCTCCGTGCAGATCACCGTCCATGACGGCCGGGTCACACAGGTCGAAAGCATCGAGAAGACCCGCTTCGTGGCTTCCCGGGAAGAAGGCAACGGCAAGAGATAGCGAAACCAATCATCCGGGCGTCCGCGCCCGCGAAAACGACGCTCAAAGGAGAACGACCGGACAAACCGGAGGGATCTGGAAGACGTGAGAGCATGCGCCGCACATCCGCGGCGCTCCCCACCCTAACAGCAATATTCCACAACCTCATGATTCCTCATCTGGACCAAGCGGCGGCGCGCTGACGCATCGCCATCCATCGAGCGGACTATGCCCGCGTCCGGGTTGAATGACCCGGCCGGACCCATCGATCCGCCATGCCCTTTCATCGTGGCCTCTGTTTCCCATCGCGGAAGCAGGCCATCTCCTGCCCACCGCCTACCGGATCCATCGGAGGCTATCCAAACATCCAACCCGACTTCCGGACCGGAACACCGGACGAAACTTATCCATGAAATCCCACCACATCACCCACCCGTTACCTGTCGCCATCAATCTACCGCAGGCCCGCAAGCAAATTTTGTTAGGGGCTGCGGCCGCGCTGCTGGTCCCTTCCATGGCATCCGCCGCGGATCCGTCGGCCGGCGTCAATCCGCTGTTTGAGTCCATTCCTTTCGAGGAGACCTGGAGCCTCGCAACACTCTACAAGGATGCTGCCAATCCCATCCTCGAGGAGTTCAAACTCCGTGGCCGCTATCAGGGCCAGTATTGGGACGTCGATGCCGACCAGGGCAGCCAGAGCGGTTGGGAAGACCGGAGATCGCGGTTCGGATTCGATGCGAAGCTGTTCGACAAGAAGCTCGAAGCGCGCGTGGATTTCCAAAGCAATGATGGTTTCGACGACGTTTATGACGGTCTCGTGGATGCCTATCTCCGCTGGAAGCCCGTCTCCTGGCTCAGCATCACCGCCGGCAAGACCAAGCCGCTGATCGCGCAGTACGATTGGCTCGAATCGACCACCAGCCAACCGACCTTCGAGCGCTCGCAGATTTTCAATCAACTCGGCATCAACCGCGCGGCAGGACTTACGGTGGAAGGAACCGCCGGCGAGTGGTCATGGCGCACGGGGGTCTATTCCAACGCGACCCCTTCCTCCACCGGCGGCTCGGGAGCCTTCGGCGATGGCGAGTTCGGGGATTTCAACGAAGGCGTCTCCTTCAGTCTCGGGGGCGGTTATGATTTCTCGAAATCACTCTGCACCGACAAAGCCGACCTGCGCGTCGACTGGCTCCACAGCGAGCGTGAAGCTGGCGATCTGGTGTTAGGGAAATACGATGACATCGTTTCCGCGTCGTTCGTGGTCAAGGAGAATGCCGCAGGCGTTGTCGTTGAAGGTTACTACGCCGCGGGTGGAGACGGCGACGACAGCAATGTCTTCGGTTTCTTCATCCAACCCACCTACGACATCCTGCCCAACCAACTCCAGCTGGTGGGCCGCTATTCCTATGCGAATTCCGAAGGCCCGCTCGGAGTGCTCGGCCAGAGCCGCTACGAGCGCACCGTCGCCGCCAGCGGAGGGCGGGGTGACAGCTACCACTCGCTCTATGGCGGCATCCAATACTTCATCTACGGCGACAAGCTCAAGCTGCTCGCCGGTGCCGAATGGGCCCAGCTCAGGGGCGGCGTGGATGCCTACGACGGCGTCACGTTCCTCACGGGAGTCCGGCTTTCCTTCTAACGGCCATTCCGGCCGTTGGAATGCCAATCATCCAATGAAAACAACCCTACTGATTCCTGTTCTAGCGGCTCTTCTCCTTCCGCTCACCTCTTGCGAGAGCAAGCGTCAGCGGAAAGGAGAGGTGGCACCCGCAAATCTGCTTAATGTTTCGTATGACCCGACCCGCGAGTTTTACGTGGAGTTCAACAAGGCGTTCGCGGAGGACTGGAAGAAGACCCATGGGCAAGAGGTCAAGATCGATCAATCCCACGGCGGTTCGGGCAAGCAAGCCCGTTCGGTGCTGGATGGAATCGAAGCGGACGTGGTGACGCTCGCCCTGTCACTGGACGTGGACATGCTCCATGAGGAGCTCGACCTAGTGCCGTCGGATTGGCAGAAAAAACTGCCCGACAACAGCAGTCCCTATACCTCGACCATTGTGTTCGTCGTCCGCAAGGGCAATCCCAAGAGCATCAAGGACTGGGGCGATCTCGTGCAATCCGGGGTCAAGGTCATCACTCCGAATCCGAAAACTGGCGGCGCGCCGAGATGGTGCTACCTCGCCGGTTGGGCATGGGGACGGCGCGAGTTCAAGGGCGACGAGGACCAGGTCCGGGATTTCATCAAGCGGCTCTATCATAACGTTCCTGTTTTGGACAGCGGGGCGCGCGGTTCCACCACCACCTTTGCCCAGCGCAAGATCGGCGACGTTCTGCTCTCTTGGGAGAACGAGGCCCATCTCATCGAGAAGGAGTTCCCCGGCCAGACCGAAATCATCTACCCGTCTATCAGTATTCTCGCCGAGCCGTCGGTGGCGGTCGTCGAAAAGGTTGCGAAAAAGAAGGGCAACTCCGAAATCGCCAAGGCCTATCTGGAATTCCTCTATTCCGAAACCGGCCAGGATCTCATCGGCAAACATCACTACCGGCCGCGCGATCCGAAAGCGGCGGCAAAATACTCCACCTCGCTCCCGCAAATCGAGCTTGTGACCATCGACCGCGAGTTCGGCGGATGGAAGGAAGCCCAGAAAATCCACTTCGCCGACGGAGGCATCTTCGATCAGATCTATCAGCCATGAATTTCACCTGGAAATATCCACATCAAATCATCACCTACCCCGAAATCCAATGAATCCCACCATCAGTCCTGAATCCATTATTCAAAAGGATTACCTCACCATCGGCCAGCTCGCGGCCTACCTCGGCTGGTCCACGCGTTTCATCGAGGGCCTGGTCCGCGGCGAACGCCTGCCGGGCCTTGAAATCGAAGGTCAATGGCGGTTCCGCCGCGACGATGTCGTGGACTGGCTCGAACAAAAGATCCAGACGCTCGACACCGCCCACATCACCGAACTGGAAACGAAAATGGAATCCTCCCTCGTGGCGGATGGCGTTTTCCGCGATCCTCACCGCATCGACCGCCTTGCCTCGCGGTTGCCACAGAAGGGAATCGCCCTGAATGTTCCGCTAACAACCAAAGCCGATGTCCTGCGCGCGCTGGTGGATCTCGCCGAGACCACCGGGCTCCTGCTCGACAAGGATCATTTGTTAGCATCGCTGGTGGACCGCGAATCGCTCTGCAGCACGGCGATGCCCGGCGGTGTCGCGCTTTGTCATCCGCGCCGGCCGATCCCGTTGGCGATCGAGCGGCAGTTCCTGTGCCTCCTCAGGACGTCGGCACCGGTCGACTTCGGCGCGGAGGATGGCGAGGGCACCTCGTTGTTCTTCCTGCTCTGCACTCCGGACGACCGCTCCCATCTCCACGGCATCGCGCGGCTTGCACGGATTCTTCACGGAGGAGCGATCGAACCCCTCCTGAATGCGTCCAACTCCGAAGACGTTCTCACCGCCTTCGCCGAGGCCGAAGCGAGAATCCCCAGCAGGGACTGAAACCATCTCCGGAACCTTGCCGGAAAAATAACACTCACTCACAAATCATCATGAAAACCATTTCCATCACCTTCATCCTGGCCGCGTCACTACTCGTGCTGCCGTCATGCAAGAAAAGCGCCTCCTCCGCCTCTCAAGGCAAGTCCGGCAACGTCTCGCTCCTCAATGTCTCCTACGATCCGACCCGCGAGTTCTACGTCGAGGTCAACGCCGCCTTCGCAAAGAAATGGCAGGAGGAAAAGGGGGCGACGGTCGAAGTCAAACAATCCCACGGCGGCTCCGGAAAACAGGCCCGTTCGGTGATCGACGGCCTTGAGGCCGACGTCGTCACACTCGCGCTTGCCGGCGACATCGACGTGCTCAACAAGGAAGCCAAACTCCTTCCCGCCGACTGGCAGGCGAAGCTGCCTGATAACAGCTCGCCCTACACCTCCACTGTCGTTTTCGTCGTCCGCAAGGGCAACCCGAAGGCGATCAAGGATTGGGGAGATCTGGTGCATTCGGGCGTGCAGGTGATCACTCCGAACCCGAAGACCTCGGGCGGAGCGCGCTGGAACTATCTGGCGGCCTGGGCATGGGCGGAGAAGTCCTTCGCCAAGGATGAGGCCAAGGTGCTGGACTACATGACGAAACTCTTCAAGAACGTGCCCGTGCTGGACACCGGTGCCCGCGGTTCCACCACCACCTTCGCCCAGCGGAAGATCGGCGACGTGTTCCTATCCTGGGAAAACGAGGCCTATCTGATCGAGAAGGAGTTCCCCGGCCAGACCGAGGTGATCTATCCGTCGATCAGCATTCTCGCCGAACCTCCCGTGGCCGTGGTTGAGAAGAACACCGCGAAACACGGCACGACCGAAGCGGCGGAGGCCTATCTGAAATTCCTCTACACCGATGAGGCTCAGAACCTGGCTGGCAAGCACTTCTATCGTCCGCGCAACAAGGAGATCGCCGCGAAGTTCACCGACAAGCTGCCGTCGCTTCCGTTAGTGACCGTCGATGCCGACTTCGGTGGTTGGGCCAAGGCGCAGAAGGCCCATTTCGACGATGGCGGCACCTTCGACAAGATCTACAGCGCCAAGTAAACGCCCGAATCCGCTCCTTCCATGTCCAAACGACGAGTCATACCCGGCTTCGGCCTTTCGATGGGTTTCACCATCGCCTGGCTGAGCCTCATCATCCTGATTCCGCTGGCCGCCTTGTTCGTCAAGTCGGCCGGCCTGGGATGGGAGGAGTGGAAAACCCTGCTAGGCTCACCGCGGGTCATCGCGGCGACACGCCTCACCTTCGGCCTGAGCGCCGCGGCTGCTGCGGTCAGCGCGGTTCTTGGTCTGTTAGTCACTTGGGTGCTGGTGCGCTATGAGTTTCCAGGCAGGAGACTGCTGGACTCGATGGTGGATCTGCCCTTCGCCCTTCCCACCGCCGTGGCGGGCATCACACTGACTTCCATCTACGGAAAGTCAGGATGGATCGGCGGCGGTCTCGCCTCCACCGCGGACTGGGTGAGGGAAACCTGGCATCCCACCGGCTGGTTAGGCGAGCAGGTCAATCACTGGGCCGAGTTCGGCGCGGCCTACAGCCCGTTAGGGATTTTCGTCGCACTGACGTTCATCGGATTTCCCTTCGTCGTCCGCACGCTGCAGCCCGTGATGGAGGATCTCGGCAAGGAAATCGAGGAGGCCGCCGCCACACTGGGTGCGGGCCGTTGGACGGTGTTCCGGCGGGTGGTGTTTCCGCTGCTGGTCCCGGCGCTCATCACCGGTTTCACCCTGGCATTCGCCCGGGCCATCGGCGAATACGGATCGGTGATTTTCATTTCCGGCAACCTGCCGATGAAAACGGAGATCCTGCCGCTGCTCATCGTCTCACAGCTCGAACAATTCAACTACGGGGCCGCCGCCGTGCTCGCCGCCGCCATGCTGATTGTCTCCTTCATCCTGCTTCTTCTCATCAATCTCCTCCAGCGCCGGCTCGACTGGCAGAAACGCTGATCCCATGGCCAATCTCGAAGTCACCACTGAATCCAAACCCGTGAGGATCCTCCTGATTCTCGCGGCTCTCACCGTTCTTGCGCTGTTTCTCCTGTTGCCGCTCCTGGCGGTTTTCTCGGAGGCGCTCCGGCGTGGCTGGGAGGTATTCTTCGCTTCTCTAACCGACGAGGCCGCGCTTTCGGCGATCAAGCTCACGTTGCTCGCCGCGGGCATCTCGGTTCCCCTCAATACCTTGTTCGGTCTATCCGCCGCGTGGCTGGTGACGAAATACCGTTTCAAGGGACGGGCTCTCCTGATTTCCCTGATCGATCTTCCCTTCGCGGTGTCGCCGGTCATCGCCGGCCTGGTGTGGGTGATGATCTTCGGCTCCAAGGGCTGGATCCCGCCGGGGACATTGGAAGCGTTCTTCGCGCCCCTCGCGTCGGTCGCCGCGAGAGCCGCGGAAAGCGAGAACTTCGGCGGACTCTTCGAGGGCCTTGCCGCGTGGCTGGCCAATCCGAAAATCGTCTTCGCCACTCCGGGCATCGTCATCGCCACGGTGTTCGTGACATTCCCATTCGTTGCGCGCGAGCTGATCCCGCTGATGGAGGCCCAGGGCAGTGACCAGGAGGAGGCGGGCGTCACGCTCGGTGCCAGCGGCTGGCAGATCTTCCGCCGCATCACCCTGCCTAACATCAAGTGGGGCCTGCTATACGGCGTGCTGCTCTGCAACGCCCGCGCCATGGGCGAGTTCGGCGCGGTCTCCGTCGTCTCCGGCCACATCCGGGGCAAGACCAACACGCTGCCGCTGCACATCGAGGTGCTCTACAACGAATACCAGTTCAGCGCCGCGTTCGCCTGCGCCACCTTGCTGGCGCTGCTCGCGCTCATGACCCTCGGCATCAAGAGCGTCGTCGAGCATTTCTCCGGCCACTCGTCCCAGGGCAAGCACTGATCCAAGCAACCCATTTTCCAGCACTTCATCTTCCTTCTCTCCATGTCCATCTCCATCAAATCGATCAGCAAGACCTTCGGCAGCTACAAAGCCCTGGAGGATGTGTCGCTCGAGGTTCCGAACGGATCGCTCACTGCGTTGTTAGGCCCGTCCGGCTCTGGGAAAACCACCCTGCTGAGGATCGTCGCAGGTCTCGAATTCGCCGACGACGGCCCGGGAAAAATCCTGTTCCACGGTGACAACGTCGTGAACATCCCGGCTGGGAAACGCGGAGTCGGTTTCGTTTTCCAGCATTACGCGCTCTTCCGCCACATGACGGTCGCGGACAACATCGCCTTCGGCCTCACCGTGCTGCCGCGCTCGCAACGTCCGGCGAAAGGCGAGATTCGCGACCGCGTTAGTGAGTTGTTAGGGCTGGTGAAGCTCGATGGCCTCGACAAGCGTCGCCCGCACGAGCTTTCCGGCGGCCAGCGCCAGCGGGTGGCCCTCGCCCGCGCGCTCGCCATCCGGCCGAAGGTGCTTCTGCTGGACGAACCGTTCGGCGCGCTCGATGCCAAGGTTCGCAAGGACCTCCGCCGCTGGCTGCGGATTTTCCATGACGAGATCGGCCTAACAACGCTGTTCGTCACCCACGATCAGGAAGAGGCGCTGGAGCTTGCCGACCAGGTCGTCGTCATGCGCAACGCGCGCATCGAGCAGGTCGGCACCCCGCAGGAAATCTACGATCATCCGCGCAGCCCGTTCGTTTACGAGTTCCTCGGCAACGTCAACAAGCTGACCGAGGTGGATGGAACCAAACAGTATGTCCGTCCGCATGAGATCGAGGTGGTGTTCGCCGCCGAGTATGATCCCACCACCGACCGCATGGCGCGCATCCAGCACGTGTTTTCCGCGGGTCCTGTCGCGACGCTGAGCGTGCGTCTCGAGGACGGTCAGTTTGCCGATGTCGAATTGTCGAGAAAGCAACTCGAAGAGCTCGGACTGAGCGTGGGCGACGAGGTCGCCATCCGGAAGATCGTTCCGGAGGAATGATCCGGACTTCTATCAGATCAGTCGGATGCGCGGGGAGGACGCGGATCCCGTTTCTTTTTGATCACCTTCCGCGACCGCCATGGAATTCACGATCCTGCTGATACTTTGCGTGGCCGTTGTTGCGGTTTCGTTTGTCTGCTCACTCACCGAAGCCGTCCTGTTGAGCCTGAACCCGCTCGAATTGCGGGTGAAGGAGTCGAGAGGCGTAAAGGGAGCCGGGCGGTGGCTCGTGCTCAAGAACCACATCGAGCGTCCGATCGCCGCAGTGCTCGTGTTCAGCACGATTGCAAATACCGGCCTGGTCACCCTTGCCGGAGCGATCTTTGTCCAGCGTTTCGGGGCGGAATGGCTCTGGTTGTTTTCAGGCATTCTGACCATTGGAATCCTGTTCGGTGGCGAGATGGCTCCCAAGATCATCGGTGTCCATCACGCGGCCCGTCTTGCCGGACCGCTGTTGCTGCCGCTGGAATGGATGCTCCGTCTGGGACATCCGCTGGTTCTTCTGATGGACGCCTTCTGTGAGAAACTCAAGCCGAAGGCCCCGTCGTCCAGGAAGGAAGACAGCAAGATCATGGACATCATCACGCTGGTCCAGGCCGCGAAAGCCGAGCAGGCCATCCATAACCGCGAGGAGATCATCATTATCCATGCGGCCACGCTGTCCGCCCGGCGGGTGTCGACCGCCATGGTCCCCGCGGCTGCGATGCGGTTGTTCGACCTCCGTGCGGATCTGTTGGAAAACGTCCGCTCGTGCGGCGGCAAGCTCCACCGGAGCTATCCGGTCAGCGGGGATGGCACGCTCGCCAACATCAGCGGCTATGTCCGTGTGCGCGAACTGTTCGAAAGCAACCTCCTCAGCGGAGGCTCCGCCGACTGGCGCGGGCACCTGAGACCGGTCCTGAAAATCAACGCCCGCGCGTCGCTCACCCAACTGCTTGCCGCCTTTCTCGAAAACCGCGAGATCGCGGCCCTGGTCCAGTCGGACGACGGTTCCCACATCGGCTGGATCACGCTGGACGACGTGACCGAGACGCTCATGGGAGCCCGCTAAAAGCAAACAACCCTGGACTGAAGCCTCTGGCCGGAGAATCCGGCGGGCCTCGGTCCAAGGTTGGCCCATGACCGGTTAGGGAAACCGGTCAGGCGGATCTGCGCCACTGCAAGCCGCCGTGGAAATGGGGCCGGGTGACGAGAGAACGGATCGGTGGGAAGGGGGTGCTGACGAATCCTGCCGCGGGATGCTCATGGTTTTCATACACCACTTCCCGCACCTTTTCGATGAAGGGAGCGAACGTCAGGAGATAGGATGCGGCGCTCTGGGATCCTGATAGAGAACCGGCCACCCGTTCGCGTGCGTCGGAAACCAGTGACAGGCTTTCCTCAAGCGTGTGCTTGAGATCCTCCTGCTGCGAGGGGGAGCGGAACACCGCGGCAAGCACGTCGTGGGATGCCCGGGCGGTGGCGGCCAGCGCCGCGCCTAACGAATCGTCGGGTGCGGAACGCTTGAAGACATAGCCGCCACCGGAGCCGAACACGGCGTGCACCGCATCATGGATGGATAGCAGGCGGATCGATTCGATCCGGCCCGCCGCCTCCCGATGGTGGCGGATGGGGTTGATGAAACGGGTGGTGATATGATCCCAGGCGAGAATCATCGAGTCGAGCGACGGATCGGAGAGGTCGAAGGCAAGCACGGTGACCAGCCGGGAAAATTGGGGTGTTGGAAGATGCATGATTTGGATTGTTAGAATTGGGTTTCCCGCAGGATGACGGGAATCATTGGAATGAGTCCGGAGTAGGGCCGGGCGGCATGGTCCGCCCCGGAACACCGGGGCGGACCTCGCTACAAGCAAGCCAACCACGGCCATAACACACAGGAAAGCGATGGACCCGCAGCCTGATGGCAGGCGGAGTCAACGGACCGGAAACGCGGCGGGCCTCAACAAAGGCTTCCGGTCGGCGTGCAACGGAGGGAACGGGTCAGGGAAATCGGTGATTTCATGGTACGTGTTTGGTTAGGTATGGTTTCTGTCGATACCCAGCTCGGCACGTACCGTGGACCGTTGCGACGCGGAAAGAAAACACCTGTTTCCGAACGTGGTCAATTAGAAAATACTAAGTTGCGCAGTTTGGTAATGTTTTTTTGCGGGTATTGATTCTGATAGGAATCTCACTCGCCATTTTCTTCGTCTTCTTCGTCCTCATCCTCGGAGGAACCACCGTAACCAAGGACCTCCACGGTGTAGATCGATTGGACTTCCGAGTCCTCATCCTGCTGCACTGTCTGCTCCGCAGCCTTTTCCTGAGCGTTCGCAGTCGTGGCGGTGGTGGCTGCCGCCGAGGCGGATGCGGCGGTCAGGCTACCGACGTTGGCACCCACGGAAACCGGGGCGGGAGTGCCCGCGCTGTTGCCGGAAACAGAGATGTTGCCCGCGTTGAGCACCTGGGTGGCGGCGATGTTGAGATTGCCGGAAACCCGGATGCCCGCGTCGCCCGCATCGACGGTGCCTTCGGGCGCGATGAGATCGACGTCGCCGGGTTTCACGCCCTTGACGGTGGCGAGCACGCCGATGCCGCCGCCGGTGGCGAGGCCGGACAGGTCGGTTCTAACGGACGCGCTCTGCGGATCGATCAGCACACGGGTGGGAGGCGCGGATTTCACGGTTTTGGACGAAGAGCCTGCCGCGATGTCGCCCTTGGATGAGTAGATCACCTCGTTGCCGCCGCGCAGGGTGAAAATGCGGCCGATGCCGATGCTCACGTCGTTGTTGGCAAAGATGGAGATGTTTCCACCGCCTTCGGTGATGATACCGGGAGGGGAGAGGGTGTTCCCGGCCTCGGTTTCTGCTAGAGACAGTCCGCCGCCCGGTGCGAGGATGGAAATGCCGCCGCCACTGGTCGTGCGGATGTCGCGCGAGCGGGCGAGGATGTTGCCCTCCCAGTCGCCCTCGCCGAAGAGCGACTTGATGGCTTCCTTCGCAGTCTTGTAATTTCCCGTCTTCGCGTAGGCTCTTCCCGCGTCGCGGAGGATCCGATAGAAGACGTCGATGGCGATGCCCGCCTGATCCTCTTCCGACTGTTTTTCGAAATCGATACCCGGCGCGACTTTATCGAGGATCTTTTGTCCCTTGGGCGTGAGCACGAAGTCTTCGATGAAGCCATCGAGATTGATCTGGCTTCGCGAGAGGCTGGTGGAGGGGCCAAGTCCCGCGCCGACGACGAGGTCGGCACCGGAGAATGGCAGGTAGGGATTGCGTGCGTTGCCGATACTGGTGATGCCGGTTCCGGTGCCGTCCGCGTTGTTGCCGCCGATGCCGAGGTCGAGGTTTCCACCTGCTAACACCTGCAGCGTGCCCGGGCCGCTGATCTGCAAATCACCGGCAAGCGCGGAGCTGTCGACGTTGGCGGCGTTGCCCATGGAGATCGAGTCGATGCGCTGGGGAGTGGCGGAGTCGTAGGGGCTGAGGTGACGTCCGCTGGCGATGATGCTGGTGTCGGACGCATGCGTGTTCTGGATGTAGAAGGCGATGTCCGCGATGTCGTTGCCGGCAATGGCGCGCGTTTCCTTGGGCGAGAAAAGGGTGAGGCCGAGGATGTCGCCACCCTCCGCATAGAGCCTGGCGGGTTCCTTGTCATCCTTGTGAAGCAATATTGGGGCATGCAGCGCCTGCTTGGTCTGGAGGATGGCGTTTTCTCCCAAGGTGCTGCCGGATTCGGCGAAGAGCCGGTTGACGGGCAGCATGAACTCCAGCCCGCCGGTGAGTCCGGCGCTGTTGGACGTGCCGGCGATTTCCTGATAGGCGAACGGCGTGAGAACACCCGGAATGGAGGCTGGGTCGGTGTCTGACAGATTGACCGAGGCCGCGCCCCAGGTGGTGGTGTCGACACCGCTGACGGTCACGATTCCGTTAGGCGTGAAGCCGAGAATCGATCCGCCCGCTAGCAGCTCAAGTGTGCCGGTGGGAGATGGCGAGAGGTTGAACTTGCCGGTCAGCGCGATGTCGCCGGTGAAGGACGTGGCGAGAAGCGAGCCGGGCTGGAGCGTGAACAGCGTCTGGAACGGAGCGACCGAGGTTTCGTTGAGGCGCAGCCACGGCTTGTTGTTGGAAGCGGCCTGTGTGGAAAACAGCAGCTTGTTGGAGAACCAGCTCTGCAGGAGCGGAATCGCGGCTCCCGCGGTCCCGCCGGGAAGGGTCGCGGCGGTGCGGAGCGTGACATCGCCACCGAGCGAGGTGACGCGGATTTCCGAGTCCTGCGAGAAGGTGGAGAAATAGGTTTTGTACCAAAAGCTGTTGAGCAGGCCACCTGGCAGCAGGAAGGGATTTGAAACCGGACCTAACAATAGGTCGCCATTCGCACTGACGTCGAATCCGCCCTTGCCGGTGAAGAGGGTGGTGGGCAGCTCGGTGTAGGTTGAGGATTGCCCGGCGGTGATGTTGCTCTGCGTGAGCACCGAGCGCGTCGCATTGGTGAGGATCGAGCCCCCGGCGTGGAGCTGGCCGTGGCCGCGCTCGACGTAGTAAACGCCGGCATCGAGGTTGTTCCCTGCGGTGACGGTGAGATTGCCGCCACCGAGCTCCAGCAGGGATGAGGCGGAGGGTGTCGTTCTAACGGTCTGCGTGCTGTCGGTGTAGCCTGGCATCCGGGCGTTGGTGGGGATCACGGCGTCCACGTTGCTGATGTTGTTGCCCGCGTTGAGGGCGACGTTGCCGCCGCCGAGCGCGCCGACTCCCTGGAAGAAGTTGCTGAAGTCGATCCACCAAGTGGTGGATGCCGATTCGGCCCAGCGGCTTTCGCCAAAGGTGCCGGTTTCATCGGTGAAGCCGCGGCGGTAGAGCCAATTGGTTGGCATCTGGAGCTGCGAGTCGGCGACGAGCTGGCCTCCGCTCAGCGTGAGGTGTTCGATGTTCTCTCCGGCGTTGATGGAAAGGTTGCCTCCGCCCATGCTGTAGGTGACCGAATACGACTGCTGGGCGTTTCCGAGCACGGAGTTCATGCCGGTTAGATTCAGGTTCGGTGTGCGGAAGGTCCCGCCCATGGTGGTGTCCTCCACGCGGGTGCCTGCGGTGTAGATGGTGGCGAACTGGTTGAGGAGCTGCACGCTCCGGCCGGCGTTGATCGAGATGTCGCCGCCGCCGGTGCGGATGACCTGATAGTTGTTCGCGATGGCCGATGCGGTGGTGGCGGAGTTTCCCGTGCTGGTGGAGACGTTCGTGGCGTTCTTGCCGAGCTTGAGGAAACCTGCATTATCGTCCAGCTCCGCGATCCCCCGGGTGACGGAGGAATCCGCGGCTGCTAGATCCGCTCCGGCGGTCAACCGGTAACCCCACGACTGCATGTTGACGGGCAACAAAGTGTTCTGGCTGGTAAGCCGCGCCGTCCAGAGCCAGGTGTTGTCGCTGTTCGCCAAGGTGGGACTGAATCCGTCGCTGAGGGCGTTGTTGAACACTAGGTTTCCTGAAGCGCGGAGTGTCAGCACGCCGGGTGCGCTCTTCGAACCGTAACGGTAGGTCGAGAGGTTCCAGTCCGAAGTGGTGTTGGATGACGAGCTTCCCAGGGTGAGATCTCCGTTGAGATTGACGATTTCCACACCGGGCGCGAGGACCAGCAGATCGGCGAGCCCCGTGTTCTCCGCTAACAACCGGTCGGCGATGGCGATGGAGTTCGCGTTGCTGGCTCCGGCCGCACCGAGGTAGGCGGTCGAGTCGTTGCGAATGCTGGTCTGAAGCGCGCTGGTGATGGTGCCGGTCGTGCCCGATGCGGTGAGGTCGTAGAGCTTGTAGCCTTCCACCAGAATACCGGACGCACCGACGATTTCGCCGCGGATGGCATCCACCTGGAGATCCTTGTTATTCGCCAGACGGGGAGCGCGGATGTGGAGTTTGCCGGTGAACCTGCCGCTGTGGGTGCTGGAGCCGGGCGTTTCCTCGGTTCCCGCGACCCACGAGGCGACGGATAGATCGAGCGTTGATCCGGAACGGATGTCCACAGCGCCGCTGCCCGCCACCGCGTTGAGCGAGGAACCCGACTCAAGGGTGATCGAGCCGCCCTTGCCCGCGGCATCGAAATCGTCGCCAGCCACGGTGAGAAGGGAATCATCGTGGAGGATTAGATCACCACTGGCGGAGAGGCGGATGAGTCCGCCGGTGGCTCCGGATGCGTCGATCGTGCCGGTGACATCGATGTCGCCCCCGTCGGCTGATAGAACGAAGTTGCGGACCTCGGAAAGCCCGTCGATTTCCACGTCGCCGGAGCGCACGCGGATGGAACGGCTGCCGGTGAGGCCGGAGTCCTCCAAGACGCTGCTCAATCCGGACAGCGAGGGAAGCTCGAACACGTCGAGCGAGAAGCCGCCTCCAATGTCGCCATTTCCAAGAATCAGGCCGCGGGCGTCGAGCGATCCTGCCGGCGTCGAAATGGACAGGTTACCCCCGTTGCCGCCCTCGCTCGCGGCTGATAGATCGAGCGTGGACGAATCCGTGAGCGTGATGTCTCCCGAGCTGGCGGAAAGGGTGATGGAACCGGCGTTCGCCACACGGAGCGTGTCCTTGAATTGCCTGACGCTGCCGGAAACATCCAGCAGCGACCGGATTTTCAGATCGCCCGAAAGCGCGTTGACCGTGAGGGCTCCACCCGGAAGCGAGATGTCGCCCGCGACATCGACGTTGGCTCCCTGCAAGGTCAACGCCGCGCCCAGTCCGGGCGAGACGGATGCGGTGCCGGTTGTTCCCTCGATCCTGAGATCTCCCCCGGCGGTGATGGTGCGGATGGATCCCGCGTCACCCGTTAGAATGGGGGAGGCAATCGTCAGATCACGCGCGGCCTTGAATGTTCCGGTGCCGATGCCGGTGATGCCGCCAGTGGCTTCGAGCGTGACGGAATCGTAGCCGTTGACGGCCACCTGATTGGCTCCCAGTTCGATGGTATTGGCGGAGAATACCAGGTTGCCTGATGCGCCGCTGCCCGAAGCCGACGGAGCGGATGCCGGATTGGCGAGATGGAGGTTTCCTGCGGAAATCCGCGCGGTTCCCGTGGGGGTGCCGGAGGCGGAGATTTCGCCGGCGCTTAATGTTAGATCTGCGAGGCCGTGCACGGAGCCGAAGGAGCCGGACCCGTACAGGTCGATGGAGGAATAGCTGAGCAGTTCAAGTGACGAGGCCGCCCCGATCTTGTCGAGGGTCTTGTTGGAAACGACCAGTCCGCCATTCGCTGGAGACGAGTTGTTTCCCAGCATGAGGGAGATCCGTCCGGCATGGAACTGATAGGAATCCGCGTCGAGGGTGGAGCTGGCGGCGATTTCCATTTCCGCGGAGGAGTCGAGAATGATGGCCGAGCCGCGGATGGAGGTTCCGCCGCCGATCGACAGCTTGTCGCTGCCCGCGGAGACTCCAGAGCGGACCAGGGATGCTTCCTTGTCCTGCGAAACCCGGATGGCGAGGCCGTTTCCTTCGATGCGGAGGACATCCGAATCCACAAGGCTTCCCGTGGATTTGATAGAAGATCCCTTGGCGACGGTGAGTTGATCCTTCGCGACGAGGATCAGGTCCGTGCCGCTCAAGGTGGAGCCTTCGTTATCCACCGTGAGCTGTGAGGAGGTGACTGTGATGGTTTCGCCGTCCGCCCCGCTGGTGCGCCTGCCGCCGATGAGCAGGGTTTCCGCACCGAAGGAAGAGAGCGTTTTGGAATCGAGGACGATCGATCCCGCCGGTGCCTGCGAGGCGGTGGCAGCTGATGCGATGAACGTGTTGAGCGGCGTGCTGATGTCGATGGCGGCCCCGCGTCCGCCGGAGATCGACTTGGAGGAAACCGAGCCTGCCAGATCGAGCGACAGAGAGGATTGGAAAACCAGATGTCCGGAGTCCGTCGGCAGCCGTGGCACGGTGGTTTCGGCATTTTCCGCCGCGTCCCTGAGGAAGGTGTTGGCGAGGAGATCGTGGTATTCGGCGCGGGCACGGACGACCTTGGAAGGCGCGATCTCGAAGCGGGTGGTCAACTCCGGCACCTCGCGTTCCGTGTTGAGGCTGTTGTAGCGGTATCCGGAAACGATGCTGGAGGAATCCGCCAGTTCGACCGTTGCCGAGCCCGTGCCACCGGTGGGTGTGACGAGAACGGCACCGGGCAGCAGGGCGTAGCGAGCGGGCAGCAGGGTGTAGTATCCGGTGGCGAGATTGTCGCTGCCTGATAGATAAACGCGGTCTCCTGCCTTGAGCGTGTTGTTCGTATAAGGCGAGATCGCGTTGTCCTCGTCGGCACCCGCGTTGAATTCGGAAACCGGCGCTGCAATCGCGCCGTAGGAAGGGATCACCGCGAAGCTGTTGGAGGACGCGAGGATGTCGGAAGGGCCGCCGAGTCCCTTGACCCAGCGGTAGGCATACAGATCGCCTCCACCGCGGAGATCAATGAGCGATCCGTCTTCCGTGGTGATATCGACGCCGGAAATGACCACGGATTTTTCGGGAACACCTCCGGTGGTGATGTCCACGCCGCGCGGATCGATCCAGTTCTCGCCATCGGTGCTGATGCCGTAGGGGATCGTGACACCTTTGCCGGTGAACGGGTCGATGGCCGACACGGATGTTTCGCTTTTCGAGCCGAGCGTGAGCGTTTTCGTGACGGGAAAAAGCGATGCCGCGCCGCTGCCCGCGAGGATGTCCACCGGAGGCGTGCCGGTACCATCCCAGCCGAGATTGATGGTTCCGAACGGCGCGCGGAGGGTTCCTTCCTGGAGGATGTTCGAGGCGTAGATGCCGAGCGTGCCTCCGGCTGATAGGGGAAGTCCGCGTTCTCCGGCGGCTACGATGTGGATGCTTCCGGACACCACCGAGTCGTAGGCGATGAAGTTGAGTTCCGATGCCGTGTTCGGATGGATCTGTCCGGCGCGGATGGTCAGATCGCCCGCGATCTGGAACGTACCGCTGCCGCGGACGTCGCCGTCCACCGCCACCAGCGAGGCGCTGCCGATCTGTTGGAGCGACAGGTGGCCGACATCGATGAGTCCCGACCTGACAATGAGCCGGCCGTCTCCGGAGGATGGCAGGACGCTTCCGGTGAAGGGGCTTTTCTCGTTTTCCGGCAGGACCACCGGTTGGGACTTGCCGATCGTGATGTGGCCCGCGTTGAGCTCCACCTTGTCATTCGCATAGAGGAATCCGTTCGAGGCGACGCTGAGGTCGCGTCTGGCGTTGATCCTAACCGGGCCATCGAATGCGACCACTCCGTCAAGGGCCAGCGAGTCGAAGCCGCCGTTGTCGAAGGTGTCCACGGCGAAGAGTCCGGCATTGCCGGGAGTCGCGCCGAGGGCGTTGTCCACGGCCGTCCCGCTATTGGTCACTGTGAGGCTGACCGTGGAGGCCGGAATGCCGATGCCCGTGGAATCGTAGATGCCGGAGGAAATGGATAGAGAGCCGCCGAGCGCGGTCTTTCCTCCCGCCAGCCCGACCAGGGTGCCGTCGGTGCGCAGGAGTTCCCCGCCCTTGAGGATGATGGAGCCGCCGTCGCTGTCCACGCGGACGGGGACGGTGTGGAGACCGCCAGGAACGTTGATAAGTCCGTTGGAAGGGGTGATCGGATTGCCCGCCGGAGTGACGGTGTCCGCGACCACGTCGAGAATGCCGCTGGTTCCGGAAACATCCAGAATTGCCCCGGTGGAAACGGATAGATTTCCCCCGAGGGTGATGGAACCGCCGGCCAGAACCTTGCCGGTGCGCCTTCCGTAGGCATCCGGCGTGAGGACGACCGTCCCCGCCGCGGAAAGAACGGCCTGCGAGCCGATGTGGGTGGTGACGCGTGGGTCCGGCAGGCCTGTGCCGAACACCGAAGTCGAGCCGCCCGCCGCGGAGATCGAGCCGCCGGGCGTGAGGATCGTCCCGTCGATGGAAACGAGATTGCCGGTGATCTTCACCGTGCCACCGGGATCGGTATGGATGACCGAACCACTCTCGACGATCACGTCACCAACCTCCACGGTTGTTAGGTCGCGGATGCCGGAGGAGGAAAGCGTGAGATTCACCGTTTCCCGCATGTCGCGGCCGTGGGTGACTTCGATGAGCCGCAGCGCGCCGGTTTCCGGGTCGATCACCGCTTCCCGCGAGGCGACTTTCGGGCGGACGGTGGTTCCGGATTTTACGAGGACTCCCGGGCTGCTTCCGATGCCGTAACCTGTTAGCTGGAAATTCGCGAATCCGCCCTGATTGAAGAAATTCGGGGCGAAAACCAGCGTCCCCGCCTCATCGGAAGAGCCGCCGATCTGGATGCGCGGTGCCTCGATGTGGAGCGAGCCGCCATCGGTGCCCGAGAATCCGCGCAACGTGGAGTTCAGTGTTAGAGTGCCGCCGAGAACCGTGTGCTTGCCGGGATCCTTGCCCGCCGCGATCTGGATCAGGCCACCGCTGCCATGGGTGCCGACGTTTTTGGGCGAAAGGTGGAAGCCTCCGGAAACATCGATGAGCGAACCGCGCTGGAGATCCGCGCTGTAAGCGGTGATTTTGACAGAACCGCCATTCAGGGAAATGGGGGAGTCGGCGGCTCCCAGGCGTTCGTCCATGAGGGAACCCGCGACATCGAGAACCGCCTTGGAGCCGAGCGTGAAGAGCCCGCGGCCGATGTTAGGTGCGGGCGTCGCATCATTGTCGGTGAGCAGTTCCTTCTCGTAGCTGGTGAGGTTGAGGGTGGTGATCGAAAGCGAGGAACCGGGGGAAATGATTTTTCCCAGAACATCGATGTTCGCCGCCGTGAGGGAGATCGATCCGCCGTTGGCTGGCGAAAGCGTGACATCCTCGGGGAGAATGATGTCTCCGCCCTCGTTGATGAGTGTGAGGTTGCCGAATCCATGCTGTGACAGGAGATTGGGAGCGAGGGTGATTTCCTCCTGACGTTCGGTGGGCAGCGCTGCGGCATCGCCATTCGCATCGAGAACGAAATCACCGGGCGAAACCTGGCTGCCCTTGCCGAAGGTGATCGTCGGGTTGCCGGGCGAATGGGTGAGGATGCTTGATCCTGATAGAACCTGCGCCTGGAGCTTCAGCGTGAGCGAGGACTGTGCCGGAAGATTGCTGGAGGTGGGGCCGGAGCGGTTCTGATAGGGGCCAGCCACCGTGTTTCCGCGAAAGCTGCCATCGAGTGCCACCGTGGGCGTGCTGATGCTGATGCTGCCACCTGCGGATCCGTGGATGAAGCCCGCCTGATAGCGCTGGCCGGTGGGGGCGAGCGCCTGTTGGAAAACATCGATGACTCCCCATTTCTCGTGAACGATGGTGGACGTGCCGGAGAAGATGCCGGAATAGACCTGATCCGGCCTCGCTTCCGAGATGTCCACCAGACGGCCGTCCTTGGTCATGAGCCGCGTCGTTTGCACCGTGTCGCCGGTGAATTTGGTCCAGCCGCCGGAAACATCGATGACCGCCCCGTCCCGGACGACGACGGAACTTCCTGCTGATAAGTCAAGTGTGCCGCCGGCGGTGGTGAGTTGCGAGATGTCGCGTTCGATGATGCCGAGGTAGCCGCTCACGTCGGCCAGCGGCGTGCCGACCCATTCCCTGCCGTTGTAGGTGCCGGTCTTGGTGATGTCGACGACAATGGTGTTGCCGCGCAGTTTGCCATCGCGCTGGAGCGGGGCCACGGAGAGTTCCGATCCACGGAGCGTGACGGTGAGGTAGTTCTGGAGAACGGACGCGGTGGCATCGGTGGTTCCCGCGAGATTGATGGTCGCGGCGCTGTCCAGATAGATCTGGCCCGTGGAATTGAGGAAAGCGGCGGGACCGCTGGGCAGGGTCTTCCATTCGCCCGCGTTGAAGGAAACCCTGGCACTCGGCGCGAGGATTTCGGAACCACCCGTCATGTGGATGTTTTTTCCAGTGACTTCGATCCGCGAGCGCAGGGCGAGTTCGGTTCCGGTGGTCTTGTCCTTGCTGGCGTATTCGGGGAGAATGCGCGTCACGCTGCCTTCGCCGAACGTGACGGTGCCGGTGCTGCTGAGGTTGAAAGGGGATCCGGTGTTTTCGTTAGAGGAATCGTAAACCGGGTTTTTGACGGCACCGTAGGACGCGTTGAGGTTCACGCTGCCGTTGAGGGCGACGGACGTCGAGCTTTCGAGGAATCCCAGCTGGTTCACGTCCTTGCCGGTGATCGTGATGTTGCCGAGCTCCGCCTCGATGAGGCCGGTGTTGCTGGCGGTGCCCGCGTAGGCTTCCTCGGAGGAAGCGGGATCCTTGATCGCGCCGACGTAGACATCGAGCCCGCGCAGGGACGGGTCCTTGCTCGCGTGGGCGGCGAGGCCGACTTGCAGTCCGGCGGCGAGGATGGTTTGTCCGTTAGGAGTGGAAATGGTTCCCGCGTTGAAAATGTTCGCGCCGGCCAACAATACACGGCCGCCGTTGCCATCGGCCCCAACCTTGCTCGTGATCGTTGCTCCTGCCTCGATGCGGATGTCGCCGATTTTTCCGGAACCCAGGCCGTCGAAGAGGAATTGCGAATCCGGATTGTTGAGAAGGCCGCGCTCGATCAGGCTGTCATTGATGGGAAGGGCGGAGGCTGTTAGCGAGCGCGCGTTGACCTGGCTGGAACCGCCGAAGATGATTCCGTTGGAGTTGATGAGATAGACTTGGCCGTCGGCCTTGATGTTGCCGAGGATCTGGGTGGGATTGGCGGAGGGATCGCTGATCTTGTTGAAGGCGATCCACTGCCCGACGTTTTCCCCGCCCTTGGATTGGTCGAAGGTGACGGTGGTTTTTTTCCCCACATTGAAGGTCTCCCAGTTGAGGAGCGCCTGTTGTTCGGTCTGCTGGATGGTGACCTTGGTCCTGCCTTTGCTAACAGTCTGGGTGGGGAGGTTCGCGCCTTTCCATTGGGAGGGATCGGTGGTGACCGAGCCGGAGATCTTCAGTCCGCCGGTGACCAGGCCGTTGGGGACCTTGGGGAGGTTGACGACGGGCTTGAGGGGATTCGCGCCGAGGTGGTTAGGTCCGTTTTTAGCGGCGTTGCGTGCGGCCACCTGCATGGCCCGCACGGCATCGAGCGCGCGCGTGGTGCGCGCGAGGCTGTCGCGGGCATTGGCGCGTGCCGCGTCCGTGGCGGCGGGGGTGGGTGAGTCGATGCCCGCGCCCTTGCGCGGGTTGCCGCGGGCGGATGGGGCACCTCCCCGGAGGATGTCCCCGCCATGGGCGCTGAGGCCGCTGATGAAGAAGCCAAACCCTGCGATGACCGGCACTCCGTATTTGAGCGGAGTGCCGAAGATGGCGGGAGCGAGGAAGCGCAGGCGGGGTTTCATGGCTGATAGATATGGAAGCTGTGAGATCAGGGCTTTGCCGCGCTGATCCGTTGATCGATCACCTTGTCCTTGTAGCCTTGGACCAGGTTCTCGACCTTGACGCGGGTGGTTCCGATGAAGGGTTCGCGGGCTTGAAGGGCCTTGCCGAGGGCGTAGTTCTCGAAGCGGTCGAGGATCTCCATGGAGGTGTTGAACAGCGCGATGTTCTTGGTCTCGCGATCGGCGATGGTGCGTTTGAGGACGATGGCCTCGGAGGCGAGGGCGGCGCGTTCCTCCTCCTTGGTGCGGGCGATGGCGGCGGCTTTCTGATAGCCATCCTTCCATTTCGCGAGCGCGTCGTTGTATTCGACGATGCGCTTGTCACGCTCGGCGACCTTTTCATCGAGCTTTGCGATGGACTGGTCGGCGGTGGTCTTGTCGGCATTCGATTGCTTGACGAGGGTCTCGTTCCGCTTGTTGAGCGAGACGACCTGTGCCTCCAGTTCCTTGTTTTTCGCCTCGGCGGCGGCTTGGGCGGACTGGGCGTTGGCGATGTCGGTCTGCGACTTGCGGAGCTGGAGCAAGGTGGCCTTGAGCTGTTCGCGCAGCTTGACGGAGGGATCAGCCTCGGGCGCGGCGTGCAGGGCGGGGATGAGGGAGAACCACGCGAGTAGGGTGAGTTTGCGGATCATGGCGATGATGAATGTTAGAACTTCGCGTTGAGGTCGAACTGGAGGATGTCCGTGCTGAGCGGCGGGCCGGCGATCTCGTCGGAACTCATCCAGCGCAGCCCGAAGCGAACGGCCTTGGAGAGGGCGACGTTGCCGCCGAGGCTGAAGCCCTGGAGGTTGGTGCCGCCGCCGCCGAAGTCGGAGTCGTTGAAACCGTCCACGACGGCGTCGGATTCGACGTAGCGGTAGCCGAAGCCTGCCTGCCAGTCCCAGCGTTTCTCAAGCGCCGGGTCGCCGGCGAGGAATGACAGGTACCATGCGGTGTCGCCGCCTTCGAAGGCGCCGACCTTGTTGGCGGAGCCGGATCCGCGGTTGTTGACGGCGATCTTGTTGATGGCCGAGGAATCGAATGCGATGTTCTGGATGACCTCGCCGACCAACGAGAGCCTGACGGGATCGAAGTGGTCGTAGTCGAGACGTCCGGTGATGGCGATGTTCTCAAACGGGGTGGCGAGGCCGTAGTATTGATATTGGTATTTGTTGCCGAAGTCGTTGGCGGCGGTGCTGTTGTCGATGTCGCGCAAGGCCATGTAGGTGTTGCCGCGCTGGGCGAAAGCCGGACGGGTGGTGTCGGTATCGCCGGCATCGCTGGCGCTCAGCGGGATGAAGGGTGAGGAAAGCTCTCCCTGGATGCCGTCGAAGTCGTAGTAGGACACCGCGATCTTGGCGGTTAGATCGTCGGTGGGTTTCCACTCGATGCCAAGCTGCGCGCCGGTGAGCCACTTGTCAGTGCTCTCGAACTTCGCGGGCTGGTTGGACGCGAAGTTGAAGTCGGTGTTGTAAACCGGGAAATAGCCGGCGGTGAAGAAGGTGGAGGTGGTGTCGTTGAGCTTCACCTTGCCGCGGGCGGCGAGGCCGTCGAAGCCGATGTCGTCGTCCCAGATGATCTCGGTGGACATGAACGGATTGTCGAAGCGGCCTAGCAGAAAAGTGAGTTCCTCGCCGTCACCGGGGCCGGCGTCATAGCTGACGAAGGCGCGGTCGAGCCAGATGGCGTATTTGGAGAAATTGCCGCCGCTGGCGCCGAGGGTCTGGTTGGGGGAAGTGGGTGAATTCGATTCCCCGGTGGCGAGACGGACGCCGGCATTGAAGCCTTCGCCTAACAAAATGTCGGCGCCGGCGCGGGCGCGGAGGCGGTTGCGCTGGCGGTCCTGATCGACGTTGTATTGTGGCGAGAACTGGGTGCCGGAGGTGTCGAAGGGAGAGCCGGTGTTGATGGCGTTGAAGTTGGGGAAGACACCGGAATTGTCATTTCCATCAGGGAAGAAGGTGTTTTCCGAGCGGAACCGGATGTCGCCGAAGGGACGGAATCGATCCGTCCACTCCGGGTATTGTTTCTCACTCCATTTTTCCTCGCGGGCCTGGGCCATCAGCTCCTGTTTGATCTCGTCACGCATCTGGTTGCGCACGACGTCCGGGATGTAGGCGATCCGGGTTTCCTCCTCGGGAGATGGTTCGGGCGGAAGGGCTTCGATGTCTTTCCTGGCCGCGGCGGTGGCGGCGTCGGCTTCCGCCTGTTGGATCATCTCCGCGGCTTCGGCCTGGGTGAGGATGCCTTTGGTGACGAGGCGGTTGATGAGGTTGACGGTGACGTTTTCCGACGGAGTGGCGTCCGGTCCGGGTTGGGTATCGGCAGGCAGGTCGGTGGCGAGCGGCGCATCGACCGTGGGATCGGGCGAATCCGTTAGGGACTTGGTTTCGACGGAAGGCGTGACAGGTGCGGTCTCGGTGCGGACCTCCTCATCGGCGGCGCGGGCGGGCGCGGCGATGAGGGCGGCGGCGAGCAGGGAAACGTGCGTGGTGCGGAACAAATGCATGGGTAAAAGTGAAATGGGAAAGTCTCAGGTGGTGGGTTTGCGTCCGGTGATGCGGAGGTTGATCGGCATCGGCATGTCGGCCGGTGGTGCCTGCGGAAGCTGGAGGCCGGCGAGCACCTGGCTGCGGATGGATTGATCGACGGCGGGATTGCCGGAAGTGCCGACGAGCTGGGCGCGGGTGATGCGTCCGTTAGAGTCCGCCCAGATGCGGACCTGCAAACTTATGGTGGCGCTGCGGGTCGAAGGATGGCGGCCCATTGCCTCGCGGATGGATGTCTGGACCTTGGCGGCGTACCAGCCGTATTTGCTGGCGGAGCGGCGACCGCCAATGCGGTTGCCGTTTCCTCCTCCGCCTCCACCGATGGAGGGACCGGTGCCGCCGGCGGAGCCCGGGCCGAGATCGGGACCTGCGGGAGGCTCGGGCGGCGAGTCATCCGGCGCGGGTTCGTCCTCGGGAACGGGTTCCTGGGCGATCATCTCCTCTTCTTCCTCCGGCGGTGGTTCTTCCTTGGGTGGCGGCGGTTCCACCTTCGGCAGCGGCGGTGGTGGCGGGGGCAGCGTGATGATCATCGTGTCCTCGGCCTTCACGGTCTTGCGCGTGGACTTGGAATCGCGGGAAACGAACCAGATCGCGCCGACGATCAGGGCGACGGCGAGCAGCACCCATGGCAGGGGATTGGCGTCCTTGCGCTTGCGTTTCGCTGGAGGATTGGCGGACATGGCGGTTATTTGTTAGGCTGGGTGGCCAGCGCGATCTGGTTGACGCCGACGCGGCCGAGCACGTCGAGCACGTCCATGATGAGCTGATATTGGTTGGACCGGTCGCCGCGGACGACGACCGGCACGTCCGGTGTGGCTGCTTTGATCGCCCCGAGTCGGCTTTCCAAATCCGCGAGGGTGACGGGCACGGTGTTGAGTTTGATGTTGCCTGAGGAATCGATGGTGATCGCCTGGGTCTTCGGCGCGTCGAGCTTCTGACTGGCGGGTTTGCTGTTGGCGGACGGCAGGTTCACCTTCACACCCTGGACGCCGGCGGTGGTCATGATGATGAAGATTAGCAGGAGGACCAGATAGAGGTCCACCATCGGAGTGACGTTGATGTCGTCGAAGCTTTTGTCGTCTGAGGAGGCCATGAGTGGAAACCGGGGTTAGATGGAATATCCGTCGCCGGGGGCGGGATCGCCTTTCTGGCTGTGGAACTCGGCCATCTTGGCGACGAATTCGTCGATGAAGACCTGCATGGTGCTCGCCACCTTCTTGATACGGCTGTTGAGGTAGCTGTAGATGAACAGCGCGGGAATCGCCACGACGAGGCCGACCACGGTGGCCAGCAGCGCGGAGGCGATGCCGGGCGCGATGGAGTTGACGTTGACCTCGCCGGACTTGGCGATGATGGCGAAGGTGATCATCACGCCGACCACCGTTCCTAACAATCCGACGTAGGGTCCGCCGGCGATGCTGATGGTGAGGAAGACGAGCCCGTCGGTGAGGCGGTGGTTCTCGTGGACCAGGCCGGTGTCGAGGCTGGCGCGGATCGCCTGGATGGAACGCGAGGAAAGTCCGTCGGTTCTGCCGCCCCTCTTCTCCAGGCGGTGGCTGATTTCCTCCGATCCGATGTGATAAATCTGATAGAGCGGCGAATCCTTCATGGACTCCTGGTCGTCCTCGCTGCCGGCACCTCCGAGCGACTTGACGCTCGATGTGTCGGTGTGGTCCAGCGCGGTCAGGTCCGTGGAGAGCTCTTTCCACTGGCGGAGGAACTCCTTGTTGCCCTTCTCGATCCGGTTCAGATAGAAAAACTTCCTGAAGGCGACGGTCCAGCCCATGACGATCATGACAACGCAGACCCCGATGGCGATCCAGCCGTCGAACATCATGTTGTTGGCGATGTCGCCGAAAAGCATGAGATGCTCCATCACATGTCCGCCTCCTCCCTCCTCGCCGCCCTCGATGGCACCCGCGGAGAGAACCTTCTGCGCGGCCTCGGTGCCGCCTTGGTTGATGAAGGCGAGTTTGATATCGGCCGGTGAAAGCGCGCTGTTGGAGATGCGCAGCTCGTCGATCTCGCCATTGAGCCCGTTGGAAGCGGAGCCGAGGTTGATGTTGCCGGTGAGTGTGGGAATGCCCGTCGTGATGCTGGAGTGCGGCTCGCCGTTGGAGAAAAGTTTCACGCTTCCGCCATCGGCCACCACCGTGATGTGATTCCATGTGGCGGCGGTGACGGGCGTTCCACCCTGGCTGCGGACGGGAGCCCCGCCGTTGGCGATTTCCACAACCGGCACGCCTTGGTCTAGCAGGATCTTGAATGCCGTATTTCCCTCGCCGCGGGAAAGGATCACCGCGTTGGGCTGGAGGATGGAGGGCTTGATCCAGAGCGAGATGGCAACGGGCTTGCCTGCGGACCAAGCGAGGCTCTCCGTAGCGTTGAGGGCGACGGTATTGGTTCCTGACAAACGCAGGCCCGATCCGATGATCGCTCCTTCGGAGACGATGGCCGGATCGGAGGCGTTGTTGCCATTGGCGGTGGCATCGGCCGGCGGCGCGCCGGTTTCGGCAAAGTGATAGACGGCGGCGAGATTTTCGCCGTAGGTGTCCGAGGACTTGCCCGGAGCCGGTGATTCCGGATTGCCGAAGTAGAGATAGAGGGAGTTGGCTTTCACTTCCGGCACCTTGACCCACACGAATGCCTCTCCCAGCAGGCTGTCGTAGCGTTCGACCTGGTGAGGCAACAGGGTCTTGCCGTCCGAAGAAACGAACCGGATGTCTCCACCATCTTCGCGGGCTCCGGCGAAAAGCGAACTGTCGGCGATGCGCACGAGGAGCGTGGACTCGCCCGTGCTGCCGCCGATCGCCGTGGCGTCGAGCGTGATCTTCTGGCGCTGTGTCCAGTCCTTGTTCCACCAGGCGTCCTCGGCGTGGAGTGCGGTGGAGGCGAGGCCAAGGATCGCAGCGGCAGTCAGATGGGGAAGGTTCGTCATGGAGTTGTTGGAAATTAGTTAGAAATCAGCCCAGCCGCGGAAGGTGACGCGGAATTCGCCGTCGTCGGCATTGGTTTGTTCGATGAGGGGAACTCCGACATCGACCGAGGCGTTGTAGTGGTCGCGCATCTTGAGCCGGCTGCCCATGCCGATGCCGGCGAGGCCGGTGCGTGTCTTCTGGCCGGGAAGCGGATCGTAGATGCCGACGAGACCGGCATCCGCAAAGGCATGAAACCGCCATTCGTCACGTGGATTTGGCGAGGTGTCGCCCTTGCCGATGAGAGTGGGGCTGCGGAACTCCACGCTGCCAAACACGCCGTTGTCGCCTAGGGCGGTGGCTTCGAGGTAGCCGCGCACCGTCCCGAGTCCGCCGCCCGCGATCTGCTCGCTGTTGACGAGCGGTTGGCCGGAAATCTGGCCCTGGACCTTTCCGAAAAACTGCGAGCCACCCTTGAGATCGCGCGTGTGGGCGGTATCGCCGCGCAGATAGATAAAGCTGCCGTCCGCGTTGTAGCGCTTGTTGGCGTAGTCGGTCTCGTCGCTGCCCATGCCGCGCAGGTGCAGGTTGAGCGAGGTGTTCATTTCGGTGAATTGCTTGTCACCCATCCAGCTTGCGGCGTAGGCGGCGCTCAGCGGATAGTATTCGATGGGCGAGGAGATGACGTCCTTGCCGATGAGCACGTCCTCACCGTAGTTCTTGTAGTCGATGCCGAAACTGAACGTCTGATAGAATGTCGCCGTCGTCGGCAGATCGACCATCGCGCGGATGCCGGCCATCTCCCCCTTGCCCGCCACCGCCGCGCCGCCGAGGGTGGAGATGTTGCTGTCCTGCTTGGTGGCGGTGACCATCAGGCTCAGCTTCTCGGAAGCGCGCGCGAGATAGTAGCCGGAGTAAACCAGGCCGTCGTCGGTGTTTTCCGGCGCGATCTGGATGCTCGCGCCGAGCGTGTGGCCTAACTGAAACAGGTTGCCGTAGCTCAGCGAGCCGTTAAGGCGCAGCGGGGTTGTGTCCGCGCTGTAGCGGTTGTTGAGTTCCAGCGAACCGTGGAGCGGCAGCTTGTCCTCGACGTTCAGGTCGATGTCTACGGTGCCGGGTTCCTGGCCGGGCTTGAGCGCCGGTGTGACGCGGCGGTCGGCAAGCTGGTTGGCGGCGAGGATTTCCTTCTCGATCTGTTTGAAATCCGGGACCGAGCCTTCGGCAACCGACGGCACTTCGCGCCGGATCCTGCTAGGCAGGAACCATTCCGCGCCATTGATCCGCAACCGGCCGACCTTGCCCTCCACGACCTGGAGGCGGATGATGCCGCGACCGGGATCCTGTTGGGGAATGATGACACTAACGGTTTGAAAACCCTTGTCGTGATAGACCTTCTCAAGCGTTTGCCGGGCCATCTCGACGTCTTCCGGAGTGCGGCCGGGTCCGAGGTACGGATAGACCGCCTCGCCCACCTCCGTGCCATTGAGGCGCTTGGCCCCGTCCACCCGGTATTCGCGGATGTAGAACTTCATATCCGCAGCGGAGGCGAATCCACCGATCCACGCCTGGAGGGCGTAGATGAGCAATCTGCCGGAGATGCGGAACCGGATGTTCTGGGGAAAAGGCATGGAGGAGGGATAGGGACTGTCGGAAGTTATTTCGGGGTGACGAGGCCGCCGTCGGTGGAGCGCTGGACCTTGAAGGCCGCATCGTCGAACAGGCCGCCACCGGAGGGGGCGTCGAAGTTCTTCACCCGGTCGCGCAGGGCGTTGGCGAAGGTGAGCTTGAGTCCTGTTAGCCCGCTCTGCGGCTTGAGGATGCGGTTGTAGAGCCAGGCGGTGTATTTGCCGGTGCGGACGTTGTCGTCGGTGAGCGCCACGCCGTTGTAGGTGAGGGCGACGCCGCGGTTGGCCGCGGGGATGACGCCGTTCTGGCCGAGGATGCGGTTGTTGGCGTCTCCGGGGGTGACGTAGCCGATGTAGTAGCCGGCGGTGGCGTTGGAATGGAGGAAGAAGTCATCGCCCTCCTCGGTGTATTTGCCCTTGTAGGCGTCGGGGCCGAGCGTGACGGTTAGATGTTGGGCGAGCAGTGCGCCGGAGCTGAAGCCGCCGCTGCCTTCGGGACTGAAGATGTCGCTAACGGTTTCGGCGGGCCAGAGGATGTGGGAGCCGGCGACGCCGCCATAGGTGATGCCGCTGGTAGTGGTCTGGGCGGTGGAGAAGGCGGGCTTGTAAACGCGGACGGCGGTGGAGGTGCCGAGGCCGACTTCGGTGTAGGCGCCGAAGCGTTGTCCGGCGTCGGTGTTGCGGCCGATGGCGTAGACCCATTTCTGCGCGTCGGCGGAGTGGTCGCCGGTGAAGAGCGAGAGCGGCACGCTGCCGGAGGTGTAGAGGAGCTGGGCGAGCTGGGTGGTGATGTTGGGAACGAAGGTGGGATTGGTGCTCGACGGGCTGCCGGGGAAACCGGGGCTGGCGTAGAAGCCGAGCGGGGAAACACCGACGACCTCCTCGACGACGGTGTTGTAGGTGACGGTCTGATAGACACCGTTGAAGGGCGAGGTGGACTGGAAGTTGGTGGAGAAGCCGAAGTCGGCCTTGCCGGTTTCATAGTCGGTGCCGAGGGTGGTGCCGGTGAGGGGGTTGGGGACGGAACCGGTGCCGGTGCCGTTGGAGACGACGAAGCGCTGGTCGGTGTTGCCGGCGATGGCGGCGATGCCGGCGAGTGCGCCGGAGTAGGAGACCTTGATGGTGACGGGATTGCCGGCGTAGGAGCCGCTCCATGCGCCGAAGTTGGCGCCGGTGGCGACACTGAGGTTGGCGGAGGTGGCGTTGCCGTTGATGCCTTGGAAGGTCCATCCGGGGGCGAGGATGTTGGAGATGGCGGTCTGGGTGGCGGTGCGGTCGCCATTGGAGGCGACGATGCGGATGACGGTCTGCGAGAACGCGTGCTGGCTGGCGGTCAGGCTCAGGGCGGCAATGGAGAACAAGGTGGTGAGTTTCATGATG
>JAZKEY010000011.1:0-212874 GCA_040386755.1 Verrucomicrobiota bacterium | reverse complement strand
GTTGCCGTTGCCGTTGCCGTTGCCGTTGCCGTTGCCGTTGCCGTTGCCGTTGCCGGGATTAACATTGGAAACATTGGGAGGCGCAATGATCACTGGCGGCAATTGTGGAATGAGAGGGAAACCACCAGGTCCACCTGGCGTCGGACCAACGGGACCCTGACCAGGGAAATCCAATGGATTCGGCATTGCTGCAACCTCACCCACGGGCGCTTTAGCATCCTTGGAACTTTTGGCGCTTGGCTCGGACTCCCCGAGATTTGGATCCAATTTCGCCAAAACCGCTTGGACTTCACCCAGTGCATCAGGAGCCACGGCAACCGCGCATTGCGCCACCAAGCGCATTTGCTCGGGTGCGGCAATTACTGCGGACTCGACAATCGAGGCCACCATTTGAGCATTTGCGTTCGAACCTTCAATGGCCGCCTTGACGATTTCACATGCACAGGAAGGACAGGCCGTCACTTCTGTCGTAACAACCTCCAAAACTTTGGATTGCTCCGCAGCAACCGTATTCTTGACTGAGACCGAAAGCGCATTGCAGTCAACCGCCGTATTTGCCGGCAGCAAACCGAGCGAGGCGCTGAACATCAGGAAGCATAAAGTTTTTTTCATTTCGGGGACGGTCTTGAATTTGGAGAAAATGGAATGGAGCGGGCAGCGGGAATCGAACCCGCATGTCTAACTTGGAAGGATAGCGCTTTACCACTAAGCTATGCCCGCGATGACGGTGACTATAAAACCCTTCATTGCCATCCCTAGCAAGCCTTTTTTGAAGATTGCCGGCATTTATTTGAACCTTTCTTAAATGTCAGCTGTTCACTGGAAGCCAATGACATACGGATATCACCACAGGATGAAAAACTCACCGAAACCGCCCAAATTGCAACTTGCACTGGCAACATGCTGACGACTCCAAAGCATGTTTCACCAAATTGACACATTTTTGCGGTGTGATTTCAGAAGCGCTGCTCCATTTGACGGTTTCTCATCAATTTTAGGCCTAAAGTCCCGTGGGGTGATCCAAAAATCCCCATGGAAGCGCGAATTTCAGGGAAACCACCTCAGCAAGCACTTTGACTCCGAAGGTTTCGGTGGCGTAATGACCACAGTAAAAGACGTTTAAATTGAGTTCTTCGGCAAGCGGGTAACTCCAATGAGGCCCCTCTCCGGTAATGAATGTGCCCACACCTGATGCCGCTACTTTTGCAACTTCGCTGCCCGCGCCTCCGGTAATCACGCCAATTTTGGAAATTTCCTCCGTCCCACCCGGGCACACATGGACTCTATCGCCCAGCACCTCTTCCAGTGAGCTTTGCAGCTCACTGCGGCTTCCCCTCCATGTTCCGCGAAGACCAATCAGTTGGCCTTTTTGATCAAAAAACGGCTCTGTAGCCTCCATCCCTATCGAACGGGCGAGTTGGATATTGTTCCCCCACTCCGGGTGAACATCCAATGGAAGGTGCGATGAATAAATCGCCAGACCCGCTTCCATGGCGATTTTCAGCTTCTGGTAAAAGGCTCCGGTGATCGGTTGCGAGCCTTGCCAGAACATCCCGTGGTGCACGATCAAGAGCCCGGGTCCACCTTCGGCGGCAGCCTTGATGATGGGAAGGGATGCATCCACCGCCGCAACAATCCTATTGACCTGGCCGCTGTTGGAGAGCTGCAGCCCATTCATAGCTCCCGGATAATCGGGAATCGACGCCGTCTTCAATTCACTATCCAAAAAGGAAACCAACTCATCCAGCGATGCCATTGCCGACGCTAGTCATGGCGACTCCAAATGACAACGCCGGGAGTGGCTGAAATCACCTTCCCATCCAAAAATTCCTGCATGTCATGGCTCAAATCGGCATTCCAGCGGATAAAACGATCTGCCCAAGTGATCTCAAGAGCCATAGCATGAAGCGCATGCCGCGGCAAAATCAACCGTTTCCGCAGCTCAGGTGTCCACCCGGTTTCCATCCATTCCAAATACCCCGATCCATTTCCTGAGTAAATTTTGTCCCCGACGATGGGGAAGCCGCCGTGGGCGAGATGAATGCGGATTTGATGCATTCGTCCGGTTTCAGGGAAACACCGGACAAGGGAAAATTTTCCCTCCTCGCGTTCGAAGCGGCGCTCCACTTGAAATCGAGTCCGGCACTCACGTCCGAGCGGGTTGACGACTTGCCTCACCCAGATTTCCGATGGGCCGAGTTCGCCGGCGCGGATGATCGGTTCGGCGCACTCCCACTGATCGACTTCCGGCCAGCCAGTGACGATGGCGAGATATTCCTTTTTGGCTTCGCGGCGTTCGAAGATCCATCCGAGCTGGCGTGCGGCTTCGGTATGCTTTGCGACCAATACGATCCCACTGGTGTCACGATCCAGCCGCGTGATGATCCCCAAAGTGGCTCCGTTCGCGATTTCGAAAGCCAGCAGCGTTTCCAAGCCGCCCAGCAGTGTAGGTTCGGGCTTTTTATTCGCCGGGTGGACAATCAAGGGCGCGGGTTTGTTCACGACGATCCAATCCTCGGATTCGTCGATCACTTTGAAATTCACCACCACTTGGAGACTCATGAGCGGACAAAGTTGCGGTACACGGAAAAGCCAGAGACCCGGAACCGAGTCTCTGGCGATTGTAATAATAGATCAATCCTAGAGACTAGGACTTGTAGCGGAGACGCTTTTTATGGCGGTTCTGCTTCATGCGCTTCTTGCGCTTGTGCTTATTGATCTTGGTCTTACGGCGTTTCTTGATGGAGCCCATGGCGTTGCGGGGTTAGGTTACGATGAAAGATTAGGGGACGATTTTGTTGAGCGGATACTCGATGATCCCCTCTGCCCCCAGACGCTTCAGTTCGGGGATGATGTCCCTGACGACGATTTCGTCAATCACTGTCTCAACGGCAAGCCAACCTTCTTCGGAAAGCTGGGAAATCGTGGGACGGCGGAGGGACGGGAGTTTTTCGAGTAGCTCGGGCAAACGGGCGCTCGGGAAATTCATTTTTAGGCCCACTTTGCCGCGGGCGGCGAGAGCAGCCTTGAGAAGGAGGGCGATGCGATCCATTTTCTCCTTTTTCCAAGGATCGGCGGCTGCCGCCTGGCTCGCGTAGAAGTGGGGAAATGAGGTCAGCAGCGTATCGACGATGCGCAGGCGGTTGGCCTTGATGGAAGAGCCGGTTTCCGTGACATCGACGATGGCATCGACAAGATCCGGGACTTTCACTTCGGTGGCTCCCCAGGAAAATTCCACATCAGCCTTGATGCCACGCTCCTTGAGATAGCGTTCGGTGATTCCCACGCCTTCGGTAGCGATACGTTTGCCTTCGAGGTCTTCGGGCTTCCGGATCGGCGAATCTTCCGGCACGACCAGTACCCATTTCGTCGGGCGGGTAGTTGCACGGGAGTAGGGCAATTCGGCCAAATCGACGAGATCGACGCCATTTTCGTAGGCCCAGTCGTAACCGGTGATGCCACAGTCGATGAACCCTTGGCCGAGGTAGCGGCCGATTTCCTGAGCACGGATCAAATAGAGATCGAGTTCGGCGTCATTCGAGCTCGGGCGAAGTCCCCGCGACGACACGTAAATCTCGTAGCCAGCCTTGGCGAGGAGCTCGATGGTCGGCTCCTGGAGACTGCCTTTGGGAATCGCGACTTTGAGCGTTCGTGATGGGTCGGACATGAAGGGGCGGCGGTTTTAACGGCGAAATTCGGGGAATCAAGCCAAGTTTTGATTAATTTCGCCCATTACATCCCTGAAGATGCCGCCACGAAAGAAAGACGGCTTCCAATTTCGTTCTTCCAAACAAACTCGGTCACCGGGATCGTTTCCACCGCTACCAGCTCCACAACATGCCTTGTTTCAGAATCTCCTGTTTTCTCGCGATCAGCCTCATCTCTTCCCGTGCGGAGGAACCCGTCAACCCGGCGAGGGATCCGGCTTACCGGTTGGTGTGGTCGGATGAATTCGATGACGAGGGCGAGCCCGATCCCACGAAATGGAAATCCGAGATCGGCTTTCAGCGGAACGAGGAGCTTCAATGGTATCAGGCCGACAATTCAAAGTGCAAAGATGGACTCTTGGTCATCGAGGCCCGTCAGGAGCAGGTGAAAAATCCGGGTCACGTCGAGGGCTCGCGCGACTGGCGGAAAAGCCGGAGCTCCAGCAGCCACACCTCGGGATCGTTGATCACCATCGGCAAAAACGAATGGCATTTCGGGCGCTCGGAAGTCCGGGCGCGCTTCAAGGCTCTACCGGGACTCTGGCCGGCGATCTGGACGACCGGCCGCGGACGCTGGCCCCACGGCGGCGAGATCGACATCATGGAGTTCTATGACGGACAAATTCTCGCCAACTTCGTCTGGGCCGGAAAATGGGGGAAAGATCATTGGAACACCTCGAAGCATCCGATTGAAAAATTCGGCAAAGACACCTGGGACGACAAATTCCACCTCTGGGTCACGGAGTGGGATCAGCAAAAAATCTCGATCTATCTCGATGGCAAGCTTCTCAACACCCTGCCGATGGAAACCGCCATCAACCAAGACGGCCCGGCCATCAATCCTTTTCTCGGCCCGCAACATTTTCGGCTGAACCTCGCCATCGGCGGCGCGGGCGGAGATCCGTCCAAAACCCCTTTCCCCCAGCGATACGAAGTGGACTATGTCCGGATCTATCAGAAAAACCCAACTCCATGAAATTCCCCAAACTCCTTATCCCGATGGTGGCATGGTTCGCCGCCATGCCGGTTGTCGCCGCTGATCTCGATTCGTGGCCGGAATCCGCCTCGCCGGTCGCGGTCGGGAAAAAACTCACGGAACGGTTTCTCTCGCTGCCGCACTCGAATTTCGGCAGCCCTAAACCTCCGAACCAGATCACCTACCCCGAGGTTTGCGTCTGGTATGGTGCGCTGACTTTTGCAAAAGCTAGCGGCGACAAAAAACTAACCGAATTACTCGTCGCCCGCTTCGAACCGTTATTCGGAGAGGAAGCCAGACTTCTCCCGAGACCCGATCACGTGGACAACAACGTCTTCGGCGGACTCGCTTCCGAAATATTCCTCCAGTCCGGCGACAAACGCGCTTACGAGCTCGGCAAATACTACGCCGACATGCAATGGGAGCCCGGCCCTATCAGATTCCACCAATTCGGGTCCACCACCCGCGAGCGGGTGAATCAAGGGTTGAGCTGGCAGACGCGGTTCTGGATCGACGACATGTTCATGATCACCATCGCCCAGGCCCAGGCATTCCGGGCGACCGGAGAAACCAAATACATCGATCGCGCGGCGAAAGAAATGATCGCCTATCTCAAGGAGATCCAGGAACCTAACGGGCTGTTCCATCATGCCCCGGACGTGCCGTTTTTCTGGGGCCGGGGAGATGGTTGGATGGCGGCCGGCATAACCGAACTCCTCCGCTCGCTGCCGGAAAACCACCCCGAGCGCCCGGTCATTCTCGCTGGCTATCAGAAAATGATGGCCACGCTTCTCAAGACGCAGGGCGAGGACGGCATGTGGCGCCAGCTCATCGATGATCCCACGTCATGGCCGGAAAGCTCATGCACCGGCATGTTCACCTTCGCCATGATCAGCGGGGTGAAAAATGGCTGGCTCGCTCCGGCCGAATATGGTCCCGTCGCCCGCAAGGGTTGGCTCGCGCTCACCGGTTACATCGATTCCAACGGCGATGTTCGCGAAGTCTGCATCGGCACCAACAAGGAAAACAGCCGCGAACATTACATGAACCGCCCCCGCACCACTGGCGACTACCACGGCCAGGCACCCGTCCTCTGGTGCGCCACCGCAATGCTCCGCTAACCATTTTATCTCCTCATGAAAACCCGCCCACCGCTCGTCATCCTTGCCGCCATCCTCGCGGCACCGCTCGCCCACGCGGCTGCCAGAGTTGAAATCAACTTCAGCGAGGCCGACAAAGGCTTCAAGCTCGATTCCGTTCCTCCGCCCGCCTCCAATGATGCGGCGACGGCCGCCACTTTCACCCTCGTGGACGGCCAGCGCGATGGAAACGGCGGCGAGCTGACCGCCCTGCACGATGGAAAAATCCCCAGCGAAGCCGATGAGCCTACCCGGAATTTCTTTTTCCAAAACGGCAGCAACGGCGGCCGGATCGAAGTGGATCTAGGCAAACCGGTTTCCATCAAATCGATCCAAACCTACTCATGGCATGCCCGTTCGCGCGGACCCCAAGTTTACAAGCTTTACGCCGCAACCGGCAGCGAAAAGGGTTTCAAGGACGCGCCGAAACGCGACGCCGACCCACGCGCCTCCGGTTGGAAACCGATCGCCAAGGTGGACACCCGCAGGAAGGGCACCGGCGGGCAGCACGCGGTTTCCATTTCCGACGCGCGAACCGCCTCGCTGGGTGAATTCCGTTATCTGTTATTCGACATCGAGAAGCCATCGGAAGCCGATGGCCAATCCAACACGTTTTTCAGCGAGATCGACGTCATCGATGCCAAGGGCCCGGTGCCTGAAGCTATCAAGGTGGCCGAGAAAATCGTGAAGACCTATCCGTCGCCTGATGGGAAATACAAATACGTGCTCGATGCCACGCTCGCTCCCGATCTCGTCAAATGGGCGGAGAAGGAGCTGATGCCGGTGGTTTACGAATGGTATCCCAAGATGGTGGTCATGTTGCCGAGCGACAAATACACCGCGCCTGAAACGGTGATCATGGAGTTCAGGGACAACATGGGCGGCACTCCCGCCTACGCCGCGGGAAACAAGCTTTCAATGAGTGTCCCGTGGTTCCGCACCCAACTGGAAGGCGAGGCCAAGGGCTGTGTGATCCACGAGCTCGTTCACATCATCCAGAATTACTGGCGCGCCGCGCAGACCAATCCGAATCCCACCCGGACGCCCGGCTGGGTCACTGAGGGCATTCCGGATTATATCCGCTGGTTCATCTACGAGCCGAAGTCCAAGGGCGCGGAAATCACGACGGGCAATTACGGCGATGCCAAATATGACAGCAGCTATCGAATTTCCGCCAATTTCCTCAAGTGGGTGGTGGAAACCCACGACAAGGAATTCATCCGCAAACTCAACGCCGCCGCCCGGGAAGGGACCTACTCGGATAAAGTCTGGCGGGACTCCACTGGAAAATCCGTTGAGGAACTCGGCGAGGATTGGAAAAAGGCGAATGCCAAGCGCCTCGGGATTTGAGACGCCCGGCAATCGACTGTCAGGAAGCCTTGTCTCCGAACCAAGTCCAGCCGGGATGCCGGACGTAGGCGAGCGCCTCCTTCACCGCGATGCCGTTTCTTGCTTGGTTGGCGAACGTCTTGCGATGGGTGTTCCACACGGCCAGCTCCTCCGCCGTCGCCTTATGGCGCTTGCGGTAGGGAACCTGGTTGCCAACGAGCATCGTTAGATAGCCTTCGATGCCGAAGTCACTCTGGCTGCGCGGCATCCGGTAGCGGCAGAAGCCCGTGGGACCGTTTTCCTCGTAAAATTCGAGCAAATCGGAGATTCCCCCGAGATCGGTATCCTCCTGGCAATGTTTCCAGAATGGCGTGTGCATCGCCCGGTTGGCTTGGTAATGCAGGCCCAGAAAATCCCGGATATCCGTCCAACTGTCCGCCACCACATCATTGTAAAGCCGCTGCAATGAGGGAGTCGGTTCGAGGGATGAGTGAAGCAGGAAATCAACAAACGTCTTGCAGTGGGCGCAAACGATCATCAGGGCCGTGGCTTCCAGCGGCTCGACGAAGCCGCCGGCGTTTCCAATCGCCAGGACGTTGTCCACCCACAGCCGCTTGTAGCAGCCGGAGCGGAATTTCACGATCCGCAGGGATTCCGGAACTTTCGGGTTCTTGCGGCGGAACTCGGCAGCCGCCTCATCGTCGGAAATGAAATCCGAGGAATAGACGTAGCCGCGGTTGATGTGGTTTTCGTGCTCGATCTGCCAAGCCCAGCCGGAGTCCATCTGCTCGGCCGTGGTGTAGGGCAGAATCGGTTCGTCCGTCCTCTCCCAGCCACCCACCACCGCGCGGTCGCAGAATAACGTCTTGTCAAAACTAACGAACGGCTCCTCCAGCGTTTTTCCTAACAACTCACTGCGGAAGCCACTGGAGTCGATGAAGAAATCCGCCTCCAGCCGTTGCCCGTCCTCCAGATGGACCGCGGTGATCCCCGCCGGTCCCCTTTCCGAGCCCACGACCTTGCCGTCGATGATTTCGACACCGTTCTCACGGGCGACTTGTTCCAGCACCTCGACGAATTTCATGTTCTCGATGTGGAACGCGTGCCACGGCTGGACATCGGGACAGCCGTTTTCCTGACGAAGAAACACCTTGTCCTCGCGCATGAGGGCGGAGGAAAGCCCGTTGCCGGAGAATTCCTTGTCACAATAAAAGCCGTGGGGTTTGGGCAGGTCGCTCCAATGGGAATCCAACTGCAAGTCAAACGCGTAGTCGAACCGCCCGCGGGTGCCCCAGAGGAACTTGATGCCGAGCTTCCACGTCGGTCCGGCAAGTTCGTAGAACCGCTTGCGGGAAATGCCGAGGTAGTCGAAAAGATGCACCGGAAAATTCGGCGTGGTGCCTTCGCCGACACCGATGATGCCGATCTCCGGGCTGCGCACGATCCGCACGTGCAGTTGGGGGATCTTTCGTTTGAGGGAGAGTGCCGCAATAAGACCGGCGCTTCCGGAACCAACAACGAGGATGCTCTTGATCATTTCAGTTAGGGTTTTCGATGGAATGAAATCGGACTCGAAACTATCGAGGCTTCGTCATTTGACAAGATGCCAAATGACGATGGGTCAACGGCTGCCCATGCGAAGAGGACTCCATGCCGGGAATTCAGTAAGTCACATTCACCCGCAGGAAGCCCACCGAGGGCGTGCCATTGGAGCCACTGAGGCTGAAGGTCCGATATTCGTAACCTGCCGGCGGGGTGGCGTTCGGAGCCGGTGGGGCGACCACTCCGACCGGACTCGCGACGGTGGCAAAGGCACCGAGAGTGGTGGAACCCTGGACCTGATAGATGATACCGTCCTGCGCGGCACCCGGCGACGGGCTGCCGGCGAAGGCGGGCGTTCCGCTGCGCACCGCAATGGTCATGAGCAGCTCATTCTCGGTGCCGCCATCGTTGCTGTCGCCGATGATCGTGTAGATTTTCGCCCGGCTACCGCCATTGTTAGGAGTGCTGCCAAGGGCGAATTCCATGGCATTGTTGTCGCCGTCGTTGTCAGGATCATCGCCCGGATCACGGTTGGCCAGCGGGATGGTCGGAAAGCCGCTCATCCATGTGTCGTAAGGCGTGGCCACCACGCCGGTGACTTCCAGCCTCCCGGTGCCGGTAATGATGCCCGGATGGGTGGTGGAGCTGTAGATGCCTACGGCGAGCGGTGGATTGGTGCCGATGACGAGGCTGGCCACTTGGTCGGGGACGGCGGCGCTGAAATTCAGATTCAGAACGGCACCCGCCGCAATGGTGACGGTGGAGTTATTGGAGAGGAAGCCGGACGACAGCGATAGCGTGCCAGCGCTGACGGTGGTGTTTCCCGCATAAGTATTTGCTCCGGACAGCGTGAGTGTGCCGGTCCCTTGCTTGGTGAGGCTGCCGCTGCCGCCGAGCACCTGGGAGATGGTAATGGCTTGGCCGTTACTGTCGATGAAGGCACCGCCGGCGTCCACGGACACCAGATCATGGTTGCTCATGAAATCGGTGGTCGCACCGGTTTTGGCGCGCAAAATGCCACCATTGAAATGGAACTCCGTGTAATTCGCGGCGTTGAGGTCGCGCTGCACCACCCGTTTGGCGATGATCGTGCCTCCGTTCAGGTAGGCCTTGGAGTTGCTGGTGCCGGCAGCTTCCGCACTGAGGTAGAAGCCGCCACCGTTGACGTCGAGGGTACCCCCAGAGATCGTGAAGGTGCCGGTGCCGTTTTCCCCAACGATGAAGCCGGCCCCCGCGTCGGTCTGGTTGACAGTGCCTCCACTGATGTTGAAGAAGCCAGTGGCTCCACCCCTGCGGCCGATGGTGATGTAAGTGGTGGAGTTCAAGGTGCCGCCGGATACATTCACCGTGCCAGTGGTTCCGCCATTCTTGCCGACAAAGAAGATGCCGGTAGTCGACACCGTGGCGCTGTCCTGAATATTCAGCGTCCCATTGGAAGTTCCAACGTCTCCGATGTTGAAGTCACCAGGTGCGGTAAAACTGCCGCTGTTTTTCACCGTCATAATGGCGGTTCCGTCATTCCCGATGGATGTGTGGCCACCACCCGCGCGGATCAACTGGGCGTTATCCTGCACCGTGAAATTACAAACCGCCGTTCCGTTGGTGGTGAGCCGGAAGGTATTATTGGCGGTATAGACCGAATTTTCGCCGAGGACCACGTTGGAGGTGGTATTCTCACTCGTTCCAAAATCCGACAACCCCGCCACCGTTAGATTGCTGTTTTGAATGGCCAGATCACCGGAGGAAGACGCGACGTTGGCGGTGCGGAGATCTCCCGAGATTGCAACGGTCTGGCCCGAGCCGGTGAATGCCAAGGTGCCGCCTTGCACTTCGGCCCCACCGAGGGCGACCGATCCATTCGTCAAGGTCAGCAAACCGGCTCCAGTCTTCTTGAGACTGCCGCCAGTGGATCCTGCAACCACCCCGGCGAGGGTAAGATTGGTGGCGTTCGAGATGCCGCCTCCCGCGCTGCCAATAGTGATTCCGCGGTCGATGGCAACGTTGCCGCCGGTATATTCGAGCGTGCCACCGTTCAGGACCAGATAGGTCTCTTCAGCGGAGGCCGCGCCCAGCGGACTGGCCACTCCACCGTCGGTCAGGGTGCCAACCGTGGTGGTACCACCTGAAAGTGTGGTCACCCCGGTGTAGTCGTTGTTTACCGTGCCAATGGCAAGGGAGGCCGCGCCCAACTTGATGAGACCCGTGGAACCGGTGATCTTGCCGGTGCCGTCCAGTGTATAAGATTTGGTTCCGTTGTTGAACGTCACGTTGGTCGGAGAGACCGGGATGTTGAGGATCAGCGCGGTGGGCCCTGACGCGTTGTCGTCGAACGTGACGGGAATCGGATCCTGGTAGAACGCGGGAGAGGAAGTGGCTTGGTCGATCCAGTTCTGAGTGGTGGTATCCCAGAAGCCATCCTCGGTTCCATCCCACACAAGCGCCTTGATGCTCAACGAGACCAGACCGGCACCATTGTCCGTGAGGGTGGCGTTTACGCCGAACGGCAGGTTGCCGAGGACGAAGCCGCCGGAACCGGCTTTCGCGGCGTAGGTGACCAGCGGCACGGTGCCAGCATCGGGCTGCACGTCGGCGACGTTGAGGGTGATCGGCCCGTTCAGCGTGAGGGTGCCAGTCACATCAAGCGGAGCGGACGTGGGATTTCCAAACCCATCTGTGATTTCAATATCGAGCGAAGCTGCTCCCGAGGCTCCCAAAGTGACGTTCGTAATGGAAAGTGCCGAGTCACCGTTCTGGATCACGCCCATGGCGGCTCCGTTCGCGACGGTGAAGTTCCCGATGCCGAATGAGTTGGTGGAAACGGCCAGTTTTCCGGCACTCACGGTATGATGTCCCTCATAGTTGTTCGAGCCTGTCAGGGCGAGGGTTCCCTCACCGGTCTTTACCACGCCACCGCTCCCGGCGAGCGCCTGCTGTGCGGTTAGATTGAAACCGGCGGTATCCACCTTCAGTCCGCCGACATCCACATTGGCGGTGGTCAACGCATTGATAAAGTTGGAGCTGGAGTCCGTTGCGATGATTTGACTTCCATTGAAATTGACGGTGCTTTCGCCCAAGCCTCCTGAGAAGCCGTAGGTTTCCACGGTGCCGCCGTTGAGATTGAGAGTGCCAAACGTGCCCGTCTGAACCGCCGCCACAAATCTCGGGCTGCGGAAATTCGCGCTACCGGATATGGTCAGAATGCCCGTGCACGCGTTCCGGTTTGCGATCCAGGTAATGCCTCGGTCCGCCGTGGAATGCGGGTAAACCTCAACCAGGCCACCACTCATGTTCATGGTGCCGTTTCCAGTATCGCCGACGATGAAGTTGCTCTCACCGGATTTGGTCCAAGTGCCGCCGGTCATGGTGACCGAGCCGGTCGCGCCGACTCCGGTATTGGCTTCGTCCTTGCGGCCAACGATCGCCCAGCTGTTAGTCGCTAGGGAACCGCCGGAGAAATTCATGGTTCCGGTGGCTCCGGTGTTGTTGCCGATCCAGAATTCGCCGTTCACGGAAAGATCGGCGCCATCGAGATTGAGGGCACCGGTGGAATTCGGAGCACTGGGTGAGTTGAAATTCTGGCCCACGCGGAAAATCCCTGCCGTGGTGAACGAACCACCGTTGAGATTTGCCGTTCCATTCCCACCATCCACGTTCGAGGAGTTCGAACCTCCGCCGATGGTCACTGCGGTGGCGGCTCCTGTTTTGGTAACGGTTCCATCGGACATGCTGAAGGTGCCAGTGGAGCCGGCACCGTTGCCTACCACGAAATCGTCGGCGACGGTGAGCAAGCCGGAATCCATTTTCACCGTGCCGGTACCGCCGATGTTGCCGAGCAGCAACTGGGTGCCTACGGCTAACGTGCCGGAGGTGTTGATGTTCAGCGTGCCGGTTCCGGCACCCGTAGAACCTCCGACCAAGACTAGATCCGGGATGGTTAAATTGCCTGAACCCTGGCCGAAACCCGTCAGAATACCCTCGCTGGATGCTGTGTTGGCGAGGTTATAAGTTCCTGTCAAACCGGCGATCCGACCGAGCACCAAGTCTCCAGATGCAGCCAATGAGGCATTTCCCGCCACATGGTTCACCCGACCCGAAGATGTGGCAAAGCCGACTCCGATAGAGGTGGGAATGACAACAAAGTCGGCTGAAATCGTCGCGATATTAGCCGGGATACTGTTGACGTTGAAGGCCCCGGTGAAAGTGGTCCAGTTGGTACTGGTGTTCCAATTCGTGTTAGTAGCACCGGTCCAATTCCCTGCAAAGGCGGAGCTGGAGCCAAGGATGGCGGTGGTGACAAACAGACCGGTAAACCAACGGGTATTGTATAAAACGGTGGCCACGAGGGATGTCCGGAAGTGGAAAAATAAGGGTTTCATGGGATTTTATTTGGGAGGATAAACGGATATGGGAATCAGGATACCTTGCTGCTCTTAGAAGGGTTGCGAATGAATCAAACCAAACCTGGTTTTCTTAACAACGAACGGAGAAAAACGACAGACTACTCACCTAACGGCAGCTTGTCGCAGTTGTTGAATTTAAAAGTGCAAAAAAGAACTTAGCCGCTCAGGCGGATGGTAAATTCCGGGCAATTACCAAAAACCCCGGCCGCTTGCGCGACCGGGGCTGAGGTTACATAAACTGGCTCAGTTCGAGACTTTCACGCGAAGGAAGCCTTTGTCTGTCAGGCCGTTCGAGCCGGAGAGGCTGAAGGTCCTCCATTCGTAGCCATCCGGTGGGGTGTCATTTGGCGAGGCCGGCGCAACCACGGTGACCGGAGTCGCTGCGGTTGTGAAGCTGCCCAAGGTCGTGCTGCCCTCGATGGTGTAGATGGCACCGTCCTGAGTCGCAGTGGGCGATGGGCTACCGATGAAGGCCGGAGTGCCCTCGCGCACGGCGATGGTCAGGAGTAGTTCCTCGTCGGTTCCGCCGTCGTTGCTATCAGCGGTGATGCTGAAGGTCTTGGCATTGTCGCTTCCGCTGATCGGGGAGCCGCCGAGGGCAAACTCGATTCCGTTGGCTTGGCCGTCGTCATCCGCATCAGCACCTGGGGCACCGTCGGTGAGTGGGTTCAAACCAAAGCTATCCGCCCAAATGGTATATGGAGTCGGGATGAGTTCCAGCGTGATGCTGCTGGCACTTTGAACCACTTGGAAACCATCCGGGATACCCACTATGGTTGGTGTTCCAGTTTTAGATAAAAAGGAAGCAATGGTGTAAGAAGTGGCAGCCGGAGCAGCCAATACGTCGAAGTCGATGGTCGCTCCAGTGAGATCCAAAACACCACCCACACCGAGACTGTCGGCATTTCCGCCGCTAATTTCGCAGATGTAAGTGCCTCCAATGGAGGAGCCGTCGCCAAGCTGGTCATCCGCGTAGAATGCTCCGACGCCGCCAGCACCTGGGGCGATCGTGCTACCGCTCGGAACGATCACTGCGCCTCCCACCGAACCCGTGCCACCCAGCGTGCCAGCCGCAACCGTAGTTGTGCCGACGTAGCTGTTGGAGCCGTTGAGTCGGAGGGTTCCCAAACCTTGTTTGATTAGGTTCCCATTGCCGTCACTGAGGGACTGACTGATCGCGATGGTCTCGCCGTTGGTGTCGATGATGGCATTTCCGGGAGTTGGAGAGGAGTCACCAACCTTCACCGTGCCGAGTCCGTTCAGGAAGTCGAGGTTGGACCCCGTTCCAGCCTTTAGGACGCCACCATGGAAGATAAACGTGCTGTTGCCGGTGCCAGCGGTGATCCTTCTCGTGACAAGCGTTCCTCCATTCAGGTTCACCGTGCCGGTGCTGCCAGCGCCTTGAGCGAGTCTCGTTCCACCTGTGCCACGCGCAGTAACTGTGGCGTTATCCTCAATGGTCAGGGTTCCGACCCTGTTGTCATTTCTGCCGACATAGAGGATATTTCCATTCAAGGGATTCCCTGTCGTGAGGGTTCCGTTGTCCTCGACGGTCACAGCTCCGGGGACATCGCCATTTTCATTGATGGAGAAGTCATCGGTGTTGGTGAAAGAGCCGCTGTCCTTGACGAACATGGTGCCGCCACCGTTCATGCCGACCGAGGTGTAGGAACCCACCGTCAAGCTGCCGGTTCCCTGAATGGTCAGAATGCCGGTGGAACCTCCATCCCTACCCACCAGAAAGCGTCCGGTTTGGGAATAGGCAGGAGTGTCCGCGAGCACACCGAGCTGCCCGATGGTCATCGTTCCTTCGGAGGTGTTGCCATAGCCGACATCGGTCTCGACGCAGGTCATGGTGGAGGTGCCACTCATGTTCATGAATCCAGTCGTCGTGTTTTTACCAACGAATACGAACCCATCCCACACCACGGAAGCGTCGTCCTCGAGGTTCAAAGTGCCCGTGGAGCTTCCGGTATCGCCGATATTCAGATCGCCACCGGTGCCATTGAAGCTGCCGCTGTCGCGGACAGTCATCGTGGAGGAAGTCGCATTATCATGTCCGAGCGAGAACCATCCCCCGGTTTTGGTGAGGCTGCCGCTGTCTTCGATGAGCACGGTAGAGACAGATCCGGCACCGAGGCCGATCTGGATGGGATCGTTGACCTGCAGGGCTGAATTGTCGCTGATGGTCAACGAGGTGGTCGAAGCCGCACCCAGCGCCATCTGCAACCGGCCGTTGACGGTCAGGGATGCTCCGTTGGCTAAAGTCAGGCCTGAGGCAACGCTCGCCGTCGTGCCGAATCCGGCCCATCCGCCGACCGTATTGGTCTGGCCGACACCATTTAGCACCAGTCCGGATTGCGCAATGCGCAGAGCTTGGGGTGTTTCGCCACCACTTCCGTTGGCAAGGATGTTCGCACCGGTATTGGACAGCGTGAGCGTGCCTGGGCCGGATTTGTTCAGCTTGCCGAGTGTGGCGGAGATCTGTCCAGTGGTGGTCACATCGGACGCGAGGGTAAGGCCGCTCACGACACCGCTACCACTGGCAGCGATGGACAAACCACGGTCGATGCTGGCCGCCCCACCGGTGTAGTCCAAGGTGCCGCCGGCCAGAACCAGATTCTCAGGAGCGCTGGTCGCAGCGCCGAGCGGGCTGGCTACGCCGCCATTGGTCAATGCGGCGACTGAGGTGATGCCACCTGCGAGGGTAGTCACACCGGTGTAGTCGTTGGCGGTGCTGATGTCCAAGGCCTGGGTGCCCGACTTGGTCAAGTCGGTGGGACCGGTGATCTTACCCGTGCCGGAGAGGCTGTAGATCAGCGTGCTGTTGTTGAACACCACGTCACTCGGGGCCACGGTGGAATCGAGAAGCACTGCGGTCGGTCCGGTGGCGCTGTCATTGAACAGAACCGGACTCGGGTCGCTGTAAACGTCGACGATCGAGGCAATCTGTTCGATCCAGTTCGCAGTGGTATTGACATCCCACACACCGTCAAGGGTGCCGGTGCCCACGGTGAAAACAAGGTTTGCTCCAATGGCAGATGCCGTGGGAGCCTGATCCAGCGTGATCTGAAGAAGATTGGTCGATACGACGGTAGTGCCCGACAGAATGCCGGGGCCAAAGACCTTTTGCCCGGCCACGATGTTGGATGCATCCGTCACAGTCACAACAAAATTGCCACTCGTCGTGTCACCGACCTTCGCATACTTCGGAGCATCCGTTCCGTCCCATTTCGGCAATGCCGCGTTGGTGATATTCAGGAACACCAATCCGGGCGTAGTTGTCGTATCAAGTGTGGCTTCCACCCCGTTCGGGAGCGTGCCGAGCACAAAATTCGCAGCCAGGGAAGTCGGCCCGACATAGGAAACCAAAGGAGTATTTCCTTCAGCTGGGAATGTATCGGCCACGTTGAGAACCACTGTGCCGCCCAGAGAAAGGGTGCCGGTGACATTCAGCGGCGCGGCTGTTGGAGTGCCGGGGGCGCTGCCGAGATCGAGGTTCAAAGTGGTCGCTCCCGTCGTGGTGAAATTGACCGGGTCAAGACCATTGGCAGGACTCGTTTGTTTAACACCGAAAGAAGCACCGCTTGCTACGGTGATGTCACCGGTACCGGTGCCGTCCGCGTTCAAGGTCAGGTTGCCGGCGATGATGTTATTACTGCCGGCGTAGGTGTTCGCGCCATTCAAGGTGAGGGAGCCGGAACCGGATTTCACGACCCCACCCAGGCCTGTCAGGATCTTGGGAACGGTAAGGTTGAAGCCGTTGCTGTTGATCCGCAGACCACCGGTAGAGCCGGTGCCACCTGTGTTGCCAATATTGGCGGTATCCACCGTCGTGGAGATGAAGTTCAGGGTATTGTTGGCAGTGGCGATGATCTCGGTGCCGTTGAAATTGATGACGCAGTTTCCACCCGAATTTCCGGTATCGTCCGCTTCACGGGCTCCAATGAACCGCTGCGTGCGCATGATGCCCCCATTCAGGTTCAGGGTTCCGTTCGTGCTCTGGCCCACCGACATTGTGGAGGTGCGGAATTCCGCCGTTCCCGAGAAATTGAGCGTCGCCGGGCGGTTGTTACCTTCTCCGATCCACGTGTAGCCGCCTTGCACATCGACCAAGCCGCCGCTCATGTCCATGACGCAAGTGCCATTGGCACCGAGGATGTAATTGCCGCCGCCGGTCTTGGTCCAGGTACCGCCGGTCATGGTCACCGCAGCGGTGCCATTGTCGCGACCGACCGCGACCCAGCTGTTGCTCGTGATGCTGCCACCACTCATAACTAGGGTGCCATTGCCATTTCCTCCTTGGCCGATCCATAGCTCATCATTGATTTGAAGGACACTGGGGGTTACTCCAGGTTGGCTAAGGTTATAATCCCCGTCGGAGTTGTCACCGATGATGAAACGACCACCACCAGTCTTGTTCCAAGTGCCGCCGCTGTGGTTCACGGTGCCGTGGCTATTGACATTGTCGCGACCGATCGCGACCCAACTGTTGTTGGTGAGCGTGCCCCCGCTGAGGTTCAAGTTTCCGGTGCCACTGGCTTGACCGACCCAGCATTCGCCGTTGATCGTGACCGTTCCGGCGCTCATGTTGAGGTTCCCCGTATTGCCGCCGCCGTCGCCGAGGATGAAGTGCTGGCCACCGTTCTTGGTGATACTGCCCCCGGACATGTTGATGGTTCCCGTCGACCCACCGGCACCAAGAATGAAAAAGTCGTCGCTATCGGTGATTTGACCACCCGTTATGTTGATGATTCCCGTCCCGCCGTTGCGACCAACGACGAAGCGATTGCCGCCATTCTTGAAGAGGCTGCCCCCGCTCATGTTGAGTGTGCCCACAGAACCCGGTTCATTACCGATAAGCACCCAGTTGTTGTTGGTGACCGCACCGGAATCCAAGTTCATCACCCCAGTGCCGCTGCCGCCGCCGTCAGTCCCGACATGGAGTTCGGAATTAACAGTGATCGTGCCTGTGGTGTTGACATTGAGCGTGCCATTACCACCCGCACCCACGCGGAACTGGCCACCGACAGTCAAGTTACCGCTGCCCTGGCCGAAGCCACTGAAGGGACCGGTGGGACCCGTTGCGACTGGTACTGTGTTCGTGAGATTGTAGACGCCGGTGCCTCCTTCATGTCCGCAAAACGCCCAGTTGCCATTGCCCGTCGCTATGGAACCGGCCAAGTGATTGACCTGGCCAGAGTTGCCACCGCCACGACCGACGATGAGATCGCGTGGATTGGACGCAGGTGTCGAAGTGATGGTCGCAACCGGTGTATTCGTGCTGATCCGCGCATCATCGGGAGCCGTTGGCAGCACTCCCAAGCTCCAGTTGGTGGTGGTGTTCCAGTCGGTCTCGAAGCCGACAGTGCCGCCGATCCAATTGTTATCGACTGCAAAAGCCGAGCCTCCGAAGCAAACGGTGATGACGGTCACGAGAGAAGCTCCGAAATTGGCACTGCGAAGCTTGGAGGTATTATATTTGGGTTTCATATTGGGTTTTAGTCAGGGGTCTTGGATGTGGGTATGATTCGCGCCGCCGAGGTGGCAGCTGCAATTTGGGTTTCACTTATCAAACGCGATCAAACTCGCCGTCATGGGTTTGGCGTCACTTGATCTAATGTCCATGCAAACGAAAGGGTTTACATGTTCTGAGACTTACAGAAAATAGTTGGGCTGATTCAGGAATTCAAATGGATTTACAACTGCTCCGCATTCATTGGAGCAGGCATCCAGTCCGTTTTCCTGACAGTGAGTTTTGTCATGTGGATGAATCCATACAATCCGGAGGATATACCTGTATCCCTGACACGGAATGTGATGGATCAAACTGAGGGTTTTACGATGGGTTTCATTCTCCGGATGGATCCTTATCCGATGAACTTGGGCTATGCATATCGGGAAAAATAAATGGCTTCCACCGGTATTTACCCCCCCGTTCGGGGGGGGGTATGGGGATTGCCGCCGGATTTGCCCCAGCCATCGATACCCTGCGGCCAGCAAGCTCCGCTCCTGAAATCTCCCGCCCCGATCCCATTCTTGACGGCCGGACGTTTTTTTTCCCAGCATACCGACTTTGGTGCAAAGGCCCCCGCCCCCATCACTGCCATGAAGATCCAATGCGACTGCGGCGAAATCGTGCACGACGGCACCGACGACCTCCCCCACAAGGCCCACGTCATTCCCGACCAACAGTGGAACACACTCTTTGAAGCCCTTGACTGGCTCATCGAAACCCGCTGCACCACCGCCATCCAGCGGGACGAAGCATGCAACCAAGTGCGCCAGCTCATCACCCGGGTCGCCCGGACCGCTTGGCAATGCAGCGCCTGCGGTCGGCTCTTCATCGAAGACCATGCCCGCAATCTCCACTGTTACCCGCCCGGCTACCCCAGCACCGCCCGCGAACTGCTGCGTGAAATCCCGGGCTGACCCCCGGCAACGTTGAGTCGGAGCAGTTGCAGATGGATTCTCGTCCGCTTCATTCAAGTCACTGGAAATCAATCGCGCCGAGAGGAAACTTTTCACCCGAAATGCCGACTTTGTGTCTGCGGGGGCAGACTTTGTCACCCGGAACACCGACTTTGTGTCTGCGCGGACCGACTTTGTCACCCGGAACCCGGACCTCGTGGCTGCGCGGACCGACTTCGCGACCCGAATCCCGGACTTTTTGGCTGCACGGGCCGACTTTTTCACTCGAAACCCGGACTTCGTGGCTGCACGGCCCGACTTCGTGGCTGCATGGGCCGACTTCGCGGAAAATTCCCGTGCCGAAGCGTCGAAGAGGATCGGCGCGGCATTCCCCGGCGGGGAACGATCCGGACGCAGTTCCGCGCCTGCGGTGATTTTCTTGCGTGCGGCGGATGGAGAGGGTGATAAGGCTTTCGCCATGCCACGCCTCGCTCTGCTCCAGTCCGGAACTTTCGCCTCCAAGGCCGAATCCTTCGACCACCACGAAGCGCTCATCCGCGATGCCGCGGCGGGTGGGGCAGAGATCGTCGTGACGCAGGAGCTTTTTCTCACGCCGTATTTCTGCACGGTGGAGGATCCCGCGCTGTTCGACCTCGCGGATCCCCTGCCCGGCCCGGTGACCGACAGGCTCGGGAAACTGGCGGGCGAGCTGGGCATCGTGCTGGTTTCGTCGCTTTTCGAGCACCGCGGGCCGGGTCTCTACCACAACACCGCCGCCATCCACGATGCGGACGGCTCGTTGATGGGACTCTATCGAAAAAGCCACATCCCGCAGGATCCCGGCTTCGAGGAGAAATTCTACTTCACCCCCGGCGACAGCGGTTGGCCGGTGTGGGACACGAAATTCGGGAAAATCGGCGTGCTGATTTGTTGGGACCAGTGGTATCCGGAAGCCGCGCGGCTGATGGCCCTCGGCGGCGCCCAAGTGCTCGTCTATCCGACGGCCATCGGCTGGCTGCCGGAGGAAAAACCCACCCTCGGCGATGCGCAGCATTGCGCTTGGGAAACCGTCCAACGCGGCCACGCCGTGGCCAACGGCTGCTACCTCGCCGCCATCAACCGCAGCGGCACCCACGACGGCACCGAGTTCTGGGGACGGTCGTTCGTCGCGAATCCCTACGGCGAACTCGTCGCCAAGGCCTGCACCGGGAAAGAGGAAATCCTCTATCACGACCTCGACTTCCAAGCGGTGGAGAATTTCCGCCGCATCTGGCCGTTTTTCCGCGACCGGCGGATCGATGCGTATGGAGATCTGACCAAGCGGTGGCGCGAGTGAGCCTTGCGGAAAGCACCACCAGGGCGGAATGCGGAAATCGGCTAGCTATTTGGCATCTCCGCGTCTAGCAGCATAGCCGACTGTATGAAAAGCACCCCGCCGTCCCGCCTGAAGTCCATCAATCCATCCCGCAGCGGGGCGATGACCGCCCTCTTCTCCGGGATCCTCCTTGGCTTGGGATTCGCAGCGCTTCCCACCAAGGCACAAGCCGCCCGCGCGTTTTTCAACACAGGCCAACTCGCCGAAGGACGGAACTCCCACACCGCCACGGTGCTGGCGAATGGCAAGGTATTGCTCGCGGGGGGAAAAGGGGCGGTAAACAACGCGGCCATTTCCAGTGCTGAAATCTACGATCCAGCCACGCAGTCCAGCGTCCTCACCGGTTCGCTCGCCGCGCCGCGGGTGGGACATCGGGCGGTTTTGCTTCCTAACGGGAAGGTGCTCGTCGCCGGAGGAATCGCAACCGCCGAGATTTACAACCCGGCTACCGGCACTTGGCAGGACGCCAGCCCGTTGGAAGACCCGTTTGTCGCGAATTCCTGCACCGTGCTGGCCAACGGCAAAGTGCTCGTCGTTGGCGGCACCGACACCACCACCCAAACCGCGAAGGCCAAACTTTACGACCCCCAGGCGAACAGTTGGACCACCACCGGATCGCTCGCGACGGTGCAGGGCGGCCGCTCTGCGGTTTTGCTGTCGGACGGCCGGGTCCTCGTGGCAGGGGGATACGATCCCGCGACGAATTCGGCTACTGTCGATTCGGATGTCTATAACCCGGAATCGGGTGCCTGGACAAGCACCGCCCCCTTGGGCACGGCCCGGAATTCGCCGAACGTGCAGCGCCTTGCGAACGGCAAGGTCATCGCCATTGGTGGAAGTTCCGGGACGACCATCACGGCGGAGCTGTTCAATCCCGCCACGGGATCCTGGACCACCACCGGCTCACTCACCCTGGAACGCCTCGGCTTCTCGGCGGTCGCTCTGCCCGACAATACCGTTCTTATCACCGGCGGCTTCCAGAACACGAACCCGTTGACGACCATCCTCGCGTCTTCCGAAATGTACGACCCGGCGAAAGGCATCTGGAAACGGGTGGATTCCATGAATACCCTCCGCTGCCTTCACCAAGCCACCGTGCTCCAGAACGGCACCGTGCTGATCACCGGCGGCTGGGGTTACTTCAATCCGGCGGTGTGGGGAGATTTCAACCATGGGATCAGGCAGTCGGAAATTTACAAACCCGTCGCCGGACAATGGACGGCGATCGCACCGATGAGTCGGTTCCATTACAGCCATGCGACCACTCTTCTCGCCGACGGCAAAGTTCTGCTGACGGGCGGGTATGGCCCGACACCCGATTCCCACCACCCGACCGGACCTGTCACCACCGCCGAGATTCTGGATCCATCGACAGGCAGTTGGAGCGAAACAGGGGAAATGGCCTCTGCCAAAACCGATCACACGGCCATCCTGCTGAAAAACGGCAACGTGCTTGCGTTCGGCCGCTATGGTGGAAATGCCGAGATCTATGCACCCGCCACCGGCAGTTGGGGTACCGCAGGTTCGATGGTCTCCTCCGGCCTCGTCGCTGTCGGACCGGTTGTCGGCACGATTTTGCAAGACGGCAAAGTAATCGCTACCGGCAGCCCGGACGGCAGTGCCCAGCTCTACGATCCGGCCGCGAATGCATGGAGCACGACGGCCCCGGGCGGTCCGCAAAGCGAACACACAGCGACTCTTCTCTCGAACGGCAAGATCCTGACAATCGCCAGCGATGACGATTTCCGATGCGCGGTTTTTTCCCCCATGACCAACACCTGGAGCATCACCGGATCCCCGCTGGAGCAGCGCAATGCCCACTCGGCATGTTTGCTTCCGAGCGGGAAGGTGTTGATGTGCGGAGGCTTGGGTTACCGCAACGGGAAATACGGCTTTCCGCTGACCAGCGCCGAGATCTATGACCCCTCAACCGGCAAGTGGTCAGTCGCGAAACCTTGCGGCAAGTCCCGCACGAATCCTTCCTTGTTCCGCATCGGGGACACCCGGGTGATGGCACTCGGAGGAGATAAAGGTGAAACCTCAAATACCACCGAAATCTACGACGAAGTCTCGAACACCTGGGCCCCTACCGCACCACTCCTCGCAGCCCGCACTGATTTCTCGCTGGCTTCCACGCCGGATGGAATCCTCGCAATCGGAGGACTCGGAGTTTCCCCACTGCCATTGGTCGAGATCTACGATCCGCCGTTCCCGGGAATCGCCGTCGAACAACCGGTGGGCAGGGAGGTCTTGCCATCAGCACAAAAGGATTTCGGGACCGTCGTGGCGGGATCCGGCAAGTCCCTGAAGTTCACCGTTAGAAATGCCGGGAACTCGGAGCTGACAGGGTTGACTCTGAATAAAACAGGCGCGCACCCAGGCGACTTCGATCTGAAATTACAATCGAGCGCCGGCCTGGCTCCCGGCTCCGCCACGATGTTGACGGTCGCATTCAACCCGACCTCCCCAGGCAACAAATCCGCAACCCTCCACCTCCGCTTCAATGACAACGGTGGAAGCTCGTTCGACATCCACCTGACTGGCAAAGCGGGCCGGGCCCCCGAGATCGTCGTGGAGCAGCCCGCAAAAACCAAGTTGGCCGATGGCATGGCCAGGAAAAACTTCGGCACCCTCAAAGTCGGCAGGAGCGGGGCCGCCAAAACATTCACGATCCGAAACACCGGAACCGCAATCCTGACGGATCTGGCCGTCAGGAAGGGTGGCAATCACAAAGGCGATTTCACCGTCGGGAACTTGGAGAGAACCACCCTCGCACCGGGAGCCAGCATCCAATTCAAAGTCACCTTCAAGCCAGGCGCCCCGGGCACGCGCGACGCCGCCCTCCATCTCACAAGCAATGACGCGGATGAAAACACGTTCGACATCACGCTCACGGGCAACGGCGCGAGGCCGTGAGACTACTCAGCCCGCTTGCGCACTTTCCTGGCGGTTTTTCCGGCGGCTCCCTTGACCTTGCCGGGAGCGGGGTTGCCGCTCATGTCATCCTTGTTGGCGGCGGGCAGATGTTTCGCCAGCTCCGTCTTTCTAGCAGCCATCGCGGGATCCGCGGCGAGGTTTTTCCACTCGTTGGGATCGGCGGCTTCGTCGTAAAGCTCCTCCTCGCCGTTGCGGTAGCGGATGTAGCGCCAGCCTTCGCTGCGGACGGCGTGGCTGCTCAAGGTGTAGGTCGTTAGAGCGGGCGTCTCCCACGGGCCCTTGGGATCCATCAGCAACGGACGGATGCTCCGGCCCTCGACATGCTTCGGCGTTTCAATGCCACAAAGATCGGCCAATGTCGGATAGATGGACATGAGATCCACCGTCCGTTCGCAAACGGAGCCGGGCTTGGTGACACCGGGCACCACCCATAACAGCGGCGACCGCGTGGTTTCCTCCCACAGGGCGAACTTCCGCCAGTGCTCTTTTTCTCCCAGACTCCAGCCATGGTCGCTCCAGAAACAGATGATGGTGTTGTCCTTCATCGGCGACTTGTCGAGGGCATCGATGAGCCGGCCGACGAGCATGTCGGTATAGCTGATGGCGGCGAGATAACCTTGCACCGCCTCCTTCCAGCGATCCGCCTCAACGATGCGGGCGTGGTCGATGCGCGGTAACGCCATGCGGATGCCCGTGGGCGGGACGTCGGCGAGATCCTCGCCCGGCGGCAGGTGCGGCGGCAGCACGATCCGGTCGAGAGGATGCATGTCATAATATTTCCTAGGCACGTTCCACGGCATGTGCGGCTTGTGGATGCCGCAGGCGAGGAACAGCGGCTTGTCGTGGGTCTCCCCTAACTGCTCAACGGCATAAGAGACGATTTTCCAATCATCGAGATCCTCGTCATTGCAATCCAGCGGCGCGAACTTGATGCCGCCGACACCGGTGCTGCGGCCTTGCGGGACAGCGGGACGCCCGCCCTCGTCCTCCAGATAAGCATCCCAATCCTGGTGCCGGGTGTAGGCTTCATGATAGATTTTCCCGGAGCCGACGACCTTGTAGCCATTGGAGCGGAGGTGCATGTTGAGCGTGAGTTCAGGAGCGATGACCTTGCGCCAGTCGTCGTCATTGTCATAAACGCCGCTTGTCCCCGGCCTCATGCCGGACAGAATGGCCGCCCGCGACGGGTTGCACGAGGGAGCCGCGCAGTAGCTGCGGGTGAACGCGACACCCCGCGCGGCGAGCTTGTCGATGTTAGGAGTTTTCGCCTGCGGGTTGTGACCGAGGTAGCCCACCCAATCGCGCAGATCGTCGACGGCGATGAAGAGGACATTCGGTTTCGCCGGAGCGTCTTCGGAACGTGCCGGGACACTCAGCAGGAAAATCGCAGGGACGAGGGAGAGAAGTCGCTTCATGGCTATTCGGAAGTCCACAGCTTGGCGGGAAATCAAACCCGCTCCAGAGGATTTTTTCGGCAGCAGGATGATCCCGTTGGCCTGGGGAAAGCGGACAACGTCCAAAATTTACCAATTTAGTGCCGAAAATACCACTAGCCAGTCCCTCCGACCGCGCCTAACCATGGCGCGTTCACTCCCGCCTGCATCCATCATGTTTCCCACACGTTCGTCCCGCGTTCCTGCGGATTTCCGTCTCTGCCCCTGGCTGATGCTTCTCGTAGGCCTCGTTGCATTCCCGGCCACGGTACAATGCGCTCATATTTTCCGCAGTAACGGGGCCCTGGCCAGCCCGCGCTTTAGTCATACCGCGACGGTGTTGGCCGATGGCAAGGTGTTGATCGCTGGTGGAACGGATGAACATTTCGACAATCTAGCGAGTACCGAGATCTACGATCCGGAAACCGAAACCTCCAGCCCAACGGGTTCCCTATCAACGGCACGATCGCAACATACCGCCACCGTGCTTCCAAATCACAAAGTCCTTGTCACTGGTAACATCTACTCCGCCGATAATGAACTTTTCGATCCATCAACCGGATCGTGGACCACCACCAGCCCCTTTTTGAACGCACGAGGTTCCCACACAGCAACACTCTTGTCCGATGGAAAAGTCTTGGTCGTTGGCGGACGGGACTACACCACTCTCGCGTCAAACAAATATACCGCGGGCGCGGAAATCTACGATCCTTCAACCGGCGTATGGACCGCCACCGGCTCGCTCGCCACAGAACGAGCCAGCCATACCTCCACCCTATTACAAAATGGCAAGGTTCTGGTGGTTGGTGGATCGAACGAGAGCACCCGCAATCTGAATAGCGCGGAAATCTTTGACCCCGCCACCGGCGTTTGGACAGCTACCGGTGATCTCTCCGCCCCTCGGATCAATCACACGGCAACGCTTCTTGCCAATGGAGAAGTGCTTGTCGTTGGATCCTACTACTCCCTCTCCCCTGATCACGTCGAAATCGCTGAACTCTACGATCCCAAGACTGGTCTCTGGACAACGACAGGAGCACCGGCATATCCCCGTTCGTTACACACCGCCACACTGCTGCCCGACAATACCATCCTTGTCTCCGGCGGCGAAATCAACGGGAGCTCAGTGGAAATCTATCATCCGGAAACCGGGACATGGAGTTTCGCAGACTCTCTCACCGCAGCCCGCACATCCCACACCGCCAGTTTGCTGGGAAGCGGCACCGTCTTGATCACGGGAGGAACCTCCGGAAGTTCGGCGGAGATCTACGATACCATTCCGTCGGACTGGTTGGACACAGGCCTGCTGAAGGAGCCCCGGCAGCTTCATTCAACGACCGTTCTTAAAAACGGCAAGGTTCTGGTAGCAGGAGGAATGGGTAAAATGTCGGAAGGGCAAACCCACCCGGACGCGCTCGCCGCGGTGGAGCTTTATGATCCACTCACCTGTGTCTGGGAAAGCACCGGCTCCATGGCGACTGCCCGTTCTAGTCACCACGCAATTTTATTGGCATCCGGAAAGGTGCTCGCGGTCGGCAATGGAGCAGAAATTTACGATCCACAAACTGGAACGTGGAGTGCGGCAGGCTCGTTTCCCGCAGACGTCACGGCGTGTTCCGCCACTTTATTGAAAGACGGCACTGTTCTCGCGACAGGTGGATTCAAAGGTTCCAATCCCAATAAGAACTCCTTTCGTTACCAGCCCTCGACAAATTCATGGAGCGCAACCGGTTCCCTTTCCGTTGGACGGGCGTATCATGCCGCCACATTGCTACGCGACGGAAAAGTATTCGTCCATGGAGGTATTTACGAAAACACCTATGTCAGCCAGCTGAGATCAAGTGAAATTTACGATCCCGCATCGGGAATCTGGAGCAAGACGGCGAATAGCAGCCTGCAAAGTCGCTCCCGCCACATGGTGGCACTGCTGCCTAGCGGAAAGTTGCTTGTGAGCGGAGGGAAGGGAGTCGTGGTCGTTAACAACTTCTGGAGTGTTTCCCATCTGACAAGTGCGGAGATCTACGATCCGGCTACGGCGACATGGACCTCTACCGGTCCCACGGCTGACTCACATGTTTCCAGTGCGGACGTTACTTTGGCAGATGGACGGGTGATGATTATCGGCGGAAATTCCCCAGCTGTTCCGGGTAACAAAATGGAGGGAACCAACAGCACTGAAATCTACGACGAGGCAGCAGGAGCATGGACTCCATCAGCACCTCTTCTTCTTCCTCGTACTCAAATCTCCGGAGCACTCCTCCACGACGGCAGAGTACTGGTCGCGGGAGGACTCGGTCCTGTCTCCTACATGTACAATGGCCACTTTACGGATCGGGTTGAAATCCTCGACCCCGTCCTCCCAAAAATCGCCTTGAAACAACCGACTGAAACCGACATTCCGAATACTGGTGTCACGGACTTCGGAAAGCTCGCTTCGGGTGGCGAAACCTCCCTTCAATTCACCATCCGCAACGCGGGCACGGCCAATCTATCCGGTCTCGGAATCACCATCGATGGCGTGGATGGCGCCAGCTTCAGCGTAACCGAAGACCTGTCCGCAACCGAGGCGGCTCCGGGAGATCAAGTCGTTTTCACCGTTTCCTTCGCGCCGGTGGCCATCGGCACCAAGAACGCCACGCTTCATATTTCTAACGATTCCTATTCATTTCATATCCGGCTCTGCGGGAGCTCTTACCTCCCCTCACCGGAAATCACGGTTTTCCACCCTGCCAAAACCGAACTGAAGGATGGAAAATTCAAGAAGAGTTTCGGCACGGTCAAGGTCGGCAAGTCCGGAGAAGCCAAAACATTCATTATCAAAAACACCGGAACCGCCAACCTGACCAAGTTGGCCGTCATCAAGAACGGAAACGACAAGGCCGACTTCCTCATCGAACCCTTGGGCAAAAGCACCCTCGCTCCGGGAGCCAGCGCGAAGTTGAAAGTGACTTTCAACCCGAGCGCCAAAGGACCCCGCAACGCGGCCATTCACATCAAGAGCAATGATGCGGACGAAAGCCCGTTTGACATCACCGTCACCGGCATGGGCGCGAAGCCCTGAGCCGGCGATTGCGAGGCGTCCGTGGTCACGACGGAGGCAAGGACACGCCCATGCCCCCTATCCTGGCTTGCCGCCGCGGGCCGATCCCGGCACACTTTGGGCGATGATCCGCTGCTTCGCCTTTCTCCTCGCCCTCGGTTTCGCCACCGCTTCCGCCCAGTCCTACGTGCCGGTGAACGATTCCCCGCCTGCGCTTGCCCGTGAGTTCCGCGGGGCGTGGATCGCCTGCATTTACAACATCGACTGGCCGAGTTCGTCCGGCCTCAGCGCGGGTGCGCAGCAGGCTGAACTGCGCGGGATTCTCGACAAGGTCGCCTCTCTGAAAATGAATGCGGTGATCTTCCAGGTCAGGCCGCAGTGCGATGCCGTTTATTCCTCGTCCATCGAGCCGTGGAGTTCCTGCCTTACCGGGACCATGGGACGCTCGCCGGGTTATGATCCGTTAGCCTACTGCGTCCAGCAGGCGCACGCCCGCGGGATCGAGGTCCACGCGTGGTTCAATCCGTTCCGCGCGCTTTCCAACAATTCCCAACAGGTCGCCGGCAACCACATTTCCCGCACCGCTCCGCACATCACGAAAAAATTCGGCACGATGACGTGGTGCGATCCCGCCCACCCGGACACCCGCTCGCGCGCGCTCGGCGTGATCATGGACGTGGTGAAACGCTACGACATCGACGGTGTCCACCTCGACGATTATTTCTATCCGTATCCGTCCGGCAACCTGCGCTTCCCCGATGGAAAAAGCCCCGCCGAGCGCCGCTCGTATGTGGATGGATTTGTTAGCAATCTCTACTCCGCAGTGAAGCGGCAGAAGCCGTGGGTCCGCGTCGGCATCAGTCCGTTCGGCATCTGGCGGCCCGGCGTGCCGGCGAGCATCGAGGCCGGGATCGACAGTTACGAACAACTCGCCGGCGACTCGCGGAAGTGGTTGAAAAACGGCTGGGTCGATTACCTCGCGCCGCAGCTCTACTGGCCGAACTCGCCGCAAAAACAAAGTTTCTCCACGCTGCTCAGTTGGTGGCGCCAGCAAGGATCACGCCCGGTCTGGCCAGGCATCGCCACGGCGCGCATCGGCGGATCGGAAGACCGTCGACCGGCTTCCGAAATCACCAACCAGATCGACATCAGCCGCAAGACCGGGAAAAACTGGAATGGCCACATCCACTGGAGCGCGAAGAGCCTCGTCAAAAACCAAGGCGGCATTTCCACCAAACTCGCCAACACCTACACCCAACCCGCCGCCATTCCGCCGATGCCGTGGGTCAACAGCAAATCCCCCGCCGCTCCCGGCGTCAGCGCGACCGTCCAAAGCGGCGGAACGTATGTCCATTGGGAACCCGGTGGCGGCACTGCGAAAATCGCCATCCAGGCGAAAACCGGCGGCACTTGGAAAACCGTCCAGATCGCACCTAGCAGCGCGAAAGGTGTCACAATCCCGCGCGCGGATGCGGTCGCGGTTACGGCACTGGATCGTTATGGAAATGCGAGCCCGCCGAAGGTGCTGGGACTTCGTTAGACGTTTTTCACAGGAAATGTTCGACCGCTGTTTCAGGGATTCCCCTTGTTTCCCGATCCACTGGCGAGATATCACTTCGCCCATGTCTCCGATCACGCCTGCCACCCGTTCCACCGTGCCGGATTTTGACACCACTTCGCCTTGGGGCACCTGGGCTCCGCGCGGACTGATGGCCTTCAGGCTGGGATTGATCGACCGCCTGCCGAATTCCGGGCTGTTCCGGAGGATGGCGTTCCTGCTGAGGAAGCCGGTCAAAAACAGCACACAACCGGTTTTCGACCGGGAAATCTGGGGGCTGAAACTGCGCCTCGCGACCCGCGGCAACCTCACGGAACAACGCTGGCTGACGATGGCGAATTTCCACGACGCGCGCGAGCGGGAGATGTTGCGATCCGCCCTGCGTCCCGGCGCGGTCTTTCTCGACGTCGGGGCGAATGCGGGGTTCTACACGTTCTGGGCGCTGTCGCAGCGCCACGCCGGATTGCGCGTGATCGCGGTGGAGCCGACCGAGGTCATGCTGAACCGCATCCGCCACAATCTGGAAGTGAACCGGCTAACAGACTCAGTCACCCTTTGCGCCTGCGCGGTGACGCCGGAGCCTTGCGAAGTGGTGATCCACCAGCACCGCGAAAACATCGGCCAGACGTCCATTTCCGGGGAAGGCCCGGGTGCCCGCGTGCCGGGCCGGCCGTTGCTGGACCTGCTGACGGAAGCGGGTGTCGCGCAGGTGGACGTGATGAAAATCGACATCGAAGGCTTTGAAGTTCCGGTGCTGGAGGCGTTTTTCCGAACCGCGCCTCGCCCGCTGTGGCCGCGCATGGTGATCGGTGAAATCGTCGGCGAGAGCGGCGAGCCGCTATTGAGCCTGCTCACCGGCCAGGGCTACCGGCTGGAGTGCCGCACCAAGATGAACGGCATCCTCACGCTGGATGGCGGGGAGGAGGCCTAACCTTCGTTAGATTGCCGGTGTAGGAATTTTCCTGCTTCATGAACAAGGCCGTGAAATAGGTGCATCACCCCGATGACTGGATCAAATCCCTACGCACCGCCTTCCGCCGCATCATCGCCCGCCAGCGATGATCCCGCCGCACTCGGCGAACTCGTCCGGGCTTGGGAAAAACTCCGCCTGATTTACAACGTCATCATGATTTTGCCGGGCATCGGCGTGCTCGCCTGTGGGTCGGCAAGGCGTCCATGCCTCTTTCCGTAGCGATCGCTTTCGGCATCGTCACCGGCATCGGGGCGAATGTGGCGTTTTTCCTGGGCCCGCTCTCCGAACTCTATTTGCGCGGGCTTTTCCTCCAGGGAAATCCCATAGGCAAGGGCCGGTGGTTGATTTTTGTCGCAGGTCTCGTCGTTTCCGGCGGAGTCGTCTTGCTGGCGTCGCTCATCCCGTTTCTCTGAAAAACGCTGCAGTGGCTTTTCGATTCTCCGCCCTTGCCACGGGGCGGATGAGCGCATTGACTTCCCGCCACTCTATTTTTCTCACCGTGAAAGCCCACGAACTCTACACCGCCGTTGACCCCGCCATTGTGACTCAAATCCTCGATTGGTTCCGCGCCAACGACCGGAATGTTTACCGATCCGCCGTCGCCACCCTTGCCGGAAACCGCAAGCTCCGCCCTGTCTTCATTGAGAAGAAATCGATGGTCGAGCAATACGCATGGATCCACAAGACGCTGAAAATGAAAGCGTGCGACACCATCGGCGAGCACATCCTGCAAGCCTACCTGATGGCCGGCCAGCAATCCCTGCTCGCCATGTTCTGCGACGGCATGGGCATCGCGCATGATGGCAAGGGTTCCGTCGTCGGTGATCTCCCGAAGAAGCTCGATCCCGAGCGCCTCGCCACCACCATCGACCGCCTCGCCGACGTTTTCGAAAACAAGCTGCTCGCCGTTTACCTCCACTGCTTCAACATGCAGGTCGATGGCGGTTGGCCATCGCTCAATGAGAAGCTGGAGTCGGATGAACGGCTCAAGCTGGCGTGAGGACTGACAAGTTATTCGTTAAAAGTTATTTGTTAAACGGAGGAATCCGGATTCTCACTTCTAACCTTTAACTCTTAACCAATAACCTTTCCCCGTGCCCAAAGTTTACGTCAAAACCTACGGCTGCCAGATGAACGAGCGCGACTCCGAACAGGTCGCGAAGATGTTCTCCGAAGGCGGCTACACGGTCACCGCTGACGAAAACGAGGCCGACGCCGTGCTCATCAACACCTGCTCCGTTAGAGACCAGGCGGAGCAGAAGGCGCTCGGCAAGATGGGCAACCTGATCCACAAGGGCCGCGACCGCAAACATGTCGTTTACGGCTTTATGGGCTGCATGGCGCAATCGCGGGGCGAGGAGCTTTTCAAAACCGTGCCGAACCTCGATGTCGTCGTCGGCACGCAGAAATACCACAAGGTTTTCGAATACGTCGATGGCATCCTCCAGCGGCGGTTAGAGGCACGGATGGATGATCCCACCTATTCGCTGCGCGGCACGACCGTTTGCGACACCGCGGAGGAAGAAGGTTCGCAAAATACCATCCGCGATCACGTCCCGAAAGCCCGCGAGGCTTCGTCCTTCGTCTCCATCATGCAGGGCTGTAACATGCGCTGCTCGTTCTGCATCGTCCCCGACACCCGTGGCAAGGAACGCGGGAGGCCGATTTCCGAAATCGTCGGCGAAGTCCGGCATCTTGCGGCGCACGGGGTGAAGGAGATCACGCTGTTAGGTCAGATTGTCAATCTCTACGGCCGCACGGAGTTTCCGAAAATCGATGGCAAGTCCCCTTTCGTGCAGCTTCTCGAAGCGGTGCATGAGGTCGAGGGCATCGAACGCATCCGTTTCACCTCGCCCCATCCCATCGGTTACCGGGACGATCTTGTCGCGGCGTTCACCTATCTGCCGAAACTCTGCTCGCACATCCATTTCCCGATGCAGAGCGGTTCGGACCGGATTCTCAAGGTGATGCGCCGGCCTTACAAGAACGGGAAGTTCATCGAGATCTGTGAGAAAATGAAAGCCGCCCGGCCCGGAATCGCCATCACCACCGACATCATCGTCGGCTTCCCCGGTGAGACCGAAGAAGACTTCCAGGCCACTATCGATACCGTCGAGCGCCTCAAGTTCGACAACGCCTTCGTCTTCCGCTACTCGAAACGCCGGAACACTCCCGCCGCCGAAATGGACGGACAATTGGACGAATCCGTGAAGGAAGAGCGCAACCAGCGCCTGTTAGCGGTGGTGGACCGCCTCGCCATCGCCAGCAACGCCGCCATCGTCGGCACCCGCCAGCAGGTTCTTTGCGAAGGTCCTTCGAAGAACAACGCGGCCCGGCTCACAGGCCGCACGCCGCAGAACAAGATCGTCATCTTCGACGGCGACCCGGACCGGCTCACCGGGCAGATCCTCGACATCGAGATCGAGCAATCGACCGGGTTCACGTTGTTCGGGACGGCTTGTCTCGAAGGTTAGATTCACCGGTTCCTCTTTTTCTGTTCGTCGTCGTCCTTTTGCCGCTGTTCGCGGGCTCGTTCCTGCTCGCGCTGACGGGACTGCTCTTGCTCGCGCTGACGAGACTCCTCCTGCTCGCGCTGTCTGGCTTGTTCCTGCTGTTGTTGGCGGGCTTGCTCTTGCTCACGCTGACGTGACTCTTCCTGCTGGCGTTGTTGGGCTTGTTCCTGTTGACGCTGCATTTCCCGTAGTTCCTGCTGCTGGCGGCGCGCCTCGTTCTCGGCCTGCTGCTGGCGGGCCTGCTCGCGCTGTTCCTCCATCGCCTGCTTGCGGGCTTGTTCTTCCTGGCGCTGTTGTTTTTGCTCGTCCTGCCTGCGGCGCATTTCCTCGTTCTGCGCCTCGCGGGCTTGCTCGGCTTGTCGCTGTTGCGCCTGTTCCTGCTGCTTGCGGTTGCCTGTCTCCCTTTCCGTATCGGTTGCTTGCTCCGCCTGACGACCGTTGCCGTTCCGGTTTTCAGCCTGTCTGCGATTCTCAGGAACCTCCTGCCGCTTGGCCGTTTCCGCAGGCGCGACGCGGGGTCCATCCACGCGCTCCCCGACCGGACGCCTTTCCCTGGCGTCGGGAGCTAAAGGCTCGCGGGGCTCGACTTTGGCTTCGGTGGTATCCGGACGGATCATTCCATCGGGCAGAGGATTTCTTCTCGAGGGCGGGGTCACCTTGGGGCCGTCGGGATTTCCGGTGACATCACGATTCGGACGCTCCGGATTTTTCGCAGTCGCCCGGGTCCCCGCCTTGGAAAGCTTGCCTTCCACCTCGCGGCGGTTTTCGCTGAGCAGTTCGGTGCGGCGTTCCTCGAACCGCTCGGGGCCGCCTAGATCGGCGATGGATTTTTCCGCACGCTGACGACCTTCCTCGCGGCTCTCGCGGAACTTGTCGGTGATCCCGCGGTTGAGCACTCCGTTGCGCTCAACATTGACTGTTTCAATGCGCCCCCGGACTTGTCTGGGACGAAGGCTGTCATTCCAATCGGCATCCATGTTAGGCGCTGCGATCCTGAGCTTTCCTCCTCTGACCTGCGGGCGCATTGCAAGCTGGTCCCGGCCGGGACGCGGGTGGTGGTCCACTTCCAACCGATAGAACGGAATCGGTCTGCCGATGCGCTCGCTGATCTTCTGATAGCGCGGCCCGCCGCTGATGACGTAGCGATTCTGGATGTAGATGTGGGTGATATTCTTCGTTTGGTCGAAAAATCCGAAATTCGCGGCTGTTGGCAGGCAGCGGCGGAAGATCGGGCTGCCGAAGTGGCGGATTTCCACGAAGTTGAAGCAAATCGCGCCGATGCCGAACTGCACGTCCACCGTGGAATCCCAACCGCGCCCGTGATAGGCCATGGTCTCGGGTGGCAACGGCGCCCAGCCGATGTGACTGTCGTTCTCACGCCATGAGACCCAGCATGGCGCCCACTCGGAACCCGGCACCCAGACCCAGCCACGACCGGTGATCAACGCCCAGCGCCCGTAGTGATAGGTGGCCCAGCCGAATGGTTCGTCCGAAACCCAGGTCCAGCCCCGGTCACTGCAAATCCAGCGACCGCGGGAGTACGGCCGCCAGTTAACCTCACGAACGACCGCAGGTTGCCAGACATAGCCGTAATCCGAGGTTTCAAACCAGGATCCGTACGAGGAAAGCGAATCGTAAAAGGTGCCATAATCCCCTACCGGGACGTTCTGTTCGGTCACTTCGAAGTCGAGGGCCTCGCGTCCCACCAGCTCGCGGTCGCGCTCGGTTAGATCCTGGTCGAGCCCGCTGAGATCATCCTCTTTTTGCTCAAGCGACTCCCTGACTTCCTCCAGCCTGCCCTCGCGTTTGGCGATGGCTTCCTCGCGTTGCCGAAGAGCCTCGTCCTGCTCGGCGGCCGCCTCGCCTTGCTGGCGTTCCAGTTCGGCTCGGTCTTCTTCGATATCCGCCCGTTCCCGCTCGATGGCATCGCGCTCGGCGGCGAGTTTCTGGTCTTCGATCTGTTGTTCGAGCTCGCGCTGGCGCTCGGCGGCCGCGTTGTTTTTCTGTTCGAGTTCTGCGATTTTTTTCGCGGTGTCCGGAGACTGTTTGTCGCAGCCTGAAGCCGCGAACAGAACGAAAGCCGTGAAGGGAAGTAGGGACGGGGTTTTCATGGTCGCAAGTTAACGCCGGTTGTGACGGGATTGCCGCTCCAAACATTCAGAGGAAAAATCCTCAATGGTTCACCGGAACGGGCACCTCGAAAATCACCCTCGGCTGCCCCGCGCGTCCGCTAGCGAGTTCGCGGCGGGTCACCCGCACGCCTAACAACTCCTCGATCATCCGGTGCTCCATGGCGGCGGCTCTGGGATAGCGATCAAAAACCCGTTGCAGCGGATTATGGAATTCTTCGATGCGGAATCCAGTCAGCGGATCGTCGGTGCATCGGATGAAACAACCGGCCTTCTCCCGCAGGGCCGCAAGCTTGACTGCCTTTTCAGTGAGGGTCTGCGCCTTGGCGAGCAGCGGTTGCCATTTCGCGTGCTGTTTCTGGAAATGTTGGAAAAGCACCTTGTCCGGAGTGCTCTCGCCAAAAAGCCCTTTCAATTCATCAAACACATCCAGCGTGAAATCCGCGCCGGCTTGTGGAAACAGGCCATCCGCCTTGGCGCTGAGACTGTAGAAAATCTCAGGCCGTCCCACTGCCGTCCGTGGGACACGTGACCGGTCGAGATAGCCGATTTTCTTGAGTTCCTCGCAGTGCTGCTTTACCGCCATGTAGCTGGCATCCACATGCCTGGCCAATTCGCTGACAGGCAGCCCGCCGGAGAGCTTGAGCTCTTCGAGGACCGCGCGCCATTGCGGTTTGATCAGATCTTGGAATACCGGAAGAAGCATGGCTAACCCTTTAACTCTCGGTTGATTCGCCTGATCAGGCAATCTGCAAATTTCAGCCTTCGATTTCTTGACTATCAGAAAATCCGAATCGGCTCGCTTACCGGCGGATTCTCACCGGAACCGGAACCGCCGCGCGCCGTGGGATGGCCTTCGCCGCCTCTTCGCCCACCCGCTTCAACAGCGCGATCAATGAAGCGGTTAGGAAATACTCCTTCAACAGCGCCTCGCGACGCTCGCCATTCGGGGACTTGCGGGTAATTTTCATGATTCGGTTTGTCGTTTGCTCCATGGGCGGAACGATTCCACCCATTCGGTAACCCAGCGCTACGCTCGGAAATTCCGGCATGCAAACGCTAATCCCGAGGGCACTCTCGGCTAACATCCACCGGCTCTCCGCATAATTTGGGAAAACCGGATAAACTTCTCGATTCCAACCCGCCAATGGTTTCTACATCCTGCCCCCATGTCCGCACGCTCCGGCATCCTCCTCGTCGTTTCCGGTCCATCCGGATCCGGCAAAACCACGCTCTGCCGTAAACTCGCCGACTCGGGTGAGGCCCACTACTCCATTTCCTGCACCACCCGCCCGCCGCGTCCCGGCGAGGAGCATGGCAAGGATTACCACTTTCTCTCGAAGGAGGAATTCTACCACAAACTCGAAGCCGGCGAGTTCCTCGAACATGCCGTGGTCCACGGCAATCTTTATGGATCGCTGAAAACCGAGGTGCTTTCGTATCTCACGGAAGGGACCGATGTTGTCATGGACATCGACGTCCAGGGTGCCGACCAAGTCCGGACCTGCCCCGACGCCGACATCCAGCGGGCGTTCGTCGATCTTTTTGTCATGCCACCGAGCGAGGCGGAGCTCCACGAACGGCTTTCCGGGCGCGGCACCGACAGCAAGGAAATCATCGACCTGCGGATGGCCAATGCCCTCGAGGAAATGCAACACTGGAGGCGCTATGCCTATCGACTGCTCTCCTCCTCACGCGAAGAGGACTATGCGAAATTCCAAGCTCTCGTTGCTGCCGAGCGGATGCGGATTTCGAGAATTTCCTGAACCGGGGCTACCGAGGTTTGTCGGTGCCCCGCGCGATTTGCCCTGACAGTCGGCGCTGGTGTGGCCGCGATGGGTTGAAAAGAAGGCCCTACCGCGGCCCTAACAACGCCTCATTCGGGTTTTTCATCCGCTTCGACCCGTGTCTCAGAAACAAATTTGAAGGCGACGGGTCCCATCGCGGGATCGGGATTCGGGACCAAGAACACCAGCTGGCGCATGTCGTCCCGGTGCTCCCAGACCGCTGAATACAATGGATCCTTCAGGTTTTCCTTTTGATAGAGATAGACCATGACGTTGCGCGATTTTCCGCCCGGTTCCACATCAACAGGCTTCCAACCCGGAGGAATCGATCTGGCATCCTTGTCCCACCGGAACACCAGTTGCTCGGAGGTGGAGTTAAGGAGACGGATGGTTCCCCATTTGAACGTCTGGCGGTCATCCTCGAGAATCATCGCCCTCACTCCGGCCTTCGATTTCGCGTCGGGAAGGATCAGCAACAAGGGATTCTTGATTCCCTCCCCAAGCACCAAAGGAACGGAGGCAGGCGTCCCGTCATCGTTTTTCCGATCGTTGGCGATGAGCCGCAATCCTTCGGTAGCATCCGGAACTTTGACTGGTGCGGAGCGCGCCGCCGGGTGCATGTAGCCGATCACGACGCTGTCCTTTCCGGAACCAATGGCTAGCTTGCGCTCGGAGGTTTCCTCATCCCAAGGAAGGACCCGGAAGGAGATGGCGGCTGCGGGAAGAACGGATGCCAGCAGGGAGATCAGTACGATGATGCGGTTCATGTGGTGGGATTCGAGGATACGATTTCCGCAGAAGGAAGATAGCGGAAAGATACGACCTTGAATCTTCTTCCGAATTTCGCATTGACGGCGTTGAGGGAGGCGATCGCGGTGTGGGAGGGATCCGACTCGTCGATGAAATCCGGAATCCGCTGGACCGTGGCCTCCGCCCATGCTGTGGCGATAATTTTACCCGCAGCGTCGCGAGCCTCGCCGTAGCTGCGGATGCTGAACGTGTCCGAGCGGACGGTGATGATGGGAGCCAAAGGCTTCAAGATGTCAGCCTGGGTGAGGTAGCCGGGAATGCCGACGCCCGAGTTGTTCGGCGTGATGTTCGCCTGACAGACGGCCTCGTAGAAAGTCTTGGCGAAGGTGTCTTGCATGGCTGCGGTGTTCAGGTTGGCGCCGTCGATCGCGGTTTGCAAGGCCCCCTTGAGCGCGAGAGTGTCGCCGGAGACGCGCCGGTTGACGAACTCCGACAGCGACTGGAACGGCCCGCGCTGGATGACCTGCTCGACGATCTTGGTCGCGAGCGTTCTGATCTGGGCGTCAGTCAAGACCCGGTATCCCTGCCAATTGTCGTTGGCCGAGCCGACAGGATCGCGCAGGCGGGGAAACGCGGTATCGGTGCCCGTGTTCTTGGTGGTGTTGCCAACCAAGAACTCGGCTCCTCTCAAGCCGGCCAGCACGGCGGTCCAGGCCTCGACACTGGTTGAATTGACGTTGAAAGCACCGTCCACCATCAACTCACCTGCGATCTTCAGACAACCGGCGGGCTCGGCGAGGGTGTTGGCGAGATCGGCTTTGTCGCCGCTGATTCCCGCCGGAATCATCCGGGGGTTGCGCAGGGGATTGGCGAGCGGATCCTCCAGAAAGTCCTCCAGCACCGACTTCACGGATTGGGTGGTGGCGGCGATACCGTTGTTCCAAACCGTCGCGGCGCCGGATCTGCTGCTGTGAGTCAGGGTGGGAGCGGCGCCGCTGAAGAACCAGCCATCCCACAGGCTTTCGTTGAGAACATAGGACAAATCGATCGGTTGGACCGCACCACTGTTGCCGGCGACCCGGTTGCGGGCCACGTACGCGCTGGACCAACTGTTTCCGAACTGGTTGGCCGGAGCGAACGAGGTCATCGACAGGTCCGCGTGTTGAAAACCTGCCAGCGAGAGCATGGGAGCACTCGGGATTTCAAAGAACGAGAGGTGATCACGTCCGCTGCCCGGGAATTGCGTGGCTCCATAGTAGGCCGAGCGTCCGCCGTTGCTACTCTGCATCAGATCGTTGAAGGTGTTGAGTTTGCGCATCCGCATCTGATATTGCGGGCCGGTCTTGAAGGTGGTGTTGGAAATGAATGGGTTCATCCATGGCTGGCGCGGATTTCCGGTATAGACCAGATCCGCAACCTGCGCGGTGGTTCCCGTTTTCGCCACCCGGTGATAGGATTCCAAGACACCGATCGGCACCGGCTCCTTCTTGAGCAGGGCGTGGCTCACGCGGGCGGATTGGAATTGAGTGACCTCACCTGTCTGGGTAAAGCCGTTTGCAAGAATCTCCGCGATGGTCTTCCCCCCCGCAGTCGGATTGGTTCCTTTCGCGCGGGTCGCATCCTCCAGCGAAATGAAAAAGGGATAGTCCTCATTCGCGGCTGTCCCAAAGGTGATTTGTCCCGATTCGCTCGACAGCAACTTGCGGGGGACGACGTTGGTGCTACGGGCCGGGTTATACAGGGGGATTGCGATGCCCCCCTTGGTAGTATACTGGTTAATGTTGTCCACCGGACGCATGAAGATGGTTCTCTGGCGGACGGTGCCATCGATTTTGTAATTGGTAAGGGTCTGCTGGGCCGGGGCGAACACCCGGACTTCACCGGGCTCGAAACGGATCGGTGTCGGCGTACCGCTGATTGGCTGGCCGTCGGCGGTGATCGCGGCGAAGAAATACGGGTCCACCGACCGACCATGGTTATTATTGCGAAACTGGTAGCCCATGATGTCGGCCACGCCACCGCCGTGAGAGGAAGCCAAACCACCTGCGGCATTGTAAACATCCCACTTGACGCTATAAGGCATGTCGATCCACATGTAGGAAGTTGCGCCCTCGATCTCCAGGGCGACATTGTAAGGATTCCACAACGTGATGAACGGCGTGATCACGAAACGCAGTTCATCGTCCGATGACAAGCCGCCGCTGACCAGGAACATGGCGCGGTCCAGCACCGGCCGGATGCCCAACTGGGTCTTGATGGCGTCCATCGTTTTGGAGGGTGGTGGATAATATCCTCCGGGAACGCTTCCGGCGGCACCTGCCCTGTGGTCGGCTTCCCGCTCGAACACCGTCAGCCCGTCTCCCGTCTGGTACAAATGATGAGGAATGCGATAAAAGGAGCGGAGGGAATGGAAGGTCGGTACCGCAGTGACCGGAAAGGAGAACTGGACATTCGCTGGCCAGAAATCGCGTGGAATCGATACGGTTCCACTGCTGGTCAAGGGTCTGTAGATCGGGCGCTGGCCGGTATAGGATGAGGGCGTGGTAAAGGCCTTTTCCGCAACGCTCTTGAATGGATTCGCGAAGGTCTTGCCATTGCTGGTCCAGTTGGTCTGCTCGAAACTGGAATCGCTCATCTCGAATCCCAGACTCAGGTCGGTTTTCAATCCACCCTCCACCACGTTCGTCAGGAGTCCTGCTCCGACGGTGGTGAAATGCTCGCCACTCGCGAGCGAGTCGGTACCGCCTTTGCCGAGGTCCGGATCAAGCTTCACCTGATTGAAATCCAGAACCCGTGCCGCCCGTTGGTTCCAGTCTTCGGTCGGTGGCGATGGAAACGTGTTGGTCGCCAGCGCCAGCGACGGACGCGGCTGCGCCTGGAGGTCGTCATTCGCCACGCGCTGGTTCTCCTCGGGACCCGACACCGTGATCTTCGCCTTGGTGGCCTCTTGGGAAACCGCCCAGGCAAATGCTCCGGAACCGTCCTTGCCCGTGATGTTCACCTTCGCGCCTTGCAACGCAAACCCGCCCGAACCCGGTTTGAAAAGGTCCACTTGATCTGCGGCTCCCGCGCCGCCTTTCACCCAATCCGGCTTGGTCAGGTCGGCTTCCAAGCCGGAAACCAACCAGCGGACGAAGTTGGTCGTCTTGATGTTGCTGTAGCTGGGTGCCGCAGTCGTAGGAGTTTTCGAGAATTTGGGAGACCATGATTTCCAGACTCCCACCGCATTGCCTTGGGTGGCTCCTGCGATGATCGAGCCGTTGGCGGTAACCCGACGGTCATCGCCGGCGGCCATCTGCAGCTCCGCCAGCGCGAGCTGTATGCCAAGCCGTGCATTCGCTTGAGCCCTTGCCTGTGCCGACCCCGCGCTGGTGCTCCGCAGCGAAATGGACGACAACGTCAGCAGGCCCACGGCAATCACGGTGAGCAAAATCATCAGGCTCAGCGTGACGATGAGCGCGAATCCGGGACGCCGGTTTTTTTTGCGCGAAGTTGGTTTCATGGAAATTTGGGTCTTTGAGGGTTTTTAAGGAAGGTCGCGGGTGGCTACTATATGACTAATGTCGAAAAATGTCCGGGAGTTATCATGGATCCACTTGGATGCGGAAAAAAGCGCGCGATACGCTTGCTCCTCCCGCGATGTTGAAGTTTATGATTGAACCGGTACCTGAAACAGGAGAGCCGACGTTTTCCCATGTGCCGAGCAGCCTTCTGCTGCTATCGCGTTGCAACTGGTAGTCGTGACCCTCATGACCATACAATGTAAACGTGATATTTGCGCCGTCGATCAAAAAATTCAGTTTGATTGCATCAATGTTCAGAAGAGTGCCGGTACTGACGAGATTCGTAGGAATTACCCCGAATGAAGTAATCGTGTCAAGGGTGCCTGTGTTGAGAAAAGTTCCTCCGGCGGAGACGTCGGAGTCCCCTTTTACGCGCAGGATTCCGTGGTTCGTCAAGTCGCCGGTGACAGACAAGTCGCTGCCGGTAAGTTCCATGAGCCCGTGGATCGTCAGATTGGCGACGGTCAGCGGGCCGTCGTTCTGATAAAACACGCCGCCGGCGGGAACGAGGAGATTTCTTCCGGTGTAAATGCTGCGTTTCGCGACGACGGTGCAATCGCCCACCTCGATGGAATCGGCATCCAGCGCATCCCCTGCCCGCAGGCCGACGCGATCGAAGGAGAAGGTGGCAGGACTCGGGTCTGAGCCGGTGAAGGCGGAGAAGATTATCCCGTCGGTCGTGCGGACGAGGGCGGAGACGTAGTCGAGGCCTCCGCTGGCGTTACGGGTGAGAGTCAGGACGAGTTGATAGAGTCCGTCGCTAAATTCCGGGGTGGCGAGGGTGAAAGCGCCGAGTGGCGTGGCACCGCTGGTGGAGTGATAGGCGGTGGAGTTGCCATCGGGTTTTTTCCAAAAACGCCGGGTGCCGGTGGCATCGGTCGAGTCGTTGGCGGCGAGATAGCCCGGCCAACCGGTGGTGCCGCTTTGTCCGTCGGAATGAAAGAGTCCCCAGGCGAAACCGCTGGCGGGAGCGGTCTGTGCCGCGAGACCATGGAAACGCACGGTGGCGGCGAGGGTGATGGAGTCGCCGGTTTGCTCGAGATTCACTTGGGAGAAAGCGGAGTGGATCGCCGAGTCATCGGCTGAACCCCACATGGGCGAATCGGTGGTGGATCCCGTGATGGTCGGTGTGCCGAGTGAGGCGCTCCACTCCTCGTGCACCGGGAGCACAAGTTCGCGGTGTGATGGCGGTTGGAAATCGGTGGCGGTTCCCCAGGTGGAGGGACTCGGCCCCATCGTGAAAGCAAGAGTGCTGCCTGCCAGAATATCCGAATGATGGATGACCGGCGTGGTGAGCGGTTGGCCGTCCAGGGTCGCGGATTGGACGTAAATGTTTTCGCCACCAGCGTTCTCCGCCTTGATGGTAAAGCCGGTGCCAAACTCAAGGCGCGGCACACGCGGGCCGATGAGGTAGTAGTGATCCTGGCCGGCAACGGGGAAGAATCCGGCAGTTAGGAAAAAGTAGAGCGACGACATCGCGCCGGAATCCTCGTCGCCGGGGAACGAATACGAGCCGAAGCGCTGGCGGAGTTGGTCCGACCAATAGGACGCGAGGTAGGGGCGTCCGGCGTGGCTGAACTGGCTGATCGTCTGGAACGACGGCTCGTTGGTGAAATCGATGTAGTTCCCTTGGTTCTTCCCGAGCGCGAATTCCAACCGCTCGGTGAACCGGGCGCGGCCACCCATCAGGCCGATCATCGCGTCGCGTTCGTGCGGGACGTTGAAGGAATAGTTCCAACTCGTTCCCTGATAGAAATCGGTGCCCGACCCGGCGGTGGCGGCGGTGGGGCGGAAGCTGCCGTCGCTGTTGCGGGCACGGACGAAGCCGGAAAAACCGTCGCCGCTGGCGGTGGAGTCCCAGACGTTGCGCCAGTTGGCGGACCGGTTGAGGAGGGCCTGCGCCTCGGCGGTGTGGCCGAGACCGAAACCGACCTGCGCCGCACACCAGTCGCCATAGGCGAACGCCAGCGTGGATGACCCGGATTTCATGCGGCCGTCATAACCGCCGATGCTGCCGTCATAGGAAACGTAGCCGAGGTTTCGATAGTCGTTGGTGCGGCGGCTGGCGTTGAACTGGAGGAGCGGCCAAACCTTTGCCCAGTCGATGCCGGGGATCTGTTTCACGTAGGCATCCGCGATGACGGGATCGACCTCGTCGCCGCCTTGGCCGACCTGGAAATCCTTGCCCTGGATGAAGGCGGTTTCGGCTCGGCCATTCCGTTCGAAGCGCTCCGCGAACGAGTTCACATTCGCAGCCACTGATTCGGGACGGACAATCGCTAACAGTGGAAACAGCGTCTGCCAGGTATCCCAAAGCGTGTAGTGGTCATCCCAGAAAGGCGTGCCCTGCGGCCAGCCCGGTGAATCGCTGGTGCGGTCGCGCGGTTGGACAAGGCTGTGGAAAAGGGAGGTGTAGAGTTTGCGTCCTTCCGCATTGCTGATGCCGGGAGCATCTAACACCGATAACGCCTCCACCCAATCGGCCTTCGCCTGGACTTCGAGGCCCGCCAGATCCCAGGCCGGGATTTCCTGTTCGAGGTGGGCGCGTGCTTGCTCCGCGGAAACGAACGAGATGGCGATCTTGAGCATCACCGTCCGCGAGGTGGTCGTGTCGAAACGCATCCAGCCGCCTAACCGTTTCCGCGTGGTGGTGGATGCGGTCAGCACGCCATCGCTGGCGGTGGTGCCCGACCAGGTGCCGCCGGAGGTGGGAGCGCTATCCACCTTCGCATAAAAATAGACGTTGTAGGGTGCGGGGTTCCAGTTGCCATCGAAGGTGCCGCCACCGCTGATGGTTCCGGCCACGGCGTCGATCGTCACGGAACCGCTCGTCATCCCATCCACCCGGCCCAGCTTGCGGGCGACGTCGAAGCTGATGCGGGCGTCCGTGGATGCGGGGAATTCGAATTTGTAAATCGCGCTGTTAGCCGCAGGCGCCACAGTGCAGTCCGTGTTCCATCCGGTGAGTCGCGCCCGGTACGAATACGGGCGGGCGGTGACATTGGAGATCGGAGACGCGTGATCGCTCTCATTGATTCCCGCGCCGAGCCGGGGCGAAACCAGGAAATTCCCATACGAAAGCGTGCTGGCACCGGCACCCTGGGCGTGGAGTTGCGCGAAGCCGATGACGTTGCTGCCGGCCTTGTAACCGGAAGGAGCGGCGGTTACGGTGTTAGGACTCGGATAGATCGACGACTGCGGCAGGCAGGCGCCGGGCACGCAGGAACCTGTGTCCGCCGCGCCGATCAGCGGATCGACAAGGTCAATGGCAGCGAGCGGGATTTCCGGTCCAACGGTTTCAAGCGTGCTGCCTGGATTCTGGAAGAGCTGCTGGGCTTCGGCTTCGGTGAGCGCTCCTTCATAGACCTGGAGGTCATCCGCATCGCCGTTGAAATCATCCAGGATGTTGCCGGCCCGCAGGAACGCGCCGAGCGCGAAGTAGCGGATCGGGTTGGTCGTGATCGCCACGGCGGTCGTGTTGGTGCCGCGGAAAACGCCGTCCACATAGACCGAGCGGCTTGTGCTGTCATACGAGGCGACGACATGGTGCCAATTTCCATCACAAATATCGTAGCCTGTGTTGATCTCGCCAGCGGTGACGCCGCCGCCTCCCTGCCGCGCGCGGACGCGCAGGCCGCGGCCACCGGAACTCTCCCGCGTGATCACCTCGAAGCCGGTGTTGTAAGTGCTCGAATCCGTGGAGTTGGTCGTCATTCCGAACACCGCCTGCGTGGCGGAAGCGGACTGCGCGACGGTTTGCCGGACCCAGCAGGAAACGCTGAACGGGCGGAACGTGCTGTAGTCTCCGAGTGCGGAAAACGAACTGCCGGCATCCAAACTGGCTAGCAGATAGTCATCACTACCGCCGAGCCGGACGAAACCGTTGGCAGCCCCGCCGCTGGCATTGAAAACGACCGAGTTCCCATTAGGTGTTAGATTAGCGATGCCGAACGCATCACCGCCGCCCGCATCCAGCGGGTAGTGATGCCGCAGGGCCGCGGCGTGGACACCCACCCGTGCGAATAGCGAAACGACGGAAACGAGAATGATGCATCGAATGAGCATACGGTGAAAAAAAGCGCCGCCCCGGGATAGCCCAGGGGCGGCGGCCATATTCGGAATCACTTGGCGATCTTCAGACGGGCGAACATGGTGTCGTCCTCCACTTCGCGCGGGATTTGCACCGTGATGTCGTCCGGATCGGTGCCGTTTTCATCGACCGTGACGATCACGCCGTTCACATCGGGTCCGGCGGAGACCTCGCCCAGTGGCACGTCGGTCCAGCCCGCGAGATCCGATCCGTATTGGATGGCCTGCGAGGTGACATCCTCCTCCGCGTCATCGCGCCGGGTGAAGGTGAGTGTCAGGTAGTCGTCGTCGAGCGAACTTGCGGGTAGGATCGACGGATCAGAGGCGAGAGGGTTGCCGTCCAGATAGAACTCCATCAGGTTGTCGATGCCGTCGTTCTCGGCGTCGTCGGTGAGTCCGTCGTTGGATGCGGTGAGGCCGGCGTCCGGGGCCCACGCATCATAGCCACCCACGATGACGATGCTGCCGGTGCCGGTGAAATAGGAGCCGTAGGTTGCGTGCAACGAGTTGTAGGTTCCCGGAGGAACCGTGACTTCGCCGAGAACGAGTGCGGCCACCGTGTCTTCCGCGATTCCCGTGTTGAGATTTATCTGGGCGCCGGAAGCGATGGAAACCGTCGAGCCGTCCGCGAGGAACGCGGAATTGATAGATAGCGTCCCGGCATTGACGGTGGTGTTTCCGGTATAGGTGTTGGCTCCTGTTAGCGTGAGCGTGCCCGCTCCGTTCTTCACCAGCGAGAGGGTACTGGTTCCGCCGTCACGGAGCACGCCTGCAAATGTCGTGGAGCTGCCATCGCCCGCCGCGAGCGTCGCCGGAGTGGAGTTGCTGTAGTTTCCGATGGCACCGCCCGCGCCACTGAGGTTTGCGAAGGTGAGGTTGTTGCCGTTGAGCTTGAAGATGGCCCCGGCCACTTCGAGAGGACCGCTGCTGAATGCGTGGGAATTTCCGGCAATGACGGAGGCGTTCGGACGGCCGTTGATCTTGGTCGAGGTATAGGAATTCTGCACAGGAGCCGCCGGAGCAACAGTTAGATTTCCGGAGTCTCCCAACGTGATGTGGGCATCCCCCGCGTAAAACTCGCACTGATAGGCTCCCGAGATGGGGCCGCTGACCGTGAAGTTGGAACCCCGCTGGGCCATGATGACGGCGTTCGCGGTGAGGGTGACTGCACCCGACCAGGTCGCGGTGCGGTCGGCTGCCAATCGGATGCCTCCGGGATATCCGGCTTCACCCCAGCCATTGCCGGCGATCTCGATCGGCATGTTATACGGACTCGCGCTTTCGAAGCAGAGCAGTTGCGCGCCTGACTGGATTTGGATCAACGAGGTTCCACCGAGTCCGGTGGTGCCCGAGGAGAGGTCGACCCGGCCTTTTTCGACTTTCAAAGTGCCGGTGAACGCGGGTTGCAAGGTCGGCGTGCCCCAGCCTGCGGAGGCATTGACGGCTTGGGCGGAATTCAAGGATAGGGTTCCCAGACCGGTGATTTTCGGCCAATTGATGGTTCCGGCGGTCGCCTGGTTGAGCCGGAGCGTCGTCCCGGAGGAGGTATCAAAGGTGCAGAACGATCCAAGCGTGCCATTGGTGGTTCCGTTGCCGACGGCAACCATGCCCTGATTGATGGCGAAGGTGCCGTTGAAGGTGTTTACAGCACTTGTTAGCACCAGAGTGCCTGGTCCGGTTTTGGTAAGCTGGGAGCTGTCGGAGTAACCATCGATGGATCCGGAGATCAGCGAGGTGCCGGTGGTGTTGAAAATGACGTTCATGCCATTGGCGACGAGCGGGCCGGCCAGTGATCCATCGGTCAATCCGTCGCCGAAGCGGAGCGTGCCACCACTGACGGTGGTGGTTCCGGTGTAGGTGTTGGAGCTCGCGAGGGTGAGCATGCCGTCGCCTGTCTTGGTGAGACCGGTGGTTCCGGCGATCGCACCGGAGCCGTTCACGGTGTAATCATAATCCGTGTTGTCGAAGGTCACGTTCGCGGGATGGACGTCGGTGGCGAGGGTGACGGTCGTGCTGCCCGTCAGGGTGTCGTTGAAGAGGAGGTTGTCGTTTTCCTGATACTTGTCCGGAGATCCTGATAGAGACCAGTTCACGGTGCTGTTGATGTCCCATGCGGCCCCTGCGTTGCCCATCCAGACGAGAGGATTGATGGCTTCCACATGCAGGGTGACGGCTTCGTTCGAATCGATGAGGCTGGCCACGACACCACGGGGAAGCGCGGTGAGCTGGAACGCGCCGATCCCGGCACCGCCGATGGAGCCGCCGGTCGGGTAGCCAATCAGCGGGAAATCGCCCACAGCGAGGACTCCTGGGACGCTCACCGGCACGGTGCCCGTGGGAACGAGGCTGTTCGTCGCCCAAATGGCGGGGCCGGAGAAGCTCAGGGCATCGAAGTTGAGGATGGAGACGCTGGAGGTGTTAGATAAATTCAGATCCGGCACGGTCCATGTGCCAGCCGGGCTTCCGCCGACCGCCAGCGTGGTGCCACCTGCCATGGTGCACGCACCGGCGATCGAGCCGCCGGTAGCCACCTGGAGGGTGCCGGTGCTGACGTTGGTGGCTCCGGTGTAGTCGTTCGCTCCGGAAAGCGAGAGAGTGCCCAAGCCAATCTTGGTGAGTCCGCCGCCGCTGGTGTCGCCGGCGTAAAGGCCGGTTTGGATGCCGACGTTGTGGCCGTTGGTATCAAACGTGAGTCCACCGCTCTCGATTTTCACGTAGGGACGGACGGTGTTCAAGGGTGTGGCACCGTTCACTCCGATGCGGAGGAAGTCCGCCTCGTCCGCGAGCGCCTTGATGGTGCCGCCGTTGGCGACGACATTGTTGTTAGTGGAGCTGATCGTCCCGCCGCCGGAACGGATGGATGAGGTGGAGAGGATGCCGCCGTTAAGGTTGAGGTGGACGTCGGTGCCGCCGCTGGTGTTGCTGTCTTTACGGCCGATGTTGATGAACTGGTTCGCCGTCATGGAGCCGGAGGTCAGGGTCACGTTTCCGTTGGCTCCGTTGGAGCCGATGCTGAGGCCTCCTCCGGTGATGTTCAGCACACTGGTGCCGCTGACTTCGATGGCCCCGTTGTAACCGGGGGTGGCCCCGATGTCGAAGAACGGGTTCGTGCCGGCCATGGCGACCGTTAGAGCCCCTGTTCCTGAAACCGTCAATTTGCTGGCAGCGGCGTTGGCAGGGGTTCCACTGGTGCCCGCGATGTTGCCATCGTCATAACCGAGCCGGTTTTCCGCGAAACCGTTGAACGCGAGCGAACCGGACGAAACATTCACGGAGGCTCCATTGGTCAGGGTGAGGCGGCGCGTCAGGGCGGTGACCGGCACCTGGATAATGGCGGTGCCGCCGGCGACGTTGAAGGAATCCGGCGTGGTGCCACCAGCCCGGCCCGCCAGGAATCCGTTATAAATTTCCCCGATGCCGTCGTTCGCGACCGTAGCGGTGAAGTTGCCCGCATTGATGTTGTAGGTTCCGGTGCGTCCGGCACCACTGCCGTCGGAAAGCTGAAACCCGCGGAGGGCGGTCACAAGAACCGTACCGCCGGCCTGGTTGAATGTGGTGGTGCCTGTGCCGCCGTTAGCAGCGCCGATGAAATAATTGCCGCCGGTCTGGGTGAATGCCGCGCCGCTGTTGACGGTGAAGATGGAATTGGTGTTTGTTCCGTTGTTGTTATTGAGATTGCTGCTGATGGTCAGGGAACCGCTCAGAGTGGTGTTGGCCGCGCGATTGAGGCCGCCGCTCAGATTCACGGTGGCTCCGGTGCCAATGATGACTTCGGTGGTGTTGCCTGGCACTGCCACAGGATTCCAGTTGGCGGCGGTGTTCCAATTGTTAGCGAGGTTGTCGGTGCCAATCCAAGTGGCGGCGAAGGCGGGTGAAGCGAGGACGAAGAAAACGGCGGAGGGAAGAAGGTGGCGATTGAATCTGGGTTTCATAGGATTTTGGGGTTGGGTTATCGGGACAGGCGCGTGATCCGTGTTTTCCCGGATCAACGGAGCCAGGCGGGAACTCCGGACGCCATCCACCGAAAGACGACCATTTCCGCTCCAGGGTTTAGTCCGACCCTGAAAATAATTTCCCAATCCTCACTGCTGCTTGATCGGCGGGGCCGGCAGCAGCGACGCCTCGATTCCCGCGAACGCGAGATCCCCCCCGTCGCGATTCCCCACCACGATGCCCGCGATCGAACGCGGATCGGCCACCCGCATTTCGGAGATGATGGGAGCTTGGGCAGTAGCTCCGTCGTGAAGCGTCACCCGTCCGCCGAGATCATAACAGAGTGTTAGAGAATGGGTCCACAGGGCGCAGACCTGGGTGAGGGCGGTGACAGCCTTCGATCGTTCATCGCGCAGCTGCCAGCGGTGGCTGTTGCTCGCCTCGGCGAAAATGCTGAGGACCGGCTGACCGGAGTCATCCGCCAGCGAAATGAACTCCACTCCACCCTGGCGTGTGACCTTGTCGTCGAGCCTTGCGGGCGGGACCAGGTGGAAGGTGCAGATATAGACAGTGCGGGGCGCGGTGCCATTGTGGGGCGCGAGCCTTCCTAACAGGCGTCGCGGACCGGTGGAGGTATCGAGTGTTTGGTTCCGGATGATCGGGGGACTGGTTTCGGCGAGCACCTGCCACGTTTGTCCGACACGCGGCCGGTGATTGATCAATTCGATCCCTTCCGCATTGTGGAAATCGTCGCTGAAAAGAGTCACCTGCTCGGGCAGGCCGGAGCGGAAATACTGGTTGGGAAGACGGATGGGCAGTGTTTTTCCGTTTCCTTCGAGACTCATCGCATCGCCACTGTTGAGCCGCAGTGGCTCGGCCGATCCGCGGGGATGGATTTCCAGAAATCCGGAATCGACGCGGATGTTGGCCACGCCATCGGACAGGACTTCGGTAGTGAAGCGGGCGCGCATGTCACGGACGACACCGCCAGGGATATCTAACTGGAAATCATTACCACCCACATCCGCTTGGAACGATGCCATTCCTTCAAGAAGGCGGATGTTGCCCGCAGGATCCATCAGTTCGATCGCCGCCGGACCTTCGAAGTTGGCGGATACCACTGGATTGAGTTGGATGGCCGCGGTGCCGCGTTCCAAGCGCAGCAGCTCCCCCACCGCCCACCGCGAGCTGTCCTGGCGCTGGGCGATGGTCATGCGGCTGTCCGTGCTGCCGGTGATGAGCGGTCCCGTGTGGACGGGCGGAGTTTTCCTGGAAATGAAAAACACCGCGAACAGCGTGAGCGCCACCATGGCCGCCAATGCCAGATATTTCGGTTGAAACCGTGCTCGATGTCGACCAAGCACCATCTCATCCGCCAGCGAGTCGATGACGTCGCATCCTGGGCCACTGGCATTGATGCTTTCGTCGAGCAAGCGATCCACCATCAGCAGTTCGTAGTAAACCCGGCGCGCTTCGGGATCCTCGACGAGCATGCGCTGGACCGCTGCGGCTTCCGGCGGGTCCAGTTCGCCGTCGAGCCAGCGGTTGAGCAGATTTTCGAGACGTGGATTCATGCCCGCACCTCCGTCAGACGTTCGCGGATGCACAACCGCAGGGCGGTACGGAGTTGAAACAGCCGGGCCTTGAGGGTTCCCACCCTGCGGTTGGTGGATGCGGCCAACGACTCGAGTGATCCATCGGACCAATAGCGGTGCTGGATCAGTTCGTGGTCCTTCGGCGTCAGCTTTTCCATGCAGTTCGTCAACGCCAGACGGCGCTCCGGCAGTTCATCCAGCGACGCCGGCAGCTCCTCTGCGAAGCGGTCGAGCAGCTCGGGATCGAGCTGGGTGGTCTTGCGCCGTTTGGTCTGGCGGAAAAAGGATTTCACCTCCAGATGGGCGATCCGGTAGGCCCAGCTGCGGAAACTGGTGCCGGGAGTGAATTTCCTCCGCTTGCGCCAGAGCACCATGTTGACCTCCTGCCGGATGTCCGCCGCCAGGTGGAAATCCCCGCACAATGTCCGGATGAAAACGATCAAATCATCCTGACACATCGTCAATTGTCGGACGAAGTCATCCACATCATCTATTTCAGGGTCGTTTTCCACCACAGTTTAACGGCCAATCGAAGTCCGAGGTTTAGTCGAGGCCCGAAAATTTTGCAATTTATTCATGTTCTGGCCATTCCCAACCGGGCTGGAGGGTCGTCGCGCCTGATCTTCGCCAACCTCTGACAGGCGGTTTCCAGCGCAAGCCGGCTCTGTTAGCGCCCGCATGGCTCCGGGCCACGGCTTCGTGATGGTGATCCGCCCCGCCCGTTGATTTTCCGATTCACAGATCCATTCCGAAGATTCATGACTACCCACACACGAGATGAAAACCCGTCTCCCTGCAAATCCATGAAATTGCTGCTTGCTTCCATTCTCTTGATTTCCACCTGCGGCCTTGCGATGGCCGCCGACAGCCCCGCCCCGGAGCACAACGTCATCAGCGCGAAGGAAAAGGCGGACGGCTGGCGGCTGTTATGGGATGGGAAAACGAGCAACGGCTGGCGGGGCATCAAGAGCGCGGATTTCCCGAAAAGCGGCTGGGTGATCCAGGACGGCCTGCTGACCATCACGGAAACAGGCGGCGGGGAATCGTCCTCGGCCGGTGACATCATCACCAAGGACAAGTTTTCCAATTTCGAGCTGAGTGTGGATTTCAAAATCACAACCGGTGCTAACAGCGGGATCAAGACCTTCGTGGATCCTGGTCTGAACAAGGGTGACGGATCGGCCATCGGGCCCGAGTTCCAGATCCTCGACGACGAGCGGCATCCGGACGCGAAACTGGGCCGCGACGGGAACCGCACCATCGGCTCGCTCTATGACATGTTTACCGCTCCCAAGGACAAGAAGGTGAACCCGGTCGGCGAGTGGAACAACGCCCGCATCGTTTCCAACAACAAACAGCTCACCTACTATCTGAACGGCGTGAAGACCATCGATATCCAGCGCGGTTCGCAGGAGTGGAAGGACCTGGTGGAGAAAAGCAAATACAAGAAGTGGCCCGCTTTCGGCGAACTGCCGGAAGGTCACATCCTGTTGCAGGACCACGGCAACCGCGTCTCATTCCGCAACGTGAAAATCCGCGACCTCGCCAAGTAATCATTCAACTTTTCCCAACACCCTCATGATCCAACGCCGCCATTTCCTGAAAACCGCACTCGGCAGCTCTGCCGTGATCGTGATGCCGAGCATTTTCTCCGGTTCGCTGTTCGCGGCGGACTCGCCTAACAAACGCATCCAGGTTGCGCAGATCGGCTGCGGCCGGATGGGCACGGAGGACATGATGGGGACCATGAAGGCGGGCATCGGCCGCGTCGTGGCCGTGTGCGACCTCGACAGCGTCCGCCTCGGCATTGCGAAGAAAAAGGTGGAGGAGTTCTACAAGAAAAAAGGCGAGAAGAACGTCGTCGTGAAGACCTACTCCAACCACTTGGAGGTCCTCGCCGATCCCGAGATCGACGCGGTGGTTGTGAGCACGCCGGACCATTGGCACGGCTTGGTGGCGACGGCTGCGGCGCTGGCCGGCAAGCACGTCTATTGCCAGAAACCGCTGACCTATAACATCGCCGAGTCCATCGCCCTGCGCTCCGCCGTGCGGGCGAAGAAGGTGATCCTCCAAACAGGATCGCAACAGCGCTCGGAAGGTCCTTTCCCCGCATTCCGCAAGGCCAGCGAGTTCGTTAGAAACGGACGCCTGGGCAACCTCAAGACGCTGAAGATCGGCGTAGGCCTCGATAAGATCAAAGGCCAGCCACCGGCGGCGATGCCGGTGCCCGCGACTTTCAATTTCGACCGCTGGCTCGGACCCGCGCCAGAGCAGGATTACATGGAGGCGCGCTGCCATTCGCAGAAAGACGTGGGAGCACGGCCCGGCTGGATCACCACCGAGGATTTCGGCTTGGGAATGATCACCAACTGGGGCGCGCACCACATCGACATCGCGCAGTGGGCGATGGGTCAGGAACTCGGAGGTCCATCCAAGATCAACGCGAAGGCGGATTTCATGAAGGACGACATTTGGACCGTCCACAGCACCTATCACATCGAGTTGGGATACCCGGAAAACGTGCAGGTGATCCTCGATAACAGCTTCGAAAACGGCATCCGTTTCGAAGGCGAGGAAGGCTGGATTTTCTGCGCGCGCGGTTCGGGCAAGGTGACCTCCAGCGACGGCGATTCCGGCGAGAAGAAGGAGAAGGACAATTCCCTGCGCGCGAGCAAGGATTCACTCCTCGCTCCACTCGCACCTAACGAAGACAAGCGCTGGCCGAAGAGCCCTGACCACTATCAGAACTGGCTTGAGGCGATCGTCGCGAACAAGGATCCCATCGCGCCGGTGGACCAGGCGGCGAAAACCCAGCAAACCTGCTCGGCGGCATGGATCGCCATGAAACTGGGACGGCCAGTGGTCTGGGACGTCGCGAAGGAAGCCTTCGTGAATGACGCGGAAGCCGACGCGCTGAGAAGCCGCAAGCCGAGAAAGGCTGAATACGACATCGACGCGCTGGTGAAGGGGAAGGTGTGATTCCGGGACGGGTTTGCAGCCGTTGTCCGGTGGATTGCTCAAGCGTTCTGGCCAGAAAACTACTCATCTGGCGGCGGAAAATGCCTTGTGAGTGGATGGAAAATTCCCGATGGATTTCCGATATCCAGCGGGCTGGGGAAATCGGCATTCAAATCCATGATCATTCACAAGGCACCTTGTCTCGCATCGTTGTTTCACGCGTTCTCCCTGTTGCTCCTGATGTCGGCCACCACGGGTGCGGCGACGCTGCCCGCCGGATTCGGAGAAACCCAAATGGCCAAGGGGCTCAATCCCACGACGATGTCCTTCGCCCCGGACGGGCGGTTGTTTCTCTGTGAAAAGCACGGACTGCTGCGAGTGATCAGCGGCAACGAGCTGCTGCCGAAACCGATCCTCGACATTTCATCGAAGGTGGATGCATGGAACGAGCGTGGATTGTTGAGTGTCTGCTTTGATCCCGAATTCACCCGCAACGGCTGGATCTATGTTTACTACACCCACAACCGCAACCCGGACGACAAGGGCCGCACCTCCAGCAACAACCGCGTCAGCCGTTTCACCACCAAGGGCAACACGGCGGATGTCAAAAGCGAGCTCCTGCTGTTGGAACTCACCAGTCTTTCGAAAATCGGCTGGCACAACGGCGGTGGGATGGCTTTCGGCAAGGACGGCAAGCTCTACATCAGCACCGGCGAAAACTCCACCGACTCGAACGCGCAGAACGGCACCAATCTGCTAGGAAAACTGCTTCGCATCAACAGGGACGGGTCCATCCCCAATGACAATCCGCACGACAAGGAATTCGATGGAAACAACCGCGCGATTGTCGCGCTTGGCCTGCGCAATCCTTTCAACATCGCCGTGCAGCGGACCACCGGCCTGCTCTATCTGAGCGAAGTCGGGGCCAACTACGAACAGATCGAGGCCTATGACAGCAGCGCCGCGCCGACCGCCGTCAACTACGGTTGGCCGGGCATCGACGGCCCGCCCCGCAACCAGCCCCTACCCTCGGGCTACCGCGCGCCGGCTTATGCCTACGACCATGGCCGCGGCGATGGACTCGCTCTGTGCGCCGGGGATTTCTATAACCCTGCCAAACCCGGTGCCGTGGCATTTCCGACGGAATATACCGGCCGGTTTTTCTTCAGCGACTACAAGGGTTGGATCAAGTCGATCGATCCTGCCAAGCCCGACCAGCGCTACGATTTCGCCAGCGGGATCGACCGGCCGATCGATGTCGATTGCGCCGCGGATGGCGCGCTCTGGTACATCTCCCGCGCGGGTATCCCCGGTGGATCGGACGAGGCTAACAGCGCCAGCACCAACGGTTCCGTCTGGCGCGTGAGCTGGGCGGGTGGCGGCCAGCCGGCCAAACTCGCGGTGATCCAACAGCCGGTTGGCGCCAATATCGGAATGCCGGTCGGAGTGGTGAAAATCGCCCTTCAGGATTCGACCGGCAAGACCGTCGAAACCGCCAACGACACCGTTGCCCTAACACTCGCCGGAGGTTCCGCGGGGGCCGTGCTCGTTGGCGAAACGAAAATCGCGGCAATCAAAGGCGTGGCCACGTTCCCGTCGCTCGCCATCGGCAAGCCCGGCCGCGGCTACACGCTCCGCGCCCGCAGCGGCAACCTCGCGGCCGCTAACAGCAGCGCTTTCGACATCGGGAATGAACTCAGCGCGCCGGTAATCACACCAGCGTCCGGCACCTTCACCGGTCCTGTGTGGGTGCGGATTTCCAATCCAGCCCCCGGCACGACCCTCCGATTCACCACTGGTGGGAAAACTCCCGACGCCAGTTCCCCAACCTACACCGCTCCCTTCAAAATCTCCTCGGACTCGACGATCAAGGCCATCATCCAAAAAAACGGCCTGGCCGATAGCGCCGTGGCGAGCGCGGACATCAGGATCTCCGGAAACACTCCCTATGGACTCGACGTCCGTCCGCCTGTTAGCGGCTTGAAAGTTCCCGCCACTTCGGACGGCCTGCCCGTCACGCTTTCCGGCACCGGGATTTTCAGCGATAAGAATCTCACCCCCAAGCCCGGTGTCGTGCCCTACTCGCTCAACAGTCCGGCGTGGGCGGATGGGGCAGAAACGCGGCGTTGGGTGATCCTGCCGGAATCGGCGGGTATCGGCTTCTCCCCCAACGGCGAATACACCTGGCCGGGCGGCACCATCTTTGTCCAGCATTTCGAAATCATCACTAACAAAAGCACGAACACCCGCCGCCGGCTTGAAACCCGTTTGCTGGTGTTGGATGCGGCCGGCAGTTTCGGCTACGGCGCGACCTACCGCTGGCGTCCTGATAGCAGCGACGCGGATCTCGTCGATGCCGCCGGACAGGAAGAGGTGCTGAAGATCACCGATGCGTCGGGAGGCACCCGCAATCAAACGTGGACTTATCCCGGCAGCGGGCTGTGTTTCCTGTGCCACACCCCCAACGCAGGATTCGTGTTAGGACCCAAGACCCGCCAGCTCAATGGCGATCACGCCTATCCCGCCGGGCGCACCGACAACCAGCTCCGCACATGGAACTATCTGCGGATGTTCACGTCCACCGTGGATGAGAATGCCATCAAGAGCTATCCGCACACCTGCGGAATCGATGACACCGGCGCCTCGTTGGAGACGCGGATCCGTTCCTATCTCGATACCAACTGCGCGCAATGCCACCGCCCTAACGGGAGTGGCGCGGGATGGGACGCGCGTTTCGACACTCCGCTATCCAACCAGGGAATCATCAACGGCGAGGTGCGCAACACCTTCGGAATCGACAACGCGAAAATCGTCGCTCCCGGCGATTTGGCCAGGTCGCTCCTCCACCGCCGGATGGGCTCGACCTCGATGGCGGAACAGATGCCGCCAATCACGCGGAACGTGGCCGACACTGTCGCGCTCGACATGCTCGCGGAATGGATCCGCAACCAGGCCGCGGCCAAAGACGGCACTGATTGATAGATCCACGAAGACGGATCGGTCCCGGCGGGCCAACGGCCGCGATGTGATGGCCCGATCCTGCCGAGTTGGGCGACGAAGCCGCGAAACGATCATCAAAAATGTCGGGTTGTCTCTGGCAGCCCGGAAGCGTGCCCGTCGCAGCGAACTACTCCACACGTCGCAGTTCAGCAAAAACGGCGGGAATTCGGTATTTGGCAGGATTGCAATTGCCGGCCTCAAGACTTCGCCGAATCACCTTGCCGGAAACCTTCGCACTCGCGTAGTAATTGCCGCCCGATGACGAAGGAGACAAGGAAACTTGGATTTGCCGAACGGTGCGGTTCGTTGCATGGCGGCGTGTTTTGTTACACGACCGGTTTGCATCAACGGCATGCATTCGGCGGCCTGAATCGTCGGAATCCCATCCAGGGCCTGTAGCTCAGCGGTTAGAGCAGGGGACTCATAATCCCTTGGTCCAGGGTTCAAATCCCTGCGGGCCCACTTTTTGATGATGAGCGACTTACAGGAATTCAATGCCTAGCAGGAAATCCTCTCGGTGTCCATAGGGTACCCGAACGGAAAAACCACACCCGTGAAGTCTTCAGGCCCGCAGGCCAGCGCGAGCCGCCCTTCGGTTCCATCCGCTCGGTTGAGGCAAACCGCAAAACCCGTTTCATCGGCAATTATGATCACGCCCTCTCTGCCATCCGACCGCCTCCAAACCTGTTGTCCAACCGCGAAATTCGTCATTCTTCAAAATAAGCGTGGAGACAAGAGGCGTCTTTTCTAATTCACCCATTACAACCGATTCAGTGAAATCCACTACAAAGTCTCCCTTTCAGCGACACGAAAAACGGGCCTTCACCAGGTCGTCGGCACCACGCCTTGCGGAAGCGCGGGAAGTCCGCGCCTTGCGCTTGGTCTTTTTCGTCACGGCCAGCTTGGCGAGGTGGGTGGGGATCTTTTTTCGGGGTCGAACAGATGGTTTTTGCCGGTGAGGATCTCAGCGGTGACCCGTCATGCCTCGGACCGGCGGTTCGCTTTGGCTCGTTTTCGCCTGACGACGGCGGTTCGCGTGGGCCAATCCCGGACCCAGCCCCAATTCCGAGCGACGGAGCGCGGCAATCGCCCGATCCGGTGAGTTCCAGCCGGTCGATCCCGCCGGAGTCTCTGCGTGGGCGCGACCTCTATTCAGGTCGAAATGTTCGGAGAGGGTGATTGCCTCCGTGAATTCCTTGATCAGAATGACCACACCCAGCGCCACCGCGCTGAACATGATGCCGACGATCAGCCAACCGGCAGACACGCCCGCTCCCAGCATGCAGCGCAGGGCGAGCGAGAGGATCAGTATCCACGCCAAAGCACAGACCGACAACATGGCAAACGGTCTCCAAGACTGATCGGAAGTTGTCATGAGTCATTTGATATCAGCCTGAACGGAATTTCACTACCTACGCGATCACGTGAGCCATGAAACCACCAGGCGCAACCACGGCAACCGGACTCGCCGCACGCCCGACCTTGCGGATTGACACCGAATCGGCTCCATTGGGAACCAAAGTTGTTTACATCATCGAGTTCAACGTTTCCGATTCCGTCGCGGAATTCCGCGATCACGCCCTCCCCGGTCACCCAAAAATAGCCATGGAATTCGCCCAAGTCACCTGTCCGACCTGTTTCGAAGTTTTCGAAGTCGCCGTGCCCCATCCGGATGAAATGCCTGCGGAAGTGGACTACGATTGCGAGATCTGCTGCCGTCCGATGATCATCGTTTTCACCGAGCAGGAGGTTTACGCCAAGGGTTTGGGCGAATGAACCGGGGAAATGGCGTTTGAACGACGGTTTCCTCCCCCCCGAACATGGCGTGGTAAAGGATCCGCCGAACTTGGTAAACTTCGGTCCGGTGGAAACAACTGCCGTTCGAGTCAAGCTTGAATGGCAGTAGGGTTTCTCCGGCGGGCTTCTCCTGCTCAAGCGGAATCAGCCCGTTTCAAAACCCATCTAACTCAGTCGGAATTCCAACCCAGGTTATTCGGACCGGCAGAGATGCATCCTCTTCCGTGATATGAAAAAACGCCACATCAGTCTCCTCGTCGCCATCGTCGCTCTCGCAGGGGTGTTGGTGTGGAATAGCCGGAAAGCCCCCGCCGAGATCGAACGCGCGCAGGCCGTCGCTCCGCAGAAATCACAACCGCCCGATGTTGCGACACCGGCTTTGACTGAGGTCGCCGCGGATGTCCCGGCTTCACCTGCTCCCCCTTCCCCGGACGGCGGAACCCTCGATGAGTGGGTGAATGCACTGGCATCGGAAAACCCTAACAACCCGATCGATGTGGTGATGTCTGATGGGAAAAATTTCCAACTGCTCATCAAGCCCGGCGGCGGCGGCAACGGCATCCAGGGCGAGGTGCTCAAGCCGTCTCCCGGCCGCTTCACTTTCTCGACCCGTCCCGGCACCGGAGAGGTTGCGTTCGGCGTCGTGATCGCGAATGACGGCTCGTATGCCTATCGCACCGAGCGCGGGAAAAACGGCGGAACCGTGCTGGTTCCCGCGACCTTGGGTGAAGTGGTTTGCGCCACTGACGATGGCGTGGGAATGCCACCGGCTCCCGAGAAGGTGATCCAGGAAATCCCGATTCCCGAGGATCATCCGGACACCTCCGGCCACATCCCGGATTCACAAAACGGCATCATTTCACTTCAGAGCAATCCTGGCGGGGCGGCGGTGGTCTATCTGGATTTCGATGGCCAGTCCGGCCCCTTCAACGGCTGGGGCGATTTTGAAGCCGCGCCCTCGGGGAAAAACAACGCGCAGATCAAGGAAATCTGGCAGTGGGTGGCGGAGGCCTTCGTCACGTTCTCGATCAACGTCACGACGGACCAAGCGGTCTTCGACGCGGCGACGAACAAGCAGCGCTGCATCATCACTCCTACCCGAAATGCCATCGGCAATGCCGGCGGCATCGCCTACATCAACTCCTTCGACTCCGGTGGAGCGACGCCATGCTGGGCGTTGGACTACGACGGCGAGGCTGCGGGCATGGTGATCACCCACGAGATCGGGCACACGCTCGGTCTGGGCCACGATGGCATCGGCACGGAGGATTACTACGGCGGCCTCGGCAATGGCGCGGAATCCTGGGGTCCGTTCATGGGCACCTCCTACGGCCGCTCGTTCAAGCACTGGTCGCCCGGCGACTATGCGGGTGCCACCAACACCCAGAACGACGTCGCGGTGATCGACGGTTGGGGATCCATCTCCATCCGCGCCGACCAGATCGGCAACACCACCGCGACCTCGGAGACGCTGCGGGTTTTCTCCAACGGAACGGTCGATGACAGCCAGATCATCGAAAGCCGGACGGACCGGGATTTCTACCATTTCCGGACGAACGGGGGAAATGTGAACCTAAATTTCAACCGCACCACGGTCGGCGGGGCGTTGAACGTCGAGGCCATGCTCTACAACGCGGCGGGCGGCGTCATCACCACCGCGAACGATCCTAACAATCCGAACGTCACCATCACCGCCACGCTCGCGGCGGGTGACTATTTTGTCTCCATCGACGGCGTGGCCCGCACCGGGGCGGATCCCTTCAGCGACTACGGCTGCATCGGAGCTTACAACATCACCGGGACGATCACCAACATCGTCGCTCCACAGCGTTTCACCGTGAACGAGGGCACCGCGCCGGGGACGCTGGTGGGCACGACCAACGCCTGGCAGGATCACGGGGCCGCCACGAAAACGTTCAGCATCCTGAATGGCAACACCGCCAATCTGTTCTCTATCAACCCGCTGACCGGCGCGATCACCGTCGCTCCCGGCGCGGTGATCGACTATGAAACGCTGGCGGCGAACTGGCGGAATGCGCCGGAATTTCTGCTGCATGTCCATATCGTGAGCACGACGACCACCGAGGTCCGCGCGGTCTTCGTGCCGGTGCTGAACGTCAACGAGCCGCCGGTGCTCGTCTCGACCTTTTCGGCGGAACTGCTCAATCTAACGAAGGCGGGCGCGGCGATGGGCTCCATCGTCACCACCGATCCGGATCTGCTCACGACGATAACCTACGCCATCACCGCGGGCGATCCTGGCGGCGGAAATCCGTTTTTCACCGTCGATGCGAAAGGTGTCGTCCGTACGGCGCGGCAGACACAACTGGCGACAGGCACGGTGGTCACTCTCAGCATCACCGCCACCGATAACGGTACTCCCGCTCTGAGTGTCAGTACCACGGCAACCCTCACGGTGCGCGCGAATCCCGGTTCCCATGGCGTCGGCTTCATCAAGCAGCGGTTCTATCGAAATATCACCGGTGACACGCTGGCCACCCTGTATGCCGCTCCGGCCTATCCCGGATTTCCCGACAGCATTGTTTTGAAGGACTATGCGGATTTGTTAGGCTACTCCACCAACACCAGCAAATACGGCACGGTGATGAGCGGGCAGTTCATCGCGCCGTCCTCCGGCAACCACCAGTTCTGGATCTCCGGTGACGACCAGACCGAGTTCCATCTGAGCACCGACGGGACCAAGGCGAACATGCAATTGAAGGCGTCCTATTTCCCCTACACGGGCTATCAGGTTTTCAACGCGGGTGCGGGACAGGCGACCGGATTGATTCCGATGGTTGCCGGACAGCCGTATTATTTCGAAGCGCGGATGAAGCAAGGCGGCTTCGGAAATCATCTATCAGTCGCTTGGCAGGAACCCGGGAAATCACGCATCATTCTTCCGGCGAGGTTTGTCGCCCAGCCGGCCGATGGCGCAGACGTTCGTTATGATCTGGATGGAAACACCCAGGACGCGCTTGGTACGGCCCACGCCATCACCACCGGTGGTCCTGTTTATGTCGCCGGGAAAGCCGCGCAGGCCATTGACCTGGATGGAACCGATGATTTCGTCACCGCTCCCTACAACGTGGGGAACTCCACCGACATCACCGTCGCCGCGTGGATCAACTGGGACGGTGGTGGGAACTGGCAGCGGGTCTTCGATTTCGGCAACGGCACCACCCAGAATTTCATGCTGACTCCCAAGTCCGCGAGCAACACGATGCGCTTCGTCATCGTCAATGGCGGTGCGGAGCAGCAGTTGAATGTCGCGGTTCCCGCCACCGGACAATGGGTGCATATCGCCGTGACCTTGAGCGGAGACACCGGAAAACTTTTCGTCAATGGCGCCGTCGCCAACACCGGCACCATCACGATTAACCCTTCCGATTTCTCGCCGACGAAGAATTACCTCGGGAAAAGCCAATGGCCGGATGCTCTGTTCGACGGTCGCATCGAGGACTTCCGTGTTTATAACAGGGCGCTCTCACAGGCGGAGATTACCGCGCTGCAGACGGTGAACCAACCGCCCGTTTTCACCACGAACCCGGTCATCAAAACCGCCGCCGTCCGTGGGCAATCCTACAGCGGCACGTTGACCGGCAATGTTACGGATCCGGATGACTCCGTGGCCTCGCTGGTGTTCACGAAAACGTCGGGCCCGGCATGGTTGAAGATCGCCGCGAACGGCCAACTCACCGGCACTCCTGGGGAAGGGGACATCGGCACGGATAGTTTTACCGTGACGGTGACGGATCCGGAACTGGCAGTCGCCACCGCCACACTCAGGGTGCCGGTCACCGGCACCGGCATGGCCGCGCATTATGAGTTCAACGACAACGTGGTTGATCGAACCAACTCGTTCAACGGCACCGCAGTGGGCGGGCCGGCTTTCGCTGCCGGTCAAATCGGCCGCGCTGTCACATTCGATGCGGTCGATGACGTGGTGACCCTGCCCACCGGAGTGGCGAACTCCGCGGACATCACCATCGTCTCGCGTTTCATGTGGGACGGCGGCGGTCAATGGCAGCGCGTGTTCGATTTCGGCAAGGGAAACACCACGCAATACTTCTTTCTAACACCGAGATCCGGCGGCGAAACCATGCGCTTCGGCATCGTCAACGGAGGAGGCGAGCAAATGCTCAACACCGCCATTCCCGCGACCGGCCAGTGGGTGCATGTCGTCGTCACGCTCATCGGAAATACCGGCACGATGTATGTCAACGGCACGCAGGCGGCGACCGGCACCATCAACATCGATCCTTCCGCCTTCAATCCGAACGTCAGTTATTTCGGTGACAGCCAGTGGGCGGGCGATCCGTTGTTAAAAGGCCGCATCGACGATGTCCGGATCTATCATCGCGGTCTATCCGCTTTCGAGGTGGCGACCCTGGCGAATCCCGCCACCGACACGGATGGCGACGGTTTCACCAACGGCGCGGAGGGCAACGCGGACACCGACGGCGACGGCACGGCGAATCATCTTGATCTCGACAGCGACAACGACGGGATCAACGACAGCGCCGAGCTGTTTGTGGATTTCGACGGCGACGGGAAAATGAACATCGTCGATTCCGACAGCGACAACGACCGGGCACCGGACGGTTGGGAGCTGGCCAATGGATTCAATCCGCTCAACACCGCCGATGGAGCCTTGGATCTCGATGGCGACGGTCAAACGAATGCTTCGGAATATGTCGCCGGTACGAATCCCAACTTGGCGGGAAGCACCCTGAAAGTGACTTCGACCACGCGGCTTCCATCGAGTTTCACCCTGACCGTGAATGGCATCTCGGGCCGGACCTACAAGCTACAGCGCAGGGCCCATCTCACATCGGGCGTCTGGACGAACGTCGCCAGCCAGGGCCCACTGCTGTCGAATGCCGTCGTCACGCTTGTCGATGGAACTCCACCGGCAGGTCAGGGATTCTACCGGGTGATGGTGAATTTCCCATAGAACATGAAGGTGCCATCCACACGCCTCAGGGCCCCGAGGGCTGGCGGCCTCATGAAAACACAGGACCTCCCCGTGGTGGAGGAACCCAAGCCACCGTGGCCGGGAATCCCGCTTGCCGACTCGCGGGGGCGTGCCTATTCTGCCTTTCCCATGTTGAACCGGATTGCGAAAAATTCACGTCTGCCCGCCGCCCGTGCGGGCGTCGCGGCGTTCTTGTTAGCTTCGGCTCCGGTATTTTCTCAAGCTCCCGCTCCCCTTTCGCCGGCGCAGTTCGATCCTTCGGACGTCTATTTCCAAGGCTACCTGTCCACGCGTTCCGCCGAGCAACTGGAAGCCAGCGGTGACTTCGTGGGCGCGGCCGAGAAACTCAAGAAAGCGCGCGAACTCTTCGAGGCGGTACACCGGTATTATCCCACCTGGAAGCCGGAAATGGTGACCGGACGCAGCAAGATCAATTCCGAAGCCGAGGTCCGGGTTCACCCGAAGGCCGAGGAGCAGCGGAAGAAAAACCAGAACGCCGTCGCCGAACTCGAAGGTGGTGTGAAGAGCTCCGGCACCTTCATCGATCCGTCGCAAGGCGTCGTGCCGCTCGCTCCCAGCGTGCTTGAAGCGGATCCCATCGCCACCCGCACGCTCGCCGATGCGGAGGCCGAGGTGAAACGCCTGCGCGACCTGGCCAAAAGCAACATCACGCCCGATGCCGATCCGGCCCGCAACGAAACGCGGATCCGCGAGATGGCCATCCAGCGCGATGCCATGCAGGCGCAGCTCAACACCGCCGAGGCGAAATTGGAATCGCTCCGCGCCAGGCTAGCCGCCAAACCGGTGGAATCCGGAATGACCGAGCTGAACCAACGCATCGCGGGCCTGGAGCAGGAACGCGAGGCGATGGGCATGGCACTGAAACAAAGCCGCTCCGAGCACACCGAAGCCCTTAAAAAAATCGCCATCCTCACGGCTGATCTTGAGAACTTGCAGCAGAATTATTCGGACCTCGACCGCAACCTCAAGTCCGAGCGCAAGGTCGCCAATTCGGTCGTTGCTGGCCAACGCACCCAGCTTCAGGCATTGGAAAAACAACTCGCCAAAAAGGACGAGGATCTCGCCAAAGCCAACGAAACCATCAACAGCCTCAAGAAGCAGCTCGACGACAGCGACGCCGCCTTCGCCCAGATCCGCACCGAGCGCGATTCCCTGCTACAGGAGCGCGATCAGATGAGCGCCCTGCTCAAACTCAACGAAGAAGGGCGCATCCTGGATCTCGTCCAACAAAACGTGGGCCTCGCCAAGAACCTGCGCGAAGCGACCGAGAAGGTCGAAATGCTCAACCGCGACAACAACAGCTCGAAGGACCAACTCAACGAGGCCATGCGCGACCTCTCGATGACGAAGGCCCAGATCAACCGCCTCCATCAGGAAAAGCGCGATCAGGACATCCGCCTCGCCGAGATGGAAAAGCGCCTCAAGGACGAGGAGTCCGCCCTCTCCGGCGGCCAGGCATCGGCGGATCCCGCCGAAGTCGCGATGCTGCGGGACATCATCCAGCGCCAGCTCCGCGTCCAGGAACGCCGCCGCCAGGCCCGCGATCTCCTCGTTGACGTCGTCAAGGACATGGGTGCCAAGGACGAGCGCATCGAGCAGGCCGTCAAACTGTTCGACGGGCAGGAAATCGAGCTCACCCCCGAGGAACAACGCCTCATCGCCGACACGCAAGTGGATGGAGAGTTTATTTCCCCCGTCACCCAGGATCGGGCGACGGTGGACCGGAACACCAGCGCGCTGAATCGCGACATCTCCGTTTACGAACGCACCGCCGAGAAAACCTTCGCCGCCGGACGCTACGGACCGACCCGCGAACTGTTCCAGATGATCGTCGAACAGCACCCCGGCCACGTTTCCGCGTTGTGCAAACTCGGAGTCGTCAATCTCAAGCTGGACGATCCGTCGGCGGCCGTTGATACCTTCCGCCGGGCGGTCGAGCTCGACTTCGACAATCCCTACGCCCACCGCATGTTAGGGCTCTCCTACATGACCCTCGGCGATTTCCGGGCAGCCGAACAGAGCGTCAAGGAAGCCGCCGCGCTTTCCCCCGATGACGCCCTGAGCCAGTCGTTGTTAGGAGCCATCAGCGAGAATCTCGGCAAACGGGGCGAAGCGGAATCCTACTACAAGGCCGCCATTTCCGCCGATCCGATGCCCAGCGAGCCCTATTTCAACCTCGCCCGCCTCTGCTCCAAGGACAAGCGCTTCGACATCGCCAGAAACTACTATCAGCAAGCTCTCGAACGCGGTGCCGTGCCCGATCCCAAACTCGAACAACGTCTGGCCCAACAGTGAAACCCATTCGCTTCATCGCATTCCTGTCCCTGATCCTGCTGGCCTCCTGCGCCTCCAGTGCGGACAAGAAAAAGTCCGCCTCGGCCGTACCGCCGGAGCGCAAGTCGATGAGCCAGCGGTGGGGCGGCGGCGGCAGGGACCCTAACAGCTACCAGCAGGATTCCAACGGCAAATTCTACATCAAGGAGGAGAAACGCAGCCCTTACGAAGGCAAGTCCGACTCGAATTTCGCCGGCAAGAGTTACAAAAAGGAGGAATACAAGGCCGGCGACTACGCGAAGAAATCCTGGTGGGGAAACAAGGAATACGATCGCAAGGCCTACGACGGAAATACCGATGGCAGCCGTTTCCAGACGACCTCCGCGCTCCAGGGCAAAGGCGCCCGTGAAGGCGGATCCACAGCGGACATTCCAGACGCCTATCAGACCGGTGGTTACAAGACCGGTGACGCGCGTGAATCCACCACGGAATTCCGTGAAGCCGGCAGCGACGCCAACGAAAGCGGCCTGAAGAACGACCAATTCGACTGGGAGGCCCAACGCAACCTCACCGGCGATCAGTCGAAGAGCCTTCTGGGGCGCTGACTGCGGTCACCTCGGCGGTCACCCGGGACAGCGATTCCAACAAGAGTTTTTTCAGCGTTTCCCAACGCCACGGCCTGCCTTCGAGGAAAAACGTTTGAGAGACGGACAAGCGGATCTGCGCGTATTGATTGGCGGGGAAAGCTCCGGTTAGAGAAGCTCCCAAGGGCGTGACTCCGCTTCCGGACACATGGCGGACATCCACCTCCGCCGCCGCAAGATGCGCGCGCCAGGCTCTCGCGAATTTCTCCGCCAGCAGACCGCCGGCCGGCGTTTCCAACATCACCAGCCCGTCACTCGTGGAATCCGTGTGGACCATCACGTGCAGCAGCATTTCATGCCGCCGCAGATCCTCCGTGATCCGCTGGTTCAGGGACAGCCGGTAGGGCCGCTCATGGCGATCCACCACTTTCACGCGGGTTGCCTCGGGAAGCTTCAGGGAAAATTCGCTCCACCGGTCATCGCCGTCCTGTTCGAAATCCATCAACAGCCGGGTGACATCGCCATGGACCAGCGGCGTACGGAATTTCATCGCAAAGCCCTGCGCCAGGTTCAGCGAGCCGGGCTCCCAGCCGCGCGTCGAAGTCAGCACATCCTCCGACCCGCGGAAAATCTCCCGATACGCTTCCGGCACCGCGCAGGTCGCATTCTCACAACTGAATAAAAGGGCCGTCATTCGCTTGAAATTTCACAAAGCGAAAGAGTCTTCCCCGAATCGACGGAGAGCGCAATCCCGCATCACACGGAGTGACTCCGCGAATCAGTCAGGCCATGAAGAACCGAACACCAGCCGGTTTGCCGCAGGCGTGTCGGGATCGAGGGACACCGTGTCGTATCCCATCCATTTCGGCTCGGTGAATCCTTTCGCCCCCTCGTAGAAATAGATCGTCCGGCCTTCATAGGGTTTGCCCGATTTGGAAGTGCTATCAAAAACGCCGGTCCCCATTTGGGAGGGAGCGTCACCCTTGAAATAGATGCTCTTCGCCCCGCAGCTCACGAACGCGTATCCTCCGATCCGGTCCACACTGGCCGGAATGGTCACGCTTACCAACGGCGTGTGAACAAACGCATGGTGCCCGATGTCAGTGACGCCGTCCGGGAGGTTCACCTGCGCTAAAGAGTTGCACTCATCGAATGCCCTCGCCTCGATGGCGAGAAGCCCTTTCGGCAGTTCGACCGATTTCAGATTACGGCAGCGGAGGAACGATTTCTCTCCGAGCCGCTTGACCCCCGCGGGGATCTTCACCGAACCGGATTTCAGGACCGGGCAGGAAATCAGCAGGGTGCGGTCCTTGTTATAGAGAATCCCATCGACGCTCGAATACCTGCGATTTCCGGTGGCCACGTTGATTCTTTTCAGGTCGGTGATCGCAAACGACGCGGCCGTCACGTTAGTGACACTGGCCGGCAGATCCAAGGTCTCCAGCATGGAACAATAGCTGAACGCTTCAGGTTCAATTACCTCCACCCCTTCGGGAATTTCGACCTCCTTCAGACGGGAACAAAGGGTAAAAGCCCCGGCGCTGATAGTCTTCACCCCGGCGGGAATCTTCACTTTCCTCAGGTCGGTGTATGCGAAAGCCCCGAGCCCGAATCTCACCAAACCTGCGGGCAATTCCATGTTCTTGAGACTGTTGCATTCGCTGAACGCTTGCTCGCCGATGATGGTGACCCCAGCGGGGATCGCAACTCCGGTTACATCGCGGCAATAATGGAACGCGTAGTCGCCGATCTTCTTCACCGGCTTGCCCTCGATCTTCGCCGGAATCGCCACCGCCCCTTTAAAATCAACGGGAAATCCCGTGATGGTGACGGCGGAATCCTTGACCTCGTAAGTGAAGTTTCCGGACTTGGCGGCGGAAGCGTCATTCGCAAAGGCCAAGGGGACAACGGCGACGAGACTCATGAGGCCACGGGCGATCTGTTTGCATTTCGAAGGGGAGTTCATTGCGCGGATTTGGTGGGGTAACTTGCACTGCATCTTCCGGGAGTCCAACAGAAAGGCCGGGGCTCGGGAAACAGCCTTCCATTGGAGATCCGACAACGCTCAGTTTTCGGATCTCCGCCAATCCTCCAGCCGGCTGGCCAGAGCCGCGGCGGTGGCCGACCCGGTGATGCCGTCCGCCAGGGTCGTCTTTTTGCCAAACACATCCTCACACCTCACCCGATAGAAAACCGTGTTGCCCGAGGTCATGTTCGTGTCGTGGCTGAAACCGGTGAGCCCCGACTTTTCAAAATCCGCGGTGCGGTTCCATGGTCCGATCCTGTTGGCAATCTCCAAGCCGGTGGAACTGAAAGCAACCTTCCGGCTATGGAGAAGTTGATAGAGAATGACCAGCCAGATGCCCGCCGCGCTCACCGGCCACACGACGCGGAAAATGAGCGGTGCGTTCGCGCAAATCAGAAAGACAGCCGCCCCTGTCCAGATCAGGTTGAAGACGAGGAGAAAGACAATCATCAGGCGATGCCTTGCCGCCGGACACACGATCGACCGGGGAAATCCATTGCTGTCGAAATCCGCCTTGATACCCCTCTCGGCTAACAGACCCGGAAGATCCCCGAAGGCGATTTCATGGATCGAGGGGACGGCAGCCGTCACGACGGGGGATTTTTCCGTGCGGAAAACAGGAACCTCGAACTCCGGACAAATCACCGTGCCGGGCACCTTGAGCCGGAGCTTCCAGACGTGCTTGACCGCCGGATCAGCGCCCGCCTCGCTCTGCGGGGCATCCGCCGGCAAGGAAAACTCAACCGGCAGCCGGTAGCCGGAATCATCCCGAGTGATCCGGTCCAGCGGCATGTTCTCCGAGTGACTCCAGATTTTTTCCGTGCTGGTCGAGTCGCCATCGCCGTCGCTGCGCGTTGTTTTCTTCTCACACACCAGCGAAAGCTCCGCGTCGCCGCGAGGGGGCAGCGGCTTTCCTAACACGACAGCACCCGCCAGCACGCCACCGGGATAAGCGGGCAATTCCGTTAGCTCCAACCGGGGCGATCCGATGGCCAGCCTTTGCCTGAAACGCTTGAGCGACGCCCACAGCGGCAGGCACCACAGTGCGACGAATATCAACAGCAGCCACGCCATGGGCTCCGTTTGGAAAGCGCCGGTCATCGCGGTGGTGACGATCAGCGGAACGATGACAAGGCCGGACCAGAACGTGTAGAGATGGAGCGCCGATTTCCATTCCCCGGCGCTTTCGCGGATCGACGGGCCCGCCCAGATGGCTTTCCATTTCCACGGCACGTCCGGATGCTTGTCCTTGAGCGCAAGATCCCTTTTCGCGGCTCTTGCAGTTAGAAACCCTCCAGCCACCAGACCGGCGCCGACTGCGGGAAACGTGAGCGCGAAAACGGCCATGAATGCCTGCATCTGCCAGCGAAGCTCCCGATAGAGCACCGCCTCGTCCGGCTTGGAGGGATTCACATAACAGCGGAACGGCTCGCGGTCTCCTTCGCTGCCGACCGCCTCCGCGGTTTTTCCCTTCTGGACGACGTGGGTCGATAGCTCGCGATGGGCACGATGGTGGAATTTTCCGATATTGTCCGAGCCTTTGCCGAAGGTGACGCGATCCCCCCGATATTCCTTGCCGCCATATTCATAACGGTAGGTCGCCAAGGCCTGATAGGTCGTCGAATCGTCACCACGGCTCGCCTTGAGCTCGGTGGAGTCGATCCAACACGGCACCTCTTTCCAGCCCTGCGCCTGCCACCATTCCGAGTAGCCCCTGAAATAGAGTCCGGACAGGAAAAGTCCGGCGACGAAAAAGGGCAGCCCGAACAGGGACAAACAACCGCCGGCAAGCTGACCGGGGGCTTTGGATTTGGATTTCACCATCGGTTTCTGGATCGCGTATTCCCCTATGGGGTCATGCCCGACCTGTAAAGACCAGGATCACGCCGGAAATAGCCCCCGAACTTTTTTCTCGTCCTCCCGCCCGCCCTTCCCCCACCCTCCCGCCGCAATGCTCAAGGCCGGAATCGTAGGACTACCCAATGTCGGTAAATCGACACTCTTCAATGCTGTGACCCGCACCCGCAAGGCGGAGGCGGCGAACTATCCCTTCTGCACCATCGATCCGAATGTCGGCATCGTGATGGTCCCGGATCCGCGGCTGGCGGTGCTTTCGAAGATTTCCGGCTCGTACAAGCTGGTGCCGACCGCCATCGAGTTCGTCGATATCGCCGGGCTGGTGAAAGGCGCGTCCGAAGGAGCCGGATTGGGAAATCAATTCCTCGCCAACATCCGGGAAACCGACGCCATCGTCCAAGTGGTCCGTTGTTTTGAAAACGACGACATCATCCACGAACTCGGCACCGTCGATCCGATCCGCGACATCGACATCATCAACTCCGAGCTGATCCTCGCCGACATGGCATCACTCGAAAAACGCCGCCACTCGCGCGAAAAGAAAGCCAAGGGCGGCGACAAGGAAGCGAAGAAGGAGGTCGAGCTCATCGACATCATCATGCCGCATCTCGACCAGGGGAAACCCGCTCTAACGGTCGAGTTGAGCGATGACGACAAGGCCATCGTGAAGGACTTTTTCCTGCTTTCCTCGAAGAAGACGATTTACGCCTGCAATGTCGCCGAAGACGAACTCGCCGGAGCCATCGCCGATCCGGACTCACACGCGCAGGTCGCCCGCGTCCGCAAGTTCGCCGCCGAACATACCGGTTCCGAGGCCGTTGTCATTTCCGCCCGCATTGAGGAGGAACTCAGTGACATGCCCGTTGAGGAAGCGAACGAATTCCTCGCAGACATGGGCGTGACCGATTCCGGCGTCTCCGCGCTGATCCGCGGCGTCTATCATCTTCTCGGCCTGCGCACCTATCTAACGACAGGCGTCCAGGAAACCCGCGCTTGGACCATCATCGCCGGCGACAAGGCACCCGCCGCCGCTGGCGTGATCCACACGGATTTCGAACGCGGTTTCATCGCCGCGGAAATCGTCCACTACGACGACCTCGTCGCCGCAGGCAGCATGAGCGCGGCTAAAGTCGCTGGGAAAGTCCGCATCGAGGGCAAGCAATACGTCATGAAGGACGGCGACGTGGTGGAGTTCCGGTTCAACGTGTGAGGTACCGCAACTTCCAAGGAAGGGCGATCTCCGAATCGCCCGAGCCCAGGGAAAGCCAATAGGATGAGGGAACCCGCGCTTCATTGTCCTCGCATGGGCCTCGGCGATTCGGAGATCGCCGTTCCTTGTTCGGAAAATTCATCAGAGCCACCCGTTTGCGAAGGCTGCGGCCGCGACGCGGTAACAGTGCTCGCTGGCAAGGGCTGGTGCGTGGATTGTTTCCACGAAAGCGGTTCCTGCTGTTCAGGAGAATAACAGCCCGTTAGATCAGCCTTTCTTATCCAGATTCGCCGCCATTTCCTCGTCGGTGGGAGTCTTGGAAGGCACGCCGGTTTTGGGAACCTCAAGCCCGGACATCCAGACGATGGCGTTGAGGACAATACGCCGCTGGCTGTCGGTTTGCCAATTCTTGTGGAAATGGCCGCCAGTGAATCCGAACGAACGGCCTTTGCCGAACTTCGCCGGGCGGTCGTAGGCCCACATCACGTGCTGCGGTTCCTTGCGCTCCAGAACAGCGGCGCGGACTTCGGGATTTCCCTCGTGGGGTCCATCCGGACGGGTCAGGCTGTCCGGCGGCGGCAGGTCGGTTAGAATCGGAGTCACGCCTTTCATGTCTTTTTGAAAACGCATGTGGTAATACCACTCGTCGAGCATCGAGTAATCTTGGATACCTTGGGTGATGGGATGCTTGGGCAGTTTGAAGGAAGCTGTCCAATGGGGATTCACCGAATAATCGCTTTCGAAATATCCGCCGATGAGATCGACGAACGTATCACCCGGCTCGCCCTTGGGGATTTCCACAGCGTAGTGGATGCAGCCGATGCCGACGCCTTTTTCAGCGAGTTTCTTCAACTCCCCGAGCTGCTTCATGGCCGGGTGACCGCCACCGCCGTCGGCATAAATCACGACAGCGGAGGCACCGTCGAAAATCGAGTTGTCCTGCGGCCAACCATTGGTGGTCACCACCGCATCAACAGGCAGGCCGCTCTTGTTCAATTGGTCCGCGAGCAGCATGCAACCTGCCCGGTGTTCATGCTGGCCAGGCCCGTGGCTGGGATTTCCGGCAACGAAGACGATCTTCTTTTTCGCGGCGGTGGAAGGCTCGGCGTGGGAAAACGTCATCGAAGAGACAACGAGTCCGGCAATGCAGGCGATGGAACGGAGAACGGGGCGTGGGTTTTTGAGGGATTCGCGCATGGTGGTCAGGTTACTCCGCAAACTACGCGGCGAATCATGAAAAATTGCAAGCGGAACGCCATCTGCTCCCCGGATTCCCATCATGGTTCGACAGTTGGCCCGTGAATGCTAAGCTCCAGCCGCATGCCGCTGAGAATCGCCGCTTCCCTGCTGATTGCCTTAGCCACGCTAACGTGGGGAGTGGAGTTCCGGGCGGCATCCTACAACATCGGAGCCCACCTCGTCATTCCTCCAGGGGGCGGCCCCACCTATTTCGACTACGGCATCGGCCCGCCCGGCCAACCGGATCACGAAAAAGTCCGCGAAGTCCTCGACCGGATCGATGCCGATGTGGTGGCTCTGCAGGAAATCCATGGCGCCGACTTCAATGCCGGACATCTCACCGCGCTGTCTAACAGCCTTGGCTATCCCCACGTCTTCTATGCGCCGTCGACCAATACCTTCGATACCTCGCTGCACGTCGCCTTCCTCTCGCGCTTTCCATTTCTCTCCCAAACATTGATCAACTCGCCAGCGGGTGCCAAGGAAATGAACCGGCTCATCCCAGTGGTCAAAATCGATGTGCCGGGCACCACACGGGATCCGGTGCTGATCGGGGCGCACTTGAAATCCGGAGGCGAGGCGTCCGACCTTTTCCAGCGGACGGTGGAAATGCGGCGGCTTACCAATTATCTGACCACCCTGGGACTAACAAATACTGACGATTTCCTCATCATGGGGGATCTCAACTTGTCGGACGGCGACAGGACCTTCTCCACCACTCCCGGGTCCGGCCTGCCCGGGAGTTTCGTCCTCGGACCAGACATTATCTTCCCGATCAACTATTACACCACTCCGACGGCCTATTTCGGCAACCCGACCGTCACGCGGATCATTCCACGCCAGGTTGACAATTCCACGGTCACCTTTCCTTCCAGCGGATCGACCATCGATCTTTTCCTGACCTCTCCCACCATCGGAGCGCGGCCCTTGCATACGGAAATCTACAACTCCGCGCTCGATACGTCCAACACCGTTGGTCTGCCGAAATCGGGCTCGCCGCTTGCCGCCGGGACCTCGGCGGCGGCCTCGGACCACCTCGCGATCTTCGGTGACTTCGAACTGGATCCCGCGGTTCCCTACACTTTCACCGCTCCCGGACAAACTGTTAGCGAGACCTTCGCGGACTTTGCCGGAACCTATGATCCCTATCCGTGGGTGATCTCCGGTGGCAGCTGGAATGGAACGGACAACGGCGGGTCAAAGAGACAAGGTTTCCGCTCTTACGGTTCCGCAAGTGATCCGTCGCTGGGATTCATTCCCGGCACCAGTACGGGCAGCGCGACGGCTTCGTTCGTGAACCAGTCCACGAAAACCCTATCAGCTCTTCAAATCTCATTCACCGCCGAGCAATGGCGAAGCGCCTTCGGAGGCGGCGTCGACACCTTGAGCGCGGAACTGATCGTTGGCGGTGTGCCACACCCCTTGCCGCAACTGACCTACCAAGCCCCGACGAATCTTCCTAACGGCCCGATCACGGGGGGAACGTCGATTCCAAAAAACATGACGGTCACGGGGCTGGCCATCGCGCCGGGTACGACTTTCCAGTTGAAATTCACCTTCACGCACGAAGCGAGTGGAGGACCACCGCCCGCCGATGTGTTCATCAATGAGTTCAGCTATGTCGGCACCGGGGAATTCATCGAGGTCGTTGTCGGACCCGGCTTCACAGGCAGCCTCTCCAACATTACTGTCCTGCTTTACAACGGCGCGGGTGGACCGACCTACGGCAGTGCACATGCCCTCACCTCGTTCGCGGTGGGAGCCGTGACGCCTTCCGGCCATCGGATCTATTCAAAATCCATCACATCGATCCAAAATGGTGATCCGGACGGATTCGCCCTGGTGGTGGGCGGAACCGTGACCCGGTTCATTTCCTATGGAGGCTCGTTCTCGGCCACCGCGGGATCGGCAAACGGACTGACGTCCACTGACATTCTAGTGAAACAGTCAGGATCCGACGGGGCCGGGTTCTCATCGCTGGGCCTCACCGGCACGGGCGGCGCGGCCGACAACTTCGACTGGATCAGATTTGACAGCCTTCCGATTTCACCCGGCCAGCCGAACGCAGGCCAAACCTTCGCTGCGCCGCCGCAGGGCATCGCCATCGACAATCTCGCAGTCACATTTCTATCCGACAGTGATGGCGACGGCTTTTCCGATGCGGATGAAGCGGTGTTCGGCACGGATCCGCTGGATGCGGGTTCGCGATTCGTCATGACGTTTGCCAATCCTTCACCGGTCGCCGGTTCCGTGCGGCTTGCGTTTCCGGCGGCGACAGGCCGGAGCTACACGGTTGAAAGCAGCGCGAATCTATCAAGCTGGAGGAATGAAGGCACCTATCCGGGAACCGGTGCCGGAATCGTCGCGGACATCGCCATCGATCCGCAGGAAGCGAAACGGTTCTATCGGATCCGGGCGGCGACGGACTAAACGCCTCAGTAACCGTTCGCGAGTTTTGACACCAAGGCGACGCCCGCGCGTTCGAGGGCTTCCGGCAACGCGTTGTTCTTCGCGGTCTGGAGGTTGGCCGAGACGAAAAGCTGGCTGGTGCCATTGGAGGTTCCGGAGGCGAGGACCTTCGTCGGGTCCTTGGCATCGCGGAGGATCCACTTGAGCGTGACGGTGTTGGCGAGTTCCTCCGGCGCGAGCGTGTTGTAGCGGCGTCCGCGGATGGGCGAGTAGTTGATTCCGCTGAGGCTTCCTTCCAGCACCGCGTCGCAGTGGTCGGTGTCTCCGATCCGATAGGTGCCGTCCTGTACGAACGCGGCGGCCACGGCGGAGGTGGCGAGCGCTTCGGCGCGCGGGTGGAGAGTGGAATTCTCAAACATCGGCACCGCGATCGTTTTCACCTGTTCGAGCGAGGCCGGTTTCGACTCGCCTAACTGATAGCCTGCGCAGGAAACCAGCAGCAGGGCCGGAGCGATGAGAGCGAGGAATCTCATTGGAAATGGATTATTGGAGATTGAATATTGGGAAGAAGGAGTGCGCGAAGAGGGGTGGAGGGAAACGCGGAGTTTCAATTTCCAATATTCAATAATCACTCTCCCAATTCTTTCAGGCGGGCGAGCGCCTTGTCGTGAAGTTCTCCGGATTTCGTGGATTTCACGATGTCGCGGTAATAGACCTTTGCGGACTCGATCTTGCCGGTTTTCTCATAGAACTCGGCGATGTCGTAGGAGCGCTGGAGGTCGCGGCTGTCGAGGTTGGCGATCATCCTGCGGGCCTCGGCATTGCGGCGGTCGCCGGGGTATTGGATGAGGTAGTCGTTGAACGCTTCCTTGGCGAGGTCGAGGTTGGCCTGGTTCTGGTTTCCCCGGTCCGCCTCGGCGGTTAGAATCATGCCGACCCGGAACAACGCCTCCGGTGCCTGCGGGCAACCGGGCTGGTCGCGGACGAGCTGGCGATAGGCGGCGATCGCCTCCTTGGACTTCTCCTTTCCTTCGTAAAGCTGGCCGATGGTGTACTGGGCTTTCGCGGCGGCGGCGGACTTCGGCGCATTGTCTCGGACCTTGCCGAGCATTTCCACGGTCTTTTCGAGCGAAAGTTTGGTTTTGAGACCGAGCATGCTTTGCTTCACGTCGCCGTCGGCGGCGGACTGCGCCATGGCGATCTGGCGATTCAACGCAGTGGTGTAGAGGCCGGTGCCTTCGAAGCGGGTGAGGAAAAGGTCGTAGGCGTCGAAGGATTTGAGGATGTCTCCTTGTTTCTCCAACAGCTCGGCCTGGCGGAAACGCGCCTTCGGTGCGGAAGGGGCGAACGGATAGCGGGTCGCCATCTGGTCGTAGAGCTTGATCGCCTTGGAGGTTTTCCCGGCATCGTCGGCCGATTTCGCTTCCTGATAGAGCTTCTCGCCCTCGGCGGTGGCGGCTTGGTTGTTTCCCGCCATGATCGGCATTTCGTCATCGCTGCCGCATGAGGACAGATGGAAAACGGAGGCTGAAACCAGAGCCAGAGCGATCAACCGATAGGTCATATGGCGGAGCATAGGAGGACGATGGAGGTGGGGAAGTCCAAAATCGATCACTTCCCAAGTTCGGTGGCACGCTGGGTGGCGGCACCGACCGCCTCGATCAAGGCGGAGCGCAAACCGTGACGTTCGAGCGCGGCGAGGCCGGCGATGGTGGTGCCGCCGGGCGACGTGACCATGTCCTTGAGCACGGCGGGATGCTCGCCGGTTTCCAGGACCATCGCGGCAGAACCGAGCACCGTCTGGGCCGCAAGACGCACGGCATCCGCCCGTGGAATCCCGGCACGCACGCCGCCGTCGGCCAGCGCGTCGATGACGACGTAAATGTAAGCCGGGCCGCTGCCGGAAAGCCCGGTGACGGCATCCATCAGCCGCTCAGGAACCTCAATGGCGATGCCGACCGCTCCGAGCAGCGATTGCGCTGTTTTCGAATCCTCCGCCGTGGCGCGCGTTCCGAGGCAGTATCCCGCAGCCCCGTGACCGACGAGCGCAGGCGTGTTCGGCATGGCGCGGATGACCCGGAAATTTTCCGCGGCTGCGGCTTCCAATGCGGCAAGCGTCACTCCGGCAGCGATGGAAATCACGAGACGCGGCTGACCGACTGCCATTTTCACGGCATCTCCCAGTGCCTTTGAAATATCGTTCGGCTTGGTGCAGAGCAGGAGCACGTCGCAAGCGGCGGCCACCGTGGAAATGTCGGCGGAGACCGTGGCTCCCGTCGCTTTGGCGAAGGCGTCACGGGATTTTTCATAAGGATCACAGCCCATTACGTCTCCAGCTGCAACGACTCCGGAGCGGATCGCTCCCTGAATCAACGCCGTGCCCATTTTCCCGCATCCGACAACTCCAAGCTTCATGGCCGGAGACTACGCAAGGCCCGGCGGCGCACGCCAGCGTCATTTTGCTTGGTGGCGCGGGCCGCCCGTGGCCATCTTCCGCGCATGAGACATCGGTTGCTGGCGGCGTGGTTGATGGGTTGCACCCTTGCGGCGGGCGAGGAACCCAAGGCTCCGGAAAATGGCGCGAAAGTCATCGAGATTCCGAGCGTCGAGGCCGCGATTCCTGATCCGGTGAAAGCTCTGGGCGAACCGGCGACAGCCAATTTCCCCGGCGGCATCCGCATGGCGGTCACCGCCGCGACGGAAAGTGCGCAGGCCCACGTCAACCAAGGCATGAACCACCTCCACGGCGGGTGGGAATTCGAAGCCAGCCGCCATTTCGCCGCCGCCATGCGCGAGGATCCCGAGTGCCTCCTCGCGCATTGGGGGTTGGTCATGTCGTTGCTTACCCCGTCCCCGGAAACGGGTATCGCGCGCAATGCGGCCAGCGAGCGCCTGCTCTATCTGGTGGATCAGGGAAAAGGCAGCGAGCTCGAGCGCGGCTACGCCTACGGCCTGGTCAAATACATGGACGAAGGGCCAGCCGGAGCCGCCACCGCCTTCCGCCGGGTCGCGGAAAAATTCCCTAACGACCTTCAGGCCGGCATCTTCGCCGCCCTCTTCGGCCGCAGCGGTTATGATGAACTCGGAGACGCCACGCCCGACCAACAAAAGGCCGAGGAAAGCCTCCAGGCGATGATCGCGAAGAACCCGCAGAGCCCGGTTCCGCTCAATGCCCTCCTCACCATCCGCGCCGAAGCTCCCGACCTAACCGCCTCCATCGATCTCGCCCGCAAGCTCTGCCAGATGTCGCCGGAATACGCCCCGTATTTCCATCTGCTAGGTCACTACGAATGGCGCTGCGGCCAGCACGGCAAGGCCGCCTCCGCCTTCGGCCGCGCCTCCTCCTATTTCGAAAAATGGATGAAGGAAAACAAGGCCGCCGTCGCCGATTGCCCCGAGTGGGTGAAAGCCGAGTGCTATCGGATCGTTTCCCTCGTTTCAAAAGGGGAATTCGACACCGCCTACGCCGCCGCCCGCCAGGTTGCCGCCACGCCCATGGATCCGAAACGCTACGCCTCTCCCGGCGCCAGGCTGCTCCTCTGGGATGCGAAAACCCTCCCCGCCCGCGTCCTGCTCCACCGCGGCTTGCGCGGAAATGCCGATGAAGCGCTCCATTCCCTGCCCGATCCCGCCGACATCAAGGACACCCGCAAGCAATCCCTCGCCTATTGGTGGATCGACGGCCTCCGCTTCGCCCTCGAAGCCCGCCGCCTGATCGATGCGGGAAATTTCAAGGAAGCGCAGGATGTCGTCACCGCCTTCACCCAACACGGCGAGGGCATGGCGAAAACCCAGACCGCAGCCGCTAACAACGGCGAGCGCTCGGCATGGACTCGCTCCTTCCGCGCCTTGGAAGTCCTCGCTAGCGACCTTCGCGGCAGCCTCACCATGGCGGGCCCGAAGGACCGGATCGGCACGGCTTACAACTGGTTCGCCTCCGCCACCGACCGCCAACGCCCCGCCTCCATGATGTTCCCGCCGATGATCCTCACCCCGATGGCGATCCATCTCGGCGAATACTATCTGGAAGTGGGAAATCCGAAAGACGCCGTCGAATCCTATCAGCGCGCGCTCGCGGCATTTCCCAACGACATGAACGCCCTGCTCGGCCTGAAGAACGCTTACGAAAAGGCCAAACTTCCCGAGGATGCCGCAAAGACCGCCACGCAGATCGAGGCACTGCGGGCGCAGTAGCCGTCCGGATCCATCAGAATTTCAGGTCCTCCCATTTCTGTTTCCGCTCGGCCGCGACGCTGGCCGCATAGGCACGGGCTTCCTTCTTAGAGATGATGTTGTCGTGGTTGGTGTCCGCGATCTGCACGGCCGCGTTGAACTTGGTGTTCTCGGTATCCTTGGTCATCTGCCAGTAGGGCAATGGCAGTGGAATTTTGGCGACTAAACATCCGTTGCCCATCGGCGAATCGACCGAGGCGTAGGCATCGTAAAAAGTCTGCGCTGTCGATGTGCTGCTGAAGTTCACCTTCGTGCGAGTTTCATCTTTGTATTTTGTGTAGGTCACGCAACTACTGGTAAAGCCGCAAAGCAGGACGAGGGTGGTCAGGTGGCGGATGGATGTTGTTTTCATTGGGGTCATGGATTCGTTTCGAAGTTCGCGGGGTCGGAGATGCTCAGTGATCGGTTTCAAGAAGCCCCATCACGGCGGGCATCAGGGACTCCATCAGCCCCATGATCATTTCACTCTGGGCAGCGGTGTTTTGTGCCGAGGCTTCACGCTGGAGTTGATAGAGCTGCCGTTGTTTGGGAGTCAGTATCCGCTCCGCGTCCCCGGAAAGATCCGGAGCGGACGGTCCCATTTCGAGATTCCCGAAGGTTTCCACGACGAGCTTGTCCTCCGCAGTCTTGGGCGGATGGAGATTGAGTTCGAGAAATCCCGCGTAAAGCTTGTCCTTTTGAGCTTCCGTGAGGTCCGCAGCGGAACTGATGCGGGAGACAGACTGCTCGGCCCGCCGCTCCGCGGAGGCGCGCGTATCTTGTTCATCGGAGCGGAGGACCGCTTCATACCGCTCCTTGCCGAGCTGCGCGGCCAGCCATTCCTCCTGGCGACGCTTCACCTCCGCGAGGCCGGCGGTTAGAGCGGCGGGTGCCAGGCCACGGTTCAGATAGAGCGCCGCCCGCTCCTGGTCGTATTGTTCCAGTCCCTGCCGGATAGTGTCGCGCTCCTCCTTGGTGAGATTCGCGGTGGCTGCCAGGCTTTCGAATGCCGCCCCCTTCCCTCCCATATTCAGGAACGCGATCACCTGTTCTTCCGTTAGCGAAGTGGCGAGCGCTTCCTTCAGTTTCCCAATGAACTCACCTGCCGGATCCGTGGCCGCCGGCGTGGACTTCACTGCCGGAACGGCACCGGGACTATCTGGCGCCGGACCTCCGTCAAGAGGCGGGACGTCGGTCATGGTTGCGGCGGAACGCGATTCCGCACGGCGCTCAAGCTCGCCAAGCCGTTGCGTCTGATAGATAAACATCAGCCCGCCAAAAAGGAGGATGGCACCGAAGGAAATAGAGAGGCGTTGAACTGGATTCATGGGATCTGGGAGGTGTAGCAAAATGCTAAATGGATGAGGTGTTATTTTTCAGACGGCCCGAACATCTCTTCCCGGGTGAGTTTCACTTTTTCCAACTGCTCGAACACGCCACCGATGACGCGTTTCTGCATGCTGGCACCAAAAGAGAGGTCGCGCTCGACCGCGACTTTCCAAAGCTCCTGCTGGCCGGGATCCAAAATGCTGCTGACCAACTCCCCGGCTTCCTCCTCAACCGGTAACGATGGGGGCGTGTAGAGGACCTTGAATCCAAGGGCGAAGGAATTGGAATACGCCTTTTCTTCAAGATCGCGGGTGACATGGGTCGCGGCGACTTCGTGGAATTGGCTTTTTTGTTCTTCGGTCAAATCGATGTTCGCACTGATTCCCTGAACCGCCGCAGTGGCGAGTTTTTCAGTTAGAGCCGTGGTTCGGGTTTCATCCATCAGCTTGCGGGCCTCCTGTTGTTCGGGAGTGAGCTTGGCGGCGAACCAGGCATCGACCCTGGTGTCGCGTTCACGCCGCCGGGCGGCGCGGTCCACCTCCACCTCGTCGTCGATATCCATCGCATCGACCGTCCGCGCGTGCTCCGCCACCAGGAGATCCCGCAATTCCCTCTCCATTTCGGCGGAAAGGCCCAGCTTACCGGCCGTGCGACGGGCTTCCAGCCACGCATCCTGCCGAAACCAGTCATTCATGCTTTGTTTCATGTTGGACATGAAAATCCCCGGAATCGCTCCTAGCATCCTCATTCGATCCGCATCGGACAACGGCTTTGCGGAGCGGTCGGATTTCGTTTTTCCAGTCCGTGAGGGGGGCCCATCGGATCGCGTGGCTGCTACTTCCACATCTCCATTGGCGGGGGTGAGGGAAAGCTCCGCCAAGGATTGCTCCGCCTGATGGATCTGGATGGTCCGCCAGGCGAGCGGAACGGTGACGAGCAGGACCGCAAGGACGGCTCCGGTGATGATGGATTGTTTCGCAGTCATAGTTAGAAAAGTAACGCTAGCGAGAAAGTATCCGGTGATGCCCGCGGCGCTGGTGAGAGCAGCACTGGTGACAAGAGCGGCGGCGGTAGCGGTGGAGCTCCCCGCCAGATGGATCCCCAACCCGGCTGTTAGCGTTGCGACCGGCACGGAGACACCCCGGCGGCGCAGCATTCCACCGAGCTTTTCCACGGCGCGGCTGGCTTGTTGGCGGAGGGCGGCCTCCTTGCGCCCGGTGCGTTTGGCGGCTTCGCTGAAGGTGAGGCCCTCGCTGTAACGCAGCAGGATCAGCTCGCGGTCCGATTCCGATAGATCGCCGATGGCGGCATCCAGATGAGGCAGGGCATCGGCAAGCGGATCGCGGGCATCGGCAATTCGTGCGGTTTCCATGGCGGCTTCCTGGTTCCGGCGGTCGCGTATCCGGGTGCGGATGGCGTTGCGGCATTGGAGCAAGGTCACCCGGTGCAGCCACGCGCCGAGCGAACGAACATCGGTTAGAGAGTGAGCCTTGCGGGCGAGAATGGCGAAGACCCGCTGGGCGATATCCTCCGCGTGGTCGTGATCGAGCTGGCGGCGCGCGATGCCCTGGACGAGTTCGAGGTGGCGGCGGACGATTTCCGTGAAATCCGCCTGCCGCTGGTGCCTGACCCATGCCTCCAGCAACTGCACATCCGGAATCCTGATGGGCTCGGAAAGCGGCTGGATGGTCGGCGAATCTTGCATGGATACAAGCTAAGTGCCGGGACTCGCCGGGCTGTGACAAATTTCTCAGAATAAGTCATTTTCCGCCCGGTGGGGCGGTGTGATCGGCCAGGAAATCCGGATTCCCGGTTGATTCGCGCGGCGCTTTCTGAGAGAAAGCGATATGAAATGTCAGCTCCGCTTAATGAAGCGCGCCGCATCGGTCGGCGTGATCGCGGTTTTCTCGTGCGCAACGGCGACCGCCCAGCCGCGCGTGAATGCGGAGCACCACATCGCCAGCAGCGACGCGTTCGGCATTCCGTCCGATCCCTATTTCGCCAGGACGCCCTACACCGTTACTTGGAAGGCGGAAAAGAGCAACCAACTATACGAGATGAACGGTAAGGTGGTGCGGCTGAGCGAAGTGACCGTGGACGTCTATGACGTGGCCAGCGGAAAAATAATCGCGTCCTCCGGCTGGAGACCCTTGAGCAGCGAGATGAAGGTCCCGGTGGGAGGAAATCACCACATCCGGGTTTACGCGCCCGGGAAATGGACGGCGGATTTCAAGGAGGACAAGGAAATGCTCCAGAAGGCGGCTAGTCGCGGCGAGTTGAAGGATGGCGTCACCGTGCAAGACGCCAGCAAGACCAGCCTCCGGACCAAGAAAGAGCGCGTGGAATCGCTGAAGGCCGGAATGATCAAGCGGATCGAGGCCAGCCGTGCCAATTTCGGCGATGCTGGAGTCGCCGCACTCACGGCGGATCTTCACCGCGCCGCGCAGCTTGCTTCCGACGAGGTGGATTTCGCCGCGCGTTTCGAGGCGCTGAGCAAGGTGACCATCGCAAAAATCAGCGAAGGGCGGCAACAGGGCTCACAAGGCAACTCCCTAGAATCCGAGTCCGCCACGCCGGGATCCAACTGGACCGGAAAAGGCCTGCCACCCGGCATGCAACGCCGCGCGGGTCAGAAAACGAACTGACGGATCGCCCAGCCCATCGCTGGGCGACGTCGGGCTCAGGTGCGGGTCAGCACGACATGAGTGGCCCGTTGCGAGGCGACATGCTGGGTGCACGTGTATCCCAAATCCACGAGGTTGATCCCATCGAATAACCGCTCACCCGCGCCCAGCACCACGGGTGCGATGGCAATGTGCAGTTCATCGATCAACCGCTCCCGAAGGTATTGCCGGATCGTCGCCGCTCCGCCTCCGACTCGAACATCCTTTCCGTTGGCGGCCTCACGGGCTCGTTCAAGTGCGGCGTGAATCCCCTCAGTCACGAAATGAAAAGTCGTGCCTCCCTCCATGACCAGTGGCGCACGGGGGTGATTCGTCAGCACGAAAACCTGCGTGTGGTAAACCGGGTTATCACCCCACCATCCCCGCCAGCTCTCATCAAGCCACGGGCCGCGCACGGGTCCGAACATATTCCTGCCCATGATCCAGGCACCCACGTTGTGGAAGCCCCGCACGGCGAAGTCCTCGTCGATCCCGGTCTCCCCATCTTCGTTCCCGAACAGATGCGCCTGAAAGGTGCGGGTAGGAATCGCCCATCCATGAAGGGCGGTTCCGCCGACTCCAAGCGGGTTTTCCAGACACTGACCCGGTCCCGCGCCGAAGCCGTCGATCGAAATGGTGAAGCTTTCCACTCGGAGTTTGGTCATTGGGTTGTTTCTTCTGTTGGAGTGTTCCGGCAAGCGCGTTCGGAGCCGCCTAACGACACAAGCTCAGCGACCCGGCCCGCGGGACGCCGCGATTGCAACCGGAGCGAGATGGCCGGGTTCGCTGCAGCGCATGGTTAGGCCGCATCGTCATCGTGCCCACGAATCCAATTCCTTTCCGTGTGAGGTCTTCGCGCTCGACAACGTGTCCATGCAATATCGGTAGCTGCGCTGAATCGCTCCGCCGTAGAGGCCAAGCAAAATGGCAATGACCGCGACAACACAGAGCAACTCCAACAGTGTGAAGCCTCGGTTCGTATTTGAAGTCTTCATGCGCGGTTCGAGCAGTTTATTGGCCTAACTGTGCAGTTAGCCCACCCTTGCCAAGGGTGGCGCAGATGCTTTGTTGCGGGTTCTAAGGGAATCGCGGCACGCCTTCCAGACAAAAACCGTCGCGAAAAACGCCACTCGATCCTGCCGATGAACCTCGCAACCGCCCGGCCCTATTCCGACGCATTAATGAGGGGTCGTTTCTCCTCACAACCACGGGAGACCCGGGGGAAGAATGGATTCAGAGTGGGGAAGCGACCGGTTTCCCCGGGGACGGGCTCTCATTCCCTCGGCGCAGGGATGGTTTCCCGAGGGCGGGATGCGGTTCCCCAGTGCGGGCGGGGATTCCCGAAGGAAGGCGGAATCCTCCCTGGGGACGCGGCGGGTTTCCCAAAGGAAGAAGTAGGCTTCCCAAGGGCTGCGACCATCTTCCCCGGTCCGGACGGAGCCGCCCCAGGGAAGAGAGCTGCTTCCCTGGGGAAGCGGGTCGCCGCCTTCGGAGCACGGGCGGCTTCCCTCGGGAAAGCGGCTGGAAGAGAGGGGAAGGTCGCTTCCGGCACGGGGAAACGGATGGAATGCCGCAGGCGGGAGCCGGGGCCGGAGGCCGATGCGGAACGGCGGGGCGGGCGGTATCAGGCAGGAACGGCCGGGGCCCTCCCGTACCGCCTTCTGATAGACGAATGCCGGTTTGACACACGGTTTCACACGAAATTTCGTTAGTCTGTGAAAATGGACTCCGGCGTCTTTCCGAATGAGCAGGAAAATTCCGTGGGATCCGACCCACAAACGAAAGAATCAAAATCACGCTAGAAAGCCCGCTTTGGATTTCGATGCAGGAGCCGTTCTCCAACAGGAAGGCGGTTCCTGTTATTTTGTCGGACCACCCCGACAACCAAGCGCCCGGCTACCCCCTCTCCGATTCACACGAAAAAGCCGCCGGGGAGTCCCTTCCCCGGCGGCCTAAATTGTCCTGCCCACCCACACCCGTGGAATTGGCAGACAACTGTGCTGTTACACCCTTACATGAAAGTGCGATTGCTCGCGGCTTTCATGGGTAATAGACCCCTTGATAGTCACAACGTTCAAACAATTTTAAAAATTCTTCTAATCGCTCGTTAGGCAGACTTTGCCGGGGCGGCTAGAAAATCATCGGATGCCGCCAGGAAGATGGATTCCCGCGCAGGGACGCTGAGGAGCGGAGAACGAATTCCTGATGATCAGATCCATTTCACAGCCCCTGCTGCTTCCAAACCTCTGCGGCCCAGCGTCTCTGCGCGAGATCCTAAGAATTCATCATTTTCAGGCCCGCTAGTCGGAACCAACCGGTCCCTCAAACGCAAAAAGCCGCCGGGGAGTCCCTTCCCCGACGGCTTAAATTGTCCTGCCCACCCACACCCGTGAAATCGGCAGACAACTGTGCTGTTACACCCTTACATGAAAGTGCGATTGCTCGCGGCTTTCATGGGTAATAGACCTTCAACCTCTCCGAACGTTCAAAGTATTTTAAAAACTTCCGCATCTTTTTCATCGGCCTCACTTGGCACTTGGAAAAGTCCCGGTGTTTCCAGACATTCCCGCCCATGTCGCACAGCCACATCGACGTCAGCTACGTCGCCAAACTCGCCCGTCTCGAACTCAGCGACGAGGAAGTCGCCGTTTTCCAGCCCCAGCTCGAAGCGATTCTCGGCTACGCGGAGGCGCTTTCGGCGCTCGACGTTTCCGGCATCGATTCCACGGCCCATGCCACTCATGTGTTCGGCCGGATGCGCGACGATGTCCCACACGAGAGCCTAACCCAGGAAGCCATGCTGCAAAACGCTCCTGACCAGGCCCAAGGCCAGATCCGCGTCCCGAAAGTCGTGACCGACGCGTGAGGATCTCAAATTTCAGATCTCAAATCTCAAATCCCCTTCCATGACCATCACATCCCTCCGCCGGCAACTCCTCGCCGGGGAAACCACGCCCGCCGCCATTCTCGGAAAACTCGCCGGGGAAATCTCGGCCCGCGACGGCCAGACCGGCGCCTACCTCTCCCACAACCTCGAAGCCGCGCTCGCCGAAGCCGCGAACGCCGATCTCAGCCTGCCCCTCGGCGGCATCCCCATCGGCATCAAGGATAACATGAACGTGCTTGGCCAGCCCTGCACCTGCGGCTCGAAGTTCCTCGAAAATTTCATCTCCCCCTACGACGCCACCGTCATCAAAAAACTCCGCGCCGCCGGAGCCATTCCGTTCGGCCGCTTGAATCAGGACGAATTCGCGATGGGCTCCTCCACGGAAAACTCCGCGCTGCAGGTCACCCGTAATCCGCACGACCCGGCCCGCATTCCCGGCGGCTCGTCCGGCGGATCCGCCGCCGCCGTGGCCGATGGAACCGCCATCGCCACTCTCGGCTCGGACACCGGCGGATCCATCCGCCAACCCGCGTCACATTGCGGCGTCGTCGGGCTGAAACCTTCGTATGGCCGCGTCTCGCGCTACGGCCTTGTCGCCTTCGCCTCGTCGCTCGACCAGATCGGCCCGCTCACGCAAAGTGTCGAGGATGCCGCGCTCATCCTCCAGGCCATCGCCGGGGTCGATCCACAAGACTCCACCAGCCTCGATGTCCCGGTGCCCGATTATCTATCCGGTCTCAACGACGGCGTGAAAGGTCTCAAGCTCGGCATCCCGAAAGAATACTTCGGCGATGGCATCGACCCGGGCGTTAGAAAAAACGTCGAGGCCGCCATCCAGAAGCTCGCCGCCTTGGGTGCGGAAATCATCGATATTTCCCTGCCCCACACCGAACACGCCGTCGCCACCTATTACGTCATCGCTCCCGCCGAAGCCTCATCGAACCTCTCGCGTTTCGACGGCATCCGCTACGGCCACCGCGCCGCGAATCCGGCCGACATCCTCGATCTCTATCAAAAATCCCGCGAGGAAGGATTCGGCCCCGAGGTGAAGCGTCGGATCATCCTCGGCACCTACGTGCTTTCCTCCGGTTACTACGACGCCTACTACGGCCGCGCCCAGAAGGTCCGCACGCTGATCCGCCGCGATTTCGAAAACGCCTTCCAGCAGGTCGATGCCATCCTCTCACCCGTCGCCCCCGCGCCTGCTAGAAAAATCGGCAGCATCTCCGCCGATCCCCTGCAGGAATATCTATCCGACATTTTCACCATCGCCGCCAACCTCGCCGGCATCCCCGGCATCTCCATCCCCTGCGGCACCACGGATTTCGACGGCGGAAAAAACCTTCCCGTCGGCCTGCAGATCCTCGCCCCGCATCTGGGGGAAGCAAAGCTGCTGCGGATCGCGAAAGCGGCCGAAATCTAACGAAGTCATTCCTGCCTGTTCTCAAACCCAACCATGAAAACATCCGACCGATACCACAAGTGGGTGGAATGGAGCGGAGAGGATCAGACCTATCTCGGCAAGTGCCCGGATCTCATCACGGGAATCCACGGCGACGATCCCGTCCAACTCTACAGCGAACTCTGCGAAATCGTCGATGAAGTCATCGAGCAGCTCGATACTTCGGGCAAGCCTCTTCCCAAATCCCGGGTGCACCCGATGATGGAAGTCGCCTGAGACACACGCTTCACCCGCCACCGGATGTTCCGAAGGTTGGCAACGCCGAATGCCGCGCATTCTTCCTTCCCGAAGGCGCCCATGTCGTATTCCTACACCTGACTGTCGCAGTCATCCAAGATCCTGTGGATTTGAAAGCATAGCGTGATGAGGCCCCGTTTCCCGGGGCTACCTCGAAAGAACCGCTTCAAATCCCATGTCCTCACTCTCCGCCCGCATTTCCGCGCTCTGCCTTGCCGGCAGCGCTCTCGCCCACGCGCAAAACTCCGAATCCTTTCCCGTCAGGATCACCGTGGATGCCGCGCGGCCGACGGGACCGTTGAAGCCGATCTGGCGGTTCTTCGGCGCGGACGAGCCGAACTACGCCTACATGAAGGACGGACAGAAATTGTTAGGTGAGCTTGGCGAGCTGAAACCTAAGGACGTGTTTTTCCGCGCCCACAGTTTGTTAGTGACCGGTGAGGGCACGCATGGCCTCAAGTGGGGATCGACGAACGCCTACACGGAGGACGCGCAGGGAAATCCCGTTTACGACTGGAAGATCGTGGACCGCATTTTCGATACCTATCTGGAGCGTGGCGTCCGGCCTTACGTGCAGATCGGTTTCATGCCGCAGGCGCTTTCCAAGAAGCCGGAACCGTATCGCCACTACTGGACGCCGACGGCGAAATACGACGAGATCTACACCGGCTGGACCTATCCGCCGAAGGATTGGGCGAAGTGGGAGGAGCTCATCTATCAGTGGGCGAAGCACTCGGTGGAGAAATACGGCAAGGACGAGGTACTCCAGTGGTATTGGCAGACTTGGAACGAGCCTAACATCGGCTACTGGCGCGGCTCTCGGGATGAGTTTTTCAAACTCCACGACCACGCGATCAAGGCGGTGCGCCGCGCAATCCCCGGAGCGAAAGTCGGCGGCCCTGATCTGGCAGGCGGCGCGGGCGGGGATTTCCTCAACGCATTTCTCGATCATTGCGTGAAGGGGAAAAACACCGCAACCGGCGAAACGGGCACGCCTACGGATTTCATTTCGTTCCACGCGAAGGGCCAGCCGAAGGACGTGAACGGTCGCGTGCAGATGGGCATTTCCAGCCAGCTCCGCGATATCGATGCTGCGTTCGCCGTGATCGCGCGCTATCCGGAATTTTCCAACACGCCCATCGTCATCGGCGAGTCGGATCCGGAAGGCTGCGCCGCCTGCCAGGGGCCGAATCTCGCCTATCGGAACGGCACGATGTATTCGAGCTACACCGCCGCCAGCTTTCCCCGCAAGCTCGATCTAGCAGCGAAGCACGGGGTGAATCTGGAAGGCGCGCTGACCTGGGCGTTCGAGTTCGAGGACCAGCCGTATTTCGCGGGATTCCGTTCGCTCGCCACCAACGGCGTGGACAAGCCGGTGATGAATGTTTTCCGGATGTTCTCGAAAATGGACGGCGACCGTCTGCCGGTTACCAGCGATTCCGCCGTTTCACTGCCGGACATCCTGCGCAGCGGCGTCCGCAAGCAAGCCGATGTTTCCGCACTCGCCAGCCTCGGGGGGAAAAAACTCAGCGTGCTCGTCTGGCACTATCATGACGATGATCTCGTCGGCCCGGATGCCGCGGTTTCCCTGAAAATCCCCGGCCTGCCCGTCATCAGCGGCCAAGCTAAACTCACCCACTATCGGGTCGATGAATCGCACGGCAATTCCTTCACCCTCTGGAAATCCATGGGCGAGCCGCAAAAGCCAACGCCGGAACAATACACCGAACTCGAAGCCGCCGGAAAACTCGCGGAACTCGGCAAGCCATCCACCACGGAAATCAAGGACCACGCCGCCGCCATCGATTTCGCCCTGCCCCGCCAAGGAGTCTCGCTGCTGGTGCTGGAGTGGGAATGAGCCTCGCGACAAGTGGATTGCGGAGAACCGAAAAACCGGGTAGATTATGGATTATGGAATCCAAAACCCCACCGGCGATTGATCCTAAATTGCTGGAAGATCCCATCTTCCAACGGGTGATGGCAGATGCGCTCGCTATCCAGCATCGCTTCGCGGCCCAACCGGTTTATGCGAAGACCGGAAAGGGCTACCTCAAAAGCGAAGGCGTTGAGGAGTTGCAACTGATCAAGGCTCAGAAGCGGGCGAAAGGAGATTGAATAATCGGCCCTCAACGGCAGTGGTTGGCGGCGTATTCGTGGGATTTCGTGACAGCCCAGAATGCTGTGCTTTGTGCGGCGAAAAATGCGTTGCACAAGCCGACCTCGGACGGACACGACGTGACCAAGGAGTTTTGGGAAAGCCATCATCAGGAACCCATGGGCTTGGATCAGGCCGTCGATCTCTATCGCCGTTGCCACAGGATGGCCCCCTTCTGCCTTTATAATGGAAACACTTTCACGGCCATCATCCGCGATGTGGTGGCGAATCCGAATCTGGAGCCAAACCAAGGTCTGATCATCCGCAGCCTCGCCGGGCACATCATCGCCGGGGGCGCCAGCGACGAAGAAACCGAGGCATTCCGTGAGTTCTGTGCGTCTCTGGACCGGGGCAAACCTTAGGTTTTCCTGACGCTTCCCGCCCCTCTTCTATTCCGCTTGCCGGGCGGCGGCGGGTTGGATACGGGGTTGGCGCTGTCCGGCACCCGGTCTGCTTCATTTCACCACCGCGAAAGACTTTATTTATGGCAATCACCCGCGCTCTTCTGTCCGTTTCCGATAAAACCGGCTTGGCCGCCTTCGCCAAGGAACTCCACGACATGGGCGTGGAATTGCTCTCCACCGGCGGGACTTCGGCGGCGTTGCGCGACGCGGGACTGCCCGTGATCGACGTTTCGGAATTCACCGGTGCGCCGGAACTTTTCGACGGCCGCCTCAAGACGCTCCACCCGAAGGTCCACGGCGGCCTGCTTCACCGCCGCGATGACAAGGAGCATGTTGCCCAGGCCAAGGCGAACGACATTCCGCCGATCGATCTCGTCGTCGTGAATCTCTATCCGTTCGAGGAAACCGTCGCGAAACCGGATGTCACTCTGGAAGAAGCCATCGAGAAAATCGACATCGGCGGCCCGTCCATGCTGCGCAGCGCGGCGAAGAACCATCAGAGCGTGACGGTCATCGTCGATCCGGCGGACTACTCGCGGGTGATCGAGGAAATGAAGGAGCACAACGGCAACACGACGAAGGGTTTCCGCGAGCAACTTGCGGTTAAGGTTTTCCTCCGCACCTCGCAATACGACGCGGCGATCACCGATTACCTCGGCCAATGCCGCACCGGCACCGGATGCAATTTCACCCTCAGCCTGCCACTCGAACAGGAACTCCGCTACGGCGACAATCCCCATCAGAAATGCTCGCTCTACGGAAATTTCCGCGAGTATTTCACGCAGGTCCAGGGCAAGGAACTCAGCTACACCAACATCCTCGACATCGAGGCAGCATCCGACCTGATCCTCGATTTCGTCCGCCCCACCGTCGCCATTCTCAAGCACACGAATCCCTGCGGTGTCGGACAGGACGATGAGGACCTGCGCATCGCCTGGCAGAAGGCGTTTGAAACCGATAGACAGGCTCCGTTCGGCGGCGTGATCGTCTGCAACCGCCCTCTAACACTCGAACTCGCCCGTGTGATTTCGGAAATTTTCACCGACGTCATCATCGCCCCCGAATTCGAGAGCGACGCCCGCGCACTGCTCCAGAAGAAGAAAAACCTGCGGCTCATGAAAATGAACGACGGCTATCTGGCGGAAAAGAAATCCCCTCTCATCCGTTCCTGCCCCGGCGGCATCATGGTGATGGACCGCGACCACACCGCGCTCGGTCTCGACAATCTCGAATCCAAGGTCGTCACCAAACGTCCGCCGACCGAGGCGGAAATGCGCGCCATGCGTTTCGGCTGGCGGATCGTGAAACACGTGAAGTCGAACGCCATCGTCTATTCCAGCGCCGACCGCACGCTGGGCATCGGCGCCGGCCAGATGAGCCGTGTGGATTCCTCGCGCATCGCGATTTGGAAAGCCAAGGAAGCCGGCCTTGACCTCAAGGGCAGCATCGTCGCCTCGGACGCCATGTTCCCCTTCGCCGACGGGCTCCAATCCGCCATCGACGCCGGAGCCACCGCCTGCATCCAGCCCGGCGGATCCGTTAGGGACGAGGAAGTCATCGCCGCCGCCGACGCCGCTGGCATGGCAATGATCTTCACCGGCCACCGTCACTTCAGGCATTGATACCGGGAGCGCGAAATTTATTTCGCGCGAAGGCCTGCTGGCACTGGCAGGGTTTCGCCCGCAGCAGGCCACGGGGCCAAAGCGGCAGCAAGCTTCCGCAGTCCAGGGTTGCTTGGCTCTGGCGAACTCGCTTCTTGCCCAACGGGCTTGAACGCCGACAGCCGGTGATGCTGCTAGTTTGAAACCCGTGGCGGCTTGATAGGCAGCAACAGGAAAACCCAACCAACAGCGGCCAAGCCGAGGACGCACCACGGCGTGAGCCAGCCGAAACGGGTGTAGAACGTGAGCTTGGTTTCGCGTTTCAAGATTCCCGAAATGGGTCCTTGCTTGAGCGCGTCGAGGCGGGCATGGACGTGGCCGTTGGAATCGATGATCTGCGACACTCCGGAGGTGGCGACGAAGAAAATCCAGCGGCCGTTCTCACAGGCGCGGATGCGGAACAACTCCGCATGCTGGTCATGCTGGCGGACGGTCCATTTCTCCGCATCCATCGTCGGAACCACGAACATTTCGGCTCCTGCAGCGGTCATCCCGCGAACGACGCCCTCGTAGTCGCAGTCGAAACAAATCGGCGTGCCGACTTTCCCATGAGCCGTTGGCACCGGGAGCGTGGTGGTTCCCGGCGTGCCGTCATCGAAGAAATGCACGGGATGGACTTTCGTGTGTTCGCCGAGCACCCCCGTGGGATCGAGGGTGAGCGCGATGTTGCGCCACTTGTTGTTGGCTCCGGGTCCGGCCTTGGTTCCGAATGTCAGGGTGATGTCGCGCTCAAGGCAGAGGCTTTTCACGATCTCCCAATCGCGCTGGTTCTTCCGGATGTCGAACGGCACGGAATACTCGGGCCAGACGACGTGATCGATTCCCGCAGGCATCTGGCGGGAACCTGTCAGATACTCGTTGAGGGAAACGCCCTCCAACTGCAAACCCGCGACTTTTACGGCGAGTGGATCATCCACGACCGGCTCCGGACAACGCGACTGGAAACCGATGGCGGCGATCAAAATGGCACCGACAGCGGCCGCGGATTTGAATTTCCTAACTACAAGCAACGCGGCAACCAGAACGACGAACGCGCCAACTCCATAAACCCCGATCCATGGCAACAGGGTGTTAGGATCCATCGCGAGCCCGGCGGACATCCACGGAAACTTGAGCGGAAACAGTTCGGCGCGGATGAATTCCCAGCCGCACCAGTTGATCGCGGTGAATGCCGCGAATTTCCAGCCGCTGATCCCCCGCAAGCCGGCGCGGCCCTGCATATGGGCGAACAGCGCGGTGAACGCGGCCAGGATGATCCACAATACCACGACCACACCACCGAAAATCTGGAACAACCACGACAAGCCGATCGCATAAGCCGTCATCCCGTGCAGGAACCCGATGGCCCGGGCGCGGGTGCCGCTTTGTCCCTTCAACGCCAGCAGCAATCCCATCAATCCGGGAACCACCAGCCAGCCCCAACCCAACGGCGGATAGGCCAGGGAATATAACGCACCTGACAACACGGAGAGACCGCAACGGGCGGGAAAAGATTGGGGTTTATTCATGACCGGGTTGCACCTTTTTGACGACGGGGCTTTCCTTCCTATAAACCCGCAAAAACCACCGATCCGTAGCTGATAGACGATGTGACCACCCGGGACAACGCTATTTTGCGAACATCCTCTGAATCGGAGAGCGGAATGACGGAAATGATTCCGACGTAATGCCAATCCTCGCCAACGCGGCGATGGAATGGCGGACAGGGAGGGATTCGAACCCTCGGTAACATTGCTGCTACACACGCTTTCCAATCGTGTGTATTCTTCGGCACAGCTTTGCAAGGCTTCGCAGCCACTCTTCACAAACGTTGATTTACCAATGTTTGCCATGCTATGCAAAAATGCGGAAAATCACGACAAGAGCAAAAAGGGGTTCAAACGGGGTGCAAATTTAATTGCATTTGAACCCCTTAAATCCTATCTTTTCCCTGTCACGAAGCTCCCCCTCATGAGTGCCCCGCCAACCGAATTCCGTACCCGCAGAGGCCACCGCGTTTATCGCCGTTCGCGAAAACTGGATGGCAAATTGGTCTTCGCCGACAATTACACGCTGCGGGTAAAGCAGGACGGAGAAACATCCTATTTCAACCTCGGCACGGCCAAGCGTGAAGCTGGCGGGATGGCCGATGAAATCATGGCCTTTTTGGCAGTTGAGGGGAATACGGTCGCCGAGGCTCTGATCCGCTATTCCGAAAAACACAAAAACAAAGCTTTGAGAACCGCCAAAGCGCCGGAGCCCATCAAAGAGGAGCTGACGGTAGGCATGATGATTGAGCGCTTCCTAGCGGTCACCAGCCACCTTAGCCCGATGACCAGGAGGAACAATACCCAAGCCTTGCGTCACATCGCGGCCGGAATCATGGGTCTGCCGAAGCTTGGCGTCGACCAAACCAAAGCCCAGCGAATCAAGTGGAGGGCAAAGGTCGAACCGTTTCCAATGTCAGGCTTCACCACACAGCAGGTCGAAATGTTTCGTCAGCGCGAACTTCAAAATTGCGAGGGTGATTTCAAGAAAATCGGTTCGGCATCGACGACCCTCAATTCTTACCTGCGGGCCGCCCGCGGGGTTTTCGCCAAAAAACTCCGACCGCACTACCAAGATCTCAACCTTCCCGAACCTCTTCCCTTTCTCGGTATCGCCCCACTCGCAGAGCCATCACACCGCTACCAGTCCAGCATCGACGTGCCGGCGCTCATCAAAGAAGCAAAGGCCACGATCTTCCTCACCGACAAAGACGCGTGGATCGCTTTCCTCCTCTCTTTTGGAGTCGGACTTCGCCGCGAGGAGATTGACAAGCTGATGGTGGAGCAGGTCAAAATCGAAGAGCGCCGCATCTCGATCTACACTACTGAATTTTTCCGGCCCAAAGCGAAGAACTCCGACGCTTACGTCGATCTCACCGAAACGATCACCGCCTTTTTAAAGGACTATTTGGAGTCGATCCCTGAACGACGCTTCGTTCTCCCAGGCAAGGAAGTCAGAGGCAAACTCCGTTGCCAGAAAGTATTTCGATCCCTCATGAAGTGGCTACGCCAGCAAGGAGTTACAGACCAAAAGCCAATTCACACGCTCCGCAAGGAAGCCGGCTCCTTGATCTTCAAAAATGGCGGCAGCATCGACCGTGTCGCAGAATTTCTTCGAAACGATCCGCGGGTTGCGCGTGACCATTACGTGGGCAGAAAAGAGCGTATCGAACTAGAATTGCCGGGGTTGTGAGAACAAACATTCGTGAGCACTAAGGCCGACGGTAAGGTGACCATCTACGCTTCCAAGCAAGAAGGTCTGGATCGCGCCAAGGCGATGATCGACCGCATGTTCCAGGAAATCGAAGTGGGCAAGGTTTACACCGGCAAGGTTGTTTCCATCACCCAGTTCGGTGCCTTCATGGAAGTGCTTTCTGGCAAGGACGGACTCGTCCACGTTTCCGAACTCGCCGAAGGCCGCACCGAGAACGTTGAAGACATCGTCAAAAAAGCGACGTCATCACCGCCAAGTGCCTTGGAGTCGACGAAAAGGCCGCGTGAAAATGTCCCGCCGCGCCTGGCTCCGCGATCAAAAGGCCGCTGAAGCAGAAGCCCAGCAGCCTGTCGCTGCTGAATAAGGAGTAGCGACACTCCTGTCGCTACAAATTCATTCATCAAACCAAACCGGCGTCCTCACAAGGGACGCCGGTTTTTTGTTTCTCCAAAAGTGGCTGCCGCGTTTCGCGGCAAGTCGTGTTTGTTGAGTGTCGTCCCAACTCACTTCCTCAGTGTTTCCTGATAGTCTTGCTTGCGCCCAAGCAATTATGCTCGCCATTTCAACCTTTTCCGCAAACATCCCTATGAAATTAGAAAGACATTTCTTTAGTTTCCCCTCCAAATTGAACATCTTCCCTCCTCGTCATGCAATCGAACCGTGTTTTTATCGCCTACTTCATTGCACTAACCATTTTGTGCTTTTGCCAAAAATTAAGCGCTGTCGAAATAAGAGGCGTGGTCGAGAATCCGGCAGAAAAAAATCAAGTGCAGTTGTGGAGTCCAGGAAGCAATCCGCCTTCGTTTGAATTTTCAAATACCCGTATTCCAAAACTGCCGCCGGGTCTGGAGCTGCCGGATGCTCTCGGAACATGCGAAAAAGCGGTGATTTTGGTCCATGGTTGGAATCCAGATAGAGCGATAAACCCCATTTCGCATGGAGCCGCTTGGAGAATGCTTTCCAGCAAATTGATCCAACACCTCAATGTCACTCGTCCTTCAAATGATTGGGCCGTGATAGATTGCAATTGGGCGCATTTTGCGGCAACGGGACCATTCTATGGTTCGAATTTTAGGGCCGCGAGCACAGCAGCAGGCAATGCTCAACAGATCGGATTTGACTATGCGCGAGCTCTGAACGCACGTTGCCCAAACTTACGAAGGATTGATTTTATTGCACATAGCGCTGGCTCGTGGCTTGCTCAATCCGCCATCAATCATCTCCTCGCCATTAATCCACTTGTGGTTTGCCAGTTGACTTTATTGGATCCTTTCATTCCTGGTAATTTACCAGTATCGGCATACGGGAATTCGACTCTTTCTCAGAATCTGATGGAAGGCACAGCTTTGAGTGAACGCATTTGGCGCGCAGAAAATATCTATTCTTACAAGGATATCACTGGCTCAGCAACACGAGGCGCATATGACTGGGGAAGCCAAAACGACAATTTCCGTGTTGATCCGGTGCCTGCAAATACCCCCGATTATGCCGATCACTCTGGACCGGTCCTTTTTTACGCAGACACAATTGCAGCACTGGCACCTAACCAATATGTTCATCCAGATCTATCTCTTTTGACGGGTGGGCAGCAGCATGGAGCTAGCCGGTCTTTTTGGCAAAGCGAGGGACTTTTCCCACAAATCCTCAGCGAAGTTCCATCCAGTGGTAAAATCAGCCGTCCTCCCGGGCAAATTGCCCGTTTGCAAGTGAACGTAAGTCAGCCTTCAGACAAAACATTCCAATGGTGGAAGCTGAACCGGAGGCTCGATGGAAGGGGGAAGATCAAGGCCAGTATTTCAGGTGTCGCGGTCACTACCAACTCGATTTTGGATCTGCTTGTGGCTCCCAACATGAAAGATGAGGAATTCGTCTGCGAAATCTATCATAACAATAAGAAGAGAACCTTTAGCTCGGTCTTCAAAGTCTCGACAGATGTTGGAGGGGCAGTTGCTGTTGCACCTGCTGTTTCGGGGATGTTGCCATCGTTGCCATCAGCCGACAGTGTGGGTCCACAATTAATCACAGTAAGTGGTCGCAACTTCAGCACTTCTCCACTCTCAACCGTCACGCTGATTTCTCCCTCCAGCGTGAGCCATATCGTAACGCCTACTGTGAGTTCTTCCAATGAGCTGAGCTTCAATTATACTTTCACTGGACAGCCCGGCCCGTGGTCTTTGGTTGTGAAGAATGGATCAAATTCCTCCCCATCACTTCCCTTCCGTTCGGTTTCGTCCATTCCTTCGACAGTGCCACGCAATCTCGCTCGTATCTCAATCGAGAACCTCCCCGGCACGATTCTCGAAGGGCAGACAGCTCCCAATGTCAAAATCAGAAGATTTTATTCAGATGGCTCCGACGAATGGGTTTCTTCCGTGACCTCCTCCAATTGGAGTGTCCAATACTCGGCTCTCTCGTTTTCCTCGCCCAGCACGTTCACAGCGGTCCAAGTGACCTCCGATACCTTTGCCACCGTCACGGCAACCTACTCCGAGGGAGGAATCACGAAGAGCTCCCAATCCCAAATCACCGTCCTGAACAACACTTCCACAGGTGGCGTTGTCACAGGCGAGATCGTCAAAAACGGAACGTTCGGGGGCAATGGAATGTATTGGTCGAACACCAACGAGGATTTCCATATCACTTCAGACTACAGCTTCGGAGGACACACAGGCGGGTACGCTTGGATGGCCACCTCGGCAGGCGGTCAGGGCAACTATTTGAAAGGCTCGATCTCTCAGCTCATTGATCTTCCGAGCAATGCCAGTGCCCTCAGCTTGAAATTCTCCTGTGCGATCTCAGTCCAGAACGCCGCGGCCCTCACCACCGCCGACAATGTGATTGTCAGGCTTACCGACCAAAATGGTTCCAATCCCGTTCTGTTGAAAATCGTAAACCCGGTCGGAAATCCGGAAGCGTTGGGGCAATGGGCCGAGTTTTCGGTGGACTTGACCCCATATAAGGGAAGCCGCAAGAGTTTGATCTTCGGGGGCAATACGGATTACAGCAATCCTGCCACATTAAGAGTGGATGACGTGCGGGTTGAGATCGCGGCAGCCACGCCAACACTTGTGGACCTTGCAATCACGGGACCGGATGTCGTGAAAGAGGGAACGGTGTCTCCTTACAAGGCAATCGCCAGCGATTCAACGGGCGTTGCCAACGAAGTCACGACTTCGGCAACTTGGTCCGTGAACGAGAACGCCACAGTCTCGGGAGGAGTTCTGACGGCGCAGCAAGTCATTGCGCAGAGGACAGCGAGAATCACCGCCAGCTACAGTAGCGGAGGCATCACGAAGACGGTTTCGAAGGATGTGACCATCCTCGACACGGCACCCGTGCCGGTTTCACTTGCCATCTATGGTCCCACCCAGGTGGACGAGAACAGCGGTGGGACGTTCAGCGCGGTGATGCTGCTTTCGACCGGGGTCTATCAAGAGGTCACCAACAGCGTCTATTGGAGTTTCACTGGCACGGGCGGCCAGGTGGATCCGATTGGCAGACTCTACACCAACGAGGTTGCTGCTGACACGGTTCTCACGGTCAAGGCATCTTACGAAAAAGATGGAGTGACGGTTACCGACGAGACACCGCTCACCATCCTGGACCGGCTGCCTCCTGTCTTGCCGAGTTCCATGGCGATTGTCGGCCCTTCGACCGTCGATGAGGCAGGCACTGGTCTTTACGATACCGAAGTCACCTACGCCGACGGCTCGAAAAAATTTGTCACGGCATTCTGGCAAGAGAACTCCAGATTTACGACGATCTCGGAGCACGGCATTCTGGCATGTGAGGAGGTTCTGAGTGATCAAGTGGTCACGCTCTCCGCCTCCTTCACTGAGAATTCAACTACAGTGAATGCAACCAAAAGCGTTACGATTGCCAATACGCTCAACACAATCGCAAAGCCCGAGATCGTCATGCCTGCTTCCGTCGAGGTCCCGGTGGATCGTCAATTGAACCTTCGCTTGCAGACGGCACACCCGACCGTTTCCGCCACCGCGACGGGACTTCCGGCAGGTCTCACATTTAACAACGCCACTTTCGAAATCCAAGGAACGCCAGCGGATGTCGGGACGTGGGAAGTTCAGCTTTCCGCCACCAACGATTTCGGGACTTCAACGGGCCTCCTCCTATTGACCGTCAGTGAAGACGCTGGGCCAGAATGGATTCGGTTTACCAAGGCAGAAACTGTTACCGTTCCCGCGAATGGCATTACAAGCGACGGTGAGGGTGGATGCTATATTTATGGCTCAAATAGCGTGGCGCATCGCAACGCAGCCGGGGTCGTCGATTACAACAGTGGCGCGATGGGTATCTCGTCGATCTCCAGCGTATCAGGCTCGCCAAACGGATTCGCAATTACGGGAAAAATTGAATGGAATTTCACCGTTGGTGGAAGAGCAATCACAAAGAGAATGCCGCTTAGCGGTCGGGGCGAGACTGTTGTGATTGTCTTCAATAAAAGCGGGCAGGCTTTGTGGCACGATGTGGCCTATTCCACCGATAGGCCTGTAAATCCATCTACCGTCGTTCTGAATGCGGATGGCAGCCTTTTCTGGGGATTCAACTACAGTGCGGAGGTCTCGTTTGCCAACCTTGCAGTCGGTTTATCTCTTTTGAATCCGAGCGCTATCGGCCAATTTGACTGCGCAGTGATTAAGATCAAACCTGATTATACCTATGAATGGGGCCATCGCTGGGGCGGAGCGCAAGATGAAGAAGTGAGGAAAATCATTCCTTCCACGCCGTATTCGTGCCGGGTCAGTATATCCTCATCTAGCTCATCAGTTGTTCGGCAGTCGATCTTCAATGACGGAAGCGCTTCGACAACTTGGAACAGGGGTGGAGGAGTTCCTCAATTCCATATGTTTGAAATGGTTGCCAATAGGTTTGGAAATCCCGAGGCTCAATTGGATTCCCCTTCTTATGGTTCTCAGCCATTTGATGTTTTGGTGACTTCTCCTGATTACACCAAGATTTGGGTAGCTGGAGTGTTTAGATCATCGGCACTTTTTAAGCGTTATACTACTTATGGAGGAGCAACCGAAGATACACTTTTCCCAGCAGCCACCAATGGGAGTGAAAGTGGATTTATTGCACGGGCCGGTAATGGCAACATTCCTACTAAGTGGAAATCGTTTAAATCGCTCACAGCGAGCAACTCGCTTACCAACCAAGTCTTGGTAAAGAAGTTGGCTTTTGGGTCTGATGGGAGCGTGCTCAGCACAGGAACTTATTCGCCTAGCTTTGAGACAGACGGCGTCAGATATTTGAACAACGAACAGGATGTTTCTCAAGCCTCTACCACCAAGAGGATCTTTATCGCAGGACACAGTGCGGACAACGAGGTGAAGTGGGCATTAGGCTGTGGCGGGCTACAAGGAGGAGATCCTATTGGTCTCGAGGTCGTTGGAATTGATAAATGGGTAATGCTTTCCAATTGCAGCGGTGACGCGAAGTTTGGAAGGCTTCCGATAATTCCAGGTGGCGGCACGGTACTGGTCGAGATCGAACGCAAAGTTCAGCAAGCCGAGAGCGGAGAGACCTATGAAAGGTGGCTATCTGGTGGTTTGTCAGCAGGAGAATTGGCAAGTCTGCGTGCCGGTGGAATCTCGAATGATCTCAACCAAAACGGAAAATCTGATCTGCTCGACTATGCGTTTGGCGCTACGACCGCATTTGATCTGCCGTATAGTGATCCATCCTGCTCACTCGTGACCAACCCGGATACGATGCAGCACCTGGCAATCACATTTGATCGTGCACTTGGAAGGTCGGATTCAAAAATTGCAGTCGAGATTTCAGACGGCTTGGGATCTTGGTTAACTGGTTCGGTTTACGCGATCGACGCGGACACGCCCGATACCGCACTTACCATGGAGGTCAGTCGTGTGAACATGGGCAGTTACCAGCGGATCACCGTAGCCGACAAAAGACCAGCTACTGGGACACGCTTCATGAGGATCAAGGCGACGACAGGTCCAGCTCCGAGTCCGAGCGCTAACCCGTAAGCCCGATCTTTTAAAAAATGAATCCGGATGCGCGAGGAATTCTGATTAATTCATTCGACTACGTGACAGCCCAAAAGTGGCTGGATAAAAGGGATCATTCCTCCGTCCCACTCTCCTGATTGTTTCGAGGCCTGACGACATCCTTTTGCCCATTTAAAGTTGTCCTCAAACTTCTCCTTCGAGCACTCACCTTACTCGACCAGTTCGAACCTCCTTCATTGGATGAGGATGGTGCCTTTTTGGATGAAATTTCGATCACGGGCTTCATACGTGATCTTTTCTTACCGAGATACGAGCCTGAGTTTGATTCGATTTTTTCAACCTGCGATGCCGCAATTTGAATCCTGCCGAAATCGGTTATCGCCTCGATCTTCCCCGCATAAAGCTGCCTGTAAGTCCACGACTTCTCCTTTCCGAAAAGCGCTGCGAACTCGGTGGGTGTGTACGTGCGTTTCGTATCCACGAGGTTTCAATAGCAGATCAGCGGCGTTTCAGAAAGACGAATTTCCCCTATTTGCCTGAAATCAGGGTTCAGCGCCGATACGATAGAAATTGAATCAGTGGTGTCAGCTTTTGATCCTGGGTGAGTTGTTTCAACTCCCCTGAAGAACTAGCGAAGCTCCAAAGATCGCCGTTTGAGACAAACAGGCCACCATCGGAACTTCTCACAATACCGGAAAGTGATGAGCCGTTTGATCGCATGGAATCGGCTGGCTGATTGGATATCCGCTCGGTATCGCCTGTCTTTTTCACCAACCAGACGCCGCGTGACTCGGTATCCACCGCGCTGCTTGAGCACAACATCGTGTCATCGCTCAGCCACTCCAGGTCGTTGAACTGAATTTTCAAATCGCAGTCTTTCTTTGCCTTGAAATCAATGACCGTGATCTTGGACTGCCCGACAATCAGAAAACAATTTCCATCAGGTGATGGGGCGATAATGTCACGAATGGATTCATCCAGTTGTTGAGGGCCTTCAATCTGCTTTTTCGAGTGGTCGTATTCGGCAATTTGATTCTGGCCGATTTGGAAGACCGCCCTGTCGTTCGTCAGCCAGAGAATCTTCCTGACCTTTTGCCCGACGGTGTAATTTTTCAAAGCGCCGCTCACAATGTCGAGGACTTGCAGCTCGCGCCCGCCATTTTGAGCAAGCGCGAACGTTCCGCCAGGACTCATTCCATGCTCCAATTGCGCCAGATTGATTTGCTGCTCTTTGACCTGCCCATCAGTCACGCCCACAACCAGTGATTTCCCCAGCAGGGTAACAACCATTTCATCCTCATGCCACAGCCAACGACCCCGGAATGTGTCAGGCCGGAAATAGCCGGTGTCGGTGATTTTTCGTGGGGATTCCACGCGGGAATCACGCCAGTTGGCTTTGCCACGGTATAAATTCCCATCGCGCACGTAGATCGTCTCAGTGGCAGGCCTGTTGTATGCCGCCGGCCCGGTCGGTTTTCCATCGGCCTGCAACATCGGCTTGGCCTTGCCGTCAAAACCAAAGGCTTGGACCATGCCGCGGTCGCCGGAAATGATGGTGAGTTTTTCTTCCGGCAACAGCTTCATCACGTTAGGTGCACGATTGCCAAATCCTTCAAGCCACTCCGGATCCAGAACTTTACCCGTCTTGAAATTCACGAGCGTGTTACCGCAGAGAACAACATCCGACACATCGAATGATAAAGTGGCGGGCGCAAATGCTTCCGTGGGCGATTTCTTCTGCTCCCCTTCCCCATCGTCTCGCATCGCCCACCAAACGATAAACACCACGGTGCTGCCGATGGTGATTGCGCCAGCGACGAACCAGCTCGGAAATTTCAGCGCGAGGTGTTTGAACATCATCGGCGGCTTATTCTCCAGGTTCGCCACCAAAACCCTCGGGGAATTCAGCGTGGATGCTCTCGATGAAGCACTCGAATTCCGGGTTGTCCTGAAAATCAGAATCAGCCTCACGCACCCAAGCCACCCTCTTCGTCTTGATACCGTTGAACAGATTGGGAAGCAGCCCACGGCCTTTGATCATGACGAGAAATCCGCCGAACTCCAAATCGATGATTCCGTCATCGGGGCTGTAGCTGAACCACGTTAAGCTGTCGTAACTCAAACAGGCCCGAACGCCTGTCCGAAACTGGATTTCCAGGAAATCCTCATTCAATCCTTCGGCTTTCAGGACCGAATAGAATTTACTAGCAGCATCGGTTTTCTGCTTGGAAGCGAGGATAGCATCGATGGCGTCTGACATATTGTTCTCTTGAAGTTAACGGCGCCGGACCGGTGGGGTCGGTGCCTTGACCTGTTTCGCAGCTTGTTCCTTTTTCGGCTTTGCCTGTTTCACCTTCTGTTCAACCTGCCGCTTTTTCGCCGCGTCACTGTTGAGATCCTTGGCCTTGATCGTTACCTTGCCGACTTTCGCGACATGTCCCTCCGGTGCCTTGGTGGATTTCGGCGGCAGGTTTTTCTCCATAAAACCTTTCAATCGCCCTTTCGCGGTCTCAATTCCTTTGGCAATTTTGTCCCTAGCTGCGGAAGCAGCCCTAGCAACAGGTTTTGGTTTTCCACCTTCCTTCGGCTTTGTCGCAGGTTTGCTGACCTTGTCGATTACTTCCTGACGGAGTTCGACACGCTTGGGCACGGTCGATCCGCGATGATGCTGTTTCGCTTTGCTCGGACCGCTGCCCTTGGATCGGCTTCTTCCATCAGGTCCCGCATTCTTGCGCCGCATGTCGATATAGGTGCGAAAATCTGAGTTCTCAGGTTTTTTCAGCAGATTGACATGCCTTTGCGCCAGCAGCTTTTCCACCTGTGTCGCGTCCTTCATGTTGCCACGGTTGGCGGCAACCCGTTTCGTCCATGCCACACCATCCAGTCCTGGAGTCATGAATGCCTCCTTGCTGATGCCGCCGAATTCAAGAGCCGAAATGCGGCGCGACGTGTTGCCGACTGCGCGTTGCAGTTCAAGCCGGTCATCAGTGAATACGCGGATGTTCTCCCGGCCACGCGACACCGATACATAAAACTGTTCGGCGGAGCCAGCCCTAAATGACATGGAAGACTGCGCGACAAAAACCGCGTCAGTCGTTTTTCCCTGCGAACTGTGAGATGTCCCGCAGAATCCATGCGCGATATGCCCCCAGTCGGGAGCCAGGACAACATTATTTGCCAGTGTCAACGTCCCGTCCGCGCCGATCTTTTTGACCGGCAGCACGGTGTCATTGTAGATCCGATGGCCGTTGGCGCTGTTGCCATTTCGCGTGATTTTGACCAAGTCACCTTTGGCAAGTTCGATACTAGCCTTCTCAAAGATCTGGTATTTTCCCGCTTCTTTAAAATCCAGCAGAATTTTGCCATCTCCGGGAAGGCCAAGCCAAACTGCGTGCCCGCCCTCGCCTTCCACAACCGGTAAAATACTACCGCGCTTGATGCCTTTGGCATTCTGATGAAATTGGATCATTAAGCCCGGTGTATAGTTTTCAGCCTTTTGCTTTTCCGCTTCTTCCCAACGCAGGGGGCGATATTGCAGGCATTTCCGACTCTCTCCGATTTTGCCCACCTCCCTTAGTTTTTCACGAATTGCCGCAGTGACAGCGTGAGATTCGGCATGGGTTGGCGAAACGACCAATGGCGCATGGCCAGTCGCCTTGAGCGTGTCGTAATATTCGCTGGCAAGAAACCGGTAGCGCTCGGCATCGTCCGTGATCTGGTCCACCGCCCCGATTTCTTCAAGTTTCGCAAATCCGGTTTTCACATCGCCACGGCTCAACGCTATAACTGCTTTGCGGTAACCGCTCTCTTTGTTCTTTTTTCCCTGACGCTGGATCTCCTGCACCGACGCCACTGACATACCGGAATATTCTTTCAGAAGCCGTAACGCGTCGCCACGCGCCACCGGCACATGCTGCAAGGTGTCACCAACTAGAATGACGCGTGTCGAAAGCCCAACTATATCGATGATCCGTGCTAAATCACGTGTCCCAACCAAGCCGGCCTCGTCGATAAAGATCACTTGGCCTCGAACCTGCAGTTGGAGATTCTTGTCGATGAGTAGACGGGCGATCGTGTCAGCATCGGCGAACCCTTTCTCACGAAGCACGCCACGGGAGGCAGCCGCCGATTGCGCGAAAGCAAAGACTCGCATACCTTGCTTGGCCAACTGCTCCGAGCATTCCAGCATTAAGGTGGTCTTCCCACTACCCGCTATCCCATGAAGGGCAATGACCTGGTCATTGGATCTAAGGACATGCCTGACTGCTTCCCGTTGCTCGCGTGATAAAAACGAATGGGAATAATGCAACCGCCCCGGAAAAAGCGGTGCGTGCTTTCCCCTGCCCTCGCGGATACGCTGAATCAGTTCGGCTTCCTCCACCATCAGCATTCCAGTTGTCACCAAAACCTCACCGCCGATTTCACGCTCGATGTAGCCACGTTTTGCGAACTCACGCTGCATCGCATCGGGATGAACATGCCCGACGCCGTAACGAAGGGCTTCAAAGAGGATCTTCTGTTTCGCAACTACCGCGTTCTTCTCGAACAGCTTCGCATCCGCGAAATCGAGAGCCTCACCCGCCGTCACCTTCACGGCATTTTTCATGCGCGGCTTCTCATCATGCGTTCGAAAAATCGCAACCTTTTCGTCATCGTGAAGTTTGGCGCCCCACGCTCCCAGCAAATCCGCATGGGTCATTCCTTTGCGCTTTCCCGCACGGGTTTTCGCACCGAGGGCGTCTTTCAGTTTGGAATTCGTGATTCCCTTGGCTGACGCTATCTTCTCGATTTCCGCCGTCCTGCGGGAAAATTTGTCGATCACGGAATCGGGAATACCGACCACTTCCCACGCCCCCTTCGTGCGACGAACTGAGTAGCCGAGATCAGCAACCTTTTTGGATAACCGCGCATGGAAGGCGGCCTCATGCAGCGGCGCCTCGCCCTTGATCCGATGGAATTTTGCCGCCTTCCACCGACTTTCGACCACATCAAACGTGCAGTTGAACGTGAAGCAGTGCACATGGAGGTGTGGGTCTGGAATGCCGCCCACCGGACGGGCTGTAAAATGGACGAATTCCGCCCAGGCAAGATTGCCTGTCACTCGATCCTCCTGCCGGCCATTCCGCCGGACGCGGGTTTCTGTCTGCTTCTCGATTTCAGTCATCGTTTCTGCCACGGCTTCGCGAAAAACCCGGACCAGATTCTCATCGCTGGTCAGAGATTGCAGGACTGAGAGGCTTTTCGGGGCGTGGAAATTTAGATCGTAGCCGCACAGCCTATCAGCCCTCGTCCGAACTGTGAGCTTTTCTCCGGTAACGGGATGTCGATTGTCCACCAAGGCCCCAAATTCACCGGGCGCAATTTTCCCCGAATCCAGGCCGAGCATCTCCGCCGCCCGGCCATGCCAGCGTCCAACGATTTCCTGCCCCTGCGCATAGTAATCCTCACGGGCCAAGCCCGAGGAGTAGTAGGAATTCGCAGCAGCGGCATTTGCACTTGGAACGACCCGAAGCATTGCCGGAGACTAGAGCCGAACTAGTCACATTGTCAGCACCGCATTCAGCTCACAGTGAGTATTGAATCCAGTGAAAAATTCGGCAGAATTCCGTCAGGCCTAGGCTCGAAGGACCGCTGACAATTTTATCCCCGTGGTTTCGCTTTCTCACTTTCGATCAAACCTTGCTAAACGATATGCGCCCTCCGATTTGTTAGCTCAAACCGCGACACAGAGCGGAAAAGACACAGCTTGTCCATTTTCAGGCTTCGATTGGAAAACCTGTCAACCCTAACACATACGACCCCTAAGCTGGAACCCGGACTGCTGAAAGACCGTGGAATTATCCATTGCAGCCACCGTGAGTGACACGGAGTGCATTAGCGGACATCTATCTGCAATGTCTATGCCATTTCCCGTTTAGAATAGTGCCTCAATTCTCGACCGTGATACTCCACGCAACCGCCTCTCCCCTTGCGGGTGGGGCTGCGTGAAAAGCCAGGCATACGCTGGATAGAACAAGCTATTCATCTACCTCCTTTGTGTGAAAATAGCTTCATTATATAACACCCTTTCAGGGTCATGCCATTTCCTAATCGCACCGCGCAGCAGATTTCGATAGTAAATTCCCGAAGTTTTTGATAAGATACGTCTTGTGTCAGGAGAAATAGGAGCAGCCAGAGCCACACTTCGGCAGACGGTTCGAAACATGGAAACCGCGAGTGATGTGGCGGATCTGGAAAAGACTCTTGCCAAGCTTTTCCAGCAGGGACAAGTCCATACCGATTACCACGACCTGGGGCAATTCCGGATCGAACTGGATCTCGCGGTCTGCCAATGTTCTCCAATCTACATTGAAAGAATCCTCTCGTCTGTTTCTGATCGCAAAGATCAGGTGCAACGGATTACGGTCTTCTTCCGCAATTCCTTGATCGCGGGGTTGCCCTGAGGCGACTGAAAAGATTATGGCCGACTTTTTGTACTATGCTAATCCAAATCCATCCTTGTTTACTTTTGATTCCGATGGGCCAAGAAACGAGCATGATAGCTTTCGCTTACGCGGCCTTGGCAAGGAAATTGGTCTTGGCCTCGACTTGGTTTACGGAAACGATTGCTGGAGCGCATCAATCCCCGAGAGGACTAAGGCGGGCATCGTCGAATCGATTCACCGTTACTACGGTCTTTTAGCAATAAATCAGGATTGCATTGACGTGTTTGCCTCACACACGCAGCCGGATCACATGATGGTGAACACAATCGCCAATCATACAGCCGCTTATGACAAGAGCTTGCTTAAGAGTCACCTCTCCGGATACTCAAAGTTCTACCAAAAGGATTTCCGGCGTGACGGCATAGTCAGAGGAAAATGCTATTCGGAAGGGTTATACCGCGGAGAGAACCATATGGCCGACCTTTTGAATTGTTTGATCCGGGCCGGAGATCATACCGGACTGACAACCTGCTTGGAGATAGCATCGAGATTAGGCTACCGGAAGGACGATTTCAGGGAAGGAAGCAAAGTCGACCAGGCCGTAATGATTGCATTGGATGAATTGACTCGGCATGCTCCCGGAAGATGGACGAATCGAGTTGAGACCGATACTTTGCCTACCGATAATTCAACGCGTATCCGCTGACGTGAAGCTCATAAGGTTCAGTATTTCCTCTCGGATCCTACAGGTGGACTCAGTGAAATCCGGCGACTTCCGAGCTTCACGTAGATCAAATTTCCCGGTGACTTTCCCCGGTCTTGGGCTCAAACAAATAATCACATCCGCAAGTTTGATGGCTTCATCGACGTTGTGAGTGACAATAACCACGGTTTTCCTACTTAAGTCCAACAAGTTTCGCAGGATCTTATGCATGACAGCCGTGGAGACATCATCTAGTGAGGAGAATGGCTCATCCATCAACAGCACGTCAGGATTGTTTGCGAAAGCCCGTACAATCGCCACACGCTGCTGCATACCAACACTCAATTCAGCGGGAAACTTTTCGGCAAAATCCAGCAGTCCGGCTGATTCCAAATAGTTTCCAACCATTTCTTGCCATCCGGTGCTCCCGTGCCCGCACGCACGCGGACCAAATTCAACGTTTTTCCGGACGCTGAGCCAAGGAAATAGATTGTGCTGCTGGAAAACAACCCCGCGCGCCTTAGCGGGACCGGTGACCAGCGATCCATCGTATATTACCCGGCCCCGTGTGGGCAGGATGAAACCACCAAGTAGATTTAGGATCGTCGTTTTTCCGCAACCCGAGGGACCAAACAAGCAAATGAAATCTCCAGTTTCCGCCGCGAAGGATACGTCGTCGAGGGCCACAACTTGGGCCGAGCCAGCCCGCTGATAAATGACGGATACGTTTTTTAACTCCAGTTTCATGGCTGTTGTATCCCGGATGACGACGTCACAGGCGAAAGATGATGCCATGGAAATAGGAACCTTACTAAGCCAGTGATGAGTCGATCCGCGATCAAACTGAGCAAGGCTATTGTTATGATGGCAACAAGCATTTTGTCGGGCCTAAAATTTGAATGCGATTGAAATATCCTGAATGCAATACCAGCTGATGCTCCAGACATTTCCGCCGCCGCGAGTCCAAAAAATCCGGTTGCCACTGAAATTCGCAGTCCTGCGAAGATGCCGGGCATTGCGGCTGGAAGATAGATCTCAGGGTAGATTTTCCAACCTCTAACTCCAAGCGACCGTGCGGCCCAAACGAAATGGAGGTCAACTTGTGAAACCCCTGTATGGGCGGCAATCCAAATGGGAAACGTCGCTCCCCAGCAAATGATGAAGACTTTGCCACTGTCGCCGATTCCCATGAATATGATCGAAATCGGGATTAGGGCTATTGAGGGTATCGACCGGCAGAGATTGAAAACCGAACCGAGAGTATCTCCCAGAATGGGAGACCGCCCGGTGGCCAACCCTGCTAGCACCCCTATCATGGATCCTGCGGCCAATCCCAAACAATAGCGGCGCGAACTCGCTGCCAAATCGGCCACAAACTCCCCGCTCTGAACTGAATCAACGAAGCACGACAGGAGGAGATGAGGCGGGGGAAGCAGCAAAGATGGGATTACGCCGAACAGGACGGCTGCTTCCCAGAGTGCCAAGATGACTACAAATGTAGAGACAATACGGAGCGTACTGGCAAACGCGCCTCCAAATTGGAGTTTTCGATCACCGTATGTCGTCATATGTCACCGCCGAAGCTGAGATTTTTCGAAGCGATTCCGTCCAGACGGCCTGCAACACCGCATCTGGCGGGCTGGTAGTCCCTTCTCCCCGCGCGCGCGCCCAAGCCGACTGTCGCTCCAAAATACCTGATAGCGCCTTATCGAGCTCAACTTTGACCGTGTATTCACCCCAGAGTGATTCTAGCGTCTCCGCATCAAGGCCTGTCACCCTACCTACAATTTCCTTTGATTCCGCCGGGTGGGCCATCGTGAATTCCTGTGCGACCATGAACCCCCGCAGAAGCTTCTCGGCAACTTCCGGCTGCTGAGCGAGGAAACTGCTATTCATAGCTATGCAGTGCCGCCCTCGATATAAATCGCCAGGCAAAAACTCAACGGCCTTGTCGCCGAGCCGCTTCTTCGCGTAGCTGATATGTGGCTCCCAAGCGAAATAGCCGTCAATACTACCGTTTACTAGAGCCGTCACCATGTCGGGGGGCTGCATGCTGATCACGGAAACCTCGGCTGCCGCAATCCGATGCTTTTCGAAAAATTGGAACATGAAGTAATCGGAGTTGGTGCCCGCCAGCGTGGCGATCTTTTTTCCTCGCAGATCCTCCGGTCTCAAAATCCCCAGGTCCGAACGACCCAGAAATTTTGTCTCTTGGTGCTCGGTCACCGTTCCAATGATGGCGATTTTATTCCCTTGAAGTATGGCATGAATCAATGGTGTCTCCGAAACCGACATCACTTCAGCGCTATTGCTCAACAAGGCGTCGAGGGCGAGCCTTCCCGATGAAAACATCTGCCGGTTAACAGTTAACCCCTCATTGCGCCAAAAGCCCTTTTCAGACGCGACATAGGCCGGAATCGCGGCGATTGTAATAGGCATCGCGTAGGTTATGTGCGTATTCGCGGTTGATTTTACAGGCTGAGTCCTATTTAAAAACATCAACCAAATCCCGAGCAAGATCACCACAAAAACAGCCGCCGCAAGTAGCCACTTTTTCTCTTTTTGCTGGTCCATGATCGATTGGTTTTTCATGTAATTTAGTTTGAAGTTTTAAAAAGGTTACTATCAGATCTCAAAATCTACGTAGAACGAATTGAATAGCTCGAAGCTCCGGGTCAGAACTGCTAAAGAGCGTTCGGCATTCGGCAATTGAACGGGGATTGACGCATACATGTGGGCCGCCTCATAGAAGCGCGCCCGAATATACCAGTCAGGATCGGCGGTGATGTAAGAGTCGTGCCCATCGATCACGTCCCTCAGGTGATTAGACACCTCGCCGAGGACACCTGGAATCCATGCTTTATATCGTTCGGATCTTGTAGTTACGCTGGCCCCTGACATCCCGTTTTGAAGATTCCGCTCAACAAGTTCTTCTTTCACAAGTGTCGGAAGGCCGTTGCCATTCATTCTGGTCCTAATATAGCCAACACTTATGAGATCGTAGTGACCGCTAGATGATTGGAGAAGTTTTCCAAAATCGTAAGCCGGGTCATTAAGGCCAAGCTTGCCCCACATTGTCGACGCCTTGGGATCGATTAGTCTGAATCGAACCGCGCGCGGCAGGAAATCGTCGACCATAATATTGTCAAAGTGCAGGTCGCCATGGATGCGTGAGAGCCATGGCGGAACCAGTCGCGAAACGAGCTTCTTATTGATACCAATCATCCTGATAACCTCCATCGGATGGAGAAAAGCCCCCCCCTCACGGTTCCGGACCTTTGTGTCCGATATCAAGCTCGCAAGTTCAGACCATTTCGCGTCGGAAACGTCAGGAGGTCTGGTAGCCTCAATGACTTGCAGTCCTCGCGAGCGCAAGCGCTCCGTGATGGTGCTCCAGGCACCCTGCCCACGGTAATGCGTTTTCGTATCCAGATACAATTTGTCGATCATGAAGCGCAATACCTTTTCAACAGATTCATTCAGAATCGCACAGCAGCGATTCTTATCAAATGTTTCAAGGGTGACTGTCCGCAATGTCTTGAGGTCGTAAAATGGGATCTGATGCATCAGCATACCATCTTCCTCGAAAGAGGAAAGCAACTTGGGAAAAGGCCCTCCAGTATGACTATCGTTGAGAATTTTCAGATAGGCTAGGCGATCCTGCGCTTCCCTAGTGTTCGTTTCGCGCTTGGTGACGAATCCCCCGGTCTCTATCTCACGGGTAAGCAGCGCCTTGATCGGGTCATAGTTATCGATGATTTTTCTCAGCCTCCTCGCGACGATTTGGTGCGTTTCTTTCAGTCTTGCATGGTCCTGCAAAGCCTCTTCGTCTTTCCGTTCCATAGCAATCCCGCTCACTAGGAGAGTGCTTTTTTGTATGTGCGTCAGGGCGCCCTTTTCCTGGTATCTGAGTATACTTTCTGGCATCGCCTGCGTTGATAGTATTACAATTGGCACATAGGGATGTATTGTCCGGATTCGAGCTATTGAATCCCCTTCTTCATCGACACCTTTCAGATCAAGGAATATGATGTCCACTCCGTGCTCGGTAGCAAGACGTTGGCAGCCAGAGAGGGTTGATTCTGCATACCACTCATGCGCGACTTCGACTCTTTCGTCCCGGAGTGCTGGCTTTATGCAATCCAGGCAATCGCGGGCGTCGCTGATATCGTCATCGATTACCAAGAAGATCGCCTGCCGGAGTGGTTTTGTCATAGTAGCTGGGGTTTTAATTTTAATCTTATTTTGACCTCGGCACCTCGGCTAGCCCCGTCTGATATATTTCTTATAGTTCCCACTCCTTCCGTCGAGTTGATATACTTTGAAACTATGAGCAGACCCATGCCACTTGAAATCGGGGAGTCGCCAGCATCAGGGAGAGATTTTTCTTCTTTATCATTGAGATATTTAATGATGTTTTCGGTTGTCAACTTGCTCCAAGCCTTCACTTTGTCCTCTGAGAATCCCCCGCAGTTATCCATAGATTTAATCTCAAGATATTCCTCATGAAGAGAGGGGACTATTTCGAGACGGAGAGACAGCTCCCCCTGTTCGCCATCCTTGAATCTCTTTTGAGCCGCATTACGCGCATTTTTCACAAGGTTGATTATAATTCTGGCGACGATTAGCTTTTCTAGATTGTAAATCGCCGCTCGCTCCGTGTATTTTGGTCCGAATGATAGCTGAATCTTGAGTTTCTGAGTCGGATCATAAATCGCTTTTATCAGCCGCAGATATTTATTGAGAATGTCAATTGTAACGTTCGCAATCTGCGAACTACCATCACGGTCGGGGTAAACCAGTGCCAGGTCAACCCGACTAAGGGGCGAGGGCGCGGCAGTGTATTCATCGACAGCCTGCCTCTTTTCTTTAGCAAGGAAATGGATTTGCTCCGCCTGCTCGTCATTCTCATTTTGAACGGAAACATGATTAAGAATCTTATTACAGAATCGAGCCTCTTCGTGAAGCATCGCATTGACCACATACTTATATGCCCGCGATTCAGAAGCTTTTCGCTTTTCTTCAACAACGTTGTTTACCTCCTTGTCCGTAGCAATCGCCATATAGATCTGAGGAGCCACATGGTGCACTGACCGAATCAATCCTAGGCGCTCCACCTCGGGTATTCTCTCGGGGCAATTGACAAGCATCAGCCCAATTACTGAGGTTCGATAGAAGATTGGAACAATAAATTGGTCTGGAGTATCCTTCCGAAAATGTTGCATAATCGTCGTGGCGATATGTCTTCCGTCATAGGACTCTTGGCTAACTACCTGTTTGCTCAGCCAAGGCTCTTTGACCCAATTCTCAATATAGAGGGCGCTCTTCGTATTCAAAGTCCTGCCTACAAACGAGTTCTCGGTACTCCAATCGTAATTGGTGATAAACTCCCCTGGAGTGGTCTCGTCGGGAAGCGGGTGACCGTCTCTGGACAGCTGGTCGGATAAATAATTGAAGTCTTCGTGTCTTGTGAGCATCTCGCTTTCATCATCCAGTGGGAAGTATCGGAGTACCCGGTTTTTCCGTTCTATGTAAGTTGTGAAATATTGAACGATAAAAGGATTGTCGATACTGAATGATGAATGCCGCCTGCTGAGGTGTTCGAGAACGCTCATTTTCAGTTTCCCGAGAACAATCTTAAGATATTGTGATGAAGATGCGTGCGATAGCAGAGTGAGGGTATTAGGTTCGGCCGGAGATTCAGCAACAATTTGCTTCTCGGAAATCAATCTGATGGATGCGGCCAGTAGTTCCGCCAGGCGGAGAAAATGATTCGAATTAAGATCGAAATACTGGCATCCTTCATTGATCAGGAGGTCGGGGTTGTAGTACAGATCGATTCGGTAGTTACGAAAATCTTCGTGGGACGCCGATAATCGGCAGGTGGCCTTTCCAGGGACAGAATATGTATGCCTCGGCCAGTCCTTTATGGGTAACGTTTCAAGTTTCGAGACCGTTAACTTACCGGTTTGCATCTCGGGCGGCAAATTCTGGGCCTTCGCCTCATTCATCCTGAGACGGATCCTTGCGGTTTCGCTGGACGGCTTCTCTTCTTTTTTTTCAAAATGCTTGCAGAGGATTTTGACATCGTCCCCGCTTAGGTTGCTTTCCAACCTACGCCCGTTTCTCATGATCACCACGCCACACAGGTTCAGGGCGAACTGAAGTTCGTCGATAATGACCGTTTCGAGAAGGCCTTGGAAATTTACCGCTGACTCCACCACTTCGATAATATGGGAGTAGCTCCTGGCGAGGCGGTCGTTCAGCAAGGGGTCTTCCGGCGCGGTAAGGGTATCCATCTTAGGTCTCGTAGCAGTTTGGCTCAGGAAACACTGTCGAAACTGGGATCATAGGCAGTAGGCAGTCTCTGGACCCGGATCATGCCGGATCGATTCCTGCGTTTCAAGGCCGGAATTTTTCCGAACTCGTTGAAGCCACCGTCGTCCCAACGCCGTTTTAAGGCACAAAACCAGAGGCCTGAACACCCGCTACGGCCGCTTCCTGCAAAGACCACTGTGGGAGGCTCTTGAAACTGGTAAAAATCACAACTATTCGGAAAGACCAACGTCCGGGACGCTCAAAGGCTACTCCTGTCGCCGCTGTTGCAGTGGGAAAGGCCCCCGGAGAATGATACGGACATTATGGCCTTCCGCGAGCTTGCGCCCCAACATCTTCGGGTGCATCTCGAACGGTAACCGGCTGAGTCACACCGGAATAGGCCACTGCCTGAGCATGGGCGAGATCGAAATTGGGTTGCTGGTCCACAGTTGCCCGAGCCGCCGAACACCTCGGAGCAGGAATTCCGCAGCAAGGTCGCTTCCTATGCCGAAAGGAATAACGAGTTCAAGTCGCTTCATCCCGCAGTTTAATCATTATTCCGGCTAGAAGCTCCGGCGAAACGGGATCACACATGAATCCCGTTAGCGCCGGAGCGGATATTCGAGGCTACTTGGCAGCACCTTTCTTGCGATTGCCATCGCCGCCTACCTTTTCGGCAAAACTTTCCGGCTGACGCTCGGTGGTTTTGCCGCAGCACAGGAATTCGTACGCCTTCCTCGCTAACAATTCCATTTTTGGCAAGTCCTCCAGGAAAAGGACGTTTGATTCATGCCACTGGTCCTGGTCATCCTTGTAGTTTCGGACAAGGGTGATGGCATGGGTGGTTTTGCCATCGGATTTATTCTCCCACACCGCTATTTTTAAAGCCTTGGCTCTTTCGGTATAGATCGGAACTGGTTTCTCACTCATGACTTTCTCCATGTTGGTTGGTCGGGGTCGGAAAATTCCGCGCCCGTCCCGCCAAACTGCCCGTGACTCGTCACATATGGAAGAGGGCGGTCGCCTCATTGCTCCACATAGGCGATCACAGCCTTGCCACTGAAAGCGTAGTTGCAGCCACGTCTTACTGACCGACCTGCTTTCACGACACCCACACAGAGGCTGCCTGTTTCGCCAGCCGTCTCGCCTGACGACACCAATTGGGTGAGAAATGAGCCTGTATCGAACCCGCCATCGCAACAATGGGTATTCGGGCAAGGAGTAAATTGCCCTGGCACGGTATCCAGAGTGTACTGATAGGTTTCGGCTTGGCCGAAGCCCATGGGCGTCGCTTTGATCTCAACCTCCAACGAAACCACCTGCGGATAGATTTCCCGAAAAGTCGCTTTGCGGCCAACTGCGTAATTTGCCGCACCCGCCTCGTCTGGGGCATTCGGATGCTTCTCCGTCATAACCTGCCAATGCCGGCCTGATTACAAGGCACCCTTCTGGGATTGGAATTTTGCCCGCAGCTTGGATAGCTCCGCTTCAGCAGTGTCGATTTGGCTGGCGAGCAAAACGAGTTCCTTGAGCTTAGCCGTGTAACCACCACCCTTGTCTGAGACCGGCTTGATGTTTTTCGAACCGGGTTTACGACCACGCCTCTTACCCGAAGATGCAGGGGCGCTTTTGCCTTTTACCCAAGACGCAACCGAAATCGGGGAAATACCGAACTTCTTAGCCGCAGCACTCTTCCCGCCACGCCCATTCTCGGCATCGTGTTTCTCGATGAATGCGATGATCTCATTCTTCTCCTCGGCGGAATAACGTTTTCCGGTCTTTTTGGCTTTAGGCGATGCGCTCATTGGAGATTGATAAAATCTTGGCCACTTCAACGCAAGACCATATTCAATGCCAGAAATGACACGGCGGTGGCGAAGGACCAGATCGTATCTCGTCAATTTTACAAATTTAACTCGATACACACGGCAGCATGATCGGATGCCTGCTGATGGCCGTTCTCCATTTCGGCGTAGGTTTCCCATGCGGTTGGCCGTGTCTGCCGATTTCCCCACAGTCCTTTGCGAAAAAGATAGCCCCCAACCCAGAAAGGCTCCAGGCTTTTTGAAATGAAAATGTAGTCGAGGCGGTCGCGCAATCCGCAGGACGTGTAGGTTCCCGGTCTCGGACCGACATCAAAATTCGGAAGCGAATAGCACTCGATCAAAGGCGACTCGTCTTCGTAAAGCGGTTCCAGATTCGGTGCATAGCCACCTTCAGCGGTTGGACCTTCATTGAGATCGCCCATCACAATTACGTGCTTACCTTCAGCAACGAGTTTGTCGACGATGGCACGCACTCCCGCCGCCTGCTTGCGACGCTTGTCACCTCCGCCGTTTGACTGAGATTTGAAATGGTTCACCAACACATGAATAACTTCACCGTTCGGCGACACGATTTCATACTGCGGACAGTCGCGGCTGAAAAGCTTCTCATTCCCGTCGGCCACATCGACATTGGATCGGATCGATTCTATACTGTAGCCCGGCTTAGCCATGACCGCCACATCAATGCCCCGGTCATCATTGCCATCCACCAGCATGATCGGCCCGAACTGCGTTCCCACGAGATCGCGGTTGAATCGCACCAATGCCGGACGATCTTCCGCTTCCACAATACCAACGATATCCGGGTCGATTTCAGCGATCACCCTCGCGGTCATGCGTGTGGCATTCTCATCCACCGTTTCCTTGACCAACTCCACCCAGCCAATCCAGTCTGCACGACCGGCAGCTACGATCCGCATGTCCAGCGACTTGTTCTCTGGTTCTGAATCAAATTCGCCGCGGTTGCTTCTGAGCAAAGCCCAACGCGGAACACGTGAAGGGTTCCTACGGATCGCATCCTGGTCATTTCGGATATAAACTTCCAGCTTGAGAAGAAGCTCGGTGATCTCAGCCTTGATCGCGTCGGTGTAGACAGCCTCCTGCATCACGCTGTTCACCTTCTTTTGCGCCTCAAGGATTTCCCTGCCATCCGCCCAGCTATCAAGGTTCAAGGCTCTGGCACGGGCGAACAGGTTCTCTACATTGAAGGATGCGATTTTCATAATACCAATTGGTGCAAACGAGGTAGCAGCTATTCAAGCGTCGACGGCCTTTACTGTGAGTTTGTTTTCGGAGGCATGACGAGCGGCGGTGAATCCGCGAATGAATTTCAACAATTGATCCGGGTCGGACGTGAGCAGCATCAGGTCACGAAAACGTTGCTCAAACGGCCCTTCCGTTGCAAGTGCCTCCAGAAGTTTCCAAGCCGGCTTAGCACCCAGTTTCAAGCTGCCGTCCGGGGGCGGATTCCAAAAATCCTCACCGAACAGAATCATCGGACTCTTGATTTCATAATTCGTGTAATAGTTTTGGCAGGCATCCTGAAAAATTTCCTGAACGGTTCCCGCATTTCCCTCAGCAAAAATCACACCATCGTTGGCGATTGCCAGCAGGCCTTCCTCTCGCAGGCTGTTTTCAAAATATTTGGCGATATGGGTGGCAAAGACGTTGGGCGGCTCATGCCCGTAAAACCAAGTAGGTATCCCAAGGCTTCGGCTCTTGCTGACGTCAGGCGTGGGATTGGACTTCCAAACCTGCCAAGCAACGGCAAGCCATTTCGGATGATCGTATCGATCCGCATCCTTCAGTCTGTCGATGGCTGAAATCAGCACAGACTCGTCTTCCCATGCTGCGAAATAGGCACCGAGATTTGCAGCTTCCATCAGGCCCGGACCACCCCCTGATACAATCAGATATCCCTCCCTCGTCAGGGTTCGAGCGATGCGTGCTACCTGGGTATAAACCTTGTCACTTCGCAGGCGGTTGTGACCGCCCATCACCGCGACAACACCCGCTCCTCCAGACGCGCCAAATGGCCGTAGAAACTCGTCAGTTTCTTCTTCCATGAAGTGATCGTGAAGCCTGCGCGCGAGAACCTCGTCCGGCCCCACCTCCACGTATTGAGTTGGACGAAGCGGCTTGTTATTAGCCCCAACCTTGATGTAGCTGACGTAACTAAGCCAATCCGGGGTCTTCCGATAAGACTCCGGCTCGTCTGGAGTAAACCCGGCAAATAATTCATCCGCGGCGTAAAACGAACTGCGGAAGGGAGCATAAGGGCGGCCGGTCCATTCCGGGAAAATCAGCCCGTGAGAATCAATCGCAACCTGGCTCAAAGCCTTTCCAAGCTTGCAGCCGAGAAACAGGCAGCCGTCGGAACTCGATGCAGCCTGCGGGAGAGCGGCGATGAATTCGTCATGAGGGGTAAGGTCTAATGCCTGAAACACCAGGTTCCTGCACTCGGTGGCTCGCGCCAACCAACTGGCGAAATTGTCGGCATCAATCCCTTCCTTCATGGGCTCATATCGAATTGCTAGACCGGGCAACTGTCAATCATTTTTGCTAGGCCCAAGAACCCGCTCTCCAACCATCTAACCTTCTTGAAGCTCAAGCAGGCACAATCCTCGGCTCACATCTTACCAGGAGCATGCAGGAACTGAGCGGCATGGTGACGATTCGCCACCTGCCAACGATTCCTCCCAGCAATCAATAATATTTTCAATGAATAATATTCCGGAAATATGATCGTGTGTTTCATTTCAAGAATTCCTTACAAACCGTAGGAAGAGCCATCCAATCCGGAATCCTCGCTAGATCAGAACTCGCCTTACCAGATAGGCGCGCTATCCATGAACCTCACATCCTATTCATGTCCAACTCCTTAGAACATTCCATTTTTCCCGCTAACCGTAATCAAGCAACACGACTGGTGTCAACGCCGCGGATGCGCGGATAAGAATATAAAATATTGCCTTGATAGATCACGATCTATTTCGAATATGGTCTGTTATGAAAGCCCAATCAATCCTGTTAGTGTTTGTTCACTGCTTCTATCCGGTGGTTTTCCTTAAGGCGCAAGTTGCCGAATTTCAAGTGGTAAGCTGGAATGTCGAATCCGACGGATCCAGGATCTCTACGATTGCTCGGCAGATTCGTGAAGATTTCGAAAATGTTGAACTTTGGGGTCTTAGCGAAGTGGCGGGAGATGAAGCAGCTGCCCAGTTCGAGAGCTCCGCCGAGGAAAGTGAGGACCTTGACTATGGCCGGATCACAGGAACCACGGGCGGGCGGGACCGACTGGTGATCCTCTTTGATCAGGCGCGGTTCGAGTTGCGCGAAGCTGTCGAACTGAATGAGATTAACGTCTCTGGAACAGTCAGAGCGCCGTTGGTTGCCAGGTTACAAGACAAGAGCACGGGACAGAAATTCTCGTTTATGGTAAACCACCTCTACCGGGGAAGTTCAGCGGGACGGCATCAGCAGGCGACGCTGCTCAATGAATGGGCAGGCCGGCAAACCGAATCCGTAATCGCCGTGGGCGACTACAACTTCGACTGGCATTACCAGACCGGAGATCAAGATCATGACGAAGGCTACGACAACATGATTGCGCAGGGCCGGTGGAAATGGATCCGGCCCCAGGTCCTAGTTCCGACAAATGCCTCGGGCCACGAAAGCGTCCTCGACTTCATCTTCCTTTCCTCACCGGGGAATGGTAGCAGCGAATGGGATTCGTCTTCCGAGATCCTTGTCCGTACCAATGATTTTCCGGATGATAACCTCAAGAGTGATCATCGCCCCGTTCTAGCCACATTCGAGCACTTGCAGCCACGAAGCAAACCGCTCTCCGCCCCTGTGGCTAGCCTCCCGATGAACGAGGGCCCGCAACCCAATCCTGTGGCACCGAAAAACCGAATCAATTCCCCAGCCGCAACTGTGCCCGATTCCCAAGTTCAATCTGAAGCTGGAACAGCCCCGCCTACTCCTGCTGTCGGAAGGCTAGAAATTAAATACCGGGTGATGGAACGGGAACATCCCGGTATGGAGAGGAATGATGACAATGGTTTGGAAAGAGCCCTGGCAAGAGCCGGTGCTGCCGCGCCCCGCTTTGTCATTGCCGCTTCCAAAAGGTGGGCTCCCGGCCAAACAATCACCGTTGCATTCAGAGGAGGTAACAATACACTTCACAAGAAAATCGCGGAGGGAGCTTCTCAGTGGCTCAATTACGGCAACTTGAAATTCGATTTTGGAGTCGATCAAGCCGGCAACTATCGAAAATGGGCCACATCCGACACTCAACCTGCCGCACATATTCGAGTATCGTTTGATCGAGATGGCTACTATTCACTGGTCGGAACGGACGCGCTAAATCGCCATATCGCGAGTTCTGGCGAGGATACCATGAACTTCGATGGATTCGACTATCAACTGCCTCCGGACTGGATGGCGACGGTTCTTCATGAATTCGGGCACGCAATCGGTTTTGAACACGAGCACCAGCATCCCGATGGCGGTTGTGATTTCCGCTGGGATGACGATCAGAGCTATGAAAGGACTCTCGATTCCCGCGGTGCGGTAATCGCCGACAGGCGAGGACGGCACCCAGGCATTTACAGTGTCCTCGGGGGATGGCCGAACGAGTGGGACAAAGGTACGGTGGATCACAACCTGCGACAACTTCGAGATAGCAGTGCCTATCTCACCAGTGAATTCGATTCGGGCTCAATCATGAAATATGCGTTCGATGGCTGGATGTTTGTTCACGGTGAGCAGAGCAAATGCTATGCAACGCATGACAACTCCACGTTGTCTCCTTTTGACCAGCAGGGCATGGCCACTGCCTACCCGTCGGAACGGCGCTCCATTGAGCTGAAAAATACTGAACGCGTGGCGGCGATCAATTCCATCCTGGAAGTCGTTGATCGAATCGAGGCGAAAAATGTCCTTGAGACTCTCAAGAACCTAAAGTAGCCAGCATCATTGCTTTATTAGTGCTGGAACGAATAATCCGTGAGCGGCAACTGTGGCTCAGGCTGCGGAGCCTGATCGGAGATGAGGATTGCCACGCGGTCCCACAGGTCGATGATCTGCGGTACCGATGTTTCCAAGAGAATGGAATCCAGCAGGTTTTCCTTCTCGAACCCCCAGCAAGCGATTTTGAATGTCCCCCTTCTCAAAGTAGAAATAGACGAACCGGTTTGTTGCTCCGCGCCACGGCTTCCACTCGCTTCGCCGTAGTCTTGGGCGGCGGTCGTGACCTCCCTTCCCGCCCTGCGCCTCCGTCAAAGCCAGTTCCATCCTACCATAGCCAGCGCGATGCGGCACACCGGCGGGAAATACAGCCCGTGTGCCGCAACGCGGAACGCCAGACCTGCCGCCGCGTCAAGGCCAAGCCTGCGGCGGAAGCCTGTAGGTTGGTTTTGAATATCTGTTATCTATGTCAGGGTTTCCGGCCTGTGACCCAGCAGCAGGTATGGCGTTTCTTGCCCGTATCGTTTTTCCTTTTCGGAAAAATGGTTTCTTTTTGGAGCGGATAGCTCTCCTGCCGTTGGGCCGTGTTCTTCGTCTCTTCCCTATGTGAGTTGCGCCCGTTAGCGTGGGAATCTGCAACATGGGAGATTACTGATGACCCTCGATGAACTTCGCGCATTAGCCGCTGAACTTTTTCCAATCGCCGTAAAAAACGCGGTTGATTCCCCTACTCAAACCAATCCCGAACTCATCCGTCTACAAGAAGCCTGCCGAGTGCACTACAAGAGGCTTGGCTTCAATTGCATGTTTTCCTGCTTCGAGGATGTCATTCCGAAGGTTGAAGGGGAACTCACCTTGTCCGCCTGGAGTTCCAAACAAATGAGTGTGCTGCCGTGGACTTTCCGGGTCAACTGCCGTCCGTTCTACCTGGCCACTTACTGCGCCCATTTTGAAATCGACCACGATGGTCCCCTGCCCACCGTCACTGAAACCGGCTACCGTTCGATCTTCGCACCGATGGCCACCTTTTCAAAAATCAGCCCCGAGCAGTTCATCCGCTCTGAGGTTTGCAAGGATCTTCCGAAGTCGGCACAGATGGATTTGTTCTGATCGCCATGCCTCCTGTGGGTTCCTTCCCGATGGTGGACTTGCCTTGTAGCTGACCCGTCAGGTCGATCAAGCCCGGCAGGCCGGGCTTCTCCTCTTCATTGCGACCGTGCCGGTGACCGCCCTGCCTATGGGCCAGCTCTGGTTAGCCGCAATTCCATCAGGAAGAAACCAACCAAAAAAGGAGGCCACATGGCCCTTACAATTACTGAAAAGCAACACTGGAAAGAACGAATTGAAGCCCGCATTGACAAGCGGATCAAACGTCTGAAACACGCAAATCTTGAACTCATTACGGGAATCGCCGAGCAGTCGAGGACACAAGCTATTGCCCAGTCCCAACTAACCAAGGAATTCTCGCGTCTGGCTACGATTGAAGAAACCGAATCAGCAATGTCTCGTGAAAAAGAAGCCTTGCTGGCCAAGATTCATACCAAGCTCATCGGAAAGAGTGATTCCTATTACGCCTTCCGAAGCAGGATCGATTCAAGGATTGCGGAACTTCAGCGTGACATCGAGGATGAATTGCTGATCGAATCCGAAGTGGGGCGTGAAATCGCTACTCTATCTGCGGAGAAGGAAAATCTCCTCGATACGGTCTGGCTGGCAACCTCGTCACGCCAGGTAACCGAACTCTGGCAAAAAGTCCTGAATCTCCTCGGTTAAAACATCACGGATTTTCAGAGCTAAGTCCTGTCATCCAAGGATGTTCCCGCCGAATGATGCCGGCATCGCGTGCGGCGGGAACAAGAGTCGCCGCACATCTTCCCTATGTGACCGTATGGTGTCCATCATGCGGTTTTCCCACCAATCATGGAGTAGAAATTGAAAGACCTATATGAACAGATCACCAACCGAATAATCGAACAACTCGCCCAAGGCGTCGTGCCGTGGAAATCACCCTATTTTTCCAAGACCGGTTTTCCCCGTAATTTTTCCACGCAGAAAGAATATCAAGGTATCAATGTTTTGCTGTTGGGTAGCCAGCGGTTCACCTCGCCGTATTTCCTGACCTTCCTCCAAGCCAAGGAACTTGGCGGCAGTGTGCGCAAAGGCGAACACGGATTCCTTGTCGTCAAATACGGCACTTACTCCAAGGAAGACGAACACGCGTCGGCAGATGATCCCGCCAAAGTCCGCGGCTACCTCAAAGGTTATTCCGTTTTTAACTCCGCGCAGATCGACGGCATCAGTTTTCCAGAACCCGCCACAGCCCCCGAACTCACCACGACGGAAAAGACGGATCGCGCCCGTGCCATCGTGGAAGCCATGCCGCAACTGCCAACGATCAGCGAAGGTAGCGCAGTCCCCTGCTACCGAAAATTAACCGATTCCATTCATATGCCGGAATCCCGTTTCTTCACCAGTGAGGAGGCCTTCTATTCGACGCTGTTTCATGAGCTTGGACATGCTACCGGGCATCACTCACGTCTTGCCCGGAAATCACTGCTGGAAAACCGAGGCATTGACGCCACCGGCGATACCGCTCGCAAGACTTACGCCGAGGAAGAGTTGGTCGCAGAAATGACGGCATCATTCTTGAACGCTCACGCCGGCATCATCGAAGACGAACTCGAAAATTCAGCAGCCTATCTCCAAAGCTGGATCAACGCTCTTCGCAGCAAAGATGCACAGAGCTGGGTTGTGCGCGCCGCCTCCCAAGGACAGAAAGCCGCCGACTTTATTCTCGGCCGAAGCATCGAAACCACTTCGGAAATCACGGTAACTGACGGCAATGCGATCCCATCCCCGGGTTTTACGGAGATGGTAGTGCAGCGAAGAGCAACAGTAGAAATACAGCTTGATCGCTGACGCAATTATCATGCCCAGTATGCGACTTTACGGAACGCCGATTACGCTCTTCGCTAGCTCAATTGGGATTTGGATCAAGCCCTCCACAGCACTCTTTTTGTCAAAGGACCAGGCTCCCATAGTGCCTTGGCTCAAAGTCAGAGTGTGGGTGGATTCGCCGATAGGGCCGCGAGTGAGTGGGATCACGACGAGGCGGTCGTCCACCGTGGTTGATACGGTGATCTTATTCTCCTGGATGGGGATTTCTGCCGTGCTCGGTATCGTGTCCTGATAGGTTTTCTGTAGCTCGGCATAGAAATCGCGCTGCAGAGTCGCTTTGGCAACGAGTTCTGTCATGTGCAATTTTCCTTTGGTGTATTTTTTTCGCTCGGCGGTTTTTCCTTCAACTGGAAATTTGCCGAGCGCGGTGTTCTTGAGACCTCCCGGATTTTCATGTTCTTGCTGTTGCAAAAGCATTTCCTTTTTGGCGTAGAAATCTACCTGAGCTTGTAATTCCTTGACATATTTGGCGAACATTTCCTGGTTCTTTTTCGCAATGATAACGCGCAACTCCGAGACCATTCCTTCCTCCGCGAGAATCGAGACCCGCACACCCGCCTTGGTGGTGTTCTTGGCGACGATACCGCGGATGACGCCGCACTTGGTGGCAACGGGGAGATCCAAAATCGGATTGGTCACATCCTTGGAATCGCTTTCGCCACGTTGAAAGGTGGCGTGAATCCGCGCGGAGGCACCGGGAAGGGTAAATTTTTCGTTCATCTGAGAAAACTGCCAAGGATGGGTGCCTGGCGTGAGTTGGAGCACCATGGCCTTCACCTCATCCGGAGTGGGAACAATAACGCCATTGGTTTTCCTCAGATTCGGCAGGAACTCCGCCGTGGGATAATCTGGCAGCGGTGGCAGCACAAGCGGCACGTCCGCAAGTTCCAGTGCGAAGATCGGCAAATCTTTCAGTTTGATATCGCCATCCAACGCGAGAAAATTCGATTTGAACGTCTGATTGTCGTTGATTTTCTTAACAAACGCTGTCGCTTTTTTCGCGTCCACTGAGGCGGCTGTTGTGGCCGCGGCGGCATCTCCCGCCGTTGTGGCCCCTGCGGATATGACCATGGAGGCGGCTCCCCCCACCAGCTTGGTGATTTCCAGGAGCCTGCCATTGTCCTTGATTCCCACTGAGGTCAAAAGACCATTTACTACGGTCAGTTGATGGTTACGGTCGAAGAATTCGTTGGCGGAACTATGCAGAGTATATTCGTATGACTTATCAACTACGAGGATAGGTTCGCAGTTCATGTCAATAGTAATGGTATCCTCCTTTTTCAAAGGGGGTATGCCTGCTACTTCTTGCAGCGAGCGCGTAACCGCGAATTTCACCTGATATTCGGTTTTTGGCAAGTAATAGACTGCTCCTTCACGATTGTTGGAACTGGACGAAATGGCTTGGCAGTGACACAGAAATAGCAAAAGAGGAGTGCCGCCGAGGGTGGCGAGGGAAAAGAATTTTCTCATGGTGAGGAGATTTTCGAGGTGATATGTGCAGTTTGCGCCTGCGGACATAATGAATAGAGGCGTGCTCAAATCGCGTCCAGCGAGGCCTTGGCATCTTCATACTCGATCTTCGCCTTCGCGGCGGCTGCGGCTGCCGCGGCGGCGGCCGTCACTTTAGCGGTATCGGCGGGGGCATCCGCAGCCGCTTTCGCTGCAACTTTCGAAGCTGCGGCTGCCTTAAGGTAGGCAGCGGCCTTTTCGGCGACAGATAGTTTGAGCGCTGCTTTCGCTACATCCGCTTCGGACGGCGTCTGACCATCCACCACAGCATCCTCGAAATGGTAGTAGCCGATTACTTCCGAGCCTGCTGCTGCGTTAACTTGGACTGCATGGCACTCCACGCTGACAGTGTTGCCCTCGGCCACAGGGATTTCGTTGTTCTCGTCCTGATTCTTGCCAAACACGGTCGTCAAAGTCGCGTTGCCCTTCAGAAGGTGAAGGTGGACGATTTTGTCTCCGCCTTTTCCGGTGAGGTTTAGCAACATCGTCTTTCCACCTGTTGGGAGTCTGAGTAGGCGCGGACTGTCCTCCGCAAAAAGATTTATGCTGGTGGCGAGAAGCATGATGGCGAGGATGGAAAAAAAGTAATTTTTCATGGCTGGCGGTGCAGAGGGCTGGTTCATAACTATGGCGACGGGTAGAGCTATCAGATGCAGAAAAAAGGAAAATCGGCAGGAAGGAAAGCAGAATAGTGCGCGTTCCTGAAACCGACGCTGGGAAATGTTTCCATCGTCTGAAAAATGTCATCCCCTACCGAGCATTTCATGAAGGCTTGAGAAAAAGTGCAGATTTGGCGGCAGCAACTCAGCGCGATGCCTCGATGAATTCCATTGGCTGGGCCAGATAATCCCAATTCGAGATGCGATTGACCGAATCTATCAGTGATGCTTTACAATCCTGAGCTTTTGCGACCGATCGCGAAAATGACTGAGAATGTCGATGCCAAAGTTTCTGGCAATTCAGTCACGATAACGATCCTGCTTGGGGGGATTCTGCGCTACCCGAACAATTCTTGCCTGGATGCGTTGACCTTCAGCGCGTCACGGCCCATGACATCAATCGTTTGCCACCGACTTGTGTTTCATCAAACCTCACCATTTGGGGTATTCCTGCCAAGGGCATTTTGGATGATTCGATCCTTAACCTTTGCACCGCCGAATGGCGGAATATTCACTGGTTTAGGGTAGGCGAGGAACAGCGTCTGATGATGGAGCAAGTGCGGAATCTGATGGCCTCAGAACCCACGCCCGAACCAGCAACTAGCTTTTCAGAGAAAGTAATAGCGAGTGAAGCCAATGGCCAACTCCAGCTTGACCTCTGATCTAGGGGCTAGAATTCGTGGGGGATTTGCTGAGAGGTGCGTGACAAGTTTTCCTGCCGGTTGCTCCCTTATTTGATGGGATGTGAACTTTGCAGTCCCGTCGTCCAAGTCAATTTCCTGCCCGCGCCAGTCGCAAGCGACCCGTGTTGTCGTTGACGTGGCCGCCTCTGGGCCTGCCCTCGTTTTCTCAATCCCAATAAGGGAGCAACTAACAAAAGGAAAAACACCATGTCACAAGTAAAAAACAAACCCGCACACGAAATCCGCCTCGGCACCATCAAGGCGACAATCTGGAAACAGGAGAAAGATGGATTCACCCGCTACAACATCAACTTCTCCCGCAGCTACCTCGTGGAAGGCCAATGGAAGACTTCGGATTCATACGGTCGCGACGACCTGCCCCGCGTCATCAAATGCGCCGACCTCGCCTACGAGTGGATATTCCAACAATCAGGCATAGCGGCGACCGATCAAGAAAGCGCACAGGCCGAAGCGGCCTAGATCAGAACGCTCCGTCCAAAAGGCGGAGCGTTTTCCCTTCATCTCACGAGCTTAGAACCCTAGCGCAGGCGATGAAAATTCGCTATCTGCAACAAAATGCATAGAGTTTTGTTGCGCCTGAAACTACCTCACAGGCTCGCCGAAGCAAGCCTTTGTGCCTTGGAATCACCAGGTTTTTCGGATCAAGGCGCGTTCTTCCTCCCCCTTCACTGCGAGGTAAATTTCGGTGGTCGATATGCACGAGTGCCCCATCCAATCGCGGATGATGGGAAGCGGGATTTGCTGCAATGCGCAACGCACACCGAAGCCGTGCCGGAGGCCCTTCGGACAAGCCTGCAAGCCTTCGATCATAGCGGCCTTCATGACGCGTTTGATGATACGCCAACCTGTCGTTCGGCAGAATGGCAAAAGCCTCTTTCCTCCGGCTGCTATCCCCAATTCCTGGAGCTGTTTCAAAAGCCTTTCGGGAATGGGGATGCGGCGGCTCACCTTGCGCCGCTTTTTCAAGGTGTGGATAACGACCGCTCCCGCTTCGCAGTCGACATCAACGCCGGTGATGTTCAGCGCCTCTGAAATCCGGCATCCCGTGTAATAAATCGTTTCGCAGAAAATTGCCTGCACCAGCGGTAGGCGCCTCGCCTCCTGCAAAAACCTCCGGCCTTCCGTTTCGTTGAGGTATTTCCGGCGTCCTTTCGGATCAAACGCCCCCCGTGCTGTCGTGCTCATTGCGGCCTCCCTGGAACAAAACTCTATGCATTATGTTCCACCCTACCCCCGAACCGTTAACCAATCGTTACCATGTCGCCGTCCGCAAGATTGCGGTGTGCGTTTATTTCTGTAGTTTTGCCACGCTCGCGGTCTCTGCTCCCAAGGCGAGCGCCGAAGACGCTCCGGCCTACCAAGCCTACTTCGACCCGGCGAAGGGATTCAAACCAGCGCAGCGCAGCTTTCAGAAGATCTTCCTCCAGATGGCCGGAAGCTTAGAGGCGAGTGGAACTCCCGAACCATATTTCAGGCACGTCATGGCTCAATACGTTAGGATCGACGCCAAATACAAAAAGGCCACGGGCAAGAGTGTCTCGTGCCGGCCCGATTACTTCACCGACGAATATCTCGAAAAGCTGATCCGGAACTGGAACAACATGGCCATGCCGCTCAGCTTGGAACCGTTAGTTCGTCAATCAGGCAAGGAACTGCGCTGGGCTCTCATGGGGAGCTGGAACATGACCATTCCCGAAAAGCTCGCCGTCGAGGACAAGCTTACGCCAGCCGAGGCGGCGACCTATCGCAACCTGCTTGGAAAGCAGTGGTTCGAGAAAAGTGATTTCCCTACCCTTCAAGCCTTTTATGCCGACGGCGGAGGCTACGACAAGTTATCTGAACTCGGGAAAAGTCAGCTTAGCAAGCGAACGCATCGAGGAACCATGACGCCGGAAAAGCGCGCGGCGGAGATCGAAAACGAAAAGGGTGGCAGCTTGGCCCTCACAATACTGAACCAACATCAGGATAGGACACTCGCCTATCTTGAAAACAGGAAGTCCCCGAAAGCTAATTCCGACACCTTACAAGAGGCTCTGAAAACCCGCTTGAAATTGGATGTGACAGAAATCGATTTCAGCGGGCTGAGCGAGTCAGAGCGCGACGCCTTATTCTACTCGCATCAGATCCGCGCAGGATTCATGAAGCGTCTCGATGCCGTCCACGCCCAAGCCAAAAAGCCTGATCAGGCCGAATCAATTGAAGCGGCTCTGATGACCATGATTGACGAACTGGCAGTTGTCGCGCAGATGGAATTTCAACTTGGCCTCGACGAAGATTGGGCGAATCGAAAGTCCCAGGGCAACTAGCCCTTGCCGATGGCTTTCGTGCCCGCCGCTTGCGGGATATCTGGTTTGGTGATCTCCGCTGCATCGGCCAGGGTGATGCCCTCCAAAGCCTCGGCCTTTTCGATCTTCAAATTGTTGGTTTTGTCTTTAGTGTTAGCTTCCTGACTCGCAGGAGTTGTTTCTACTGAATAGGAAGTATCCGAGAGGGATACTTCCTTCGAAGAATGTATAGAAACATTCTTCGAAAAACTTTCACGACTCAAAACCTGTGACGCCGCTTTCTCATTTCCGGCTTCGTGTTCGCGGATGAAATCCTCTCGGTCCTGCTGCGGAATATTGTCGAGGTCTGGATCAGCCTGAATTTTACCCGTAAGTTGCTTGTAGACACGCTCCGATTCTTTCTTCCGCACATTTTCCGGTAGCTCTTCGAAACTGTATTCTTCTTCCCGGATACCTTCCCAGACGCGGTGACTCATTTCGGATTTACCGGTTTCGCTCAACCTTTCCCAGGCGCCGCCATCGGCATAGAACTCGGAAAGTTTGCCAAATGATTCGCGGGTGAAATGATCCAGCTTCAGGAACTCGCCATATTGCTCCTTTTCATGAGCGGTCAAATTGTGCTCACGCTCAATCAGGGCGGCGACAGTAGCGATCTCTTTTACCTTCCGCTCCTTCTTGTCCTGCTCAACCCGCGTGTCGTCAAATTTGATTGCTTCCATTCTTGAGCGGGCATTCTCCAGAAACGGTGCGAGCAAATATCCTGCGTCACTGCGAGCGCCAGACTGCATCAGTTTCTCAATTTCCGCCACCTGGCTCGCCAACCGCGAATATTCCGCTTCCCTCGATTCCGTCACATGCCCTCCGTAATCCCTCAACTATAACGCGATTTTATTAAGGAATTGTGACATTGGGGGGATTTTCTAGAAAATCGCCTTTAGGGAAGGGCGGTAACTCTTACAAAGTTCCGTACTATGATTCACTTAATACACACATTTTCAATGAAGTCTGGTATTTTCTGCATGTTTTTTCAATGAAATTACTTGCACCGAAACGTGATCCGTGCTATTTATGAAGCTTCTGGGAGGAATTCGGACATGAAACCACTTCAAAAACTGAGAAGCCACCTACGGCGTGGAAAGGTCTATCGCCGCGAGGACTTGGCCAAATGGTCAACCTCCGTGGATAGGCATCTCAAGGAACTGGTCGAATCCGGAGAGCTGAACAAGCTCTCCGGAGGGGTGTATTATTGTCCGAAGCAAACCGCTTTCGGAGACGCTCCGGCTGAGGACGACAGCCTCATTGCCGCATTCCTGAAAGATACCCGATTTCTGCTCACCTCCCCCAACGCCTACAATGCGCTTGGAGTCGGCTCAACGCAGCTCTACAACGAGACGATTGTTTACAACCACAAGCGCCATGGGCAGTTCAACCTTGGTGGCCGGGTTTTTGATTTCCGAGTGAAGCCGAGTTTCCCGAAGGCATCGACGAGAGAATTTTTGCTCGTCGATCTGGTGAACAATATCGACCGGCTCGCCGAGAACCGGCGCGAGGTGCTGGATCGGGTCAAGAAATTGGCCACAGATTTTGACGCAGGCACTCTGCTTCGGGCAGCACATCGCTACGGCTCTGTCAGAACCCGCAAATTCTTTGATGCACTTGAGACCGAAGGGGCTTCGCTGAATGCCAGATAACTATCTCCACAACCACAAGGATTTTGCCGCCCTGCTGCGCATCGTCGGCAGCGAAAGAAAAATCGCGCCTGTTTTGGTCGAGAAAGATTACTGGATCATGCATTGCCTGCACGGCCTCCAGCAGATGGGAATGAAATTTGAGCTCAAGGGAGGCACATCCCTTTCCAAGGGTTTCGGCATCATCAACCGGTTCTCCGAGGACATCGACATCCGGATTGACCCGCCGGCTGAGCTGAAAGTCAGCACCGGCCGCAATCAGGACAAACCGTCTCACGCCGAAAGCCGCAGGCAATTTTACGACTGGCTGGCACAGAACATCAAAATTGATGGAATCACCCACGTCGAGCGCGACACCCAGTTCGACGACGCTAAATTCCGCAGCGGCGGCATCCGCCTCAACTACGCCGAGGTCACCGGAACCAAGTCGGATCTCAAACACGGTGTTCTGCTCGAAGCCGGATTTGACGATGTCGCTCCCAACGAACCAAAGACGATCAGTTCATGGGGGTATGACTATGCCGTCGGCAAGGTTCCCATCATAGACAATCGCGCACACCATGTGCCGTGCTATGCCCCCGGCCATACGCTGGTCGAAAAACTCCAGACCATTTCCACAAAATTCCGTAAACAGCAGGAGACGGGAGATTTCCCTGCCAATTTCCTGCGCCACTACTACGACGTTTATTGCCTCCTCGAAGTGCCCAAAGTCCTGTGCTTCATCGGCACCGAAGAATATCTGGCTCACAAGTCGAAACGCTTCCGCTCGGAAAATCCCGACATCGCAGGAAACGAAGCTTTTTTGCTCACTAACTCCGCAACCAGACGTGCCTATGAGGACGCTTACGAAGGCACGAAGTCGCTCTACTATCGTGACCGACCATCGTTTTCGGAAATTCTCAGCAGGATCCGCGAATTCGCAGACCGGCTTTAGGCGTGAAGATTTTCGGCCACGGCCTAGTAGCGACAGCATGCCTTCCTAAAACGACTGCGGTGTCCACCTGTGGCTGGACCGCTGCGACCATGACCGTATGCAGATTTTAGTCGAGACACAGCACCCCTGATTCCCGATCCAAGACTCAGAGCAGTATTAAAATGGAAAAGGGCTGATTAATGTTCCCGGGTGTAGCGGCAAAGGAATTCCTTTGGATGTTTCGACGTAAGAAAGACCGGGGTGGTGGGAAATTCCTTTTTCAACAACGCAACCGTCGCCGCTTTTTCAGCAAATTGTATTCCCAAATCGATTCTCGCAATATGACTGGGATCCAAGTCTATCCAGTGCCGATTTGTGCCGCGAGAGTCCGGTCCTTTTTTAAGAAGTCGATTGGGGACAAGCACGCGGACCTCCTCTTCATGACTCCAGGACTCAGCCTTGGTCCGCAGCATTTTTTCCACGAATTTATTCAGGCCGGGCAGCTTGCTTTCCGCAAATCCAACCTCCGGAGGAAGCGGTTCGTAATCGATGTCGAACACGAGAATTCCGGGGCGTCGATAAAATTCCGGGTGTAAATGGACACGAACACCTCGGTGGCAGTCTGCATAATATCCCCACATGGGAATCTCACTTGATTCAGGGTCCCGTTGCTCCGAAAAACACATCACTTTTGTGGCAGCATCGAAATGCCTGATCGACCTTTCACGTTGATTTTCAATCAACTGGTCGGTCAGCCCCCTGAGCAAATCTGGCTTCTTTGTGACTTTTGCTAGTTTCCTCCGGTATCGTCTAATATTGTGCCCTGCCAAAATCGCTCTTGCTATTAGTTCATCGTGATTCCGAGCTGCAACAGTTTTCGTGCGTTGAAGCTCTTCGGCCGGCGTCCCCTGCCTCCCTGGCTTTAAATGGAGCTCGAATGGATCATTGAAATCTCGGATGCTCGAAACGGACATGCGTCGTTGAACAAGATCACCAATTTGATAAGATCCCGCGTAGCGAATTAACGTTCTCACGCCAGCAAGGTTTTTAGAGCCGCTCCGAATCAGCAAGTAAAATTAATCCGATTGACCGCCGCCGTCCTCAACGGACGGCGTTTTTTCTTTTCCCCGAAATGCGCTGGCCCGGCCCCGTTTCCCGTTCCGAGAAACGGAACCGCCACCTCCTGATCGGCGGCCCTTTCTGACCTGATACATCGGACTCCCCGCAGAAGGGCCGCGGATTTTAAGATGGATTCCCACCCGAAACGTCAAAGTGGATCTGATCCATCGAAATATGGAAGTCGGCCTTCCCGTCGTTTCCAGATCACCTTGTATTTGATCGGAAACCACTCATCCCTTCCATCTGGAGGGCAGACCACAAAGCCGAAACCCTCATACCAGCCTCTCAAAAAGGGTTGGCTCCGATCAGCTTCATGCGTCACATTGCCGAAAATCTCCCGGACGCCCTTACGCTCACAAGCTTGCATAAACCTTTTCAACAACTCCGTGCCGATCCTCTGTTTCCTCGGGAATACCACACCCCGATCCGGATGAAAGCGCCGGATGAACCGAGCCAAACGACCGTTCCAAATCTCAACCCTTTCATCGACCTCCACATCGCCGAGAAGAACCGTTCCGTCTCCTTTGTCGTGGGATTTGATTCTTCCCACCTGATTCCCCAGATAATGGGCACTGACGAAAAGCCCCCTTTCCTGGAATTGAACCGGTTTTCCATTGATTTGATGCATGACCGGCCCAATTCAAACCGTTTGCACCGAAGAAATCAATACCGGGGAAGATTCCGGAAACGATAAATGTGGTCATTCTCAGGCAATTCCTCAAAAACTCCTCCATGACTTTGGTGGTAGCGTGGAATTGCCCTGTTTCAGGTGACGACTATGATGAATGCGGGATTCGGATTCTAGCTGATTCCAGGCTGATGGATGGCAAGGATCCATTGCCCATTACAGATAGTTTTCCGAAGCTTCAGACAGTAAATCCCCAAGTCCTTTACCCCGAGACCTTTCACGACGACGATTGCTCTGAAATATTCAGCTGTGTAAAAGTTCACTCCTATCCCTTGATTGGAATGGCATTTGCGGGCTCTTCGCTTTCATTTCAGTATGCGGCAACTCGAATTCATGGCGAGATGGCCAAGCTCGGACTTAGGATCATCGGTGACAGTGAGGAAAACTTGAGAACCATAATTACCAGGGACGCCAAGGCGCAACACTACGGCCCGGGTGAATGGATGTCCTCAAAACTGCTCAACCCTCCACCGCCGTTCGACATCACAGCGGCAGGCGAAGTGATTTGTGATGAAATGACCCACTTCTTCAAAGGGAGGAACCAAGTCGTCATTCCATATAATCTCGATGGTTTCCTGAAATTTGAAGCGGACATCGGACTGTTCGGATATTGCCAATACTCCCAAAGCTTCGAAATACTCAGGGTAGCCGCGAGACCGATTCAAGATGAAGCAGGAACTGCCCAGCCCATCTATTCGTGGGAGAAACTGAATCCAGGAGAAATCCTTCTTCTCGGTAGTAATGAAGCACATCCCGAAATTCTAGAGCGGATCACGCAGTACGAAATCCACCTTAAATTGGACTCGAGCGTTCTAGATCCTCGATCTTCGGCCATCGAGTTGGTTTTCAACTCCATCATGACCGACGACCGCTTTCCTAGAATAGGAGGAAAAGTCTGTAAAGCCGAGGTTTCGAAGGAGCATGGCTTTCGCATTCTTGAAGACCCGGATGGCGAAAACTGGAAGAAGCCCCGTTCTTTCAAAAACATCATCCCTCGCAGAACTCTTACTCCGTGAAGATGGGGAGATCAACGTCCATGACTTCGGCCTGACTGCCACCGTTGAAAGCCAGTTCAGGCCCTTTACCGAGGTCATCGCCGGTGCAGGGTTTTCCAACGAAGGTTCCCTATCGCTGAATGCCAATGCGCATCCAGAAAATCGACTACTCTGCGAATCCTCCCATCGCCGGTGATGTCGCAGGGTCGATAGGCATGACCGTTTTCGGGAGTGCCACGTTCGGAAGCGGAAAAATCACGTCCCTGCGTCAGGCCAGTTTCACGTGAAACACGCAGTGTCATGCCGTCTCTCCGAGCAGGTTTTCCTGAATGTGAAAAGCAGTGAAAATCCAGTGACAGACATCTGCCCTATCACTGCTCCGCAGTGTTAGGATTCGCCCGCCACGGCGTGGCGAATGGCAACCGCCGTGGCGGCTTGCCAAAGGGCCAATTTGTTGGAATGAATTAGGCCATGGGTGAAATTCGCGGGCCGGTCCAATCGGCGAAGCAAGTATCCGAGTGGCCGCCTGACGACGAAGCCCTGCTCGAACTCGGACAGACCGGAGGCAAACCCATCCCCGATAATTACTGGACGTTGAAAGACGCATTCGAGGGCGTTCAAGTTTTTGGCGGAACCGGCAGCGGCAAGTCCAGTGGGTCGGGCAAGGCTCTCGCACTCGCATTTTTGGAAGCGAATATGGGGGGCCTCGTGCTGACGGCGAAGACCGACGAGCGGCTGGCGTGGGAGAAATACATAGTCGATTCCGGCCGACCGAAGGACGACCTGATCATTTTCGGACCCGACAAAAAGTTCCGGTTCAACTTCCTTCAATACGAATTGGAACGTGAAGGCCGCGGTGCCGGCCACACGGAAAACCTGGTCAGCCTGTTCTGCTCCGTCCTGGAAACCGCCGAACGAAAACAAGGCTCCGGTGGTGGCAATGATGCCTACTGGCAACGCACCTTGAAACAGCTTCTCCGAAACACCATCGACCTCGCCATCTTGGCGATCGGCAGCGCGGACCTGCCGTCACTTTATCGGATCATCACATCGGCACCGCAAACCATCGCCCAGTTGGACGACGAACCTTGGAAGGAAAAATCGGAGTGCTTCCGCTTGCTCGCGGTCGCGAAAGCGAATGCCGAAAAGCTGAATCGGAAAGATGATTTCCAGATGACCGAGGATTATTGGCTGAAGGAATTTCCCGGCCTCGCCCTGGAAACCCGGTCGGTCGTCGTATCCACATTTACCAGCATGGCCGACTGTTTTTTGCGCGGCATGCTGCGGGATCTATTTTGTACCGAAACCAATTTCACACCGGAGGACTGCTTCGATGGGAAAGTCATCCTGATCGATCTGCCAGTGAAGGAATTTCACGAACTCGGCCAATTCGCCCAACTGCTCTTCAAATACGTCTGGCAACGCGCAGTCGAACGCCGCATTCCACCCGGCCTCACGCGGGTGGAAGCCCAGCAGAAAATCCGGCCGGTGTTTCTCTATGCCGACGAGAGCCAGTTTTTCGCCAGCGCCTACGATGCACTTTTCCAGAGCACGGCACGGTCATCGAGAGCCTGCACCATTTATCTGACCCAGAATCTCCCCGGCTACCAAAGTTCGTTCGGTGAATCCGGCGGCAGGGCGCAGACCGAAGCTTTCCTCGGCAACCTCCAGACCAAAATTTTCCACGCGAACGGCGATCCGCAGACCAACAATTGGGCAGCGGATTCGATAGGCCGAGCCCGCCAGGTGCAGCACTCGGCCGGACTTTCTGACATGGCGGCAAAACCGACGGGTTCCAGCCAGAATGCCGGTGGCACGATGGTCTTTGAATTCGTGGTTCAGCCCCAGGAATTCACGATGCTGAGAACCGGCGGTGCCGACAACAACGAGCTGGTGGACTCGGTCATTTTCCAAGGAGGCAGACGGTGGGTTGCTGTTGAAAACGGAAAGTCCGTGGTCAGGAATTTCCTGCGACACGGCTTCCACCAAAATCCCAAGCCATGATCGACAAGCAGGCACCACCCACACCGGCGACTTACGCCATTCCGGTTCTCAGCTCCCTGCTCCATCACCTCGCTATGCCTGTGGTGGTTTTCTGGCGTTACCATTTCGGCTTTTCTTATTTGAGGCAGAAGAAAATTTTCTACTCCTGCATCTGGGCTTCCTTTCTTCTCACCTACGTCGTCTGGCATTCGGATCTGAAAGATCGTTATGGAAGCCTGGCTGTCTTTTTCTGCCTGTCGTCAGCCCTCTATCTTTTCCACCTCAGTTCGAGTTTTCGTGACGAGATTCGCAAGTCGGGCAAACACGATCAATATTCCGGCGATTCACATTTGTTGCGGTTCAGGAACAACTCCCGGCTGGACACCGATGACCGGAAAAAGCTTTTCGTTCACTTCGCCATCGAGCCGGCGCTGACGGTCATCGCGGGGATTCTTCTCAGCCTGACGGACGAGGGCCGCAGCCTCGGGAGCTTTCTTATTTTCTCCGGCCTTTGCCTGTTTTTAAAGGAAGGGATCAATGCGTGGCTGACCTTGCGTCGAGGCAAGCGCCACACGGACTTGGCCCATGATATTGTTGACGAATATCCCCAAGCGGAATCGCAACCTCTTCCATCTGGAACCACTACTCGCCAACCGAAAGCCAGCCGGCGAAGCGATGTTCCAAGGGAGACGGCTATCAATCAGGAAGAACGGAAGCACGCGGAGACACTGCGACTGTTACCACCCTACACGCTGGTAGCCGCTGTCGAAAACTATCGAGTTCTGATCAAGGAAGCGCATCCCGATTTCCATGGGGGCGATCCAGAAGCCACGGCAATGGCTCAGAATTTGAATGAGGCGATGGAGTATTTCCGCAACTCACTCTGAGAGAATATCTTAAAAATATCTAGCGTGTGATTTTCGCGAGCATTCGCTTGCTCAACGACAGGTAAATCATGGCTTCCGAGTGTTCGATCTTCACTTCGTAGTCTCGGACCAATCGCCGCGACTGGATCAACCATCCGAACGTGCGTTCCACGATCCATCGTTTGGGCACCACCTTAAAGCCCTTGACGTTGTCCGAGCGTTTCACAATCCCAATTTTCACTCGGCGCGGGATCTCCAGCCCACGACAAACTCACCCACGCTGCATAGGCGGTAGTCCGCTTACCGCTTACGCTCGGCATGAAGAACTGGATGTTCTTCGGCAACCTTTAATCCGGAGCCAACAACGCCTTCATCTCACCCCTCATGGCCAACTGCGGGCCCACGCCCTCGATCCCGAGGACTACCTCGTCGAAGTAAGCAAGCGTCTGCCCCACGACGCGGCGAAGATCGCCGCCGAGAGACGGGACCGCAGCCCACCAAGGTCCCGTCCACGCGACGTCGAGGGGAAGAATTTAGGACCCTTACCGTCCTTTGCCTTTATTGGTTTTAGCTGAAGCTGGCCCAAGGGGACAGATGTCAGCGAAGGCAAGCTCCGCCTCCACTCCACCGCGCTGGGATACCTGCTCGACGGAGGGATTCGTGCAAGCGTCCGTGGTATGAACTCGGCTGAAGCCGGACCTTGCCACCGGGCATGGCATGTGCAGCGGATCCATGCGAAACAAAGCCAAGTTCAGCCTCGAATCGCCATGCCAGCCGACCGCATGGACCTAAGCGACGGCGTCCGCTTGACGTGGTTTGAGTAAGGCCAAAGACTCCATCGAGTCACACACCATACTATGATTAATTACTTGATACATTCAATAATATTTCAAGTGTTTTAAACAAAACAAGCCTCCCAAAAAAACTAAAAGGAAAATAACCCATGAAGCTGGTTTTCCGAGAAATATCTCGGCAAAATGTTGACTGCTAACAATTACAATTATAAATGCCATCACCCCCAACCCTCGCCATCCCCTTGAACGAATAAGTAAAAATAGCGATATCGCAAATAGAATAATTATAAATATCATCTCACTATTTTTCATGAATTGAAATATGCAAACTTTATCTAAAAGGCGGTGGTGGGAAATTTATAGGAGGCGTAATTTCTGTCGGAAATTCATGAATCACCTCAAAATCATATGCATCGTATTCAAATGGATTTCTCGGAGGATAAATGGAAGCAGGAAAAACAGGTTCCGTATAAATTGTCGAATCCATTCTAATAGTAACTACATATGTTCCACAGCAATCTTCCTCACCTAACGCCTCTGATATTCCTCTCTCAATTTTGTTTGTTATTGCGTTCAAAGTTTTCTTTACAGCGACCACCCCCGCCGCCACACCCACGGCATATTGAACCTCATCCCCAATCGTACTCAACTTCTTCAACTTATCCTCATAACGTCGTAAAATCTTTGCCGCTCTCACGGAGGATGCGCATTTTCCAACTTGATTGCTCTTCTGGATCTTTTTTGCTATCTTGTAAGCCTCTTTGCTTTTCTTGAAAACCTTCCACCCTGTCCCTGCGACACCAGGCGCCCCTAAGCCTCCGACGACTCCCGAAATAATAATACTCGAAAGATCTACATCGGACCATGCTTCTGATCCACTTTTGCCGCAAGCGTAGTTGAGCGAAACTTGGATCGCATAGTCTGCTCCTGCCCCGACGATTAGTCCAAAGGGGCCGAACAATCCTAGCTGGTCTTTCCCATTGATCCCATTGTTCCCGACAAAGCCATACAAATAGATTCCCCCTTCTTCTCCGATGGGATCTCTTGATGGCCATCTACCAAGTTGCGGCAGGTAATACCGGTAGCCATAGTTATACCAGCCCGTCTCGCTGTCGCGCACCTCGCCGTGGAAGAAGGTCTCCCAGCCGATGAGACTGGCGCTCCGTGGCGTGTAGTCGGCAGCCATGATCTCCTCCAGGTCGCCGAACGCCGTGAAGGCATAACGCTCGATCACGAGGCCGTCACTGCCGGTTAAGGCTACCTTGCTGCCCATATTGTCGCACAAGGCATAAAGCCGGTCGACCAGAGCTCCCTCGAACTGGTCGCGGAACACCAGGTCATTGCGTCCGCGGGCTCCGAACACGAATTGCTTGTAGGCGACGTCGGTGTCATTAAGCCGCTGCTCGATGCATTTCCATGCTGCATTGTAATAGTAATGGGTGGTGCCCGGATCTTGACCGGTAACCACTTCCGTCGTGGTGCGCCGGGTCTGCCCGTCGTAAGCGTATTTCACGTCCAGCGACATGCCCGAATAGGAGCCGTAGCCGCCCGAGCCGCCCGGCGTCTTAACTCTCACCAAACGGTTCCAAGCATCCCAAATGGCCTCATAATAGGAGGTTCCGGCGAGCGCCTTCGGCATCCGGGTCATGTTGCCCGCACGGTCGAAGACTACCGGGATCCCGCTGCCGTCGAAGGTTTGGATCTCGTTGACTTTGGTGTGGGTCCGGTTCTGGTTGACGGCGGTGGTGCCATCGACCTTGCGCCGGTAATTGTCCCAGTTGCCAGAAGGATCGTAAACCCAGTCCTCCTCGCGGCTGGGGACGCCGTCCACCCCGGTGCGGTCGTTCGCAAGTTGCCCTTGGTCCCTGGCGATCACCTGACCGAGACCGTCGTAGTTGTAGTAGTTGTCCTGATCCTTGTCCTCACTGTGGGCGAGGGTGTCCAGACGCCATTGCCGCAGTCCGCCAAGGTTGTAGCCGTATTGGATGCGCTCGATGTCGGCACCACTTTTGATCCACCGGTGGTCGATGATTCGGCCGAAACGGTCCAGCCCGGCATAGGGGTCTCCCGCCGGTCCGTCGGGCTCGGAGCCCTGCTTGATGTAGGTCAACTCCACTTCAGGCTCAGCATACGCACTGATCACCGAGGTGTCAGCTCCCATATAGGAGTAAGTCGCCACTTCCCATGGCGAGGAAGTTGTGACATCCGTCACCGTGGCCACCCGAGAAAGTAAATCGTCGATGCTGCCGATTTCTCCATAGCCAAGCTCGATTTTCCGGCCGTCCGGGTAGATGATATTTGTGGGGCGGGCGGTTACGCGGACAGGAGTAGGGGGAATGGTTTCAACACCCGACAATTCATACTCGTAGGTCACGGTAGGCGTGCCCTCCTCCACTGCTCCCGTATGCGCTTGCGCGTCTTCGGCAAGTTGTCCGAACGGGTCGTAAGTTTTGACTACCTGATTAACGACAGTCCCATCGTCGGGGACGTCATAGCTAGTCACCGAGGCGATGTGACCAAGATTGTCATAGGTGGTCGAGATGCGGCGAACCGTTCCGTCCAAGCCGCTGCCAAGTGCAGGCACCCTATCAACGACCAACCTTCCGCGTGCATCGTATTCGTAATCGTGGATCGTGCCGTTCTGATCGGTGCTGCTAGTAATTTGTCCTAGCCGGTTGTAGGTGTATTCAATTCGGTCACTCGGGACGGCAACCGACGATGGATTGACGGCTTCATCACTGTCCGCGAAAATCTTGGCGCGAAGCAGCATTGACGATGCGACCCCGCTTTGTGCTAGATTAGAACCGTATTCCCAGCGCGTGACCTGGGCTCCGGTGGTAGAGTTTTGCACCTTCAACAGTTCTAACGCTCCGTCAGCATTGTAGGTATATTGGGTGGTGCGGTTGGCCGCCCCATCCGGGATGCCATCGGTATAATTTTCTACCACTTTGGTGGCTCGTCCCTGGTTATCGTATTCGATCCGGTTCTCGATTCCCATCGGGGTGAATACCGAAAAGATCTGCCCGGCACTGTTATAAGCCGTGGTGCTGACCAGCACGACTACTGATGAGGCTGGAACCTTCATTGAACGTGTGGGTGCCACCCCACCGTTGGTTCCATAGTTGGCGGAAGCGACGGTTCTGCCGATCGCGTCGGGCCAGACAAAGCTGTAGTAGTTTCTACGACCCTCTATCAGGGCCTGGTCGCTGTGGCCCCCCGGTGATCTGGCCGGCCGGTGCCTTTAGGGAAGATGATGAGGTGACGGTGGCATACGGACACAACGACCGCTCCTGCCATTGCTGTAGATTTTCGGCCCGACTGCTCGACGAACTCGTGCATCCCATAACCGAAAGTAATCCATAGAGCCCATATTGACGTGAAGACCACTCTGTAAATGGAGCGGCTGCGGATCAGAAGTGCGACCCGGGTGCGTTTCCACAGTCTTCCGAAAGATAACCTCGCCATTGCCTATCGCTACGCCTTCGAGTTGCATCCTCGTTCGGCGTATTCCTGTGCGACGGTTGTGTCGACCTCGACACCAACCTTGTTGAAAAAGCTATCCTCCCCACCGCCGTCGGCAAAAACAGGCTTTTCCATCGGCCATGAGAAAAGCTGCTGGAAAGCGCCATCTTCTACATTTTGATCGGACGCGCCCGGGGCGGCCCTGCGCTCTCGATCACGCGCGGGTGGCGGCGGAAATCCTGCCCATGGTCAACGATCGGGCGCGCGCCACGGGATGCCGCCGCGCACGATGTAGAGGATCGCGTCGAGGATCTCGCGCTTCGAGCACGTTTACGGCCTGGCGCGCCCGACCATATGGTACTCGGGGGATGAACGTCCTGATAATCTCCCACTCCGAATCCGTCAAACTGCTTGGATAACTCGCCATGCCGAGTTTCTCCCGGATCCTGGCAGAAATGAACAGACCAACAAATGTTTGGAGTCATTTTTCAGACTGGCTCTAAGGAGAAAAAATCGCTGATGGCCAATCCGTTCTAGAAATGTTTTTTGAAGCGGCAATTTTTCAAGTTATTTTATTCGACGACTGTAATTATTACATATTTAGTAGCATTTGAGACTACGCAGTAGAACTCACTTTTACGCGATCTAAATGAAACGCTTTCAACTATGTCCGCGGTTGATAAGCCCTTCATTCCAGAAAAATCTCCGTAAGTTTTCAATGAACGGGAAGTTTCAATATCTAAATTTTTGACTAGAGGACTTGATTCAATAGTCTTCACAATCCCAGAAAAAAACTTACTGCTTGAATTCTCATTAAAATAAACAATTTGGCTCGATTTGCCAAATCCCTTCCTAGTAATTTTATATGAATATGGCTTTAAGTCAATAAGGTCAACTATTGCATTATTCTTATTTGAATGTCTAAGAAAGAATAAGCAGGCCACCAGAAATAGAAGCACTATAACTATCGACTTTCCTATTCTAATTTTTTTTCTATTACACGCGCTCATGGACACCTCCCTGATGCTTTAACTTCCTGGGATCCATAAGGTTTAATGAAGAATTTACGCGATGTTAATTTTTGTAATATATCAATAATTCCAATAGCGACATCCCTGGCACTGGTGACATCGGGGCGCGCCTTCTGATCAAAATCAAACATATCGGGAAGGGCGGTAGCGGTGCCTTTAAAGTCCCATTGACATACGCTACCGTTTTTCACTGTAGTAATAAAACCTTCAACTTTTAAGTTTATATGCCCGATAGTCCATGGTAGGCTGCTGCAGAACCATCCTGGAACGAGAGTGGAGGGTATACGGACAGTATCACCCACCGGCCGTGAGCACGCAAATCCTGGCTCATTTCCCAGTTCAGCGAAAAGATTTCCGTCGGCTCCTCCCACAATCGCAGTCTCATCAATATTAAGATAACTTATCTTCATGTAGTAATCTGATCCCTGCCCAGAAAACGGGCTAAACGGATTCAGAATTTGATTATTCTCTGAATTCAGAGCATGGTCGAGAATACTTGCTACGCTTCCATCATGAACACTGGGCGTGAAGGCATCGGCAACACTTAACCCCAACAGGTCGAAATGATTAATGCAATTATTGAGGGCAAATAAGGTAAGATTGTTTCCGCCCATTTCTCCGATGGGATCCCTGCTTGGCCACCTTCCTAGCTGCGGCAGGTAATATCGATAGCCGTAGTTATACCAGCCCGTCTCGCTATCCCGCACCTCGCCGTGGAATAGGGTTTCCCATCCAATGACGCTGTAAGACCGGGGCGTATAGTCTGGGGCCATGGTTGACTCAAGATCGCCAAATGCGGTGAATGCGTAACGCTCGATCACAATCCCGCTGTCGCCGGTGACGGCAACTTTGCTGCCCATGTTGTCGCACAAAGCATACAGCCGATCGACCAGAGCTCCCTCGAACTGGTCGCGGAACACCAAATCGTTGCGCCCACGCGCTCCGAAAACGAACTGCTTGTAGGGAACGGTAGTTGGTCCCAACCGTTGCTCGATGCATTTCCAGTTGGCGCTGTAATAGTAATGGGTGGTGCCCGGATCCTGCCCGGTAACCACTTCCGTCGTGGTGCGCCGGGTCTGCCCGTCATAGGCGTACCTCACGTCCAGCGCCGTGCCCGAATAGGAGTCGTAGCCGCCCGAGCCGCCCGGCGTTTTGACTCTCACCAAACGGTTCCAAGCATCCCAAGTAGCCTCATGATAGGAGGTTCCGGCGAGCGCCTTCGGCATCCGGGTCATGTTGCCCGCGCGGTCGAAGACTACCGGGATCCCGCTGCCGTCGAAGGTTTGGATCTCGTTGACCTTGGTGTGGGTCCGGTTCTGGTTGACGGTGTTTGCGCCATCGACCTTGCGCCGGTAATTGTCCCAGTTGCCCGAAGGGTCGTAAACCCAGTCTTCCTCCCGGCTTGGGATGCCATCCACTCCGGTGCGGTCATTCGCAAGTTGCCCTTGGTCCCTGGCGATCACTTGGCCGAGACCGTCGTAGTTGTAGTAGTTGTCCTGATCTTTGTCCGCGTTGTGGGCGAGGGTGTCCAGACGCCATTGCCGCAGTCCGCCGAGGTTGTACCCGTATTGGATGCGCTCAATGTCGGCACTACTTTTGATCCATCGGTGGTCGATGATGCGGCCGAAGCGGTCCAACCCGGCATAGGGGTCTCCCGCAGGGCCGTCGGGCTCGGAGCCCTGCTTGATGTAGGTCAACTCCACTTCAGGCTCAGCATACCCACTGATCACAGAGGTGTCAGCTCCTAAATAAGTATAGGCCGCCACTTCCCATGGCGAGGAGGTCGTGACATCCATCACCGTGGCCACCCGCGAAAGCACATCGTCGATGCTGCCGACATCTCCATAGCCAAGCTGCATCGTCCGGCCATCAGGGTAGATGGTGTCGGTGAGCCTTGCAGTGACGCGGAAGGGGTCCGCGTCACCCTCACCGCTCATGTCAAGGTGGTAAGCCACGGTGGGGGTACTGGAATCGGGACTTGGATCAACTGCACCCGCGTGCGCTTGCGCGTCGCTGGCAAGTTGTCCGAACGGGTCGTAGGTTTTCACAACCTGGTTCATGACCGTTCCCGCGTCGGCGGCATCGTAACTGGTCACGGAGGTGAGGTGGTCGAGATTGTCGTAGGTGGTCGAGATGCGGCGCACCTTTCCGTCCACCCCGCTGCCAAGTGCAGTCACCCGGTCGGCGACCAGCCTGCCGCGTGCATCGTAGTCGTAACCGTGGATGGTGCCGTTCTGATCCGTGCTGCCGGTGACCTGTCCCAACCGGTTGTAGACGTATTCTATCCGGTCACTAGGGACGGCAACCGACGATGGATTGGCGGCTTCATCACTGTCCGGGAAAATCTTGGCGCGAAGCAGCACCGACGAGGCGACCCCGCTTTCAGTCAGGGTCGATCCATATTCCCAGCGCGTGACCTGGGCTCCGGTGGCCGAGTTTTGCATGGTCAAGGTCTCCAATACTCCGTCGGCATTGTAGGCATATTGGGTGGTGCGGTTGGCCGCCCCATCCGGGATGCCATCGGTATAATTTTCTACCACTTTGGTGGCTCGTCCCAAGTTGTCGTATTCGCTTCGGGTCTCGATCCCCATCGGAGTGAATGCCGAAACGACCTGCCCAGCGCTATTGTAAACAAGAGTGCTGACCAGTATACCTGCTGATGAGGCTGGAACCCTCATTGGACGACTGGGTACGACCCCGCCGTTGGTTCCATAGTTGGCGGAAGCGACAGTTCTGCCGATCGCGTCGGGCCACACGAAGTTGTAGTAGTTGCGCGACTTCGGCTGGCTGCCAGATGGGCCGTTGAGAGGGCCGCTTCCCGTGGCATTGTCGAACCGTAGCATCCGCAAAGTTGCGATCACATTGGATGCGCTGTCGTATTCGCTCTCGTTCTGTTCGATCACGATGTCGTCGATCACCTCATTGTTATTGCCATCGTCTAAACCATCTTCCGGATGGCAAAGGAATATGGAGATCAGGCGTCCGAGGCTGTCGTAATCCATCTTGTTGAAGGCATTTCTTCCGGCATCCTGGGTTTTGATCGTTTGCCCTGCACCGTCATACCAGACATTGGCGCTGATGAACTTGTTCAGGAGTTCGCCATCCTCCACCCCGAATGTCTTCTGTTGGCAAACTCGGCCCAGGGAATCATATGAGGTTTCATTACGTGTCAGAAGCGCGCCTGCATCATTACCAATCCTTCGTTCAGCAGCGGTGATCCGGTTTCGATTGTCGTATTGAGTTGACTGGAAGAACTCTTCCTCTCCCGTGGTGGTGATCCGCCGGTTGCGCCAGTCGTAAGTGTGGCTCGTGATACGCTCCTCGGTTGCATCAACATGGTGTGTCTGGTGGGTCAGCAATCCGTTGCCGTGTTCCTGATAGCCGGCAGTACCCTCATAATCATACAGGTTGGATACCAACCTCACCATGTTGTTGCCATCCGCCCCACCATTGGACGGGTCGCTGTCCGTTGCACCGTTGTCATTGATTCCCATCCAAGTCGAAACGACCAGATCGCGGGCATCATAAACCGTGCGGGTGATCGTGCCTCCACCACTCCGCTCGCGGTTCTTACGCGTCATAATGTCGTAGCCGTAGTCCGTCTGGTTGTAGTTCGTGCCGTTGATCCCGACATCACCTTGGAACCCTGGAATGTCAAAATACATCCGCTGCCACGCGAGACGGTTGTAGACATCGTAGCCCATACTCGTCCATCGCAACCACTTCGATTGCGGGAAACTCTCTGACGACGAAAGCCGACCGCAGCCGTCGCGCGCCGTCTGGATGCTGTCGGTCGTCTGGTGGTTGGCGTTGGTCCGGGTGATCGTCACTGGGCTGACCGTCACGTAATTGTATCCGGGGGCGCTGCCGGTTGCGTAGCCTTTGGCCGACCACACCTCGTCGTCATCGTCCCGGTATACCGAGTAGACTGCAGTCCTGACCGCCGTGTTGCCGGATGCCAGTGCCACATCGTGAACTGGCCCGAGCTCCTGTGTTTGCCTGCCTTCCGAATCATATTCGTAGTCGGTCACCAGATTCAATCCACCGCCCGGCATGGTCATCCAGCCGATCGGCACTCCCGTCGCCCCGCTTGTCCGCACGTCCTGGATCAGTTGTGCCACGACTCCCAGTCCCTTGTCATAAATCCGCCGCGTGATCATGCCTAGTTCATTGCGGCTCCACGTGTTGTACCCGTCCTCGTCATAAAACTCGTCCGTGGAATAGCTCTCGCCATCCCCGTGCTGTTCAGGTTCCACCACCGGCAGCGTTTTGGTCACCTGCTTCACCTGAAGGGTGAGCGGATACCACGAATAACCGTAGGAGGTCACCGCCGGGTGGCTCGCTCCCGTGTCCGAGTTGCCGTTATACACCGTGGATTCCACCACCCTGAAAACGGTCTGACCGCCGTTCTCGCGGGCAACATACTTGTATTCGTTTTGTTTGATGACATCACCATCCTCTCCCCTCCGCACCGCCTCGTAATGCAGGAAGCCTTCTGCCGCTCCCGAGACGGCGTCGGTGCTGGCATAGTAATGACTGGTCGAGATCAATCCTTCGTCATCCTTAAGCTTAACAAATTGCAACGGATGCGGAGCGAATGGATCGTAGGACTCCACCGCCTCGCTACTGGCCCTCAGGATCGTCCGGCCGTTGCCATCGTATCTCCAGTAGGCATACCATTCCCGGTCTTCCGACCGGGTGATCTTGAATATCACCAGATGCTTGAAATTGCAGTAGACGATCTCCTCCGTCCCGTCCGGCAAGGTCTGGGTGGTCCGCGTGCTCCAGCCATTGTAATCTTGGATAGGAACTTCGCTGGCTCGATATTGGAATGTGAACTCACGGGTGCCGCCATCCACCCGCTCCATCGTCACCCGCTTATCGTTGCCATAACGGAAATATTTGTCGGAAAAACCTGCGACGCCCAGAGTAGCCCCCAGGGTTTCATCCGGCGCCGTGTCGGGACCGACGCCGGCGGCTTCCATCCGTCGCATGCCTTCCGGACCCATCACATACTTCAGTCCATGCGCGAATCCCTGCGGATCTCCAGGCAGATAGTAACGGTATCCGCTCTTGCGGACCGACACCCAGGCCCCTTGGCTCCATTGTTCGATCCCCACCGCCTTGAGGTCCTGGAAGTTGCCGTTGGGGCTGGCCAACCCGTAATAGCCGTAGCTGGCCCGCCGCACGTTCATCTCCACCCCCTTGGAAGTAATCACCTGCGTGACCTGCCTGAGCCGGCCCGAGCCAGCGCCAGTCATGTGATAGACATAATCGAAGCGTAGCGATCCCGACGCGGCCGGGCCGCCATCAGTCGCCTCCCATCGCGTGATCCGTCCCTGCCCGTCGCGGGTGATCGCCGCCACGCTGCCGCTGGCATTGACCAACTTCCTCAATTGGCCGCGCAGATACCACGCCGCGCCTTCTCCGTAGAACATCTGTGTTAGTCCGGATGAACGGTCGTAGACCTCCCAATCACTACCGATCGCCCGCAACGTCAGTTGGGTTCCGAGCTGCGCGAGCCACGATTCTCCCACCCTCTGGAACCAAACCGAGTTGTTGACGCCGCGTATCAACATGACGAGATCGGGACCGCCGAATACCAGATAGGCTACCTGCCCGACCAACCAGCTGTTGCCGTTGAAACCGGTGTTGTTGCGCGACAACTGATTGCCGTAACTGCGGCTGTGGCCCCATGAGAATCCGAACGCCCGACCCGACAAATCCGTCTCGTCCAGCACCACCTCGCCACTGCCGTAACGAACGGGGTACTGGCTTGTGGATTCCTTATCGCATTCCTTGCAAGGATCGGTGATCGGAGGGCCGCTGGTGGACGAAGAGCTCATTGAGCGAGCCACTAACAACAATCGCGCGCCGCAGTCAAAACTATTCCTGATATTTTTTCCCAGCAGGAGGAGTCCGGGTGACAGGTCCGTCACCTGCCGCGCTAACCAGACGTTTGCCGCAGATTCCCATCACATCCCTTGAATGTCGCAGATGGTTGATCAAAGGAAATCCCACGAGTTCCGCCGGATCCAATCCATCCAGCCGCAGAGTCCTGCCACTCCAAACCGACGCAACCCTATCATAATCAATACTTGGATGATGGATGCCAGGAAGCATCCCCATACAGACCGCTTCAGTCGCAATCAGCTTCATCCATTCGGTCAGTTCTCCGTCGTCGTTGACACATTTTTCCAGGCCCGTGTCCTGTAGCGTTCCTTTCAGAAGATTGTTCCCGAAATGAATCAGTCCCTTGAATGCCTTCTTTTTTGATCGTCCACCAGCGCTCCACACCATTGGGAGAAGTGGAGCATGAATTTCAGGATGCCACCAATAGTCGGGATTGTTTCGTTCCGAAATATTGCTGTCGCCCCCTTTTTGCCCGACGATCCACCATGAAGGAGTGTAGGTTTTCCACAATCCGAGATGATGGGCAGCCCCCAGTTGGTGATCTACATGCCATTGCCCCTCCTGCATGTAATCCGTATAATTGACGATGTGTTGGTAGACAACCGGCAGGACTTCGCGCTTTAATGCATAGGCATGTGTGCGGTGCACCCGTTTTCCCTCCAGGACAAACGGCCGGTGCTTGATCATCTGCGGAGGATCGAAGTGTTCGCCGCCAAGAAAGACCTGATCCCAATCGCTTGGAAGTTGTTTAAAGAACAGGTCGAGCATTTTCGCTGACCCGGAGTGGAATGTCGCGTCGTCTTCCACTACTAGGATGCACTCACGATAGTCCATGATTGCGTCCTGAAGCACGCGCTGGTGACTTTGCAGGCATCCCCATGCTCCCGCTCCGGCGGCAAAGAAACCAGGAGCCCAGCATTTTGCACCCGATACCGCCCGAATCCACGTTATTTCAGCCGGGTCCGCCAGTCCAAGTTTTAAAAATTCCTCGGTCAATCGTTTCCTTCGGTCCTCGCGAGAGTCCAAACTAATCACGAAAATCGCGTCAAAATATTTACCGAGCACACCTTTCATCCAGCGGCTATTCAATCCAGAATCTGCTAGCTTGTCGAGTCCGAACAAGAGGATACCGATTAGGTAGTTTCCTGCCGGAGTTTTTCCAACGTTCGCCCCCCCGTAAAATTGCTCCTATTTTCGCTCCAACCCGGATTCCCCTCCCTGCGGACGGGTCCCCGTGGCGTGATAGAAAATTATCTTCAGACAGTCCTTGTCGGAGAAATTTTTCCTTACCGTCGTATTGACAAATTTCCCGGAAAGGGGACGCTACGCAAGCCGGAATTCCGCAGGAACGGGTTGACTGCTTCCTGATCTCAAATTCAGTTGCCCATCTCCACGCACACATTTTCAGAGCAAACCGCTTCAAATTCGAAACACTGGATCACCACCTGGCCATTATTAGCCACCCTAGGGCTTTTCAAGCGCCAACGAAATATCGCATTCTCTTTGCTTCCTCTGAATAGAGCCAGTGAATGGTTTCAGGTAAACGATGTCGGAATCCGTGATAAAAACCAAGTCCCCTGAGATTTTCCAAATCCAGGAGATCAACTGATTGATGTTGGCGACATCGCACTTCTTGAACGCATCGGACTGAAAATCTGGATTTCAAAAAAGTCGTCAGACGATTCGGATAGTCAGGTCCGCCGGAGCCACTTCTGCCAGAAATCCAAAAAATTGCTGTCGGGTGCAGCAGTCTTGGGCCGTATTGTCCGCGACTACAACCGTATGCTCTCTCACAAGTGACCGCGTTTTCAACTCGACAACACGAATAGCAGGTATTCCACTTGCTTCCACCAGCCCGCTGCTGCCGTTGGACCAGACACTTCTGCCTACCGCTGCTACGTATGCGGCTCCCAGTGAACCCAACGCCCCGCATTTCAAGGTTTCATGCTAGATCTCACTTAGCCAAAACAATCCGGCTCTTTCAAGGAACAAGCACGACATGCAACTTCACGCCGCCGACATGAAAAATAGGAACTGGATGGCTCCTTTTCAAATCCTCTCCGCGCAATCCGGCCATGGTGGCATCGGCCTAAACGGCGACCTCGGCTACGAGGATCTTCATGTGACAAACTCGCCGGATTTCCGGTGGACGGTTTCCGCGCATGCGAACTCCCGGGTGGAGGTGGTCGTCCATGAACCAGTGAAAATCCGTGGTTTCCTCAACGGCAGCGCCAGCTTCTTCACTGGGGCCGAGTTCAAGATCAATGGCCGCTCTATTGGCAGCGTGTATCAGGCTCATGACATCACCGACTCGATCGAACTCCCCCCTGGGAAATATGTATTGGAGATTGAGAGCTATGGTTCCATTTGCTACGGGCACACAGTCTGGGGAATGGACAAACCATTCACGACCCGGAGTTCGCCCACCCACTACGTATCTATCGGAGCAATCTGCAAAGATGAAAACCATCACCTAGTGGATTGGGTCCGGCATCACCTTTCCATCGGCGTTTCCCACATTTATCTGTTGGACAATGAAAGTAATATTCCGCTAGCGACCACCCTCGCCGAGGCAGGACTTTCCGATCAGGTTACGGTCGAACGTTTCACGTCCACCGCCCCCCTTGTCCAGATCAACTCCTATCTCTATCTGTTGCGAAAATACGGGCCCGAGTGCCGATGGATGGCATTGATCGATATCGACGAGTACATTGTCGTTAAGATTTCCCCGAGCCTGCCGCGCTTTCTCCTCGCCTATGAGGACTTTGGGGCCGTCAAAGTCCGCTGGATGATGTTCGGTTCAAATGGACACACCGATTTTCAGCCCGATCCAATGACAGCTTACACCGATTGCTACGAAAACCATCATTTCAAGAGCATCGTCCAGCCCCGCTTCGTGATCGCGTTATCCACCCCCCATCAAGTGCACACGATGGAAGGAAAACGCATCGTCGGGGAACATTTTGGCGCCGAGGAATCCACAGTGCATATCCAGTTGAACCACTATTGGACGAAATCCTCGTCCGATTGGATCGCAAAAATGGCGAGGGGCAATCTCGATAATCTCAATCCCAGGAGCCAGCAGAACTTTCACGATCACCAAAACCTGTGCAAATACCGCGATAATGCGGTCAAGGAATTACAAGAACAATTGCACCGCAAGGAACCCCCTTCTACAAACAAGCGCCCGCTAGCAGGATTCATCCACGTAGCCGCCGTAAACCATTGGCGTGCGATTCTGCGCTCGCAGTTGCGGAAGATAGTATCGTCAGGCCTGCTTGAAGTTTGCGACTGCATCAAGATCGGCATTGTGGGCGCAGATGAAGGAATACTTCAGGAACTAAACTTTCTTCCGGAGAAAGTCAGCGTAATGTTCTGCCAACCTGAACTCCGACAATTCGAATTCCCCACTCTGGCAGCCTTGCAGGATCACTGTCGCCTTCATGGTGGTGACGTATGGTATATCCACTCTAAGGGCTCGGTGAACGTCAGCCATCAACAGGAGGCGTGGCGGAGCCGGATGGAGGCCACAATTCTCGTCCAGCATGAGGTCATGCGGGAAAAATTAGCCGCCGGATATGATGCGGCCTGCGGCTACGGCTGCGCGGACTACCGCTGGCCCATGCCGGGGAATTTCTGGTGGGCGCGTTCCGAATTTCTCCTTACCCTGCCCCACATGCGAGAGGATGTCGACTGGTCCCACCGTTGGAATGCCGAGCACTGGATAGGCCTGACAGGAACGGACCGATTCTATCAGCATGATTTCGGCAACAGAGTGTTCGAGACCTATCGCATTATTTCATCGGCTGCCTTCGCCGGGGCAGTCTCCACAAACGGGCATCACGGCTGGAACACGGAGCGCGTCCTTGTGCCGAAGGATTGGCGCTATGACCAGTTGATCTCAGCACACGCTCCTTCTACAATCGAACTTGAGGTCCGAAGAACAATCACAATTTACGGCTTCCTATCAGATACCTGTGATCCGAACCACGGGAAATGGTGTGCCGAATTTAAGGTGGACGGGACCAGTTTTGACCCTAGGGACGGCCCCTCCCGGCGCACCCGAGAAATAGCACTTGAGCCGGGAATTCATCATTTGGAGATTGTTATCACACAAGGCGAACCCTGGGGCGCCCACACCGGCTGGGGGATTATCGAGAACACTTTGGCCACCTGCAAATCATGACAACTCACGACGCGGGTTGAGGCCTGCCGATCGGGGGCCATTATCAGAAACCAGGTCGTGTTTCGCGCGGTCCTCTTATTCCAGAAGCCGACACTACCCTATCAATTTTCTCTGGTCGCCTGATTCCACAATTTTCAAGGGCTTAATAGATTACCCAGCTTATCGCAATGAATATACATTCAAAGGATCGCCTTTTACCCGAAATAAGATTACCTTTCGAAATTATTACTGCAACTACTGGTCTTGGGGATCTGGCAACAAATGGTTTCCTTGGGTATGAAGATCTGCGCGTTACGAACTCACCCAATTACCGATGGACGTTGTCGGCGCATGCTGACTCACGAATTGAATTATTGATCATCGAGCCGGTTTACGTTCACGCATTCATCAATGGGACAGCGGAATTTTGCGGAGGAATCAAATTCATCGTAGATGGAGTGGACCTAGCGCTTCTGTTGGATCCTCACGAATCCGGTCCTCCACTTCTGTTGGAGCCGGGGCTTCACATTCTTGATGCCCGAGGTATCCAGTCCACGAGGTACTGCCATTCGGGTTGGGGCTTTGACACGATCCCGAAATCTCCGAGAGATCCTGAATTCAACGTGGCTGTTGGTGCGATTTGCAAAGAAGTGAACGCGGCCTTTCGGCGATGGATCGATCATCATCTCAATATCGGGGTTGAACATTTTTTCCTCGTCGACCTGGGGAGTGAGGAATCCGTTGCCGAAGCGGTTCGAACGGCCGGACTTCAAGAGCATGTGACTGTTGATAGAATCTCTGACCCAGCAATTCTCGGCAAATGTGATCCCAGCCATTATTTGTGCCGAAGATTCGGAGCCTCCTGCAATTGGATGGCTATGATTGGTACGAGCGACTACATCATCCCCAAGGTTTCACAGAGCCTTCCCAGAATGTTGTCCGCGTTTGTGGACTTTGGAGGATTGAAAGTTCAACAGCTGGTCTTCGGTTTCATCAACCATCCCGCCGTTTCATCTGATCCAGTTGCCACGTATCCGGATTGCTGTGAAGAGGATGGCTTCAGAGTTATCGTTCAGCCCCGCTATGTGCTGGAGATAGGATCGCAAGCTCAAGTCCGCACAATGGCAGGACGCCCGGTTGTCGGTGAGCGCTTCAATTCCGAACTGTCGGCACTCCACATCCAGGTGAACCACTATCGAACCATTTCAATGACAGATCGGGTTCGGCAGATCGCCCCAGCCAAAAACAAGGGATCATGCGGGCCAAACTCTGAAATACTCGATGACGGTCTGGGACATTACGCCTACAGTGACTTCAGTGCGGAAAAGCTCATAAAGGTTTTGGCTTCGACGCCGTCTGGAGCTAGCTCCAGAGCGGTAACGGGCTTCATCCACGTTGCAGCTGTGAATCACTGGCGCTCGATCCTTCACTCGCAAATTCGCAAAATCCGCGAATCGGGCTTGGAGGAAATCGTAGACTCAATCAAAATCGGAATCGTTGGAGGAGAAGTGGGAATTGAAGAAGAAATTCGAAATTTATCTCAGAAGATTGAGATAGTCGTCCACAGCCAGGACCTGCTCCAATTTGAATTCCCAACACTTCTGGCCTTGCAGCTCCACTGTGAAAAATACGATGGAGACGTCTTTTACATGCACAGCAAAGGCGTGGTGAACGTCCGCACGGACCAACACGCATGGCGATCGAGAATGGAGGAATTTCTCATCATCCATCACCAACTGGTTCGCGAAAAGTTGTTTGAGGGCTACGTGGCGGCGGGAGCCTTCGGAGATGCGAACCCGTGGTGGGATGTGCCGGGCACAAACCAGCACTTCCCCGGAAATTTCTGGTGGGCGCGTGCCGACCATATTCAGGCGCTCCCGGACATCCGTCATCTCAATTGGAACGACCGTGGGGATGCCGAACGATGGATCGGATATTCCGAGATAGATTCTTTTTATTGTTTAGATTCTGGTGATACGCGTTTCCCTTCATTTCGAATCGTGACTTCCAAAGTGGGAGCGGGCCGGGTGGCGACAAATGGATTCAACGGATGGCAAACCTCTCGGGTTCTTGTTAAACAAGAGTGGTTGTGTGACGTGATCATTTCAGCTCACGCTCCCTCGTCGCTGACGTTGGAGGTTCACGAAAAGATCAAAGTGTTCGGGTTCATGAGCGGAAGCTGTGAACCACTTGATTGGATCGTAGGGTTTAGTGTCGACGGGCAGCTCGTCGGGCAAGGCTACTCTGCACTTGAACGAACTGCAGTTGTTGAACTTTCCAAGGGAATCCACGTTCTGGACGTCCTCCTATTGGCAGGAAGTAAATGGGGAAGCCACTCATGCTGGGGAATTGATTGCTCGCAGGATTCGAGGCACGCTGAATGCGATATGGGGCGTGCTTGCGGCACGCTCCCGAACCATTCAGAAAATGGTGGACGCTCACTCTACTTTAGTGGCTCGTGGAACAAACGTTCCGGAATTATCAATGATCTGATCCGCGTCTGTGGGTTTAAGAGTTATCTGGAAATCGGATTGGGTGAGGGTTCAAATTTTGAATCCATCGAAGTTCCCCACAAACAGAGTGTGGATCCTGGTCTTGAGTTTCCGCAATTGACGAAGCCGACATTCCAACTGACTTCTGATGAATTTTTCAAAAATAACAACGAAACCTATGACCTCATCTTCATTGGTGGTCTTCATCATGCTGATCAGTTGGAGCGTGACATCGAGAATTCGCTTAAAGCGCTCAATTCGACCGGATTGATCGTCTGCCACGATATCAGTCCGGCCACTCGAGAACAGCAAATGGTCCCCAGGATACAAGATTCGTGGACGGGGGACGCATGGAAGGCGTGGATAGCAATTAGGCTGAGATATCCGGATCTTGCCGCAGTCGTGGTTGATGAGGATTCTGGCGTCGGCATTCTCATCCCTGGCGCAAAGAGTGGCCCAAACCTCGACATTCCGATGGACGTGAATCTCAATTGGGAGAATCTTGTGATGAACAGGAGACGATGGCTTAATCTGATGTCGAGCGCCGATGCAAAGCAATTCGTGATCTCCCGCCTCAGGTCCTAGATTGGGTATGTAGCAAAGGCGCTAAGATTTCAGTCGCGATGGACTGTTTCATGAGTGCAGTGGCGATGGCCAACAAACCTACAATCATCGGCGCATGATGATTTACCCAATATGTATCAAGCCCCAGGCCAACATTCCACTGCCTTCGGAAAAGTCCCCACACCCGAGGCGCTTCACATTCTTTCAATTGGCATGATTGCCCAGACCATGTCACGAGTTCACCATGATTTGGCGGCAAAACGCATCGATTCTCGCTTTCATTCTTTTTTTTGGTGCACGGGGCTTGTCAGCGTCATTAAGGACTTGGAATCCTTGGTCGAAGTCTTCAAGCCCTACTCGCTCGTTGGACCTAATGCCATACCGTTGCTTCGTAGCAACATCCATGAAAAATCGCGCACCAGATTTCAAACTCTCGCTACGTTGGGGTAAATGTTGGGGTAATTCCTAATATGTACCGAAACATTATCCGTAATTACAAGAGCCTACTGGCCTCAATCGAGTCCTCTTTCGGAACCGCTGGAAGCCTCTTCCGCATATACAATTATCTATCATCGATTCAACCGCATGTATCTTCATTTAACAGGCTGTACATTTGAATTCCCCTCGGACCAAGAAGACCTACCAGTGCTTCCTCGGTAGCCTTAGAGGCGCTTTCCAAACTGGATACTCCTCCATTCCAAAGGGCTAGCAATTCTCCCCGATTTAGGGACAACCGCAATGACGACAAATCCAGCAATTCTTCCGGAATTCCCACCTCCAGGCGTTTCAGCAAGATTTCAAGATTGGATCCGTCGATCTCTTGACCGGATACAATGGTCGCAATCCGAACAGCGCTTTCTAGAAGATGACGGCAACCATCGGCAAACCCGCGAATATCCCCGGGATTGACCCGGCTGAAAAAATTTGATGTGAACGAATTTTCGATCTCTGCGATTGGAACTCCCTCGATCCAGTCCTGAACAATCATCGCCCTTTTGCAGCGGGCATAATAGGCTTTATCATCTCGTGCACCTGTCCGCAGAAGCACGGCCACATTGCGCCCTAGACGCATAACAAGAGCGCTCTCCCATTTACCCTCGCCCCATCTAGTTTGGGGCGTGTAACGACTATCGCTCTCCTGCAGAAGTTCCACTACCGGGAGGAGCGAAAGAGGCGAAACCTGCTCCGGAGCAGACTGTCGCACCACCTGAACCAAACGAAGCGAGGATTCTAGCGTCAAAGAGGATTCTCCACATGCCCTCCCCAGCATTGTAAGTTGGAGATCGTCACCATTCTGTTTTATCAGGCCCTGCCCAATCATACGGTCGAGAAGGTAGCCCAGATCGATCGACATCTTCTCGCGCCATCTCTGATCACGAGAAATTGCGAGATACCCTCCATAAGTATTCGCGATAAGATCAATGACAGACGAGCGTGGAATCTCTCCCACCTGCGCCAGCAGACGGATGACCCACGTTCCAGGATTGCTTGCGTCAAATGATGATGAAATCGCCTCAGGCGTTCCCTGGACATACGTTCGGAACAGACGCTGGCGCTCGATTCCTGTGTCAGCTAGGACAATCGCCTTCCCTTGTGTCTCGAATCCCAGTCGCCCAGCACGCCCTGCCATGTTCTTATACTGTGCCACCGTATATGGCTGCGGCTCAGCCCCAGGAAATGCCGTTTCAACAATCACAACGGTAGAAGCCGGAGTGTTCACTCCAGCGGCAACCGTGCTGGTCGCGACAAGCACTTTCAGCCTTCCAGCCTGATCCCGGAAAGATCGTTCAACAACCTGACGTTCCTCACGGGTTAAATCACTTGTGTGAAACGCGACGCCGCCGCCAAAAGCGTCTCGAAGCCTGTGGGAGGTAGCTGACGGGTCTCCATCGGGAAGCATGGCTATTGCATCAGCGGCGGATGGAAGCCCAAGTTCGTCCGCTAGATATTTTGCACAACCAGCTGCCGATCCCCTGCTGTTCCTGAAAACGATCACTTTTTCCCCCTGATCAATCAGATGCCGAACTAGCGGAACAATCATATCTTGGGAGGATGCCTTCGCACCTCGTTGCAGGATCGCAGTTCTGGAGAGTATCCGATCTGACCCGATCTCTCCAGATGGCGTCATGTAGTTCCACTCGCCCCCGCGGTCCATTACCCCTTCGATCAATGGAACCGGTCTCTTGGATGTAGTTAGTAATTCACAGCCCAACCATCTCTCAAACCCATTCACATTCCCAATCACCGCGCTTAGAGTCACAATCTGAGGTTCGACCCCTTTGGACCGAACATTCCTGAGATTGGTGAGAAGAAGCTCAACAACCATTCCCCTTCCTGGTTCGGTTATGAATTGGGCTTCATCGAGAACGACCAATCCAATTTGGTTCAAGATATGAGGAACCGACAACGAGAGCGAAAGGAACTTTTCATAAGTGAAGAACGCTATGTCGTATTTCCCCCTAATGACATCACGAACCTGATCCTGCCAATCGCCGCTGCATCGCGCTATTCGTAGATGGAGCTGCTCTTGGTAAATAGCCGAAAAATCCTCAAACTTCTCATTAACTAGGGCTTTGTATGGCAGGAGAAATACTGCCTTCTTGCCATCCGCAATTGCCTTGATTCCGGCCATCTCGCCGATAAACGTCTTGCCGGCGCTAGTTGGCGCTACTGTCAGCAGCGATGTGCCGCCCAGCACATTGTGCTTGTTAATTGCAGAAATCTGTAACTCATTCAGACCGGTCGGGTATCGTTCTTGCCAAGCAGCAATCACGGTGTCGGGAATGCCAAAATCCGCAAGTTCGGGAAACTTGCCAGTTGTTTGAATAGCCCGCAGTTCTGGAAAGGCTGTAAAAAATTCCAGCCCTTTTGTGCATGCTGGCAATGACAGATCCCCTTCGACATGGCCAAATAATTCCGGCGTCTGCTGATATCCTCTGCCAGCCGCTGTCGCCCTGACTCGTCGCACGACCTCAGCAACCAGCTCAAGCATGCTTGCGGGGCCTTCGCATTCTAGCAAGTAGTCGATAATAGATTTTGTGAAAATTCCGTGCCTTGTCTTAGAATCTTCCAGAGCTTCTTCCTCCGCAGACGATGCGGCGAACAAGATCCGTCCGTTGCCCGCAACTTGGGCGAGCGATGTGCCGAACCCCCTGCGGGCGAATCCGAGGTCAAGAACTCGGGCTGGCGCTCCGCCGCTGAAGCAGCAGTCCAAAAGCATGATCACGGCCCTTGCTCGACAATCCCGAAAGCGCGCTGCCATCTCGTCCATGCCCAATGTCGTGGCAACCAGATCTCCAACGCTGGTATCGTTGACAACTAGGCGGTGATCGGGAGTTCCATGGCCCGCAAAGGAGATGATCACCACGTCATCCGATTCAGCCGCAGCCAGCGAATCGTCCAAAGCAGTCGAGACATTTGCTAAAGTAGCATCACCATCAACACAGAGCTTGGCTGAGATTGACGGGATGGAGTCACTAAAAATGGCCCAAAGCGCCCTAGCGTCGCGCGCAGCACCTCCGAGATCCGGAATCTCTGGATCAAGGTGGCGATCAACTCCAATAAATGCAGCGCGAATCATAAACGAACTTGCCAATTCTTCTGAAGGCTCAAACGCACTCTCAGAAAGCGAACCTTTGCGAACCAAGCGACCTAACGGCAAAGGGAAAAACCAAATATGATGGCGTGTATACAGGCGCCTGAGGTGCAGGGACTATGGAAGCGGCGTGGTCGTGGGCCTCTTTGGTCGAAAGGACACTTCTCTTTCTATCAGCGTCTAGGAAACGATTCGCGGCATCCATCAGTGCGCTGGTGTAATATCCCCCGGCCTTAGGATCTTCACCCGCCGACTGCCCTTTCGCACAAGAATACATGGTTACGATCCCTTCGCTTGATAGTCGAAGTTCCTCGTCAAAAAGTGCGTCCGCTGACGAAGCAGTCAGGGCGTGGTCGGATTTTTTAACGATTTCGGAAAATTCCGTATACCTGCCCGCACGCGCGTCATTGATGACATCTGTTGCCCTGGCCTCGCCGAGGAAAGTAACGGATTTGACGGGACTTATCCCCCTACAGGAGTCGATGACTACAGTCCCCCTTTTTCCTTTCGGCTTCAGGCGTGAAATAGGACAAAACTCGTGGAGATCGTTCAGAGAAATGCTTCCTTCCGTCCCATGGCCGGAAAACGCAACGAAGCAATATCCGTCCCCCGAAGTGTTCAGCGCACAGTCGAGCTCAGCCAGAGAGGGTTTGTTCAGGATATGGATCTGATCACTGCGCCAAGATCCGCCCAAGCGGCTTTGTAGGAAATTCCACCAGTTGTTGATATCGACTCTGGCGCCGGGAAGATCGCTTTCACCTTTTACGTCGGAGGAATTAATCAATATAGCGTGTTTTTTCATGATTCAGGAGGCGGTTTCAAAGGGGTATATTCGGAAAGCATTTTAGGGACGCTCTGTTGGAACAAGCCAGACGCAAAAGCCAGGATTAAAATTCCTTGGGGCGAGGATGCCAGCAACTTCAGGGGCTCAGGTCCCAATGACGAATTAGCCAGTCCTACCGCAACACCCCCAAAAATCAGGCCTATCGCCAGACGCATTAGAACCTCGAGAAAATGGAGAATTCGTCCCGCGGCAGCATCACACTCCGCACGTCCAGTCTTCGCCGCCACTGATATGAACGCACCGAGAAAACCTCCTTCTAATCCTCCCAGGAAAGGTCCCGGAGTTGGCAGATCCGCAAAACCTCCAACCGCATACAGAGTAACAAAGAAGGCCGTGAGTCCGAAAATTAGCAACGCGTAAAGAGTCCACTGCCTGGAGCGCTCTACCACCCTTTTATTCAAGTACTCCGTGGCCTCAACGAGAAGCCTCTGCCCTTCACAAATCTGCCCTTGAAGAGCGCAAACGATCACCTGACCAATTTGAAGGCGATAGCCGATAAGGCTCTGATTTGCGAGGAAGTCGCAATCTACCGCGGCGCATGCCTCCGCTGACGCGATTAATTTTGCTGAGTCGGGAGGTGGTTCAAAATCGGAAGTCCAATCGACTTCGAGATGAGGGTCGAGAAAAACCAAGAAGTCCCGGGATTCCTCGACTTTCTCCATTTCAGCTTCAATTTCTGAACCTTTGGATTTCCCCGCGTCGCCGGCAGAGGGACTATCGTCACCGTCGATATGACTATCCCCCTCACCGGCAGCTGCGGATCTCGATACATCCGCGTTTGAGGGTCCAACAGTTTTTTCACCAACTGCCTGAGCGACTTCTGAATTGGCCCCAATGACCACGGAATCAGAGTCAGGCTGCGGTGTCGGGGGCACAGGTGGATCATCGCTTACTGGATTCACGTTATCGGCCGCGATTCTAAAGTCCCCCCGCTCGTAAATTAGACGATGCACTGCAATTACCTGGTCGCGCCAGCGTTTTTCGATGCTTCTGCCCAGCTTCTCGTCGTAAACTCTCGCTTTTAAACGGTTTGGGAAAAAGGCGGCCAAACAGGCGCGCTCTAGAAAATCCCTAGATTCTTCAATTGTCTTTAGATAATGCTCAGATGACATGAATCGCAAAGGGAAAGTGGTTCAGCCGCCGTCCGCCCTTGTATTCTGGATGTTGCTGAGGCGTCTCTTTTTTCATCATTTCAGCCACCAACTCCACAGCTACATTTTGATGGAGGGTTCCCCGATGTTTCTCCATATTGCTCATGGCTACAAAAATCAGCTGCCGCGTGAAGGATTTCGCATCATCGGCATACTCCCCCTCCCGGGCAGCGAAAATTTGAACCAAGCCTTCTTCTGCCCGACCGACCTCAGAGTCAAACGCAACGCGGTGACGAATTCGATGTTCTTCGGGTAGCGTCGAGGCCGATTTAGAAACTTCGCTAAAATGGACCGACTCCAAAAGGTTATCGACGCCACGGCAGCAGTCTAGGACCATTGAGGTTCTCGCAGTTCCTGGATTCAGATCGGAATCAGTAACCACTCCATGATTGCCCAGATGGAGAACCGTTTCCCGCCACGGCTTCGACAACTTCAGTGTCTCCCCGTGGCCCGCGAAAACGACGAATGCATATTCTGCATTCATCCCTCCCACAGCAGCTTTCACAGCGGCGACATCCGGATCGAGAAGAACTGAGATTTCCGGCTCGTCCCAACAGCCCCCGAAAGGAGACTGCAAAAAGGCCCTCCAAATTTGGACATCCTCATAAACCCCGGGTATGGTGGGATCATGATAGGCAGCGCCAATTATGAGGGCTTTTCGTTTCATTTCGAGGGAGTTCTGAGGGAGAGGATAGCGGGCCTAGAATCAAAATGTCAACACCCACAAACTGAGGTATCTAGTGGAAGAACTTCGATCTAAACTCAGTTCGACGCACACGGAGAGACCTCGGGTTTCGAACATTCCGTCTTGAGCCTTACCGACCAAAGGCGATGCAAGACGCACTCGCCACGAACTGAAAATCTTACCTTACCCTTAATGATCCGTCTCTAATTTGTTGCATGGTGAGAAAATCGTTCATTCATGGGCGCAAATATGGGCGCTCTTTGAAGTGCTCTGAGAAATTCTCATACAATTCCACGACAATCGCCAACTTCGAGTCCCGTCACTACTGACGATGATGGAGCCCAAGTTCGCTTTGAGAGTGGCAACTCTCGATTGGTTTTATCTGATCGTATCTCCCTACCCCGTGGTTACGCCTCCGTCCGTATCGAGAAACTGATTCGCTGAGCACACCCTTCGACCCGGAATCGGCGATCAGGAAATGATGTGCTCCGGCCAATTTTGATTTGAACATAGCGCCCCGTAGGCCTGTCGGGACATGATGGAAAAGGCCCAGGATCCGGAGACCAAACTATCCCCATCGTCGGCATCCAGATTGCTTCTCCACTTTCCGTCGAATGCCATTCCTTTGGTGGCGGCTTGAGACCCGGCAATTAGTCGCGACCCATTGCAAGACGAGATGACCGAGGTCGCAGCAAATGTTATTCCCCCTTCCCCGTTGACTTCAAAACCGATATCAGCGTTTAGGAATCTCTTGTCATCAGGTCGCGGAACTTTTTTTTCATGAGCCTGCGTCGCGCCGGACAACAGGGAGAACTTGACCTTGTTGTCCAATCCTCTCATTACGAGGACCCTTAGCTGGCCAGGGCTTGTAGTCGTCTGCACATTCCCTCCCCAATGGCCTGCGTCCTCTCTTACAGTTGCCACCATTCGAAGGTCCAGCGTGACGCTTCCGCGCGTTGCCCAGCTTTCAAAAAACCGTTCCGGCTTTGGATACATTTCCATCGTTGTTTCCAACCTCCACTGATGATCCGAATTATTGTCGGGAACCTGGATTTTCGACTGAAATATCTTTGAGGAACCTGCAGCAATTCCCTCAAATGGATCTTGTAAACATACCAGCAGCATATCCTCCGCCTGACCTGCCTTGGCGGCTGCCGACCCCGTTTTCACAAAGACCGTGGGAGGCGGCCCAGGTACCGCGACTGGAAATATCGGACCGCTGCTGGGGTCTGCCGCGCGACTGACTCCTGGCGGCAGTACTGCAAGCGATTTATCGAATGCTGCTTTTTTTGCGCTCATTGAAGGGGCGATTCAGAAGGTCTAGGGAACAATACTTCTCCGTATCGTTCGATTTCTTTGCCTACTTAACAGGGTAGTCAATTTAGCTTCTTCAAATACTCGATGAGATCCCAGCGCTCGGCATCAGAGAAATCTCGGAACTTCCCGTCGTCTCCTTGCATTTGCGTATGTAAAGGGCCGCTATGGCCTTTATTGGAGTTGCCTGCGATTGGCCGGCCGTCAACTGTCTCAGTCTCAAACTTGAAGGACCTCCCCGAAGACTGGTTAATAACGAATCCAACATTTTTCGGGTCAAATTCTCTGCTGCCGACGAGGAACGATTTTATGCGCCGTTCTTCAGGCAACAGCATTTGATAGAGATTCGGAACCGATCCGTTATGCAGAAAAGGTGCCGTGGCCCAAATACCGTGAAGCGGACGGGCAATGTAGCCGTCAGGTGTATTAGGATTCTCCGGCTTGGAAACATTATTTGCGACTAAGCCCTTCGCGAGCTCCTCGTCCAGGCGGCTTTCATTCAGGTGTCTTATAATCACTCCCCCCACGGCTGCTTTCAGCACCAAGGCCGCTGCAACCTCGTCCGGCACCTGATCGGTTGGCTTGAGGTATTTTTTCAGAACGCCAGGGTAAGCTTGGCGATTGAGGAAGTTTGTAACCATCTTTGGATCGGTTCCTATGACCTCTGGCCGAATCGATCGGGTCCTGATAAATTTCTCCCCCCCTTGGTTTGGTTTAGTCATAGGGTATTGGCCCTTGTCATCTCTGGTAGGATGGCAACCTGCACAATTTTGAGCATAAAGTTTGGCTCCACGCATCGCTTTTTCTTGATCAATAGGGCCAAGGGTTTCTTGAGGCCACATCGGGGCTTTCAACATGCTGATCAACTTCTCTAGCCTATCAAGATTCTGCATCCTGGCGGTGGAACGAAATTGACCGGATTCCGGCGTGCCCTGTAGCTGCAAATGACCATACACCCCAAGGACTTCGCCAACATTGCGGCCTAGCGGGTTCTCTGCAGATCGATTCCACTGCACGTAATCCAGACTTGGAGCATACCAGAGGTATGGGAAGCTGACCGGAGCATCGGACATTCGATGATTTTCCGGAATTCCCAACGCCGCCACCGTGATTTCGTTTAGGATGGCGCCGAAGGCATCTAAACGGGCAAATCCGTAAGGATGGTCTGCCCGGTTTCTTTCAACCAGGTTTTCCAAGTGGACCGTGTACGACCGCAGTTCCTCTTTTAGATTCGTGGTATCGAATAGACCATCAGGTCCACTGTTTCGCTGCCGGAAGCGCTCGAACTTACCTGGGTCTTCGCAGGTTGCGCGCATGGCCTTCGTCAGGCGGGCTAGGAATGATTCGTGATCGACCATTGCCGGCCCGCCGTCGATGCGAAGGACGGATCCTTCGTAGGTAATATCCGCTGTATGACACGAGGCACAGGTGAGGCCCAGCCACCTTTGGGTTCTCGGATAATCGGACTTTTTGTATCCCGGTTCAAAGGATGAGAGTGTGACATTTTTAATATCGACGGTGTCCGGATTGTCATCAAGTATGAATCCGATCGGCAACTCAAAGGGATTTTCTCGGCTCTTCGGTTGCGGAATAAATCCGAGTGCCTCTAAGCTTTCAGGCGCACGAAACAGCTGCTCGCTGTCCGATTGTTCCAAGTTAATAAACCACTCGAAGGGTATCAGTTCGGATCCTTGGTTTTTAAGATAGAATTCCGCGCTTTCGTCACGCGTCCAACCTTGGTCCAGCCATTTTGGGGTCTTTTCAGAGTATACAAATTTTCCGCCTGCAGAATCTGCCTTCACCTCCTCACAGCGAGCGCTGAAAAGGAGGAGAAAAGCAGTACAACCCAACTTGCAAAGAAGATCCGATTTCATGGTATATGCTTTAGTGGTGCGTGGAAGGCTCTTTCTGTCCCCGTCCTTCATTTGTCCCCTTCCGGAGATTGGCCTTCGCCTTTGGCTTCCAGTTCGTTCACATAGTTCTTGTTTATGAACTCCGCGGATTCAGCCATTTCATTGAATGCGCGCCTACTCACTGTGGGTTTTCCTTCCCCGGGTCCCCAACCAAAATTGCGAACATTCCACTGACCGTTTGGCAGAACCTTGACGCTCAGGTTCGAGAGCGTGTCAGGCTTTTTGAAAGAGAGTCCACCGGAAGTGATTTTCCGAATGTCAGCTCGTGTTGTTTCCGTATGACAGCTCACACAATCGGTGTTGAAAAAATGAGAGCGGAGGGGGTTGCCGATAATATCGACAATGTCTCGATTTGTTACTATTTCCCCATTATTTGCCTGGTCATTCCCGCCTCCCGTCGCAGCTTTTGCCGTGAGATCCGTGCGCTGGCTGAAAAGGATTGCAGTTGACACACCCCGTCGAGCTTCCGCTGGAACAAATTTTTTATTGGTAATCGGGGCAAGATTGTTCGAGATCGGCCTCGGTAAGACAAAATCCTCCCCACTTGCAAAACTGAGAGCCTGGGCCCGCTCATTTGGGGTGGGGGTGTTGAACCCTGGCGCAGCCACAAATTTTCCATCTGCCGTTTGGAGTATCGCAACAAAGATCCAAGGTTCAGGTCTCCCCTCGGGAAGACCCATTATGGCCATCGCTCGCAGTCTGCCTTTTGACAAATTCCTCACCAACGATTCCTCCATGAGCTTGCGCACCTTCTGAGAACTAGCGCTTTTGGCCAGTCCGGGATGCACGCCCATTTCTTGGCCTGAAGTAGTGGCCCCCAGTTCGACCGAGAGCTGTTTCACGGCCACGAGATCTTTGACCACTTCCAAAAAGTCCGCCTTTCGAGGAATCGCCTTTCGAAACGTGTCATCGGGAACCTGACCCTCCTCGGGGTCACTGTAACTGTAAATCAAATGGATTGTAACGTCCCTTGGCCTCGGTGGAGTCCCGGTCACCGGCTGGAGAATCAGCCGTATCTGCGGATCGCTTCCGAATTTATCGATGATTTCCCGAGAGGCACCAGGTGCGCTGGGATCAAAACGAACTCCCGCAATCTTCCAATTCGCCATTTTGTCAGCGCCGTCCGGCAATTTGATGCGGAAGCCCGGTACTGCAGCGTCGTCGCTCTCCGCAATGGCCAAAGCCCTCTCGAAAGCAGGAATAGGCCACAGGAGTTCGCCATCCGCCTTTTTCAAGGAATCTACCGAGATGAGCGTGCCAAGCTCCTCCCCGCTCGATGGACTTGGGAAAAGCCACGAAACGTCGTTCACATCGAAGTGCTCAGGGTCTGCCTGTATGGGGATTCCAAGGCATACTGCGGTTAAGAGGATGGAAATGAAACTAAACGAGAGGTTCTTCTTCATAGTTCTGCAGTTGCTGGTGTTCGTCCTCAATTTCAGTCGTCCGGCTAATCTTCGGGTGAAAGGGCTTGAAGGGCTGGTCACTGAGGATTTGGGCGACATTCCCGGCGTGATGGTCGAGAAATCAGCTTTAGGCCCGTTGTTGAATCGAAGTTTTTCCATAAATAATCTCGGTTTAGGGGAGGTTCTGCTTGCGGACTCGTGCGGGGCGTGGTTCATTCACCCGTGAATGTGTTGCGCTTCTGAAACAAGAATGCAGCATCACAGACAGAGCGCAAGACAATATTTCTTAACTGAAACAAAATCTTTCGTGAAACACGATTTATGAAATCCACTGAGATCGACTTACCCAAACTGGCTGCTCTTGTAGTGCAACGTCGCGGACGAAGGACCTATCGGGATATCGCCGCAGAAATAGGGAACGTAAGTTCCCCGACGTTATCCAGAATTGAGAAGGGCAACCTCCCAGATTTGGAAACGTTCATGAAACTCTGCAGGTGGCTTGGAGCGTCGCCAGAGGACTTTCAGAACAACGTTGGTGAGGGCGAAGTGTTATACAGCCTCGACAATCAGGAGAAGGTATGCGCCTATCTCCGGGCCGACAGAACACTACCGCCAGAAACAGCTAAGGCTCTGACAACGATGATCCAGTTGGCATACCGAGAAGCAACCAGCGGGAGTCTTGAGCGAAAATGAAGAACGATATCGGTCTGGGCTTTAAAATCCGGTTGGAACGTGGGTTCAAGACCGATGCAGAAAAGGCCGCGGTGGTTGTCCGCCAGATTCTCGATATTGAGCCCCATGGAAGACTTGCGGCCGGATCGTTGGCTGAACACATGGGCTTGCGTGTGGTATTTCCACATGAGATACCCGGAATGAGCGTGGAGGACATAGCGGAACTGAAGACTGGGGGCTCACGCAGATGGTCAGCGATCTATCTTCCCGTGCCATCTCCTCATCGAGACTGGATTATCAACAACGACACGCACTCCCCAGAACGGCAAGAGGCAAATCTCTTTCACGAAATCGGGCATCAGATTTGCGGACATGAGCCAGATGAAATCGTTACAATTAACGGCCTGCCCTTCCGCGAGTTTTCGCAAGAAAAGGAAAAGCAGGCAGATTTCCTCGGCCAAGCCCTGCACATACCAAAAGACGCTGCCTTTTGGGTTCTCAGAAACGGTCTGGCTCATGAAGAAATATGTGGTAAATACTGTGCTAGTTCAGCTCTGGTTAAGCTGCGGCTGAATATTTCCGGCGCCAATAAAGTTATGATGCGTTCCAAAGCTAAGTATCCATCATAAGAAGAATTCCTTACCGGTCATTCGATACAGGAATAGGCGGTCTCACCTGCGCCAGCGAAAGCGATTAAATTCATTTTGGCAAATTCTCCACGCGCTCCACTCGAAATATTCCTCGCTTACTACTGCTCAGTCGGGAGAAGTAAGACTGATTAATCCGCACGCTCAGGTTTCCGCTCTTGGAAGGCACGAAGTCAATCTTCTTTCCGCGTTTGATTCTCCCACCTGCCTTATCCGACGAAGCGAAACTACCTAAGGCAACAGCGGTCGCCGGTTCGTCCTCCACTGCACAAAGCCATTCGTTCTCCGACCAGTCCTGAAATGGCCTCGGAAAGAGCTTGTCCAACAAACCCCGAAAAAGGTTGAAGCCCTTCGCGGGATGATCGTCTAATACGACGAGCCTTATTTCATAAGGTCGACCAGCCTCCACTGAAAAGTCCAGTTTGTTCCAACCTTTCTGCGGAGATACAGAGAAGCTGCTCTGGAGGAGGTTATTGATGTGAACTACGGACTCATGCACGTCTGCATCACGAGCAATTCTCGTATGGCCTCGCCAATCGATCAGCCGAAAGAATCCTCTCCATTCCTCGTGCCTTCTAAATTCCGCGGGATCCAGTAATCCGTAACGCCCTGCCATCAGATCTGAAGGGCGGGCGCTCCGGGTTATTCCGAGCTCTCTCTTCCAGCGCGGAACAAAAGCGAGACCGTTCTTATTGGCCTGTTCAATCATCCACTCCAGGGTGATATTCGAAAGGCCAGTTTCAACATATCCCCCGCCAATGTCTGAATGGACGCCGTAGAACCATTTCTCCACCACATTTTCACGATCCAGTTCATCCTTCAAAACAGGCTGAAACTTGCTCCGTCGCTCATTTATCGAAACGGCATGATAAGCGTGGAGAACCTTCTGGCGAAAGTCGGTGGAATGGAAATCCCATTCCCAACCCAAGCTTTTGGCGATCCGATGCCGGAGAAATGGTAGACCCATCGCTCCGACGGTGTCCCAGACTCCAAGAAAGTGAATATTTGCGCTGTGGCTGAACTGGGTTCTGAAGAGGCGGGAGCGAATCGAGAAAGACTTTGCTGAGTCGCTCTTTTCGCGGTAGATCTCCATTGCTTGAAGCGAATGTGCAGGGTCTCTTGTGATACCGCTGTTACAGATTAGGCCCGCTAAACTCCGCACGGTGTAAGCTCCTCTACTGAAGCCGAAAAGGAATATCCGGTCTCCAGGCTGATAGTTCCTGCAAAGAAACTGGTAGCCGAGAAGAACATTTCTGCTAAGTCCCCAGCCAAAAGCGCCGCCCGAGATCATCTCGCTGTCCTTCGATCCGACGCCTTGCATGTAGAAAACTAGCTGTGACTCTCCTTCCGAATCCTTTGCAGCGACACTGACCGCTAGCTTCGAGACATTAGTCGAAGTGCGCTTGCCGCTTTCCTCTACGACGGTTTCGTCACGATTCCAGGTTCCGTCGGCACAGAGGACAAGGTTTTTCATGATTGTGTGTCGCTGATGATCACGGCTCGCCTGCCGCGCTGTTCTCAGACTCGGGGACAATCCAGATTTCAAAATGTTTCTCGGGATTTCCGTATTCAACCAGAACGGTGATACGTGAGGCCTCGCGAAACAGGCCAGTCGCCAATGACCGGTCTGAAAGCTGCTTTCCCTCCCCTTTCCCACTCGAATAATCGAGAAAGTTTGAATGGTTCAACCCCGTGAGATCTCTGATCAACGAGTTTCTCTGGATATCATCGCTTGGCGCGATCGGTGCTTTTCCGTTATGGTAGACCGGGTTGGATTCCGAGAGAAACTCGATGAGGCTCTCCACCTGCTTGATATATGAGGATCCACCTCGGGCAAAAATCGCAAGTTGGCTACAGTTTGACTTTGAATCAGGGGATAGCCTGATGGCTTCAGGAGCAGGAATGATCATCTCCGGGTGATTTGACCCGTCGTATTGCTTTCGAAGCGCGCTCGCCAGTTTTTCCGCTTCTTCCCGATCGGACTCCGCGAGGAAGAGAATTTCGCAATGGGAAGGCAATGCCTCCAACTGATCTAGAGACCTCGCTCTCAGCGCCGCTTTGAATTCAGCCAAGGACCCTGAAAATCTATGGTCCAGGACGGATTTCTCTTTAGTATCCGGAAGAGGAACCAGTTCTTCTCGCATACTCCGGAGGTAAGCCTTGTAAGGAGGTTTTTTCCGCAGGTCTTCGTTTCCGAACAGACTTCTCTCGAGGGCGCCGTCAAAACTCAGATCGCGTTCAAAGGTCTTAACAGCATCCTGCCATCTTTGCTTATTAGTTCGAAAAGTCGGTGGGGGGAAAATCGTCCCCATAACCGTCTGGTATGATTCTTCCGCACCGAAAACGGGGGGCTGCGCAAATTTGAGATCACCTGCGGCGTTGTAAATATGCCGCCCCATGCGCAGTGAAACCTCCCGATTGCTTTGCAGCAATCCTCCCGATACTGCCGCCAGGCGCTCGAGTTCTGTGGCTGACAGGGCAGGCGCATCCTGATACCTGCCAATTAATTCGGCGGCCTCCTCCGCATCCTTTTCCCGAAGCTGCCTTTCATATTGTGCGCGCTGACTCGACTCGGCACGAACCGCGTAGCAGTAAAATCCAAGCATTACCGCAACCACAACCACCACGAGCACCGAGGATCGCGCTACCACCGAAAGCCACTGGGCCGTCAGTTCCTCGCTATTGTAGAGTGTGACTACTAGACAGATCGAGAAGCCAAAAAGAAGGAACGCTGGCCAGTGCAGTTCAGAAGCAACCGACACAGTGTTCAGGATTGCGGGGCCACGCATCATGAGGCCTACACTGAAGACAATCAATGCTGCCGCTCTGCTGAATTTGACTAGCGAAGGAAACCTTCTACTATTAATGAAAAAGAAGAGAACGGACGCAAACCCGGCCAAATACAGCCAAATGTTCGACACAAGCAATGGCCAGTCGGATCCCAAATAAGGCCTAGCCAAGAAATTTTGGCGAGGATCCTCGGGGATCGCATCAAGAGCGTCTAGAGTCACGCTGAACAATCCCTGGATACCGAACATCATTATGATGACACCGATCAGTAACAAGATTGTGCGCGGCCGGGGAAGCATGGTGTTTTGTTTCCTAATCCATACAGCAGGATACCGTGCCCTGGAAGAACATTTTCAGGCGGCAAAGATGGCCAATCTGGACGCGCTTCCAGATACGGCAGGCAGGCTGGCTGCTTTCTCTCAACACTACAGGCCCGCCAACGCGGTTCTTGGACTCAATGAAGGTGACTCTGGTTATCGGGGGGCTGTGAAAGGATGCGCCTCCCCTGCATCTATTCGGACATGACGGCTGTCGCTCGACACCCCGCCGGCGTGCTGGCATTTCAAGTCCCGTCACTACCATCTTACTGCGGCAGGATCGAATTTAAGCTGGTAGCGCCCTCGCTCTGCTGGGGTCGGGACTTTGCGGCACTTCACGGGACTTGCGGGCACAACCTATTGGTGTTGCCGCCAAGACCCAAGCCGCCCGTGTCGCCCTCACGGGGGCACTGATTGAAACAATGCTTCACCTTCGGGAAGTTTCGACACCGGCGTGGTCTCCCTCACAGGGAGCTGCGGATTGAAACTTGGCGAGCACCGCGCCGTATTCCTTTATGGTATGTCATCACGTTCGCGGGGGCGTAGGTTGAAACCAGCAGTGCGGCGTCGTGCGAGCCGGGACGGCGGTCTCGGCAACGATGGTCTTTTGGCTATTCATTTCCAATTTTTCCGGACCATTACTTGGAACTGATTCACAATTCTTCGATAGAATACATTAGCGTTTGATGGAGTGTCGTTTCGGACACGGTTCCAAAGATAATGGATTTTCGGGTAGATCTCCGGGTAACTCTTCGTTTTCTCCTGAAAAAACCAAGGAAATACAGTAGCCTATTCGAAAATTCGAGCCCTACTCGCACGTTCGATTCAATGCCATATCGTCTCTTCGCAGCAACACCCACGAAAAATCGCGCAAATATTTCAACCTCTCGCTATGTTGGGGTATAACTTGGGGTAATTCATTATGGGCACCGAAATATTTCCAGTAATTTCATAAGCTTACCGGTCATAATCGAGTCCGGCCGCGGGCACCATCGTTAAGATTTCTTAACGTTCTAAGAAGCGTCAAGAGATACCGCTAATTCAAACCTGAAGCCGATCTTCACCGATAATTAGCTTCCCGAAACATCCCGAATATTCCCTCCAAGCATCACACAAATGAGGGTAGATTTGAGGGTAAAATTTCGCCATCCTATGTTCACCAATTGAAATAGGAATGATGGATGCTTCTCACAAATCTCAAAATCGAAAAATCCCGACCGAAAGAGAAATCTTACAAACTCAATGACGGTGATGGACTCCACATCGTTATTCAACCCAACGGAAAAAAATACTGGCGCTTGAGATACCGGTTCGGTCCAAAAGAAAAAACTCTGTCCATCGGGAAATATCCGCAGATCGGTTTGGCAGATGCAAGGCTGCGGAAAATCGAAGCCAAGGAGCAGCTTCGCAATAATATCGATCCGAGTCTTCACAAGCAGTTTGAAAGACAGGCCGCCGTTATAAAGCACGATCACTCATTCGAAGCAATAGCGAGGGAGTGGTTTGAAACAAACCAGCACACCTGGACACCCAAGCACGCCACGAAGCTCTGGAGACGGCTTGAAATTCACGTCATCCCTTATCTCGGCTCACGTTCCGTGGCTGACATTCTTCCTCGTGACCTACTTACCGTCTTGAGGCAGGTGCAGGCCACTGGTGCCACGGAAATGACCCATCGGCTCCTATGGATTTGCAGCCGGGTTTTCAAATTTGCCGTTGTAATCGAAGCCACTCAGCAAAATCCGGCGCTGAATCTTTCCGAGGGCTTGAAACCGCATCGAACGGAGCATCACCCAGTAATCACGGTTTCGGAACTTCCTGACTTCCTCAGAGCATTTGCAGCCATAAAATGCAGGCAACAAGACAGGCTGGCATTCCGCCTGTTGCTGCTCACCGTCCTGCGAACCGGCGAATTGAGACACAGCAAATGGGGTGACGTGAATTTCGACACCGCCGAACTGCGCGTCCGGAAAGAAGTGATGAAAATGAAAGACGAGCACATCGTCCCGCTTTCGCGTCAAGCCCTGACCGCCTTTCGAGAACTTCACAAGCTGACCGGTCATCAGGAGTGGTTGCTTCCCAACTCCTGCCCCAGGATCAACCCAGTGATGAGCGAGAACGTGATCAATCTCGTAATCAAAAAAATGGGATACAAAGGTCGAATGGTTGGTCACTCCTTCCGGGCGTTGTTCTCTACCATCCTCAACGAGCATGAACTGCACTCCGATGCAATCGAGCGGCAGCTTTCACATTTCGAGCGCAACGCGGTTAAAGCCGCCTACAATCGCGCGCAACACTTGGGCATTCGCAAGCAACTGATGCAGTATTGGGCCGACTATCTAGATACCTCTTCCAGAGGTCGCTCCACGCTTTTCCACATAAATCCCTGCTTGGACCCTACGCTTGAAGCCTCCTTCACTCAAATATCGGGTTGAAACCACTCCCGGAGTCTGGAAATTCCGATGATGGAAATCCTTGCCGCAGGTTCAAGACCATATTGAGATATGCGGATCGATAAAAAAATGCCCAGCTTTCGCTGAGCATAATTCTTACCTTCGAAAACTGGCCAATGACTGCTCAAATGGCAAGGTTCTGTCGGTCGATGCGTAGAGCATCCATTCTCCGGATAGGATCGCATCTAAAGGCTTTGGCCGATACAGACCATTAAAATTGCGAGAATCGCGATCCAGTGAGTAACCGGAAGTGTGAAAGCTATAGTCATTTCCTTGCCATTCCGGATTGCATCCCAAAATCCGTCAATTCCACTTAAAAGTATTTTCTTCATTACGTTCTCCATCGTTGCTTGTTAAATCATGTCCTCTTAGCATAGCGCGTATCTTCGCCTTGATACAAAACATTTTACTATTTTAAGTCGACCGTCGCTATTTAAGTATCTCACCCGGTGATAACATTGGTGGGAAAAAAATTCATCGGCTACTGACGCACTCTCCGCCCATCTAGCCAAAGAAGTCGACTAGCCTACATCTATCTCAGCTATGCACCTTCGAATATCAGAGACCTTCCAGCCCGAGGCCCTGATACCGAGTTTCACGGGGCGCGGGTATTTCCCTGATTGAATACCACGGAACCAAGTGCTTTTGCTTACCGGAATTAACCGAAGTACTTGAGGCAACCTCAAGTAGCCAAGCTCCGCATCATTTTCGATCTCCATTCATCTCTCCTTTTTGGTTGAATCGGAGAAAATGACGTGACGTTGTCACATAGGGAAGACTGGCAAATTTGACGCAAGTTCCCGATAAATCTGACTATTTTGTCACCCTCTTGCCACAGCCAATAGAAAATCGGCTCAACCGATGGTTGCCACCCCTACGAATGTCAATGAGCCACCGTAAAGTCCCCTCCTGCTTAACCAACAAAGAGGGTAAAATGGACGACGAGACTCAAATATCGAATCGCAACTACGAACCTATTCAAAAAACCGAAGAAGATCTTTGCCGTGCGCTGTGGCTCGCTGTCGCAGTGCAAGGCTTGATCGACGCTTCCGGCAAAGGCGGAAACAGCATCGATCAGGCACGCGCTCAAAGGTGGCTCGTCGGTCGTGGGGGCATCACAGGGGACTTCGCTACAGTTTGCGACCTCGCCGGCATCGATCCCGAACGAACAAAAAAACGTTTTGATAAGATCTTACGAGGAGACGTAGAACAGATTGATTTTCGCTGCATGAAAAAGGCTTTCCTGAAAAACCGATCCGAAGAGAGCCGGAAGCGGTTCTTCCGAAGAGCTGAGAAAAATGCCCGTCTTCGCCGTGAGAGAAATTCGTCTATGAAGGATAGTGTATCAGCCGAAATCAAACCGCTACGGGCACACCCCCAAGACAAGGTTGAATCTTTAAACCAGACAGATTCAAATACACGCCAAACGGCATAGATCATCACAAATTGGTGAAAGCTATTGCTCATGGAGGAGTCGAGTCTGTCAGCACTGAAGACGAGCATTAAACTCGTCTTCGGTGCGGTTCAATGTTACGAGGAGATAACTGAGGATGATCATTGCCCGCAACTGTCCAAGATTTCTCCAAAAAGTGAATCACCCGGACCGGCTTATCCCCGATGAAAATCAGTCGGTCCATACAACAACGCCACGTCGGTTCCCAGTATTTCCGGAGAGGATTCGCCGTAAAAATCGTCACCGCTGATGCCCAGTCCCTTTCGCTGGAAGAATCTGATAAGCTGCACTCCGGCATCCTCCGACGCCCTCCCCAGGGAACCATCAAACAATCTGACATAGGACTTTGGACTGTCACTTTGTGGATCGACAATTCTCATGCTCGGCAGGTATCGAACTGGGGGGAATTCGAGAATGTAAACGTTAATGCAGTCTAGCTTGCCCTTCAAACGTTTGGAGAAGCGACGAAATATGTTTTCACCAGTCTCCTCATCAGGCACCACGTACACGAGAGTCTGACCAACGAGGTCTTCACGCGGCCCGAGAAGATCATCTATAAAATTTGGATCACTAACTTCCTCAATATTTGTGCCAACAGTCCACAATTGGGTAAAATCCCAATCACGAGGTTTTTCACCGATGATGCTAGGGCCGTCGGTAAAAGCGGTAGGATCAGTCAAATAGCGATGGCGTGCCTCATCAACTTTGGAACTATCATAGCCATCCTTATCCTTTAGAAATGCGGCGATCTTGCTGAGCTTTGTGCGGTCGAAGTAGTCTGACTTTTTATTTACCCCTTCGGTTATCGAAGGCCGCTTGAATCCAAGAGCGGTTGCGACGTCCTCATGAGTGAGTTTGAGGTACTTAAGAAAATTTCCGTCTCTTGTAATCATGAATCACTCGATGGCGAACGTGACCCCCTTCTTTACATCGAAGGAGCGTAGTTTTACAAAAATTGCTGGACCAATGCCTTCCACAGCTGGATCGCTCGAAATCCTCCACCGATCTCTCGCAACCGGAGTGACCGTGTAATTTGAGGCAAGCCGGACGCTTCCCTGATCCGTCTCGAACCAGAGTTTAATGGGGCTAGGGAAGCGGGATTTCGTTGTATCCAAGACGACCTCGCTTTCGCCGAAACTGTACGAATAGCCCATTGGAGAGGGCTTCAGCATGGGAGTGATCATAACAACGACTGATGCCATCAAAATGAGACCGGCGAGAAAGGGAGAAACCGGCAAATCCGCGTTTCTCCTTTGATAGGGGGTGCCGACTCTCACTCTCATGCTGGCAACCTACATAGTAGGCCGAAGTAGGCAAATGAATTTTTGAGACAACTCGTTGATTTTGAGTTAGTAATTGTTTATATTCAAGGTTTATTTAATATAAAGGATCACTCATGCCCCAGGATTTGGACAATAAACTCGCTCACCGACGACATAGGTATTCACAGGACCTGCGTTCGGCTGTTTACGGGATAATGGGCGCACTTCCAATTGCCGGCGCCTTCACCGCTTTTGTCCTGCATAACGCTCCAAAGAGGATTCAGACGTTTGAATTGGCAGAAGCCGTCCGAATCGAGCTCATTGAACAGTTCGATGATGCAATCTCAAACGACAGCGAGCGAAGCAGGGAGGCATCCCTTTTTTTCCAGCAGTTCCTCCGCGACAATCCAGAACGGGCAAGGTCTTACATCGACAAGATACTTCATGACAGCGTGGAATCCACTCAGCGTCAGCGTTAAGTTAGTTGCATCAGACCAAGCTCAACCATTCTAAAGCATCTGGAGAACTGCAACCCGCTGAGAGATTTCCAAACAAACAGCTTGTGGGGTCTGGAAAAGGTGCGTCCCGAGGCTCGATAAAAATGTGGGGGTGCTCCGCAGGACAACTCTCCAAAAACCATGAGTTTCGCCTGAAAGGTCTTGATACTACAACAAGTTTGGCGCGGTTGCGGGTCGCAACCTGAGAAAGTTTAATGCAGGCTCGAATAAATCGCGGGGATCAGAAACCTCAACACAGCAAGCTGCGCGAGCAACTCCGTAAAGGGTTCAAACGGGGTTCAAGCGAATTTCACCACCGCATCTCTCAACCTAATATCACATCTCTCAACTCACTTAAAATGAGAAAGAAATGGCGGACAGGGAGGGATTCGAACCCTCGGTAACATTGCTGCTACACACGCTTTCCAAGCGTGCTCATTCGACCACTCTGACACCTGCCCTTGGAGGGCGGGACGCTAGGAAGTCGCCCGCGGCTTGGCAACCCCTTTTTGAAAATGTTTCGGGGGCACCTCTCCATTTGGATTTTTCAACCGCAGATGAACAGGATACACGCAGATAAGAGGGATGAAGAGTCAGGATTTCGGATGATTTGTGGCTGAAAACTCGAACAACCCACTCCAATCCCTTCTTCATCTGTGTTGGTGCTGTTCATTTGACTCATTCTTCAGAAGCAAACAGTTCGTCCATGTCCATTGCGCTCCCATTGTGGTTCAATTCTGAAATGGAGGTGCCTTGGAAAATGTTTCCGGAGTTCAATCGCTTGCGACGCGGGCGAGGATCCAGAGTAGGTCGGAAAGGCGGTTGAAGAACAACCGGACGACATCCGGGACAGGTTCGCCGGATTCGTGGAGGGCGAGCACGCTGCGTTCGGCCCGGCGGGCGACGGCTCGTGAATAATCGAGCCCTGCGCGGGCGAGCGAACCTTCCGCACCCGGTCGGGCCCAGCCAGTGAATTTGATGCCTTTTGCCTCGTATTGGTGGGCCTCGGAGGTGACCCAATCAAGATCAGCCTGGGTGAGCGCGGCGTATTTTTTCTCCACGTAGCGCGCCTCATCTTCCGGGAGGTAGGCGAGCTGACCCATCAGGCCGATTAGTCGCTCCTGGAGGGCATCGATGAGGGCGATCCATGCCGCGTCGTGGGCGGCGGCGCGGGCGAGGCCGAGGGCGGCATTGAGCTCATCGACATTTCCAAGGGCTTCGATGCGCAGCGAGGTTTTCGCGATGCGTTTGCCGAACAACAAGTCGGTGTCGCCGGAATCCCCCCGGCCGGTGATGATGCTCATGGGGAAAGTTTTAGGGCGGAGAAAAATCAATGTCCATCCGCGTTCATCCGTGATTCCTAGGGGTGTCCATGAAACTCGCGAAACTCGGCGACGGCCCGGAAATTTTCCACACGATCCAAGGCGAAGGCGTGAGCGTCGGTGCGCCGGCGGTGTTCATCCGGGCGTCACGTTGCAACCTCCACTGCGTCTGGTGCGACACGGATCATACGTGGAATTTCGAAGGAACGCCGTGGCCGCACGAGAAGGATTTGGTTCCGGGGTATGTGAAACATCGCAAGGCGGAGGTGACTTTCGAGATCGATCCGGTGGAAGCGGCGGAGCGGGTGATGGCGTTCGGTTGCGGGCGGACGGTGATTACGGGTGGCGAGCCGTTGCTGCAGGAGAAGGCGTTTTTGGAATTGATAGAATACATTCGCGAGCGTCAGCCGGAGAATCAATTCGAGGTGGAAACGAACGGGACGCGCATCCCCTCGCCCGCTTTCCATGAGGCGGTGAACCAGTTCAATGTCTCGCCGAAATTGTCCAACGCGGGGATGCCCGAATCGCTGCGGTTGAATGCGGCGGCGCTGGGATTTTTCACCCGCTCACCGAAGGCTTGGTTTAAATTTGTCGTCGCGGAACCCGGTGATCTGTCAGAAATCCAACAGCTCCGCGAGGCTAACTGCATTCCGGTTTCACGCATCCTGCTGATGCCGGAAGGCCGGACTTCCGCGGAGCTGGATAAAAGCGCGGTGTGGCTGGCGGACGTTTGCCGTGAGCGGGGATATCGATTTTGCGACCGGCTTCACATCCGGCTATGGGGCGACAAACGCGGAGTTTGATCTTAGTTAGGATTGCAGTTTGAGCATCTCTGACAACCTCGCGACGACAGCCAGGATCTGGGGATTCCTCTCGTCCGCACGGTAGCGGATTCCGAAAGTGAAAGCCTTGGGCAGGACGAATTCAAAGGCATGCACGGTTTCCAATCCCTCCTGCCTGAGCTTCAACCGCTCCTCGGCATGACCCGGAAAAACCAACACACCGAGCCCGTGCTTGCAGGCATTCACCGCTTCCATCTCGCTCTGGCATTCGATCACCTCGTCGAGCTCCTGGCCGTACAATGACTTGCACCAGTGGGTCAGGAATTCACGGAATCCGATCGCCAGCGAGCGCGCGGGCAGGATCGGCGTGGAGGCGATCGCATCGGGGAGACTGAATGTCTCGCGGTTGAAGACATAGTAGGTGGGGCTCCAGGCGATCGTGATTCCGCGCTGCTGCCTAACTGGCAGTGTCTTGATGCCGGAAACATCACCGACCTTGAGGAAAGACCCCGCCAGTACGATGTCGAATTCGAGATTCCTCAAGGCACCTAACCAATCCACGTCCGGTTCAAGGTCCTGCCAGATTTCCAGCCCGGTCTCATGGCCCAGCTTGCGGGCTTCCTGACCGGCCTTGCTGCCGTCGGTCCGGATCTTCACCTGTTTGGTTAGAGACCGTTTCCAATAGGCGGCGCGGCGCAGCAGATCGGCGTGTTCCCGCACGATGTCCTCCACCAGGGGAACCAGTTTCTTTCCCTGGTCGGTGATCAGGGTCCCGTCGGGGCAACGGTAGAACAGGGGAAAACCGACAACCTGCTCCAGTTTCACAATCTGGGCGCTGACAGCCGGCTGGGTGACTCCGAGTTGTAGTGCGGCTGCGGAAAAACTTCCGGTTTTCACCAACGAAAGGAAAACCTGAAGCTCGCGGATATCCGGGGTGATCATGGCTCCACGATCCGGTTTTGAATTTTCCGAGCCAAGGCGGGCAGGAATTCATAGGGATGCTGGCGAAGGAAACTGACATGCAGCCTCTGTGACACCGGACTTTCGGGCTGGTTCTCCACTACCTGCCAGCACCCGGGATCGACCTGCATCTCCGGCCCGAGGATCAGCGTCCCGTTAGGACATTCCTCGGCATGATCGAGCCAATACAGCCACTGCGATTCGTTCAGGATCCCCCATGAATCACAGCCGTCGGGCACGGGAGGAAGGTCAGGCACCTGATTGTAGAGCGAAACGACACAAGCTCTCGGCATGAGATCCTTCTGCGCCCCTCCCGGTCCTCGGCGGTAGAATTGATAGAAAACGCCACCCGCCTCGTGGGTCACGAAACGGCTTCCTTTCCCGCTCCAGCAGCCGATGAAAAGATCGCAATGCCCGGAAACAAGCGCCTTCCCCGCATCCGCGGAATCGATCGGACAGTAGCAGGCCCGGATGCCGTCGGCCGTCTGGAGTTCCCGGAACAGCGCCCGGAACTCCTGGGTCCGGAACACGGCAGCAGAGCTTCCGACATGCAGCACACGCCCGCTTTCATGGATCGCGCAGATGTGATCCTTCATGCGGTGTCTCGCGGTGTTCAGGAAGCGGAGATCGTTGAAAAGCCGCTCGGCGAAAGGGGTGGGAACGAGTTGCCCGCGAGATCCTTCAATGAACAACCTGCAATCGAAATCCCGCTCCAGATTCTGTATCATCCGGACGATGCTCTTGCGGGCGGCCGGAATCCCAAGCCCCGCGCCCGTGTAGCTCTTTTCCTGATAGACACTCTGGAACGCCGAGAGATGGCGGAAATCCACCGAATCCAACTTAGGATCCTCAACCTGCGAACCGGGTTGATTTTCAGAATCCGTCATGGTGCTTCGCGGAAATCCGCCTTGGTGAGGTTCGGGTTCTGTGGATCGCACGGCCCCGTAGAGTAGGGCCGTCTGAAAAGGTTCGATTGGTTAGCTGCACCGTCATTTGGGAAATCCGAAGTCCTAACGGGTTTATCAGCCCATAAACAATCTAGCACTCTTAAAGGTTCTCCACGGGGTGCCAAACCCGTGCTATGGCCGTTTTTGGGACCACTTGTCCGTTTTTGGGACTACCTGTCTGGTTTTGAGACCTGTTCGGGAGAGGATTTCAGCCCGTCGATTGAGGAAAACCCCTATAAAACGGTCATCCGGGCACCGGCCATCTGCCTTTTGGGATCATTAGCATTATGTCCCCAAGGAATATCGAAGACTTCAAATGATTAGATCATAAGCGGGATCGATATGAAAATCGAACACCCGCCCTTACTTACCAAGAATACCCTCGTGCTTGCCGCCATCGCCCTGTTTGCCCCTGGCACCTTGGTCGCACAAACCATCATCCAATCCGGACCATTTTTCGATCCGGATCTCAAAGTCCGGCGAGACGGAGCCACCACCGGCACGCTCGCCCTCAGCGTTCAGAACACTCCGGTGGACGACTCGGCGTCTAACGGCGTCGTCACCTGGACCCACTCCGCAGGAGGCCATGCCCAGGTCCGCGTGGCCATTCCGCTGGCGAATCTCGACGCTCAGCTCGCCGCCTTCACACGGACGGTCAACGACTCGCTGGTGTTCGGACGGGAAATCACCACCGACGCCGAAATCCTCGGAATCGTGAACGTGGGTCCAGCGCTGCAAGGCCTGGTCAACGATGTCGCGGGAGCCAGCGTTATTTATAACTGGCAGTCGGACGCCTCCGTTTCCGGACTGACCATCGCTCCCAACCAGCTCTATCAGGTGGATTTCACGGTGACTTCGGGGGGTGGCCTGCCCGTTGACGTGCTCCAGTCCGCAAAGTTCGGAATCACGACGGCCGGGGTCACCGGCGCATCCAATGAAAGCGCCATGCTGCTGAACCTTCTCGATGTCGTTTCTATCGGCAACGATCCAGACACCGGGAATTTCAGCTTCACGTTCATATCCAGCCAAAGCCTCAGTTCTTTGGATTTCAGATTCGACACCTCGACGGTGGCTGGCGTCAGCCTGTTGGGCGGGACGGACGCGAATCAAAACGTGCTCACGTTCTCGGGATTCCAAGTCAATGCGGTTCCCGAACCCGGCAGCCTCGCCTTGGCCGGAGTCTGCATCGGGATGATCACGCTGCGGCGCAAACGGAATAATTCATGAACCAATCCAACCCGAAATCCAAACGCCATGAAATCCTCATCCATCATCCGCCTGCTGCTGGCCGCGTCAGCCTGCATGACGGCATCTCTCTCAGCGCAGAACTTCCCAAATGACCCGCCATCGGCCGCGGATCGTGCCATGCGCCTCGTTCCCTTCAAAGCCGAAGGAATCATTTCGGAAACCCGCCCTGAAGTCGTCGTCCAGAATGCCCGGACACTGGATTCACAAGACACCGGGTTCCGGCGTGTCGAGTCGGTCATCGATCTCGATGTCCTGAAACAAGCATCAATCTATCAGAAAATTCCCACCGGAAGCATCGGTTTCAATCCGGAGGAAACAGCCCTCCGCGACGAGCTGGAATTGATTTCCGCCACCTATCGGGAGCCAGCCAAAGCCACCACTGTCCCGGACGGCCGGGAAATCGCCCTGGCGGTTAGACAGCGGATCCTGATGAATCCAACCGCGGTTTTGGAAATCGTGGAATCCGAAGTGGCAGCGAATCCATCATGCGCTTGCGAAATCGTGAAATCAGCGATCCAAGCTGCCCTCGCGGATTCCCAACTTGTCGTCTCCATCGTGGAAACCGCGATCCAATCGTCGCCGGAAAACCTGCGGCTGATTTCCCAATGCGCCATCGCGGCCTCCCCTGAATCGCTGTCTGCCGTCCAAGCACTTCTGGCTGAACTCGATCCCAACGGAGGTGAGGGCTCGTCTGCCAAATCCAGCTCCAAAAGCGCGAAATCCACCTCCGATGTGGTCTCACAAGCCGCACAAAATCAAATGTCAGCCAACCCGCTCGACCTTCCACCGCTTTATCCCATCGCACCACCGCCGATCCTGCCTCCCCATATCACCCAGGTGAACCCCTGAATGCCGATCCCTGCCCCAACCTTAATTTTTGATGAAGAAACGCAACTTTCGGATCGGCATTGGGTTCTTACGGGCGTAAAACGTCCTGAAATCATGAACCGCGATCCACACACCACCGACGACTCTTGGGAATCCGACGCCGTTTGGAAGCTTCTGGACCAAGCGCCCGCGCCGAAAGCGAGCGCGCGATTCGTCGATGACACGCTCCGGGCGGTCCGACTGGCCGCCGACGTAAAACCATGGTGGAAGCGCCTGTTTTCCCCGGTCCCACTTGCGGGTCTTGCCGGAGCGACCGCCGCGTTGGCGTTTTCATTCATCATGACCGCGCCCAAGTCCACTGACGGCACGGTTTATCTGGATTCGCCGCAGGCCGTCGCGATCCAGGACATCGCGGAAACCGAAACCCTCATCGCCGCCGCCGACCGACTCGACGATTTCAGCGACAATGAGCTGGTCAGCCTGATTGGATTTTAAGCGCTTTCCCATCGCGGTGCGACCGGCCAGTTTCCCGGCGTGAAACACGGTTTGATTTTCGATCTCGACGGGACGTTGGTGGATTCTTTGGAAGGTATCGCGGCCTCTCTCAATCATGCTTTAGCCGCATCCGGTTTGCCTACCCATCCGGTTTCAGCCGTGCGGGGATTCATTGGAAACGGTGCCCGGATCCTCGTCCAACGCGCGATCCCCGCAGATGCGGATGAAGGCCTCGTTTTGTCATTGGAACAGGACTTCAAGAAATACTACGGAGACACTTGGCCGGGAGGAACGGTTCCTTACGAGGGCATTACCACGTTGCTGGAGTCCCTGCAAAACCGCGGCTACCCGCTCGCGGTGCTTTCCAACAAACCTCATCCGTTCACCGTGGCGATGGTTTCGCAGGTTTTCCCGGGAATTCGTTTCACCGCCGTGCTCGGCCAGAGACCGGGGATCCACCACAAGCCGGACCCAACCGGAGCGCTCGAAATTTCCGACGCGTTCGGATTGATTCCCGGCGAATGCACGCTCATCGGCGACTCGACACTCGACATCGAGACGGCTCGGAATGCCGGGATGAAATCCGTCGCCGTGATGTGGGGATTCAATGACCGCGAGCGACTTCTTGGTGCGAACCCCGACCGGATTGCCGAAAATCCGGAGGAGATTTCAAAGGCTTTTCCGTGAATCCTTGGGGTTGCGCGTCGGGCGGGAATGCCTCATGAACGGCGGCCATGACGGGTCGGGAAATTCGAGAAGTGCTGGATCACGCCGGAGTGCTGCCGAGCAAGCAACTCGGGCAGAATTTTCTGATCGATCCGAACATGGCGCGCTGGATCGTCTCGCAGTTGGAAATTACCGAGAACGACGCGGTGGTCGAAGTCGGTCCGGGAACCGCCTCGCTGAGCACGCACCTTGTCGGCAAGGTCCGGAAGTTGATCCTCATTGAGTTCGACGCCCGCCTCGCCGCTGCCTTGAAGGAAAAATTCCGCGATGAGCCGAGCGTGGAAGTCCATCACGCCGATGGCGTGAAATTCGACGGGCGCACGCTTTTCAAACACCGTCCGCTGAAATTTCTCGGCAACCTCCCCTACTCCTGCGGCGGGGCGATCATGAAAAACCTCCTCAGCCGTCCGCATCCCTTCGAGCGCGCGGTGATCATGTTGCAAAAGGAAGTCATCGACCGGCTCGCCGCGAAACCGGGCACCAAGGACTACGGCATCCTATCGCTCAGGACGCAGGCGAATTGGGAAGTGCAACCGCTGCGCACCGTTCCGCCCGAGGCATTCTATCCGCAGCCGAAAATCGACTCCGCCGTGGCAGTCCTGCGCCCGCGGACGAGCGGGCTGCCGGTTTTCGATTATCGCCTGTTCGACGAACTCATCCGCCGCGGCTTTGCCCAACGCCGCAAGCAGCTCAAGAAACAACTCCCCGGCGACGGACCGCCGTGGGAAGACGTGATCGCCGAACTCGGCGTCTCAGCAACCGTTAGAGGCGAGGAGCTGACACTCGCGCAATGGGTCGATCTAACCCGTGTCTTCGATCCTCATCCGCTCAGCGATCTGCCGCAGAAAGCAGGTGAAATCTTCGACGTGGTGGATTCCAACGACCAAGTCACCGGCACCGCCACCCGCGCCGAGGTTCACGCACAGAAACTCGTCCACCGCGCCGTCCACGTTTTCGTTTTCAACAAACGTGGCGACCTGCTGTTGCAGAAACGTTCGCCGCTCAAGGATCTTTGCCCCGGACTCTGGGATTCCAGCGTGTCCGGCCATCTCGACTCCGGCGAGGACTACGAAAACGCCGCCGTTAGGGAATTGGAAGAGGAAATGGGCATCGTCGTGGAAGCCGCGCCCGAAGAGATCGCCCGCATCACGCCGCGCGAGCAAACCGGCTGGGAGCATGTCCGACTCTACCGCACCCGTCACGATGGAAACCTGCGCTACCCCGCTGCCGAGGTGGAAGCGGCGATGTGGTTCCCGCTCGCGGAAATCGAGGCGTGGATCGCGGCCAATCCTTCCGATTTCGCGCCGGGGTTCCTCGAGTGCTGGAAAAATTTCAAACCGAACTGATCTCATGAGATTGAAATCCCTGGCTTCACTCGTCGTCGCCATCGCGAGCCTGGCATCCTGCCAGAAATCCGTGCCGGACACGCTCGCCTATCAGATCGTTTCCACCCGCCCGCATGACGCCACCTCTTTCACCCAGGGACTTCAGCTGCTAGACGGTCGCCTGTTCGAAAGTGCCGGCCAATACGGCGAATCCGCCTTGCGCGAGATCGATCCAGCGACGGGAAAAGTCCTCCGCAAGCGCCCGCTTGCGAAAACCGTTTTCGGCGAGGGACTGACCATCCTCAACAAGGAAATGTTCGTCCTGACCTGGAAGGAACACACCGCCTACGTCTTCGATCCGGAAACCTTCAAGCCTATCCGCTCCCACACCTATCAGGGCGAAGGCTGGGGCCTTACCAACGATGGCAAGCAGCTCATCATGAGCGATGGCAGCAGCGATTTGAAATTCATCAATCCCAAGGATTTCTCCGTAATCAAAACGCTTTCGGTGAAGGACGGCAGCTCCCCGTTAAAGAATCTCAACGAGTTGGAAATGATTGACGGCCAGATCTTCGCCAACATTTACACGACCGACAGCATCGCCCGGATTTCACCCGAAACCGGCCAGGTCACCGGCTGGCTTGACCTCAAGGGCTTGAAAAACCAGCTCACCCCGCCGGGCCGGGCCGAGGTCCTGAACGGAATTGCTCACGACAAATCCACCGGCAACCTCCTCGTCACCGGCAAATACTGGCCGCAGATGTTCGAAATCAAAATCAGCAAAAAGTAGTCCCCCGGCTTGCCTGCCGACCCGACCCGTTTAACTTCCGCCGCCGATGCCCCTGCCCGACCCAAGTCTCGAACCCGCGATCCGCGATCCGAAAAAGCTCCGCAACACCGCGTTCGTTCTCATCGGCATCATGCTGCTCGGCGGGTGGTTGATCACGCTTTCCTACAATCAATGGTCCAAAGGCAAGGCCAAGGACGACCGGCCGGCCGTGATCTATCGCATCACTCCGGAGCGCGACCTGCGGATGCTGCGGCAGGACGGAAAAACCGTGGATCTCGTCAATCTCCGGGGAAATGTCATCGCCGTGAACGTGATGAGCCTGCGCGATCCGCAGGCTGCAAAACTCAGTCTGGAAGTCATGAAACGACTCGCCGCATCCCGCGCCGGCGACAAGAATTTCAACCTCGTTTCGTTGGTCGTCGATCCGCAGCCGTCGGAGAAACTGCTCGCAACCCTCACCGCCACCGCCAACGCCAACGGCATGACCCTGCCGCAATGGTGGTGCGGCAGCAACGAGCCTAAAACCCTTCACAAGTTCATCAAGAACGAACTCAAGGCCTCCATCTATCCGAACGAGCTGAAGGGCAAATGGGAGTATGACTCGTCCATCGTGCTCATCGACAAGAACGGCCATATCCGCCGCGCCGTCGTCCCGCAGAAACAGGGCGGGCCACCGTTCATCGCGGCGTTCGATTTCGAACAAGCCGCAGCCTGGGATGCCAAGGACATCAAGACCGTACCAGAGGGTGCTGGCGTCAACCGCAGCAACGTCGAACAGCTCGAAATCCTGCTGAACAAGACCATCGACAAGCTCCTCGCCGAGGAATTCAAAAAGTGATGAAACGCAACACCACCATCGCCCTGTTTTACACCGGAGTCGCCGCCATCTGCATCGGCATCGTCAGTATTTCCATGTATCTGAGCAAGGGCCTGAACGCTCCCTATCAGGCACCGGCCGTTGACATGGGCAAGGAAAAGGCGCCGCAGTGGTTCCCGATTGAGAAAGATCTTTCCGCCACCAATCAGGACAACAAGGCGGTCAAACTCTCCGACCTGCGCGGCAAGGTCTGGATCGTCGCCGAGTTCTTCGCCATCTGCCCGCACTGCGCGGTTAGAAACGGCGAGGAACTGCGGAAACTTTACGATGAGTTCAAAGGCCATCCGGATTTCCACATCACCTGCATCTCGGTCGATCCGGAGAACGACCAGGCCGAAAAGCTGGCCGATTACTCCGAAGCCCTCGGTGCCGATTCGAAGAACTGGTGGTTCCTCAACGCCGGCGATGCCAAAACCACCCACGATTATCTCGAACACGAGCTGAAGTTCTTCGGCATCCGCCAGCGCACCGATCCGTTGGACATCGAGGCGAACGGAAAATATGCCCACGACCTCGGCTTCATTCTGGTGGACCGCGAATTCAAGGTGATCGGCAAATGGCCGCTCGCCGACGCCCGCTCCGAAGAAGCCAAAAAGCTCGATCCGAATCTCTATCAAAAACTCAAGGACGAGCTTTATACCCGCATCCGCCAGGAGCTTGAGAAGAACGAAACACCCGGGATCTGATGGAATCCGAACGCAAGCAATGGCTCACCCGCGCGCCGCAGGAAGCGCTCTCGAAGAAACTCGGCATCGCCGCATGGATCCTGTCCGCCGTGGTACTCCTGCTGGTAGTGGTGATGCAGAAGATCAAGCTGCCGCTGCCGGACGGCTGGTCCACCGCTTTCCTGCCGCCGCTCCACGCCGGGATCAACGCCGTGGCCGCCGTGGTCTTGCTAGTGTCGCTGATTTTCATCAAACTCGGAAACGTCCGACTCCACCGCGCCACGATGGTGATGGCCATGCTCCTGTCAGTGTTGTTCCTGCTTTCCTACGTGGCCTATCACATCACGAACGACCCCACGCGCTACGGCGGAGAGGGTGCGATGCGAACGATCTATTTCATTCTGCTAGCCACCCACATCGTGTTCGCGGCGGTCAGCCTTCCGTTCATCCTCTTCACGTTCATCGCCGGCTGGACCAACCGCTTCGCCGCCCACCGCAAGCTCGCCCGTTGGGTATTCCCGATGTGGCTCTACGTCGCCATCACCGGACCGATCTGTTATTGGATGCTGAAGCCGTATTACTAACCATGATAAGGGGAAGGGAGGTCTCCTCCCTTCGCGTGGACGAGACGTCCATGCCCCTTAGGAAGAGCTCAGGGCACCATCTTCATCATCGACTTCGGATGAGACACAAAGTAGTAACTGGACCATGAACAAACTCACGGAAAACCACTTTTCGTTCAAATGCCCGATGAACTGGGACGAGATGGGCGTCACGGCCAACGGGCGGTTTTGTGGAAAGTGCCGGAAAGAGGTTTTCGATCTGACGAATTGCTCCATTGACGAGGTGATCGCCCTTCAGAGGAAGCATGGCCCCATCTGCGGTTCGATCCGGGTGATGCAAGTCGCGGCGGTTGCCGTTTCCTTGTCAGCGGCAGCTTGTCAGGATGGAGCTTCCAACAGAACAACCGGAATCGTCCCGCCACGCGGAGGAGCGGGCGGGTCTCCGGAAAAGTTGGAGCAAACCAAGGAAGTCGTGCTTCCCGGAACGATTTGCCCGCCTGAGCAGTTGGAGAAAATGAAGAGGGAATGATTCCCTTTCGCACCGGTTTGCCAGATAAAGTCGAACCCGCGGAATGAATTGCCCAAGGCCAGCCGGTGTGGGCTTCGCCATTTTTTAAGTGCCTGCTACGGCAGGCTCTGGATTCCGCGCTCCCGGTTCAACGCTTGTAAAGCGTGTCGCTGCGCTGGTTGTTATATGGCGTGATGTCCCGGCCGGTGGTGCCGAGGGTGAGCTTCGAATAGACTTCGATCGGAGTGTCTTCGTGAAATCCGGCGAGCTGGATCGGCATGGTGAAAGTCTGGATGCTGCCCGGAGCCAGGGTCGTGGCGTTGAATTGCCGGTTGCCGAACGGGGTGGAAATTTCCAACAGCGTGTTGACGAGGATGGCGGTTCCGCGGTTTTGAATGGTGATCTGGATCTGGTCGCCGCTGCCCGTGCTGACGATGCGCTGGTCGGTGATGGCGGCATCGACGATCCCGGAGATTCCGCGGGTCATGATGCGGCCGACGTTGAGGATGCCCACGCCGTATTCGGAATCCGGACCGGAAATACCGGCTTCATCGGAGTGGCTCATGACGATTTCCGCTGCCTGGCTGGCACTCATTTTCACCCCCGAGCCGTTCGACATGGTGGCGGCGATGGCACCGGTGACGATGGGGGCGCTAGCCGATGTGCCGCTGATGCGTTTGTAACGATTTCCCGGCCAGGCGGCGTTCACGGCATATCCGGGAGCGGTGACTGATAGAAATTTACCGTAGTTGGAAAAATCCAGATGCTCGCCACGGGCATCGACCGCACCGACGCTGATGACGCTGGGATAGGCGGCCGGATAGGTGGCGTCGGACTGTTCGGTGTTTCCGGACGAGGCAACAATCAGCGCGTTGTGGTTCCGGGCGTAGCCAACCGCTTCCGCGATCAACGGATTGTCCACGCTGGTTCCCATGGAGATATTGATGAGATCCGCGTCGGCATCGACCGCTGCTAGAATTCCTGCGGCCATGGCGAAGGAATCCGCCTGGCCCGATTCGTCGCTGATGCGGATAGAAATCAGCTCGGCTGCGGGAGCGACTCCGGGAGCGGAATCATCCACGCCGGCGATGAGTGATGCGACGGCGGTGCCGTGGCCATGGGTTTTATCCAGATCCAGCGGGAAAGGGACAATCTCGATGGACTGCACCAAGCCTGGCAAATCGGAATGCGGCACGATCCCCGAATCGAGCACCGCGATCTTCACGCCGGCCCCCCAGGATGAATGATCGGTGGTGATGCCCAGCCATGGCAGGAGCCCGTTGCCGAAGCCTACGAGGCCTTCCTGCGTGGAACCACTCCCAGGCCCCGGTGACGGGACCGAAGGAATCGAATCATAGGTGGTGATGTTTTCTCCGAACAGCAGAAGCGTTAGATCCTCGCGATCATCGTAGCGGAGGCGCACGGCCCGCAACCGGTCGAGTTGACCGACGACCTGGATGTTGCTCTGCTCGACGGCATAGAGGAACGCCTCGAAGGCTTCATCCGAGGGAAATCTCAGGATCACCTCGTCGGGCAGGCGGCTGCCGAAAATTTCCACGGTCGTTCCGTCGCGGAATTCATCCCGGAGTGCCGGTGTGCTGCGGGCCACCAAGTGCGGAGAGGTTTTTGTTTGGCGCTCGGTCGCCGGTTTGACGGTCACACGCCGGATCGCGGATTGCTTCAAATCCCGCACGATCCACCAGCCGAAAAGGCCGCAGATTACGACGATCAACGCCGCAATGATATGACGGAAATAAGGTTTCATGGATCCGCTCCCGGGCTGGAGAGACATTTTAAAACAAACCCGCGGTTCCCAGAAAAGTTTCCCGAAGAAGCGCGACAGCGCGATCTTCCATAAATTCAAGGAACTTGAAAGGAAGATTCTCGCGGGCTGCGGATGGCAAACCGGCAGAGACGGGTGGACGCCTTTTTCATCGACAATCCCGCGATGAAAGGGATTTCCTAGCAACCGTGTGATCGGGTTTTCCCGTGAATCAGGAAGTCCCGAATCTCCCCCAAACCCCGAAACCATGAAAGGCTATTACGAAATCAAAAAAACCGACGGTGGAAAATTCCACGTCACCCTCCATGCCGGCAACCACGAGGTGATCCTCAGCAGCCAGCTTTATGCCGAAAAGGCCAATGCTGAGAACGGCATCGAATCCATCCGCACCCACGGCACCCATGATGCCCGTTACGAGCGAAAACTCTCGGCCAAAGGGGAGCCTTATTTCTCACTCAAGGCCCAGAACGGCCAGCTCATCGGCACCAGCGAAATGTATGGCTCGGAAGCGTCCCGTGATGATGGGATCCGCTCGGTCATTAACAACTGCCCGACGCCGACGGTGAAGGATCTGACGGCCTAAGCCGTTAGGCCAGCTCCAGTGCCAGATAGGCCTCGATCTCGCGCGACGGGTCGTGGGCGCGCATGAGAGCCTCGCCGATGAGCACGGCATTCGCGCCGGCTGCCAGCACGCGCCGGGCGTCTTCGAGGGACTTGATGCCGCTTTCAGAGACTAGCAGAACGTCGTCGGGGACTTCCTCGGCGAGCTGCTCGGTGGTGGCGAGATCGACGGCGAAGGTCTTGAGGTTGCGGTTGTTGATGCCGATGAGGTCGGCGCCGAGTTCGAGGGCTCGTTCCATTTCCCGCAGGTCGTGGACTTCGACGAGGACGTCGAGCGAGAAGGATTTCGCCTCGTCGTAGAGGCGGCGCATCGTTTCGTCATCCAGCGCGGCGACGATCAGCAGGATGGCATCGGCTCCGGTGACGACGGCTTCGTGGATCTGCACCTCGTGGACCATGAAGTCCTTGCGCAACAGCGGGGCGTCGGAAAATTTCGAAATCTGCGTCAGGTAGCTGAGAGAACCTTGGAAGTATTTCTCATCGGTGAGAATCGAGAGGCAGGATGTACCGCCATCGAGGTAGCGTTTCGCCTGGCGGACGGGATCGAAGTCCGGATCGATCAAACCAACGGACGGAGACGCCTTTTTCACCTCGGCGATAACTCCAAGCCGGCCGGGCCCGCGATCGAGCGCCGTGCGGAAGCCGCCGAAGTCGTTGCGCTGGATGGCTGCGGCCCGCAACAGTGCGGCGCGTGGCAGCAGGGCTTCGACCTCAAGGTGTTTGGTGGCGATGATTTCAGCGAGCTTGTCAGACATGGGCGCGGGAAGGGAAACCCGATGCCGGGAAAATGAACATGGAAAATTTGCAAAATTTGGCTTGCCCGTCATCGGGGCGCATGTAGAAAGCCGTCGACGCGTTTCCCGACGCGGGCGTAGCTCAGTGGTAGAGCGCCACCTTGCCAAGGTGGATGTCGTGAGTTCGAATCTCATCGCCCGCTCCATTTTTCCGGAGCGCGATTTTTTCCCAACGCAATACTTCATGTTCGTCTGGTCGAAACTCTCCGCGATACGATGGATGGACGCATGGGAGGAACGGTTCGCCGGAAATCCGAATCTCGTCATCGAGATCATCAAGGGTGGAAAATCCATCCGCATCCAACTTTTCTGCGAGACGAAGAAGGCCGCCGAAGCCATCACCAAACAATTCGGCGGCAGCGTCCGGCAGATGGCCGGCTCGGAGTGGAGCAAACCCGTCGCCCCTCCCCGGCCGCTCAAGGTGCGGGATGTTTTCCTGCTCACCGCCGAGAATCGTCCCAAGGAACTCGCCGCGCTGAAGAAAGCGAATCCGAAACGCGAGATCATCGTGATCCCGCCGGAAATGGCGTTCGGCACCGGCGATCATGCGACGACATCGACTTGCCTGCGGTTGTTAGTGGATGTCGCGCGCGCGCGGAAAGGCACGGACTGGACGGTCGCGGATCTCGGGACCGGCACCGGTGTGCTGGCCATCGCGGCTCGGAAGATGGGCTCGGGTGAAACCTACGCGTGTGACTTTGATCCGTTTGCGGTCGCTGTCGGAGTTCGGAATATCGAACGCAACGGCACGCCTGAAATCCAGATGAAGGAACAGGACGTCCTGAAATGGAAGCCGCGCAAGAAGGGTTACGACGTCGTCATGGCCAATTTGTTTTCCACCGTGCTGATCGAGGCTTGGCCGGTCATCGCGAAGTCGCTTGCTCCGAAAGGCGATCTGATCGTTTCCGGCATCATCGCGACTCAGGCATGGGAGGTTTTCAAAGCCGCCGCCGCCAGCGGGCTCGGATTCACCAAGGTGATCAAAAAGGGCAAATGGGTGACCGCGCGCGGCGGGCATCTGGCGGATTTGATCGCGGCGGAAAAATAAGGGGCATGGACGTCCCGTCCACGATCACTTCTGGCAGACCGGGCACCAATACGTCGAACGCTGGCCTAACACCGCTTGGCGGATGGCGGTTCCGCAAACCCGGCATGGTTCCCCTTTCCGTTCGTAAACGAAGAGGCGCTGTTTGAAATACCCGGGCTGGCCATCGGAGTTGAGGAAGTCCCGGAGCGTGGTGCCGCCTTCGAGGATTGCGGCTGATAGAACCTCGCGGATGGAGGCGACGAGTTTCTCAAGGCGCGGCTTCGAGATCTTGTGAGCCGGTGTTTCCGGCCGGATGCCGGCGCGGAACAAGGCCTCGGAAGCGTAGATATTCCCCACGCCGACAACGACCTTCGCATCCATGATCACGAGCTTGATCGCTGCGGAACGTTTCGCGCAGGCGGCTTTCAGATACTCCCACGTGAAAGCACCTTCCAACGGCTCCGGGCCCAGACTCTTCAACAAGTCGTGGGACATCGGGTCGGTTTCCGTCAGCCGCAGCACCAGACCGAAGCGCCGGGGATCGTGGAAACGGAGTTGTTTGCCATTTCCCAGCGAGATACCGACGTGGTCGTGCTTTTTCCAAACATCACCGGGGTCGATGACACGCAGGCTGCCGGACATGCCGAGGTGGATGAGAAGGGTCGAACCATCATCGACCGCTAACAACAAATACTTGGAACGGCGGCTGACAGCGGAAATCGTACGCCCTTCCATTGCCGGAATCGTTTCGGAAACCGGCTGCCGCAAGTCGTACCGCTTGATGATGATTTCCGAAATCCGCACTCCGGTAACATGCGGCTCGATGCCGCGGCGGGTGGTTTCGACTTCAGGAAGCTCGGGCATGGAAAGGGATCAATTGAGGACGTAGCCTGCGACGGCCAGCACATGGCACACGCTGCCGCCTAACACAAACAAATGCCAGATCGCGTGGTTGAACGGCAGTTTTTTCCAAGCGTAAAACACAATACCGAAGGAGTAGGTGAATCCGCCGGCGACGAGCCACCACACACCCGCCATCGGCAGGCCGCGGACGAGCGGGCCGAACGCGAATAGAATCAGCCAGCCCATCGCGAGATAAAGCGAGGTCGAGATCCAGTGGTCCTTTTTCCCGTTCCCCAACGTCTTGATGAGCACGCCGATGATCGCCAGCGTCCAGACTGTTCCAAACAACCACCAGCCCGACGCCCCTTTCAACGTGATCAAGGTGACCGGTGTGTAGGAACCGGCGATGAGCAGATAGATGCAGGCATGGTCCAACGCCTGGAAACGGGCCTTCCACCTCAGCGAAGTGAAAAAGTGGTATAGCGTGGAGGACGAATAGAGCAGGATGAGCGATGTCCCGAAAACCACGGATGAAACCACTTTCAACGGCTCTCCATCGGACAGGAAAATCATCATCACCAGGGCCACGACGCTGAAGACCACTCCCGCCGCATGGGTCACGAGACTCGCCACCTCCTCACGGTGGGAATCGCACAGCTCCGAGCGATGGGGAATTTCCAATGGCATCCTGCGGTGCCTGTCTTTCGCCCACGAAACGCCGTTTGTCCAGCCCACTGGGAGCGCGGAATTCATTCCGCGCGATGGCTAGCCATTTGCTTTCCTTGTGATTTCCCTCCACCACTTCAGATTACACGAATGAGAACCCTGTTTTTAGCGGCGGCGTTAATGACTTCTTCCGTGCGTGCGGCGGATCAGGTCCGACCGGTTTCCGATGCCGTGCGGAAGGATTTCAAAATGGCACCTTTCTATCAGAAAATGATCCTGATCGAAGGCTTCCCGGTCGTCGCTTCGGAGAAGGTCACCCATGCGGCGGTGATCGAGTCCGCGGTGATCGTCCGGAACATGCTTGATGGGCGAAACGACATTTTCAAAGCGATGGCCAAGGCCCGCATCCGCCTCGCGGTGATGGCGACCTCCGAGCGGACCTGCGACATTCCGGAACACTCCGACCTAACACCGAAGGCGTTCTGGAACCGCCGCGCGCGCGGACTCGGAGCGAGCCACGAGCGTCCCGCGGTGAGTGGCGCGGAGGAAAACGTGCTTTGCTGCAAGGGCGATCCGTATTCGACGGAAAGCATCCTCGTCCATGAGTTCGCCCACGCGATCCATCTCATCGGTCTGGAGAAAACCGATCCGACCTTCGACCGCCGTCTCAAGGAAGCCTACGACGCGGCGATGGCCTCCGGAAAATGGAAGACGCTTTATGCGGCGGAGAACCACGCCGAGTATTGGGCCGAGGCGGTGCAATCCTGGTTCGGCACGAATCGCCAGAACGACGCTCTGCACAACCATGTGAACACCCGGCAGGAGCTCGTCGAATACGACCCGGATGTCGCCAAGCTCTGCGCGGAAGTCTTCGGGAAGAACGCCTGGCAATACCGCCGCGCCGATGATCCCGCGCGCAAGGACGAGCCACATCTCAGGAATCTGGATCGGGACAAGCTGCCGGTTTTCGCGTGGTCGAAGGAAGAACAGGAAGCGCAAAAATAACGGGGGACTTGAAATCATCGCCGCGGCCAGCCTAGCAAAGCGCGTGACCAAAGCATTCATCCTCGGTGCCGGACTGGGCAACCGCCTGCGCCCGCTCACCAACCGCCTGCCGAAGCCGCTGGTGCCGTTGTTCCATCAACCGCTGGCCGGATGGGCGATGGAGGCTTGCCGCCGGGCCGGCATCCACCGGTTTGCCGTCAACACGCACCATCTTCCCGAAGCGTGGGAGGGATTCGGAGCGGGAAACGATGTGACCTTGTTTCACGAACCCGTTCTGTTGGAAACCGGCGGCGGGTTGAAAAACATCGCGACGTGGATGAGCGATGATCCGCTGTTAGTCCACAACGGCGACATCTTCTCCACGCTGCCGTTGGAGAAACTCATCGCAGCGCATGAAGCGTCCGGCCTGCCCGCAACGTTGGCGCTGCGTTCGGAGGGCGTCGCAAAACACATCGCGATCGATGCGTCCGGCACCCGCGTCACCGACATCCGGAAGAGCCTTGGCCTCGCCGATGGCACGCACGTTTTCAGCGGGATTTACTGCGTGAATCCCGGTTTCCTCGACCTGATTCCGGCGGGTGAGAAAATCTCGGTGATCCCGGCATTTTTGGAGTTGGCGAAAACCGGAAAGCTCGGCGCCGTGGTCCTCGACGAAGGCGTGTGGCTCGATCTCGGCGACCGCGATTCCTATCTGCAAGCCCATCGCGAACTCGCGCTAACCCCGGCGGTTCATGAGACAGCGAAGGTGGAATCCGGCGCTCGGGTCGAGCGCTCCATCATCGGTCCCGGAGCGGTGATCGAAGCGGGGGCGGTGGTTCGGGACTCTGTCATCTGGCCCGGCGGATGGGTGGCAGGAGACGCGATGTTAGACCGTTGCATCGTCTTTTCCGAAAACGCAGCGGGCGGCGCGCATCAGGACGAGGACCTCTAACTCCAAGGCATCACGGCTTGATTGAAATAATCACTGATTGCGGACTATCCGTGCGGTAGTTCTTTGATTCATCGATGATGAAACCAACTCCTTCCATTGGCTCGGTTAGTTTGTCAGGTAACGCAGTAAGTTTGATTTCCGCAGACGCCCGGTTTGCGGGAATGGTGACGGCAAATCGGCCCGGGAAGGTTTTGTTCTCCTTCACGAGCGCGGGAGATACGGCGGAGAGTCGGTAATCTTGAGGGAGCCCGTTTCCAATGCCTCCGAGCGTCGGACTGGTGAGGAAAACCTTGAGTTCGCCGGTGATCGGCCCAACTCGGGTGATCCGGAAACGTGCGGTTCCGCCGCTCTCGTTCGCAATCTTGTCCAAGGGTTTCAGAGCTACGAATGGCCCGCCTGAGGTGATGCGGAGATCGAGTTTCACGTTGTCCCCGGCGAGGAAAAGAATCTTACTTACCGGGCTCTTCAGGCCACCTCCGCTAAAGGTCACACCGTTCGCCTCGGGAACCTCGGGAAGCGGAATCGCATAGCCACCCGAGGCGGAAGTGACCGCATGCCAGGAACCGGTATAGGGTTTCACCTTGATCCCCGGGAGGCCCTCGCCCGGATCGCAGATGCCATTTGCATTCACATCATAGTAAGCCACCCCGACGAAAAAATTTGGCGAGTCGAAACGGTTTGCAAAATCCTGGGTAACGGACAGCTTGCCGAATTCTTCCGCGTCGGCCCCGCTGCGCGAGACAATGCTGATGCCAATCTCGCGGTAATCCGTGGAACCGAAACCCATGATGCTCCTGCGATGCCCCACACCCGGCTGCACTCCTCCATCACCAACTCCCCAGTCGATGTTCAATCCGGCGTGGGCGAAGAGCGCCGTGGAAACCAGATTCGAATAAATACTTTCACTGAACGCGCTCGCGGAATAACCGGCATCCCCCACCCGGTCGCCGATCGTGGAGCCGTCGCTGCCGATGTGATCCTGAAAATTGTTTTCCGCCATGTCTTTGCTGTGCCGTCGTGATGACGCGAGCAGTTTCGCATTGAAGGCGAGCGGAGGACGCCGGGCATAGCTGGCGAAATCCGACTTCAGGCGCACCCGATCGACATTGAAAAAATCGATCGCGAACTTGATATCCGGGTCCTTGAGATTGGACAAAAACCGGCCTTCCGCTTCGGGATCCGCCCGTGCGCGGTTGATCAATTCCAGCATGTATTGCTCCTCGGCGGTCGGATTTCCGTGGCTGTAGACCGTAGATTCGGCAGCGAAGACCTGTAAGGCGCTGGCGAAAAGAAGCAAAAGAGGATGGAGCGTGGTTCCATTCATCGGGACAGGACCGCATGCTACCAGCCTCTGATGAAAATGCCAGCCCTCGGCAACACTTCCGGCACCATAGCAAGCAGGTTTCTGAAAGGAGTCTGCCCGGAATTGGGTAAATCCGCCGCCTTTCTCCTCCAACTCGGGGAGAAGCCCGGCAAATCGGCGATTTTCCCCGCAGATCCTTGCTTGCCATCCGTCACCGGAACCGATAATCCCCGCAGACACAAACCCCATGACAAACACAGACGCATCCACAGTACCAAACGCCAAACGGCTCCTCTGGGCCGGATTTATGGCCATCCTCGCAGCCGGAGTCGGATTCGCCATCCGCGGAGGCATCTTCGACAACTGGTCGAAAGAATACGGATTCACCGGTGCCCAGTTGGGTGCGATCGGCGGTGCCGGTTTCATCGGCTTCTGTTTCGGGATTTTCGGAGGCGGGGTAATCGTTGATAAAATCGGTTACGGTAAATTGGTCATCGTTGCGCTCCTTTGCCACATCCTCTCGGCGTTCGTCACCTTCGGGGCCAGCACACCGGAAAACGCCTACAATTTCCTCTACTGGGGCATGTTCCTCTTCGCCTTCGCCAACGGCACCTTGGAAGCCGTCGCCAATCCTCTGGTGGCCACCCTTTTCCCGAAACAGCGGACTCACTATCTGAATATCCTGCACGCCGCCTGGCCTGCCGGAATGATCCTCGGCGTCACCGCCGGCTGGTTGCTTGATGACAAGATGGCTCTCAGTTGGAAACTCCAGCTCGCCCTCTATCTCATCCCGACCGCCGCTTACGGACTGATGTTCCTCGGTCAGAAATATCCAAAATCCGAAGCCGCCGAGCAAGGCGCAAGCTTCGTCCAAATGTTCAAATCCATCGGGCTCATCGGCGCCCTGGTCGCCTGCTACCTGCTCGCTTTGTTCTTCGGAGACCTTTTCAAAGGCGTCTCTCCTGAATACTCCAACCTGATCGGTTACGGCATCGGAGGAGCCCTGCTCGTTGGAGTCGCCGTGATGACCAATTTCTCCATGGGATCGTTCCTGCTCTTCGTCCTATTCGTCACCCACGCCTTGGTCGGCGCGGTCGAGCTCGGCACCGACGGCTGGATCCAGAACATCACCGGCAACCTCTTCACCTCGGAAGACGGCAAGTATCTCTTCCTCTGGACCTCCGCCATCATGTTCGGACTCCGGTTCTGCGCCCATTGGCTGGAAACCAAGCTCAAGCTGTCCCCCATCGGCCTGCTGCTCGCCTGCTCGGTGCTTGCCTTCATCGGTCTCACCCTTGCTGTCAAAATGGAAACCTTTGCCATGGCGATGGTCGCCCTCGGCATCTACGCCGTCGGCAAAACCTTCTTCTGGCCCACCATGCTCGCCGTGGTCGGTGACCGTTTCCCTCACACCGGTGCCATCGCGATGTCGATCATGGGTGGAATCGGCATGATGTCCGCCGGCTTGATCGGAACTCCCGGTCTTGGCTACGCCAAGGATCGTTTCACCGGCGAATCCCTCAAGGCCTCCGATGCGGCGCTCTATTCCGAATACAAGGCGGAGAAGCCTTCCACCTTCCTCAACATTCCAGCAACCGCAGCCTATGGTCTCGATGGACAGAAGCTCGCGGCAGCCAAGGAAGCCAAAGACAAGACCGACGCCCAAAAAGCCGTCGTCCTCGCCGACCAAAAGGGTGACCGCGCAACACTCAAGGCGGATTCCTACATCCCCCTCATCATGGCGGGAATCTACCTCCTGATGTTCCTCTACTTCAAAACCATCGGCGGCTACAAGCCACTGAGCATCGAAGAGATGGCTGGCGGCGTGCAGGGCCCGGTCGCCTGACCTGCCCGTCGATTTTTTCCAAAGCGGCATGGCTTCACGGCCATGCCGCTTTTTTTTGCGCTTGCGGCAAATGCCTCCGGGGAGTGGACTATTGGCCGATGACCGCTGGTGGCAAAATTTTCCGGAGACTCGCCGCGTGCCTCGCCGGTATTTTCCTGATGTCCCTCGGTGCCACCGCCGCGGAACTGAAAATCAACCTAGCCGACGGCTTTGACTTTCCCGTCGGAAAACCGAACGCGGAAGGCTACTACAAAGCCCGCGGACTGCGCCTGCGCGAGCCAAAACACTACGGCGAGGACTGGAACGGACGGGCGGGCGGCGACTCCGACCTTGGCTCCCCGGTGTATGCCATCGCCGATGGCGTTGTCACCTACGCCCACAACGCCCGCGCGGGCTGGGGCAACCTCGTTCTCACCCGCCACGCCTACCGCGATCCTGCCACCGGCAAGGTCACCTACTGCGACACCCTCAACGGCCACCTCGACCGGATCATGGTCAAGGACGGGCAAATCATCAAGAAGGGCCAACAGATCGGCACCATCGGCAGCAACTTCGGCATGTACCCGGCGCACCTGCATTTCGAGTTGCGCCACAACATCCACATCGGCGTCCAGCGCAACAGCGTGCCCTCCGACATGGTGAACTGGGCGGACCCCACGATGTTCATCAACAAATACCGCAAGCTCAACCGCGAGTGGCGTCCGGTCCCGGTGCCAACCGGAACCTATCAGGAATACGCCGGCTTCAAGGGGATTTGAAATGACCATCAAGGCCAAATCCGGCGGTTCGTGGTGGACCGTATTGCTCATCGTCGCCGCCATCGCGGTCTGGGCCTACGATCAGAAAAAATCCCTCGATTCACCGGCGAAGAAACCCACCGCTTCCCGCACGGAGAAATCCACACCGCCGCCCAAGGCGAAACCTTCCCCTGCCACGAAGGGCTCTGAAAAGATCGGCGGCTACGAGGTCTATCGGAATTGCACCCTGGCGGAAACCCGCAACAACGACGGCGACAGCTTCATGGTAAATCTGCCTGATGGAAAAAAATCCGAGCTGCGGCTCTACTTCGTGGACACGCCGGAAAGCGCCTTCAAGAGCTACCGCGGCGGCGAGACCAATCACCAGCGCATCGACGAGCAAGCCGCGGATATGGGCGGCATCACGCCGCAGCAAGCCGTGCAGGTCGGCCAGGATGCCAAGCATTTCACCCTCGCGTTGTTGGCATCGCGGCCGTTCGACATCTACACCTGTTGGGACAGTCCGTATCACGATGAACGCTATCATGCCTTCGTCGAGGTAAAGCAGGATGGAAAATCCCGCTGGCTGCATGAGCTTCTTGTCAAGAAAGGTTTTGTCCGCATCCACACCAAGGGCGCGGACCTGCCGGATGGCACCACCGCTGCGAAGCACAAAGCGCAACTCAAGAACCTGGAAAGCACCGCGAAAAAAGCGGAAGCCGGAGCGTGGGGGAAATAAGGAGGGCGGACACTCCTGTCCGCCTGGCCGATGGGGAGCGAAAGAAAAGAGCTTCGCGCCGCCATTTCGCAGCTCATCGTCTTCGTGGACGAGACGTCCACGCCCCTTATGGAGGGTGGGACTTCGGCCCACCTGTCGATGGAAAGTGATAGAGGAGAGCTTCGCGCTCTCAATGTGTCCCGGCTGCCTCAGCCGGGAGCGTGGCTTGAAAACCCGGCTGAGACAGCCGGGACACTTTACCAAGGCGGCAGTCCCAGCATCTCCGGCAGCGCCTCGCGCGGCCGCCATGTTAGAATTTCCGGATCTCCGGAAGTAATCAGAACCGTGTGCTCGAAATGCGCGGACGGCTTCTTGTCCTCGGTGATCACCGTCCAGCCGTCATCGAGAATCCTAACGGATGGGACGCCAGCGTTGACCATCGGCTCGATGGCCAGGGTCATGCCCGGCATCAGCGTCGGGGATTTGCCTTGCGGGCGGTAGTTCGGCACCTGCGGCTCCTCGTGCAACCTGCGGCCAACTCCGTGGCCGACGAACTCGCGAACGATCGTGAAGCCGCGCGGTTTCGCGAAATCCTCCACCGAACCACAAAGGTCGGCGAGTTTTCTTCCCGCGCGCGCGTGTTTGATCGCCTCGTATAGCGATTGCTCGGTCACCGCTAACAGCCGTTTCGTCTCCAACGGAATATCCCCCGCCGGGACGGTTGTCGCGTTGTCGCCGATGAAGCCGCTCTTCACGATGCCGACATCGATCTTCACGATGTCGCCCGGCAGGATCTTGCGCGGGCCGCCGATGCCGTGGACGACTTCCTCATTGATGGAAATGCAGGTGTAGCCGGGAAATCCGCGGTAGCCGAGAAAGGCGCTCTTGCACTCGTGCTCGCGCATCATCTCGGCGGCGAGCTGATCGATCTCCCCGGTGGTTTTGCCCGGAGCAACCTCCTTGGCCAGTGCCTGCAGGATGGTGGAGGCGATGGAGCCGGCCGTGCGCATGAATTCGATTTCACGCGGGGACTTGATAGGGATGCGGGGTCTGCGGGACACGATGTTGAGACAGAAATTGAGGAATGGAATTTTCAAACCGTTTAACCGGCGAATGATCGGAGCAGCCGGGCCGCCACTTCATCCTGCGGAGCCGTGGCATCGCAAGCAGAAAGCAGGCCCGCAGCCCGGTAATGGTCGATGACCGGTTGGGTGAGATGGACGAACTCCGCATGGCGGCTGCGGAAATTTTCCTCGCTGTCGTCAGCGCGGGGACCTGCGAGGTGATCGCAGGCCGGACAGGATTCGCCGGTTTTCAACTGTGCTTTCTGGCCGGTCCAACGGCACGACGGGCATTCGACCCGGTCGTGGATTCTGGCGATCAGTTCGGAAAACGGCACTTCCAGCGAGACTGCCGCGTCGATCTTCAAATTTCTATCAGCAAGCCAATCATCCAGAAAAACCGCTTGTGGCATACTGCGGGGAAATCCGTCGAGCACCCAGCCGCCGGTCTGGCGTGAAAGCCAATCGGCGAGGATCGGGCACATCAGATCATCCGGCAGGTATTCGCCGCGGGCGAGGATGGGTTCGGCCTGTTTCCCCAGCTCGGTCCCCTGCTCCATCTGTTCCCGGAGCAAGGCCCCGGTGCTGAGGTAACCGAGTCCGAGGCTTGCCGCCAACCGTCGCCCCTGAGTCCCCTTGCCCGAGGCCGGTGGCCCTAGCAGAACGACACGGAGCGGCTTGGCAGCGGGTGCGATCAATTGCCGCTATTATTGTAGATATAGACAGTGATGCTGATGACGATCAGCACGGCGATGACGGTCCACAGATACACGATGGCGTTGCGCGGAGCGGAGCCGGAGTTCTGGTTGAGACGGTCATAACGGCCCTTGAGTTTGCCTTTGCGGAGGAATCCGTCGTAGTGCTTCTGAAGGAGCTGGGTCTCGACCTGGCGCATGACGTCAAGCACGACACCGACCATGATCAGCAGCGAGGTGCCGCCGAAGAACTGGAGGATCAGCGAGCCGGGTGGCAGTCCCACCATGTGACCGGTGAGCACGGGCAGAATGAAGAGGGCCGCGAGGAAAACCGCACCGGCGAAGGTGAGCCGGGTCATCGTGAAATCCAGGAAATCCGCCGTCGGCTTGCCGGGGCGCACGCCGGGGATGTAACCGCCGTTGCGCTTGAGGTCTTCCGCGATTTGCGATGGCTGGAACATCATCGCCACCCAGAAATAGGAGAACAGGAAGATGCCGACGCCGCCGAGAACGTAGAACCACAAGCCGCCGTTAGAGAGCTCGCTGTAGGCGCGCAAGGCCCACGGCTTTCCGGAGATTCCGGGGATGTATTGCAACATCAGCGGTGGCAGCGAAAGCACGGCGGAGGCGAAAATGATCGGCATGACGCCCGCGTAATTGACTTTGAGCGGGAGATACTGGGTTTGGCCGCCGAACTGTTTGCGGCCCACCACGCGCTTGGCGTATTGGACGGCGATCCGGCGCTGGGCCTGGGTGATCGCGATGGTCGCGGCGATGACAATGAGCAACAAGGCGATCATCACAACCATCCACATGGCGTTGAAGGCATTCACCTTGCCTTCGGTGCCAGATGGCAGGAAATAGTTCCAAGCTTGGATCAAGGCACCCGGTAGGGCCGAAATGATGTTGACCGTGATGATGATGGAGGTGCCGTTGCCGATTCCTTTTTCCGTGATCTGGTCACCGATCCACATGAGCAACACGGTGCCCGCGACGATGGTGACGACGGTTTGAATCATCCATAAGGCGTCTGGATTCGGCACTAACTCGCCGAATTTGCTGATTCCCTGCATGTAGGGAATGTTTTCCGGAGAAACGAGGGACTTCGCGACAAAGAATCCCTGGACGATCGCGATACCGATGGTGATGTAACGGGTGTATTGCGTGATTTTCTGACGGCCGCCATCCTCACGCGCGAGGCGCGAGAGCTTCGGCACCACGGCGGTCATCAACTGCACCATGATGGATGCGGAGATGTATGGCATGATTCCCAGCGCGAAAATACCGGCCTGTTGGAGACCACCACCGGAGAAAACCGTTAGGAGCGCGGTGATGCCGCCTGCGGGGTTGGTCGGATCGGCATTCTTCAGGCTGTCCAGATAGGCCTTGATGACCCCGGCATCGACACCCGGAAGCGTGATGTGGACTCCCAGGCGGATGATGACGATGAGGGCGAGGGTGAAGAGAATGCGGTCCCGGAGTTCGGGGATTTTCCAACTGTTTTTAAACGCAGAAATCATGGCGGAAGGGTGAGGAAAATGACGCTAAGTGTTATAAAGACGATGAGGAAGCGCTGGAGTGCGCTTCCTCATCGGAAATCAAAGATCAGATAGGAGCAATCAAGCGGTGGGTTCGGTGACCGTGCCACCCGCTTTTTCGATCTTTTCACGAGCGGAAGCACTGGCATTGAAGACCACGAGGTGGAATGCCTTGGTGATTTCGCCCACGCCGAGAACCTTGATCTTGTCGTAGGTGCCATTGACGAGGCCCTGGCCCTTGAGGGCAGCTTCGTCGATGGTGGCACCGGCGTCGAAGAGATCGTCGAGTTCGCCGACATTGAAGACCGCCACCTTGTCGCGGAAATCGTAGTTGTTGAAGCCGCGCTTCGGAAGACGACGGTGAAGAGGCATCTGGCCGCCTTCGAAACCGACACGGGTGCCGGAACCGGAGCGGGCCTTCTGACCCTTGTTGCCTTTGCAGGAAGTTTTGCCGTGACCGGAGCTTTCGCCGCAACCGAGACGCTTGTTCCGGTGCTTTGATCCCGGATTCGGGCTGAATGAATGGAGTTCCATATTCTAAATGTTTCGTTGGAAGTGAGGGAAAGGACGATCAGATCGCCTTTTCGCGCTTTTTCTTGCCGCGTCCGCCGAGCACTTGGTCGCGGGTGCGGAGTTGGGAGAGTGCCTTGAGGGTGGCTTTCACCACGTTGGCGTGGTTGGAGGAACCCATCGACTTGGCGAGGATGTCACGGATGCCGACTGCTTCGCAAACGGCACGCACACCGCCACCGGCGATGATGCCCGTTCCCGGAGATGCTGGCTTGAGGAGAACCTTGCCACCACCGTATTCGGCGTAGATTTCGTGAGGGATCGTGCCATCGACAATGCTCATCGGCTTGAGCACCTTGCGGGCGCCTTCGCTGGCTTTCTTGATGGCGTCAGCCACTTCGTTCGCCTTGCCGTAGCCAAGACCGACCATGCCGACCTTGTTACCGGTGACGACGAGAGCGGAGAAGCTGAAGCGACGTCCGCCTTTGACGACCTTGGCGCATCGGTTGATGAAGACGACCTTTTCGGAAAGCTCGTTGCCTTCGGCATCGGTCGGAGCAGCGCGCTCCTCACGACGTGGACCGCCGCGTCCGCGACCGCCACCGCCGCCCTGGCCACCGCCTTGGTAGCCACCACCGCCGCCGCCGCCACCTTGATAACCGCCGCCTTGGCCGCGATTGCCTTGATAGCCGGAGCCTGCGACCGGACCGAGTGGTGCGGCTGCTGGAGCTGCAGGGGTTGCTGGAGTTTCGTTTTCTGGAATTGTTACCATGATGTTTGTCAGGTCAGAGCGTTAGAATTGGAGTCCGGCTTCGCGAGCTGCGTCCGCGAGGGCCTTGACCTTACCATGATAGAGGTGACCGCCGCGGTCGAAGACGACGGCGCTGATGTTCGAACCCTTGGCGCGCTCCGCGAGGAGTGCTCCGACCTTCTGGGCGCTCTCGATGTTCGAGGAGGCCTTTTCGAAGGACTTGTCGAGCGTGGAGGCGGAGACCAGGGTCTTGCCAGCCGCGTCGTCGATGACCTGGGCGTAGATGTGTTGATTCGAGTAGTGAACTGCGAGACGCGGGCGTTCGGCGGTTCCGCTGACTTTGCGGCGGATGCGGTTGTGAACGCGGCGGCGGATCGACTTGCGATTGATGGTGCTCATGTTGCCGTAATTGTTTTGAGGTGTGGGGCGACGGATTATTTGCCGACGCTCTTGCCTTCCTTGCGGCGGACGTGCTCGCCAACATAGCGAACGCCTTTGCCTTTGTAAGGTTCAGGTGGATAGAAGCCGCGGACCTCGGCAGCGAACTGGCCGACGAGCTGCTTGTCGATGCCTTCAACCTTGATCTTGGTGTTTTCAACGACAGTGACGCTGAGACCCGATGGGATGGGGTGAAGGAGCGGATGCGAGCGACCGAGGGAGAGGTCAAGGTCTGAGCCCTTGACCGCAGCGCGGAGACCGACACCGATGATTTCAAGATCCTTCACGAAACCGGTGGAAACGCCGACGATCATGTTCTGAACGAGGCTGCGTGCGGTGCCGTGGAGGGCGCGATGTTGGCGGAGTTCGCTGGCGCGGGAGACGACAACAGTGCCGTCTTCAGCCTTGAGCGAGATACCGTCCGGAAGCGGGAAGTCGAGTTTGCCCTTCGGGCCTTCGACGATCACCGTGCGGCCGTCCAGTTTGACGGCGACTTTTTCCGGGAGAGAGATTGGTTTGAGACCGACTCGTGACATGGTAGTGTTTTCCTTTACGAGTTAGGGTTTACCAGACGTTGGCGAGGAGCTCGCCGCCGAGGTTTTGCTTCTTGGCGGAGCCGCCGGACATGACGCCCTTCGAGGTCGAAAGGATCGAGATGCCGAGGCCGGACATGACGCGTGGCACTTCGCCCGCGCCGATGTAGTGGCGGCGGCCGGGAGTGGAAACGCGCTTGAGGTCGGTGAGGACCGAACGGCCGTCGATGAACTTCGGCTTCAACTTGAGGGTCGTGCGTTCGCCGGTGACGACTTCGTAGTTCCAGAGGTAGCCTTCTTCCTGGAGGATGCGGGCGATGTCCGCCTTGATCTTGGAATAAGGTGCGGTGAATTCCTCATTGCCGGCGCGGGCGGCGTTTTTGAAACGCGTGAGGAAATCGGAGATTGGATCGGTGAGAACTGCCATAACAGGTGTTTCTTTTAAATTGGTTCCTTGTTGTTAGTTGGCAGCTACGGCCTCGGCTTCAACTTCGTTGGCCTTTTTCATGTCGCGGAACGGCATGCCAAGCTCCGTGAGGAGGGCGCGGCCTTCGGCGTCGGTCGGTGCGGAAGTCACGAAGATCAGGTCGAAGCCGATGGTGCGCTTGATCTGGTCGATTTCGATTTCCGGGAAGATGGATTGGTCGCTGATGCCACACGCGTAGTTTCCACGGCCGTCGAACGACTTGGAGGAAATCCCGCGGAAGTCGCGGATGTTAGGAGCGGTGACGTTGATGAAGCGATGGAGGAATTCCCACATGCGGGCGCCACGGAGGGTGACGCGGGCGCCGAGGGCTTCACCTTCGCGCAGCTTGAAGTTGGCGACAGCCTTCTTCGAGAACGTGATGGACGGGCGCTGGCCGGTGATCTTCTGGATCTCGTTGACGGCGTCGTCAACGGCGACCTTGCGGTCCGGGGCTTTTCCCATGCAGGAAGTGACCACGATCTTTTCGAGACGCGGGACTTGGTGGGCATTGGTGTATCCCTGGCTCTTCTTGAGGGCCGGGACAACCTTGTCCTTGTAGTGTTGTTGTAGTGCTGGAGTGCTCATTTTCTTTGCGGGTCAGCGCTGATTGCTCAGGCGCTTAAGCGCGGGCGGAAGCTTTTCGGCTTCAGCCCACTTTCTTGACATTGGAGATATGGACGGCGCCGTCGATGGTCTTGAGACCGCCGTTAGGCTCGGCTTCGGTCGGCTTGGTGGCCTTGATGATCGGGCGGCCGCCTTCAACGGTGACCTTGCCCTTGGCGGCGTTCACGAGGAGCACGGTGCCGCGCTTGCCTTTGTGATTGCCTGCGATGATTTCGACTTGATCGCCTTTTTTGACGTGGGTCTTGATGCGGCTCATGGGAATGAAATGGTGGGAAGTTAGAGAACCTCGGGAGCGAGGGAAACGATCTTCATGAACGAACGCTCACGAAGCTCACGGGCAACGGGTCCGAAGATCCGGGTGCCGCGCGGGTTGTTGTCCTTGTCGATGATGACGACGGCGTTGGAGTCGAAGCGGAGAATCGAACCGTCGGCGCGGCGGATCGGATAGGCGGTGCGGACGACGACAGCCTTGACGACGCTGCCCTTTTTCACGGCGGCGGTCGGGATGGAATCGCGGACGTGGCAGGTGATCACGTCACCGATGCATGCGGTGCGGCTGCGCTTGCCGAGCACGCCGATCATTTTTGCGCTGCGGGCACCGGTGTTATCGGCGACGACGAGCATGGTTTCCATCTGGATCATGACAGTAAAATAGGGTCGAGTGAGAAATGTTGAATCAAGCCCGGAGAGTCCGGAGAAAGCTTAGTGGGAAATGACTTCGGCGAGCGTCCAGCACTTCAGTTTCGAGAGCGGACGGGTTTCGACGATACGGACGCGGTCGCCGATCTGGCCTTGGTTCTCCTCGTCGTGCACGTAGTATTTCTTCGAACGCTTGACGATTTTGTTGAACTTGGGATGGGGAACACGGGCAACGTGTTCGACGACGAGGGTCTTGTCCATTTTATTGGAAATGACCACGCCAACGCGGGTTTTACGGAGGTGGACTTGTGCGTCCGAAGGAGTCTCGCTCATGATTGGAATTGGTTGAAGCGTTGGGAGCAATGATTAGGCGCTCTTCTTGGCTGTGACAGCCGTGAGGATCTGAGCGGTTTCGCGGCGCACCTGTTTGATGCGGGCTGGATTTTCCAGCGAGCCGGTGGCCTTCTGGAGACGGAGGTTGAGAGCTTCCTGTTTGAGCTCGCGGAGACGAACGGCGAGTTCGTCAACGGAAAGCTCGCTGGTTGCTTTGGCTTTGGTTTTGGCCATAATTCAGACGGATATTGGATGGATTGATCGGACGGATCAGGCGTGCGGATTGCGGGTAACGAGGCGGGTGCGGATGCCGAGCTTGTAGGATGCGAGACGCATCGCTTCCTTCGCTGCGGATTCGGTAACACCACCGATTTCGAAAAGGATGTTGCCCGGTCGGATCACGGCGACCCAACCTTCGACAGCGCCTTTACCTTTACCCATCCGTGTTTCAGGAGGACGTGAGGTGATGGACTTGTGTGGGAAAATCCGGATCCAGACTTTTCCTTTCCGCTTCAGCGAGCGGTTGATCGCGATCCGGCAAGCTTCGATCTGACGGTTGGTCATCCATCCGCGGTCGAGGGTTTGCAGACCGAAGTCACCGAAGGCGACAGTGGTTCCGCGCTGGGCATTGCCGGAGCGGCTTCCGCGGTGGCTCTTGCGGAACTTGGTTCGTTTGGGCATCAAAGGCATGACTCGGTCCTCCTAAAAGTTAAAATTAGATTCTTGAAAATTTGAGTGATTAGTTGCGATTTTGAGGAGGGCGACGATCGCCTCCGCGATCACCACCACGGCCACCGCGATCGCCGCGGTCACCACCCCGGTTGTCACGTCCTTGCGGGCGTCCACCGGTGCCATCGTCTTCCTTCTTGTTGACCCAGCACTTCACGCCAATGATGCCGTAAAGGGTGCGGGCTTCGGCAAAGCCGTAATCAAGAGGAACACGGAGAGTTTGAAGAGGCACCTTGCCTTCGCGATAGCCTTCGGCACGGGCGATGTCCGCACCACCGAGGCGGCCGGCACAACGGAGACGAATGCCTTCGGCACCGAATTCCATGGCGGTTTGCAGCGCACGCTTCATGGCGCGGCGGAAGGAAATCCGGCGCTCAAGTTGCACGGCGATTTGCTCGGCGACCAATTGGGCATCGAGCTCCGGCTTGCGGATTTCGATGATGTCGATCTTGACCTGGGCACCTTTGCAAAGACCGGTGATGTCCTTGGTCATCACTTCGATTTCCTTGCCTTGGCGACCGATGATCAGGCCTGGGCGGGAAGTGTGAAGGGTGACACGAACGCTGTTCCAGGCACGCTCGATGACCACACGGGCCAGACCGGCGTTGACCAGCTTGTTCTTGAGGTAGCCACGGATCGCGAGATCTTCGTGGAGCTTATCGGTGTAGTCTTTGCCGCTGGCATACCACTTCGAGCGCCAGTCTTTGTTGACGGCGAGACGGAATGCGATCGGATTTACTTTTTGGCCCATGGTCGGTGAGGGATGAGATTAAATGAGAGGGTTTCAGGCTTCTTCGGTAGCTGCAACAGCTTCGGCCGGAGTGTCTTTGATTTGCTTTGGAGCGGGCTTGGCAGCGACCTTGCGGGCAACCTTCTTTTTCTTCTCGGGAGCGGATCCGACGAGAGTGATCGAGATGTGGCTGGTGCGCTTGAGGATCGGGCCGGCGGAACCTTTGGCCCGTGGCTTGAAGCGGCGGAGCGTCGGGCCTGCGCCGATGACGGCTTCCTTGATGACGAGCGTGCCGGCATCGAGGGAGAAATTGTTTTCCGCATCAGCGATGGCGGTCTTGAGCGTCTTGCCGATCAGTTGGGCGGATTTCTTCGGAGTGAAGGTGAGGATATCAAGGGCGCTCGAAACTGGGAGGCCTTGGATCTCGCGGGCGACATCGCGCGCCTTCTTGGGCGAGAGTCGGACAAATTTAGTGGTGCTTTTGACTTCCATGGTCGGCGGACGTGAGTGGTTACTGCGCTGATGCTTGTGTTTCGAGGACGGCGAGATCGCCGATGCGAGGAGATTCGGCGACATTGTCGAGGTGTTCGACAAAGGCACCGCTGACGCCCTTGCGGACGTCGGCTAGAATGGCTTTTCCGTAGGGCGTTTGCCCACGGGTGAGGCGGAATGTCATGCCGATTTTCGCGCCCTGGCTTTCGCCGAGGTTGAGAACCAACATGCCACTGGTTTGGTCGATACTGACGAGCCGGGCCTGCTGAAGCGAGCCGGTGCGAATATCGGGGCGGGGCTTCTGGCGCAGTCCGAGGACAGCGTCAAGCTCTCTTAGTGAAGTTTCTACACGAACCCGCGCATCCGGATCGGACACCACCGCCTGACGGAGGTAGTCGCTGACCGATGCGATCAGTTTCGTGACGGATCCTTCCAGTTCGGTAACACGCTCGATGGCGAGTTCCCGGTCGGCCACGGCCTGGATCTGACGGTCGTTTCCGCCGTCGAGCAGGTTTTTGCCGAGTGCGGAAAGCTGCAGGCGGACTTGTTCCAATTGCTCGGAAGCCTGCTTCTCGCCGCGGTTGGCCTCGGCGAGGCTGCGCTGGAGGGTTTGGTTCTGCTCTTGGAGATCGGTGATGATCTCCTGGAACTCGTCGGCCGTCGGCGCCTGGGCCACACACATCTCCGCAGCGGCCAGCAACCCGAAGGTGGCGGCAAGTGCTTTGATATGGAAGGTGGGGCGCATGACTTGGAGCGAGTGGAACCTGATGGATTATTTCTTACCGATGCCGCCGTGAGTGCGGAACAGACGGGTCGGCGAGAATTCACCGAGTTTGTGGCCAACCATGTTTTCGGTCACGTAAACGGGAACGAAGGTCTTGCCGTTGTGCACGGCGAAGTTGTGGCTGACGAAATCCGGCGTGATCATCGACTTGCGGCTCCATGTCTTGATGGGCTTGCGGTCGGATCCGGCTTCGGCGACGGCGTCGATCTTCGCGAGAAGCTTTTGATCGACGTATGGGCCTTTTTTAAGTGAGCGTGGCATGAGAGGAGTGAGGTAAAGATTGCGTTAGATTACTTCTTCTTCGCTTTGTGGCGGGACTCGACGATGAAGACACTGGTGGTCTTCTTCTTGTTGCGGGTCTTCTGGCCCTTCGCGTGGCCCCAGGGGCTGAGAAGGTGCTGGCGACCACCACCGGACTTCGACTTGCCTTCGCCACCAC
>JAZKEY010000010.1:0-186900 GCA_040386755.1 Verrucomicrobiota bacterium | reverse complement strand
GAAAACTCGTGTTGAAGTAAACTTCAATTTCTGTTTGACTGCCTTCTCATGGAAGCCGTGACGCACCAACCGGCCATAAGCTTTTCAATTTCACTTCTTTCTCCTTCCAGTCGCGCCGGTGGGCGCACATTTAACGGAAGATTTTAGCGATCTCGCCGACCTCCCAATATGCGAAGAAAAAAGAAAATCATCAGCAAGGGAGTCAGCTTTCCGCGTTGCGGCTTGATTACCTTGGGAATGTTTTTTGTGGGCCTACCAGTTTACGCGCTTACTGCATCCAGTGATCGCGCCTCATGGCCGGATTGGCTGCACCCGGTGATGGTGTGCATGCTTATTTTGGGGCTATTCGTGATCGCGGCAGGAGTATTCTCGTCCGACCAGACTGTGGAGTCTTGGCTGAATGCGGGGACTCAACACGAAGCATCATTCATTATTCTGATTTTGGCAGCTCCTTTGTATTTTGCCCTGAGGCTCCTTGCGTGGAGGCCGCAAAGTGCAAAGGCTGTCCAAGCAAATGAAGCGAAGAAGACCCGAACAAGACGTCAGTCCTAACGCCTGACCCGCCTCCGGTTCCAGCCGCCATGACCGCTACAACCTCACCCCCGTGTTCCACCCTCACCCCCGGTCAGGCGTAGGAGGACTCGTCGTTCGCCAAAAATGAACATGCTTCGACAAACTCTATTCCTGTTGCCTTGTGCAAGCATTGCTTTGGCAGGGGATGTTTCATGGATCGCAAATGGAACTGACTTTTTTCCTGTTGTTGTGGCGATAAGAAAAGCGGGAACGGAAAAGGCAATTTCGGATGCTGTGGTAAGTATGGATCACGACGCGAATGAAAAGGCCCTGCTGGTACCCGGCCAAGAGCAGCCTGCAAACGCGATCAGAGCCTCATATTATAAGCCACGGCGCACTGATGCCCTCGGCATGGCAACGCTATTCTACTTTGCAAAATATTTCCGATATACCAATAGCCCAGATCGATATGTGTATGTTCGAGGAAAGGTGAAAATTGGTGCAAATGGCTTTAGGCCAGTTATCGTTGATTTGTCGAAGGATGTCTCACGTTCTCCATACAAGGTTAATGCAACCTCGGCATTTTACATCGAGGTGCATCTAGAGAAAATCGTCAACAATGATAGCGAACCAGCGGGCGCTGACCAACCGGCTACCAAGCCCGGAGACAAGGCTTCCGAGAAAGATAAACCTTCAACCCCCACGTCGAAGGCTGGTTCCCGGTAGCCGGTGGCAGGCCCTTAACGTTGCTAAAGAAATGAAGAAGCTAATCCTAATCACAGGCTGCCTTTTGACGAGTCTCTTGGCTTCCTTTGCTGGTAGTCCGATTATTCTCACCGAGACTGAAGCTTGCGCACAGGCGGATCTCGTTGTGGTGGCGACCATCGGAAAGTTTAGCGACATTCCGGGTGATGGGTCGCACCCGGTCGATCCCGACGTATCCAAGTGGCACGAACTTGGTTTTAAGAAGTCGGGAAGCGCAGAAGTTAAGGAGACTCTCCTCGGAAAGCCCCCGTCCAAGTTGTTGATCTATGGGGGGCAGCTTGGATTCGAAATGTTCTATCGACTCAGGGATCCAGGCACTTACTTGCTGCTTCTGACGCAGGTGGAAGGTAATGCATATCGCCCGGCGGACAGCACTTTCTCATTCATGCCGGTTGTTGATGGCAAGGTGGGTTGGTTGGTCGATGTTCCAAAATCCAAGCGAATTTGGATTACACCTGCCGAAGCCTTAAAACGAATCAACGAGAATAAAACCAAAGCGAACAAGGCGGAGATAGCGACGCCGAGCAAGCCGTCTAATTAAATTCGTCGATAGGGTCATCGATAGGGGCAGTCCCGACTAACAAGCATTGCCTGCGCCTCTGTCATTGCAGAGGAGAGGGACATTGGAGAGGGACATTGGAGAGGGACATTGGAGAGGGACATGCCTTTAATCATTGCGGCTTCTCGCTCGCCGTCGCTTGATCCAAGCATTCGCTGAAAATTGACTGAACGGCCCTGATTTGCGATCTTTCCACCATGAAGACACTTGTGGAAGCGATTCAGGTCGCAGATCAGCTCACCTCGGAAGATCAAGCCGGTCTTGCGGCTCACTTGCTGGCAGGGCTGCGCGGGTGCCCGCTCGGACCTGATGATGCGGAGTTGGAGAGGCGGGAAGTCGAAATGGACGCCGATTTCGCCGCTCTCTTGACGCATGATCAACTCCGGCAGGCCGTCGGAAGATGAGTCGGGGACTGCTCATCAGCTTTCCAGTTTCATTTCAAAAAGCATCTCGGCGAGGGCGATGTCGCGCTCGTTCACATAGACGCCCTTTTCGGTGAGGGTGGCGTAGAGTTCGAGCTTGGTGCCGAGGTCGTATTCGTTGTCGGGGATTTCGGATTCGATGAATTCGCTTTGGGCATCCTGATAGGTGTCGTCGTCGTCATCGGGGAAATCCTTTTCCGCGAGGTTGCCGTCGGGTAGTTCGGTGAAGACGGGGGGAGGGGTGGCGGGCGGGGTGTCGAGACCGCTTTCCTGATTGAGCTGGTGGAGGTATTTGCGCTGGAGGAATTCCTTGTGCTCGCGCTTTCTGCGGAAGTAGTCCTCCCATTCGATGCGTTCGCGCTCGGCGTCGTAGGTGTCGGGGTCGTGCTGGATTTCCTCAAGGTCGCGTCCGTATTCGCCCAGGGTGTCGATGACGAGGAGGCAGCTCCAGGGATGGCGGGAGGTGGCGATGAGCTTGCGAAAGAGCTTGAGGACCGCCGGCAGGTGGTCGATGTCGGCAGGGCGGGTGATGTTGATGTGGAGGCCGCCGGCACCGCCATAGGTCGGCTCGGCAAGAACTCCCCAACCTTTGCCGAGGAGGCGGTCCATGCGTCGGTTCAGACGGCGGATGAACCAGATGGCTTCGGACCGGCTCATTTCCTCGTCGTCGCCGTAGTCTCGGGGGAGGGCGGTGGTATCTTCGTGTTCGCGCAGCTCGGGAGTCCGCAGGAGGAGGCGGTAGGGCTGGAGGGGGCGGGCGGGCTTGAGTTCGAATTCCTCGCTCCAAGGAATGCACATGGAGTTGAGCGGGGCGAGTTCGGCCGGGACGACGGGGGTGTCCTTGAGGACGATTTCATGCAGCCGGGGCAGGTCGGCGAGCGGGGTGAGATCGGGCGGGAACTCGATGGCCAGGGTGATCTTGCGCAGCTCGGGCAGGTGGGAAACAGGGGCGAGGCCGGGGTATTCGCCGCCGCTGAGGATGAGATGGGTGAGATCGTGAAGCTGGGAGAGCGGGGTGAGATCGGTGAAATCGCCCTGGATTTGGAGGTTCAGGAGTTTGGGAAAACGCTCGATGCCGTGGAGTTCGCAGGTTTTCCCAAGCTTGAGGCGGCGGAGCTCGGGCATAGCGGGGAAGTCGGCGACACTGCGCAGGGGCAGATTGGAGGCGACGCCATTCTCGATAGTCGCGACGCGCAAGGCGGGGAGCTCCGGGATGGGCTGGAGGGCGAGGAGATTGCCGCTGAAGTGGAAGTCGGTCAGATTGACGAGCCGCTCAAGGCCGCTGAGGTCGGGCCAGGCGAACTGCGTCCGCAGGTGCAAGGATTCCAGCCGGGTGAGCTGACCGATGACGCGGAAGTCGCGACATTTTCCGTCCCGCAGGTGCAGGCTGGTCAGGCTGGTGAGGGCGGCAAGAGGGGAGAAATCCGGAATTTCGGATTGGTGGAGTTGCAAGGATTCGAGCCGGGTGCAGAAGCGGAGGAAGGAAACGTCGCGCAAGGGCCGGTCGTCGGAGTGGCCGAGGCTGAGATCTTTGAGTTCCGGCAGGATTTCGACGACGTGGTGGGTGTCGGCGCTGTCGTATTTCGGCCGGTAGGCGGGATCGAGCGAGCGTGCCTTGTTGCGCTGGCAGTCGTAGTCGAAATTGAAGTCGATGGGGATGTCGTGCAGCCTGCGCCAAAGGTTGTGCGTGGCCTCGATGAGTAGCTGGACGCCGAAGCGTTCCTCCAGAGTGCGATCCGGTGAGCAGGCCCATTTCGTGAATTCTCCGTGTGTTTCCAGCATGGCGGCAGCGTGGAGAGCCTCGCCGGCGGAGTCAACCGCCGTCTAACTGTGAGAGGAAATGCGCGCTCGCCCCGGTTTTCGGATTGCCTCGCCCGGGGTTCGGGAGACGATGGCGGCGCATGGCGTATTTGGCAGACCGGGCATACGAATTGATTTCCTCCGCGCACGAGCGGAAGAGGCTGGCGCACGCGTTCCTCATCAGCGGGGCGCATGGCAGCGGGAAGGAAAACCTCGCCGCGCGGATGATCCAGCTCGTGAACGGCGGGGCGCAATCGGGCGGCTTCGATTTGTTCGGCGAGCCGGTGATGGTGGAAACCCCGCCGCTGGATGAGCTGGAAAGCGGCTGGGTGCGGATCGTCCGCCCGCGCATGAAATCCCGCCGCATCGGGGTGGATGAAATCCGCGATCTCGAACAAACGCTGCATCTCGCCGCGCCGGGCGGTGCCTGCAAGGTCGGCGTCATCACCGAGGCGGACCGCATGAACGACCAGGCGGCGAACGCGTTCCTGAAAACCCTGGAAGAACCGCCGCAGAACACGCTGCTGCTGCTTCTAACAGCGAACCCGCAGCGGTTGCTGCCGACGATCCTTTCGCGCTGCGTGCGGCTGCCGTTGTTAGGCGGAAGGGCGTTGCTGGAGAATGGCGGGGCCGAACTGGTGGCTGCGCTGAACGCTGCCGCCGCGCGTGGCTTCGGCACGCCGGTCGCCGCGCTGCATTTGAAAGCGGCATTCGCGTCGTTTCTATCCGATTTTCGTGAACAGGCGGATGCGGCCGCGAAGGCTGCGGAGAAGGAAGAGGTCGCCGCCTACCGTGATGGCACCGATGGCAAGTGGTTGAAGGAACGCGAGGATTTCCACAAGGCCGCCGCCGAGGCCGAATACCTCGATGCCCGCAACCGCCTCTTTGATGTGCTGATGTCGTGGATGGCCGATCTCCTCCGCATGAAGGTGAATGGCGGCGGACTCGATTTCCCTGAATCCGCACCGGCCCTGCGCGGCATCGCCGAAGCGGAACCGGAAAGCAAGCTGCTCAAGCGCATGGAAGCGCTCGACGCGCTGCGCCGGACGCTGGAGACAAATGCCTTCGAGCCGCTGGCGATCGAGGTCGGGTTTTTAAAGGCATTCGGTTAATTGGAGCGCGAAATTTATTTCGCGCGGATTCACAGAGGCAAGACTCGCGGAATGAATTCCGCGCTCCAGTTAGAAATCCCCCTTCGCCGCTCCGGCTTCATCCGGGACGGCGATGGATTCCAGCAACTGGTCGAGCCGGTCGAGGACCAGCAGGATCCCTTCCGTCCAGTTTTCCTTTTCCCAAGCGGGGCCTGCGAGCTCCAGCAGATGGTCGAGCGCTTCGGTTTTGAGAAAAGGTTCGAGGCCGTAGCCGGGCATGATCGCCGCCTCGCCGCGAGACGGATCGAGCGCGACGAGCAGGGCGTGGTTGTCTTTCCCGCGCTGGCTGTCGCCGGCGAAGTTTCCGGCATTGAACAGCCAGAAGACGTGCATCGAGAACGGATGCTCCTCGGGAAACACATGCATCACCACTTGCAGCACGAGCTGGGGGAAACGCCGCTGGATTTGCGCGATGCGTTTTTTCAACTTTGCCTGATCCGAGGCACCGAGCTTCCGCGTCGTGTCCGCCACCACCGGGTTCAGCCGTGGCATCGCACCGACCAAGGCGCTGGTTCGTGGAAACGTCAACCGGCAGGCGCCGCACTCGGCGGCATCGGCTTTCAGGGGAGTTTTGCAGAACGGGCACCGCATCGGAATGCCGCAGCGTAAACACCCGCAGTGGTCCGCACGAAGCGAAAATCTCCGGATGTGACGAAATCGACACCGATTCCGACACGCCGGAAATGGCGGGATGTGATGGGTTGATTTGAAAGCCTCACCCTTTCAGCAACTCATGAAAATCGACATCGTGACGGATACCTTCGCCCCGGATGTGAACGGGGTGGCCATGACCTTGGGGCGCTTGACCGACGGCTTGAAATCACGAGGCCACCGCGTCCACGTGATCCACACCGGCGAGGTCGCGGGGCCGGGAGAAACGTCTTCCGCCTCGGTGCCGCTGCCCGGCTACAAAGAGGTGCGCGTCGGCCTGCCGGAGCCATTCAAGTTGCGGGCTCGCTGGATGAAGAAGCGCCCGGACGCGATCTACGTCGCCACGGAAAGTCCGTTAGGGAAATCGGCGCTCAAGGCGGCCAACGCGCTGGGCATCCCGGTGGCCAGCGGGTTTCACACGAATTTCCACCAATACATGGAACAATACCGGATGGGCGGCCTCCAACCGGTGGCCATGGCCTACCTGCGGAATTTCCACCAGCGAGCCAACTGCACGCTGACGCCTTCGAAGGATGTGGCGGACAAGTTGTTAGCAGAGGGTTTCACCAATATCCACCTGCTGGGACGCGGGGTGGATACGGAGCTCTATCATCCCGGAAAACGCTGTGAAACGTTGCGTGCCGGGTGGGGTGCCACGCCGGGCTCTCCCGTCGCGGTGATCGTCGGCCGGGTGGCGGCGGAAAAGAACTTCGAGTTGGCGATGATCGCGTTCGAACGGATGCGCGAGGCCGTGCCCGATGTGAAATGCGTGGTGGTGGGCGATGGGCCGTTGCGGGAAAAACTGGCGGGCAAGCACCGCTGGGTCCATTTCGCCGGCACCCGTCAAGGCGAGGATCTCGCAAAACACTACGCGTCGGCCGACGTGATGATTTTCCCCAGCGAAACCGAGACGTTCGGCAATGTCGTGTTGGAAGCGATGGCGAGCGGGCTGGCAACGGTGGCTTACGATTACGCGGCGGCGGCGCTTCACCTGCGCTGCGGAGAAAGCGGCTTGAAAGCCGCCAAGGGCGACGCCGCGCGTTTTCTGGAGCAATCCGTCGAGGCGCTGTCGTTCCGCGCGGATCATCCCTTGCGCCAATCCGCGCGCGGGGTCGCCGAAGATCTGGGATGGGAACAAGTCGTTAGGGATTTCGAATCACGTCTGGAATCCATCGCCGGAATCGAACCGGAAGCCGAGACGCCTGAGAAATCCACCAAACGTCCGAAGTATGACTGCCGGACGGCTTTTCTATCCGACATCCATCTGGGCACGCCCGACAGCAAGGCGGACGAGGTGGTGGAGTTCCTGAAGCACCTGCGCTGCCGCAAGCTCGTCCTCAACGGCGACATCATCGACGGCTGGGCGCTGCGGCGCGGCGGGAAATGGAGCAACCGCCACAGCCGTGTGATCCGCAAGTTCCTCAAGATGACCGAACGCGATGACACCGATGTGATCTATCTGCGGGGAAATCACGATGAAATCCTCGAACGCTTTCTGCCACTGGCTTTTGGCAAGATCAAATTCACCAAAGAGCACCTTCATACGACTGCCGAAGGAAAACGCTACTTCGTCGTCCACGGTGACGGCTTTGACAGCGTTTCGACGAATCATAAGTGGCTCGCCTCGCTCGGCGCGGTGGGCTACGATTTCCTGTTGAAAGTGAACCGCGTTTACAACCTCTGGCGGTCATGGCGCGGGAAGGAGTATTTCTCCCTCAGCAAGCGGGTGAAGGCGAAGGTGAAATCCGCTGTTAGATTCGTGGGCCGTTACGAGGAGCTGCTCCAGGATCTCGCCCGCCACAAGAAGTGCGACGGCATCATCTGCGGCCACATCCACACCCCCGAGGACAAGCGGGTGGGGGACATCCACTATCTGAATTCCGGCGACTGGGTGGAAAGCCTGACCGCCATCATCGAGCACAACGACGGCCGGATGGAGTTGGTGCACTATGAGGAATTTCTCAAGTTTGTGAGGGAAAACGCTGAAGTTGAAAAAGTCAGTGCGTTTTCCGAGCTAGCACCTGTTTGAGATCGTTACGGAATTTCATGAATCCTTCATCAAGGATTCACGGGTGGGTCGAATCCATGGCGCATGTCCGAATTCCACAAGCTGCTGGCAGTTTCCGCATTGGCATCGAACCTCGCCCTCGCAGGGCCGGCGTTGGATCAGGCGGAAGTCAAATTGCCCTACGGGGAATTGAAATCCCTGATCTCCGGAGCCAACCGCCCGGTTATCAATCCCGAGCCGGATCCGGCCCTGTTATCCGCTAGATTCCGGCTTCTCATGGTCGATGGCAAGCCGGTGGTCGATGCCACGTTCCGCTCCACGACCTTCGCGGATGGACTGGCGAAGATCCCGCTGGTCGGGGGCAATGTGACGGTGGAAAGCCAGAACCCGCCGGATGCTCGGGTTCTCATTCACGGGAAGATGTTGTGTCAGGCGGTGGAGAAAGCGGGGCCACAGGTGTTGGGGGTGAGATTGTTGCCTGCGTTCGGAACAGACGGTGCGGAGCTTGTGGTGCCACCAAGCCCGGCCTCGGTTTTTGAAACGGGGGATCTCGGAGAGGAGTGGTCCGTTGCGGTGAAGATCGACGGACAGGAAAAGGTGTTAGGGTCGAACCAACTCGTCGCGCTGCCTCTCGCGGGTGGCAGCATGGAAATCCGGATGTTGGGGGGCGAGGAAACGCGCGAGGCGCTGCGGCCACCGGAACCTTCGGCGTGGACCTGGCAACATCAGGCGCTGGTCATTCCCGGCGACGGGGAGATCGCCTATCGGGTGTTAGGAAGCGCGTCGGCTTCCGGCGGCTCCGGCGTCTCGGCGGTGCTCGGACTTCCGGCGGATGCTCGCGAGGTAAAGGTCACCGGTGATGATCTCGTCGGGCAAAAGCTCGTGCGCGGCGCGGACCGCTCGCTGGCTTTGCAGATTGAATGGAAAACCCGTGGCTTGCTGGAGCGCGAGCTCGCCATTTCCTATCTGCTGCCGCGCAGGCCGCTGGACCGGAGTTGGAAACTCCAATCTCCGTCGGGTCCGGGCGATGACTCGACCCGCACGCGGTTCATCGTGGTCGGATCGCCGGAGCTTTCCTACGCGGCGGATGGACTGGCCGGACCGTTTCCGCCGAAAGGATTGCCGGGCCGGTTCGCAGAAGAACTCAACGGGGCTTCCTGTTACCAGTTGGAGGCGGCGGCTTCCATTGATCTAACGGTGAATCCGTTGCCGGTGGTGGCGACGGCGGAAGCAACCATCACCGAAGCGTTATGGATCGTGAAACTGGAGCCGGACGGCGCGATGCTGGTCGAAGGGGCGATGAGTCTCGAGCATCGCGGGATGCTCGGGGTGACCCTTGATGTACCGGCGGGCATGACCCTGTTATCGTGCGATGTCGGCGGGCAATCCGTGACGCCGGTCAATCTCGGCGAGGGGAAACTTGAAATCAGTCTCCCTGCCGCCGCCCAGAAAACCCGGGTTGCCTGTTCGTTCACCGGGAGGACGAAGCCGCTCGATCCGGTAGAAGGAACGCTGGAACTGGCATTGCCGAAGACCCCGCTGTTTATCCGGGCGCTGAGCTGGAAGATCGATCTCCCGCGCGGCTATCAGGCAGAGACCCACGGCAATCTGGTCCGCGCCACCGAACCCGGCGATCCTCCGTCGCGGATGACGCTGCGGAAGAACCTCTGCCGCGACGAGCGACCGGAAACGAATGTCTTCTATCAACGTTCGGACCTGAAGAACTGAAACTCGAAACCCCATCCATCTTCCCATGAAAATCACCCATTTGATCGCTTCGTTAGGAATCGTCGGCTGCACGGCGGTGGCCTGGTTCATTCTCGCCACCGCCATGTCGCAGCGGACGCGGGAATCGTCGGAAACCATGTCACAGGAAGTGGCGGGCGTCTGGAATCCCGCGTTGGAACAGAAACATCCGGAAGCCTGGTTCGAGACGCCGAATGCGCCCGGAGGTCGGGCGGCCCTGTTGCCCGCTTCATCCAACGTCATGGTCGATTTGAAATTCGTCCCGAAACAGCGTGGCCTGTTCCGCCACCGGACTTACGATGTGGCATTCAAGGCGGAGTATGAATTCGTCAATCCGACCCGCATCCCGCAGACGGTTTATGTTTCGTTTCCCCTGCCGGCGGGTGCGGAAAAACTTGAAGGTTTCGAGTTCCGGTTAGGTGATGAAAAAGGAGCGGAACCTTTCCGGCCGGGAGCATCCGGAGTCGCCACGCGGGCGATCGTGTTGCCCGCAACGGGCCGGGTCACGCTTCACGCCGGCTATCAGACGAGAGGCACCGGGAGCTGGGTTTACGGATTTCCCGACAAGCGCCGGATCGCCGGATTTGTCCTGAAGATGCGGACGGATTTCACCGAGATCAACTTTCCGGTGGGAACGGGGTCGCCCAAGGACGACGACCGGAAAACCGATGGCAAAGGCTGGGACCTGGTCTGGAACTACCCGGATGTGCTGGCGGTGCCGTCGATCGGGATGGACATGCCGAAGCTGTTGAACGCGGGTCCGGTGGCGGCGCGGATCGCGTTTTTTGCTCCGGTCTCGTTGGTGTTTTTCGTGACGGTCGTGTTGCTGGTGGGCGGTCTCAGGGGCGTGCCGCTGCATCCGATGCATGTGTTCTTCGTTTCAGCGGGCTTCTTCGCGTTTCACCTGCTGTTCGCCTATCTGGTGGATCTGGTTCCGATCTATCCAAGTTTCGTGATCGCGACGGTGATCTCGCTGGTGTTGGTCTGTGGATATCTGAAAGCCGTGGGTGGAAATACACTGTTCAAGGTGGCCCTGCCCGCGCAGCTCGCCTATCTGGTCTTGTTCAGCGCGTCGTTCTTCTTCGACGGTCTAACGGGCATCACGCTCACCGTTTGCGGTGTGGCCACGCTGGCCTTGCTGATGACGCTGACGGCCAAAGTCGAGTGGCGCACGCATTTCACGAAGCGTGAAAAGGTCGTCCCGGCCACGATTGGACCGATCGGCTGAAATCCTCGCAGCCGGCGTTATTTCTGCTCGGCGAGGAATTTCAGCACGTCTTCTGCCTGCTTGTCGGTTGCCGCGCTGGTGTCGCTCCAGACGAGCTTGCCGTCCTTGAAGAGGAACGCCTGGCGCTTGGCGAAGCCCATCGTTTTGGGAACTCCGAAGGCATCGACGATCTTGCCATCGGTATCGGCGAGCAGATCGAACGGGAGTTTGTATTTGTCCTTGAAGGCTTTTTGGGCGGGCACCTTGTCCATGCTCACGCCGAAGATTTTGACGCCCTTGTCGGTGAGGAGCGCGTAGGAATCGCGGAGACTGCACGCCTGTTTGGTGCAACCGGGGGTGTCGGCCTTGGGGTAGAAATAGACGAGCGTGTAGCCTTTGGCCCCGGCCTCGGCGAGTTTCACAGGCTGGTTGTCCTGGTTTTTCTGTTCCACGGCGGGGAGCGCCGCCCCGATGGCGAGGGCTTCGGCGGAGGCGTTGGTGGCGAAAACTCCGGCGGTCACGGCGGTGAAGATCTGGGCAATGCTTTTCATCGGTCGCATGCTTGCACGGGATTCCGAAATAACAATCCCCGTTCGCCGGGCAGGCGGGATTTTCCGATTTCCGGCCCCGGTCCGAGCGGGAAATTGTGTCTTGAACCCACCCCCCGGATGCAATCATGGTGTCGGCAGTCCATGCCGAAAACCGGATCCGAGAACGAAATCATCTACGAGGGAATCCCAGCCTCTCCCGGTATCGCCATCGCCCCGGTTCACGTGATTGCCCGCGGATTCTCGGCTCCGGAGATTTATGAAATCAAGGAGGAGGACGTCGAGCGCGAGCAGCAGCGGTTCAAGCAGGCCTTGGAAATTACCAAGCGCCAATTGATCGAGTTGCAGAGCCGGCTTGAGGATCTATCGGGCGACAACGAGAGCGGAATCTTCGAGGCCCACGTGATGATCTTGGAAGACCGATCGGTGGTGGAGCGGGTGCTCCAGGCGATTCCCCGGCGGTTGCAAAATGCCGAGTATGCCTACTACGCGGTGATGCAGAATTTCCTGGAGGCGATGCGCCGGATTCCGGATCCGTATCTTCGGGAGCGGACTGCGGATATCGAGGACGTCGCCCAGCGGGTGTTGAGGAATTTCAGCACGGAAGGGGATACCCGGATCATGGGGCCGGAGGACCAGCATGTCCTCGTGGCTTACGATCTCGCTCCATCGGATGCCGCGTCGATGAACCGGCGGCATGTGTTAGGATTCGCGACCGAACAAGGCAGCGTGAACTCGCACACCGCGATTCTCGCCCGGGCCTTCGGCATTCCGGCGGTCGTCGGACTCGACGGTGCGGTCATCGACATCATCGCGCTGACCCCGTCCATCCTCGATGGCTATACCGGGAAATTGATTTTGTTTCCCTCGCCGGAAACGCTGGAGCGCTACAGGACACTGACACTCGCCAAGGAGCGCGTGCGCAGTTCGCTGGATGCGATGAGCGGTGCTGCCACGGAAACCACCGATGGCCGCGCGCTCAAGGTTTCGGCCAACATCGAGATCATTGATGAATTGCCGCCGGTGAAACGCAGCGGCGCGAAAGGCATCGGTCTCTATCGGACGGAGTTTCTCCTGCTCAATGGCGAGGAGATGCCGGATGAAAAACGCCAGGCCGAGGTTTACTCCAAGGTTGCCACGGAAATGGCGCCGCACACCGTCATCATCCGGACGCTCGACGCGGGCGGTGACAAGCTGCCGGTCGAGCCTCTAACCGACCCTGAGCCGAACCCGTTCCTCGGCTGGCGCGGGATCCGCGTTTCTTTGGCGCGTCCGGCGATGTTCCGCGAACAAATCCGCGCGGTTCTCAGGGCCAGCGCCTATGGCAAGGTCGCGATCATGTTCCCGATGATTTCCGGACTCTCCGAAGTCTGGCGCAGCAAGGACATGGTCCGCCGTTGCATGGACGAGCTGGAAAGCGAGGGCGTGCCGTTCGATCGCGGACTTCCCATCGGAATCATGATCGAGGTCCCGGCGGCGGCGATCTGTGCGGACTTGCTCGCTCCGGAAGTGGATTTCTTCTCCATCGGCACCAACGATTTGATCCAATACACGGTGGCCGCCGACCGCGTGAACCCCCATGTGGCGGAACTCTATCGGCCGACCCATCCGGCCGTGATCCGTTTGATCAAACGCACCATCGACGCCGGCAGAGACAACGGTATCTGGACCGGAATCTGCGGTGAAATGGCCGGTGACATCCGCCTGACGCCATTGTTGTTAGGCATGGGGGTCGAGGAACTTTCCGTCGGCCCGCAGCAAGTCCCGAGGGTTGGCCAGGCGATCCGTTCGCTCAGTTATGCCGAGTGCGCCGCGATGTCGGACGAGGCCCTCCGCAATTCCCGCAGCCAGGCCATCCTCGATCTCTCGATGGAACTTGCCCGCAAGTACTACGGGGAACTCCTGGACTGATTTCCGAGGGTCACCGCATCGGTATGCTGAGACTGACGAGAACGCATTATGCGCCGAGCCGGTTTCCCTTATGATGGCGGCATGACCACGAACCTCAAACTGAATGTCCGCCGCGCCGGTGAGCGCGGCCACGCGGATCACGGCTGGCTCGACAGTTGGCACACCTTCTCGTTCGCCGATTACTATGACCCCGCCCACATGGGATTTCGCTCGCTGCGGGTGATCAATGACGACCGCATCGCCGGTGGTGGTGGTTTCCCTTCGCATCCCCACCGCGACATGGAAATATTTTCCTATCTGCTAGCCGGAAAACTCGCTCACAAGGACTCGATGGGCAACAGCCGCATCCTCAAGCCCGGCGAAATCCAGCTCATGCGCGCCGGCTCCGGAGTCCTGCATTCCGAGTTCAATCCATCGCCGACCGAACCGGCCCATCTCCTGCAAATCTGGATCACGCCCGACACCCGCGGCCTCACTCCGGCCTACACCGAGTGGACTCCGGCAGCGGGCCGTGAAAACGAAATCAAGACCCTCGTCGTTTCCAAGGATGGCCGTGACGGATCCGCCACCATCGCCCAGGACGCCTCGATCTATCTGCTCAAGCTCGCGGCTGGCAAGGAAACCAGCCACACGCTGACCGCGGGCCGTGGCCTCTGGCTCCATATCGCCACCGGATCGGTCACCGTGAATGACATCGAATTGTCCGCCGGTGACGCGATTTCCCTCGAAGAGCCCGGTGAAATCCAAATCACCGGCGCTTCCGAAAATTCCGAAGCCATTCTCTTTGACCTCCGCTAATTCCGCTCCATCAATCAGTCTCCAACTACAACAACCGCACATCATGAAAATCAAATCATCCATCATCGCTCTAGCAGCCTCCGTTGCCTTCGTCTCCTGTGAAAATCCCGCCGACAAGACCACGGACGCCAAAGTCTCCGAAGCCATCGATAAGGCCGGAGCGCCCACCGCAAGCGGCACCAAATACGTCTTCACTCCGACATCCGAGGTGAACTTCGTCGGCTCCAAGGTCACCGGCAGCCACAAGGGCGGTTTCAAGACTTTCACCGGTCACTTCACCGTGAAGGATGGCGCTCCCATCGGCAATGACCACAAGGTCGTCATCGACATGAAATCAACCTTTTCCGACAACGAGAAACTCACGGGCCACCTCAAGAGCCCGGATTTCTTTGACGTCGATAAATTCTCTGAAGCCACCTTCGACGTGACCGATCTGAAAAAGGAATCGGACACCGCCTACACCATAGCGGGGAATTTCACCCTCCATGGCAAGACCAAGAACATCAGCTTCCCGGCGACTGTTAGCAAGAATGGCGAAACCCTGATGATCCACTCGACCTTCGACATCAATCGCAAGGATTTCGGCATCGTCTATGCTGGCAAGACCGACGACCTCATCCGTGATGAAGTCGTCATCGAACTGAAACTCGAAGCAAAGCCCGAAGCCTGAACTTCCTGAAACCATGTCTGATCCACTTTTTCAACCGCTCCAAGCCGGGGCATTCACTTTCCCTAACCGGATGGCCATGGCGCCGCTCACCCGCTGCCGCGCATCGGCCGGGCGCGTGCCGAACGCCATGATGGCCGAATACTATGTCCAGCGCGCGTCGTTCGGCATGATCCTCACCGAGGCCACGTCGATCACTCCGCAGGGCGTCGGCTATCCTAACACCCCCGGTATCTGGTCCGAGGAGCAGGTCGAGGGATGGAAACTCGTCACCAGCGCCGTTCACGAAGCAGGTGGCCGGATTCTTCTCCAGCTCTGGCATGTCGGCCGGATTTCCGATCCGATCTATCTGAACGGCGAATTGCCTGTCGCACCGAGCGCCATCTCCGCCTCCGGTCATGTCAGTCTCGTCCGTCCATTGAAGGAATTCGTCACCCCGCGTGCCTTGGATCTCGCTGAAATTCCCGGCATCGTCGAGGACTACCGCCGTGCCGCGGAAAACGCGAAGGCCGCTGGTTTCGACGGTGTTGAGATCCACGGTGCCAACGGCTATTTGATCGACCAATTCCTTCAGGACTCGTCCAACCACCGCGAGGACGAATACGGCGGATCCATCGAGAACCGCGCCCGTTTCCTGCTGGAAGTCACCGATGCCGTGGTCTCCGTCTGGGGACCCGACCGCGTGGGTGTCCACCTCGCTCCGCGTGGTGATGCCCATGGCGTCGGCGATTCCGACATTTCCTCCGTCTTCCATCATGCCGCCCGCGAACTCGGAAAACGCAAGATCGCCTTTCTCTGCGCTCGCGAGTCGTTCGACCAACCGGCGCTCGGCCCATCGCTCAAACAGGCCTTCGGCGGCGTTTACATCGCCAACGAAAGCTTCACCGCGGAAAGCGCAAGGGAAGCAATTCTATCCGGAAAAGCCGATGCCGTCGCCTTCGGGAAAGCCGCGATTGCCAATCCCGACCTCGTCGAGCGTTTCCGCACCGGAGCACCGCTCAACACGCCCGAGCCATCCACCTTCTACGGTGACGGCCCGACCGGCTACACCGACTATCCGTTCCTCGAAGCAGCAACCCTCTAACCATCATGAAGAAACCACGCATCCTCGTCTTCGGCGGCAGCCTGCGCGCCGAATCCTACAACCAGAAACTCGCCACCATCGCAGCCGCCGCCGCAAGCGCCGCCGGAGCGGAAGTCACCCTCATCTCCCTGCGCGACTACCGCATGCCGATCTTCGATGAAGACCTCGAAAAGGAGGAAGGCATGCCGGAAACCGCCGCAAAGTTGAAAGCCCTGTTTGCGGAGAATGACGGCCTCATCATCGCCTCGCCCGAATATAACAGCGGCATCACCGCCGCGCTCAAGAACGCCATCGACTGGGTCTCCCGCGCGACCTCCGAGGACGAGCCGCCGCTCTCCGTCCTGAAAGGCAAGACCGCCGCCATCCTCGCCGCCTCGCCCGGCGGTTACGGCGGCGCCCGCAGCCTCGCCCAGCTCCGGCCGCTTCTGGAAAACATCCACATCACCGTCCTGCCCGACCAGGTGGCAATCCCGAAAGCCTACGAGGCATTTGACGCGGAGGGGAATCTGGCGGATGCCGCTCAGGCGGAGGCTGTTAAGAAGCTTGCTGTGGCACTCGTCGCGAAGATGTCCTAGCTTTAGCTAATCCCGCCAGTCAGGCCGCCGTCGAGGCTTTGGGCGAAGTCACCGGCTTCAAGGCATCTTCCGGCAGCACGGGCCCACTTCGTGATTCGAGAATCGCCGAGCGAAGGCGGTGGCCACGGGATTGTTAGAATGCTTCCCCGGCCGTGACCCTGCGCTGGTTCTTCGGATTCATGGCCGGAGTTTAGCAGCGCGGCGAGGTTTTTCAAGCTGGAGGGTTGGGTGGACATCGACGGGAAGGACAGCAGCCGTTAGTTTCCAGGGTCGAAGAGCCACTTTGCCAAACGGAAAGACTCCCCAGCAAGGTGATGACAGTTTGTTAGGGGTGAGGAAGGGATCTCGACAGGAAAATGTCGTTTCGATAGATCCGCATGGTGCATCAGAATGAAAGCGAGCGGAATTTTCACCTGCTTTTTCATGACGAATCACACATCGCCACCCTACAACCCCAGATCCCAAGGAGTTTTTCATCAAACAGAAACAACTCCCGATACCCCCGCCGCCTGTCATGAGATCCAAAACCATCGCCTTCGCCGTCATTCTGATGTCCCTGTTCATGCTTCTGCAGAACAAAGCCACCGCCGCCAGTCAGGAGTATTATGTGCGGCTGATTCTCGACCGGAAAAACGCGACCGACTCCGCGTGGATACTGTCTGGAAAAGCTTCCGGGATATTTACCTGCCGATTTTTCAGGATGATTCAGGCACAGGCAAGTTTGAGCTGGATGTCTCCAACAGCCGGGCGACGTTCACTGTCAGCCGCTACTTCACGAGCAACTTTGCCGAAACCTCCAAGCAGTTCAAATCCATCCCCGGCCAACTGCCGGATATCCCCGAGTTTTCCGTGCGTGTCGATGGCCCTCACCTCGGCCGGCCTTATTCCCCCGGTGGTGATCTCATCCTCGAACGGCGGGGCTTGCAATGTGGACCTGAAATCCGGTTCGAGCGGCGGGGAGGTGACAAAAAGGGGGAAGCGTTTACACTTACATCACTCCGGTTCTTGGACCGGGTAAGACATTGCCGATCATGGTTATCGTGAAACCAACCTCCAAAGCGGAAGCCGATTTGAGCGATGCTTCGAACATTGTATCGTCGCCAACGGTTCTCGGATCGCCTAACAAAGCCAGGTTGGTTTGCATTTTCCGTTAATCGGGACCCGGCCGGATCCAGTCCGGAGGGCGGGGCCGAGATCGTATTCCCGCCGCCGAGGGGCCATTGATGAAGGAGGAAAAGACCCGTCATACTCTTGGTCGTTGCGAAGAACCGCCTCATTTTTCAGACCGGCCTTCAAGCGCGAACTCCGAACAGCGACTTGACGGGAAAACAGGAGGATGTGTCGGGTCTGGTTAGGATCCTCCAAGAGGCGGTTTGTCCGGTGCGGGAACGGCGGGCGGATAGACGATGATGCGGGCTGAGGGCGTGTTGACGATGTAGGCGTAGGCCCAACCTAGCAGGACGGAGAGCTTGTTTCGGAAGCCGATGAGGAACATGATGTGGACGAAGAGCCAGGCGAGCCAGGCGATGAAGCCCTGGAGCTGGAACTTGTCGGTTCTGACGACGGCGTAGTTTTTCCCGATGATGGCCATCATGCCTTTGTCGAAATAACAGAATGCCGGGCGCGGGGTGTGGTTGCCGGAGGCTTCCTCCCTGAGGATTTTCGCGATGTGCGCGCCCATCTGCACGGCGGCGGGGGCGACGCCGGGGACTGTTTTCCCCTCGCTGTCCTTCATGCTGACGAGGTCGCCGGCGACGAAAATGTCCGGCTGGCCGGGAACGGATAGATCAGGATTCGGTGTGACGCGTCCGCCGCGATCCAGCGGCACACCAAGGCTGGCTGTTAGCGGGCTGGAGGCGACACCGGCGGCCCAGATGATGGCGGCGGCCTCCAGCGTGGTGCCGTCCTTGAAGTCGAGCGCTCCGGCGCGGACTTCGGTGACGCGGGTGTTGTTCCGCACCTCGACGCCGAGTTTTTCCAGGCGCTGGCGGCCATAGGCGGATTGGTCGGGATCGAAGGTTTCAAGGATGAGCTCGGAGCCTTCGATGAGGATGATGCGGAGCTTGGAGGTGTCGATGCGGCGGAAGTTGGATTTCAGCGAGCGGTGGACGAGATCGGCGAAGGCACCGGCGAGTTCGACTCCGGTAGGACCGCCGCCGACGATGGCGATGGTCATGAGGCGATTGCGCTCGGCGTCGTCGGTGGTGAGTTCGGCGCGTTCGAGATTGGAGAGAACGGTGCGGCGGATGTTCTGGGCATCGGCGAGGGACTTGAGGCCGAGGCTGTGTTTGGCCCACTCGTCATGACCGAAGTAGCCGGTGCGCGCGCCGGCGGCGAGGAGCAGGGTATCGAAAGGGTAAACGGTGCCGGAGCTGCCGGAGCTGCCGGAGCTGCCGGTGGCTTGTTTCGCGACGGTGTCGATGGAGGAGATCTCGTCCATCAGGACGGTGACGTTTTTCGCATCGGCGAGGATCTGCCGGATGGAGCGGGCGATGTCCGGCGCGGCGAGCGAGGCGGAGGCCACCTGATAGAGCAGCGGCTGGAAGAGATGGTGGTTGGTGCGGTCGATGAGGATGATCTCGAAACGCTCGTCATTGGCGAGGCGTCTGGCGCATTCGAGGCCCGCGAAGCCGCCGCCGATGATGAGGAGCTTGCGGGGCGGGGCGGTCATGGTGGGAGTATAGGTCTTATCAGTCCCATGGGACCTGTTTTCTCAGCGCCGGCATTTTTCCAACAAACCTGCGAGGAACCACGTGATCTGCTCCAGTGCCTCCGAGTGCACGGATTTTCCGAGCGGAGCAAGGTCTTCACGGCATTCGACAAGAAGTCCGAGCGCGGTGTCCACGGCGCTCTCGATGGCACCTTCGTATTCGGCGATGCCTAGCAGGACGGGAAGATCGAGCGGTTCCTGGTCGAGGATGCGCTTGTTGAGTTTCATGCGCTGGGCCTCGGAGGCGGTTTCCAGCAGGTTGAGAATGGGTAGGGTGAGCTTGCCCTTGATGAGGTCGGTGCGGAGCGTCTTGCCAACGATTTCCTCGGAGCCGACGAGGTCGAGGCAATCGTCGTAAATCTGATAGGCGGTGCCGAGCTTCATGCCGTAGCTGTAGAGGCGGGCTTCGGTATCGGCATCGAGGCCTGATAGATTCGCGGCGAGGCCGGTGGCGGCGGCGAAGAGGGCACCGGTTTTCATCTCGATGATGCGGAAATACTCGGCCTTGGTGAAGGTGAGGTCGAAACGGCGCTGCGTCTGGATGATTTCGCCTTGGCAGACCTCGCGGGCGGCGTTGCCGACTTTCCGGCAGATGTCGATGCTGTTGAAATCGGTGGCCAATGTCAGGGCGTGCGAGAAGAGGGCGTCGCCTAGCAGGACGGAGAGGGCATTGCCCCATTTCGCGTTGGCGGTGGGGACCATGCGGCGGGTGTTCGCGCCATCCATGATGTCGTCGTGGACGAGCGTGGCCATGTGGATGAGCTCGAGGATGACGCCGATTTTCAAATGCCCGTCGGTCACTCCGCCGGCCGCGCCACCGACGAGGATGGCGAGGGCGGGACGGATGCGTTTGCCGGAGGTGTTGCAAATGTAGGCGACGTAGGGCTCGACGGCGGGATCGAAGCCGCGGACCTGTTCGCGGATGGACACCTCGACCCGCTCGAGTTCCGGGCGGACGAGTTCGAACGGGAAAAGTGCGCTGCTGTGAGGCTGGGTGGGAGTGGCTGCCATGGTGGTCGGGCTGCCACAAACAGCCATAGACCGGCGGCTCCCGCAACCCGGATGTGATATCAACTTGAAAGAACGGCGGAGAAATGTCGTTTTGGGGCATCATGAAAACAAACCCATTGGTGATTCTGGCAGTTTCGGTATCGTGCGGCGTGTCCAGCGCGGAAATCAAAGGTTATCCCGATGGTCCGAAGCTCCCCGGAGTGCCTTACGTGGTGCATGATCCGGCCCGTCCGCAGCCACCGGCCGTGAAGACGGGTGGTGCTGTGGTGGTGCAGCCGCCATCGGATGCGATCGTGCTTTTTGATGGGAAATCGCTGGATGCGTGGCAGCCCGGCTGGGTGATCAAGGATGGCTCAATGGTGGCGACTGGGAAGGACATCGAGTCGAAGCAATCGTTCGGCGCAATGCAGATGCATTTCGAGTGGCGCGCGCCCGCCGGACGTAAAGTTGATGGCCAGTCCGGCGGCAACAGTGGTGTTTTCCTGATGGGCCTCTACGAAGTGCAGGTGCTGCAAAGCCACAACAACCCGACCTACCCTGACGGCCAGGCGGGCTCGATCTACGGACAGCTTCCGCCGCTGGTGAACGCGACTTCCCCGCAGGGTGAGTGGCAGAGCTACGATCTCGCTTTCGAGCCGCCGGTTTATGAAAACGGCAAGGTTGTCAAACCGGCGAAGATCACGCTCTTCCACAACGGCGTGGTCGTGCAGAACGGCGAGGCGTATCTCGGACCTACCGAGCATCGGAAGCTTGCGAGCTACCCCGCGAACCATCCGGTGAAGGCCCCGCTGAAGCTTCAGTTCCACGGCGATCCGATGGAATTCCGGAACATGTGGGTGCGTCCGCTTGGAAACCGTCCGTGAGGCGCCGGATTGGAATTTTTTCCCGAATTTCAAGGGGCTATCTTCTTGCTAGAATGCTTCCGAGTGTTCTAGCTGCTCGCCTCTATGAAAATGCGAGCGAATTGGCTGTTGATCCCCGCCTTGGCACTGGGCCTCGGGGCCTGTAAGAAGAAGGAAGAAGTCAAAGCCCCGGATGCTCCGGCGGCGGTTGCGGAAAGTCCAGGCAAGGGCGATCAGGAGGTTCCGCCAACGGCACCCGCCGTACCGAAAATCGGTGTGGAGGAGCGCGCGGCGAAGCTCGGTTTTGCGAAACATCTGCCGAAGGACACGGAAGTCGTCCTCGCCTTTTACAACGGTTCGAAAACGGCGGATCGCGTCAAGAACTCGAAACTTTGGAAACTCGTCGAGGAGCAAATGGGCGGGGTGGGTGCCGGCATGATGGCTCCCGACGACGAGGAAATGGAGGATGAGGACATGGAAGTGCCCGAGGCGGAGCAGGACGACGCCGCCGTTTCCGAAGAGTCGGATGAAGATGGAGGCGCGATCACCGGAGCGGTGATCGGCGAGATCGAGAGTGGAACGGTCGATCCGGCATTGCCGATTCCCGGAGAAGATAACGTGGACGACAAGGCGCTGATCGATGAACCCGAAGTGGGGCCCGCTGCCATGTTCGGCACGGAGTTCACGCTGGCGATGGGGAAAACCACCGGCGAACAAACCGGCAACCTCCTCACTTTTTCCCGCCGGATGAACTATTTCCAAATGCGGAATTTGGCTAAAGGCTTCGTCGCTCTAGCGAAAACCGGCGATGCGTCGGCGCTGGAGAATGCCATCGAAGACCGGATGGGATCGCAGATGATGAAGGATCTCCTCAGTGATCCGCAGTCGGGAATGGCGACTATCGAGAAGGCGCAGATGCCCCCGATCTACATGGCCTTCCGGACCAGCGAATCCCAGCGGACTGCGGCCGCCATGCAGATCGCATCGACGGTCGAGAACCTGAACATGTTGCTCGGCCCGATGGTGGAACCGGTGGAAATCGAAGTGGCAGGTAACAAATTCGAAGGGGCGAAAGTCCTGGGAGCCAAGATCGCCGAAACCATGACCGCGCAACGCGAATCCATGGAACAGGACCTCGATCCCGCCACCGTGGACCAATTGCTCGCAGCGGTGGCCAAGAAGGATCTCGTGATCGCCAGCGGAACCGTGGGCGACTACGTGGTTCTCTTCATCGGCGGATCGACCGATGAAATCAAGTTCGCCGCCAAGACCGGCGAGTCGTTGGTATCCACGGATGCGCTCGCCTTCACCGATGCCTATGCCTCGAAGGATCTGGCCGCACTGGTGTATGGCCAGAAGGAGGCCTTGGAAACTCTCATCACCGCTGCCGGCGGCATCTCCGAGATGACCAACGGCTTGCGCGACGGTCTCAGCGGAGCCGACGGACTCGGCAACACCCGCGATTTGGAAGCGATGTTCCAGATCGTCGCCGAGCGTGAAGCGGCGCTTCGCAAGCTGGTCAGCGTCGACTCCACCGGCATGGTCGCGTTCTTCGAGGATGGTTTGAAAATCGAATCCTACGGCGGTTCCGATACCGGCATGGTCGACTGGAAGTCGCCTAACAAACTCTCCCTCCTCGGCGATTCGGAAGACGTGCTGATGTTCGCTAATCTAACGGTTGATGCGGCGTATGACGAAAAATCCCGCGCTTATCTCGAAGCGCTGATGGAGACTGGCTACGCGATGGCGATGAAGGTTTCAGAGCTCCCGATGGAGAATGAGGAGATGGCCAAGTTCCAAGGAATGGCCAAGATGATCGACGAGAAATTCCGCCCCGACCTGGTCGCACTCTGGGATACCTTCAGCAACGACTTCGGCTCCAGCCTTGGCAGCGAGTCCGCCCTGGTCATCGACCTCAAGGGCGCCGCCCCGGCGATTCCCAACGTCCCTCAGGAGGTTGTGGACAAGGCCAAGGTGCCGCGGATCTCGGTCATCGCCCCGGTGACGGATCGCGCGAAGCTCGCCGGCTCGTGGGACAAGATGAACACCACACTTACCGGAACCCTCGCGAAAATCAGCGAGCTGACCGGAAATGAAATCCCGATGCAAAAGCCGATGAGCTCCGAGAAGAACGGCAACACCACGTGGTTCTTCCCGATGCCGTTCTTCACGGACGACTTCCTTCCCTCCGTAACGGTGGGTGACAAGTGGTTCGTCGCCTCCTCCTCGAAGCTCCAGTCCCTCGACCTCATCAGCCAGGCGGATGCGGGTGGCGAAGGCCGCACCGGTGTCTGGTTCAGCATGAACTTCAAGACGCTCCAGAAATATGCGGATGAGACTTTCAAGCTCGTTGACGACAACGCGGAAACCCTGATGGGCCACCCGCTCGGTCCGGTCGAGAAAAAGCAAATTGCCGATGCCATTTCGATTCTCGGCGATCTTGACAAGCTCACCGTCCACACCCGCCGCGAGGGTTCGGAGTTGCGTTCGAGCATCCATTTCAAGACACGCTAACCGATCACGTTGGAACTCCGCCGGAACATGAACCTCGATCCGATTGCCACGGTTCGGTCATGCTTCGGCGGAAAATTCGCGGTTCCCCGGCAGCCGGGACTCTGCCCGAGCGCGTGGGGCCGGTTGGTGTTTCATCCGGATTATCGCAGTCCGGATGCCGTCCGGGGGATCGAGGGATTCTCGCACATCTGGCTGATCTTCGGATTTCATGAGACTGCCGAGCAGGGATGGAAACCAACCGTCCGCCCGCCACGGCTCGGGGGGAACCAACGAATCGGTGTCTTCGCCAGCCGCTCCACCTTCCGGCCTAACGGGCTCGGGCTTTCACTGGTGAAGCTGGAGGGCGTTGATCTAACGTGTGTCGATTCGCCGGTTCTTTTGTTGGGCGGACTGGACCTCGTCGACGGCACACCAGTTTACGACGTGAAACCCTACCTGCCTTATGCCGAGTCGATCCCGGAGGCCACTCAGGGTTTCGCCGGCGATGAAATCCCGCGTCTAACCGTAGAGGTGGATCCCGCGGCTGCTGGGGATTTCGAGTGCCTGCCGGATCGGGCCCGCAGGGTGTTGGACGAGGTTCTCTCTCTGGATTCCCGTCCGGCGACGCAAACCGGGGATCCGGACCGCGTGTTCGGCGCGCTGCTCTGTGGCTGCAATGTGCGTTTCATCGTCCGCGATGGAATTTGCCGGATTCTCGGAATCGAGCCAAGGCAAGGTTCAGGGTTGAATGCTTAGGAGAACCGAAGTAATTTGTTCCCATGAACGGGTTTTCCAGAAGCGTCGCCAGCGCGGGAGTCATCGTGTTTTCCATCATGCTGGTTCCGTCCTGCAAGAAGCCGGGGGACACGGTGAAGTCGGATCTGGGCGAGGCGGGCTATCAGCTCACGCCTGATGATTGGTTCCGTGCGAGCCGGGAAAATGATGTGTCCGCCCTGGAGAAGTTCGTTGCGGGAGGTTTTTCCGCCGGGACCAAGGATGGGAAAGGGGATTCCGCACTCCACGCCGCCGCCGCCAACGGGGCGCAAGGAGCCGCGGATTTTCTCCTCAACCGAGGTCTCTCCGTGGACCTGCGGGGCGGTTCAGAGCGGACCCCGCTGATGGCGGCGGTCATGGCCAATCAAACGGAAATAGTACGATGGTTGCTTCGCCAAGGCGCGGATCCGCGGTTGAAGGACGCGGAGGGATTCAAGCCGCTCATGCTCGCCGTCCGCGAGGGGAGTGCCGGCTCGGTGGCGGAATTGGCGCCCTATGATCGCGAGGATCTCGATGCCGCATTGCTGTTAGCCGCACTCGTCGGCCGGGCGGATGTGATCGACGCGCTGACGAACTACGGAGCCTCGGTCTATGCCCGCATGGAGGACGGGCGCACGCCGCTGATGATTGCCGCGGAAAACGGTCACTTGGAAGCGGTGAAATTGCTCATCGACATCGGATCGAGCCGATACACGACGAACCCGGAAGGACAGACGGCGGCTGAAATGGCGACGGCGGCCGGGCATGCGGAGATTGCCGCATTGATTTCCCGCGATCCACTGCCGGAGGAGCTGGCTCTCGAATCCCCTGCGGAAATCGCGGAATCCTTGGATTCCGTCGTCGATGCGGCACTGGCGAAATCCGCAACGGCTGCGGAACCAGTGACAAGTTCAGCCGAGTCCGCGACGACTCTCACTGCAGCTGTCATTCCACACGCGCCTTCCATCGCCATCGAAGGCGAGGTGCTCAGCCATCCTGTCTCCAGTCAGTCATCGCTTCCCGTTAGCGCCGCTGCATCCGCATCAGCGGGCGATGAGCCGTTCGCGATGCCGCCGCTGGTGATGCGGCATTACCGTGAGCGGGAAATTCCTGTGAGCGTTAGAACCGTCCAAGGCGAGACCGCGACACTGAAGATCGCGGGGACGACTCCGCGCGAAGTGAAAGTGCGTGTGGGTGACGCGATTCCCGGTTCGAATCTGGTGATCGTCCGAGTCCAGCGGCGCATGGAAGACAGCAAGGTCAATCCGGGTGGGCACACCGAAATTTCGGTGGTCCAGCTTAAGGATCGCGGCACCGGAGCCACCCGCGAGTGGATCGCGGGCGTTCCTTCCAGTGCCCACGATCCGGTCGCCTTGGTCGAGGATGCCGCCACCGGAAAGCGTTACGTCGCTTCTCCCGGCCAGCGCTTCAAAGGAGGTGACGGAAGGGAATACCTGATTTCCGATGTCCGCCCCAACCAGATGGTGATCCAGGAAATAGCTGGTGGCGCGGTGAGGACGATCCCCTTGCGTGGCCCGCGCGGTTAGGATAGCGTCGCTCGCATGGAGTCCGATACCATCATCGATCACGGGGAGCCCGTCCGCCAGTTTTCCGTCATGCTGCCGAACCGGGCTGGTGCCTTGGCGGCGATGGTGAAACTGCTGCGCTCCCTCGGCATCGAGGTCATCGGGCTGAGTGTTCAGGATTCGCGGGATGCGACGGTCGCACGGCTCGTGGTTTCCGACCCGGATGCCGCCGAGCACCTGTTCATGGAAAAGGGAATTCCTTACACGACCTGCGAGTTGGTGGTTATCGCCATGCGCGAATCCGGCCCCGGACTGCTCCAGTGTCTCGACTCGCTGATGATCGCGGAGACGAATATCGATTTCGCCTATGCCCTGATGCCGAGTCCGGAAGGACAGTCAATGCTGGCGATGCACGTCGAGGACTATGAATTCGCCGTGGCGATCCTCCATCAGAGCGGCTTCAAGCTGATGTACCAGGAAGATCTCAGCCGTTGATCGGGAGATTTTTTTTTGATAAACCGTTGTCGCAGGTTTCCGGTGATCGGGCAGGCTTTGTTATCAACCGTTAGCTCGGCTTTATAAGGGCTGGAGGCCGTGTGCTTAAGAGATCCTTATGGTTTGGTTATCCGTAACATATTAAAAAACAGTCAGTTGCGGCGATGATTTGTTCGCATTTTTTGAACGAATGATCCCGCCAAGGGTCCGATAGTAAGGAACCCTATGAAATTTTTAACAACTGATTATCCATCCTCGGGAACAGTGGGTCGCTACCGGATTGATGCGGAGCGCAGGATGCGGATCGAGGAATATCAGGGAAAAACGGGGTTGTCGGATCTGAAGGCGAACATTTCCGCCATGGCCTCCGACCCATGCTGGTCGCCGGATTTCCACGGCTTGATTGATTTCAGCGATGCAGAATTGGAACTGAGTGCCAATGACGTGCTCCGTCTCGCGCTGGTCTTGCGCCATGAGGAGAACCGCTCCCATGGTTGGCTGGCGTTCGTCGCGACGAATTCGACCGCCTACGGGATCGTGCGAATGCTCGGATACTGGTCGCGAAACACCGACCGCCTGCGGATTTTCCAAAACCGGGACGAGGCCGAGACTTGGCTGGAGCGCAACATGAACCAGATTCCACCCGGATTCATCGAGGAAAACGGTGCCGCCGCAGCAGCCGCCCTGCGCAACGTGGTTTGAGCCAAGCCTCGCGAATCCAACAAATTCCCGCAGTCCGGAACGTCTGCCCATTGGCGCTCCAGCGGATGTCGGGAATTTGTTGGATTCGCGAGGCCAGGGAAGAACACCGGCATTGCGCTGCATCCGCCCCCCGGATATGCCTCCGGGCCGCACCACCCTGTATTTTGGATTCCAGCTCACTTCCTTCCCCTCCGGCCAATTGGCTGATCCGCATCTCCGAGGTTTTCGCGGGATTTTCCACCGAGATCATCGAAGCCTTGGGCGCAGGCCTCTCGAAGAAGCTGGGTAGCGAATATTATCTGATCCAAATGGTGGATTCCGCCGCGATCCATTCATCGGAAGCTTCGAAATACCTTCGCTGGAATCTCCCGGTCGATCACACATGGCCGTGCAATCCCGAGAAAATGGAAGGCTTTGTGGAAAAAGCCGCGCAAGCGATGTTCCGTAAGTTCGGAGCGAGAGATCCGCAGGCGATTTTCATCGGCCAGCTCGATCCCAGCTCTACGAATCGCTATTACCGAACACTCGCCTCGAATCTCCGCGGGAGGACGCTGCAACTGTTTCCCCGCCACGTCGCGGAATTCAGCGAAGTCGAGGCGCAGGACAGTTCGTTGCCGACGTTGTTCTGCCTTGTCGGCAAGGAGGGTCTTTTCTGCGGCATGCAAAGCCCGAAGAATTCCAACGGATTCTATCCGGGCGGCACGAAATACATCAGTCAGAATTCTCCGGACACCATCAGCCGCGCGGGCGCGAAAATCGCCGAGGCGCTTCACTACCTCCGGATGTACCGGCCAAAATTGAAAAAAGGCGCGCACTGGCTGGAGCTTGGAGCCAGTCCCGGCGGCATGACTTCTGAGCTCCTCACCAGAGGATACAAGGTCACCGCACTCGACCGGGCTCCGTTGGACAAACGGCTCGACGGCCAGGCCGGACTCCACTTCGCCATGATGGACGTCGCCGCGTTCAAGCCAAACGCGAACATGACCTATCAGGCGATCCTCTCCGACATGAACGGAGATCCGCGGGAGTCCACCGGTCAGGTCATCCGCCTGTCGAAAAACCTCAAACCCGGCGGCATCGTGATTTTCACCCTGAAAACCCAGGGCATCACGACTTACGCGGAAATGAACGCCCTGTATGGATTCGCCCTCGATTCAGCAGTGGCTGCCGGGTTGCGCCACATCACCACCACCCATCTCACCTATAACCGCCACGAACTCACTCTCTTTTTCGAGTTGGTGGCTTCCGGCGGGTGAATCGATCCTGATCGGTCTAGCGGCGTTGGAAAACCATGATGGAATGGTAATAAATCCAGTGGACGTCATTCACCTCCCACTCGGAGCGCCAGGTTCTTGTTGTGGCGGCATCAAAGGTGAAGCCAAGCTTTTCGAGTTTATCAATCCAGTATTCGTTCGGCTGAAGGTTGACATGATCGTTGCCGGGCTGGCCGGGAGTGGCCGCCGTTAGGATGACCGTCGGCGCGAGCGTCGTGAGGATTTCCAGATACTTGTCGGCGCAGGATTCAGGCAGATGTTCGGCGACTTCGGTGCTGATGACCAGATCCACCCGGGCTGTCGGGACGGGATCGCCCTCGATATCGTATCGCACGACATCGAGTCCCCGCTCATGGCAGATCTTGAGAGCGGCCGCCGAGTATTCGAATCCCTGCACTTCGGCACCGCGCTCCCGCAGAGCCGCCAACAGGGTGCCGGTGCCGCATCCCATATCGGCAATCGTACGGGGTGAGAAGTCGCGGATGATGGTATCCGCCATTTGCTCCGCGGAGAGTTGGATCGACGGTTCCACCTTTTCGGCATAGTAGGTGGAATCGTAGATTTCGTCATGGTTTGCACCGTCTTCCATACCTTCGACGACACGGCTCCGGAGTTTTTTCAGGGGATCCGGTGTCATCAGGTAGAGCGCATGACGGAATCCCTTCGGGAGGACTTTGTAGGACTTCTTGAGAGTGAAATACAGACTCATGGTGGGGGATGTATGTTAAATGTTAGGGATGGGGGCGGGGAAAGACGGCGCACGGTTCTGCCAGCACGCGGAAAACGGGGGGGGATCACTGGAAAACATCGTGGGGTATCAACCGACAGACGCTTTCCCAGCTTTTGAATAATTGGGCAAGAGCGTAGTCCTCCTTGGTATTGTGCCAAGAAGACAGTTGGCATCTGGCATCCGGCAGTGACGTGAAAGCGATCAAGTTTCCCGGATTCGCGCTGGAAATCAATGACGCACGGGCGATGGGGGCTTCATGCCGCTATCACCCGTCCTTCCGGAAATCCGCTAGAATATAGATTTGGATATCCTAACGAAAACACACCGAGAAGTCCTATGTCATTTTGGTTGAGTGGTATCCGCAGGTTCGCGGTTGCGTGGCGGAAAACCACGGGATTTCGAAGTGGTGGCGATTCATTTGAAGATCCGCGATCCGGGTGACACCGTCGCGGGAGTCTTGAGGGTACCCTCCGGCTTGACTCCCGAATTTCAAAAGACATGATTCCGCTCCATGAAACGGATTGTCCTGTTGATCGCGCTCGGAGCCGCCGTGTTGTCGCTGAATTCCTGTGGTCTGCCTGGCGCTCTCGCTCGGACGGCAGGCGGTCTTGTCCAGTCGGCCGGGAATCTGGTCAACTCGATGAACTGATTCACTGCATCCGCCGCACACTCCTGCTCCCGTCCGACTCGACGGTGAAATGCAGCCAGATTGTTTCCGGTGGCAGCATTTCAGGGAACTTGTCGCCCCACTCGGCGATGACCACGCCGTCCTGATCGAGCAATTCATCCCAGCCTAGGGCGATCAATTCCCCGGCGGATTCCAGACGGTAGAAATCCAGATGGAATACCGGGAAAGCGCCGCCGGGATATTCATGCACGAGCCCGAAGGTCGGGCTGGTTACCTCCGCCGGGGAACCCGCTTCAGCAACAAAACCCTTGGTCCAGTGGGTTTTTCCCGCGCCGAGTCCGCCGACCAGTGCGATCACGGAGCCCGAGCGGCTGGCTTTCGCCATTTCCCGTCCCAGGTTTTCCATCGCTGCGGGTGATTCGGCGCGTCCTTGCATGGCTGATTCCCAAGTCGGAATGGGCCGGGAGTCGATTCCAAAGTTTGTCCCTGCTGGCTTGCAGCGGCTTCCGGTTGCGATAAGTTCGCGACGCTGCGCCATGGAAAGACTCCGCCATTCAGACTACGCCAGTTTGCTCGATTTCGTGGCGGACCTTCAGAATCCGGTGCCCTTGTCGGAGTTCGGCGGGCATCTGGTGAAATCCACGGCACGCCTGCTGCCCGGCGCGACCATTGCGTTTGACCAGATCGAGGAGGCCAGCGGGCAATATCGCTTTGACCACAACTGCCCGCTTTCCGGGGCCGAACTTGAGCGTTTGTTCAGCCGCCTCAAGGAACTCTACCGGCAGAACCCGATCCACGCCTACATCCAGCGCGGTGGCAACGAGACGGTGGTGGACATTGCGAACCTTACTTCGGAGCGGGATTTCCAGAAAACGGACTTCTATCAGGATATTTTCCGCCCGGTCGGCCTCAGGCATCAGGTGAATGTCCTGTTGCCCCGCGCCGGATGGATCACCTCGATGACGATCAACCGGGACCGGCGGATTTCCGGCCGCACCCAGACGCTGCTCGCGCTGGCGTCACGGCACATCGCCGCCGCCCATCGGACGGCTTGTTTGCTTGAGGCGCTGGAAGGACCGCCATCGCCATCCGTAACGGGGCACCTCCTCACACCTCGCGAAACCCAGGTCGTCAGTTGGCTCGGGGAAGGGAAGCGGAATTCCGAAATCGCGGTCATTCTCGGTTGTTCGCCGCGCACCATCGACAAACACGTCGAGAACATCCTCCGCAAGACCGGCACCGAAACCCGCACCGCCGCCGTGAGAAATTCCAAAGCGCTTGGCGACGGAACAAATACGTAGTTCCACGTATTTACCCCGCCATCGGAAAGAGGCAGGATTTCCCTGTTTTCTCCCCCGTGTATGGCGTGGATTGCCTGACGTCCATGGCTCGTGTGACTTGTCCTGACCGTTCCAAGCGGACGGTCAGGACAAAGTTCCGCAACACGAGATTCCGGCAAATCGCGGAAAACCTTGCATGGGTGATTAGATCCTGATAGGTGCGGGCATGGTTGGAAAAATTCCCGCAATCTACCTGATGGGTTTGGCAATTGTCCACGCTGCCGATCCGAAACCGCTTTTCAACGGCAAGGATTTCAAAGGCTGGGTTTTCGACAATATTGATCCCAAGGCGCCGCCGGAGTCGGTTTGGTCCGTTTCTGACGGAGTTCTGGTTTGCAAGGGCCGTCCGCCCGGCCTGATGCGCACGGAAAAGGAATACTCCAACTACGAGCTGACTCTCGAATGGCGCTGGGCTCCCGGAGGCAAACCCGGCAACAGCGGCGTGCTCATCCACGCCTCGAAACCCAAGGAAATGTTCGTTTGGCCGAAATCAATCGAAGTCCAGCTTGGCCATCAGAACGCCGGTGATTTCTGGACCATCGGCGAAAAACTCACCGTCGCCGGGACCGAGCCACAAGGTCGGCGTTGGGTGAAAAAGGCCGACTCCGCCGAAAAGCCACCTGGCGAGTGGAACACCGCGAAAGTCCGCTGCGAAGGCGACAAGATCACCGTCTGGATCAACGGTACCCTAATGAACGAAGGCTCCGGCCTCAGCACCACCAAAGGGGCGATCAGCCTCCAGAGCGAGGACAAGGAAGTTCATTTCCGCAAGGTCGAGCTGACGGCCATCGAAAAAGTGCCGACTGATCAATGAGCGGTGATCAGAGGGGAATCTTCCCTCAGCCGTCGTTTTTGACTCTTTTCTGCTCACTGTTCACTGATCACTCGGCACTTCTTCAAAAATTCGCGTTGATTCGCGACCCCATCGCCCGTGAGAGTCGCGCCGCCATGCTCGATATCCGCGTCATCCGCGAAAGCCCCGCCGCCGTTCAAGACCGCCTCAAAGCCCGCGGCGGTGACCACTGGAAGTTAATTGACGACGTTCTCGCTTGTGACGAGTCGCGCCGTGCTTTGGAAACCTCCAAGCAACAGCTCCAGAACTCGCGCAAGACCATTTCCAAACAGATCGGTATGCTCAAGGGCAAGGGCGAGGACACCTCCGCCATCGAGGCCGAGGTGCGTGCCATCAATGAGCAAATCACCTCACTCGATGCCGAGGCGGAAATCGCCAGCGCCCGCCAGAACGACCTTCTCCTCAACATTCCGAACCTCACGCACGAAGCGTGTCCGGTCGGCAGCGACGAGACGGCCAACCCCGTCGTCCGCGAGTGGGGAGCCAAGCCCGAGCTCACAGATCCGAAGGACCATGTCGAGCTCGCGCTCAAACACGGCTTGGTCAACTGGGACGACGGCATCCGCACCGCCGGATCCGGCTTCGTCGTCTATCGGGGAAAAGGCGCGAAGCTCGAACGGGCGCTCATCAATTTCCTGTTGGATACGCAAACCGCCAACGGCTACGAGGAAGTGAATGTCCCGCACCTCGTCAAACGCGAGTGCATGGAAGGCACCGGCCAGCTCCCGAAATTCGAGGACGACATGTATGGCACCGATGCCGATGAAAACGGCGTCAACAGCCTGTTCCTCGCACCCACTGCCGAGGTTCCGGTCACCAATCTCTATCGGGAAACGCTGCTGGCGGAAAGTGATCTGCCTGTCAAAATGGTCGCCTACACCCCGTGCTTCCGCCGCGAGGCCGGATCGTCCGGACGGGACAACAAGGGCATCATCCGCATGCACCAGTTCGACAAGGTCGAGCTCGTCCAGATCGTCCATCCGGATCTCGGCTTCGAAGTTCTCGAACAGCTAACAGCACATGCGGAGTCGATCCTGCAAAAGCTCGGCCTCCACTATCGGACCATCGAGCTCTGCACCGGTGACATCGGATTTTCCTCGGCGAAAACCTATGACATCGAAGTCTGGGCGCCCGGCCACGGCAAGTATCTCGAAGTATCGAGCTGCTCGTGCTTCACTGAGTATCAAGCCCGCCGGATGAACCTCCGTTTCAAGGATGCGGAAGGCAAAAACCGCTTCCCGCACACCCTCAACGGTTCCGGCACCGCCCTGCCACGGCTTTACGTCGCCTTGTTAGAGCAGTGCCAGCAGCCGGACGGCTCCATCCGCATCCCGGATGCCCTCGTCCCCTACTTCGGCGCGTCCTTGCTCCAGTAAGGAGCAGGGACACTTCTGTCCCTTTTTCGTGCGGGCAACCCCTGCTCGGATTAAGATGCATGAGTACAGCCACTGAACACACCATGCGGCAAACTGCACGGATCTAGCGAATCGACGGCTGGGAACCGGTCACAGACACTTCAATTTCACAATCGTTTCCCTTTCAATTGCTGGTCGATGCCAGCGCTCTACGTTACCAAAATATGAGCAAGCCGACAGAAGTTGAAATGGTGAGGTGCTACGACAAGATTCACCGGATCTGGTGGCGAGGTATTTGCACAAAGAGTTTTCTGGCGCTGGGGATATTTTCCGCGTTCTCAGCGTTGGGTTGGATGATTCATGCCCAATGGCCGCAGGTTGTCGGTGTGTTGGTGATCGGGGCCACCATCGTGATACCCCAGATCATTCGGATTCAACGCGGATACAATGACCAAGTCTGCCCTGCCTGTGGGGAGCGCGTGGGTCAATCCGAAACCTGCAAATCGCGGGTCGTGTTGGTGTGCCGGCACTGCGCCACAAGGACCCGGACTGATTGCGCAGTTTACTATTCCGGTGGGCCTCCCTCCAAGGTTGACTGAAAACGTTGCCAGAATTTCCACACCAGTGAATAAGTCAGAGTTCATCACAGGCTATGGGAACCACCTTCGTAACTGCAGAAGTCACGCGTTCCGGCTGTTTGTGATTCTTGTCGCATGTGGATTCGCGATTGCAGCATTCAACGTCTGGCTTGACCCGAGGTATCCGGCAGCCACGCCGATTGTCACCCTTGGATTGATCATCACTTTGGTATCGGTGATCTGTTGGGTTTCTAATGCGGTTATCCGGAATTCCGCATCCGCTCACGGACTTCATTGCCCTCAATGCTGTACGATGCTGGGGAAGGCCCGCGTTGCTGGCGTAGCGATCATGACGGGTAAGTGTGAATGCTGCGGATACACGCTCTTCCATGAAACCAAATCAGCCGAAGATGCTGCGTTGAAAGGCGAAGAGTAATTTGCTGTTTATGTAGCCACGACCCCACTAAGACCCGATCTTGGTGATGGGGTGCGTGTCTCGCCCGAGATCCCGTATCTTGATGCAGCGATTTTGTGATGAATCAGAGCGGAACGTCATCCTCGGTTCCGAAATCGTTCTCATCCCGCATTTGGCTGCTTTGGCAATGATCCCGGCAGAGGACGTAGGCTCCGTAGGCGAGGAGGCCGACGACGACGGCGCCGCCGACCCAGCCTGCGGATTGGCGGGGTGGATGGCTGCGGAGATTGCGGAATCGGGAGGCCGCATAGGCGCTTCCCGCCGCGAGTTGGGATTTCGCCTGGTCCGCGAGTTCGCGGGCACCGTTAGGCAGCGTCGTCCGGGTGGTGTGGGTCAGCAGGCTGCCGATGTCATCGCGCAGGTGCGAGACGTCTTCGCGCACCCGGTTGAGCAGGCCTGTTGCCCGGCGGTCTTTGAATAGTGTGTTGTTCATGATGGGATTCCGTTTTTGTTAGAGTTGATTCAGGGGTTCTTGCCGCGCAACGACCTGGAAATCGCAGTAACGATTAAAAGAACCAGGAAAACGACAAACAGGATTTGCGCGATGCTTGCGGCGGTGCCGGCGATGCCTCCAAAGCCGAGAATGCCGGCGATGATGGCGAGAATGAGAAACGTGAGTGACCAACTTAACATGACTTTGTTTTTCCGTGCCGGAGGTTGATGGTGCTATCAGAAACCCGGCTTGTTCCTGGCAGTGTTGGATGAAATTCAGTGGCCTAATGCCGTTTCGAAAGTGTGGATCGCCGCCTTGAGTTCGGTGGCGATTTCGGCGAGGATCGCCGCGTGGCGTGATTCGAGAGCCCCTTTTTCCAAGGCTCCGTTGACGGTGCGTTCAAGTTCTTTTTCGCCACGCACGCACTCGGCCAGCGTGGCTTCGAGTTCTTCCGTGGACATCTGGGCACGCAGGCGCAGCCACCAACGGTGGACCGCAGCTTCAGGACTGCCTGCCTCATCCGGCTTCTCGCCTTGCCTCTGGATCAAGGTGGCAATGTGATCCACGATGAGTTGCCGACGCCCGGCGATTTCGAGAAACGCCGCAGCTAGATCGGAGGACTCGACCGCTTTCGCCGCTTCGGTGTAGCCGTCGCAGGAATCGACATAGCGTGTGAGCACGTTTTGCAACTCGGCGGCATCGGTGACTTCGGTGGCGGTCATGCGGACTTTGTCGCAGATCCAATACCAAGGGTAAGGGGTGAGCTAACTCGCTGGTTTTTAGTGAAAAAAACGGGCCAAAGTGACCTGCCAATGCATTCGCGGCATTGCAGATCGCGATGCGGGATGCAAATTGCACTAGGCGCTCACTCAATTTTCCACCGTGTCGCGAATTAGTCGCGTCACATCATCCAGGCTGCCTTGAGTGCTGATCACCCGCACAAAGGGCTCGTCCTTGAGCGAGAGGAAAATCTCCCGGCAGCGTTCCAGATTCTCGCGCTTTTCAAACTCGTTCGCGGTGTCGCCCCGTGCGCCGATGCGTCCGAGTGCGGAGTCCACATCGAGATCGAGGACGAGCAACAAATCGGGGACCGGAGCGAAGGCTTCGTTTCGCTGCCGGATCTCCGCCGGATCGAACCCCCGTGCGCCCTGATAGGCCATCGTCGAGAAATAGTAGCGATCAAGGATGACGACTTTGCCCGCGGCCAGTGAAGGAGTGATCAGTTCATCGACGTGCTGGCGGCGGTCGTTGAGGAACAATTGCAACTCATCTTCGGGTGACAAGCGGCCGGTGCCTCCCGACTCACGGGCCTTTTTTCCCCACGGCCCGTCGGTGGGTTCGCGGCTGAGGACGACCTCGCGACCTTGCGAGGTGAACCACTCGCCGAGGCGGCGGGCCTGGGTCGATTTTCCGGTGCCATCGATTCCTTCGATGACAATGAAGAGTCCGTCTGACATGGAGTTAGAGATATCGGGATTTGAGGTGGGCAAGGTAATCGTCGGTCGATGGAGCACTGCCTGTCGCCTGTTCGATGAGGTTTGCGGGATCAAGAGTGGAACCATGGGCGTGCACGGATTTCCGCAACCACTGAAGAAGCGGCAGGTAATCGGCCTGTTGGATGGCGGAGGCGATGGCACCGTCTTTTCCAGCAGCGGCGAAGAGCTGGGCGGAATTGATATTGCCCAAGGTGTAGGTCGCGAAATAACCGAGTCCGCCCATCGACCAGTGGATGTCCTGCAGGCAGCCGTGGCGGTCGTCCTGCGGGGCGAATCCGAATAGCTCGCGGAAACTTTCATTCCATGCCTCAGGCACATCGGCCACGGCGAGGCTGCCATTCATCATCCGCCGCTCGATTTCGAAACGCAGGAGAATGTGCAGGTCGTAGGTCGCCTCATCCGCTTCCACGCGGATCGGCGAGAACTCCGCCCGCCAGAGATAGCGGAGGAATTTCTCCAAAGGGAATCCTGCTAACTGAGGAAAACATTCCTGCGCGGCGGGATACCATTTCTCCCAGAATTCCCGTGAACGCCCCACATGGTTTTCCCACAGCCGGGATTGCGATTCGTGGATGCCCAGGGAGACCGCATTGCCGGACGGGAGACCGAAGTCGCCGGCGGGCAGGCCTTGTTCGTAAAGCCCGTGTCCCGCCTCGTGCAGCACGCCGAAGAGCGACGAGGTGAAATCCGAATCCATGTAGCGCGTTGTTAGACGGATGTCGCGCGGCCCGAGTGTCGTGCAGAACGGATGCGTCGTCGTATCGATCCGGCCCGCGTCGAAGTCGAAGCCGATGGCCTCGGCGACCTGCGCGTTGAAACGTTGCTGCGCCGCGACCGGATAGGAACCGGGTGGCAGCGATGGCGCTTGCGATTTGGAATTCTCCACCGCACTTGCGGCGATTTCTCTAACCACCGGGCGCATCGCATCGAACAAGCTCGCCACGGCGGCGGTGCTGGTCGCGCGTTCGTATCCTTCCAGCAGGGCGTCGTAAGGCTCGTCCCGGTAGCCCCACAGATCCGCCTTTTCACGGGCGATCCCGAGCAGCGTTTCCAGATGCGGCGCGAAGCCGGAGAAATCCGAACGCTCGCGGGCATCGGCCCACGCGTGCTTGGCCAGGGAGCTCGCCACCGAGTCACGCGCGACGAGTTCGACGGTGAGTTTCGTCGCTCGGTCGAATTCGCGCCGGAGCTCGCGGAGATTTGCGGAGAGTTTGAAATCGGTACCGGGATCCGAGGCTTCAGCGGCTTCCAGATCCGCTTTCCAGGCATCCGAAGTGGCGAGTTCATGCGCGCGGGACGACAGCCAGGCAAGCTGGTCCGCCCGGTGTTTCGCGGCATCGGCAGGCAGGTAGGTTTCCTGGTCCCAACCGATCACCGCGGCGGAAGAACTGATTACCGCCAGCTCGCGGGCTTTCTCAAAAATCGACATGCGGGATTTCTGAAGGAATCCAGCGTGGAGGCAAAGGCGGAAAATCGGCGGATATTGGCTGTGGCTCGCCTCCAGCGGTGGATCGGTAGTGGAAAGATCGGGAACCTTCCGATCTTCACCCTGAATGGAGGTTTCGTCGTCGGGAACTGCGCTTCAATGGGCTTGTGAAATCCGGCTGTTCCGTTAGGCAGTCACCTCTGCGGGCTCGGCAATCCCGGGCGCGGTCACATACCAGTTGACCGGAGTGTGGCCTCCTTCTAAAAAGCCGTTGTGATGCGTGATCAGGAGCAGCTTCCCCCGGCCGACTGCGGTCTATCCGAGAGAGACTGGCGCAAAATGCTGCGGGACATTCATGACGGCAAGGTGATCCCCGTCATCGGGCCGGAATTGGTGACCGTGGACGATCCGGTCACCGGAAAGCCGGTCACGCTGAATAGCTTCCTCGCCCCCCGTCTGGCGGAGGTGCTGGGGCTGCCGGAACCCGCGGGCTTCACCACCGTGAACACCGTGGCCTGCGCCCATCTGCTCAACGGAGGATCCCGCGCCGACATTTATGACGAGCTTCGCGAAATCCTCGACCACCTCAAGGCCGCTCCCAGCAATTCATTGTTAGATCTGGCGCGCATCACCGATTTCAAGTTCATCATTTCCAGCGTTTACGACCACCAGTTGTCCCACGCCCTGAAAGCCGTACGCCCGGATTACGAGCCGCGCCGCCAGTTGATGGCCTATCATCCGAGCGAGGCGGTCGATCTGCCGGAAAACATCGGCAACACCCTCCTCTTCCACATTCTGGGGGACTACCACACGAGCCAGGACTTCGCGGTGTGGGAGGAAGACTACATGGAGTTCATCTGCAAGCTCATCGAGCATCAGGATACGCTGGAGCGTTTGTTCCGGCTGTTGAAGAACCGCCAGCTCATGTTGTTAGGCGCGCCGGCCACCGATTGGTTGGTAAGGTTCTTCCTGCGGGTCACCCGCCAAACGCGGCTCTCGGACCGGGGCGCCACCGCGCCGGGCGAGTATCTGGCGGATCGGGGAGCGAATCTGGAGCCACCGCTGGTGTTTTTCTTCGACAAGCTGATCCAGGCCACCCGCGTGATCGATGGCGATCCCGCTCATTTCGTCTCCGAGCTTCATCGCCGCTGGAGCGAACTCTACGGGCACGCCGCCAGTGACGAGGACTTCCTCTCTCGGCTGCCGAGGGAAATGCCCAAGGATTCGATCTTCATCAGCTACGCCAGCGACAACCGCGCCGCGGCCCTGGCCATCGGCCGGGCGCTGCACTCCGCGGGAATCCCCATCTGGCTGGACAAGGGACGGCTCCTCGCGGGGGAAAATTATGACACCACCTTGGAAGCTGCTGTTAGGGTGCATTCGAGTTTTTTCATCTCCCTGATTTCTTCCGAAACCGAAGCCGATACCGAGCGCACCCGCTACGTCCACAAGGAGCGCGACTGGGCGGCGGGCCGTCACGTCGATGGTTTCATCTACTACATCCCCGTGGCGATCCTCGATGTGGTCCCCGGCGACTGGAAGCCAACGGCGGAACCCGGGTGCTTCTCGAAAATCCACTATCACAATCTATCAGGAGGCGCGGCGACTCCCGAATTCGTCCGCCACATCCGTGACCTCATCGAAATCTACCGGATCTCCGGACGTCCCCGCGGTTGACCCATGACGCCTTCCCCTCCGCCGCCCTCACCCGCCATCGTCGATGCCGACCATCCGTGGCTGGGGCTGGCCTCGTTCACGGAGGAAACGCAGCGCTTCTTCTTCGGCCGCGATGCCGAGATCGCGGAAATCTTCGTCCGCGTCCGTGACAATCTCCTCACCGTCCTCTACGGCCAGTCCGGTCTTGGGAAATCCTCCCTGCTAGGCGCCGGCCTGCTGCCCAAGCTGCGGGTGGAACACTTCCGTCCGGTGCAGATCCGCCTGCGCTATCATGAGGGCGCGCCGCCGCTCATCGACCAGGTTTTCGCCCATCTCGACGAAGCCCTTCTGCTAGGCCAGGCCCGTCCCGCCACGCTGTGGGAATGGCTGCACCACCGTGAAACGCGGCCTGCGGACCTCGACACCCATCCGCCCGTGCTGGTGTTCGACCAGTTCGAGGAAATCTTCACGCTCGGCCAGCGGGCGGAACGGCTCAGCGAAACACAGACACTGATCACGCAGATTGCCGAGCTGATAGAGAACCGGACTCCCGCCGCCTTGCGCGCCCGCTTCCAGGAAGACCGTCGCCTGTCGCGCGATTATGACAACGCGGCGTCATCCGCTCGGCTCGTCATCACGCTGCGCGAAGACTTCCTCTCCCACCTGGAGCAGTGGAAAAAGACGCTGCCCTCGCTGATGAAAAACCGCATGGCGCTGGAAATGCTGAACGGTGCGCAGGCGCTGGAAGCCGTCGTCCGTCCAGGGCGGTTAGAGGGAAGGAATCTCATCGACGAAGAGGTCGGCGCGGCCATCGTGCGGTTCGTGGCCAAGCGGGAGGCGGATGCGCCGCTGGTTGAAATCGGCGCGGTGCCGCCGCTGCTGAGTCTCTTGTGCGAGCAGTTGAACGCCGCGCGCCTGGAGGCACGTGCCGCGATGATCGATGCCGCCATGGTGCGCGATCGCAGCGGCGACATCCTCCAGCGTTTCTATGAGGAAAGCTTCTCCGAGTTTCCCACGGAGCACCGCGAAATCATCCGCGCCCTGGTCGAAGACCCGCCGATGATCACGGAAGGCGGCTATCGAAATTCGCTGGTTCGCGAGGATGCCGAGGCGCTGCTCACCCGGGCCGGACTAACCGATCCCGCCAGCGTGTTCGACATTCTCATCCGCCGCCGCCTCATCACCCAGGACGCGCAGGTCGGACTCCAGCGGCTGGAGATCACCCACGACGTCCTTGTCCCGCTGCTGCTCCGCTCGCGCAAGGAACGCCGCGACCGCATCACCAAGGAGGAAACCGAGCGCAAACTGGCGGACGAGGCCGCCAAGGCACGCAAACGCCGCCTGCTCTTCAGCGCGATGCTTCTCCTAACACTCGTGGCCGTCGCGGGCGGGTTTTTCGGAATCCTCCAGGCCAGTGCGGCGAGAAAATCGGAGGCAATGGCGCTTGAGTCGCAGCGCAAGGCCATCGGATCGGCGAAAATCGCGGAGCAGGAAACCGGAAAGACCAAAAGCGCGCTCGCGGAGGCCGAGACCGAGCGGGCCAAGGCCGTCGACCTCGCCGAAAAGGCCGAACGCTTGGCCGCCGCCGCGAAAAAATCCGAAAAGGAAGCGAAGGAAAATCTCGTGCTCGCGCAAAACGAAACCGAGAAAGCCAGGAAACTCCAGCAGAACCTCGAACACGCCGTGCTCGAGTTCATTCCCTACCGCTTCGCCGCCGTTCTATCGGATAATAACGTGGAACGCCAGTCGGAGATGTGGGCCGACAAGGTCGACTATCTAACGTTCGGCATCAACACCCGGTCCCAGATCACCGCGTCGCTCAAAAGGGACCTCACCCGCTGGCCCACCCGCCAGTTCCTGGTGATGACGAAGCCTGCCATCGAAAAACTGGAGAACGGCTACCAACTGGAGTTTCCCCTGAACTACACCCTGTTGGATAAAAACCGCAACCCCTCCACCGGCGAGCTGATGGTCACCATCCGCATCGATCCGGGGACGAAAGTCTTCAGTTACAAATCCGAAGTCCTGAGGGCCAAGAAGTAGGCGGCTCAGCGCGGTCAAGGCGACCGTGCGCGACGGTCACCGCGAGAAGCGCCTACGGACGTCATCCGGCACATTATTGGAGGAAACCCACTGCTTTACAGCGGCCGCATCCTGTTGGGCCCATTCGCCGAGCATGCGGTGATAGAGTCGGCGCTGCTGATCCGGATTCGCGACTCCCTGGATCCAAACGGCGGACTGCTCGGGAGCGCGGCCATTGCAGCTCCATACGAATTCTTCGACCACATTGTCGTAGCCCGGAGTTCCGGCGAGACCGGTCACCCACTGGGCGGTACCGGTGATGTCCGAGGTGGACATGATGGGAATAACGCCACGCGCCGCTTCCGCCTGAGCCTCGGGTTTCAATGTTTTCACCCAAGCTGCGGCTTTCGTGGTGTCGGTTCTTGCCAACGCATCAGCGACTTGACGGGAGGCCCGGTTTTGGATGTCGCCTTGCTCCATCGACGCGAGCCAGGTGGCCGCTTGATCCGGGTCCTTGCCGATAAGCCTGTTAGCGATGGTGGCGACGAATCCGCCGCGCAATTGGTCATCGCCGGTGATCGATGCTGGATAGGCCATGGCGGCATCGATGCCCTGCATGAAGAGTGCGTCAGTGATGCCGTTCACCGCATCGCCGCGCTCGCGTCCCGATGGCATCGACAGGGCGAGTTCCGAGGCGCGGGAAATGTCCGTGGTGGCGATTCCACGAATGACCGAGGACATGTAGGGATTCGCACCTTCTCCGTCGAAATGATCGAGTGCCCAGCGCTCCGCAGCAGCGCCGTCATTGCTTGCCCAGGTGGAAAGGATCGTGGCGCTGGCGCCTCTGCTGTTAGGCTGGGTGGAAACGTAGGTGAGCGCGCCGAGCGGGTCGGCCTTGGCCCATCCCCGCAGGATGAGGTCATATTCGCCACGGGAATCTCCAAAGTGGTCGAGTTGGCGATATTGCTCCGCCACCGCCGCGAATTCGTCGGGACCCAGGGTGTCGATCAGATCCATCAACTCGCGTTGCCGTTCGAACGGGTCGGTTAGCCGGACGATGTCTCCCAATCGCTCAACGGGTGGTTTCGATTCCCGCTTGGAAAGGCCGCGCGCATCTTCCGAGCTTGATCTTGGAGCTCGGGAAGTTCCGTCTGTCGTGAAATCTCCGGATGCGTTTGAGGAGGAGCGTGACGAGCGGGCATTCTCCGTAGTTGCCGAGGCTCCCTGAGGATCGCGCGATCCGTTGAAGATCATGGCGGCGGCGATCCCTACCGAAAAGACGGCGGCGTGGGTGGCAATGAGGTTCGTGCGTTTCATGGCGTTGAATCGGCCCTTACGTAATGCCGATGAGAGTTGTTTCAGATCCGTCGCTTACGGTGCGGCAGTGATCGTGATCACATGCTCGGCGGGTTGCTTCGCATCGGAAATCGCCTTTTCAAGGGGAGCGCGGGCTTTTTCCGTGACGGCGAACGTGCCATCGACATCCGCCTTGCCTTCGGGACCATGGACCAGCTCCTTGATCTGGCGGGTTTCGTAGGCCTGCTTTTTCGAGACCGCGTCCTGGATTTTTTTGAAAGCGGGAACCAGCGGGTTGTTGTCGAAGTCCTTCGCGAGGTTGATGCCCGCTGCCAGTTGTTTCGCGGAATAGGTGCGGCTTTGTTCGCCCCACTTGAGCGTGTAGTTCGCGGCTTTCGGTGATTTCAGAGTGAAGGTGAAACGATTCAGCTCGTCGTCGAACGGCACCAGCGCCATGCCCGCGCGGATCGAGTCGTCCTTGTCGGTCACGCCGGGACCGGGGCTGAAAGGGAGGCGGCTGCTGCGGAGTCGGATCGTGCCGTTTTCTGCTGATAGAACCTCATGGCCGTTCGCGGCTTCCGCCTTGCCGCTCGCCTCGTCGTAGCTAACCGAACCGAGGTCGCAGCCGACGCCCATGCCCTTGAGGAATCCGTAGGCCATGATGACCTGCCCGGCCCACGCGGGATGCACGCCGTCTTTGCCGGAGACCTTGAAATCGGCGCCATATTGCTTTTTCGCCGCATGGTTCGCGACCAGCATCGGGCGATAGAGATCCGCGAATGAAACGCCGCCGGCCTTGGCGATCTCCGCGTTGATATTGCGGAAGCGCGAGAGGCTCAAATTGAGGTCCTGCTGGGTTCCCGCAGCGGACTTCACCCAATGCGGAACCGAATCGATGATCCCCGGCGAACCCAACACCACCCGGCAGTTGATCGACTTGAACGCATCCACCACCGCCGTCTGGTTCTTCCGGTATTCCGCTGCGATCTTCTCGTCGTAGGGCACATAACGGAAATCATTCATTCCATAACAGGTCGTGGCGATGGTCGGCTTGAAGCGCAGCACGTCACTCTCCAGGCGGCCGAGAAATCCTCCGGCCTGTTCGCCGCTCCAGCCGTATTGGCGGCAGGTGATGTCGAGCTCGGGCAGGCAGGCGGTTAGATAGGTTTCCAACAGGACGGAATACTGCTTCTGCTCCGTGATCGAGTCACCGCAGATCGCGAGCCGGTCGCCTTTTTTCAGCAGCAATCCGGCGGGCTCCGGAGCTTCCACCAGCACGTAGGCGGATAGATCCGCGGGCAGGGGAGGCAGTTCGCGGGCGCAAACCGGCAGGATGAAGGCGAGTGGCAGCAGCCGGAGGGTTCGGGTCATGCCGCATGAAACGAGACGAATCGCCCCCGGCTTGCAAGCCAATCAGCCGCGCGATCTAATTTTCACGCGGGAACCAATCGTCCGCCTTCACCGATAGGATCTCGAAATAGGTCTGCTTGTCCGGTGTCGCACGTTTCTCGACTTCGAGGATCGGGGCGTAGGCCCTGCCGCCGGCGGTCTGGCCTTCCAACGTGGTGGCGGCGGCCGAGTTTTTCTTCACGTAGGCGAGTTGGGCTTTCTCGGCCAGAGGCGACTGCAGCAGATAGGTGGTGAAATTCTCGTTTTCCTCTTCCGCAGGATTCGGAGGCGGCACCGTCACGACCAGATGGAAAAATCCGCCCTTGTTCGCCGGACCATCCACGAATTTCTGAAACAAGCTGTCGCGGAATTCCACGAACGCCAGCCAGTCGATCAGCCAACCGCCACCTGTTTCCTTCACCGCCACCGGGATGCCTGTCGGAAATTGTTCCGTGGTGACGACAAAGATGAACAGCGTGTTTCCCGTCTTTTCATCGACCTGGCTATGTTTCACCGAGATCGATTGGTAAACCGTGGGGCCGTCCGGCACCTCACGCGAGTAGGCCTCCATCGCGTTGCGGACCCGATCCGGCGACAGGACGTAAGTGCTGCGGGCCGCCCAGTCCGGAGCATCGAGAAATGCGCGCAACGCCGCTTCCGCCGCGGCTGAAACTTTTTCCGGCGGCTTCACCGGCTCGATTTTCGGAGCGACCACGACCGGCGTCTCCACCACTGGCGCGGGAGGCGGAACGACCACCGGTGGCGGAACGACAATCACCGGTTTCTCCACCATCGGCGAAACCACCAATGGCTGCGAAGCGGCGGGTGTGGCCATGAAAGCCTGTGCCGAACGGACGCCGAACGCATATCCCATCGCCAGCCCGACCGCTCCCGCCAGCAGGCAGGAAAGCACCAGAATCGCCCGCTGCGGTGGATCGCTAACAGGCACCTGCGGCACCGGGGCAGGTGGAGTCGCCACGACTTGGGGAGGCGCGATTTCCTCCGGCTCCGGAACCGGTGCAGGCTCCGGCGGCTTCTCGATGATTGCCTGCTTGGGCACCAGTGGCGGCGTTTCCGCAAATGGGGCGAACGGCTCCGGCTCGACCGGCAACACCGGCGGCGGTGCCTCATGCCCGCCGATACCCCGGTAAGGATCCGGCGCGACGATTTCCCGCTGGCAGTTCGGACAAGGGCCCTGTTGCGCGGCCATCGCCAGTGGCAAACGGAGCAGCGTCCCGCACACGGGGCAGTTGAATTGGATCACTTCGGCCATCGGCGAATGTTGGAAGACAACGGCTTCTTGCCAGATCATTCCTCCGGTGTCGATCCTTCGAAGGGCTTTAAATTTTTTCCGCCCCGCACAACAAACCGATGGAACTCCCCGTCGCTGGAAACGACAATGCCGCCCGCCACGTGAGAAAAATTATCCACATCGACATGGACTGCTTCTACGCCGCCATCGAGGAACGGGAAAATCCCGCCTTGCGCGGCAAGCCTCTCGGCGTGGCTGGCAGCGAACGACGCGGCGTGCTCACCACCGCGAACTACGAGGCGCGGAAATACGGCTGCCGCTCCGCCATGCCCGTTTTCAAGGCCCTAGAACTCTGCCCACATCTCACCCTAGTTCCAGTCCGGTTCGATCTCTACCGCGGCGTCAGCTCGCAGATTCGCGCCATCTTCGGCCGCTTCACCGAACTCATCGAACCCCTCTCGCTCGACGAAGCCTACCTCGATGTCTCGCACCTCCAGAGCAGCGGCGAATCGATCGCTCGCGAGATCCGCGCGCAGATTTTCGAGGAAACCCGCCTCTCCGCCTCCGCCGGGATCTCGTCTAACAAGCTCATCGCCAAGATCGCCTCTGACTGGCACAAGCCGAACGGCCAGAAATACGTTTCCGAAGAGGAGATCCCCGCGTTCATGGCCGCCCTGCCCGTCGGCCGCATCTGGGGCGTGGGAAAAAAGATGCGGGAAAAACTCAGCGCCCTCGGCATCGAATCCTGCGCCGATCTTCAGGCCTTCGACCAGATCGAGCTCGCCCGCCGCTTCGGAAAATGGGGCATCGAACTCTGGCAGCTCTGCCGTGGCATCGACGACCGTCCCGTCACCGCGGACCGCACCCGCAAATCCGTTAGCAGCGAGACCACTTTTTCCCAAAACATCGAAGTTCTCCCCGCGCTCATCCCGCCGATGCGTGGCATGATCGAGGGCCTGCTCGAAGACCTCGCGAAATCCCACTCCGACCGCGTCATCCGCTCGCTCGTCGTGAAAATGAAATTCGCCGATTTCGACCGCACCACCGCAGAACGCGCCGGCCACACCGTCGATCCCGCCGTGTTCGAAGAGTTGTTAGCTGAAGCTTGGAAACGCGGCAACAACCGAGCCGTCCGCCTGCTAGGTGTCGGCGTCCGCTTCGAGGACCCGAAGGAGGTGGAGCAGATGGAGTTCTTCGGTTGACGTTAGGAAATGTGTCCCGGCTGTCTCAGCCGGCGGAAGTGGGCCCGGCTGAGACAGCCGGGACACATTCTTCAATGCTCGCTGATCCGCACCTCGCCCACTTGGGCCGCGCGGAGGATGATCTTGGTACCTTCGGGATCGTTGATGACGAGGTGCTTGTTATCCTTCCAGTGGATCTGGACCGCGGGCTCTCCTTCGGCGATGAAGGCCTTGCCGGATCGGTTGGGGAGTTTTTCCCTGGCTCCGAGGATCGCGACGTGGGTGGTGTAGGCGTAACGGTTCTGAACCGTCCTGCGGAACAACACGGCCTGGAGTTTTCCATCGGGGGAAGGGTAGGGGCGGAGATTGTCGTTTTCACGATCAGGGAGCACATGATTGAGCCACATCAGAATCCCGCCGATGACAAGGACCACCCCGCAGCCGCTCAGGAAATAAGCGGTGCTGGTGGTGAGGAGTCCGGGGGGACGGACAAACCGCCTCCGGCGCGGAGGCTTTGGTAGTTGGAAGCTCAAAGTTGGAAACTGTCTTCAGTAGGCGTCGCGCCAATCGAGATCTGGACCTCGCCGTTGGCGGATAGATGCATGAGACAGTGATAGACGTCTTCCGGATCGGCATCGATCTCGGTGGCGACCGCGTCCGCGGTTTTCGCGTAGGCGGTCAGATGGCCGCGCACCTTGTTGAGGGTTTCGAGGAAGGTGCCGGCGGCCTTTTTGCCCGCTTCGACGCCCGGTTGGTGATAGGCGTTGATGTTGATGAGGGTGGCGTAGAACGAAACGGTGCGCTCGAACAGGGCGATGAGCAGGCCTAACTGGAAGGGCGTGACCTCCGGGATGGAAATGGTAACCGACTTGCGGCCGGACTCGTGCAGCGCCTTGCGGGTGCCGCGCAGGAAGCCCTGCAGGTAGTCTGCGGTGGTGGTGCCGGGATCGACCTCGATGCTGTGGCCGCTGCGGCCTTTTCTAACTTCGATGAAGGTGGCGAAAAAGTTGTTCACTCCGTCGCGGAGCTGTTGGACGTAGGCATGCTGGTCGGTGGACCCCTTGTTGCCATAGACGGCGATGCCCTGGTTGACGACGTTGCCATCGAGGTCGAGGTGTTTTCCTAACGACTCCATGACGAGCTGTTGGAGATATTTCGAAAACAGCACGAGCGAATCCTTGTAAGGCAGGACGACCATGTCCTTCTCGCCCTTGCCGTTGGTGGCGCTGTACCAGGCGATGGCGAGCTGCATCGAGGCGTTTTTGGCGGCATCGTGCTTGCGGGTTTCCACGTCCATCGCGGCGGCGCCTTCGAGCATGGCGTCGATGTCGAGTCCTTGCAGCGCGGCGGGAACAAGGCCGACGGTGGAAAGCACCGAAGTGCGGCCACCGACCCAATCCTCCATCGGGAAGGTGGTGATGAAATGGTTTTGGGTGGCGAATTGGTCGAGCTTGGATCCAGTGCCGGTGACGGCGACGGCGTGACGGCCGAAATCAAGCCCGGCGGCCTCGTAGGCAGCCTTCGCCTCTAACATACCGTTGCGGGTTTCGGCGGTGCCGCCGGATTTGGAAATGACAAGGACCAGTGTGCGGTCGAGACCGGTCTTGGAAAGTCCGGCGATGACGGTGTCCATCCCCGCGGGATCGGTGTTGTCGAAGAAGTGGAGCGGCAGGCGCGCGTTCTGGCCGATGGCCTCGGTGACGAGCTGCGGACCAAGTGCGGAACCGCCGATGCCGATGAGCAGGACTTGCTTGAAATTTCCACCCGTCGGCGGGGTGATGGCGCCGGTGTGGATTTTTTCGGCGAACCGTTTCAGGTCCTGAAGAGGTTCGGTGATCGAGCGGTGGATTTCCTCGGTCGGGGCGAGGCTGGCGTTGCGCAGCCAGTAGTGGCCGACCATGCGGCCTTCGTCGGGATTCACGATTTTTCCATCCTCGAGCGCGTCCATGTCGGCGAAGGCCTTGGCGATCTTCGGCTGCAACGCGGCGACCTGCGACGGTTCGATGTCCATCAGCGAGAGATCAAGCGAGAAACCGAATTGGGGATAGCGGACGAGACTTTGGTTGTAGGATTGCCAGGACATGATGTGAGGAGGTTGGGGGACTATTTTAAATGAAATGGGGAAACGGGATCAATCTGCTGGCGGATTCAACCGATGAAAGATCAGCAATAGCCGGATTAGCGGAGTTAATAGGTGATGATGGAATGCACGGTGTGGGGCACGAGCAAGGCGCGGCCGGCGAGGAATTCGAGTTCGATGAGCACGGAGATGGCGACGATGTTAGCGCCGAGTTCGTCGAGCAGCTTCACGGCGGCGGCGGCGGTTCCGCCGGTCGCTAACAGGTCATCCACCAGCAGGACGGACTCGCCGGGTTTCACCGCATCCTCGTGGAGCTCGACGATGGATTCGCCATATTCCAGCGAGTAGGCTGTCTGGCGGGTTTTCCACGGCAGCTTGCCTTTTTTCCGGACGGGGACGAATCCGGCACCGAGCCGGTCGGCCACCGCTGCGGCGAAGATGAAGCCACGGGCGTCGATGCCGACGACCTTGTCGATTTTCGCGCCGCCAGCCGTTTCGCAGAGCAGGGAAATGGAGGTCCGGAAAAGTTCTCCGTCGGCGAGGACCGGAGTGATGTCCTTGAAGACGATTCCCGGCTTGGGGAAATCGACCACGTCACGGATGGCGGCACGGAGGAGATCTGACATGTCGAAACCCTAGGCGTTCCTACTGGCTTGGGGAAAGATGATATTTCGGCTGGTTCCTAGAGTTCGCCTGCCCTAAGAGAGAATATTCGGGATAATCCGATTGTCCGACATGAAATCGTTTTCATTTTCAATATGTTGCTGTGGTGTTTTGACGGTGGCCGCACTGATCGCAAGTGCAGCGGAGCCTGAAGACGGCGATCAACAAAATTTCCGCGAGGTCGCCATCGGGAATGCGTTGAATCAGCGCAATCCACAGGTGCACGCTTCGGGTGGTTATTTCGCTGTATCTTCCAATGATGACGGGACGTTTTCCATGGATGCGATGGGCACCATGGATCTTCTGGCTTCGAAATCCCTTGTGGATATTTCGCCGCTGGCGGGAGTTCCGCTTGTCACCGCCAATTTCTGGAAAATGCCAATCAAGGATCTGTCGCCGTTGAAAGGGAGCAAGCTCAGGGAATTGATGCTCGCGTTCGCGGAGGCGTCGGACCTGTTACCGCTGACCGGGATGCCGCTCACCGATTTGTCTCTGTGGGGATGCAACAATCTATCTGATATCACGCCGTTGAAAAGCATGCCGATCAAAAATCTGAACTTGGAGGGAGTGATTGCGATCCGGGATTTGACCCCGCTTGATGGAATGAAATTGGAGACGCTTCGCCTTGAAGCGAACGGAATCAAACGAGGGATCGAAGTGATCCGAAAGATGCCTTCACTGAAAGAGATCAACCGAATGCCTGCCGGGGAATTCTGGAAGAAATACGACACCGATCAGCCGTGGCGTGATCAGCTTCGCAATGCTGGCATTGAATTCACGAGCTTGAATGTTTCCGAGGCCGGAAAGCTGTCTCTGGGGCTCTCGGGAAAAGACCCGATCCAACTTGAGAAGCTCAAGGATTTGCCGGTCGTGTCGCTTGGCATCAGCGATAGCAAGGTCGTGGATCTGACTCCCTTGGCCGGGTTGCAGATCCTGGACTTGGCCTTGGAAAGTTCGGAGCTAACGGATCTTTCTCCTTTGCGGAGGATGGCTTTTAAAAGTTTATGGCTTGAATGCGGCCGACTGAAGGATCTCTCGCCCTTGATTGACACAAAACTGGAGTATCTAACATTGAAATGTCCGAAAGTTGTGGATCTTTCACCGATAAAGAAACTGCCTCTGAAGGGGCTCAATATCAGGCATTGTGGCGTGACCGATCTCGCTCCGCTGCGGGAAATGTCGATTGAAGATTTGGATTTTGACATGGAGCAATTTCCGAACGCGCGGGATATCCTCCGGAAAATGCCGAATCTGAAACGCATCAACTTCCAGGACGCCGCCGATTATTTCAGCGAAGGCAAATGACGGAAAAGACCTCGGTTTCCGTGATGACATCTCATCTAGCGGGAGATCCGCAGGCTCCTCACTTCGACTGCTCCAGCATCCGCAGCAACGGTAGCTCGGCGCGGGCGCGGAGGGATTCCTCCATCTCCACGCGGGGCTGGAGGGTGTCCAGGCAGTCGCGGAGTTTCTGAAGCGTGTTCATCTTCATGTAGCGGCAGTCGGCGCAGGCGCAGCGGTCGGTGGGTCCGGCGATGAGGTTCTTGTCCGGGCACTCCTTGCGCAGGCGGTGGAGCATGCCGCTTTCGGTGACGACGATGATGTCCTTCACCGGCGCGTTCTTGCAATAGGCAATCATTTTTTCCGTCGAACAGACCTCGTCGGCGAGCAATCTAACTGCCTGCGTGCATTCCGGGTGGGCGACGACGAGGGCGTCGGGGTATTCGGATTTGATACGGTTGATCGAGTCGCGGGTGAACTCGACGTGGACGTAGCAGTTGCCTTTCCACAAGTCCATCTTGCGGCCGGTCTGCTCCATCACCCACGCGCCGAGGTTTTCATCGGGGACGAAAAGGATGGGCCTATCCGCCGGAGCCTGGTTGACGATCTTGATGGCATTACCGGAAGTGACGATCACATCGCACAGTGCCTTCACGCCGCCGGAGCAGTTGATGTAGGCGATGACATAGTAATTCTTCTCCGCATTGGCATTGAGAAACGCCTCCAACTGCGGAGCGGGGCAGGATTGTTCGAGCGAGCATCCGGCATCGGCATCCGGCAGGACGACTATTTTCGAGGGATTCACGATCTTCGCGGTCTCCGCCATGAAGTGGACCCCGCAGAAGACGATGACATCGGCGTCGGTGGCCTTGGCATGATAGGCGAGGCCTAACGAGTCACCCACGTAGTCGGCGACATCCTGGATGTCGCCTGTCTGATAATTGTGGGCGAGGATGACGGCGTTCCGCGCCTTTTTGAGCGCGAGGATTTCTTCCTTGAGATCGAGGGCGGCGGGCATGGTGTTAGGTCTCCGGTGGATGGTTCAGGCGGAAGGAGTGGCCGGGATCATTTCAATGGTGCCGGTGTGCTTGGCACCGGGCTTGACGATGAGGGAAGTGGTCCGGACGAGGCCCTGGAGCTGGGCGCGTTTTTCTAACGTGACCGGGCCGGAACAGGAAATCTGGCCGCGCACGGTGCCGTCGATGAAGGCGGAGGTGGCGGTGACCGGATTGAGGAACTCGACCTTGGCCCCCTTTTCCACACGCAGGTTCCGGCAATTCACCTTGCCGATGATTTTCCCATGACTGCGGATGATGAGGTCGCCCGTGCACTCGACGGATCCCGCGAGCTCGCCGAGGACGGTTAGATCGTGGCACTGGAGCGTGACTCCGGAGACGACGCCGGTTTTTTGGATGACCACGTCACCGCAGGTCTGGATGCGTTTGTTCCAGTGCTCGGTGATGTCGTAGTCCAGCAGACTGACATAGCCGCTGCATTTCGGACACTGGCTGGACTGGGCCTCGGCAATCGCCTTGTAGCCGTAGCCGCAGTTGAAGCAGGTGATCTCGCGCGGTGGTTTCACCGGGTTGAAGAACCGCATCAGGAAGGATCGTTGCGGCGGTGTCACCGGGCGTTTCCGCAGATAGGGCTGAACCTTCTCGGTGGTGGCGCGTGTTTCCGGCTCCGGGTCCGAATCCTTGCGCGGGACGGCCAGCCGCGTGACCGGACGATTTCTAACAACACCCTTGCCGCCGGTGACTTGGAAGTTGGCACGGCAGGCCCGGCATTGGGTGGAAACCACCAGCGCGGGCTCGGATTGGACCTGCCCGCATTCCGGGCAGGTTACTTCAATGCGATGGCGATGAGGCTCATCCGCCATGACAGGACAGGTCGGTTCTCAAAACAGGGGCGCTCGGCAAGTTAGGAAACGGTGCCGGCAAGGGTTCCTTGCTTGGGTGCTTCCGGAGTCGCCGCGCCTTTGGCGGCGGGCTGGGCGGAGGCGGGCAAATTGGCCGGAGTTCCGACCGTCGATTTGCCGACGAAAATGGCACCCGCCTCGATGGAGAGCGTCTTGGCCTTGATGTCGCCGACAACCTCGGCGCTGGCCTTGAGCTCGACGCGGTCGGTGGCGGTGAGATTGCCGTGGACCTTGCCGTAAACGACGATAGTGGCGGTTTTGATCTCCGCCTTGATGCGGGCGTTCTCGCCGACGGTGAGATTGCCATCGGAATTGATTTCACCCTCGATCTTGCCATCAACGACGAGGTCGTTGGTGAACTTGACGGTGCCTTTGATTTCAACGTCGGTGGAGAGGACGTTGCGGGTGGCGGCGGGGCTCTGGCGGGGAGCGACGACGGCGGGCTGCTGTGAACCGTAGGACGGCTGCACAGGCGGGGAGATTGGCTCCGGGTGGCGGGTTTCCGGAAGTGGAGGAGCGGACCGTTGGGATTCGCTATTGTCTTGGCCGATTACTTTTTTGAACACGGTGGTAAAGGATGGTTGGAGTTATAGGGATGTCAAATCGATTCAAGGATCAGGGTTTTCCCGGAGGCGGAAGTTCCTGCTGAAGCTCAATACCAGGGGCGGGCGTTCCATCTTGCGACGGGGCATCTTCCGGGATTGCGAGGCCGGGATTCGGAGTTCCGGGAGTCAGGGTGATGCCCCGAGAAGGTGTTAGGGAAGGCGGGGCTGCTGCACCGGGTGCAGGTGCCGGAGGAGCCGGTGGCGGGGCGATTTCCAACGGTGGCTTGGCCTTGAGCGTGGCGATCCGGCGACCGGCGGTTTCGGAGAAATTGCTGTCCGGGAAATCGTTTTTCACCTTCACGTAGGAAGCTTCCGCCTTGGTCAGGTCGTTTTCGGCTTTCGCGATGTCGCCCAATGAAATGAGTGCGAACGGCGCGATGTAAGCGGCGGCTGGATCGGAAATAATTTCGTCAAAAATCTTGGTGGCATCGCCTGATTTGCCCTGCGCCAGCAGTTTCGCACCGAGGCTCGCCTTGGCGGTGGGAGCCGCCGCGTGGTCCGGGCTGGCCTCAATGAATTTCCGCAATGTCCCGATCGCCTCATCCTGTTTGCCTGCCGCCCATTGGCTGTTGGCCAGCAAAACCATGGCACTACCGGCCGCGTGAGTGTCCTTGTGACCGTCCACCACCGCCTGCAACGACGCGAGATCCTCCGCTTTCACGAGGGCCGCACCGGCGTCTTCTTGGCGATTGGTCTCTAGGCCGCGTTGGACCACCAAGGCGATTGCTCCCAGTGCGAGAAGCACCGCGAAAACCGCGATGCCCTTCTGGTTGCGGTCGAGAAAGGCTTCGAAAGCGTTGGGTCCTTGGGAAATTTCAGCCAGAGGGACGGGAGAGTCTTTGAGATCAGCGGACATGATGGGGAAATAAGCAGAGCTGCGGGGGCCGATCAAAGCCTCCGTGCTGTCGAAATCAATGCGGAACTCTCGAAGTTTTCCGATTTCGACCAAATGCCGCCAGCAGCCAGTGTGCCGGAAGGATTTTGGTTGGTCAGGACCGGGCGCTTTGCCTAGCGTTCCGGCGCATGTCGAAACGGGTTTACGTGGTCGCCGGGGAGTTGAGCGGGGATGCCCATGGCGCGGGATTGTTGAAGTCGCTGAAGGAAATGGTTCCCGAAGTGGACATCCACGGCGTCGGCGGGCCGAAAATGCAGGCCATCGCCGGACCCGGACTCACCGACTGGGTCGAGGAGGCCGCCGTCATGGGGATTTGGGAGGTCCTGAAACGCTACGGCTGGTTCAAGGAGCGCTTCCACGCCATGCTCGCCGACCTCAAAAAAATCCAGCCCGACGTCCTCCTCCTCATCGACTACCCCGGCTTCAACCTCCGTTTCGCAGATGCCGTGAAGCGCGAATGCCCGGCGACGAGGATCATCTACTACATCAGCCCGAAAGTCTGGGCCTGGAACAAGCGCCGCATCCCGGTCATGGCGAAGCTGCTCGATGAAATGCTCTGCCTCTTCCCCTTCGAACAGCCGATCCTCGAAAACGCCGGACTCAAAACCACCTTTGTCGGAAATCCTCTCGTCGATGAGCTGGAGGAACAGCGCATCCCCGGTGTCCAACGCGATGAATTGTTAGTCGGGCTCCTCCCCGGCAGCCGCGAAAGGGAAGTCGCCCGCATGTTCCCGATGATGATCGAATCGGCGAAAATTCTATCATCTTCCAACAGGAATCTGAAGTTCGAAGTTCCAGCCGCCACCGCCAAGCTCGCCACCCAGATCCACGGGCTGTTGGAACAAGCCGGGGCAGGGGATCTGATCACCGTCACCACCGGCCGCAGCCATTCACTCATGCAGCGTGCTTGCTGCGCCGTGATCGCCAGCGGCACCGCAACCTTGGAAGCTGCTTACTACGGCCTGCCCTACTGCCTCGTCTATCGAATGGCACCGATTACCTACCTGGCGGCGAAAATGCTGGTGAAGATCGATTACGCCGGACTGGTCAACATCCTTGCCGGAGAAGAAGTCGTAGAGGAACTCATCCAGGGCGCAGCGGAGCCCGCCCCCGTCGCCCGGGCCTTGCAAGACTTCGTCGATTCCCCCGCCAAACGAGAGGCCCTCCAGGCCCGTCTCGCCGAAACCACCGCGAAACTCGGCGGCGAAGGTGCCCACGAACGTGCCGCAAAGGCAGTCGCCGGTTGGTTGGCCTGAGGTGTCCACCGCAGCAGTGGTCACCGGTTATCGCGAAGCTCTCTCCAACACCCCTGAGGTCACGGCAAATGAATCCGAGAGGCAAAAAACGGAATTTGAGGGGGCGGCAACGGATTTGAGGGAGTCAAAAGCGAAGTGGTATGGCGCAGATTGCTGTGTCCGGCGGATGGGGAAGCGCGGGAGGATTTTTCAGACCGCTTGGGGGTTGCCTTTCGCGGGCGAGTGGCTATTGAAGCGGCGCGATGAAATCATTCTCGATCCTTCTGGTGGCTGTTTCCTTGCTCGGGGTTTCCTGCGAGCGCCATGAATTCGACGGTCCGAACGGCACCAAGCAGCTTCACGAACATCACACCGCCGGTGGTTCCCATGACGAGCATGGGGAAACTCCCGCAACTCACACCGAAACCGAAGAGGGTGACGTAAAGGACGGCCAAAAGCTGAAACATTGAGCCATCACGTGTTTTTCCGCCGCGTGTAGCTGAGGAAGCATTCGCCGAGATCGGGGCGTGGGGCGAAACGGGTGATTTCGAAATCAGTGGATTTCGGGAGAAAGTCGCCTGGGATGCCGGTGGCGGTCGGGGCTTGGAGACCGCCGAAGAGGGTATGGCCGGCGAGGGTGAGGTGGAAATCGTCGATGGCGTCGATTTCCGCGAGGGACCGAATCAAGTTGCCGCCGCCTTCGCAATGGAGGTGGCGGATTTGGTAGTCGGAGGCGAGGAGGTCGAGGAATTCAGCCAGCGTCTGTTGGTGGACGGTGATTTTTCCTTTCAGCTCGGCGGGCAAAGCGGGTGATTCCGGGCCGGTGACGAGGAGGTGGATATCGCCGCCCGGCGTTGAGAAAACGGGGTGGGCGGGATCGAGATAACCGCTTTTGGAGACGATGCAGCGCAGCGGATTTCCTGGGGCTGTCAGGGTCATGTGGTCGGACTCCAAGGTGCCGCGGCCGATGAGGAGGGCGTCGGCGGTTTCCCGAAGCTCGAGCAGGCGGGCGTGGTCGTCGCGGGAGCTCCAGCCGGAGGCGATGCGCTGGACAGAGGAGATTTTCCCATCGGCGGAGATAGCGAGATTGGTGGAAACGCGGGGACGCGGCATGGCGGAGATTTTCGGAAACGGGATGGGGACGCAAGGTTCGGTGACATTTTCCGACATATCCTGCCCTTGCCAAATGACTTCGGGCCGTTCATGGGAGTCGCACCTCACACGGGGACTTGAAATCCATGACTCTCGAAATCGGTCTTACACTGGCGGTTATCCTGATCACCCTGATCGCCTTCGTCCGCGAATGGGCGGCTCCGGACGTGATCGCCCTGACGGTGCTCTGTTCGGTGGTCGCCCTCGGGCTGATCGACATGGGGAAAATGACCGAGGTTTTCAAAAACGAGGCACCGCTGGCCATCGCCGCGCTTTTTGTGATCGGCGGGGCGCTGGAGGCATCGGGGGCGGTGGATCACATCGGCCGCGTGTTGCGGGACCGGTTGCCGAGCAACACGCGGTGGGCGATCCTCGGGTTCTCAGTGTTGACCTGCTTTTTCAGCGCGTGGATGAACAACACGGCCATCGTGGCGATCCTGCTGCCGGTAGCGCTCGGCTTTGCCCGGTCGAAGGAAATCGCGCCGTCACGGTTGCTGATGCCGCTCTCGTATTGCTCGATCCTCGGCGGCGTTTGCACGCTCATCGGCACATCCACCAACATCCTCGTCAACGGCACACTCAAGGATATGAAAATGGAGCCGATGACGATGTTCCAGCTCGCGCCCATTGGCATCCCGCTGTCGATCGTCGGGATCGCCTATCTGACGATTTTCGGTCCCAAGCTGATCCCCTCGCGCACGACCATTTCCGGCAGTTTGGAAATCAAGGATCGCTCGACGCCTCTCTATCACATCCTGATCGGCGAGAAATCCCCGCTGATCGGGCGGCGGCTGAAGGATACGCCGCTGTTTGATCGCGGGCGGCATGTCCACATCATGGAAGTCCGCCGCCAGGGCGCGCGCGAGATGCATTCGCTCGATTCCTTGACGGTTGAAAAAAACGACCGTTTTCTGGTCGCACTGCACGGCCGGGCGGGCCGGGCGGGGAAAGCGGAAGAGTTGTTTTCCGAGATCGGCGCCAACCTGCTGTCCATTATTGAAGGGGTGGTGACCGAACTGGTCGTGCGGGATGAATCGTCGCTCGCCGGGCAAACCCTGGCCGCTTCGGATTTCCGCCAGCGCTATAACAGCGTGGTCATCGCCGTGCACCGGAACGGCTTGAACATCACCGACAAGATCGCCGGTATCCCGCTGGAACTCGGCGACACGCTGCTGGCCATCACGCCGCAGAACAATCTCGAAGCCCTGGAGGCGACCCGCGATTTCATCCTCACGGACGCCCCGGAAGATGTGCCTGCGGCGGCTCAAAAAAAGAAGCCGATCCACCATGCCTGGCTTGCCTGGGCGGTGCTCATTGGCGTGGTGCTGGTCGCGACCCTGACCGACGTGCTCGGGGGCAAGGGCGGCATGTTTCCCAAGCTGCCGGTGATCCCGATCCACTACGCGGCGATGGTCGGCGGACTGGTGCTGTTGTGGTCGAAAATCGTCACGCCGCGTGAGGCCTATGCCAGCATCGACTGGCAGGTGTTGCTGATGCTGTATGGTTTGTTAGGGCTGGGCATGGCGATGCAGTCCACCGGCACCGCGAAGTGGCTGGCAGAAAGCATGGTGAGCATGGCGCAGGGCTTCGTCGCTCCCGCGTGGATGCCGCTGGTGATGCTCTGGTCGGTTTTCCTCCTGACCGTCCTGCTAACCGAGGTGCTCTCGAATAACGCCACGGCGGTGATGATGGTGCCCATCGTGGTGACGCTCTCACACAGCCTTGGCGTCAGCCATTGGCCGTTCGTGATGGCCGTGACGGTCGCCGCGTCCACCGCCTTCGCACTGCCGATGGGCTATCAGACGCACATGATGATCTATGGTCCCGGCGGTTTCAAGTTCTCCGACTTCCTGCGGGTGGGCATCCCGTTGAATTTCATCTGCTGGATCATCTCCTGCCTGATGATCCCGCTGATCTGGCCGTTCTAACGACCGGACGCCGGCAGGGATGGACCTCCGGGCCGTCCGAGAGAATGAATAGCGAATGGATGACTGTGGAACGCCTTTTCGGCCTTCGATAGACGACATCATTCGCTCGACCGTTGGGGAGAACGGTCGCTGCCAATTTTACAGCGAGACATCCACGGTCAGGTCGCCGCCGAGGCATTCGATGGCGGCGATGAGGACCTCCGTTTCGGTGTTTTCCGGAATGGAAACGACGCCATGGGCGCGGAACATCGGATGGCCGCTCATCGGCGCGCTTTCGAGGCCGGTGGTGAGTTCCTCGATGTTTCCACCGGCATTGGCGACAGCGGCGGAAAGCTCGCGGACGATGCCGGGGCGGTCGTTGCCGACGACATCGACGATGAGCGTGCGGCGGGCGATGGTTTCATCCTCTTCCTCGCGGACGGCGGTGACGGTGAGACCGGAGGTGCCGGGGGCTTGTAGTTCCTTGATGAGGGCGTCCACGGTATCCGGCGCACACTCGATGCGGACGATGCCGGCGAATTGTCCGGCGAGCCGGGCCATGCGGCTTTCGAGCCAGTTTCCGCCGTGGCTGGCGACGGTGTCGGCGAGCGAACTGACGAGTCCGGGGCGGTCCGCGCCGAGCACGGTCATGACGAGGTAGGATTTCATGAATCCGAGAAAAGCAGAGGGATTTTGAAATGCCACAGGTTTTTCATTTTTCCACGGTGGTCGGTCTTTCAACTGCTTTGATTTTCTTCCCTCCGGCCTTGTGGATGGCTGAAAAGCCATTCAGCATCCGCCCGAATCGAACGATCATCCCCATGGCCAACGAACATCCGTTCCAACATCTTTTCGAAACCCTCGGCCGGACTCCCTACGCGCACGCGGAATCGGTGAACCGGCAGGCGTACGAGGTGCTATCTGATATTCTATCGGTCCCGGTGGAGAAATCGGGGCGCTGCATCCTGCTCCGCGCGTCACGAGCCGGGCATGGGAAAACGCATTTGCTTTCACGCATCCAGCACCAGATGGGAGCGACCCACGAGTTCATCCCGTTGCATGCCGGGTTCGGCTGCCGGATTGACGCGGCTTCGGTGATCGACGACACGTTGCGCTGCTTGGTGAAGCAGTTGCCTGCTTCGGGCGGATTGTGCGTGTTGGATCTGGTGACGCGGCGTTTGTTCGCGTCCGCGTTGCAGCCGTTGGTCGGCTCGGGCGAGGTGCCTTGCCAGGATCGCGAAGGTGCCTTGGCGGCGTTGCGGTTGAGGCCGATCGAGACATTTGATTTCCATCATCCGAATGCGGTGACGGCCCACTGGGCACGGGAAAATTTCGAAGTACTCGGCCAGCGGCTGAGTCTGGAGCTGGCACAGCGCGCGGGCCTGCCGGTGAGGGAAGTGGCGTTCTGGGTGGAGGCGTTGTTCCGCTTTGCCGCCGCTCCGCTGGAAAATTCCAACCGGGTGAGAATCCTGGCTGATACGGTTCACGATGTGAATGGCGGTGAGATGGAGCGGCTGGAGGCACTTCTCGGACTGGTCACCCAATTGATGCGTGTGGTGCTGGTGGCGGATGATCTGGAAGGATTTTCCTCGGATGAAACGGCAGCACTCCGGTTCGCCGCATTTCTAGGAACGCTGCGCCAATCAGTGGACCGACTGGATGTGATCCTTTCCCTCAATCTTGATATTTGGCAAAGCGCCTTCGTTCCCCGCCTCAGTGGTGGGCTGGCGGACCGGCTTTCCGAAGTCGTCGTCGAACTGGAGCCACTGAAGGAATCTGAAATGGCGGCGCTCCTTGATTCCCGAGTTCCCGGTCTGGGATCCAAGGTTCTGGAGCGCATCGATGTCGGAACATCAGGAACCCATGCGCGTGGTTTGATCCGTGCGGCAGGTTTGGCGTGGCTGAAAGCGACCGCGATGGACTCGGCTCCCCAGCCGGAAGCCACTCCTGTGGTGACGCCTCCGCAAGTGGCGATTCCGATTCCGGAAGCGACGACACAGCAACCGGTTTTCATCATCCCTGAGCCAACTCCCGTTCCGGAGCCTGAGCCGGTGGTCGAAGTTGCGCCGGTCGTGGCAGCGGCCTTCACGTTTGCGCCCGAGTCTCCTACCCAAGTGGAAGCTGAGGCATCCTGGCCAGTTCCCGAGTTTTCGCCGCCGCCACCGGTGGAGATGGAGCCGGAAATACCCGAATTCAAAGCTCCCGAGCCGGAAATTTCCCCGACCCCGTTTTCGCAGCCGGAGAATACTTGGAATCCGCCAGCGCCGGCATTTGTGCCCGAGCCTTTGGCAGTCCAGCCTGCGGTGGAGTCTCCGTTCCAAGTCTCGCCACCTGAAGTGGCTCCCGAACCGGTGACGTTCCAACCACCTGTGGAATCGCCCTTCCAAGTTTCAGCACCGGAATACAAGCCCGTGGAACCTGTCTTCCAAGAGCCGGCCGCGTCGCAACCGATCTTCCAACCGCAGGTGGAATCGCCGTTTCAAGCCCCGCCGTTTCAAGCTGCTCCAACGCCATTTGCCGCGGCCGAACCTTCCCCGCAGGAGCCCGCCTTTTCGCAGGGTTCCTTCCAACCGCCGGTGAATTCACCATTCCAGGCTCCACCCCAAGAGCCGTTCGTTTTCAATCCTCCGCCGACGGATTCTTCTCTTCACAAAGAATACTCGCCATTCGAACCGGCTCCGCAAGAGCATTCCGCTCCGCAGGAGGCCTACGCGTTCACTCCACCGCCCCAGCAGTCGTTTGATCCGCCGTCGAATTTCCAACCTCAGGTGGACTCTCCGTTTCAAGCCGCACCAACCCAGTTTGCTGTGGCTGAACCGGCCTACCCGCAAGGTTCTTTCCAGCCGCAGATGGATTCTCCCTTCCAGGCCGCCCCGCAGTCGTTCTCGCCTGCCGAGCCTGTGACGCAGTTCCAACCCGCTCCCGTGGAGCCGGAAGTGACACCGCCACCGACTTCCGCGGACTCTGATCGCGTGGACGATCTTCTCCGCCAATTCCGTGAACGCTACGGTCGCGGGAGCTTGTGAAAATTTTCACAAACCCCTTGCGAAACAGGCCCCTTTGGGCGTTTCTTTCCCCGGCAAATCAGGCATGAGTACGACTACCCAAGAATTCGAGGCACCCGACACCATCGCCCGCGCCGCCCGCGCTGCGGAGAGTTACCACGAGGAAACCGATGATCTCGTCGGCGAGCGGATGGTCCTCAACATGGGACCTTCCCACCCGGCGACCCACGGGGTGTTGCGCCTTATTCTCGAGCTCAATGGTGAAATCATCCATTCCGCCGATCCCGATGTGGGTTTCCTTCATCGCGGCGATGAGAAGATCGCGGAGAACATGCACTACAACCAGTTCGTGCCTTACACGGACCGCTTGGATTACCTCGCTCCTCTCGCCAACAACGTCGCCTACGCCTGTGCCGTTGAAAAACTGATGGGCTGGACGCTGCCACCGCGCGGACAAGCCCTGCGCGTCCTCTGCTGCGAACTCGCCCGGATTTCCTCCCACATGTTAGGCGTGGGTGTCTGCGCCATGGACGTCGGTGCGATGACCGTTTTCCTCTACACTTTCACCGAGCGGGAAAAAATCTATAACATGTGCGAGCAGCTCACTGGTGCCCGCTTCACGACTTCCTACACCCGCGTCGGCGGCCAACTCCGCGACATGCCGCCCGGTTTCGAAGCCACTGTACGTCAGTTTCTCGACGAGTGCCTCGTCACCATCGGTGAAATCGCGAAACTGTTGGATAAAAACAAGATCTTCATCGACCGCATGGCCGATGTCGGCGTGATCACCCGCGAGTCCGCCATCGCCTGGGGCATGACCGGTCCGAATCTTCGCGCTTCCGGCGTTGCCCGCGATCTCCGCAAGGACAGCCCGTATCTCGGTTACGAGAAATATCAGTTCGACGTGCCGATCGCCGAGGAAGGCGATTGCTATGCCCGCTATCAGGTCCGGATGGAGGAAATGCGCCAGTCCATCCTCATCTGCCGCCAAGTCCTCGACACCATGCCGGACGGCCCGATCAACCTCGCCGATTCCAAGAGCATGCTTCCGAACAAGGAGCGCGTCCTCATGTCGATGGAGGAACTCATCCACCACTTCATCGTCTCCACCCAGGGCATCGATGCTCCCGCCGGCGAAGTCTATTTCGCCGCGGAAAATCCCAAGGGAGAACTCGGTTTCTACATCCACTCCAAGGGCGGTGGAGTTCCCTACCGCCTCAAGATCCGCAGCCCCTCGTTCTGCAACCTTTCCATCTGCTCGAAACTGCTTCCCGGCCACATGGTTTCCGACATCCCGGCCATCCTCGGCTCGCTCGATTTCGTGATGGGCGAGTGCGACCGGTGATGCTAGTTTGCCATCCTTATGAAAACACCGTTCAAAATCCTGCTGGGTATCCTGCTTACTGTTTCTGCCAACGCGGAGTTCCGGACGTGGACGCGCAACGACGGAAAGACTGCGGAGATGGATCTGATTTCCGTGGGGGAAAGCAGCGGCGGCACGATGGGCGAGTTCAAAATGCGCGATGGCCGCAAAGTCTATGTGGCTGTGTCGAGTTTCTCCGCCGCTGACACCCAAATCCTCAAGGAGTGGAAACCAACGGCTGCCGCCCCGGCCCCGGCCGCTGCGGCTCCCAGTGTCTTCGACTCCTTTCTCGATGGAGATCTGGTGTCCCTCAAAGGCAAATCCCTCGCTTCCCAAAAGGATTTCCTGAAACCCTCGAAGTATTATCTTTTCTACTACACCGCCTCGTGGTGCGGCCCATGCCAGGCATTCACCCCGTCGCTCGTCGATTTCTACAACGCGAACAAGCCCGGCAATAGCGAGTTTGAAATCGTCCTCATCACCAGCGACAGCGACGAGGACTCAATGGAGGAATACGCCGTCAGTAAGAAAATGACCTGGCCGCAGCTCAAGCTTTCGAAGGTCGAGCGGTTCAAGAAGGAATTCAAACATCCGGGCACCGGGATTCCCAACCTCGTGCTAACCGATACCGAGGGAAAACTGCTCAAAACCAGCTACGTTGACGGAAAATACATGGGCCCGGCCTCGGTCATGAACCATCTGGGAACCCTCCTGAAAAAGTAAGCCGCGCCATTCGCGCCACCGATTGATCATTTCCATGTCCCACTCCACCCTTTCCACGCTCGAAGAGTCCGTCGCCTCGCACGAGACACCCGGCAGCCAATTCTATCCGCCATTCGCCATCACGCCGGAACTGGAAGCCGAGGCGGACGACCGCATCTCGCATTATCCGGAAAGCAAGCGTTCCGCCACGCTGCCATTGCTCCACATCGTCCAGCACAAGTTCGGATTCATCTCCGCACCCGCTATCGAGTGGGTGGCTAACAAACTCTCCATCGAGCCGATCAAGGTGCTCGAAGTGGTGACGTTCTATCCGGGCTTCCGTCAGTCCGCTCCGGGCAAATTCCACATCCGCGTCTGCCGCACGCTTTCCTGCGCGATGGGTGGCAGCTACGAGCTGATGGAGCGCCTTTGCGAGCTCACCGGCATCGACCGTTCGGCCAGCGATTCGCATCACCATCCGGTCACTGTTTCGCCCTGCGGGAAGTTTTCCGTCGAATTCGCCGAGTGCCTCGCCTCTTGCGGCAGCGCGCCGGTCTGCATGGTGAACGATGATTTCCATGAAGCCATCGCTCTGGAAAAAGCCGAAGAACTTCTCGCGAAATATTCGCCCAACGCCTGAACCGATTTCCCTGCATGATCACTTACACCAAGCAGCCGCACGCCCGGGAATACCGGCTCATTTTCAAGAACGTGGACCGCGAGGGTTGGGACCCATCCATCGACTGCTACATGCGCGATGGCGGCTACGATGAGTTGAAAAAGGCGTTCACGATGCAGCCCAAGGACATCACCGAAGAGGTGAAGAAGTCCGGCTTGCGCGGTCGCGGCGGCGCGGGCTTCCCGACCGGGATGAAGTGGACCTTCATTCCGCCTAACAACACCAAGCCTGTCTATCTGATCTGCAACGGCGACGAGTCCGAGCCGGGCACCTTCAAGGACCGCTACATTCTCCATCAGGACCCGCACCAACTCGTCGAGGGGATGGTGATTTCCTGTTTCGCCGTCGGCGCGAAGGTCGCCTACATCTACATCCGCGAGGAGTTTCCGGAAGCGGCGCTCATCGTAGAGCGGGCGATCGAGGACGCGCGCGCCCACAATTTTCTCGGGAAAAACGTGCTGGGTTCCGGCGTGGATGTCGAAATCTACGTCCATCGCGGCGCGGGTGCCTACATTTGCGGCGAGGAAACCGGCCTCATCGAATCGCTCGAAGGCAAGCGTCCGTATCCACGGATCAAACCACCGTATTTCCCAGCGGCACTCGGCCTCTACATGTGCCCGACCATCGTGAACAATGTGGAATCGCTCTGCCACGTGAAGCACATCATCCGGATGGGCGGCGACGAGTATGCGAAACTCGGAGTTGCTAGAAATACCGGCACCCGGATTCTCTGCGTCTCCGGCGACGTGAAAAATCCCGGTTATTTCGAAGTCGAGGTCGGCAAGATCACGATGCGCGAACTGCTCTACGACATGTGCGGCGGACCGAAGGACGGACGCGAATTCAAGGCGGTGATTCCCGGAGGATCGTCTTCCAAAATTCTCAAGTGCAACGAGGTTTTCAAGCTGAAGAACCCGGACGGCACCACCAAGGATCTCGACTTCTGGGACATTCAGATGGACTTCGATACTCTGGCAGCCTGTGGCTCGATGGCCGGCTCCGGTGGCGTCATCGTCCTCGACGACACCCGCAAGATGTCGTGGGTGCTCAACAACCTGAACGCTTTCTACGCCCACGAATCCTGCGGCCAGTGCACGCCATGCCGTGAAGGTTCGACGTGGATGAAGAAAATCTCCGATCGCCTCGTGGAAGGAACAGCCAGCCCATCCGATATCGAAACGCTGGAAAGCGTGGCCTATCAGATCGATGGCCGCACCATCTGCGCCTTTGGCGAGGCGTCGTCCTGGCCGGTGGAGGCAATCATCGGGAAATTCCGCGATGAACTTCTGGCGGACACCAAAGCCTCCAACGAAGCGCTTCCGCACAATCCCGAGGAAGAAGCGCAACGCCGCTTCCTCCAGCCGGTGTAAATGGACCTGAACCGGAAATCGCAGGTCGCAGCCTTGATCGCCCGGGTGTCGCTCGGCGTCTGGTTCGTCTATAGCGGCGGCGTGAAGATTTTCGGAACCGGCCTCGACCGGTTCACACGCGACGTGGCGAACTATCAGCTCGTCAAGGCACCATGGGACGCCGTCGCCGCCTATACGGTGCCATGGCTGGAACTCATCGCCGGGCTGTGTCTTATGCTCGGCATCCTCCGCCGCGGTGCGATTCTAACGGTCACCGGCCTCGTGGTGGTGTTTTCCGTTTCCGTCGGCTGGGCTTGGTATAAAGGGCTCGATATTTCCTGCGGTTGCCACGGCGTAGACGCGCCGATTCAATACTGGAACAAGGCTACCGAGTTCGCCGGGTATTGCATCCTGCTCGGCTGGCTGTGGTGGATGGAAACACGACGCCCGAAGTGATTTTTCCGCTTTTGAAATCCTCTCCGGCAGCCATCCTCCGGCCATGAGCTACGCCGAGCGTCTTCAGAAGCGGATTGAAAAAACAGGTTCACGTCTTTGTGTCGGACTCGATCCGCGGCCGGGCGACGGTGGAGCGGCTTTTGCCCGGAATTTTTTGGAGCAGGTGATCGAGGAAACCGCCATCTGGGCTGCCGCCTTCAAGCCAAATATTGCGTATTTCGAGGCGATGGGGATCGAAGGAATCCGCTTGCTCGAAGACCTCCTTGCCAAGATGCCAGACGACGTGCCGGTGATCCTCGACGCAAAACGCAGTGACATCGGCGAGACGCAGAAATACTATGCGCAGGGATATTTCGCCGGTTGGAATGTGGATGCGGTGACGCTCAATCCGTTCCTCGGCTACGATTCCATCGAACCGTTCCTCGATTGGGAGGGGAAGGGGATCTATCTGCTAGCAGTGACGTCGAATCCCGGTTCCGCGGATTTCCAGCGGCAGAAACTCGCCGACGGTCGTTCCGTTTTCGAACTCGTCACCGCCCTCGGCGAACGGGCGAAGGAAGAGAATCGCGCGACGGATGTCGGCTACGTCGTCGGCCTGACGAATGCGGCGGATGTGCTGGAGAAAATCCCGGACGCGCCGCTTCTCGTTCCCGGCCTTGGCGCACAAGGCGGAGACCTCGCATCGCTTGCTGCCGCGGCCCGCAGTGCGCCGGATGTGATCAACGTTTCCCGTGGAATCCTCTACGCCGGCGACGACCGTGGTTTCGGTGCACGGGCGCGGGAGTGGGCGGAGAAAATCGCCGCTGTCTACGGGAAATGAGGTTGAGGTTTTCGGTGCAAGCCCGCCATTCATCCTCTAGTATCCAAAGCCGTGCACGACGAAGAGCCCTTACCAACAACGCCGATGCCCGCGAGGTATTCCGGTTTGCTGCCACAAAAGGGCTGGCCAAGGCGTAATCTCAAATTCTTACGCCACCGGATCGTGCCGGGAATGTTCCGCCGGACCAATGGCGATGTGCTTGAGCCGGTGCTCGCGCCGCCGGATTTGGACAAGGTGCGCATCACGTGGATCGGACATGCCTCGTTTTTCCTACAGTTCGCCGGGCACTCGGTGATCGTTGATCCGAATTGGGCGAAATGGCATGGGCCGGTAAAGCGGCACCGCCAACCTGGCTTGGATTTGCACGCCGTTCCGGAGGTGGATTTGGTTCTCGTCACGCATGCCCATTTCGACCATCTCCACAAACCGAGTTTGAAAATTCTCCAAGCCCGTGAAGGAATCGTCGTCCCGCGTGGCAGTGGTTCGCTGGTGAAGCGTCTTGGATTTCCTGCCACGCATGAGATGCAGATTTGGGATCAGTTGAACTTCGACGAACTGGAAATCATCCACACTCCTTCGCATCATTGGGGAGCGCGATTCATCCATGACACGCATCGGGACTACGGCGGCTACATCGTGCGTGCCGGCGGCAAGAGCGTCTTCCATTGCGGCGACAGTGCCTATTTCGACGGCTTCACCGACATCGGCAAACGGTTCGAAATCGATGTCGCTCTTATGCCCATTGGTGCCTACGAGTCGCCGAGCGGCCGTGATGTCCACATGAACCCCGAGGAAGCTGTTAGGGCGTTCGCCGATCTCGGCGCGAAGGTCCTCATCCCGATGCATTATGGAACTTTTCCGCTAGGAAACGAACCTCACGACGAACCGGTCGAGCGATTGCTCATGGAAGCGGACCGGCTCGGGATCAGCGATCAGGTCCTCATTCCCGAGGAAGGTGTCGGCATCGAGTGGTGACGAATCTTTTCGGGAACAACTCTCCATTTCGTGTATCCTACGACCATGAACCGCCGACTCGCCCTCTCGCTGTTGCTCCTCATTCCAACCCTCGCTTCCTGCGAACCTGAAAAAGCCATGACTGAAACCGACAAAGCCGCCGCGAAAATGCCCGTAGTCCCCGAAGGTGCGGAAGTGATCACGCTGGGAGCCGGCTGCTTCTGGTGCATCGAGGCCGCTTATCGGCAGATTCCCGGGGTTTACTCCGCGACTTCCGGCTACATGGGAGGAAGCCTGAAAAATCCCACCTACGACGATATTTGCAACGGCGGATCGGGCCACGCTGAAGTCGTGCAGGTGGTCTTCGATCCCAAGAAAATACCTTTGGAAAAAGTCTTCGCATGGTTCTGGGATCTCCATGACCCGACAACGCTCAACCGCCAGGGAAATGATGTGGGTGAACAATACCGCTCGGCCATTTTCTATCAAACCGATGAGCAGAAGAAAGTCGCAGAGGCGTCGAAAGCCGCTGCCAAGGCGAACTTCAAGGATCCCATCGTGACGGAGATCACCAAAGCCTCGGAGTTTTACCCTGGTGAGAACTATCATCAGAATTACTACAACGAGAACAAATCGAAGAATCCCTACTGCAAGTTCGTCATCGAACCGAAGCTCAAAAAACTGAAACTCGACCACTGACGATCTAACGAGATTCCGCGCAATCCCTTAGTTTGCTTGACAATCCGGGGTTTTGTGGGATTCCTGAGCGCTGGCAATGGCAAAACGCAGCATGGCAGGAGTCAAACTGACCCGCTTGGAAGCCCGCACCCGGGTGATCCAAGGGGCCGGTCGTGTGGCGTTCGTCGGCTTCTGTATGGCCATCGGGTTTGTCGTGGTGGCCACCGCATTTCCCCAGCGTCGTGAACTCGAAGAACTGGAAGCGAAGCTCAAACTCGCCCAGGCACAAGAGGCGAGCATCATGGCTGACAAGGAATACCATCAGATCGAATACCGGGCCTTGCGCGAGGATCCGGCATTTTTGGAGATCCATGCGAGGGATCGTTTGGACTACTATCGCGAGGGTGAGCGGATCCTGAAATTCCGCAGCGAGTAGGCGGTTGATTTTTGGCGCTTGGCGGCATCGGGCTGAAGGTTTATCCCGTCGTCATGCGCAATGATATCGAGCGGATTTTGATTGATGAGGCGGTGATTGAAAAACGCCTCGATTCGATGGCACTCGAAATCGAGCGCGATTTCCCGGCGGGCCCGATGGTGGTAATCATTCTTCTCAAAGGAGCTTTGGTATTCGCTGCGGATCTTCTCCGGCGCGTGCCGCGTCCCCTGGAGATCGAATGTCTCAATGTCGCGAGCTATCACGGAGGCTTGGAAAGCTCGGGAAAAGTCGATTTCCTGGATCGTCATTTTCCCGAAATCAAGGGTCAGCATGTCCTGCTGTTGGACGATATTCTCGATACCGGCCGCACGCTGCACGCGGTGGGACAGCGGCTGATCGAAGAGGGGGCCGTGGCGGTGCACACGGCGGTTCTGTTAGCGAAGGACAAGGCACGCGCCGAAGAGGTTCAGGCGGATTATGTGGGGTTTGAAATCGGCGATGAGTTCGTTGTCGGTTACGGACTGGACTACAAGGGTAAGTATCGCAATTTGCCCTACGTGGGCGTGCTGAAGCTTTCCGCCGCTGTTTGATCTAGCCGATCAGGTCCCCGATCGATCCGAAGTCGGGAGAGAACAGGCGCTTGTAGGTCCGCGCCGCATACCCGTCAGTCATGCCTGATAGGAAATCGCACACCAGCCGCGCCCGTGTAGGCTCGTCGGGAGCCGCAGCGATTTCCGCCGCCGTGTCGGCGGGGAGCAGTTGGAAGTCCTGACCGTCGATGGTGCCTTGCGCGATGTAGCGCTCGCCGAGGACTTCCCACAACTGCCGCAGCATCCGGCTGCCCTTGTGTTCGAGCTGCTTCAACTGCGGCGACAGGAAAACAACTTCAAAGGCCAGGCGCTTGAAGAGTTTCGATTCCGCCTTTACCGATTCATCGATGGCGAGGCGGTAACGATAGCGGTTGGTCGAGCCGCTGAGGAAATTAACGTCGGTTTCCAAATGCGTGGATTGAATGTATTTTCCAATGCGCTTTCCAACAAACGGATCCACCCGCTTGCGCCGGATCGATCGCATCAGATCGCCCAAGGGAGTCGCCTCTCCGGTCGGTTCTCCGTGCTTCTCCGCCCACGCCTCGATCTTTTCGATGTTCAGGAAACCGGCGCGCACACTGTCTGATAGATCATTGAGCGAGTAGGCGGTGTCATCCGCCCAATCCATCACCTGGCACTCGATCGACTTGAACTTGTCGCGCACCTTGCCCGGAGTGAGTTCCAGCGGAAAATCATTTCCACCCATCGCCCAGTCGAGATACTCGTGCTGGTTGTCGTAGATGAAATGATGCTCCGGTTGGTTTCCCAATTCGGTCCACAGGGATTTGTATTTCAAAACGCCGTCAAGGAATGCCCGCGTCGGGTCCATGCCGCTGCGTTTCGCGGAGAAAATACGCTCTGTTAGCAATCGCAGCGTTTGGGCGTTCCCCTCGAAGCCGCCATGGTCGCGCATCAGGTGGTTCAAGGTCCGCTCGCCCGCATGGCCGAACGGCGGATGCCCGAGATCGTGCGAAAGGCAGATCGCCTCTATCAGATCTGGATCGATGAAAAAGTCGTCCCCCAGCGGTCCGTCAGACTGGCTTTTCAGCCAATACGAAATCGACTTCCCGATCTGTGCGACCTCAAGCGAATGCGTGAGCCGTGTCCGGTAGAAATCGTACTCGCCGCTCCAGAAAACCTGTGTCTTGTTCTGCAGCCGCCGGAACGTCGGCGTGTGCAGCACCCGGTCGCGGTCGATCTGGAATGGCGTCCGATAGTCACCGTCGCAGGCACCCGAGCGCCGCTCCGTGTCAAAAGCTCCGTAAAAGCGGTTCAACATTTGCCGGAGACTAAATGCCCGGACTCATCCGGCAACATCAACTTCAATCATCAAACCGAAAGCCTCCAATTTCTGGAAATCCGTTAAATTGAAAGTCGCCAGTGGAGCACCCGCGATGATGGCGGTTGCGGCGATCATGCAATCAGCGTGCGAGCCACGCCGCCTGCCGCTGAGATTGAAGAGACGTGCAGCTTCCTCGGCTTCCCGCCAGGTGAAGCCGGCAATCTTCCGATCCAGCACGGCAAAGACCGCATCCTTTTGCGCCTTGGAAAGCGGCCCATTGCAAAACTCCGACCACGCCACGGCGCTCGCAGTCACGGATCTTCCCTCATGCAACCATGATTGTATTTTCGCGCCACCGGGCGAACCCACGGTGACCAGATCCACGAGAAAACTCGTGTCGAGATGGATCATGATTCCCACCAGTAGCGTTTCGCCTGCCGCTCGGCTCCGATTTTAGCCTTGAAATCCTCCCCCTCGGCCATGCTAACCCCGGCTCCACTTTGCAGCCATTCCAAAGCCTGGAGTGGACTGGGGCGCATGTCTTCAGCATCGGCATCTTCCTTCAACTTGCGAATCGAGCGGCGCATGACTTCGGCTTTCGAGACGGACCAGCGTTTTGCCAACTCGTCCAGAACACCCAAGGTGCCGGTGTCCAAGGAAACACTGGTTCGCACAAGCGACGTGGTATAACTCATATGGTAACTAGTGGTGCATGTCGAGGTGCGCGTCAAGTTTTGAGTTCCTGAAAAAGGAACCTCTCAATTGTAATAACACGTGGAATGTGCGAGTAGGGACCAACTGATCTCCGAACATCATGCACACCATCAAACGCGCGTTTTTCTGGCTCTCCGGGGCTGGCACCGAGACCCTCGAAAAATGCCCGGCATGGGAGCAGCGGAAATACGTCGCTTTCGGCGCCACCGTGCTGGTCCCGTGCGCGTTCGCCTTCATTGCCTGCGCCTATGCGCTCTCGACCCTCACCGACAACGCCCGCGTCATTTATCCCGTCGCGACGGTCTGGGCCTTCATCATCCTCACCATCGACCGCGCGTTGCTCGCCAGCTACCGGGCCTATGCGTCGGTCTTCCGCAAGTTCTCGCAATTTTGCCTGCGGATGGTCGTCGCTATTCTGATGGGCATCACCATCGCCCACCCGCTGGTCCTGCTGTTGTTCCGCGACACGATTTCGTCGGTCATTGAAAAGGACCGTGCGGCGGAAATCGAGGTCGTCCGCAGCGGTTTCGAGACGGAGAAGGAAAAAGTCCGGGGGCAGGTCACCATATTGGAAACCGCCCTCGCCGAGCAGCGCGCCAAATGGAACGAGTCCTTCCAAGCCCGTTTCATCCTTCAGGAAAACGAAGATGCGAAGTCCGCCATCCCCGGTCTAACCGCCGAGCAGCAGGCCGAGCTCAAGGCCGCCATCGACGAAGGCACCGCGCCTTTCCGCGAGCGCCTCTCCGTCATTGAGAAACAATCCGACGAATTCTCGCCCCAATACGCCAAGCTCCAGACCGAACTCGGTTTCTGGCAGGCCGAATTCGAACGCGAGCTCAACGGCCAACGCTCCGGCATGCGCGGTGAAGGTCCGCGTGCCCGTTCGATCCGCTCCGACCAACTCGAACCGCGCCGCGAGGAATCCAAACGCCTCGGTGCCCTCCTCGAACACCTCACCGCCGAGAAAGCCAGCCTCCAAACCCAGGCCCGTCAGGCCGAAGCCGCCGCCATCCAGCTTTTCGAAACCAAGCTCGCCGAAATCGCCGCCACTAACAAAGCCGAAGCCGACCGCGTCGCCGGACTGAAACAAAAGGTGGAGAACGACCAAGCCGAACAGTTCGTCACCCAACAGAACGCCCTGCGCGAGACGATCAAACAACAGATCGACACCCGCCTCGCCGAACTCAACCGCGTCCAAGGCGAGCTCGCCGCCGTCGCCACCGAGGAATCCGACCGTCTCGCCGCCCTCCGCGCGGAACCCCGCCGCGACATCCTTACCCAGACGCTCGCGCTCCACGCTCTGTTCCAGGCTGGCAATGAAGGCGGGCAGTTCGCGTTCTACACCTATATTGTCCTAACACTCCTGTTCATGCTGGTGGACACCATCCCGCTGATCGTGAAATTCTTCACCAAGGCCGGCCCCTATGATTCGCTCGTGGACCGCGATGAAATCACCTTCGACACCGAGCACCGCGCCTTCCGCCAGAGCCGCACCCGCTACATGGAGCAGCTCTCCAGCGGCAACCTCATCGCCGTCACCCGCAACCAGCAGTTGGAAAATGCCCTGGTCGATGGCGTCGAGCATACCCGCGCCGCCCGCGAGTTCCTCGACTCGCTCGTCAAAATGGAAAAATCCTTTGCCGATAAAATGAAACTCGAGGAACAAACCATCGGCGTCGCCGAGAGCGACAAACGCGCCGCCCTCGAAGCCATCAAGAAGCGCTTCTACGCCGACCTGAACCATCGGATGGAGATTTTCTTCACCACCCGCCACGCGCCGGAAGGGGTCTAACTGGAGCGCGGAATTCATTCCGCGCGAATGGTCAGATGATCCACATGCGGAATGAATTCCGCGGTCCAGTTTTGACATGCTTCGTCGAGCAGCCACTCTGAACCCATCAAAAACCTCCAGGCATTTCTCATCCCCACCGCCAATGCCGCCGACCTGCGCAAGGCGGCATGGCTCGCTTTGGCGGGAACCCTGATCGCCGGAACCTTCGGCATCATCCACGACCAGATCACCTACACGATTTCACCCGAGTATTTCACCCGGATGAAATTCGAGCAGTTCCAGGCTTGGGATTTCGGATTTCCGCGCCGTGTATTTGTCGCGGAAATCGGATTCCTCGCCACCTGGTGGGTGGGCTTGATCGCCACTTGGTTCCTGGCCCGGATTGCCGTGCGGAAATTCGAGTCGCCTGCGCAGCGGGTGATGAACGCCATGGCGATCATTGTCGGCATCACGGCCGTTTCCGGTATCTCGGGTTATTTTCTCGGACCCGGTGTGTTAGCGGGTAGGGCGGGCTGGGCGGAAGCGTTGCGTGAAATGGGGGTGACGGATGCCAAGGCGTTCTATCAAGTGGCTGCGATCCACCTTGGCAGCTACGCCGGAGCTCTGCTCGGGTGGGTCGCGATGATGGTGAAGCTTGCGACAAGTGGTGGTGATCACCGGTCGCCGCGTTGAGCTGAAGACAATGAATTCGCGGCGACCAATGATCGCCGCTACCCCTGCATCTCCATCAGATGCCCGAAGATATCAGAATTCCTCACCATGCCGGCGAAGCGGTCGGACTGGGGGCCGAGGGCGGAGACGAGAGTGGGGTCGGAAGTGTGGCTCGTGCCGGTCCAGCCGATGCCGGTGCGGTTGCCGGCGAACTGCCCTAACAATCCTTCCGGCTTGCTGAGCTGCTCGTTCCATTCGATGACCGGATGATTCTGGAAAATCTCGATCAGCGACGCGGACTCGGCGGGCTTGAGCGTGAAGTCGAGGTGTTGCTTGATCAGCTTGGTGAGCTGGTCGGCATTGCCGTCTTTGACCTTTCCCCACTCGACGAAGAGGCGTTCGTGTGAGGCCTTCATGTTGGCAATGCGGGCGAAGCGCTGGTTGCTTTCGGAGTAGCCGTTGCCCGTACCGTTGAGGCCTGGATTCGAGTTGCCGTGGTCGCTGGTGACGATGAGTTGGATGTCGTCGCGGTTCGCGATGAGTGCGAGGACCGCGGCGAGCGCGTCGTCGAAGGCTAGCTGATCGCCTAACAAAGCGCCGATGTCATTGAGGTGGGCGGCGTGGTCGATGCGCGCGCCTTCGATCTGAAGCAGGAACGGCTTGTCGCTGGCAAGGAAGCGGGTGAGCGCGGCCTGCGACATTTCCGTGAGTGTCGGGATGGCGGCGGCCATCTCCGGATTCCGATCGCGGTCGATGGAGAAGGGGAGGTGGCCACGGGTGAATGTGCCTAGGAGTTTTTCCCCGCGGGCGGCGAGCAGGCTGTCGCGGTTGTTCACGATGGCGTAACCGGCTTTTTCGAATTCGCCTGCCAGATCGCGTTGGTCCGCGCGGTCCTTTCGATTGAAATGACCGGAGCCTCCGCCGAGGATGACATCCACGCGGTCGAGGTATTGGGGCGCGATGTCGTCCTCGTTGCCACGGTTGGAAACGCAGGAGGCGAACCCGGCGGGCGTTGCGTGGGTGATGGTCGCCGTGCTGACGAGGCCGATGCGCACGCCTTTTTTCCTGAGAGTCGCCGCAATGGGAGCGATGTCCTTGCCGTTCGGGTCGACATTAATGCTGCCGTTGTTGACCCGCTGCCCACCGCCCCAAGCGCTGGAAGCAGCGGCGGAATCGGTGACCATCGAGTTCGCCGAGGCGGTATCCATGAGGCCGCGGGTGGCGTTGCGGTTATTCATGAGCGACCACCATTGCGTGCCGCGCTTGCGGGTGAGATTGGAGTAGGCCTCCGCCAGGGTCAGGACGCCGGGACTCATGCCGTCGGACACCATGAAAATGACGCCACGCACCTTGCCGGCAGGTTTTCCACTGGGTTCGGCAAACGAGCGGGTTCCCGCCAGCACGGCGGCGGCGGTGAGCGAGGCGGTTTTGAGCCAATCCCGGCGGCCGATTTCAGAGCCTAGGTTCAATTGAGATTTCATGGGAGTTTCTTAGCACCACCAGTTCATGCGGCAAGAACTCGAAACGCGCCGGGCCAAACGTTCCTGTCACCTCAGGCTTGCGCGAATGCTCCGGGTTCTTTAACCATCCGCCCCACATGACGCACGATCCGGACCAACATGCCTCGCTGGGAGCGATGTATTCCGACTATTTCCTCGATTACGCCAGCTACGTCATTCTCGAACGGGCGGTTCCCCACCTCTTCGACGGCCTCAAGCCGGTCCAGCGCCGCATCCTCCACGCAATGGACGAGCTCGACGATGGCCGTTACAACAAGGTCGCCGGGATCGTCGGGAACACGATGAACTACCACCCGCATGGCGACCAGTCCATCGGTGCCGCCATCGTCGGGCTCGGGCAAAAGGACCTGCTCATCGACACCCAGGGAAACTGGGGCAACACCCTCACCGGCGACGGCGCGGCCGCTCCCCGGTACATCGAAGCCCGCCTCACGAAGTTCGCCAACGAAGTCGTCTTCAACCCGAAAACCACGAGCTGGCTCCCCAGCTACGACGGCCGCCGCAAGGAGCCGGATACGCTGCCGGTGAAGTTCCCGCTGCTGTTAGCGCAGGGTGTGGAAGGCATCGCCGTCGGCCTCGCGTGCAAGGTGCTGCCACACAATTTCCACGAACTCATCGAAGCCTCCATCGCCGTCCTGCGTGACCAGCCGTTCACGCTTATTCCGGATTTTCCCACCGGCGGCATCATGGACGCGTCCGACTACCGCGACGGCCTGCGCGGTGGAAAAGTCAGGGTCCGCGCCCGCATCGCGACGGATAAAAAAGGCATTCTCCGCATCACGGAAATCCCCTTCGGCACCACCACCGGCGGGCTGATGGAGTCCATCGTCGCCGCCGCCGACAAAGGGAAAATCAAGATCGCCAAGATTGAGGACAATACCGCCGCCCACGCCGACATCCTCGTCTATCTGCCCGCCGGCGCCGATCCCGAGCAGACCCGCGACGCGCTCTACGCCTTCACCGACAGCGAACTCACCATCTCTCCTAACGCCTGTGTCATCTACGACGGCAAGCCCGTCTTCATGGGCGTTTCCGAAATCCTCCGCCGCGTCACCCACCACACGCGCGACCTGCTCAAGATGGAGCTGGAAATCAAACTCGGCGAACTCGCCGAGAAATGGCACTTCAGCTCGCTCGAAAAAATCTTCATCGAGAACCGCATCTATCGCGACATCGAGGAATGCGAAACTTGGGAAGCCGTCCTCAAGGCCATTGACGACGGCCTCAAGCCGTTCAAGAAACTGCTCAAGCGCGAGGTCACCGAAGACGACCTCGTTAGACTGACCGAAATCAAGATCAAGCGCATTTCCAAGTTCGACTCCTTCAAGGCCGACGAGGAAATCAAGGGACTCGAAAAACTCATCGACGAAACCGAGAAAAACCTCCGGAACCTCACCAAGTTCACCATCAAGTGGTATGAGGAACTCGCCAAGAAATACGGCAAGGAACGCGAGCGTCGCACCGAGATCGCATCGTTCGACCGGGTGGACCGTATGCAAGTCGTCGCCGCCACCGAGACGCTCTATCTGGACGCCAAGAACGGCTTCGCAGGCTACGGCCTGAAAAAGGACGGCGAGCCCATCGAGAAATGCTCCACCATCGACGACATCATCGCCTTCACCCAGGACGGTAAGATGCGCGTCATGAAGGTCGCCGAAAAAGTCTTCGTCGGCCAGAAGCCGCTGCGCGTCGCCATCTTCCGCAAGGACGAGGATCTCATCTACTCGATGATCTATCGGGACGGCAAGGACGGTGCCATCCTCGCCAAGCGCTTCACCGTCGGCGGCATCACCCGCGACAAGGAATACGACCTCACCAAAGGCACGCCCGGCAGCCGCATACTCTACTTCGCCTTCCACAAGACCAACGAGGAAAGCGCCGCCCAGATGTTGCTGGTCCACCTCAAGTCCGGCCTGCGCATGAAAAACCTCATCCGCCCGCTCCACTTCGCCGAGTTCGGTATCAAGGGCCGCTCCTCCGGCGGCAACCTCGTCACCAAACACGGCATCGAGAAAATCATCCGCGCGCCGAAGGACTACGACCCGAACCTCGGCGCGTGATCCCTCAGGACCGCGGGTTTCCAAACCCGCCGCGAAAGAAAAGCCAAAGAAACCGCGGCTCAGCCTCCTTGCCTTTGACGCCCCTTTCGCAAGCGTGTCGGGAGACACGCGGTCCGGCCCGTCTCAATCCAGCCTCTGCGCTTTCCGGATCAAATGATTCGGATTCAGGACGAACTCATACTTCAGGCCGTCTGGGTCCGTGAAGAACGTGGCATAATACCCTTCATCATATTCAGGGCAGTCACAGGGCGGATCCTCGATGACACACAGGCCCTCGTCCGCCAGCGGCCGCAGCACCTCGCGGTAAAACCGATCCACATCCTCCCTGTCCCGGCACAGAAGGCGATGTGATCATGGTGCCCCAGCGCGCCTCGCCGGTGGGGGATCCCCTTGTGCGGCTCGCAGACTTAGCAAATGCTGATCTCGTGGGGAGTGTCGAGATCCCAGCGCTTCCAATCCTCGTAGCCGTAATCCTCGCCATAGTCGCTTCCGTTGAGCTCGTAGCCGAAGTAGCGCTTCACGTCCGTCACGTTGATGATCATGTGGTGCAGCAGGCCGCGGTGGGTCATGAGTTTGGATTTCTCAGGAGAACGTAAAGCGCATGCACCCCTGCTAGCGAGGCCGGAATCAGCTTACGGGGTAACGGTTGTAGTTCCGGAAAATCATCTCAACGAAACGACGGGTAGGGGTAGTCATGTCGCGTCTCGTTCGGCTTCTTTTCGGGCTCGTCAAACCACACTGGAAGATCGATAGGATTCGCCCTTCGGCATGGGAAACACCTCGTTCTTTTGTCTGGTGAAAGTTCCGCTTCACAAATCATTGTCCAACCTGATGATGTCTTCTCGACCTTTCGTGTCCAAGGGGTCCCGTTGGGACTTAGTCGATAAACGAGTGTCTCCTCGTCTTCCCATGTGTAATACAGCCGAAATGTCGAAGAGATCACAGGAGGCGTTCGGGAGGTCATGAATTGAATACAGATGCCATCAGGTCTGAAGACAATTAGACCGTCTTCACCATCAGGGCCATTGAGGTCCGACATCAACCAATTTCCCAATATGTCTTCGCCAACGGATGGCATGGCAATCTTTGCGGAACGGCAAATGTGATGACAACCCCGGCAAGGAGATGTCTTTGAAATTAGGTTGAGGAGCTTATGAGGGGTTGTCATCCACGCATTGTTAGATCCGTTTTGGGATTGTGTATTCGTAGTAGTCACCTTCGTGGGTAAGAAAGAAGACCCGATCAGATTCCTGATCAAAGAGAAAACCATCCTCTGCATCTCCAACGACGGATGCCTGATCTGCGGTCAATAGATATCCATACCCATCCATGCAGTAGTAGACATACGAGTGGTCTGGCAAACTGTCGAGATTCACGACCTCTATTGCTATCGAGGTATCCAGACTGTTCCATAGGCCACTAAACTTGGAATACAGCTTCTTGGGATTCTGTGAAAGCTGAAGCCAACGATCACGTTTCGGCTTAATCACGGCATGTTCGATGAATCGCTTCAGAAGTCCGTGAATCTGCTCTGCTGCGATCTTAGGAGCATGATCAAGGATGTCGTAGCGTTCTGACATTTTCATGGGCTAACTTTGCTAGTTCGGTCACCCTGAAACTGTTCGTTTTGGCGGGATCTGGCGAGGGGATTCTGTGGGTGAATGCGGGGACGGATGGGCGGTCAACGATTTGTAGAGATGCGAACTGGTAATTGATTTTCCGCCGAAGGTCGGAGGGGATCGAAGGCGAGAAGCATCTCGACTGCGGCAGGAAATGCCGCAGTCCGTGGGGCGGTTATCCTACTCCGCCACCCAGCTCCGCACGGGTCCTTCCTCACTCCGGCCCTTGCTGTTGATGGCGACGAGCCAGAGTTGATAGAGAGTGCCGGGGATGAAGGTGACCGTGGCGGGGAGGGCGACGGCGGTGGTGCCGGGAGCGGCGGTGAGGAGAAGTTCCGGCAGGGAGCCGGGGCTGCTGCGCCAGGCTTCGAGGCGGGTGGCGCGGGATGGCAGGACGGTGGTGGAAAGGGTGCGCGTGGCAGGGTCCCATGTGGTGTCGGCGGGCGGGGCGGGGATCCGGCGGGGAGTGCTGCGGAGCAGATGGACGTTCCACAGGGTATCGACCCGCGCGGGGTCGTCATTCCAGACGGACATGCCTTGGCCGATGAGGCCGTAGAGCGCGCGGGCGGCGTGGACGCGCAGCGTTTCCTGCGCCAGCCGGGCGGTTTCCAAGGTGCTTTTCGCATGCGTCTGCGCGGTGCGGAGGACGCGCGCGGCATCCGAAAACGTGGCGACCGTGGTGCCGAGGGCGACCAGCGCGGGCTTGCCATTCTGCCCGGACAGGCGGATGCCGAAATCCCGCAATGCGTCGAGCCGCGCCTCCAACGTCAGCCGGGTGAAGGAGCTGCGGCCGCCGGGCAGCAGCGTCTGGTAGAGCGGACCGCGGTAGGCGACTTGGCTGCGGAGGATGTTGTCCCAAGTCTCCAACAAGCTGTTGGAATCCGCGTCCGGCTTGCGGGTCAGCGAGGCGAGCTTGTCCTCGAAGGCGAGGGTGGCGGCCGGCAGCGCGGCTTCGGCATTGGCGATGGTGGTCTCGCCGCTGTCCCACGCGGCGGCGGCGGTCTGGAGGCGGCCCAGCGCGGTGAGGAAATCCGGATTTCCGGCGATGGCGGCCGTGGCGCGGGGCAGCGTGTCGGCCAGGATTTCCCCCATCAGCGGGAAACGGCCTGCGGTGACGGTGAGGAATTGGTTCTCGGCGTATTTGGAGGAGTCGGTGGCGGCCATGGTCGGGGAAATCTCGGGGTGTGGGAGGCTGGGAGCGGTCAGGCGGAGGAAAATGACGGGCAGCGGGAGGTGCCGGACGCTTCCGAGCCGCCCGAGGAGCGAGTTGTAAAACAACTTTTATTAATTAGTCCGCCTTGAATGCTATCAAGCAATTGGCATATATTATCTTGTCTTCAATATCAGATAGAGTCGATATCACATTTCAGTATTTGTCGATAGAATCTATTGAAAAACAAATCACATCGAGCAATTCGGACGGACAATAATCAAAATGTGATGCAAGGAATCACCACACGTCCGGTCAAACAGCGGCACGTCACTTGCGCCAACCGACATTTCCCCTGAAACGAGCGATGCCGGATCTCCGGGGGAGCCCTCCGCCGGGACCGGGGATGACCGGGCCGCCTCCGGTTTCCGGCAAGTTTTCCCCCATCAGGCACCGATTGCTAGATCCGGGATCGGAGTTGCGTGCGGCCAGAGGCGGTGCTAGGTGGAGCGCCACATGACCTCTGCCAGAATCCCTTTCGCGAACCCGGCCTCCTTGGAAACGTCCCGGAGCGCCCGCTTTCGCAGGCCCATTGCCGCGATCCTCATGCTGCTGGGCAGCCTGCTGGCGTCGGTCGGCTTTGCCCCGGGCGCGGTGGTGCCTGCGGATTTCACCTCGCCTTCGTCCGTTCCGGTCAAGGCGGCCAGCTATGTGGCGGCGGGAAACCGGCTGAAACTCACCCTCGGCTGGGCTCCACCCGCCGGCACCGCCCTGATGGTGGTGCAGGTCACCGGCAAGGAACCCATCACCGGAGAATTCGCCAATATCAAACAGGGCCAGCGGGTGAAACTGGAACATGCGGGCTTCACCTACCGGTTCCTGCCGAACTACCGCGGCGGGGATGGCAACGACCTGGTGCTGGAATGGGCCTATCAGAATGTCCACTCCTGGGGATCGAATGAACAAGGTCAACTCACCGGGAGCCGCGACTCCTGGGTGCCGACCAAGGCAAGTCTCGCAGGGATGAGGGTGACGCGGATCGCGGCGGGAGGGGCCCACAGCCTCGCTCTCCTGGCCGACGGCTCCTTGATCGCCTGGGGGGACAATACCTACGGCCAGCTCGGCGACGGCACGCTCGGTGATTTCCGCACGAAGCCGGTGAGGGTCGTCGCCACCGGGGCGCTCGCCGGGAAAACGGTCATCGACGTGGCGGCAGGTACTTCCCACAGCCTCGCCCTCTGCCTGGACGGCACGGTCGTCTGCTGGGGGCGCAATCAAGGCGGCCAACTCGGCGACGGCACCTACACGGACCGGAATGTCCCGGTGGCCATGTTCATATCGGGTGCGCTCACCGGCAAATCCCTCACGGTGATCGCGGCAGGTGGGGCCCGCAGCTCGGCGATCCGTTCCGACGGAAAAGTCGTCGAATGGGGGAATTTCTACCCCGACACCATTGGCAACGGGCAGGTCCTCGTCATCAAACCCAAGGCGGTGGTCCGCGCGACTGGCGCACTCGCCGGCAAAACGGCGGTCGCATTGGCCGTCGGAAAATCGCACAGCCTCGCGCTTTGCTCCGACAATACCGTCGTGGCATGGGGCGACAACCAAGGCGGTCAGCTTGGAATCGCCGCCGACTTTGCTTCCAGTATCGAGCCGGTGCCGGTTTACAATGAGGGCATCCTGGCCCGCAGGAAGATCGTAGCGGTGGCCGCCGGAGAGATGCACAGTCTGGTCCTGCTGAGCGACGGCAAGGTGGCCGCATGGGGATGGAACAATACCGGCCAGCTCGGCATCGACACGATAACGGTGAGCCGGGTGCCGGTCGAAGTGAACAGCGCGGGAGTGCTGGCAGGCAAGACGGTGGTTACCGTGGCTGCGGGAAGTTTCCACAATCTCGCGCTCTGTTCTGACGGCACGCTGGCGGCTTGGGGATACGGCGGCTTCGGCGAACTCGGCAACGGCACCGTGGAGCCGGCTTACGTGCCGGTGGCACTGGGGACGGCGGGCGATCTATCAGACAAAAAGGTGTTTCGACTGGCGGCGGGAAGCCGTCACAGCCTGGCCCTAGCAGCTGCACCGCTTTCCAACGACTCCTCGCTGGCGGCCCTCGATCTGGGCGTCTCCGCCGTGAACTACGCGTTTTCTCCCGGAATGAAGGAATACGTCGCCAGCGTGCCGAAAGGGACATCGTCCCTAACCATCACTCCGGTTGCCCGCCACTGGACCGCGAGGATTTCCGTAAACGGGACCGAGGTGGCCTCCGGAGCCGCAAGCCTGCCCGTCGCCCTGGCGGCCGGCGAGACCCTCATCCCGGTGAAGGTCACCACCGAGGACGGCACCTCCACCACCTACTCGATCACCGTGCTGCGTCCGGCGGATGTTAGCTGCGTTTTCCAAAGCACGACCGACACCGCCGTCAGCGCCCCGGCCTTCGATGCCACCGGACTCAATGCGGAGCTGTCACTGGCCTTCGCCCCACCTAACGGCACCAGCCTGACGGTCGTCGATAACACGGGACTGAATTTCATCACCGGCGAGTTTTCCAATCTGGTCCATGGCCAGGTGGTCAGTCTCGCCTATCAGGGGGTTGTTCATAAGTTCGTGGCGAACTACCACGGCGGAACGGGCAATGATCTGGTGCTGGAGTGGTTCTATCGGAAGCTGGTCTCATGGGGAAACAATACGTCCGGCGAGTTGGGGATTGGAAGCAACGCATTGGCCAAGCTTCCCCGGGCCGTTACGGAGACGGGCGTCCTGGCGGGCAAGCTGGTTCTAACGGTGGCTGCCGGGGCAGGTCACAACCTCGCGCTGTGTTCCGATGGGACCCTGGCGGCCTGGGGCCGCAATGGCAGCGGGCAACTCGGCAACGGGGAGACTTCCAACAAGACGCTTCCTGTCGAAGTGGAGCGCACCGGAGTCCTATCAGGAAAACGGGTCGTAGCCATCGCCGCCGGCGCGGCATATTCCCTCGTGCTGTGTTCCGATGGGACGCTGGCGGCCTGGGGCGCGGTGACCAACGGGCAGCCCGGCAATGCGGGAGGCAGTGGCAGCAGCGTGCCTGTCCCGGTCGATCAGACCGGCGCACTGGCTGGAAAACGGGTGGTGGCGATTACCGCAGGCTACAACTCCAGCTTGGCCTTGTGTTCCGACGGAACGGTGGCGACTTGGGGGAACGACCAACTCGGACAAACGGGAGTCCTCTCTGGCAGAATCGTCACGGCCATCGCCTCAGGAGATTACCACCATCTGGCCCTTTGTTCGGATGGGACGCTGGCCACATGGGGATGGTACTCCGGCTTCGGCGAAGGAACTCAGAACCCGGTGGTGGTGGACCAAACAGGGATCTTGTCCGGGAAAACGGTCGTGTCGGTGGAGGCCGGAGGTTCCCTGAGCCTTTGCCTGTGCTCCGACGGGACACTCGCCGCCTGGGGATCCAATGCATCCGGCCAGCTCGGAAATGGTGGCAACTCCAACAGCACCCTCCCGGTGGCGGTGACCCGCACGGGGATCTTCTCCGGCAAATCCATTTCGCGGATTTCCGCCGGAGGCATTCATGGCCTCGCCTCCTGTGCCGATGGAACCGTGGCCGCCTGGGGGGGCAACAGTACCGGCCAGCTCGGGGATGGCAGCACGACCAACCGCAGGTCTCCCATCGCCGTGGATGGCAGCGGGGTTTTGGCTGATAGAAATGTGGTGGGCCTGTCTGCCGGAAATTCCCACAGCGTGGCGATTGCCGCCGAGTCCCCCAGCTCCGCCTTGTCGGCGCTGACCTTGAGTCCGGGGGGGCTGTCATCCGCGTTCGCACCCGGCACGCTCGCCTACACCGCCGTGGCTGCGGCAGGCTCCTCATTCACCGTTACACCGGTCACCCGCGAAGCGTCCGCCACCGTGAAGGTGAACAACGTGACCGTAGCCTCGGGATCCTCCAGCAGTCCGATAGACGTATCAGCGGCAGGCAGCGTCGAGATCGTGGTAACGGCGGACAATGGCGCGACGACCACCTATGTGATCTCGATGCCCGCCGATATCGCCACGGTGTTTTCTTCTTCCTCGGACGTTCCCGTGACGTCCGCAGGCTATAGCGCCGCCGGCTGGAGTGCCGGCCTCTCACTCGGGTTTTCCCCTCCTCTGGGAACGAATCTAACGGTGATCAAAAATTCGGGCGCCAGCTTCATCACCGGCCAGTTCACGAATCTGGCCCAAGGTCAGCTGGTGGAACTGTCATTTGACGGCACCACCTATCACTTCGTCGCGAACTACTACGGCGGCACCGGAAATGATCTGGTCCTCGAATGGGCGAACCGGGGCATCGTCGGGTGGGGATGGAATTCTTCGGGACAACTCGGCATCGCCCCGTCTTCCGGCATTTTACTTCCCTTCGCCATGCCCGACATGGGAGTGCTTGCTGGAAAAACCATTGTCTCGATCGCTGCGGGAGCATCCCACAGCCTGGCCTTGTGCTCCGATGGCACGCTTGTCTCGTGGGGCGGCGGAGCCTCCAATCTCGGCGCGGGTGGAACCACCCAAAGCAGCGTCCCGATCGCGGTGAAGACCACCGGCGCATTGGCCGGAAAGCGCGTCGTCGTGATTTCCGCCGCCGCGGCAAACAACCTGGCGGTCTGTGCGGACGGTTCGATGGTCGCCTGGGGACATGGTTTCTACGGCCAGTTAGGAAACGGCGGTACCGTCCCGGCGAATGAACCGGTGACGGTTTCTCTAACCGGCGCGTTGGCCGGCAAGTCGGTGACCTCGGTCGCCGTGGGTGGAACTTTTTCGCTCGCGCTCTGCTCGGACGGCTCGGTTCTGGCTTGGGGAGATAACCGCTACGGACAACTGGGTGATGGAACCTTCACCGACCGGAATGTTCCCGTAGCGGTATCCACCGCCGGAGTGCTGGCGGGCAAGCAGGTGGTGGCGATCAGTGCCGGGCTTCTCTACAGTCTGGCCCTTTGCTCGGATGGAACGCTCGTCGCATGGGGGGACGACTCCTCGCGCCAGCTCGGTTCGTCGGCATTCCAAGGAAACAGTTCGACTCCGAAACTGGTGGACCGGACCGGAGTGCTGGCGGGCGAAACCGTCATCGCACTGTCGCAAGCGGCCCACTCGACGCCGACCGTGCTTTGCGCCAGCGGCAAAGTGGTCACATGGGGCCTCAATGACAGGGGCCAACGGGGGAACCTGAGCTTGCCTGCGTGGCGGCCGGACTATGTCACCTCCTCCGGTGCGCTGGCACAGCGACAGGTGGTTGGCGTTTCCTCAGGAGGCTTCAGCTCCATGGCCATTTGCTCCGATGGCGGTGTAGTGACGTGGGGGGACAACTTCTACGGGCAGCTGGGTGTTCCGGGACTAACATCCAGCTTTACCCCCGTGGCGGTTTCCGGTGAAGCGGTTCTAACCGGAAACAGGGCGTTGTTCGGCGCGGTGGCCTCCCACTGTCTGCTGGTGATCGCCCAACCCGACCGGTGACCGCTGCGAGAGGAAAAAGCCGCTCACGCCGCCTGCCAGCGGCGGGCGATTTCCTCAAGCACGGCGGGATCCTGCGGGGCGTCCTCGCGGCCGAAGTGGCGGTCTTCGAGCGTGGTGATTTCCTTGGCGATGGCTTCCCGCAGCGATGCCGGAATGCCGTCGCGCTCCTGCAAGCGCCGCAGGTAGCCGATGACGCTCACCGCGTTGATGTGCGTGGGCAGTGGCAACAAGGCAGGGCCACCGTCGTTCACGGGTTTCCGGTTTTTCATGAACGCGAAACCACCTGCACCCAACACCAGCAGCGCGGCGAATCCGCCGGCGATCCATGGCATCGACCGCTTGCCTTCGCCGCCAAGGGCGACATCGGCGGACACCGGGACCAGATCGACATCGACATAACGTTGTCTAACGAGTCCGTCCTCCTTCGCGGTTTCCGGTTTCACCGTGGGGAAATGGAACGACGCGGGAAGCGTGCCGCCGGTGGGTTTCAGTTCGATCCGCCATTCGTGCTCGGACACCGGCGAGAGGTCTTCTGCGGCAGCGTCGAGCTCCACCACACGCAAGGAACGGTCCTCGATGGCTCCGGTTTCGAAGCCGTCAACAGTTAGACTGAGGAGTTCGTTCAATGGTGGGACGAGGCCGTGGGCGCTGCCTTTGACTTCCAGGAACAGGCTGCCTTTGTCCTTGTGGCTGCGCTCATCGAGCGTCTGGGTGACGCGGAGCTCGCGATAGGGCCTTGGCTCCGCTTTCCCGGCATCGATGGGGACTTCCGCCGAGCTGATAGGCAGGACGACGTAGCCGGAAGTGTCGGTGAAATCGAGATCGATCTTCAACGGCGGCACCTTGTCAATCTGCGGGCCTTTCGGCTTCAGCAGGAAATAGGCGTAGGGGGTGAGCCGCCATCCGTATTGCGGATCGGTGATCGACTCGACCTTGTCGGAGTGAAACGTTAGGGAAATGACTTCGAAATGCTCCTCCAGCGAGGCGCGTGCGGCCTTTTCGAACTTGTCACGGTAGTCTTCCGGCGGACGACCGAAGTTGAAGCCGTATTGCGAGTTGTTCTGGTTCTGGAGATACTTTTGAAACCCGCCGGACTCTCGTTCGATCTCACGGGTGTGGCGGAGATTCACCCGCAGGCCGAACGGGGCGGTGGAGCCGACTCGATCAGGACCATCGACCGACGCATCGAGCTGGATTTCGGTGACGAGGTCGCGGTAGTAGTCGAGCACTTCCTTGGCGTCCGCCAGTTCCTCGCGCTCGCCTGCGATGGCGGTGGAGCCTTCCAGAAAGCGGAGCTTGAGATCGGGTGAAACATTGGCCAGGCGGGTGTTGAGCGTGGTGGCCAAGGCCTTGAGATGCCGCTCCTTGCAATCGCCGGGCAAGGCATTCAGGGCTGTTTTGATTTTCGCGTATTCCTCAGGAGTGGCTACGTGATGGCTTTTCAGCGCCTCCAGCGTCGGTGATCCGAGAGCGGCGTAAAACCAGGTTTCGAAAATCGAACCGCTTTCCTTGCTGGCATCCTCCATCGGCAAAGTCGAAGCGTAATCCTTGGCCGCTGCCGCCAGCGAATCCAACGCCGTGCGCTTGATGGCCGAGTGCTGGTGATCGGGGGCGAGGGTGCTGTTATAATTGCTTTCCTCGAAATGCAGGGCGGCGAGCTGCTCGTTAAGCCGCCATGCCTGGTCCGGCTTTTTCAACAACGCGCGATCCAGAATTCCTCTGGCCGCTTCGTAGCCATGGAGGATCTGTTCCTGAAGCTCCTTGTCCTTGCGCTTTGTCTGATAGGTCTGCTGGAGTTTCGGGTTCGGCCATAAACCTGCTAGGTTCAGTCGCATCCGGCCGACCAAGGTTGCCAGCGTGTTGGAGTCGAGCACATCGGTGGCACCGAAGACGGATTCGATGGCCTCGACGCGCCAGACTTCCGCCTTGCTGTGGCAGGAAATGAAAGCATCCGCGAGTTCGCTATGGAATGATTCGCCGAGATCCAGGCCGCGGATGCCTTTTACCAGGGCCGCGAGTTCAACCAGGTTCCGCTCCTGCTTCGAGCGGGTCAGGGGGATGGTGCCGGATTGGTTGTTGAAACCATAGAAATAGAAATAGCGCGAACGGTTGTCCTGTTCGTCGTTGGGATTGTGGTTCTCCGACCACACCCGGATCATTTCGCGGACCAGCGATTCCGCCTCATCCTTGTCCGTCGCCGCGAGGGTTTTCACCAAAGGCAGCGCCTTGTTTTCCTCCTTAACCTTCAGCAACAACCGGGCGGAGGCCAGAATGCATTCGTTCCGCGTCGCCGCTTCGATGGTGGCTAGCCAGGCGTCGTCCGGTTTGCATTCGAGGATTTCTCCGGCAGCGATCGGGCGCGTGCCATTTCCCTGATAGCCGGTGTCGGGCCGGGAGAAAAACATGTTTCCCCACGGGTCATACTGGGCCTGCGTGCGGCGCGAGGTGCTTTGGTCCCTTTCCTGGGTGACGCCCGCCTCGTAAGTCCATTGGCGGGCGAACAGCGTGAAAATACCGGACCACGCGGCGGGATCGACTTCCTTGGTGGACAGCAGCGCTTTCACGGCCGCGGCCTGCAACTTGAGTTGTTCTAACCGGATCGACTCAATCGGGTTCTCACGGCTTTGCGCGGTGAGGGTGCCGAGTGAGGCTAACAGTTCCAGTCCCTCGCCTTGGGAATCCTTGAAGGTTTTTTCCAACCAGAGCTTGCCGGTGTCGTCGCCGAGATCCGGGATCAGGGTGAGCGCCCGGAACAGGGCCTCTGCGCGTGCTTCCGGCGGAGCCTTGGTGTCGGTTAGGAATGAGGTGGAGAGTTCCCACGCCAGCGGCAGTGCATCCTTGCCGGCGGCCTGTTTGTCCTCTTGTGATAGCGCCACGCGCTGACGGGCGATGAGGTTCAGCGCGGCGTAGTTCTTCTTCTCACGCGATTCCGTCAGGTCGGGAAGATAAGGACCGGCATCCTTGACGAAACCGGCTTCTAACAGGAATTCCGCGGCCCGCTGGCGATCCTCGGCCACTTGTCCGCCGAAATTCCGGATGCCGTCCGCGAGCGCCTTGAAAAATTCCTCCGGCGGCCGGGGACTCTTCGCCAACAGCTTCGCCAAGACCTGGATCTGTTTCTTCGGTGGCGGCACCGGAGCTGCCGCGGCGAGTCCTAACAAATCTGCCGGTGGCAGGAACGCGGGCTGGGAATGTGGCTTCGAGCCCTGGGCCATCAACTCCGGTGGCGGACTCACCTGCGCGGGTGCGGCCAGCTTCTCGAGGATCATTTGATAGATTTCTCCCGAGCTTTCCTTGGGTAGCGCCGCGAGGAAATCCCTGACCCGATCCCATCGGCTGAGCACGACGTCCCTGCAGAAAATGGCGGCGTCTTTCTTGAACTTCTCGATCTCCTGCTCGGGAGTGGGTTTTCCTTCAATCTTTGCTTCCGGGCTCGGCTTTTCCCGGGCTTCCTCCAGCCGCGTGGCCAAGATGCCGGTGGTGCTGCGGTCGAATGCCAACTCGCGAAGAATCGCGATCTTCTGTTGCTCCGGCGTCGGCGCGGGACGCTTCTTGCTTTCCTCGATGAGTTGGCGGAGCCGGTCGAAATCGAGATCACCGCCGTTCGCCGGATTGCCCGGTTGGGGACTGCCCGGTTGCGCCGTGACTGCCTGAGGATTTCCCTCGATGACGATGGTGGATGCTTGTTGCGCGATGCCGGGAGCGGCGAGGGCGGCAAGCGCGATCAGAACGGGACGTGACTGCATGGAGAAAGTTGTATTTGGGAGGTGATAGAAACAAGTGGGCGTGGCTCCGGACTAACAGCGTTGACGCGTTTACGGATCGTCGGGGTGAAGAGGGGGACTGGAATGTCCCTTCCCCATAGGGTTCAGGAACCTTCGCCATCCATTGGGGCACCGGATCCGGCACCGCGGCTGTCCTTCGGTTTCTGACCGGGCTTTTGTCCCGGCTTGTTGCTGGCACATTTTCCGGAGCAACAGCCGCTGCATTGTTTCGGGATCGCCTTGCCGTAGAGTTCGAACGGATCCATGCGTGCGAGACGGATGGTGGATTCGAGATCCTCGGCATGTTTCTGTGCGAGGACGGTATCTCCTGCCTCGGTCGCACGTTCTGATAGAAGTTTTTGCTCCTGACGGGCGGCCTCGATTTCCGGTTCCCACTCGGTGGCGGGCAGGCCTTCGAGTTTCATCAGATAGGTCATGTAGAATCGTGAGCTTGCCAGGGTGGCGAGCGTTTCGTCGCGGAGCTTGGAATCGGCTTTCGGGTCTTCCGCGAGTTCATCGGCCAATGCGGCGAGTTCTTCGCGGGCCTTGGGAAGCTGTGCGGTTTCCATGCGGGCTTTCGCCAGTTCGAGACGGATTTGGCGGGCTTCGGAAATACGGTCTTTCGGCAGCTTGGCGAGAGTCTCCTCGTAGGCGGCGACGGCGGCGGGCCAATCACCGGCGGCGGCTTTCGATTTGGCGATGTCCAGCAACGACGCGGTGGCATCGAGCGTTATGAGTTCGCGGCCGGGGCCGTAGTGGTAGGCGAGTAGTCCGAGGGGGATCAGGCACCAGAATGTGATGATGAGAATTTTCATGGCATTAATTTAAGTCGTACGATGCACGAATTTGTCAGGGATGGGAAGCGGTGAGTTTCGGGGAGCGGGAAATGGAGGATCTTACCCGGTTAGGACCGGGATTCCAGCGGGAGCCTGCGAAATGCAGCAGCAGCGGCAGGCCCGCCAGCAGGGAAGCGCCGAGGATCGTCATGAAAATGGCGAGTTCGCGCTGGCCGGGGAGCCGGGCATTGCTGTCCACGGCCAGGGTGCCGAGGCGCTGGAGCATGGCGGTGGGGACGAGTTTGGTGTTTCCATCGTGGTATTCGCCGCCGAGCCGGGTGGCGATTTGTCTTAAAGTGACGCCGTCCTGACGCGAGTGGTGGCCGTCGATGAAGGTCCCTTTCAACGGGTCTCCCACTCCGGCGACGAGCACGCCACCGATGGATGGCGGCATCTTCGGCATCCCGGTGGCAGGGACCGAATCACCGTCGCTGATGAGGACGAGCGTGGCTGAACCACGCGGCCATTTCGCGGCGATCCGGGTGGCTTCGGTGAGCCCGTCGAGCAGTTTGGTTTTTCCGGAAGGGAACGCCTGGTGCATCGGGAGGTCGTCCATCAGGTTGTGGAGGATTTCCAGGTCACGGGTTTCCTCGACCACGGCTTTCGCTCCATTGTAAACGGCGATGACCGTGGTGTGCAGCTTGTCGTGAGCGGTGCGGGCGATGATGGATTCGACCACTAACCGAGCGCGTGCCATGCGACTTTCATTGGCTCGCGGACCGGCGTCGCGAAGCCGCATGCTCGGCGAAACATCGAGGACTAACAAAAGATGCTGCCGTTCCTTCGGCTCCACCTCCTTGACCACCGAGCGATGCGCGGCGGGTGGCAGGATCATCAAGGTCGCAAGTCCCCAGATCAATGCAGCGAGCCCCGCAATGCGGATGAACGGTGCCGCCTTGCCGGCGAGCGCGGCCTTTTTTCCAGGACCGAATGCCAGCGCCGCCACGCTCCGCACGCGGCCGAGATGCAGCCACTCGGCCCCCGTGGCGAGCACGAGCGCGGCGATGGCTAACAGCAGCGGAGTGGTTACCATGGCGTGTGGCGGAGTCCGAAAAGGGTGAGAAGATACATCGCACCGATCCCGAGACCGGCCATGGAAAAGGGCTCGAAGAAATCGACGGGATCCGGCGTGACCCGCTTCATCGGGGCTTTCTGCATTTCATCGATGCGGGCGAAGATGCCCTTCAGCGCCGCCGGATCACCGGCGGAGAAAACCTCGCCACCGGTGATGGAGGCGATCACGCCGATGCTGTCGGGAACGCCACCTTCGGCGACGTGGACATCGTAAACCTTGATCCCGTTGGCCTTGAGACTTTGCGCGATGGCCACATCCTGGCCGTTCTCGAGGTCGTAGCTTTCGCCATCGGTGATGAGCACGATCATCCGGTCGCCCGTGTCACCGGCGAGCATCGTTTTTTCCGCCGACCGCAGCGCCATGCCGATCATCGTGCCTCCGAACCATGGCGGCAGATTCTCCGGCCGGAGAAACGGCGGAGCGCATCGGAAGGCGGAGACGTCGTTGGTGAGCGGTACCCAATTGAGCACGCTGCTGCCGAAAACCGTTAGCCCGAAGGCGTCGCCCTTGCGGAAGGAAATGAAATCGTTCACCGCACCCATGGCGGCGTCATAGCGGGTGCCGGAGCCGAATTGCGCGGTCATCGATCCCGAGACATCGAGGCAGAAGAGGATGTTGGTCATTTCCCGCTCGCTGCGCGGTTGTTCGAAGCGGCGTGGACCGGCGAGGATGAAGATCGCGGTTGTTAGCAACAGCAGCGGCAGCAGGTCGGCGGATTTGAGCAGAAATCCCATCAGCCGCGCCCGAGGCAGCGGCTGGTGGTCGAAGGGCAGGGGAATCCGCCGCCCGCCGCGTTTCCAGAAGAACACCGCCAGCCCGATCGGGACGACGAGAAAGACCAACAACCATGGATGCGCGAAGGTCATTTGTAGGGAGCGAGCAATTTTCCGATGTCGGCTTCGGAAGCGGTGGATTCACGCGAATGCAGCCAGCGTTCCAGCGCGAGGATGAGTGGCGACGCTTCGGAATCGGTGCGGAGTTTCGCCATCGCCTCGGCGGGAGACAACGCGGCGATCTCCGGCCGCCGTTCGCGCCAATGGCCGAAGACGAGGCGTTCCAGCTTCGCACGGTCGTCGGATGATAGATTTCCCTTCGCCGCCTGATCGACCAGCGGGCGCAAACGCTCGGAAAGTGTGGGCGGAGCTGCTTTTCCATCTTCGCCGTTGGTCGTCATCTTTTTCTTCCAGAACAAAATGGCGACCAGTCCTGCAGCCCACAGCGATCCGAGGATGATCATCATCCTGCGATACCCGCCGAGTTCCGGCAATTCCCCTTGGCCGATTTCGTGTGGTCTGACGAGTCCGGGAGGCAAGGTGGCGGTGATCTCCAGCGGGATTTCCGGGATCACCGTGCCCTCGGGAGCATCGAGGAAATCCGCCAGATTGTAATGTCCCGGATCGAGTCCCTGGATTTCGAAATCGTATCGGCCGCCGTCCTTCGCGGGTTTTACCTCCAGGATTCTAACTGACAACGGCGGCTTGCTGTCACGCCGTGGCTTCGCTTTGACCTCGCCGCCGGGAATGTAGATTTCCCTGATTTCCAGCGGCAGTCCGACACGCTGGGACGGAATCTCCGCCATCACGCCGGTGATGGCTAACAAAAACGTGATGGCGATGCAGCGGATCATTGGCGGTTGCGACGGGATGCTCCGCCACGGGCGCGGAGGAAATGGCGGAGCCTGCCGAGAAAGGGCATGCCGGGGTGGATGACGAAATGATCGAGCGAGGCTTTGGTGAGCAATTCGGTCAGACTGGCGGTGGTGGAAAGGAGCTTGCGGCCGTGGGTGAGAATTTCCCTGCCGGATTCCACCTCGCGGCCGCGGAAAAGGCCCGCGCCGGTGACTTGGTCTTCCGCCGGATCGCGGAAAACGAGGCAAATACAGTCATGTCGCGCGCCGACGAGTTTCAACGCCGCCAAGGCGTCGGGATCATGGAAATCGCTGAGGACAATCAGCATCGAGCGCTGGGTCAACGATGGCTCTAACGAAAGTAGTCGTTGTCCCAATGTGGTCGGTTCGTCGAACCGGTAGGTGCGCAGGGCGTGCAGCCATTGCAGAAGAACATCACGCGACAAGCTCGGCTTTATCACGATGTCGCGTCCGCCCGCGCCTAGCAGGCCCACCGGGCTGACGCGGTCGAGACAGGCCAGCGCGATGCCACCGGCGACTTGAAGCGCCAGTCCGTATTTTCCCGGAGGATGCGATGCGAGCGCCATGGAGGCGGAAGTATCGACCACCAACCAAACAGGCATTTGCTTGGGCGTTTCGAATTGCTTCACATGCGGCTTGCCGGTCCGTGCCGTGACCCGCCAGTCGATGGATTTCACCGGGTCGCCCGGCTCGTAGCGGCGCGATTGGACGTATTCGAGTCCCTGCCCCAGGAACGGGCTGCGATCCGTGCCGTAGCTCAGGCTGTCGGCAAGGCGTTTCACCGCTAGCAGAAACTGCCGGCTGTCGAGCGGTTCGCAATGCTGGAGGGAGTGTTCCATTTCAGGAAACGGAGGCTTCGAGAATCTCGCGCAACACGCCGCTGGCGGTTTTTCCTTCGGCCAGTGCTTCGTAGCTCAGGCGAATGCGGTGCAGCATCGCGTCTTCTGCCAGAGCAAACAGATCTTCCGGCACCACGTAGTCGCGGCCATGCAGCAGTGCCCGGGCGCGAGACGCTTTCAGCAGTGAAATTCCGGCGCGCGGAGAGCAGCCGAGTTCCAGATCCGGATGCTTGCGGGTGCGCTCCACCACATCGACTACATGCTTGAGGAAAACGTCGCTGACGTGGATGTGGTTCGCCGCCTCCATCGCCGCGACGAGATCCGCTTCGGTGCCGATGGCATCGCCCTGGATCAAATCGAACTCGGTCCGAGCCACCGCTCCCGCCCCTTCGCGCTTCACGCCGAGTTTCAAATTCCGTTTCAGGATTTCCTCCTCCTCCGCCGATGTCGGATAGCCTAACCGGTGACAGAGCATGAAGCGGTCGAGCTGCGCTTCCGGCAGCTCGAACGTGCCGCTTTGCTCGATCGGGTTCTGCGTCGCGATGACGAGAAACGGTGTGGGCAGGGGAAACGACTGGTTGCCGATGGTGACCTTGCGCTCCTGCATCGCTTCCAACAGCGCGCCCTGCACCTTCGGCGCGGCGCGGTTGATTTCATCCGCCAGAAGCAGGTTGGTGAAAGCCGGCCCTTGATGGACACGAAAGCTGCCGGTGCGCTCGTCGAGGATTTCCGAGCCAAGAATATCGGACGGCAGCAGGTCGATGGTGAACTGGATCCGTCGAAAATGCAGGTGCATCGCCTGTGCCAGGGTGTTCACCAACAGGGTTTTCGCCAAACCCGGCATGCCTTCTAGCAGAAGGTGGCCGCTTGTCAGCAGGGCGATCAACATTCGTTCCACCACGACGTCCTGACCGACGACGATGGTCGCGACCCGCTGGCGGATGGCATGGAGATACTCAGTTGTTTCTGAAACCGGAAGGGGGACGCTGCTCATCGAAATTCGGGTCTTTCCATTTACAAACACTAACTGCCACAGCGCCGCGGACTTGTCTGTAAAAACCGTTGGAAGTTGCTCAGAGTCCGTCTGAAAACGGCAGGGACCGTTTTCCGCAACGGTCCGGCGAATGAGCAGGCCCATGCGCGGACGAAACGGCGTTCCATGGACGACCCATTCGCCGGACCGCCCGGAGGTCGATTCCTGCCTACGAACTGTTTGCAGACCGACACTCAGGGCTTTGGCCAGCCGTCGTCGGCCCAACGGATGGGCAGGTCACCGATGGTGGCGAAGCCGCCGCGCTGGCGGTCGTAGTAATGGAAAAACATGCGGGTTTCCTCCTTCTCCGTGACGAACGCGGGATGGCCGGGGCCGATGCGGTCGCCTTCGGATTTCAGGAAAACGGTCCCGCCGCCGGTGGCGAGGTCGTTGCCGGCGACATCCAGATAGGGACCGGTGATTTTCCTGCTGCGGCCGATGCGCATTTCGTAAGTGCTCTTCAATCCCCGGCAGCAGAGGCCCCAGTTGACGAAGAGGTAATAGTAATCGCCACGCTTGAGCAGGGCGGGGGCCTCGATGGATTCGTTCCATGCGAGCTGATGGACCTTGCGATGGTCGGTATGTCGGAGGCCGGTTTTCGGATCGAGTTCGATGAGCTGGATACCGGTCCAGAACGAGCCGAAGACCATCCACAGGCTGCCATCGGAGTCGGCGAAAAGTTGGGGGTCGATGGCGTTGTAGGGATCCTCCTTGCCGGAGCGGATGACGATCCCCTCGTCCTTCCATTGATAGGCCGGGTCCTTGGGATCGAGTGTCGGACTGCTGGCAAGACCGATGGCGGAAACATTTTTTCCCCAGCCGGAGACGGAGTAATAAAGCAGGTAACGATCTCCGCGATGAATGATGTCCGGAGCCCAGAGATGACCGCGATGGTCCGGGACAATCTCGCGATGCCAGGCGGGGTATTCCTTGAATGCCGGGCGGGCCTCTTTCCATGTTTTCAAATCCACCGAGGTGCGCGTGGAAATGCCGTTGCCGGTGGAGAAGCAATACCAGGTGTCGCCCTGACGGATGGGCGTGGACGGATCGTGAAAACGCGGGCTGCCTTTCCAATCCTTGCGGTCCGGTGGCGCCGCGGCGAGCTGGCTGGCTAACAACAGCGTGGCGGAAAGGATCCGGGTGATGGTTTTCGGAAGTGCCATGGGTGGTGTTAGGGAAATGGGCGGCAGGAACCTGATTAAAACGGATGATCGGTGAAAGGTTTGTCGGGAAAATTCCTTGGCCGGACCGGGATACGAAAAAGGGCGATCCGGAGACCGCCCTTCTTGTTTCAAATCTTGAACCGTAATCGCCAGTTACGCCGGTGCTCCGACCGCGCCTGGAATCGGGCCGGGGCCTTCGGGGCGGTCTTCTTCCGTGGCCTTGGCGACGGGCTTTTTCTTCAGCTCGTCAGGAATCGGCGGTGGCTTGGGAGCAGTTGGCGGGTTGCGCATTTCACCGAAGTCGATGATGTCCTTGAGGTGGGAAGCATCGAGGGTTTCGAATTCCAGCAGCGCCTTGGCGATGAGTTCTACTTTGTCGCGGCCTTCGTTGAGGATGCGGGTGGCGATCTCGAAGGCGTCGTCGATGAAACGCTTGATTTCCTCGTCGATGGTTTGCGCGGTGCTCTCGCTGTAGTTGGTGCGGCGGCCCCCCATGTCGCCACGGCCGAGGAAGACCGGACCGTCGCCTTCGCCGTATTCGACCATGCCGAGCTTGTCGCTCATGCCCCATTCGCAAACCATGTGGCGGGCGAGGGAGGTGGCTTGGCGGATGTCGCCGGAAGCTCCGTTGGAAACGTCGTCGCTGTGGAAACCTTCAGCGATACGGCCACCCATGGTGACGATGAGGTTGGCGAGCGCTTCTTTCTTCTGCGTTGAGTATTTGTCGCCGTCCGGCAGATACATCGTCGCGCCGAGATAAGGGCCGCGCGGGATGATGGTGACCTTGTGCAGCGGGTTGGTGTCCGGCAGGACCATGTTGAGGTAGGCGTGACCGGCTTCGTGCCAGGCGGTGCCGGTTTTTTCCTTGTCCGACATGGCAAGGCTGCGGCGCTCACGGCCCCAGCGGACCTTGTCGCGGGCTTCTTCCATTTCGTCGAGCGTCACGGCGGAAAGTCCGCGGCGGGCGGCTAACAGCGCGGCCTCGTTGATGAGGTTGGCGAGTTCGGCACCGGAGAAACCAGGAGTGCCCTTGGCGATCTTGGATAGATCGACACCGGCGGCGAGTTTGATCTTCTTGACGTGGACGCGGAGGATTTCCTCGCGGCCGTTTACATCGGGAAGGGAAATGGTGACTTGGCGGTCGAAACGGCCGGGACGGAGCAGCGCGGGATCCAATACGTCGGGTCTGTTAGTGGCGGCGATGATGATGACGCCTTCCTGGGTGTCGAAGCCGTCCATCTCGACGAGGAGTTGGTTGAGCGTTTGCTCGCGCTCGTCGTGACCGCCACCCATGCCGTGGCCGCGATGGCGTCCGACGGCGTCGATCTCATCGATGAAAATCAAACAGGGAGCATGCTTGCGGCCTTGCTCGAACATGTCGCGGACACGGGAGGCACCCACACCGACGAACATTTCGACGAAGTCCGAACCGGAGATCGAGAAGAACGGCACATCTGCCTCACCAGCGATAGCACGGGCTAACAAGGTCTTGCCGGTTCCGGGAGAGCCGACCATCAGCACGCCTTTCGGAATCGAACCGCCGAGCTTCTGGAACTTGCGGGGATCGCGGAGGAAATCGACGATTTCAAACAGCTCTTCCTTGGCTTCTTGGATGCCGGCGACGTCCTTGAAAGTCACCTTGTTGCGATCCATCGTTAGAAGGCGCGCCTTGCTCTTGCCGAACGACATCGCACCGCGGCCGGCGGACTTCATCTGCTGGCGGAAGAGGAAGAACAACACACCCATGATCAGCAGCAGGGGCAGAAACATCGTGAGCATGCCACTCAGATAGTCCTTGTTGCGCTTGTAGCTTGCGGGGTCGTTGATGAGCTTCTTCAGGTCCTCGCCTTGAATAGCAGTGGAGACGGCGACGGTGAACGGGATGGCTTTCTCGACCTTGCCCTCGGGATTCGTAACCAGCTTTGTAGGGGTGAAAATCTTGCGTGTTCCGACAATCACCGCATCATCGGACCCGGCGGTGGTCAGGACGCTGAGAGGATTGTCCTTGTTGTCGATTTCCACCAGCTTCAGCGCCATGTCCTTGCGGAGATCCGCGAGCGAAATGGTTTCAACATCATTTTCGAGTGGTTGCTCGGAGGCGTTGCTGACGGGTTTGAACTGAATCTTGTTTCCTAGCAGCTCGTTGATTTCCTCGCCTTGAAGCGCGAAATTGACCAGCACACGGAAGTCTTTCTTCGGCGCATCATCCGGAGCGACCGGTTCAGGAGTGATCCAGCCGGTGATGGTGGCATCGAATGAAGTGTCGGTCGTGATCACTTCGAGCGGCTGCTTGGTGTTGCCGACGACGATCCGTCCCTGATCCCAGGCCTCGCGGAACTGGGAGTAACTCATTTCCTTGACCGCCTTGTTGGTGATCGGATTGAAATAGGCCACCCCGAGGATGACGGTGGCAAGGCACATCAGGCCGAGGAGACGCCAGTTGAAGCCGTTGGCATCGCCTGTGCCACGGTTCGGGTTGTTCGAAGGCGGAGTTGAGTTCGGTGAATCGGACATGGTTGTCTTGGAAATAGCCCGACGTTTGATATCCATGCGAATCGGATCGCGTGGCTGCAAGCCCGTCCGGGCGTGATTGAGGATACCGTAAGAGGGTGAAAAGCAAACCCCTTTTTTCGCACCAGCCCTTGCGGCGCGGCGCGGCGTCTGCCTAGAAACGCTGCGTGGAATCACCCGCCCCTCAGAAAGACCTGCCTCCATCGCCGCATCGGCGGATCCGGGCACTGCAATGGCTGAGGGGGATTCCGGGTGTGGGCCGCATCCGCGCGCTGCGGCCGGGAGCGGATGCCCATGTCGGGGTTTTGGTCGATGCTTTCGCGGCATTCGCGACGCTGGACGACGAGTTGAGCACGCTGGAGGCGGACCTGATTCTGGATATGTTGCGTAGCGCGTTTCCCGAAGTGGACCACGGCTGGCTGGGCCGGCGGTTGCAGAAAGCGGTGCGGAATCCAAGGCCGTTGCAAGGATTGGCCATCGAGCTGAAGGATAGTTTCGACGATCCGGGAAAGCTGGCTTTGGGCCTCCAGCTCTTCACCCTGGTGGACGCGGCCGGGCGATCAGAGCGGAACCGGTCGAGCTTTGAAATTTTCATGCGGCGTCTGGGCCGCCCGGACTACGGACTGGCGATCCTGCGGGAAATGCGCGGGGATGCCGGTGAGGCATCCGATGCTGAATTGCCCTTCGAGCGGCTGGTTTTCGGTCGGGACGGAGCGGATGTCCTGTTGCCACCGGCCGCGAGCGACCACGAATTCCGCGTTTACCGGGCAGGGGATTTGATCCTGGTGAGAAATACTGGACTCGCCCCGTTGTGGATTCGTGGGCGTTCGGTGGAAACCGGATCGTTCCTGCGGATGCGCGAGCGCCAGCCGCTGGTGGTGCCCGGTTGGATACTGAGTCACGAGGACCTGATGTTTTTCCTCGATGTGAAACGCACGGGCAACACCCCGTCGATTTATCTCGAATCGGGAACCTCCGGTCTAACGGCCGAGCGGACGCGCGGACGCCAAAGCGAGCTGCGGGTGAGTTTCGGACTTCAGGCCGAGGTTGAGGCCCTGCGCGACACCGATCTTCAAGCCGGAAGCCGTGGATCGTTGAAAAAGGGCGACTTGGTGACTTGCCGGAATCACGAACGCCTGGGCGATGTCTCCGGTTTCAGCCTTTCAATCAACGATCTCCGGCGCAAGGCCACCCAATCCGGAAGGCGCTTTCGGCTGGCTGGTGACCGGCAGGAATATCTGGTGTCCAACGACGCGGCATCGCTTTCTCCCGGCGACCTTTTGTTAGGTCCGAAATTGTCACCCAAGACGGTGCTCTTCATCCGCTACGACGCGCAGCGGGCGCAGGGTGAAATGCTCATCCGTGAAAGTCACGGCTCGATCCTCGTGGACGGCGTACAGGTCAAGCAAACGGCAACGTTGCACGATGGCTCATTGATCCGTCTATCCGGTAGCCAGGCGGTGCGCTGCCGATTCAGCGAGGGATTTCTCGATGAGGAACGCACGCTGATCGAGTCACTTCAGGTGGAGGACCTGATCCATGATTTCGGGCCCGACGCGCGGGCGCTGGACCATATTAACTTCGAAGTGAAACGAGGGGAAATGCTCTGCATCATCGGCCCCAGCGGCAGCGGCAAGAGCACGCTGCTGGCCGTTCTATCAGGCCAACGCGAGCCGACCCGCGGCAAGGTGAAATTGAACGGCATCCCGCTTTACGAGCGGCGGGAGCAGTTGGTTCCCTTCATCGCCCACATGCCGCAGGAGGAGGCGCTCAGCCCGCAGCTAACCGTTCGCGAGCACCTGCGGCATGCGGTCACCATCCGCCGCCCGGCGCTTTCGCTCGCGGAGCATGAACGGCGGGTGGATAGCATGTTGGCTGAGCTCGGGTTACAATCCATCGCCCAGCGGCGGGTCGGTTCACCCGGTGAAAAAACCATCTCCGGCGGCGAGCGCAGCCGCCTCAATCTCGGCGTTGACCTCGGCAGCCGGGCGGAGGTTTTCCTGTTCGATGAACCAATCTCCGGTCTCTCGTCCAAGGATTCCGAGCACGTCGCCGAAACCCTGCGATCACTAGCTCGCGAGAAAATCGTCATCGCCACCCTGCACCGTCCGGGAGCGCCGGTGCTGAGGTTGTTTGATAAAGTACTGCTGCTCGATAGCGGCGGGCGTCTCGCCTATTTCGGAACTCCGGCGGGAATGGTCGGCTATTTCCGCGATGCCTGCGAGGAGCTTTCGATCTCCCATCCGTCGGTGACCGCGATGTCGCCGCTGGGTGCGGATTTCGTTTTTGACGTGCTGGAAACGCCGTTGAGTTCCATCGGCGGAGGATCTAACACTGGTGCGGCCCGGCGGTTTCCCTCGTCGTTCTGGCAGGAACGGTTCGAGAGCGTGGACCTGATGCAGTCTCTCCAGTTAGGCGGTGGTCCGGTCTCCAAGCTCGGCGAATTCAAGGCTGGCGAGCGCCTGCCGGTTCCGCCGAAACCGACGCGCAGGTTCCGCGCGGTCCTTTCGGTGTTCGCCACCCATTTCCAGCGTTCGCTGCTTTCGAAACTGCGGAACCGCGGGACGATTTACAGCACCTGCCTGGAAGCTCCGTTGCTCGCCGCTCTGATCGCGATCACACTCCGGTCGTCGGCGGAGGGTCCCTATCATTTTTCCACCGCGCTGCACATTCCCGCCTATTTGTTCCTCAGTGTCACGGTGGCGATGTTCCTCGGCCTGACGAACTCGGCGACCGAGGTCCTCCGCGACCGTCCGATCCTGCGCCGCGAGCGCAACTGCCAACCGGGCGCCGGTTCCTATGTGGTGGCGAAATTCGCCGCGCTCGGCCTGGTCGCGGCAGTACAGTGTCTCGCCTATCTGGTGGTGGGGAATTACTTCCTCGAAATCGACGGCACGCTGACCGACCTCTGGCTGTGGATGACTCTAACTGCATGGACCGGAACGGGCATGGCGCTGGTGATTTCCTCCATGGTGAAAACCGAGCGCGCCGCTCTAACCGCCGTGCCGCTCCTGCTCGTCCCGCAGATGCTGCTGGCGGGGGCACTGGTGCCATATCGCGAGATGAACCATGGCCTGTTCGAGGACGCCCGGGAAGTCCGCGACCGCGGCGGGATCCCGGTGCCGGCCTCTATCATGCCGTTGCGCTACGCCTACGAGGCGATCGTCGTGGCACAGGCCACGCGGAATCCATTCGAGTCGGAGCGCCTTCGTCTCCAACGCCGCATCGACCGTGTCCGGAGCCTGAAGGAACCGATGAACGCCCAGCAGGGCGAGCGTTTTGACCTGGTAAAGGAAGGCCTGCGGCGTCTGCTCGCCTCCGGGGCGTCGTCAAGGGAGGAGGCGCTGGGCATGATCACTCGGATCCGCCGCATTTCCACCTCCGGCACGCGCATCGAGGTGGAGACGATGAAAGTCTGGCCGGAGGATTCCCCGAAGGTGCGTCCGGCTTCCGAGTTTTTCGTTAATGAACGCATCGACTTGTTAGTCCGCGAGGCGGAGACCTTCCGCAACGATTACCGCAACAGGGACCGGCGCATCGTTTTCTACGCCCTCAAGAAGCCGATCCCGTTCATGAAGCAAGTGGTGGCGGGTTCGCCGGGTGAATACCTGGAGCAGGATGACCAGATGGAGACGGACCGCTATTGCGGCTTCATCCTCGCCGCCATCATCATTGCTTGTGGATTGATCACTACCATGGCGATTTCCCGGCAGAACCGGCAGACGAAATAGTTGGGCTGATGGAAAAGCGGAGGAGTTGGCGACTCTTTTCGATCAATTCTCCGCGGGCGGCGAGGCGACTTGGGAAAGCGCTTCCATCACCGCGACCACCGACGGCGGAGCGAGTGATTCCGGCACCACCGCGCCGAGAACGAGGCAGCCGTAGGCGGTTTCCACCGGGATGACTTCCAAAGTGGCACCGGCACCGATTTTTACATGGACGTTGCCGGCCGTCGCACCCGGCCGGCGTGAGGCGAGTGCCAGGCTGCGGGCGAGGAAATGCAGACGACCGTGGCTGCTTTCGTCAAAGATCACCGCGCCTTCGCGGTCGAGAATGAAGATGCCCGTGGCGGAAAAATGGTGGCGCATCCAGTCCCGGAAACGTTGGATACGTTCGAGGAACGGACCACGGGCGCTCGTTGGGCTTTCCTGCGGTGGCGGAGCGGGCGGTTGCTCCAGCGGCGGGGCATGCACGACCTCGCGGACTGGTGGAGGAAGCGGTGGAGGTGTTGGCGGGGCTGCGACTTGCTCGCTGGCGTAGCCGACGAATCCGTCATCGAACCCCGCGTCCGTCACGCTGACCTCGGGCTCGCGGTTAGGCAGCATCAGCCGGTCGGCGAGACGCCGGACCTCGATGGGATCGAGCCATGGATAAATCGGGTCCATCGTCTAACGGGCAGCGTAATGGCCGCTGTTCGGTTCGAGTTTCGCTTCGATTTCCGCTCGCAGGGAATCGAAAACCACCTGCGCTCCGGCTCCGTCCTCCAGCACGCCGATGGGCAGGCCGCGGGCGCTGGCTCTAACGAACAGCCCGTCGCGCGGGATCTGCGTTTGGAAAACCATTTCCGGCGGCAGCAACTGGCGAAGCGCGGCGGCGGCTTCGGTGCTTTCCGCGAGATCGTTCTGCACCATCGTTAGACAAACACCGAGCACGCTCAGCCGGGGATTCATCACGCGCAGCCGGTTCAGACCTTCCAACAGTTTCGGCACCGAGCGGATTCCCAACGGCTCGGCCTGTTGGGGAATCATGATCGCGTCGCTGGAGGCGATCACATCGCCGGTCACGCCGAAGAGCCCGGCTGCCGTATCGATCAGACAAAGGTCGAAGCCCCGGGCGGACACGCTGCGGAGAAACGCCCGGACGCGTGCCAAGTGAGCGCCCATGCCACCGCCACCGGCCTCGTAGTCGCTCGCCTGGCCGCTGGCGACCAGCGAAAATGTCTCCAGCCGCGTCGGCACGATTAGCCGGTCCAGAGGAATTCCGGGATCGGCCAGATAGTCGTAAAATCCGGCGAGCAAGCGCGATTGACGGGTCAGCGAAAGCCCGACCGAGCCTTGGGGATCCGCATCCACGAGCAAGGTTTTCACCCCGGCCCGGGCGAACGAGTGAGCGAGGTTGATCGAGACGGTGGTTTTACCCACTCCTCCTTTTTGGCTGGATACGGCGATACTGATCACACGGCGAAGGGAATTGTGGCGCGAAGGTAGCTTCGGCTTGCCACATCGGAAGTCTTTTCTTCAGGATGCGGTCGCCAAGGCGATGATCCGCCCCCTTGATGTCTCCCATCCTATTTCCATGAATCCACGATTTTCCCTTGGTTCGCCAGCAGTAGCCATCATTCTGGGTGGCTTGGTGCTTGGGACCGGTGGTTGCCGGAAATTGAAAGAGCCGGAAAAGCGGGAAACCGCCGCTCCCATCGCCGTGTCTCCCGAGCTCTCCTCGAATGGCTTGGGCGCTTTTCCTGGTGCGGTTTACCACAGCCAGGCGCACTCGCCCATCCATTGGCAGCCGTGGACGCGGGAAACGATGGACCGCGCGAAGGCCGCCAACCGCTTGGTCTTCACCGTGGTCGCCATGCCGCAGCAACCGGGTTTCCAGACCGTGCTCGCCTCGCTGGCTGCTGATCCGGCACTCGTCTCCGCGCTCAACGGCACCTATGTGCCGGTGCTCATCGACGGTGATGCGGCGCGCGAAATCGGGCTTCTAACGGCGGATCTCTGTGCGGAAATCCAGCGCCCGCTGCAACTGCCGTTGTTCGTCTGGATGACTCCGGACGGGAATCCCGTTGCCTGGATCCCCGTGACCCGGTCGTCTTCCAACAATGTTTCGGAATTGTTCAACCAATCCCATTCCATGGTGTCCCGGATGTGGGCCGAGGACTCGGCGTACGTCGTAAAAAACAGCAATATGGACAACACCAACCGCCGGGCCCGTATCGCCCAGCGGAAGAACGCCAACGTGATGAGCGAGGAGCCGGCGGACGACGCGGTCCGCAGCGTCCGGCAGCTCGCATCCTTTTACGATCCCGCCTCCCGCAGCTTCGACGAGGCGGGCGGCTTGTTTCCCTCGGGTGCGCTCGATCTCTTGTCAACGGCGGCGGTCCAACCCGGCTTCCCGGCGGATGCCCGAACCCGCTGCCTCGACACCATCCGCGAGCTGCTGATCGATCTCCTGCCGAGCGCGATGTTTGATCCGCTCGATGGCGGCGTGTTCGCATCTCGCCGAGGGTCGTCGTGGGCGTTGCCTTCGTTTTCGCGGGATTGCCTGTCGCAGTCGCGTGCCGCGGTCGCCCTGATCAACGCCTATCGCGCGACAGGGGACCCACGGGCGCTGGAGAAGGCGCTGGGGCTGATTTCATTCTCGGAAAAATCCTATCTAACGACCGAGGGCTTGTTCTCCGCCGGGATGTCGATCGAGTCGAATCCCGCCTCGTGGCTATGGAGTGTCGAGGATATTGAGAAGGAGCTGCCGCCGGAAGATGCAGGCTGGTGGATCAAGGCGACGGCCATGAAGGGGCTTGGAAACCTGCCGTCCGAAGTGGACCCACAGCGCGAGTTTTTCCGCAGCAACAGCTTGGGCATCGGCCAGACGCTGGCTGAGATTGCCGCCGCCCAGTCAGTTTCCCCGGAAACCTTTGCCCCGCGGTTTGAAACGGCGAGGAAAATCCTGCTCAAGGTCCGCAGCGCCCGCCTCGGGCCGGTGGTTCGCGATGATTGTTCGCACGCCGGGGCCACTTTCCGGATGGTGTCGGCCTACGCGGCGGCCTTCGGTGTCACCGGCGACGATCAATACCGTCGCAAGGCCGTCGATCTGTTGGAAAAAGCGCGGGCCGCTTTCGGTGTTGGACCGAAGTTGCGCGAGTTTTCGAAGGACGCCCCGGCTTCGTTGGGTGCGGGACGGGCTTTCATCTACGGGCTCGCATTGCAGGCGGCCATCGACGTCTCAGCGATTGCTTCCGAGGACAAATGGCTGATTTGGTCGGAAGATCTCGCTTCCACCGCTGCCGAACTTTTCACTGCGGACGATTTCCTCAAGGAGTGTCCCGACGACGCGAAAATCATTGATCTTCCGGTGACCGATCTGGTCATGCTTTTCGACGATTCGACCTCGGGCCTCATTTCCTTCGCGGAATGCCGCCTCGCCGAGCGCGAGCGTCCGTTGGACAGGAATTTCAGCCGTTTGGCGATACCGCTTCCATCGTACTCGGTGGACCGCCCGATCCTGCACACCGATTTGTTGCAGGCGACGATCGCCCGCGAGTTCCAGGTCACGGTCATCCTCGGCGCGGGTGTTTCCGAAGAGCTGAAGCTGGCCACCGAGCGGCTCCCTTTGCGGATGGTCCAGCGCCGCGCCGCGAAATCCACGGATGAAATCCCGCCGGGAATGGTTAAAATCGTTTATACCAAGGGCGAGTCCCGTCTCGTTTCGAGCGTGCAGGCGTTGCAAGAAGCGGTCTTGCCCTCGATCTCGAAATTATAAACGCTGCGGCAGCCCGCAACCCAAGCCCATTCATGAAATCGAACTCCGCCATACTCGTCCTGATCTCCTTGGCCGCAACACTCCCTGCCAGGGCTGACAAATTCACACTGAAGGATGGATCTGTCCTGGAAGCGACGATCGCCAGTGAGACTGCGGATTCCTACGTGCTGGAAGTCCAGGTGACCAAGAGCATCAGGGACGAGCGCACCATCGCCAAGGCGGACGTGGCCAAGGTGGAGCGCGAACAACCGGATTTAAAGGCCTACGAGGCGATCGCGAAATTGGTCCCCACTCCGGATTTGTTGAGCGACGAAGAATACGGCACCCGGATCAATGCCGTGCAGAAATTCCTCAAGGACCATCCTGCCAGCCCCCATGCCAAGGATGCCAAGGCCATGCTCGCCACCTTGAAGACGGAATCCGCGCAGGTCGCTTCCGGTGGCATCAAGCTCGGAGCGATGATCTCGCCGGCGGAATACAAGCTGAACGCCTACGACCTCGATGCCCGTGTCCAGGAGGCGAAGATCCGCAATCTGGTCACCCAGGACGAACCACTCGCCGCCCTCCGCGCGTATTCCGATTTCAGCCGCGACTTCACAGGCACCAATTCATTCGCCGCTTTGGCCCCCCTGATGCAACAGGTGATGAAAAACCAGGTCGCCGAAGCCGAGGAGTCGCTGCTCACTCTGGATGCCCGCCTGAAAAAGCGCGCCGCCGGTCTGGGCCAGATGTCCTCCGAAGACCGCAGGATCACTGAAAACGCCATCAAGGAGGAGGACGCCTCCATCGAGGCCAGGTACAAGTCAGAAAAAGCCGCCAACCTCGGTTGGGTCACACCCAGCCCCTACAACAAGGCCAGTTTGGAGGAAACCGTGCGTTTCGGCGAAGCGGAGATCACCCGACTTGCCGCCATCAAGCTCACGCTCGGGCAGGATGCGGGCAAGGCCTGGCGCGAGGCATGGGCCGTCATCCACAACAGTAAAAACGCGGCTGCCGTCACTACCGCAATCACCGCCGCCCGGACCCTCGGCGTTTCCGCGAAATACCTCGCGATGCTCGAGGAGGCCGCGAAGGTGAACAAATAGGCCTCCGTTCCGGATTTTCCATCAGCTTTCATGTCCACACCACGCACCGCCAGCCGCAGCCGCAAGACCGCGGAGACTTCGATCGAGCTTTCGTTAGATATCGATGGCTCCGGAGTTTCCAACATCGACACCGGCGTCCCGTTTTTTGATCACATGCTCACGCTGTTTTCGAAACACGGCCTGTTTGACCTGAATGTCAAAACCGTCGGCGACACCGATGTGGATTTCCATCACACCATCGAGGACACCGGCATCGTCATTGGCGACTGCCTGCGCGAGGCGCTAGGCACCAAGGAAGGCATCCGCCGCTACGGCTGTTGTTATCTGCCGATGGATGAAACGCTCGCCCGCGTCGTCGTCGATCTCAGCAACCGCCCGCACTTGGAATTCCGCGCACCCGCCGGAACCCCGTCCGCTCCTAACATGCCGTTCACCCTCGTCGAGGAATTCTGCCGCGCCGTCGCCTCCAACCTCCGCGCCAACATCCACGTCGAGCTGTTATACGGCCGCGACGGCCACCACATCGCCGAAGCCATCTTCAAAGGCCTCGCCCGCGCCCTTCGCGACGCATGCGAAAAGGATCCGCGGGTGAAAGGCATTCCCAGCACCAAGGACGCGCTGTGAAAACCGGCATCATCGACTACGGCGGCGGCAACTTGCGCAGCGTCGCCAATGCCCTGCGCTCGCTCGGCGAGGACCCCGTCATCATCGCCAGCCCGGACGACGTCGGCGACACCACGCACCTCTTGTTGCCCGGCCAGGGCGAATTCGGCGATACCATGCAGCGCCTCGACGAGCGCGGCCTCACGCCGTTTCTCAAAAACTGGATCGCCGGCGACCGCCCGTATTTCGGCATCTGCGTCGGCTATCAGATTCTGTTCGACGGCAGCGAGGAAGCCCCGGAAACGTCCGGACTCGGCATCCTTCCCGGTACCGTCCGCCGTTTCCGCGACGAACCCGGCCTGAAAATCCCGCACATGGGCTGGAACTCCGCCTCCGCCACCCGCGGCGACACCCGCGTCTGGCAGGGACTCGGCGACGATCCGTATTTCTACTACATCCACTCGTTCTATCCGGAGCCCGCCGCCCCGGACGTCGTCGTCGCGAAAACCACCTATGGCACCCAGACCTTCGCCGGTGCCGTCGAGCAAGGCAACCTCTTCGCCTGCCAGTTCCACCCGGAAAAAAGCCAGGAAGCCGGTCTCCGGCTCATCCGGAATTTCCTAGGACTGTGATGCAGGAAAAGGAATCCGCTCGATCGCGCGGAACCGTCCTGCTCAGGAATCATCCAATCAACAGAATGGTTGATCAGGCGATGCCCGTGGCGTATGCCGGAATCCAACGGATTCTAACGGGTGAAGCCGTTCTCCAGCCAGGTTGATGACATCGGAAGGACCGGCGTGTGCCGGCTGCGGCATTTCCATTAGAGAAATTGATTCAAAAGAAAGCCATCTTCAAGTTCCTGACTTCGTGTTGGTGGTCACGGTGCGGACGGCGCGGAGCGAGTGACCGGCGGCGAGCGTTTCTTCGATAAACGCGAGGAACCTACCGGCGGGATGACAGGGAATCACATCGAATGGAACCAGCACGTCCTCGTCGGCTCGGACCAGATTTTCATCATGGGCATCGAAGACTCCGAGATTGTCCTCGGCGCGATAGTAGGCGGCATCGGTGATTTTCACGAAACCCAGCGAGGCGAACCACACGTTGATCTCGGTGGTGGTCACCGGCACAATGTCGAAACGTGGCTGGGAGGTGACGATGGCCATTTCGTCGCCCGGCTGGACGATCAGGCCTTCGAAGGCATTGAGACCCGGGACGAGCAGATTCTGGAGGTGGAGGCGTTCCAGATATTCCAATGGCGAGGCCTCCCAAAGATGGAAGCGGCGGGCATCCTAAGCGGAGGAAACCAGCGCGAGCTCGATCCCGGGACTCAGGCCGAAGACGCCGTTGCGGGTGACTTTGAAATAGCGATCCGTGTTCTCGTCATGATAGAGTTCATGCTCTTGGCCGCCACGGATGACCTTTGCTGGCAGATCCGAGGGACTTAGCAAGAGACCCAGACCGTTTGCCCATTGATGAAGGTCTTTTTTCTGCCGGGCGAGAGTGGGCGGCCCACATGCTCCGACATTTGCCGATAGGCTTCCTCGGAGGAAATCGAGCGCCGAGAGGACAAGATCCGCTCCATCCGTTCCGCGCTGATCAACGGGCGGACGGGGGCTTGTGTTGCCTGGTTCGTTTTCACTGCCCATGATGATAGTTCCAATGACGCTTGCGGACAAGCGGAGAGTTACCGACGTGAGCCGTGACGAGGACCGCCGAGGCGGACTACGAATAAGGCTCACTCCTCCTTGCCGCAGCACTGCTTGAACTTCTTGCCGGAGCCGCAGGGGCAGTCGGCGTTGCGGCCGGTGGTCTCGATGGAGAAACTCGGCTTCCGTTTCGGGAGGTTGAGCTTGAGCTTGGTGCCTTCGGGTGATGGCAGTGCGGAGGGATCGAGATTTGCGGAGCTGCCGGAGATGCCGACGTTGTCCTGGGTCAGCGCGGCTTCGCCGCCGTGGAGTTGTTGCGGCGCGCTGTGGAGCTGTTGGAGGAACGCTTCGAGATTCGCGGCGGAGCGGAAGAGGTTCTGGAGCGCTTCCTGTTTGATGGAATCCATCAAGGTGACGAAGAGGTTGTAGGCCTCGTTCTTGTATTCGATGAGCGGATCCTTCTGGCCTTGGGCGCGGAGGCCGACGCCTTCGCGCAGGGCATCCATGTTGTAAAGGTGGGCCTGCCATTGCTTGTCGATGGCGACGAGCACCATGCGGCGCTCTTCCTGGTCGAGCACTTCCATCGGCAGGTCGCCGACGCGGGCGGCGTAGGCTTGCTTGACCTTGTCCACGAGCAGCGCGGAGATGGCCTCCTCGTTGCGGGCGTTGAGGAAATCCTCCTTGGTCACGCTAACAGGCAGGGTGGCGTTCACCCAGTGCATGAGCTCGTTGTAGTCCGGCTCGTTCTCGTCGCGGTCCTCGAGGTATTCGTGGACCTTGGCGGGAATGGTTTCATCGATGATCTCATCGACGAGGTCGCGCGGGACCTCGGTGGTTAGAACCTCGTTGCGGTAGCCGTAAACGACCTCGCGCTGCATGTTCATCACGTCGTCGAAATCGAGCACGCGCTTCCGTCCGGTGTAGTCGCGCTGTTCGACGCGCTTCTGGGCGGTTTCCACGGAGCGGTTGAGCCACGAGTGTTCAAGGGCTTCACCTTCCTTCATCCCGAAGCGCTCCATCATCTGGGTCATGCGGTCGGCGGCGGCGAAATTCCGCATCAGGTCATCCTCGAACGAAATGAAGAATTGCGAACGGCCCGGGTCGCCTTGACGCGAACAACGGCCGCGGAGCTGGCGATCGATCCGGCGCGATTGGTGACGCTCGGTGCCGATGACGAAAAGTCCGCCAACCTCGGGAACACCGGGGGCAAGCTTAATGTCGGTGCCGCGTCCTGCCATGTTGGTGGAAACGGTGACGGCTCCGAGCTGGCCCGCGCCGGAAACGATTTCCGCTTCCTGCGCGTGGAACTTGGCGTTGAGGACGGAGTGAGGAATCTTGGCGCGCTTGAGCATCCGGGCGAGCGTTTCCGAAGACTCGACGGAGGCTGTGCCGACGAGGACCGGCTGGCCCTTGGCGTGCGCTTCCTCGATTTTCGCGATGACCGCGTTGAATTTCTCGCGGCGCGTCTTGAAGACCTGGTCGTTTTCATCGACGCGGATGTTAGCCGTGTTGGTCGGGATCGGCAGCACGTCGAGGCGATAGATGTCGTGGAACTCGGCGGCCTCCGTTTCGGCGGTGCCGGTCATGCCCGCGAGTTTTTCGTAGAGGCGGAAATAGTTCTGGATCGTGATGGTCGCGAAGGTCTGCGTTTCCTTCTCGATGGAAACGCCTTCCTTGGCTTCGACCGCCTGATGGAGTCCATCGGACCAGCGGCGGCCGGGCATTTCGCGGCCGGTGTTTTCATCGACGATGATGACCTTGTCGTCCTTGACCACGTATTGGACGTCCTTTTCGAAAACGCAATACGCCTTGAGGAGTTGTGAGATGTTATGGATTTTCTCGGCCTGCGAATCCATGCGGATCTGCAAGGCGTCTTTCGCCGCGAGCCGCTGCTCGTCGTTCAAGTCACGGTCGGTGTCGATGTCGGCGTAGAGGGTGCCGAGGTCGGGCAGGGTGAATGATTCCGGATCGCCGGGTGATAGATACTCGCGGCCCATCTCCATCAGGTCGGAGTCGTGGCCTTTCTCGTCGATGACGAAATAGAGTTCTTCCTTGAGTTCGAAGAGTTCCTTCTTCTGCGCGTCCTGGTGGAAGGAAAGCTCGGCTTTCTCTAACAGCTTTCGCATTTCCGGATCCTCCATGAAACGCATGAGCTGGCGGTTGCGCGGCTGGCCGAGTTTCAGCTTGTAGAGCGCGCGTCCGGCACCGACCGGATCGCCGCCATCCAGCATCTGCCTGGCGTCGGAGGCGAGGTTGTTGCAAAGCTCGGTCTGCTTTTTCACGAGCATCTCGACGAGCGGCTTGTATTTGTCGAACTGATGGGACGATTGCGTGGACGGACCGGAAATGATCAACGGGGTCCGTGCTTCGTCGATGAGGATGGAGTCCACCTCGTCGATGATTGCAAGATAGTGGCGGCGCTGGACCTGTTCGTCCTTGGTCGAGGCCATGCCGTTGTCGCGGAGGTAGTCGAAGCCGAACTCGGCATTCGTGCCGTAGGTGATGTCGCACGAGTATTCCGCGCGGCGCTCCCATGGGGGCATCTGGTTCTGGATACAACCGACTGTTAGGCCGAGGAATCGGAACAACGTGCCCATCCACTCGGAGTCGCGTTTCGCGAGGTAATCGTTGACCGTCACGACGTGGACACCGAGACCGGTTAGGGCGTTCAGATAGACCGGCAGGGTGGCGACGAGCGTCTTGCCCTCACCGGTCTGCATTTCCGCGATCATGCCGCGATGCAGCGCGATGCCGCCGATGAGCTGGACGTCGAAATGGACCATTTCCCAGGTCAGCGGACGTTCGCTGACGATGATCTCCTGTCCGCACAGACGGCGGGCGGCGTTTTTCACGACGGCATAGGCCTCGGGAAGGATTTGCTCAAGGTAACGGGCTCGGGATTTTCCGAAATCGCCTTCGATCTCATGGAACGCCGCTTTGGCCGACTCGATCGATTGAGCGGTGGCAAGGATGGTCGAAGGCAGCGAGGGAAACTCCGAACGAAGCGGGGCCAGGCGTGCTTCAAGCGCTTCTGCCGTGGCGCGTAGTTCCGCATCCTCCATGCGTTGGATCAACGGCTTCGCCGGGGCATCGAGCACATGATAGCGGGCCAAATGGGCCTGCCAGGTCGCGGTGAATTCGAGAAGCTTCTCAACGGGCTCGCGTTGCAGGGCTTCCTCGATTTCATTGATGCGGGCCACCGTCGGGCGGATGCGGCGCACTTCGCGCTGGTTCTTGCTGCCGACGATTTTCTGGAGAATCCACTTGATCATAAGAGATGGGGTAGGGCGGATTTCAACCGCCGGGAGAGAGGCGATACACTGGCAAATGCCGGGTTGCAAGCGCTACGGGTGAGTCTCGTGGAGGGGGGCAGGACAGGGATTCGCCCGGAAGCTCCAATTGGCTGCATTTCGAGCGAAAACCTTGGCACCGCGGTAGAATTTGTCGATCTGGTCGTAAAACACGCTCCCGAAAACACAGGGAGAAATGCTCGGGGTTCATCTCTCCAGCAAGCGGATCAGGGTTCCGTCTCCATCGGTGTGGAATTGCGAAATGAACTTCGCCTGCATCGCCAGGACTTTCTCCCCTTCGGAACTACCGCAGAAATGCAGTATAGGGGCCTTGATCATCTCGATGACGTGGGATTTATGATAGAAGTAGCCCACCTCCGGCTCCGCGAGGAGCTTGATCGGGAGTAGGGTATCCAGAAGCAAACGGTTCCATGCGTGCTGGTCGTCGACTTCCCACCGGAATGACTCCTCTGCCTCGATTTCCTCCCACCGCGCCATCACTTCACGAAAATACTCTGCTTTCACCACGAAGATACCGGCGTTCACGCCCGCCTGCTTCAGGTTCTCCATTTCATCCTCTGTCAGAAGCGCGTTGAACTGCGGGAGTTGGATTTCCAAACCCGGCTCCGTCGCATATCGGATGACTTCAGGACCGATGAACCATGAGTCAAGCTTCATGTTGACGATGAAATCCGAATCCAGAAACAGCACCCAGTCATAGCCCTCCACGGCAAACAAATCCCTGGCCTTGTACTTGATTCGATAGCAATCCTTGGTGGTCGGCGGAGTGTCGATACGGATTTCCTCTACATCAGGATAAGACCTATTGAAAATTACAGTGTCCCCATTGCGGATGATCTTGATGTCCCCAGTAAAGCCTGAGCGCTTCAGGCTGGCCACCATCATCTGCGCCTGTTGCCGGTAGAATTTCACATGTTTCAGATCCAGAGCGAGAGTGTAACAAAGAATTTTTTGAGGCATCTGGCGCGGGAGGGTGGTTGAGTTTGTGGAAATTTTTCGATGGTGGCCAAGCGCTCCGATGCGCAAGGCACCAAGCATGTTCAATAAGTGAAATAGATGATCTCACTGTTTGAATTTGCCCAAGTCACATATTCGATGTCCTGTGACAGAAACACGGATTGGTCGGTCGGTAGTAGGAAGGTCAGAATCCCATTATGGACGACCCGTGGATACATGACTGCGAGGAGAAACCACTCTTCGAATCCGTAGTCAGGCCAACGAGCCTGCTCGATCGTGGAAGTTCCACCTGCCGGCAAATTGACCGAGGTGGACATCCGCCCGGCGCGGCAATGCCAGGTAAAGGCATCCAACAGCCTCTTAATTGGCCAGCCGCCCCGCATGCCCAGGTTGCATCCCAAGAATGGCAGATATGGGACCGTGCCATCGGGCCGAAAGTCCATCGCGAGAGGAATCCGCCACGCTCCCAAATTTGCCTCAGCCATCGCCTGGGTTTTGGCAATGGATTTTGAGGCCTCCCCCATTAGGTCGCCTTCCAGCATTGTAATAATCTTGCCGCTCTCCTCAAACGCGAGGAGGCGCCAATGCGCTCCCGGAAGATGACGGATGGATGAACTCTTCATCCAGAATACTTCGCATCCCGCCTGTACCAGATCCTCAATCAGGAACTCCAAATCCCTCGCCAGATAAACGCGGAAAGCCACATCCGGATATTGCTCCCTGAGAGCCGGCACATGGTGGAGCAACGGCTCGACATAGCTCTCCCACGGTGAAAAGCGGCGTACCAGTCCCAGCTGCTTCGCATTCATCATCAACTCGCGTGCAGGTTCGGGAAGATCGGGATCACTTTCCCTGACGTGCTTCCAGAAAAGCGATACACTGACGATGTGTGGCTTGTCATGTGCATTGAAAACCCTGTCAACGCCATGAAAAGTTTCCAACTCTTGCTTCTCAGTCTCGGTTGCCAGCTTTTCATAATCCTCCACCATTTCATCGGTGAAAACTGGAAACAGATCGGTCCAACTCATGTCTTTGATTGATTTGATTGAATAGGTGCACGCCTCCCGTCAAGGAGGCTCTTCGGGAGAAACGTGCCCTGGTTCACCTTGCCAGTTGCCCGATCAGCGTACCGTCTTCGTCGGTATGGAAGTGGGTAATGAATTTTGCCTGCATCGCCTGAATCTTGTCCTCGTCCCAGCACCCGCAGTAATGCAATAGCGGGGCACCCAACATCTGCATGAGCTGGGAATGATGGTAGAAGTAACTGACCTCCGGCTGCGCCAGCAGCTTGGTCGGTAGCGGAGTGTCCAGCAGCAGGCGGTTCCATGCGGGCTGGTCGCTTCCCTTGCTTCGGGTTGCCTCTCCCGTGTCGATTTTCTCCCACAGCGCCAGCACTTCTTGGAAATACTCCGCCTTGATCACAAAGGCGCCACTGTTGATCCCATCGCGTTTCAGATTCGACATCTCATCTTCCGTCAGGAACCCGTTGAACTGAGGGAGTTGGATCTCCAGCATCGGTTCCGTCGCATAACGGATGAACTCCGGGCCGTCGAACCACCCATCCAGGCTCGTGCTGACGATAATGTCGGTATCGAGAAACAGCACCCAGTCGTAGTCTTCGACAGGAAGCAATTTCCTCGCCTGAAACTTGACCTGATAGCAGTCCGTTGTCGTCAGTGGTGAGTCAATCCGGATTTCCTCCACATTCGGATGGGGGCAGTCGAAAATCTCGGTCTCTCCGTTGTGGATGATCTTGATGTCGCCCCAGAAGCCGCTGCGTTCCAGGCTCGCCACCATCATTCTCGCCTGTTGCCGGTAGGATTTCACCTCCTTCAAATCCAGAGCCACGGTGTAGCACAGGACCTTGGGGCGCTCTGAAGGCGCTTCGGCAGGAGGTGTGTGACAATGGCAATTCACGCATGACTCCTCATCATGAAGAGGCTCCGCGGGTGGATGAATGTTCAAAGGCATACTTCAGATTTTTTTCGGTTTGAATGGTGATTTTAATGATCGATTGATTTGAGAAGACTTAGGTTGAAGGGTCTTCGTGATGTATTGAAATCTTGGTTCTAGATTTCGTCCTTGTAGCCATCCTTTCGCCAGCCGCCGTTGACAAGGTGCAAGCCATAGGTGCCCAAACCCATCTTTTTGGATTTCAACATCATCACGTCCTGCCACCGTTTGCGATGGCGGTAATACACCGAAGTGACAAGGTCCGGGCCAGTGGCGTGGAGGATGTCGATGTCGTTGCAGTCCTCCGCCTCAAAAGTTTGCGTACGCCAGACCAGTTCATCAAGAATGGCCGCCAGCAAGGGATGTCGGGCCTCCGCGCCGAAGGCATAATTGGCAAGCGTCAACTTCTCCTCACCCGCCCTCAGCCAGGGCGGATAGCGGAAGTCGTAATTTTTTTTGTCAATCTCGTGCTCGAAGGCGAACACCGCTTTCTCCCGGCACAACGGATCGAGTTTTTTTTGCAAGAGGAAATCCGTATCCAGATAAAAGCCACCGAGTCGGTAGACCACCAGCAACCGGAACAGGTCCGCCTTCAAGACGGGGCGAGGATACCAATCGTAGAGCTCGAGGTATTCCGGGAACTCCCTCTTCACGAACTCCCGCGAATCCCCATCCGAAAAAAACATAAACTCCCACCTCGGGTGCAACTCCTTCATCAGGTTCATGCAGTATCTCAACTTCGGTTCAAGCGTGTGCTGGGAAACATGGGTGCAAAAAATGCGTTGTGGAATCATTGGTGAAGTTCTCTCAAGCCTTATGAGTCCAAAATGATAAACTCCGAAAATCGGTTCAGTTTGCCAATCAGGAAATGAGCTGGCGCGGGGGACCGGAATTCCAAGGGGCCGCCTCTAGAGATTAAAGGAGACAAGTCAATCGGCTCGGTGTGCTATGTGATTGTAATTTCCTAGTTCTCATTTACGCGGCTGTCCCTCTTCATAGGGAGCGCTGATCCGCTCGTAGGCCTTTTCCCTTTCTACTGGATCAGTGATTTGATCCGCCACTTGCCTTGCCTGATCCGGATACATGGTCCGGAGGGAATTGATCACCACTCTGGCCGCAGTGTCAAAATGTGGACCATCCGGCATTTTTTGAACCCATTCAAACCCAGCCCACATGTCGCCTTTCATGAACGCTTGAGTAATGGGCACGATTAGTTCAGGATTCAGTCTGCCGGAATTGGCCATCAAATGGTCGAACGCCCCCTGACGATCCACCGCCGCCCATTTTTTAAAAAGCATGGCACGGGCGTGGTCGGCCTTGGGAAGCATCTCCTCGATTTCCCCGAAAGGGGCTGAATCCGGAAGTCTGTCCATCAGCTTGGAATAAATGGAGACGCTCGACATTGAGTCCATCTTTTTTCCCAACTCGTCTATGGTGGCCCGTACCGTCTCCACCGGTTCGACCGTCACGCGAGCCTGATAATGTCCGAGCAGAGCTTCCTGAGCGCAGGGCCCACCGCCCAGTGCTGCATGAAATGCTTCGAATTCCGCTTCCGAACAACCCATGCCCGCTTTGGCACTCCATTCCTCCCGATAGTTGGTTCCGTCCCCGGATTGTCCGTCGGGCAATCCGAGGAGGGTAATCCTAGCGTCGGCAGCTTGCGAAGATGAAAACAGGTCTTGGATCCGGTCACTGATCCCGTTTCCGATTTTATGTTCGCTGAGAAAAACAATTAGATCGACGGATTCCTGACTGGCCAAAAGCAAGCGGGCGCTTTCCTTGGACAATTCCAAGGCTGCCTCGTAATTCTCGCCTCCCTTGCCCAGAGTAAGCCATTGTTTTTTAAGATGCTCTAGGTCCTTCTTCCGCTGTGTTGCCCTAACGTCAGAGACTTCCCTCTTACGCTTTTTGGAATCGGCACCAGCGTGGGTTTCGTTCACGTATTCCCGTTGGAAAGCGGGAGAATTCCGAGTCAATGGGGCTGACGCAGGGTGGCTTCGTTGATAAAAAACATACGCAGCGAAAGCTCCTGCTAGGAGCACCATTCCAGATTTTGTCTTTCTATCATTGAGCCACATCAGAGCAAACTAAGTGAAAATTTCGAAGAACGCAATTTCATATTGGACGGAGCCATGTCAATGGCCGGATCATTTGCAGTTGGGGCCGTCGCATGGATTCCCGTTCGGTTCGTGCCCCGCCTTCCACACGTAATTGGGGGGGGTAACGCCATTGTATTCCAAGGTCAAGGGTATGGGATTGGGCGGATTCTGCTTGCAGGGCTTAGCGTTCTCCTTCACCAAGTAGCTGAAGGTGTTCCAAGCCGAAGCTTCATCTTCGGTAAAAGCGATGCAACCGGAAGATCCGTTTGGCCGTGCGTGACCGTGAATGAGTATGTCAGTCCTGTGAGGTGGCTGGGGTATGAAAGAAAATCCAGCAAGTGTAGGTGAAGGTGTTGTGCCGAGCATGTAATTTAAGCTCGCCGGAGGCGCGGTGTCGCAATTAGGACCTTGAACCAAATGCTTGTTACCAAATAAGAAACCGCCGCATGTGACGTCAAACTCATCAGTCCAATATTCACTGGTCCCACCACTGATGGTGTGGCCGACTAGGTATTTCAGTTTGCCAGTGAATATCCGCCCCGAGCTCTGGGCCGTGTTGGAACCTTGGGCCGGGGCTTCCACTCCGCTGAGCACGACTTTTACCTTTTTGATCCATAAGCAATTGGATGTATGGTCGGCTCTGGGGCATTTTGATGTGCCTGTAGCCACCGCCATGCCTTTTCCCAGGATGGTCGCCGCGCCGACGGTGAGCGCGGATTTCTTCATGAAGTTGCGGCGGGTGATTTCGTTGGTAGGTGAAACCGGGTCAGGGGATTGATCTGTTGGGTTCATATTGGGTTTTGATAGGTTTTTGCAAATGCACTTTGGTTCTTGCCATTAGGTAGAGGGGGTGTGGCAAGATTTTTCTCACAGAAAGCGAATTATTTTTGCTAGGAAACTGTTGCCGATCTTTGACAATGCCGAAGTAATCATGAGTTGGACCGATTTTTACCCTGTCTTTGAAGAATCACAAATCGCTGAATATGAAGAGAGTGCTACGATTTCTGAGCGCGTCTCGCTGGAGGAGTGGTGTGCGGTGTCCCGCCGGATTAACGAGCGACAGGCGCGACATCGCGTGGCAGTTAGTTTATTCTGGAAAAATCTGATAGAAGAAGAAAGTTCGTTAGATGTGGTTAGTCGTGAGCAAATGAAGGATGCGGACAGGCTGGGCCTGATTTCCCGTTATGCTCCGTGGGAGCACTATGTGGTGCCATTGCTGAAAGGAGCGGCGCTGTTGCGGAAAGCGCGGCCAGAGGTGGTGCTTAGAGTCTATCTGGCAGCGGATCTGGAATTCCTGATCGAGGATCTGGTGGCGGTGGGTTGCGAGGTGTTTCTGATGAAGAGCGCCTCCATCCGCCATAATCCCGGGGCCATGTGGCGTTTCCTCGCGCTGGAGGCCGCGGATGAATGGATCACGGTGATCGATTCGGACCGGGGCAACGATATTCTAGCCGATGTGGAGCGCAGCGAGCAGGCGATGGCCACGGGGCTGGGAATGTGGCGGATGCCTTATTTTTTCGACAAGGAGCGGCACACCTATCACATCGGCTACTATCGACCGATCAATGCCTGCCAGTTCGGCGCGCGGGGTGGCCAGCCAATGACGTTGCTGATGAAGGCCTTCATCTGGCACAACCGGCGCGGAACCATGAGGACGACCTGGCAGGAACAGGGGGATCGCGGCGATGAGAAACCGCAAGAGATCCCAGCGACGACTTGGCCGAGCTATGGGTTTGACGAGTGGTTCCTGCTGGCGGTGATGTACCCGCGCTGGGCCTTCGAGGGAGTGCTGACGTTTTTCCACTGGCGGCAGCCGGAGTTGAGCTTTTGTCACACGTTGGATGTGGAGTATGTCACTTGGGCTAATCCGAGCAGCGAGGTTTTCCGGTGCCCGGAACCGCCTGCGGGGGATTCGGAGCCGTGGAAGAAGAGCAAGGTGGCGCCGACCCTCGTGGTCCGGGGCGATTCGACCGTATTCCGGCGTGAGCGTGACCGCCTCGGTCCGGCCCATCGGATTCTCATGGAAGCGCCCATTGGTGAAATGGAGGGCATTTCCACGTTTGAGGGTGGCCTCGCGGAGCTCTTGGACTGGGCCGGTAGTCATGTTTCCACGGAATTCTGGATCGATCTGAATCCCCGGCTGCGGCTGGGAGATGAAGGAGGCGAGCTGTTCCTGGACCGCCGTTATTCGGAGGTCGATGTAGTAACCTGCGGCCACTACTTCACCCGTATTTCCGCAGAAACGGCGACGTGGGCTGTCGGAATAGGGCTGAAGGGGCGGCAATGGCAGGAAGGCGGGATTTTGAGAATTCCCAAGCTGGAAGGTCCGCTGACCCTGTGGCGGACGGCATTTTCCAGCGAACTCCGGCGGGAATGGGCGACCACGGGTAACTCTTTGAATCCCGGAATCCAGCTTCAAGCGTGGATTGAGCAAGACCGGGCGAAGGTCCTGAGCACGACAGCTCGGTCCATGGGCTGGAGTGTGCGGTAAAACATCCTTTGCCGGGTTGCCCGGGCGAGCAATGCGTCAGATCGACATCGCCTGGAAGCCGCCATCGACGATCATTTCCATGCCGGTGATGAACGAGCCGGCCTTGGCGGAGGCGAGCAGAAGCGTGGCTCCGATGAGTTCATCCGCATTTCCGAAACGCGATGCCGGAGTCTGGCGGAGGATGTCGAGCACGCGGGACTCGTCGAGGACCTTGCGGTTTTGTTCGGCGGGGAAAAATCCGGGGACCAGGGTATTCACGCGGATGTCGCGGTCCGCCCACTCGCGGGCGAGGTTGCGGGTGAGATTGTGGACGGCGGCTTTCGAGGCCGAGTAGGTGAAGACGCGGGAAAGAGGATTCAGTCCGGAAATGGAGCCGAGGTTGATGATGGAAGCAGGCCGGCCTTCATCGACGAAATACTGGCCGAACACCTGGCAGGCGCGGAAAACGGCGGACAGGTTCGTATCGATGATTTTCTGATACTCCTCTTCCGGGATTTCGAGAAACGGGGTTGGGGAATTGGTTCCCGCGCCGTTGATCAGGATGTCCACCTGGCCGGAGCGGTCGAGCACGGTTTCCAGCAGCGCGTGCAGCGAATCGCGCGAGGTGACATCGACGGGGACGAAGTAGCCTTTTCCGCCGTAACCCTCGATTTCATGCAGCCGCTTCTCGGCCTTCTCGGGGATCCGTCCACCGAGGACCACTTCCGCACCGGCGCGGGCGAGGCCGACCGCCATCGTGCCGCAAAGCTCACCGGTGCCACCGATGATGACTGCGGTTTTTCCAGAGAGGTCAAAGAGATCCTTGAGAAATGAAGCGGTTTGCATGGGTGAAGTTTTGAGAGATTCGCGGCTGGTGCCAAGCACGGATTCGCAGCCAGAATCCGCGTGTGACGATCATCGATAGAGCTACTTGGTTCGGCACGGCTTCCCGCCGCAAGCGCTGGCTAGTCGGCGTTTCGGGCGGCGCGGACTCGGTGGCGCTGCTGCATTTGCTGGTCGAAGCGGGTTTCAAGGATCTCGTCGTTTGCCACCTCGACCACGGCTTGCGCGGGCGGGCATCGACGGCAGATGTGAAATTCGTCAGCCGCCTGGCGGACAAACTCGGACTCCCGTTAGAAACCACCCGCGCCGATGTCACGGCACGGATGAAAGCAACCGGTGAGTCGATGGAAACCGCCGCGAGAAACGCCAGGCACGAATTTTTCGGAAACTGCGCGAAGAAGCACCGCTGCCCGCGCATTCTCCTCGCCCACCATGCGGACGATCAGGCGGAAACGGTTTTGTGGAATCTCCTCCGCGGCTCCCACGGCCTCCGGGGGATGAAAGCGGAACAAACACTGGTGACGGAGTCCGGCGCCCGGCTGGAACTGATCCGGCCGTTGTTAGGCGTCCGCCGCGACGAGTTGAAGGAATGGATGACATCCCACGGCCACCCCTGGCGCGAGGATGCGAGCAACGCCCTGCCGGTCGCAGTTAGAAACCGCCTCCGTAACGAGGCCCTGCCACTGTTGGCTGAAATCTCCGGTCGCGATGCCGCATCCGCCTTTTCTCGCGGCGCGGCGGACGCGGAGGATGTCGAATCGCTCGAAACCTGGGCGCTTGCCCAAACCAACGTCCTTGATCCGCAAGGCCGCCTGCATCTTGGTGCGCTGCGGGAACTCCCGCCCGTCCTCCAGCGGCTCGCCTTGCGGAAATTCCTTATCGACCACGAAATCCGCTCGCCGGACCGCGCCGTGATTGAGCGAGCCATGAGCCTGCTGGAGGTGGGGAATCCCGCAGTGATCAATCTTCCGGGCGGCGCGAAATTCCGCCGCCGTGAGGCGAGATTGTGGATCGAGCGCTAGGTCCCGGCAGTCATGAAAATCATCTCTTTGGATAATTAACGAATAAAAATTCTTGAATGTGGTTTGGCAATCTGTCATCTGTGATACGAATCAAAAGAAACCCCATGAAACGGATCATCAAAACAGGAATGCTGGGCCTATTGGCGGTGGGAAGTGTCATGGCGGAGGAAGCCGTGGAATTGAAGGAGGAGGTGAAATTGCCATCCGACGTCCGCGGCGAGGAGGTTGCCGAGCTAACAGCTCCGCCGCTGGTGCCGCCGCCGGTCAAGCGCGATCATGCGACGAAGGTGATCGTCAAGCTGGAGGTCATCGAAAAGGTGATGAAAATGACCGATGGCGTGGACTACACCTTCTGGACGTTCGGCGGGACGGTCCCCGGGAAATTCATCCGTGTGAGGGAGGGGGACGTGGTCGATTTCGAACTCATGAACCACCCGACGAGCAAGATGCCGCACAACATCGACCTTCACGCCGTGACAGGTCCCGGCGGTGGCGCGGCGGCTTCGTTCACCGCACCCGGGCACAGCACCACATTCTCGTTCCGTGTTCTCAATCCGGGCCTGTATGTCTATCACTGCGCGGTGGCACCGGTCGGCATGCATGTCGCTAACGGTATGTACGGCCTGATCTACGTCGAGCCGAAAGGCGGGTTGCCTAAGGTCGATCACGAATATTATGTGATGCAGGGCGACTTCTACACCAAGGGCCGCTATGGTGAGCAGGGGTTGCAGCCTTTCAGCATGGAGAAGGCGATCGATGAAAAACCCGACTACGTCGTCTTCAACGGCGGCGTCGGAGCCATCGCCGGCGACAAGGCGCTGGCCGCGAAAAAGGGCGAAACCGTCCGCATCTTCTTCGGCAATGGCGGACCCAATCTAACATCATCATTCCACACCATCGGCGAGATTTTCGACAAGGTGTATGTCGAGGGCGGCACGGCGACGATCAACGAGAACGTCCAGACGACGCTGGTGCCGGCCGGTGGCTCCGCCATCGTCGAGTTCAAATGCGAGGTTCCCGGAAGTCTGATCCTGGTTGATCACTCGTTGACCCGTGCCTTCAACAAGGGCGCGCTCGGCATGATCAAGGTGGAAGGCGAACGCGATCCGCTGATCTATTCCGGCAAACGCTATGACAAGGTCTATCTGCCCGAAGGCGGCACCCCGCAAACCATGCCGGACGAGGGCAAATCGCTCGCGGCGGCGGCTAACAAGACCGAGCGCGTCAAACGCGGCGAAAACGTCTTCACCGCCAACTGCGTGGCCTGTCACCAGGCGAACGGCGAAGGCATCCCCGCCGCATTTCCACCGCTTGCAGGTTCGGATTTCCTGAATGCCGACAAGACCCGCGCCATCAAGACGATCATCCACGGCCTGACCGGCGAGGTCACCGTCAACGCCCAGAAATTCAACAGCGTCATGCCCGCCCTCGCCCTCAATGACGAGGACGTCGCCAACGTCCTCACCTACGTTTACAGTGCGTGGAACAACAACGGAACCGAGGTCACGCCGAAGGATGTGGCCGAGGTTCGTGCCGCGAAATGAAACTGACTTGCGTCATTACGTTTCTCGCCGGCACCTGCCTGTTCGCGGGTGCCGGAGACATCGCATCATCGCCCATGGTTTCCATCCCCGGCGGGATCTATCAGCGGCCGTTGGAAAAGGGCGGCAAGCTGCGGACGGTGGCACCCTATCAGATCGATGTCCGGCAGGTGACCAACGCCGAGTTCCTGGCCTTCGTCACCGCCCATCCCGAATGGCGGCGCTCGCAAGTGAACCGCCTGTTCGCGGACCGGGGATATCTAACGAACTGGGCGGGCGATACAGAGCCCGGTCCGGCGGCACCGCCGGATTCGCCGGTCGTGAATGTCTCATGGCACGCCGCCCGGGCATTCTTGAAATCGGTGGGCAAGCGCCTGCCGACGGTGGACGAGTGGGAATTCGCCGCACGTGCCGATGAAAAAAAGCCGGATGCGAACAACGATCCGGCATTCAAGGCGAAGATCCTCGACTGGTATTCCAAACCCACTCCAGCCGTCCTCCCCGCCGCCGGTTCACAAGCGCCGAATTTCTACGGAGTCAACGGCATGCACGGCGTCGTCTGGGAATGGACGCGGGATTTCGTCTCGGCGATGACCAGCGGTGAGGCCCGCTCCGACGGCACGCAGGACGCCCGGCTCTTCTGTGGTGGCGGCGGTGCCGACCCGAACCAGGCCACCGAATACGCGAATTTCATGCGGATCGCCTTCCGCTCCTCACTGCAAGGCGACTTCTGCCTGCCGGGTCTCGGTTTCCGCGGCGCGAAAGATCCATCACCATGAAAAACCTCATTCTAACTGCCGCGATCCTCGTATCGCCGTTCTCCGCACAAGACACGCCGCATCCGGCACCCGCCGCCGATGCCGCCTTGCCGCAAGGCTCGCTTTATGTGCTCAAATCCACCTGGACCGATCAGAATGGCAAAACCATCGATTGGTCCAAGTCGCTCGGCACGCCCCGGGTGGTCGCGCTGGGATACGCCACCTGCAAGGGCATCTGCCCGCGCATTATCGCGGACATGCAGCGGATCGAGTCCGGCATCCCCGTCGATTCGAAAACCCGTTTCACCTTCATCACGCTGGATCCGAAGAACGACCTTCAGCCGCAGATGAAGGCGCTGGAGGAAAACCATCACATGGACCCCAAGCGCTGGGATCTTCTGAGAGGCTCCGAGGACGATCTGCTAGAGCTGGCGGTCGCCCTCGGAATCCGTTTCGACCGGTTGCCCAACGGAGTGGATTTCGCCCACTCCTATCTGATCGCGGTGATCGGTCCCGATGGCAGGATTGTCCACAAATGGACCGAGCCTAAGGACGGGGCTGAACCTTCGATCAAGGCGATCCAATCGCTGAAGCTCTAGCCGTCCTCATCCTTCCTGAAAAAGCGCCGTGCGTGCCACAACGCCCACAGTGCGGCGGCTCCCGCCCACGACCAGGCGGCGTATTGATAGTGGGAGATCATGACCCGTGGCAGGAAGTCCGCCGATGCGCGGGTAAGAGCGGCGAGCACCGCGGTGAACACAATCCCGCGCGCGATCCACGAACGGTTGGCGAAACGTTCCACCGCGCCGCTGTGGCCGAACAGCACGCGGCTGCCCGCGATCAGGCACACCAGACCGAAACCGCCGATGAACAGCAGGTGATCGAGCGCGATGTGCCGCGAGTAAAGGAATGCCGGTGCGATCACCCCACCGAGAGCCAGTGGGACGCACCAGACCCGCAACGCGTTGGCCAGTGTGCCGATCTTCGGCGCGCCCGCCTTACCGATCCAGCGGACATGGGAAATGGCGAAAACGAAAGCCGCCGCACGCATGGCGATCCCGGCGGATTCGCTCAGCCAGATTTCCACGCCGAAGCTGGCGAGCAGGCTAACCGCCGCGACGATCATGTGCCGCCACGACTTGCGGGTGGCCGCGCCTGGCTCAGGTTCACCGAAGGAATTTCCAAGCAATCTCGGAAACAGGAAGATCCCGACGCCCATCACCGGTGCGAGCAGGAATCCCTGATAGAGCAGCAGTCCCGCCAGACGGTAGATTTCCGGAGTGACCATCCACTGCGGGTTGCACCACAGCAGCGTGCCCGCCAGCCCGCAGAGCAAACCGGTGCCGGCGAGCAACAGGGGAGGTGGCGGAAGATCCTTGCGGAAAAACATCAACCGGACTGCTAGAGAGAGTGAAAAGCCAATGAGCAGGGTGAGAAACAAGCCATCGCCCCATACATTCAAGCCGCGCAGATGACAGACACCGCCCGCGAGATGGAGCAGGAAAAACGGAACCAGTTCCCATGGCTTGAGACGCGGCGCGCTCAGGATCCGCGGTCCCGCCGTGCCCAGAAAGCCAATGACGAAGGCACCGCCGAAGGCCTCCATCATCACCCGCGCGTGGCTGACGCCCGGATAGAACGCGAGCTTTCCCTGATAGAAAAGCGGCCAAAGCATCACTCCGGCGATGCTGAACAGGATCCCGCTTAGGAAAAACAACCGGTAGGGCTCGCTGCCCAACCAGACCAGCGGGGTGGCGAGGGACTTGCGCCTGGCGTGGCGGCAGTGGGGAAAATTCATGAAGTCATCCTCGGACCGGAGCCTCCCGATAACTCGCGTAACGCGCTTTTTGTTCCGGAGTGAGTCGCGCGGGATCTAACCGTGAATCCGGGATGGCGTGGATTTTCGAGTGGATGACCCGCGCCATGTCCTCGGCGCAGCGGATGATGTGTCCGGCATTTTCGCCCGCGAAGTTTTCATTCACGGTTTCGCGGAACAATTCCAGCCAGCGCTCGAATAGCGGCCATCCCATGTCGGTTTGTTCCACGAGTTTCAAATGCGCGGCCATCGGGTTGCCACGGAAGGTGCCGGCCCGGAACAACACGGTGTCCCAGAAGGCATAAAGTTTCGGCAGGTGGGTTTCCCAATTCACTTTGGCCACGCCGTCGAAGACATGGCCGAGCGGGGCGTCCGCGCGGACCTTCCCGTAAAAGGCATCCACGAGTTTGACGATGTCCGGTTGGCCGAGGAGATCGGGCAATTCCTGTCGCTGGTTTTCAGGCGTATTCATTTTTCACGATGGTTGGGCGCGGGCCGAGTTTGGCAGGTTGTGGTAATTAAGGAAAATAAATTCGTTGATAATTTTGCGTTTGTCGGATGAGATTCCCGCCAAGATACCGCCGATTTGAAGCCATACCGCGCCCCATCCGATGTTTACCTATAGCAAGCTCGCCCAAGGAGGGATTGCCGCGGTCAGTTACCTGGCATCGGTCGCGGGGGAAAGCCGGCTTGCCGGAAGTGCCGAGATTGCGGAATCACGCCAGCTCTCGCGCCAGCTCGTCGCGAAAATCCTGACGCTGCTCTCGAGTGCCGGTCTGGTGGAGGGGAAGTCCGGGCCTGCGGGCGGCTATCAGCTTGCCCGTCCGGCCGCCGAAATCACGCTGCTGGATGTGGTGAAGGTGTTCGAGGATCCCAAGGACCGGGTGATGTGCCCGTTCGGTCCGCACTGGTGCGGCGTCGGCCCGAATTGCCCGCTGCACGACAGCTTGCTGAAGATGCACCAACAGTCGCTCGACTGCCTGGCGAAGGAAACGTTCGCGCAGTTCGAGACGACGGCGGGTTAAGGCTCCGTAAGTCCCGCCTGTTTGTTGGGATCCACGAACTGGTTGCCGCCGCCCCACCAGATCTGTTCGAAATCGTTAGGTGGTCTTTCCGCCTGGCGGATCAAACCGTTGGCCGTGACGGCGCTCCAGGCGTTCATTTTCCCGCCCAGCGACTCGATGACCTGCGCGGTCCAGATGTTGCAGATTCGTGGGATGAAATACACATGCCGCGACTCTAGCAGGACTCCGCCGCCCCAGCTCGAGGTGCCGCAGAGGATTGGCCTGCCGTCGGTGCCTTGTTTGCTGCAATCGTTCAGGAAAGCGGCGAGATCCTTGCCTCTTTCTCTAGCAACAAGTTTCCGCCAGATCCGCTGGTGCGGGCAGACTTCCGTGACGTTCCAGTTCGCCGGAATGAGTTCCATCACCGAGGGCGACGGGGTGAACAGCGCCATGAAAAATTTCCCCGGCGAATGCAGGCCTTTTTCGACGTAGGCGGTCCGGTTGCCCCAGCTCAGGGTCACGTATTTGGGAGTTCCGAATCCCTCCGGCGGAATGAAACCGGACTCCAGCAGCCAGTCATACTGGAACACCATCCCGGTGTGCAGTTCGTCGGAAATCAACCACACCAGCACATCCGGCTCTTTGCCCGGCACGGGCTCGGGCGCGGAGGACAGCTTTCTAACATCCATCCGGTAGGTCGGAGCGGGGGTGTCAGGCAGCCGGATGCCGCACGAGTTCAGCAAGGCCATCGCCACCACGGGCAAGGCCAGCATTCCAAGGCGACCGGGACGCGGCATCAGGCGGGAAGGAACGAGCAAATGTATTCGCAAATGCCGTCGATCACCTTGATCGTGAAACCGCTGTTGCCAGCCACGTCGAACGCGGTGCCGGCCTCGATCACGATGGTCTCGGTGGTGCCGTCCAGAATCACTTCACAGGAGCCGGCGATGATTTCCATCCGCTCGGGCGCCGCCGTGCCGAAATGGAATTTGCCCGGATAGATCAGGCCGAGGGTTTTTTTGGTGCCGTCCGTGAAGTGCACGGTGTGGGAGACGACGCGGCCGTCGAAATAGACGTTGGCTTTGGCATCGACAGTGACGTTGGAGAATGAGGACATGAGTGTATGTTAGGGGGTTGAAATTATTCGGTGGGGAGACCGGCTTCCTTCCAGCTCTCCCAGCCGCCGGTCAGCGTGGAGGAGGAATAGCCGAAGCCGGCCAGATGGATCGCCACGGTGCGGGCGTCCGGGCAGAGGAGATTGGTGCAGTAGACAACGATGGTTTTTCCGGCAGCCAGCGCCTCTTTGATTTCCACCTCGCGCTTCATGATCGCGGCGTCGCAATTCTCCTTCGGCAGGCTGATGGCACCCTGGATGTGTCCGAGGTGATAGAAAAACGCCGGCCGGGCATCATAGACCAGGACCTGGTCGGTCTGTTGGAGAGCGAAGAAGTCGGTGATGGAAATCGACGACACCTTGCCCCGCCCGTTCATCCGCACGGGTTTGCGCGGCGCTGGCGGGGTTTCCTTGGCCGCAGCCGGTGGTGGCGTCGGGGACTGGTGCGCCGGTTGGGCGCAGGAGCAGATTCCGAGCAGCACCGCCAAGGCGAAAAGCCTGGAACAGGACGAGGTCATTTGCCGATTTCGATCAACTCGACGTCGAATACAAGGAGTCCGCCGGGGCGTCCTCCGCCGGGATTCTCACCGTAGGCGAGATCCGCCGGGATCCAGAAGCGGCGCTTCTCGCCGACGACCATGAGTTGCACACCTTCGGTCCAGCCCTTGATGACGCCATTGAGCGGGAAGCTGGTGGGCTCGCCGCGTTTCACGGAGCTATCGAAAAGTTTGCCGTCAGGGGTCCAGCCGGAATAGTGGACCGTGACCGTGTCGGTGGCCTTCGGATGGGCGCTGCCGGTTCCTTTGGTGATCACCTTGGAAACGAGTCCGGAAGCGGTTTTTTCCGCATCGGCGGGAGCTGCCGCGACATCGGCAGGAGCGGCGGGAGCCGGAGTGCCAGCCTTGATGGAAACCAATTCCGCTTCCACGACCAGCCCGGTAGTAGGGGCTCCGGGTGGCGGGGTGTCACCGAAGGCAAGCTTCGGGGAAATCCACATTTGGCGCTTCTCGCCGGCCACCATCAGCTTGATGCCCTCGGCGAGGCCGCCGATGCTGAGTTGCTCCAGGGAAATATCGGCAGGGCCGCCTTGTTGGGCGGTGCTTTGAAGGAGTTGGCCCTCGCTGCTCCAGAGCGAGAGATTGAGTTTCGCGGTGTCGCCGTCCTTGGGATGGTCGGTGCCGGTTCCTTTGGTGAGGACCTTCGAGGCGAGGCCGGAAGGCGTTTTTTCAGCGTCCGCAGGAGCGGCGGCGAGGTCGGCGGGTGGCTTGGGAGCCTGTTTGATGGAGATCAATTCGACATCGAAAACGAGCTGTCCGCCGGGACGACCACCGCCGGGATTCTCACCGTAGGCCAGATCCGCAGGGATCCAGAAGCGGCGCTTCTCACCCTCGACCATGAGCTGGACGCCTTCGGTCCAGCCTTTGATGACGCCATTGAGCGGGAAACTGGTGGGCTGGCCGCGCTGGACCGAGCTGTCGAACATTTTTCCATCCGGAGTCCAGCCAGAGTAATGCACCGTGACCGTGTCGGCGGCGGTGGGATGGGTTTCACCTTTGCCTGCTTGTAGGACTTTGGAGGCAAGGCCGGATGCGGTTTTGGCTGCATCGGCAGGGGTGGCGGCTACGTCGGAGGGTACTTCAGGCATGGCGTTTTCTGCGCGGGCGGGGATGGCGGTTGCGAGTGCCAGTCCGGCCGCGGTCGGGAGGATGGCTCGCAAGGATTTCGTGATGAAATTCATGCGCGCAAACTTCATGGAACCGGCCGACCTGTCAACCCCGGGAATTGCTCTCGTATTTCATCCGATGCCGGTCCCGCACCTCCATGATCGAGGCTTCGTGGCAGTAGGGACACGTAAAGGATCCCTTGCACAACACCGCCACGGCTACCCGCAGCCGATGGCTTCCCAGCAGGCTCCGGGCGTTCCGGTGCTTCGAGCATCCCTTGGCGGCGAGCACCGGAGTCATGCACAACGGGCAGCAAGCGCGGTTCGCCAGAATGCTCTGCAAGACGATGCAGAAAATCGTCAGGGCCGCCATTCCCACGGCGATCATCGTCATCTGCTGGTCATGCAGGAGGAGCGACCGGACCAGCACGACGACCGTGGCCAGCGGCAGCAGGATTTTCAGGCACAGCAGGAATGCCGCGAACCTGAGTCGCCGGATGACGGATTTTGACTGGAATCGATGCATGGCGCGGGAGCAATTACCACTCGCTAGCAGACTTCTATCACAGGAAAATTTTAATCAAAATCAATATAAGTCCATAAGCGTGGGAAAAGCAGGCAAGATGCCGAACCCGGCACAATCTTCCCGCGCCCGCCGGTTGCTAGAACAGCGACCCTTGCGCGTCCCCGCCGCCCTTGCTCCGCGAAGGCCCGGCCAGCAGCATGTCGATCCTCATCAGCAGATCTAGTGATGGCACCTCGCTCCCTTCCAACAGGGTCCTCAGTCGCGATCTCCACTCATCCACCGTTCCGCCTTCCGTCGCGGATAGAGCGGCGGCCGTCTGCGTGAGCCGTCCGCTCACCGCGAACTGCCGTCCTGTCCGGCGCAGCCAGGCATCGAAATAAGGGCGGTCGTTTTTCGGCGGAAACACTGCCGAAGCGGTGCATCAATCATGCCACCCGGTCAAGAAATCACTCACTTGCGCGAACGCCCCTTCTTCCCCGCCGGATACTTCACCGCCTTCATCGGCAGGGCAGGGGAATCGCTCTTCAGCGCCTTGATCTGGTCGCGCAAATGCGCCGCCCGCTCGAATTCCAACCGCGACGACGCCTCGCGCATTTCCTCCTCCAGTTCGGAAATCACCCGCAGCTTGTCGTAAGCCGTCACGTCCTCCGCCACCAGCGAGCTGTTCAGCTTGTCCGCGTGCTCCCTGGCATTCTCATGCGTGTGCAAACTCTGTTGGATCGCCCGCTTCACACTCTGCGGCGTGATCCCGTGAGCGACATTGTGCGCCTCCTGCCGACCTCGGCGATAAGCCGTCACATCGATGAGCGCCTGGATCGAATCCGTGATCTTGTCGCAGAACAGCACGCATTCCCCGCCGATGTGGCGCGCCGCGCGGCCAGCCGTCTGGATCATCGACGTCTCGTTGCGGAGAAATCCCTCCTTGTCCGCATCCAGGATGCACACCAGCGACACCTCCGGCAGATCCAGTCCCTCCCGCAGCAAATTGATTCCGATCAGAATGTCGAATGTCGCCGCCCGGAGCTGGCGCAGGATCTCCACCCGCTCCACCGCGTCGATGTCCGAGTGCAGGTAGCGGCATTTCAGTCCGGTTCCTAGCAGATACTCGCTCAGATCCTCCGCCGTCTTCTTCGTTAGAGTCGTCACCAGCACCCGCTCGCCGCGCTCCACCCGCTGGCGGCACAGCTCGATCGTCTCGTCGATCTGCCCCTTGAGCGGACGCAGGATAAGCACCGGATCCAGCAACCCCGTCGGGCGGATGATCTGCTCCACCACCAACCGCGTCCCGCGTTTCTCCGGATGGAAATTTTCCACCAGCTCGTTATTGCCGCTCGGCTTGATGCGCGCCTTCTTCATGTCGAACAGCGAGATCCGCTTGCCGCCCTCGTCCTTGCCCTTCACCTCGATGAAATGCTTGTTCTCCGGCCGCGAGTTCACCACCTCGAAGGCCCCCGGCGTCGCCGAAACATAGACACGCTGCCCGGTCATCTGCATGAACTCCTCGAACCGCAGCGGTCGGTTGTCCAGCGCGCTCGGCAGCCGGAACCCGTGCTCTACCAGCACCGTCTTGCGGCTCTTGTCGCCCTCGTACATCCCGCCCACCTGCGGGATCGTCGCGTGGCTCTCATCGACTAACAACAGGAAATCCCGCGGAAAGAAATCCAACAGCGTGTAAGGCCGCGCCCCCGGCTCGCGTCCCGTGATGTGCCGCGAGTAGTTCTCGATGCCCTGGCAGAATCCCATCTCCGCCATCATCTCCAGATCATAGTCCGTCCGCATCCGCAGCCGCTGTGCCTCGATCAGTTTTCCCTCCTTCTCGAACTTCGCCACCTGATCCTTAGCCTCCTCGCGGATCGCCACCATCGCCCGCTTCATCTTGTCGCCCGACGTCACGAACTGCTTCGCCGGGAAAAACGTGTGGTTCTCCAGCCGGTCGATGGTGTGGCCTGTTAGCGTGTGGATGCTCGTGATCCGCTCCACCTCGTCATCGAAGAACTCCACCCGGATCGCCGTCTCGTCCAGATACGCCGGATGCACCTCCACCACATCCCCGCGCACCCGGAATTTCCCCCGGCCGAAGGCGATGTCGTTGCGCTCGAACAGCATCCCCACCAGAGATGATAGAAACTCCTCCCGCGTCAGCTTCTGCCCCACCCACGTCGGCACCATCATCCCCTGATAGTCGTCGGGCGAGCCCAAGCCGTAGATGCAGGAAACCGAAGCCACCACGATCACATCCTGCCGCGTCAGCAGCGAACCCATCGTGCTCAACCGCAGCCGCTCGATCTCGTCATTGATCGACGAATCCTTCTCGATGTAGGTATCGCTCCGCGGGATGTAGGCCTCCGGCTGATAGTAATCGAAGTAGGAAACGAAATACTCCACCGCGTTGTGCGGGAAGAAGTTCTTGAACTCCGAGTAAAGCTGCGCCGCCAGCGTCTTGTTGTGGCTCATGATCAGCGTCGGCTTGCCGTGATTCTTGATCAGGTTCGCCATCGTGAACGTCTTCCCGGACCCCGTCACCCCCAGCAACGTCTGATGATGGTTCCCCGCCCGCAGCGACTTCGTCAGCTTCGCAATCGCCTGCGCCTGGTCACCCTCAGGCTGGTAGTCACTCTCAAGTCGGAACGGCATCGTGGCGGAGTCATAAGCCCGCTTCAGATCACCTGCAAGCCCGGCTGCGGATCGTTCCCCTCCATCGTGCGATCGAGTTCCATCTTGCCATTCCCGCTCAGGATTGGTTCATATTTATCAATAGGCAAAAGAAATCCAAGGCCATCCGGTTGGCAGCGTTCCGCGCGTTTTCCCCCATCCTCCCAACTCATGAATCCTCTTCCCTCCCTGTTGATGTTACGCCCGGCCATCCACTGCATCTGCCTGATGGTGATTTCCGCCGCCGTACTCCGCGCCGGGGATGAGAACGAAGTCATCCGCGGCAAGGACCTCACCAACTGCTGTGCCGGGCTCGAGGAAATCCAATTGGGCGACGAGGAATACACACTCTCCCCGCCCGAGGGCGAAATGATCAGCCTGGTGAAAAACATCCTCAGCTACACCGGACTTGAGCCGAACTTCGTCATCCGCCGCCTCGACGGCATCGAGAACGCCTTCGCCACCGTTTATGAAAACAAGCGCTATCTGATATACGACTCCAAGCTCCTCCGCCGCTGGGCCAATGCCGGCGGCAACGACTGGATCGTCCTCGGCGTCCTTGCCCATGAGATCGGCCACCATGTCCAGGGCCACCTGCTCCGCAACAACAACGACTCCCACAAGCAGGAACTCGAGGCCGACGCCTACGCCGGCTGGGTCCAAGGCCTCATGGGTGCCGACAAGGACGAGGCCCGGCAGTTCGCTTCGGAGCTCTCCGCCACTGAGTCCGCCACCCATCCCGGCCGCGCCCGGCGTCTTGTCGCCATCGACGGCGGCTGGGAAAAAGCCCAGCGCACCCGGAAGAAGATTTCCATGCCCAAGGTCGCCGGCGCCCGGTGCCCGTTGGTCCGTCTCGACGATCCGAACCTCACCAAGGAAACCTTCGTCGGCATGGTCGGCGCCGATTCCGGCCAATGCACCCTCGGTATGGGCCTCGACGGCTCCGTGCGAGGCCTCTTCGAGCCGCAGGATGCCGGCCAGCGCGGCACTTGGAAACTCATCGGCAAGCAAGTCACCGACGACACCATGGCCCTCGAACAATACGAAGGCTGCGAAATCGTCGGCAACTGGGAGCTCACCTCCTGGCAGGATGAGGACCGGCGTGGCTGGCGTGGCACCCGCACCAATCCCCAAGGCCAGGAAATCCCCATCATTCTCACCATTTCCCAGGCTCCCGTCTTCCCGCCCTTCGAGGTCCCCGCCTCCCCCTCCTCCCCGAAAAAGGAAACTCCGACCAAGACCCCGCAGCGGGCCGTCACCGTCCTCGGCGGCTTCAAGGACGCCTGGTTCTCCGCCATGAGCTCCGGCACCGGCATCACCGCCCAGATCTTCACCCACAGCGCCACCTTCCCCCTGCCGTGGATCCGCGAAAACTACGCCAAAGGATACCGCGTCACCCAGCTCGCCGGCGACTCCGCCTACTGGGCCTGCGTCATGTCCAAGGGCACCACCCTAACCGACCAAGCCGTCCTCGGTCCCGGCATTCTGCCGGAAACCGACTACGTCGCCTACCGGGACAAGGGCTACCGCATCACCTCCGCCGCTGGCTTCCAAGACACCTGGGTCTTCCTTATGTCCCTCGGTTCCGGCCTCCAGGAGCAATCCTTCAGCACGCCCGGTCCCTGGCCGGAAGCCCTCATCAAGAAACGCTGGGACGCCGGCTACCGCATCACCGGCGTCGCCGGTGACGACCACAACGACGGCGCGTCCTGGCTCGTCGTCCTCTCCAAAGGCAGCGGCATCGGTGGGCAGACCTACTCCGACGGCAGCACCTTCCCCGTCGCCTGGGTCAAGGACTGGCGCTCCAAAGGCTACGACCTCACCGCCGCCTCCGGCTTCTCCAACTGGCGCGTCGTCATGTCCAAGACCAGCCGGCCCCAGTCCAGCCAGTGGTTCCCCGAGACCTGGGTCACCAAGCCCTTCCCGGATGACTTCATCGAGGATGGACTGGATGGGAATTGACGCCGTCCTCCCCGGCTTTCCTAATGGACCGCGAAATTCATTTCGCCCGTCTCCGGTTCCGGCACTCGCGAAATAAATTTCGCGGTCCGTTAAGAGTTCCGCTTCCACCACTCGCTTTTCAGCAGGCCCCACTCGTGGGTCTTGCGGCGGTGGAGGCGGAAGCCGGTTTTCTGGATTTCCGCATCCGGCGGGACGAGTGAGCGGGCTTTCAGGCCGGTGACGATCCGGAAGAATCGATAGAGCATCGCGATGATCATCCGGCTCCGCCAGCGGGAGATGCCGGAAGGCGGGATGTCGAAATCCGCGAGCAGCCAGTCCGCCCGTGGCGAGGCTGTTTGTCCGAGCTTGGAAACCACCTTGGTCAAATCTTCCCCGGTGAAGCAGTCGAGGAAGAAGTTGGTGACGATGAGATCGAATTCACCGCTTGGTCCTTCCCATTCCAACAGATCGGCATGGAGGAACCCGACCTGCTCCGACTCCACCTTGCTCTTTGCGATTTCCAACATCCGCTGACTGGAATCCACCACCGTAATCTTCGCTTCCGGAAACTGTTTCACACATTCCGGCAGGAAGCGGCCATGGCCTTCGCCGGCTAACAGCACCCGCCGGGGCACCGGGATTTCCGTGAGAAAGACGGTCCGGCAGCGCTGGAGTTTTCCACCGGCGGTGATGAACTCCATCGCGCGGTAGAACGGGGCGAGGCGGTCAAAACTCATGGGTGGGAGCGGCATGCGGGGCGGGGGGCTCCTTGGGTGCCGGGCGTTTCGCCAGCAGCTCGCTCAGGCGGATGAGGTCGTCCTCGTTGACGTCCACGAAGGAGTCGATCTTTTTCAATGCCGCGATGATTTCCTCGTGAGAGGGTGTTTCCGGCGTGGGAGGAGTTTCCACATGGCCAAGAAACGCCGGGTAACGCCGCCAGCCGAAGAAGATGTTGAAGAGGATGGCGATGCCGATCATCAGCACGCAGTTGAGCAGGACCGGATAGAGGACGAAGCGGAAGCCCATTTCATGAATGGCGCTGCCACCTAACACGGCGGTCAGCGCGGTGGCGCCACCGGGCGGGTGGATGCACTTGAAGTGGTGCATCATGCCGATGGACAGGCAGACGGCGAAGGCGGCGGCGAGCTCGGGACCGCGGATGAGCTGCGCGCAAATGACGCCGATGACGGCGGAGAGGACATGCCCGGCGAGAACGGGCCACGGTTGGGAAAGCTGGCCGTGCGGCACGGCGAAGAGCAGCACCGCGCTCGCTCCCATGGAGGCGATGACGGCGGTGGCGCCGGAAAGGCTGAGCACGCGCTCGGTGATGAAGGTGAGGAACAGGATGGAAACCAGCCCGCCTAACATGGAGACGGATTTTTCCCGCCAACTCACCGCGCTGAGTTCGATCCCGAGAAGCGATTTCAGGTAGTTCATGCGGGGCAGTGCGCGGCGGCACTTGATTTGTATCGTGAGGCGATATAAATCAAGTGCGGATGTCAGCCCGCACGAAGAAACTTTCCGATGCCGATTACACCCGCCTGGCGGATTTCCGTTACGCCTTGCGGTGCTTTCTGGAGTTCAGCGAAATCGCCGCCGGTAAGGAGGGACTGACGCCGCAACAGCATCAAGCGTTGCTGGTGATCCGCGCCAGTCCGGCGGGTGCGGCGAACATCGGACGGCTGGCGGAGCGGCTCCGGATCCGCCACAACACGGCGGTGGAACTGGCGAATCGCCTTGCGGCATCCGGGTTGATCGTCCGCGAGCCGTCCACCGAGGACCGGCGGGCGGTGATGTTGAAACTGACGGAAGAGGGGGCGTCCCGTCTGGAGATCCTGACGCATGTCCATCGCAACGAACTGCGGCAGCTCCGGCCGGAAATCGTCGGGCTGTTCAACAGCATGGAATTGGAAACTCCGCCATGAAGCATTCCATCGAGTGGGTCAGGCGACGCCGGTGAAGGACCGGCGTGAGAACCAGTTGGCGGTCTCTCCTAACAAACGGGCCTCGGTTTCCAGCAGGAGGCGGGTGAACTCGCGTTCGGAGGAGGCGACGGTGAGGGCGTTTTCGAGGATTTCGAGGTCGGCGAGCATTTCCTCGGAGGTGTTGTGGCGGGCTTCGAGGTCGAAGGCGGCGGCGAGCGAGAGACCGCCGACGGCGAGGACGGGGAGGACGATGGCGAAGGCGCCGAACCATTCGGTCGGCTGGAAATGGGCGAGCTTGAGGACGGTGCAGAGGAATGCGAAGCCGGAGCAGAGGTAGAAGACGGCGCGCGCGGCGCGGAGGCCGCAGTGGGCATTGGCGTGGGTGCGCTTGTAGTAGCTGATTTGACCGTCAGCCCCGGTAAGGCGGGTGCGGAGATAGCTGTCCCGGCGGGCTTTCCAGTTTTCCGCATCGCGGCGTGAGCTGGAACGGAGGTGGAGGACGTTGAGGGTGCGGAGCAGCGGGCGCAGCCCCCGGTGGAAGGGAAGCTGGAAAAGATGGGAGAGGTAAACGTGGTGGCGGGCGAAGGCCTGGACAGAGCGGGCGATCTCCGCGGCGACGCGGGAGACAGCCCAAACTTTGCAAGCGTGGGAAATGTGCAGATAGACGTGAACGCCCAAGCCTGACACCAGGAACGCGAGTTCCATGTAGAGGAGGAGATGGACGGTGGGATCTGTCGGGTCCTTGAAATAAAGAACCAAGGCGACGACGGCGCAGATGGTGGCGAGAAGGTGGAAGCCGATGATGAAGACGGCGGCGTATTTGAAGAGGTTGCGTTTGGAGTCGGCGATGTTGCTGCCGGATTCCAGGAGGGCTTCGGTGTAGGTGGCGATCTTCGGGATGCCGGTGGTGGAGCCGGGGAGATGCACGCCTGTTAGCTCGTGCGGCAGGACGGGGGGCTTGAATCGCTTTTCATGTTTCCACACGGCGTCGAGCCTGGGCAGGTGGTCTTCGATGGTGAGACGGAGGATGGCGACGGGGCGCTGGTTTTTCAGCGCGAGGTCGATGAGACCCTGGGTGCCGGTGGCGAGGGGGTTGGGCGAGTCCGTGGCTTTCGGCGCGCCGGGGGCGAGCAGGCAGATGACGACATCGGAGACGCGGAGGAGTTCTAACTGGGCGTCGTGAAAGCGGTTTTCCCGGTCGGGGGCGTCACTGACGATGCGCTCCTGAATGATGTGGGAGGAGGCGAGGAGCTCGCGGGCGGTGGCGATTTCCTGCGGCGAGAAATCCGGGCCCGCGCTGCCATCGGCACGGAGGTATTCCTCGCGGTGCTGGGGAAGGAAAAGGCGCTGGGGAATGCGGAGGGCGGCGCAGGCGCGGGTGAATGCGGCATCACCGCCGATAGCGATCTGGGAGATTCCGCAGAGGAAATGGTCGGGAGCGGAGAGGCCGAGCTGGGAGGGGAGGTCCTTGAGGAACGCGGTGAGTTGTTCATCAAGGTGTGTGTGGAAGGAGGCCTTTTGCTTTTCGGTCCACGACGAGTCTTTGGGAATGAGATGGCGGGAACCGGAGAACCCGACCTGGACGACGAGGGGCAACGGAGGCGCGGTGGAGGAGGCGTGGGACATGGGGAGGATCTGTTGGAGGGATTAGCAAATCTCCCGCCGTACGGGAAGGGACAAAGACTGTCTTCAACGTTTCAAGGAAAACGGCGAGCGCCGGAAGCCTTGCTCCGCCTCACTGGGGATGGAGTCGATGTACCATTGGTGGGCGAAGGAATGGGCACCGGTGTAGGGATCGGTGCCGGCGGGCGGGGTGATGTCGAAGCGGGTGAAATAGCGTCCGAAGCCGCTATCCGGAATGCCGGTGGCGAAGGCGGAGGTGCAGTAGAAATCCACGGGCACGCCGTCGCTCAGGAGCTTGAGGTGGTCCATGACCGGCGCGGGGGTGTCGAGCAGGGTGAGGCGCAGGTCCTTGGGAGCTAGGCCTAACTGTCTCAGGACGAGGGCGGCGTGCATGACGACGAAGCCGCCGGCGCTGTGGCCTATCAGGTGCATCGGCTGGTCCTGTTTGAGGATTCCGGCCCGCAGCGCCCTGGCGAGTTTGAAGCCGACGAGCTCGCCGATTTCCTCGGCCTGGGGGCGGATGGCCGCCACGTCCTGGAGCCACGCCTGGGGAGTGCTGGGGATCAGTTGGTCGGCACCGGCGCGCGAGGGTTCGAACCCGGATGCCGAGAACACCGCCGGGATGGCCGCCATGTGCCAGTCCACCAGGCAGATGTCCGGAGTGTCAGTGCCGAGGTGTTTCCGAAAGGTGTCCTGCATGCGGGTCATCCAGTGGGGTTTTCCGAGGAGTTTGCCAGAGGTGTCGACGCCGTCATGGAGACCGTGGGCGATGAGGATGAAACCTTTTGCCGCGCGGTCGGGGTCGGGCTGCCAGCTCTTCGCATCGGGTGATGACAGGAGCTTGCCGTCTTCAAGGCGCAGCTTGCTCAGTTCCTCCGAGTCCTTGGGAATGCAGAACGCGATGAAGGCGGTGGTGACCACCACGGAAAGCGCCACCACCAGCACGCGGCCGAACACCACGCGGCCCACGAAGCCCGCGCTGATGCCTAGCCACACCATCAATGTCCGCCTCCAGGTGCGGTGGGCGAGCACGTCGCGGATCTCGGAGGCCGCGAGCGCGTTGTTTTTCGACCGGTAATAGGACTCAGCATGCTGGGCCTGATAGAACCACTCGACGACCTCGCTCAGCAGCACGCGCTCGACGTCACTGACTGCGGACTGGAGCTGCCCGTCCGTCAGCGGGCCATCAATCCGGCTTCTGACGGACTCCAGGAATTCGACCTGCTGGGCGTATCTTCCGGCCCGGCGGTTCAGCTCCAGATAAGATCCTAACAACTGCATGAGGATCGCGACGAGCGGCAGCGCCGCCCCGACGACGCCGAGGACATAGTCGGAGCCGGACAGCCGCATCCACCGTTCCGCAGTGTGGCTCAGGGAAAGGGCGACGCCCGCGACGGCGAGGAACAACGCGCCGTCCAGCGACAAGGTGACGAAGCCGCCAAGCCGCCGCCGTTCCTGGATCGCTTCCGAGTGTTTCCTCCGGTAATAGTCCAACTGGTCGTCGATGCGTCCGGCGACATAGCGTTGCTTGAAATCGCTGGCGGGAACTTCCCGGGCGTGGTGATCACCGACGATCCATCGGGCAACCGGCTGCAGACTGGGGGCTCCGCTGAGCGCTTCGACGGTGGCATCGCCGGCGAGATCCGATGTCGCCTTCGCGGAGCGGGCGATCTCCGCCAACATGCGGGTCCGTGCCCAGGTCTGCTGCATGCCCCGCCATCTCGCCCACCAACAGATCGCCACCACGAGCAACGTGCAAAAGATCACGGAATACGCCGCATAAGAAATCGGCAGGCCGAGACGCACCACCAGCAGCCAGGCGATTGGTGCCAGCACCGCGAATCCCTCCATCGCCAGAATCCATTTCCAGATCCGCCGGGTGTCGGGTGCGAGCCGGTTCGCGGCCATTTCCGAGCGTTCCAACACCTCGTCCGGGCTTGGCTGGCCGGTCAGGTTCAGCGCCTTGATGAGCGGCTCGGACCAAGCGGGCATCTGCGGGGGGGCTGCGGATTCACTCATGCCTGCTTCTACCAGCAGCGGCGAGGTTCTGGCAATGAATCCCTGTTGAAACCTCCCCGGAGCGGCGTAACCTCATCCCATGTTCACCGGCATCAAAGACAGCCTGGCCTCCACTGCGGCGAAATCCCTGCTCGCCTCGCGGATGGATCGCTACGGGAAACTCACCGACCTGCGGATCCGCAGCCGCGAGAAAACCATCTCCGGCGAGCTGCTGTTGGAAGGGGAAGAGCAGCCGGTCGTGATCCAGATCGGGTGCTATCGGATCACCGGCAAGTCCGGAGACTTTGCGATGACCGTCGAAAGCATCACTGCATCGCGACCTTGGTTGCAAAACCTCCTCCAAGATCTGCTCGTGGACAAGCCGATCCCGGTGCCGGGCATCCTCCTCCTCGCGCTGGGCAAGCCGGAGGAGTGAGTAGTTAGATATCCTCCTTCACCGCGCTTTGCACCGATCTCCAGATCGGTCCGTTCGGGTCAAAGGGAGGAGCCTCGCCCTGCAGCGCGGGATCGGGCACGGAGTTGTCGAGGCGGAACAGCGGGAGGATCGGCGCGCCGCCGGGATCCTTCTGATAGCTCGCCCCGATTTCCTCGATCAGCAATGATACGGAGAAGAATCCGCCGGGAATCTCGCCGACGAGGATTTCGATCGGATAGGTCTGGCCTTCCCTGACTTCGAATTCCGGCCCCACGGCGAGTCCGCCGATATTCCGGTTGTGGGCGGGGGTCTTGGTGTATTGATAGAAAGTGATGGGCAGGCGCATCGGGGTCAACCGGCGGACTTCCTTGGCGAGTTCGCGATTCTCCGTGGTGCCGTTCATCTCGCCCGCGCGTCCGTTGACGTGGGTTCCGGTTCCGGCAAGGGTGTATCCGTAGTCGAACACCGGGCGGTCGTTGAAATGAACAACCAGCAGGTCGTCACTTTCGCCGACGAAACGGAATTTGCCGGACTTGGGCGCCTTGACCGCGCCGCGATAGACGACGACCCAGCGCCTCGGCTGCACTTCCTTCTCCACGTCGAAGGCGGCGGGTGCGGAATCCGCGCTCATGATCGGAATATGAAGCTTCGACTGATAGAGCTTCGAGGGAGCCTTGAAATATTTCTCGAAGGATTTCTCCTTGAAACCTCGCCTGACGATTTCCTTGATCTCTAACCGCATCTCGTCGTCGGTCATGTTGGTGGGCTCGCGGTTGCTGGTTTGCTTGAGGTCGTAGAAGGTGCCGGCCAGCGCGTCGGGGTTCATGTCGAGCATGCCGAAGGGATTTTTCGTGCCGGTGCCATTGCTCATTCCCGGAGCCATCCCGCTGCCGAATCCCTTGCCGTGGCCATCACCTTTTCCGCCCCCGCTGCCTGGGCCGCCGAGGCCGCCGGAAATTCCGCCGGAACTGATCGAACCCACCGAGGTCATTTGAGTGACGTCTTCGGGATCGGGTAGGACGATGGAACTCGCGACGTCCTTGGCGGAGACCCGTGCCAGGTTCGGTTTCGTCATCTGAACCCGCTGCTTCTTCGCCTGGACCTCGGATGCCGGAGAGCCGCCGCCACCGGATCTCGGTGCGAAATCGACGACCTTTTCCTGCTCCGCCGGGATGATCTGAAGCACCCAGATCACTGCGATCGCGAGGAGGATCACATGGAAGAGCAGCGAGATGGTCAGGGAACCGCCACCGAGTTTTTGCCAAAACGAACGCTTCGGCGGGGTCGGGATTTCCAGCGGGTGGTCTTGTGGATCGGGATTCGGATTCATGGGAAAAAGGGTTTTGATCGGGTCTCAATGTAAGAGACGCCCGAGACCCTTTTTTCTTAGAATTTTTTCAGATCACGGGGTGACCATCTCCGGAGTCGGACGTTTCTTCTCCACCCGTTTGTCTTTTTTCTGCGTGGCGAGCCAGGCGATGACGTCGCGCATTTCACCGGCGGACAGCATGGCGGACATCGGCGGCATCGAGGACATCGGCGGCGTCATCGTGTCGATGTCGGCACGCGAGACGCGGAGGACTTTGCCACTGCTGTCGAGATCGACGTGGTCCGGCGTGTCGGCGATGACAATGCCGGAAACGGACTTGCCGCCCTTGAGGGTGACGCTGGCGATGCCGTAGCCCATGGCGACCTTGGCTCCGGGATTGACGAGGGATTCGAGGAAAAACTTCCGATCGCCGCGGAGGGCGACGCCTGATAGATCCGGTCCCGCGTCGCCGCCGCCGTGGCCGCCGGCATGGCAGCGCATGCACTGGCCGGCGGGGTGGGATTCGAAGAGCTGGCCGCCTTTTTCCGCGTCACCGCCTTCGAGCGAGGGCAGGTAAGGGACTAACGGATCGGTGGATGCGGCTTGCGCGGCCTTGAACGAATCGAGAGCGCTCTTGACCTCGGGCTCGGTCCGTTTTCCGGCGGCATCCAACAGCTCCAGCGCGGCGGGGGAGATGCCGTTCTGCTTCTGTAGGTCTGTTAGCCCGGCGGCGAAAAGTTTCGCCGCCGCGGGTGAGGTGATTTCCCCGGCGAGCTTCCATGCTGCCTGCTTGCGGTGGGCGCTGCCGCTGGTGGTGGATTTCGCCAGGCCTTCGAGCGCGGCATCCGGTGAGGTTTTCACGAGGCTGGCGAGCGCGCCGATCGCGAGGTCGTCGTCCTTGCCGGTAGAGAGTTTCGCGAGCATCTCATCGAAGCCGGCGGGCTTGCGGGCCGAATAGAGGTTCAGCGCCTCGACGCGGGCAGGACCGGGGACGTTTTCGTTGAGCACGAGCGAGCGAAGCGCGTCATCGGGAACCGTGGAGAGATCCAATTTGTTTTTCTGAATCAACGAGAGTGCGGCTTCGAGGAATTTCGCATCGGTCTGGACGAGCGGGGTGATGCTACCTTCTAACGACTTCCGGATCAGCTCGGGATCACGGGCGGGCAGGGGAGCCATGCGGCCGGTGGATTGATCGACCGGGTGGGGAGCCGTCCACTCGCCTAGCAGGCGGAACGCTTCCTTGCGCGAGTCGTCAGGCGTCTTCGGATCGAGCGCGGTCTTGAGGACGCGCTGCGCGTTGACGGCGTCGCCGGTGCGGAAGGCGCTGTGAAGCAAGCGGCGCCACATCATGGCGGTGCGTTTCTCCGGAGCGGGCTGGTCCAGCAGCGCGGCGACCTGCGGGCGGACCTGGACGAGGTTCTGATCGTTGATCGAGCGGATGGCTTCATCAACCACGGATGAATCGGAGTCGGTTAGGAATCCGGCGAGTTCGGGAGCTTTCAAGCGGCGGAGCGCGACGACGGAGGCCAGGCGGACCTTGGCGCTGGCATGGCTCTTGAGCGCGGCAAGTTGCGTTGGAGTTTGCAACAGGGACAGCGCGTAGGAACCGGCGTGGCGGAGATATGGGTCCGGAGATTTATCCAACAGGGCAAGAATGCCGGGAACCGATGGTTTGGAATTCATCCGGCCGGCGGCGATGGTGGCAAACAACTGGACGCGCGGGGAGCTGTCGGCGATGAGTTTTTCAAATAGAATACCATCGGCTTTCAGACCGGATTCGCCGAGTGCCTTGATCGCCTGGGCGCGGACTTCAACGTCGTTGTCGGTTAGGAGCTGGAGCAATTCCGTGCGTGCCTTTTCCCGGAGCGCGGTGTCAGCGGGTTTATTGTCGGAGGTGCCGGGAAGGACCGCGGATCCGCGGCGGGCGACGATACCGAGACCCCAGACGCCATGGAGGCGGGTCAGGTGGTTCTTGGTTTGCGTGGCGGCCTTGGTGAAAATGGCAAGGCCTTCCGGTTTGCGAGAAAGCGCCAGTTCCGCGCGCACCCGGACGCGCATGTCGGGGTTGAACAACAGGCTTGCTAGATCGTTGGCGCTGCGTTTCTCAAATCCCTGCTTGATGATGGTCGCGACTTGGTTCGCCTCCTCCGCGCGGAACGGCTTGTCCGCCGTGACGGAGTAAACCCGGCCGTCGTCGTGCGATGCCCAGCCGGTGATGAAATCGGTGACGGTTAGTTTTCCATCCCATGAGTATTCGGCATCAGTGACGGCGGCACCCCAGTTGAGTTTGCGGGAGCTGGTCATCTTCATGCCGGCTCCGGAGGGCTCGACCTTGAAGGACCAGAGGCCGGAGTTGGCGGCACCGCCTTTGTAGTCGCACACGACGAAGCGCCCGGCTTCGGATTCGAGGAAACCGGTGCCGGGGTGATAGGTTAGACCGGACGGGCCGGAGGTGAGGTGGGCGACCGGCGGAAGAATGTAGGCGGGCTGCGAGGCGTTCGGCATTTCCCAGATGCGCTCGGCCATCCATCGGGCAGGAGGACGTTCGCCCATGCCCATCTGGTTGTGGTGCACAAGGAGTCCCTGGTGGCCCATGTTCCATCCGGAGTCCGCGCCATCGACGACATAGACGACGCGCGCCTTGTCGCCCTGGTCGCAGTTGTTATCCACCGAGATGCCGTTGCCGAATTCATCGAAGGCGATTTCCTTCGGGTTGCGCAGGCCGGTGTGGATGACTTCGAAGTTAGAACCATCGGGATCGAAACGGAACACGCAGCCTTCGTCCGGCATTTCGTATTTCACGCCTTCCTTGGTCACGATGTTCATGCCGCGGTCGCCGAGCGTGCCGTAGATCCGGCCGTCCGGAGCGAGTGCGAAGCCATTGAGATCGTGGCCCGAGAAGGAAACCCGGATGCCGAACTCATCCTGAATCACGTCGCGGACTTCCGCTTCGCCATTGCCATCCTTGTCGCGGAGCGCGTAGATCTTCGGAATGCAGGCGAGGAAGACCGTGCCCTCGTAGTCGAAGACACCTGCGGCGGGACCGTCGAGTATGTCATTGAATTTTCCGGCGAAGACGCCGCTCTTCCGGAACACGCCGTCAGCGTCGGGATCGGATAGAACGCGGACCAGATCCTCAACTTCAGTTAGGAACTTGAGCGAGGACTTTGCCTCCTTGTCCTGCCACTTCTCGTGCATCTTCCGGCGATCGGCAGTGGTGCGTGAGGAAATGTCGTCGAGATACCAATAGAGGTGGTCGCGGTTGTCCGGCACGCCATGGCGGAAACGATGGGTCTCGCTGATGTAGATCTCACCCTTCGATCCGAAGGTCAGCGCCGTGGGTGAAGTGACTTGCTGGTTCTTGAAATCGGCCACGACCTTCGCCTTGGTGCCTTCGGGAATCGTCAGGCCGGGAACCATGTCGCTGGAAACCAGTTCCGCTGACCCGCCACGGGTGGTCGGTGGAAAAACCGGTTTTCCGGAATCCGTTAGCATGAAGTGGTCGGCGGCGACGACACCCCACGAACCGGTGACTGTGTCGAAAATCTCGATCTTGGCGGTTTTTCCCTTCATCGCGGAAACATCCCAGACGACCGGCTTGCATTGCAGCGAGTTCGCACCTGTTGCCTCCATCGCGGTTTTTCCGTCCACGATCAACCGCACGCCGGTCTTGCCTTGATGGCTTCCACCCGCGATCAGGAAGGCGATGAAATTTTCCGTGATCTTGAAATCCGGTGAAACCAACGAACCGGTGCCGGGATCCCCGCCGTGCGAGGAACAGGCGAGCGAATCATTGGCATAGCCGGTGAGCGGCGCGGTCAGGCCATCGAATTCCCCGGTCACCGGAGCCAGGCCGAAGCCACTGCCCTCGACTTTCCAATCCCCGAATCCGTCGCCCTCGAAGGCTTGGAGCACACGGGTTTCTGCGGAGGCGGATACGACGGTGAGAAGCAGCCCGGAGGCGCACAGGAAACCAAATTTCATCGGCCCGAGGCTACCGGGTTTCGCGCCCGGATCTATCACAGATTTGCGCCATGGACTCCCTCAAAAGAGTGACAGGCGTGTCTATGGCTGTCTTCATTTCCCCATGGCATTTGAAATTCATCCCCGGCTCGCTGCAGGCGGGTTCGAAATCGGGCGGCTGGGCGGTTGCCGGCTGCTGTTGAAAAACAACGCGATTTTCCCGTGGTTTCTCCTCATCCCCGAGGTCGAGGGCGTCGAGGACCTTCATCAGCTCCCCGCTGCCGAATTCGGTGAAGCCATGGCCGCCATGCGCCTCGTCTCCGAATTCATCTCCACCTATTTCCAGCCGGAGAAACTCAACATCGGCTGTATCGGCAACCAGGTCCGGCAGATGCACATCCATCTCGTCGGCCGTTCACCTGACGACCCCGCCTGGCCCGGCACCGTCTGGGCCTTCGACGGGAAACAACCTTACACGGAAGAAGAGAGTGAAAAAATCCTCACCGCCGCCCGCACCCATCTCGGTCTCGACTGATAGGGGCCAAGGACGCTCTTCAAACCCTGACGCAATAGTCCTGCCGCCAGCCGCGTAATCTCCCGCCACCATGAAATCCATCATCTGCCTGTTCGCCACTGCCACCCTCGCCGCCGCAGCTCCCGTCTCTCTCTTCAATGGCAAGGACCTCACCGGCTGGACCAGCGATGTTCCGAAGGCCGACAAGGATCCTGCGGTTTCTCCCAGCTTCATCGTCCGCGACGGCCTGCTCGTCAGCATGGGCAAACCCGAGGGACACCTTGTTTCTAACGAAATCTATTCGGACTACACCCTCACCGTCGAATACCGCTTCCCCAAGAGCGGAGGAAATTGCGGTGTGCTCGTCCACTCTTCCAAGCCCCGCGCGCTTTACGGCATGTTCCCGCAATCCATCGAAGTTCAGATGATGCATGAAAACGCCGGCGACTTCTGGTGCATCCAGGAAAACATCGAAGTCCCCGAGATGGAGAAACGCCGGCCGAAAAAGGACGGCCAGAAATTCGGCGGCGGCCCGGACGATGCCCGCAACATCAAGAACCTCACCGACGGTTCCGAGAAACCGCTGGGCGAATGGAACACCATGACCATCCAGTGCAAGGGCGGGGAAATCATCGTCCACGTCAATGGCCAGCTCGTGAACCACGGCACGAGCTGCACCGCCACCTCCGGCAAGATCGCCCTCCAGGCCGAAGGCACCGAAGTCGAGTTCCGCAAGGTGGAGCTAACAAAACCAGGCGAATGAAACCTCTTTTCCTTCTCCTGCTCACCCTCCTCCCGCTCCACGCCCAGATTGGGGAAAAGCTCGTGGCCTCCGCCCGCAAACAGATCGGCGTCACGCTCTATTACGATTCCGCCTACACTTCGCTCGCCTATCCGAACGGCGACGTCCCATCCGACCGCGGTGTCTGCACCGATGTCGTCATCCGCGCCATGCGTGACGGGCTATCGAAGGATCTCCAGAAACTCGTCCACGACGACATGGCCGCGCATTTCTCCGCCTATCCGAAAAACTGGGGGCTCTCCAAGACCGACAAGAACATCGATCACCGCCGCGTCCCCAATTTGAAAACCTGGTTCAAGCGCCAGGGCTGGCAACTCCCGCTGCCCGCGCCTAACGACTCCGCGAAATTCCTGCCCGGTGACATCGTCACCTGCACCGTCCCGCCGAATCTCCCGCACATCATGATCGTCAGCGACAAGAAGACAGAAGAGGGAGTTCCACTGATCATCCACAACATCGGCGGCGGCGCGGTGGAGCAGGACATGCTCTTCAATTTTCCCCTCACCGGGCACTATCGGGTGAAGTGAGGATTCTCGCGACCACTTGAATATGCGACCAAACCCTAGCTGTTGGTGCGAGTCAGTGATGCGGACCCCGTTGCGTGGTTTGTGGAAATTGGCAAGATCCGGCCGAATCGGCGTCGGCCGGCACTCCAAGGACAGAAAAATTCATCAACTTTGGGTTTGCGCGTAGGGAATCGCGAGAGACTCTGGGAGCCTCAGATAACCGATACATCCCGATGAAATCTAGCAAAGCCAGTTCGACGCCACTCGCCCGAGGCATGACTACCGCTGGTCTGGCGTTCGCTGCAACACTCTTGGCGCTTGCTCCGGCACTCCACGCCCAACCAGGCGGTCAGCTGCAACCCGGTCAATCCGCATCCAGCGTGGACGCAACCTTCATCCAACAGTTCAACACCGAATTAGGCTCTGATGGAGACGTCAGCCTGAATAGCATCGGCGTGAGATACAATCTTCTCCACAGCCTCGGCGAAGGAAGAACCATTGGAGGAAGCTTGGGCTACACGGCGGATTACTTCGACTTCAGCGGCAGTTTCTATCCGAAAGGTTACATCCCCGGGCCATTTAATCCGTGGGGCAGCATCCACACGCTCAACCTCACCGGCTTGTATGGATGTAAGATGGGCGAGGATTGGAAATTTCGCATCGTCCCATCCCTCACTCTATCAGGAGAATCCTCCGCTTCCGTGAGCGATTCCCTGATCTATGGCGGAATCTTCACTTTCACCCGGGAAATCAGCGACAAGCTCACATTGGGCATCGGTGGCGGAGGATTCTCCGAACTCGAGGAAATCCGTGGTTTTCCCATTCTCGCCGTCCGCTGGGAATTCGCTCCGGGCTGGACGCTTCAGAATCCTCTTCGCCCGGGCCCTGCTGGTCCGGCTGGCCTTGAGGTCAGCTACAAGCTGGATGACTGGGACTTTGGAATGGGTGCAGCCTACCGTTCCTACCGTTTCCGACTGGAAGACCAGGGATTTAATCCCAACGGCATCGGCGAGCATACCTCCGCGCCACTTTTTCTCCGTGCCAGCCGATCGATCACCCAAAGCCTCAACCTTGATGTCTATGGAGGCGTTTTACTTGGAGGCTCGATCAAGTGGGAACACTCGAACGGCGATGAGTTGATCGGTTGGGATTTTGATCCAGCTCCCTTCCTTGCCATTTCCTTTACCGGACGGTTTTAGATTTCAGCCTCGTTCCGTTTGCCTTCCCCCGGATCGGCGGCACATTCCTCATCCCATCATGAACCTCGATCTGAAAAACAAAGTCGCCCTCGTCACCGCAGCGTCCGGAGGAATCGGTCAGGAAATTGCACGTTCATTGGCAGCGGAAGGGGCGAAGGTCGTCATCAACGGCAGGACAGCGGCCAGTGTGGAAAAAGCCATCGCCGAAGTGCGGGCCAGTGTGCCGGATGCGGATCTGGTGCCGCTGGTCGCCGACAATGGAACGGCGGAAGGTTGCGCGATCACGATCCGCGAGCTGCCCAACGTGGACATCCTCGTGAACAATCTGGGCATCTACGAAGCGGTCGGATTCTTCGATGAAACCGACGAGGCTTGGCACCGCTTGATCGAGGTCAACATCATGAGCGGCGTGAGGCTGGCACGCCACTATCTGGCAGGAATGCTGGAGCGCGGCTACGGTCGGGTGGTTTTCATTTCCAGCGAATCCGGCGTGAGCCCGGCTCCTGAGATGGCGCACTACAGCGCGACGAAGACCATGCAGCTCGGCATCTCCCGTTCGCTATCGGAATTGACCAAGGGCACGCAGGTCACGGTGAACTCCGTGCTGCCGGGACCGACGCGCACCGAGAGCGTGGAGAAATTCGTGCAGAATGTTTTCCCCGGCCTGTCGCTGAAAGAGGCGGAGCAGAAATTCATGGCGGAGAATCGTCCGACTTCGTTGATCTCGCGCCTCATCAATCCTCAGGAAATCGGCGACATCGTGACCTTCATCTGCAGCGCCCGAGCGGCGGTGATCAACGGTTCGTGCATCCGAGCCGAGGGCGGATTGGTGCGGAGCGTGTTTTGACGTTGCTGATAGAGCCGCCCGAATGCGGGCGGCAGATCAGCCTCGGCACCACCTTGGAAGAATTTCCTCTCACGCGCTTGGACATTCGCGCCGGGGTGGGCTAGCACAGCCGCGTGAATTCATGGCAACCGGCGGTCGATTTGGTGAAAAGCTGTCTCAAGGCAGGCGTCGGCGAGTTCGTCGTCTGCGCGGGAGCGAGAAACGCGGCCTTGTTGGAGGCGCTCGCCCGTGCTGAAGCCGCCGGGCTGGTCCGTGTCTGGCGGCATTTCGAGGAACGCAGCGCCGGATTTTTCGCCCTTGGGCGGACGATGGAAACCTTGCAGCCGTGCGCGGTCGTCACCACCAGCGGCACGGCGGCGGCGGAGCTTTTGCCCGCGGTGATCGAGGCCTTTTACCAAGCCCGCCCGCTCGTCGCGATCACGGCGGATCGTCCTGCGGAATTCCGTGGAACGGGAGCTCCTCAGACCATCGAGCAGCCGGGGATTTTTGGAAATCACGCCTGGCAGGGGACTTTCGCCGACTGGGATGGAAAACAACCGCTCCACCTCAATGTCGAGTTCGAGGAAGCCTTCGAGCCAGGTGAGGAAAATTTCTCCCGCGAGAAACTCGGCGAATTCACCGCGACCAAAGACCGCCTTGACGTCGCCGCGCTGGCCCGCTGGCTGCGTGAGGAACATTACAAAGGCATCGTCGTCATCGTCGGCGGATTGGAGCCGGATGAACGTGAGGACGTGTTCCACTTTTGTAGTGATCTCGGCGTGCCGCTCGTCGCCGAAGCCACCAGCGGCTTGCGCGAGGCGCTCGAAGGACTGGCGATCCACGATGCCGACCGCGTTTTGAAATCCCATCCTCCGGGGAAAATCCTCCGCCTCGGCGAAGTCCCCAGCGGCCGCTTCTGGCGCGATCTCGAAGATCTACCTGATATTTCCATCTGGTCCGTCTGCCGCAACGGCCTCCCCGGCCTTGCCCGCGAGTCCAACGTCCTGCGTGGCCGGCTGGACCGCGTCCTCCCCGCGCTCGGTGAAACCGAACTCGCCGACGACGCACTTGATTACCTCCCCGGCGCTTCCAGCCGCGCGACCCGCATCGACGAGCTGTTGGAAATCTATCCGGACAGCGAACCCGCGCTCCTCCGCACGCTTTCCCACTACGCCTCCATCGGCGGCGGACTTTTCCTCGGCAACAGCATGCCGATCCGCGAGTGGAACCTCTTCGCCCAATGGAACCGCCCGGTCCCGTCAGTCCGCGCCAACCGCGGGGCCAACGGAATCGACGGCCAAGTCAGCACTTGGCTCGGCTGGTCCGCCGACGTCAGCGAAACCTGGGCCGTCGTCGGCGACCTCACCGCGCTCTACGACCTCGCCGCGCCCTTCGTCCTCGAGCAAATCAACTGCCAAGGCCGCGTCCTCGCCGTCATCAACAACGGCGGCGGAAAAATCTTCGAACGCCTGCCGCGCCTCCAGACCATGAGCCCGCGCGCCGCCGAGTGGATGACCAACCCGCAAACGGCCGACCTCTCCGGCCTCGCCACCCTCTGGCACATGGACCACCTCCGCATCCGCACCGTCGATGATTTCGACAAGTTCGAATCCGGAGAAAAAACCCTTCTCCTCGAAATCGTCCCCGACGCCGGCCAAACCACCGCCTTCTGGGCCGCCTGGGACCGCATCGCGCATTGAGAAATCGAAATCCTTCCCTTGCCAAGTCCGGCAAGGCCCGTTACGCATTCCGCCTCAGCGCAAGCGCACTGGTCCCGTGGTCCAATGGATAGGACGATGGCCTCCGAAGCCGTAGGTAGTGGTTCGATTCCACTCGGGACCACTTTTCATAAACGTCTTGATTTAAATGGGTTGCATTGGAAATCGGCTAGCAGAATAGGTAAATTGCAATACCTTGAAATGCGCCAAAATGCACCAAATATCCCCGAAATGAGGCGGGGAAGGATTACAAAAGGATTACAGAGATAGGTGCGAGAAAAGTATTAAACCCCAGCCTAAGGAGTTCTGTTCGCCTTGTTAAAGTTGATCTTATGAACGGCTCGATCGGTGTTTAGCGTTGGGGGTGCCGTTTCTACGTCTAAAAGAAACTACTTGCCCCATTCGGTCCATTTTCGCTAGATCGAGCATGGCAGAAAAGAAGCGCAGGCGGCTGATTTACAAAAGGGCAGCGTTTCTGAAGGCGACTGGTAACGCGAACGATACTCTTGAAAGTCTCCTGAAAACCGCCTTGGACACGCTGGCGACCGCCAAGTCCCGTTTACAGAACCCTGGGTCGTCTTCTGAGAAGCGGTTCATCAATTACCGGCTGCTTCACGACGGCAAAAACGGGGGTTCAAAGATTTACGGATGTGATCTTCTGGTGTTTTTGGAAGGAGAGGGTCAGAGCGCGATCAAGATCGATGACAAGGCTGCTGAATTTCAGGTGAATTCTATCCCTGCTGAGAAAGGGGCTGAGTTTCTCTCGGGTTCCGTTTATTTCGGAGTGCGGCAGAATCATCTCATCGTGAATCCATCTCGGAGCTTAGGGCTTGATGATCTTGAGCGCTATTTGAACTGGATTCTGACGGTTCGGACCCAAGTGCTTGCCGCCGACAACGCCGTCGAGCTCCGGCATCACATTGCAGAAAAAATGAAGGAATCCTTCAAAAAGGTGAAGGATATTGAAATCAGTGCGCCTGTCGTAATGACGCCGTCACCCGCTGTGAAAGAAACTTTCGACGGGGATGAGGAGGCCGAAAAGGAGAGGCGGAAACTAGCGAGGGCCGCAAAACGCAAAGGGGAGGCCCCCCCCACGAAGGTCGTCCGCCAGTATCCGGTGACACCTGCGGGTCAGGCGTGGGGTTGGTTGAAGTCGGCGATGGGGAGCGCGTTTCTTCCACACGAAATCAACGTTCAGAATCTCGCTGATACCCCGGATCTCGAAATCAAACTCTCCCTCTCTTGGAAGGGAAAGCAGGACGAGAATGACTCCGACTTCCTTGACGCCATTGCAGGCCACTTGCGCCATGTGGATAATGAACTGGATTTCACGATTCGAGGCAAAAACGGAGTGATAACGCGGGAACAGGTGCAACTTTTTGATTTTTTCAACGTATCATTTTCGGAATCGGGGCAGCCAATGCCCGATGACATTTATCCAAAAATGGCGGAATGGCTGGATGAACTCATCAATGATGGTAGCGTAGATCCATGAAGGCGGCGTTGGCTACAATCGGGTGCTGGACTTGCCTGGGAGCCGTTGGCTTCGCGGCGGGCTGGTGGTCCGCGCCTCATGCCAATCCCGCTCTCGCCTCTATCGTGCTGAAAGGAGTGGTGACTCTCTTCAGCGCGGCAGCAGCAACTTTAGGATTGGTTTTCGCAAATTTTAATTCTCCGCCTCCAACCGATTTGGACTTCGAACGGCAGGAGCGATGGAAGCGTAAGATGACCCGCAGATGGCATCTGTTATGGGTAAGGTGGGCAATCCTCATCTTGGCAGGGGTCGGAGCAAGCCTCTCCCTTGGAATCCTTGATGCTCATGTTTCCAGGCCTGAAAACGCGCCCTTTATTCCTGATCGCTTTGCGATTGCTTTCGCATCCGCATTTCTATCAGTTGGCATTCTAGTGATCATCAAAGCGGTTGCTGAAGTAATATTTCTCAAGAGATTCATGAATGAGTTCACCCGAGAAATAGCTGCTCGCAAACGCAGACAGGCTCTCGGAGGCACTGTTCCCGTTCAGAAAAAGGCTAGGGCTTAGCGCTTGCGCTGATTTGATTAGAGTCAGCACAAAGCATCTGCGCCGCTTTTTGCTAGATCGGCCACAATCACAAGATCCAGTCAAACCCACCATGACCGCCACATTCAAACACCACGAGGCCGACGGGCTCACAGACGTAGTGATCAAAGATCACAACCATCTTTACCGCACGGAAGACATTGTGGTTCTACATTTCGTTTTTTACCGCGTCGAAGATTACCAGTTCTCGCCAGAAGAAGACGAAGCAACATACTGGCTTGATGTAGGGGCGAGTGAGCATCCCACCGCTCCCCCGTTATGATGATGGAGGGCGGACCCCACACCATAACCGGCCCGCCCTCTGTCAATCCGGCACGCTTACCACGGCGCACCTACCAAAATTTTGCACGGGTCTCCCATCCCGCATCTGGAGATACGGCGGCGGTTGCAAAATACGGAAAATCCCTAGGACCTTTGGCCGTTCCTGCCCGCCATTCAATCTGCCTTGACTTCTAGCAGTAGCTGATATTTATAGGAATCGCTATGAAATCAAAACCAAATTTGACCCGTTTCGAAACCCCTGCTTTTTACGGATGGAGACTTTGTGTCGCCAGAAAAGGCAGCAACTTCACCCGCTATTTTTCTGACAAGAAGCTTGGAGGCCCGAAGAAAGCCCTCGCCTTGGCTGAATCGACTCTGGCTGAGCTGAAATCGATCCTCGACGGTGCCAAGCTGGTCGACGGAAAGCTAACCGGCGTGACGATCAAGAAGGCTGAGAAGCTTCTGTTGGACTCGCATTGAAGTTAGGCAGTCAATCGGTGGTTTTCGTTGTCACCTTGACGGCAGCTCGGTCAGCCAACGCCTTCTTCACCTTCTCCAAGTCGAAGCGGTAGAGTCGGCCCTCCGCGATTTCGGCGGGGATGGCTCCGGACTTCTGAAGGCGAATCACGGTCTGGCAGGACATGCCGAGCGCGATTCCCAGATCCCTCGCGTTGAGGTAAACGGTGCTCATTCCTGGCTGAATACCTAAAACGAATAAGCCCCGCCAGTCGAAACCAGCGGGGACTGTGATGATCGAAGCTTGAAAGCCGTCTTCATCGCTGTTAACGACGGCCATGAGTAAATTTCAGCGCAGGTTGCTTTTTATGATTTACGCCCCGATTGTCGCCACGGTCATCACGCTGATTGTCTCCGGGGTGTTGGGGGTGCTCGGATGGGACTCAATACTTGACGGCTCGAAAAAACCCGCCCCCTCAGTGAAGGAAGCGGGCCGATGATATCGAGGGCTGACTAGGACTCACTTTCGGGACCGCTTTCGGGCAAGCCGTCGAGTTGGTCTTCAACCTCGTTTTCCAGCGCGTCCATTAGGGCGCAGAGGCGGGGATCGCTGGCGTCCAAGCCAAAATTGATTAGGCAGTAGCCAAACCAGTAAAGCAGGCGGTCAGGCCGGAAATCAATGATTTCAACCATTGCGTTCGCGAGTCCAACCATCACTTGAAAATCGTAGTGCTCTGCATCGGACGGTCCCTCTTGCTCCGGATCATGTTCCTATCTGATTTGAAATTGAAGCCGCGTCCAGCAGAACCGGACGCGGCTGTGATGGCGTCGATTACGCCTTGGCCTTGTCGATTTCCTGCTGAGCGTGGAGCGTATCCCACGTCCCCCCTCTGAGCGCCACGCGGGCACTGTGAGCGGGTTTCCGGCGTTCCCATTTGGCAACCCGATGAATCCGCCTCAGCTCGCGCTGGTCGGTGATCGTGATCGTGATCGGCTCCAGAGGTTCGCGCTTGGTTCTCATGCGGCCTCCTTCCCGGTGCCAGCCAGCGCCCGCTTGGTTTCCCGCTTCTCCGGCGACTCAATGCCAAACGATTCCCAGCCATTCGAACCGGGACGATTTCCGGGAACCTTGCCACGTTTCGCCAACCGCTCGAATGCAATGGCTTGATTCGCCCATTCCGCAAGGTCCGGGTCGTGGATTCCGTCAGGTGTTTTTAGGGCCTCATCCAACGAATACCGGAGGGAGAAGCCCGCTTCGCCCATGAGTCCCTGTAACAGCTCTGACAGCGTGCGGCGGAGGATTTCCGCAACACGCGAGAGGATGGCGTGAGCTTCGGGACAGAACTCCAGAACGATCTCGCTGGTGTCCTTTGTCCCGGTGTTGTCATCCATCCGTTCAAGGACGGAGAATGGGCAATCGACGATTGTCTCTGCCTGTCCATACGCCTGCTCTTGTAACAGTTGGGCGACGGGTAGGTCGTAGGCATCACAGAAGAATTCCACGGTCCGAAGGTCGGCTGTGCGGATTCTGGTTTTCACCGACACACGGTCGGACTTTGTTTTGACGGGCGTTTTCAATTGGCACCTCCCGCGTTGATGGTGGAAACCCTGCTCTTGTTCGTCAGATGGTCCACAAGGGACTGGAGGAACTGCCGGGGAGTTTTTCCAGCCTTCTCAGCCATCCTGCAAAGCATCCGGACCTGCGAGGGGTCAAGATAGTCGGTGAGGTTGACGGCTCCGGTGGGTGCCTTGGAGGCGGCGAGTATGCCACGGGTGAGGGCTGCGGTGAACCGTTCCAGCTTTGGCGGGAGGCGGTCGGCTTTTCTTCTCTTGGTGGTTGCCGGTGTCGGCAGGGTTGCTGTTTTCATTTTGAAACAAAAAGTCCTGCCCTGAGCGGTGCTGATACACCTTCACCGGGGGAATGACTCCCCGGCTATTCAGGACAGGACTTAGATTTCGTTTTCGATGTGACTCCCGCGCCAAGGCCATTACTCCTCGGGGTCGAATTGCGGGTTAGCGTATCAGCGCCAACAAACGACGCTTCCCAGAATTCAGCTTCGGCGTCAACGGAAATCCGTTCAACGATTTTGTTGGACATTGCCAACACGAGGCCCACAAACGCCGGAAATCGACAAACCAAGCTGCCATGTGCACGAAAAATGATCCGAAAAATCCGTTCTCTGAAACCGAAATTCTGCGGGAGTTCGTCGCTCTGGTCGATGATCTTAGCTCATCGAAATTTGCGGGAGAGTTTCTGAATGGCAAACTCACTATCCAAACGACGACAGGAAAATGGAGCGATGGTCAGTTGCTTAATTTTGACGAAGACTACTGTAGGTCTTTCCTGTCAATGTTTCGCCTGATCTATCAGCAAAACGATGGGATATCAATCCGCGCCGTGTCCCGACTTATCGAAGACGGAAACTATGACAAGAATATTGGAGATTGGATCTCCTACAAACGCCAATTGCTGAACTGGCAGCTCGATGAAAACGCTCCATTTTCATACGGCCATACCTATCGCCAAGTCATAGACACTTTTCTCTGGGGTGCTTACGCGCATCGATGTCACAACCCGGAGGCGCGTCGTAAATTCACGGGCTGGCAATCCGAGCCAGAAACTTTCCTCATGAGAAAGCAATGCTTCCTGCTCGGCATCAAAATGATTTTTGAATTTGCAGAAGAGCTTTCGGGCAAGGTGTGTGCGATTCTGGAAGAGTAAAGATCGCTCGCACCAAAAAACCCGCCGCCATTACTGACGACGGGCTAGATTCATCAAATCGCCTCCGGTGGCCCCGGCTTGCCTTGGTCCAATCCCTGACGGGCAATCGAAACCAGCTCCTGAACGCCTTGTGCGATTTGCTGAGTGTGATCCACCTTGTTCATGAAAGCCCCGCCGCCACCGCCAACATCAGCTAGGTAACTCGTCTTGATTGTGCCGCCCTTGGCATCGAGCGCCTTCATCTCGTCAATTTCCGACTGCTTCTTCTCAGACTGATCCTTTTTCAAATCGTCAACCTGTCCGCCAAGCTCGATGGCTTTGGTCTTTTTCTCGAATCCGGTCTTGGTGTCGCCAGCCTTGAACGCGGCATCTGATTCAGCCCTGGCCTTGTCGCGATCCGCTGCTAACGATTTCACTTTGTCCTGGTCGCTCATCCCCTTGAACGCTTGGGCCTTTTCGGCATCGCCTGCCCCCGCCTTGGCGGCATCAATTCCCGCTTGCAGGCCTTTGATACGATCCTCCAACCCCCACGACTCTTTACCGAGTCCGACAGCGTTCACCTCGTCACCTTTGGCCTTGGCGGCCCTTGCCTTTTCATTGATTACCTTTTGTTCCTCCCGAAGCGACTTGATCTTGTCGTCATCCGACATTCCGGAGCGTTTGTTTTCGAGCGCCAACGTGTTCCATGCTTTGTGAGCCGCACCGATTTTCTCCTCGTTCTGAAGTCTGGCGGCGGCGTCCTGCTTGTGAAGCTCCGCAAGCTTGGCGTCGAGCTGGAGAACGTCACGCTTCGCGGTTAGATCGTCGTCGCTGCTGCCGGAATTCATCTGAGCAACCAACGCCGCCCGCTGCTTTTCCGCGTCGAGGATCTTCTCGGTTAGGCTGAGCTGGTTTTCCCTGGCCTTCTCTTCGAGGTCGGCAATCTGCTTTGCCAGATCCATTTGCTCTTTGGCGGCGGCGATCTTGGCCTCTGCCGCCGCTTTCGCATTCTCGATCTCCTGCTTTGCCGTGCCTTTGGCGTCGGCGTCTCCGCCCATGTTGTCTTTCCAAGTGCTGGCAATCGCGCCAGCCGCTTTCTCGGCATCGTTGACCATGTTGGAAAATCCGCCTTTAATCCCATGGAAGTATTCCTTTGACGCCTCTTTTGCGCCCGCGAAGTCTCCGGTTAGGGTTGCCGAAACAACTTTCATTGCGCTCTTTGACAGGGTAACAACCATGTTGAAGCCGTCGCCGATGATGTCGAAGATCCCTCCCCACGCCAAAGCCCAACTCGTGGTGATGGAAGTCACGGCGGAAATTAGCCATGCGGCCCACACTGAAACGGTTTGCTTTCCTTCCTCAAGGCGATCATCCAGCGCGGCAAGGGTATTCACCACGCCAGCGGGCGCAGTCTTGATACCTGCCATCGCCGCCTTCAATTCTTCGTATCCCTGAGTTAGAAGCGGGATTGCTTCCGCTCCACTTTTCCCCATGATCTTCATCACGTCCGACAAGCCTTGGGCTTTGCTTGACGATTCGTCATAGCCCTTGGCCATGGCCAGCAGCTGATTTTCAATCGGCATGTTGGCGAACTCCGCCGCATTGACCCCCATTCGCTCGAATGCGGCCGATAGCTCATCATTCCCATTGGCTGCCTCGACGGCGCTGACGGTCGCCTTTGTCATGCCTTTGGCCACGCCCTCAATATCAGTGCCCGCCTGTGACGCGGCAGCGCCAACGCGCTGGATGGATTCGGACGATTGCCCAAACCTATCAGCAAGATCCTTGATGCGGGCGAATTCTTTTATGATCTTCGACGCGCCCGCTAGCAGTGCCGCTCCGCCGAAGATCCCGGCGAGTTGTCCGCCCGCGCTGGCGGAAAATTGCTTCACGTCATTCCGCATCTCGTTGAGCGAGCGACGGAATGGAGAAGTATCAGCGCCAAATACCCATTTAAGCATGATGATAGAAAGTTGAGTTCTGAAAATAAGGTGCCCACCCCGCACTCACGGGATGGGCCAATCGACGGTTAGCGGCCAAGCTATGTCCGTCGAAAATCTGTTGTTGAAAGGGAGGTGCCAACCCCTCACCTAAGGGGTTGGCTATTCGGCGGGTAGAAATGAAAAGAAACACCCCGCCGAAAGTTTTGTTAGTCCGCAACGACGGGAAAGAGGTTTTCCAATTCAGCGACGGCGGCTTGAACAGTGGCCTTGCGGGTTGGATAGGATTCGAGGAAGTCCTTAAGCGTGGCCACATACTCCTTATCGGACCTGATGTCCGGAGTGTGATTTCCCCATCCTTGGCACAGGCGGGAAATCTCGGAAGAGAGCGCAATCGACTCGCTGACGCCACGCATCCAAGGTGTCAGCGCACCGAGAGGCTTTTGAACGAATGGCGAAAACGCGCTTGTGGGTGCGGTGAAGACGTCGCGGAATTCCTTTGAATCCTCGCAGGGGAAAAGGATCTCCAGAAAGTTCAACCCGATGACGCGGGCATTCTCTGCGATGATTTCCACTTCTGCCAGAGCAACACGAACGTCGGCGAGGTAGAAGTTTTCAACGTCGTTCCACTGCTGGCAAATCCCGCCTCTGAGATGTTCCAGGGCGAGTTCTAGCGGGACAAGGGCGGCGTCGATCTCGGATTCCGCTTTCAATTTGGCGGCGATTTCCTTCTCGATCTCTTTGGCGGGATCGATGCTCAGGGAGGCGCGGCGTGTGCGGAGCGCTACGGAGCGCTCTTCAAGGTCTTTGATTTTTGCCTCGGTGGCGAGGATGGCGGCGAATGGGTCGGGTGTGCTTTTAAGTGACATGGGGATGTGAGGTTAGGAAATTTGAGCTGCGAGTTCCTTGGCGCGTGCGGTGATCCGGCTTTCGCGATCAAAGTCCTTGGCGGCGGCAGCGCCTCCAGTGTTGCCGATGGTGGCAACTGGCTTTGTGCCAAGAGCGGCCATGTCGTCATCATGGATTTGGCGGGCGGCGGTATCGCGGAAGAATTGCTTGCGCTTGCCATCCCAAGCCATCGCTGCGGAGGCGCGTTCGAAACCCTTCAGATGTTCGAAGCTCGGCTTGGTTGCCACGCCTGCGGCCTGCGCCTGCTGCTTGAGGATAGCGAGTTCGGAAACCGGATTGTCCACGAGCTTTCCGCCCTCTTGGAAAAAGCGGGCCTTGTCACTTGGGCTCAACTTTCCGAATTCACTCCGCTCCATGTTGAGCGCGGGTGTCGCGAATTGAGTGGCGGTGACGAGGCCGGGGACAGTGGCGGCTTTGGGCGGGACGGTGGCAGTAGCCGATGGCGAACGAGGCGGGGTTACTGCGGCGGCGGGGAGCTTGGCGGCGGCAACCGGAGGGACGGCAGCGGCAGGAGGCTTGGCCGAAGCGGTGGGAGCTTTCCCTGCCTTCAACTCGGCAACTTCAACGGCGGCGATTTCAAGGACCGCCTTTGCGGAAGCGTTGGTGTAAAATAGTCTGGGAACGCCTGATTTCTCACTTTCCCAAGCCTTCTCCTCAGGAGTCATTGCCGCGTCCAGATTTGACGAGGGCTTGCCACCGGAGAGTTGGCTAATCTCTGCCACGGCGAGAGCAATTACTGCTTTCGCTGTGGTATTGGTGAGACAGGCCTGCTCGGCTTCCCCCGTTTTGAATTTTGCCCATAGACTCTCGGCGGGTGCGGTTCCGGCGAGAGTTTGCTTGGCGGCGTTCGCGGCACTGTTCGCCTTCTTGAGGTTAATTTTCGCTTTAAGTTTTTCGAGTAGATCGGTGGGGTTCATGATTAGATGGTGGTTTGCGTGTTTTTTGAGAGTTGTTTTTCGAGGGCCTGCAATTCTGCGGCATTGGCTTGAAGCATTTCGAGGGATGGAGATTGAATGCTGGCGAGGTATTCACCGACGTGCACCGGGTTGGACGGCTCCAAACCTAGCGAACGGATTTTTTGAACCGTCCTCACACCGCATCGAAGCCGTGCGGCAAGTTCGGCGTTTGTTTGTTTGAGGGGTGCGAGCATCTAAAAAAGCGCGTGGTGTTACTCAAGATTTTCTATCAGCTCTCTCCCTTGGGAAATAGCATCTCCCGCAACCACTCCGGGCGCGGCAGGGAAACCGGAAGCAGGTCTTGGAGCGTCCAATATTTGAATGCGATATTTTGGCGCACGGTTTTTTCCCGATCCTCCACCGAATTCCCGGCGAGAGTGGCGGAGCGGTGCCACTCTTCGGCCTCCCACTGGTCGCGCAGATAGTCCAGCACCACGCCGACAGGAATTGTGCCTTTGGCTTTTTTCACCATCTCATCGGTGATGAGGCGATATGCGAAGGATGGAGTCTCGGGGTCGGCTGGTTTCGTAGTGGCCTTGGATTGTCGTTCCTGATTCCCCAGGCGCTTTTTTAATGCCGGGATGTCGTCGAGTGGATAGCCTTTTTTCCGCCACCACCGGATCTTGTCAGGCGTCACCAGAGACCCTAATTCGATTGTCAGGCGGGCGGCTTCGGAGGCAATGCTTCCGGGTATTTTTTTTGATGTCATGGTATTGTGGCTTTGGGGTTAGGGGTGATTTGAAAATCATTCAAACGACCGTTTAGACGAAGAGGGGAAACACCCGCCCTCGGCTGACGCTACTAAGGGTTCCCTAGATGGGGTGGGTAGGGGTAGGGGTGGGTGCGTCATGCCCCACGGATCTCCTCCCTCGTCAGTGGTGCGGATGGAATCGGCTTCGGAGTCTTCGGGAATGCCGCCTTGGCCTTACCCATGAGAACGGCAGATGCATCACGAGCGGCCTGCCACTCAACCGGGCAAAGAGTGATGATCCATCGCCCCGTGTTGCCGTCGCTCATGTCCTTGTGAACGATGGCAAATGCTTTCGGTCCTGCGGCGTCGAGATGCTTGGAAGTGGCTTCGGATAACATGATTCGGACCAGTCCATTTTCGGGGGAAGTCCGGAGTCCGGTATCTATAGATATACCGGACTTTCCGGACTCCTGTTTTCCCTGCTGTCCGGAAACTATTTCCGGACTTTCCGGACTTTCCGGACTCATGCCTTTTCAAGCCCTCCGGTTGAGGATTTCCGCACCCGGTTCCCGGCCTCCAAATGGCGCTTGTGATCGTAGAACTGACTCCGTGACAATCCGGTGTCCTCACTGACTGCCGTCTGCCATTCCTTCACGTTTGCTACTGGCAGATAGGCGAGCATTCCCTCCGGGGTGCATGTTGGCGCTCTCCCGGCCTTTCGAGGTTTCGCCGCCATCATTTCATCCTCATGATGAACAACACATGATGTGATGGGTTTGTGTCGGCGGCTGGTCCCTAATTCCACGACGCGGAAGGAAAACGGCATTGGCTCGCCCGCTTCCATGTCTCGCTGTTTCGTGACGCGGACGGTGGAAATGGTTTCACCATCGGCGCGGGAAACCTCGATCTCGGTATCTACGGCAGCACGAAGGGATGAATGCCCCCGCGCTCCTCGCGCTTCATCCTTGCCGCAATGATGGACGAGCATCACGTGTGCGCCTGTGGCGGCTCTCACGGCGTCCATGGACTGCACGGCGGTTGTCATGTCCTTGCCGCCATTCTCTTCGCCCCCGGCCATCGCACGGGCCAGCGTGTCGATCACCACGAGGCGACAAGGGAGGTTGCTTTGCTCGGCAGCGGCTTTGACTGATTCGGCGAGCTGCTTATCATGGCCAGTTTCAAGTAGTGACACGGGAGCGAAGCAGAGAAAGAACGGAGAGCCATCCGGCAAGAGCCCTTCCCTACGCATCGCCTCAACCCGATTCCTTGCTCCGTGCACCCCTTCAAGCGCGACATAGACAACCGCGCCTTGATCGACTTCCAACTCGTCACGGAACGGGCGTCCGGTCGCGACACAAGCGGCGAGATCGAAAGCCCAAAAGGTTTTTCCGCAGTTGGACGGGCCGTAAACAACGCTCGCCCCTCCTTCGGTTAGTAATCCCTCCACAAAATCCAACGGCTCGCATGAACCTTTCATTTCGTCGGAGCGGACGATAGGAAACGCTCGGCTTGCGGGCGGTGGACTTTCGGCGGTGATCACCACGGCCTCGTCAACCAGTCGGAAAATTTCCGAGCTGTCGGTATCGGCAGCATCCCACTTCACGGGTTTGCCCTCGGGAATTTGAACGACTTTGATTTGAGAGGCGATGCCCGTCAGAATTTCTATCAATGCGGAGAGCGCCTTGCGTCCCGGCTCGTCATTGTCGGGCCAGATGACAGCAACCTTGCCCCGGAGCGGTTCCCAATATGCCTTGGTGACAGCTCCACAACCTCCCGCCCATGTCGTGGCAGGCAAATTGGCGGCAATGACGGCATCGGCGCATTTCTCGCCCTCCGTGATGACGACGAAGCTGTCCACAAGCGGCAGCGCATAGAGCGGCCTCGGTTCAGGCATTGCCTTGATCTGCCAACCGGTGTTGCCATGCTGGTCACGGCACCATGAAACGGGCCATGTCTCCTTGCCGGTGGCGGTGTCCAACCGGGCAACAATTCCGGCAGTCAATCCCGCCTCGGTCTTGTAGATCCAATGCGTTGACGGTTGGCCGTGTTTCCAATGCCTCAACGAGGGCGTCGGCGCATTCGCCGGAGCCGATGGAAGCGGTGTCCAAATGGATTTTTCCATTGTCGGCTTCACATCATCAATTCCGGCCAGCTCATGTATCCGCTGGCGGTGTTGCGCGCCATCTTCCCCCTGATGGAGGATGCAACCAAATTGCCCATCGGTGCCGATAAAGAGATGATCGGCCTTTTTATCATTGCCGGTTTCCGCACATGCGGGACAACGGGCAATCGTCTTGCCACCACTAGGGCGGACCTTTTCGAGTTTCGATAAGTTCAAGCTCATTGGTCATCCTTCCCCGTTTCGAGTTCATCCAAGATCCGGAGCAATCGGTCTAACGACTTGTCGGACTTGCGGCTTGATGGCGCTCGGTTGTATGGATCAACAACAATCATGTCGTCGAGGTCGTCGAGGTCGGTGTCACTAAGTAGGCCTTCGATTTCAACCGGGCGGTGATGGTCGGGCTGGTTCATTTCCCGCCCCTTTCCCTGACATACCGCTCTTCGTCAGCGATGATGATTGCCCAAAGCTTTGGAATCGCTGCGGGGGACAACGTAAGCAAGGCAAGGAACGTCATCACTGTCCCGTTGATGGCCGTGCAAACTAGAACCTCCAAGCATTCCAGCCGGGTAAGCTCGCGGGGACGGCCATCGATCATCCGGCGGCGAGCGCGGGATTTTTTGAACCCGTCGAAATCCGCCCATGCGCGGAAGTTTCGGTCAGTGAAGAACCAATAACCCATGCGGGCGAGGATGACGCCTTGAAGGAGAAGCTTCATTGTGCTTTTCCTTTCTTCTTGGGATTGGCCCGAGTCTCCCGTGCCTCGATGAAGTATTCGATAGCGGAAGGGCGAATCCTAACGCATCGGCCGATTTTAACATAAGGGATGTCTCCTGATGCTAAGTGCTCATCAAAGGTCCGCAGGGAGACATTCAATCTCGCTGCCCCCTCCGGACGGTCAAGTAGTGGCGCAGTAGTAGTAACCATTCCGCAGGATTGCGCAGCTTGGCGCACCGCGGCGATGGAGGGTCAGACAGAAGGCTTCTTGGCTGACGATGGGGCAATGATAGAGCTGAGGCCTTCTTGGATACGGGTCATGACAACCTCGGCAACGCTTCTCTTCAATCTATCAGATCTATCGTAAATATCCTGTGGCCATCTAGGATTTTTCGGCCATTCTGACGACGACCGATCATCCGGCTTTCCCTCATATGCCACCGATAGCCATAATTCAGCCGCTTTCATCCATTGACCTTCGTCTGACAGCTTCGTAATGGCGCGGGTCGCTTTGACATACTCCAAGAACTTTTTTTGATTTGATTTTAAGGCTTTGCCTGTGGCGCTATCAGGTGTTCCGTAGCTCCATGAATGATATGAGCCATTCAGGATTTCCGAATCCGTGTGATTCTGATAGTGTTTGAGATCCGCCTCGATCTGACGCCTTACGTGATAGGCGAGGCCCGAAGCGGTGCCCGACCTAAAATTTCGGGTTCCTCCCTTGCCCGGGTTTTTCAACTTTATGCCGGTATCCGCTCCAAGACCTATCCATTCGGCGTAGCTTTCCGGGTTGGCGGTGTTGTTCTTAGCGTTTCGAATTTCCGCCACGGCGGCGAGTTTGAATGGCCAGCTCGTCTTTTTGCGCGCAAGTTTACGAAGGCGCTTTCCCGTAGAATCATCCATCATCAACCTGTCTAGCACATCGGCGGCGAGCATTCCAATTTGCCATAGATGATCTAGAGCCGAATTATCCCCATCACGCCCCATGGCTGCCAGAGCAAGAATAGATGCTTGCGCCTGATTCGATGGTGATGGGAGGGCTTGCGGTGGATTCTTCATGCTGTTTTCCTCCCGGTGTCGATGTTGGTGACATTGCTTGCATTCTCCGGCTCCCTGGCTGGGAAGATTTCCCAAAATGCCGCCGCGTGCTTCTGAGCGGTCGGATTCTTGTAATGTTCATGCAACATGGCCGGGTTGCTCTTGTGTCCCAGCTGAAGGGCGGTCTCCCCGGCATTGCGAAAGAAATACAGGTGATAGGTTCCGAAGCTGTGGCGGGCCGCATTCGATGGGAAAACGAAGTTGCTGGTGATTCTGCCTTTTTCGTCTTTCGTCGCGAGACTGGCGACGGCTTGTTTGAATCCAGCCTTACGCATGTTTTCGCTCTGCACGATCTTGCCGGATGTTTTGGCGTGGGGTTGAAGCCAAGCAATAAGGTTAGGCTCGATCTTCGTGGTGCGTGCCTCGCCCGTTTTTGAGACTGCGGCAGGGAGATGGATTTCCCCGGTGTTGAGGTCGATCATTTCCCATGTCATCCGGGCCGCTTCCGCATCGCGGATGCCCGCGAAGAATTTGAGGGACCAAAAAACCGTGAGTTTCGGCGCGTGGGTTTGAATGGCCGCCATGAACTGCGCGACCTCCGCAGGGAGCAAGATTGCCGGAGCGGTTGTCGTGGCAATCTTCACGGCCTTGTTTTTGGATCTCTTTGCGGCAGGGACGGGATTTGATAGCGTCCATCCGTTTTCCATCGCATAGACGAAGAACGAGCGGAGGGAGCGCGTGAGATTGTGACGGGTAACGGCGGTGAGCTTCTCGCCTTCCTTGTCGGCACGGGTGGCGCGGAGACCATTCAGCCATCCGTTGAAAATGCTGGTCGTGATGGCGGATACGAGGAGATTTCCATTGTCGGTTGAAAAGCGGGTCAGGCGGCTTTTCAGGCTGGCAACGTGGCGCTTGCTCGCCCCGTTTGCATCTTGATGAGCCAAGAACTCGTCAACTGCTACGGAGACGGTCTTGGACGCCTTGGAGGCGATGAACGCCGTCTTGTAATCCCTGAGAACAGAAAGCAGGTCGGGAGGGGCGGGGGACGTGTCCTTGGCAAATTGACGCCAAAATGCGAGTGCTGCCCGTTCATCCTCCGCGAGGAATCCGAAGTCACTGCCGAGCTTGCCGGATTCTTCGTTTTGAGCTTTCGCGAATCCCAACGCCTCGGTTTCGTTCGTGAAATAATGATCCTTCCGCTTGCCTTCTGAATCCCAGACGCGGACGCGATGGGTGTAGCGTGGGTGCTGATATGCGACGGCGCGAATCTCTCGTTTCATGCCGATGCAGTATCCCGCAGTTCAGCGCATGGCAAGCCGAAAACGATTACACGGGATTACAAAGGTGATAAATGCTTATAGAATAAAGGAAAAGGCATGGCCTCCGAAGCCGTAGGTAGTGGTTCGATTCCACTCGGGACCACCAGTCGCGGAAGTCGTGGCGATTCGCCGCTAGACCGGCAGGATGTCGCAAATGGCGTCGCTGTCCATCGCCCCGCCTGAATCGGGAGAAAGTGTGCGGAGACGCGGCCCGGTCTGGCTCTTCCCCAAAGTCCCGGCGTCCGTGAGGTAGGGGAAAATCAAGAGCGGAGAATCTGCCAGAGCAGAACTTTCAGTGGCAGTGGACGGGAGTTTCCCGGGAAATGGTACCAAGTTCATCTTCTTCATCGATACAGGCCCCGAACCTTTCTGCAATCAAACAGTAGTGGAAACCCCACTATTTCTGTAGTGGATTCCCCCACAAGGGTATCTCAGGGAGAAACTTGCCCTTGAAATGCGATTCGCGCCCCTGTGGAAGAACCTCCCCCCTTACCGGGACTTCTTCTCAGGTGGCGCGAAAAGGATAGGCATTTATCGCAATTACATCTGGGTTTACACACGGTAGCGACGTTTCCTACCAGAAGCACCGTCCGACAGATCGGGCGAATTTCAAGTGATGTTTTCCCATGGCGCCCCCCAACCGGATCAGTCCTTTAAATCGACACCCACCCGTTTCGCCCATGCCATCCAATCGGCGGTGAGTTCCTTGACGAGTTCCGGCTTCTCGGCGGCGAGGTTGTGTTCCTCCGCGCGGTCGGTTTTCAGGTTGTAGAGTTCCCACGTCGGCGGGGTGGTCATGCGCTTGCCCCAGGCGAGTTTCCAATCGCCCTTGCGCAGGCCGCGGGCTTCCTGGTGTTCGAAACCGAGCACGCGATCCGGCAGGTGGCCGCCGGTGAAGGTCGGTGTTAGGGAAACGCCTTCCATCGGGATGACGGCTTGCCCGCCACGCTCCTTGGGCGGGGAAATGCCGGCGGCTGCCAGAACGGTTGGCATGATGTCCATGATGTGGGTGGGGTCGGTCACCCATTTGTCCCTGGCGGTTTTTCCGGCGGGCCAGTGGATGATGAGCGGGCTGGAGATCCCGCCTTCGTGGCAGAAGTGTTTGTAGAGCTTGAGCGGTGTGTTGCCGAGATTCGCCCAGCCGGAGCCGTAGGACGAGTGGGTGTTAGGCTGGCCGATTTTCGCGAGCTCGTCTCCGGTGTGGAGGGTGGTGGTGCCTCGCCGCGATTCGCCGTCGAAGCCGAAAGGACCCCATTCATAACAGGCGGCGTTGTCGGATAGAAACATGACGAGCGTATTGTCGAGCTCGCCGTTTTTCTCCAGATCGGCGATCACCTTGCCCACGCTGTCATCGACGTGTTCGACCATCGCCGCGAAGGTGGCCATGCGGCGGGCGAGGTCCTCGCGGCGGTCTTCCGGCAGCGAATCCCACGCCGGGTTCTCCTTGCCGGAAAAGCTGTTGGCGATTTCCTCGCCATCGACCGGCACCATCGAGCGGGGCGGCAGTTTCATGTCGGCGGGAAACAGTCCGAGTTTCTTCATCCGTTCCAGTCGCTCGGCGCGGAGGACGTCCCAGCCTTTCCGATAGGTCGCCATGTGCTTGTCGATGTCCGCCTTGGGCGCGTGCAGCGGGAAGTGCGGCGACGAATGGGCCAGATAGAGAAACCAGGGTTTTCCTTCCTGCTGGCGGGCTTGTTTGAGGAACTCCAGCGAGTAGTCGGTGAAAACATCGGTGACGTAGAATTTCCCGTTAGGGTAGCTGAGTTCCGGTTTCTCCGACTCCGGCAAGCGCGCGTATTTCTGCGGGTTCCACTGGCCTTCGGAGTGGGACAGCATGTCCTTGATGCCATAGAAATGATCGAACCCGCGATCCGTCGGGCCGGGGTAGCCCATGTGCCATTTGCCGACCATCCAGGTGCTGTAGCCATTGTCGCGCAGGACCTCGGGAAGGGTGGCGGTGTTAGGTAGCAGGTGGCCGGTGTAGGCCGGACCTTTTCCCGCTTCCGGTTTCGCTGTGGCGAAGGAACCGATGCCCGCCTGATGGGGATGGAGTCCGGTGACGAGCGCGGCCCGCGAGGGGCAGCAGCGCGCGGAGTTGTAGTGGGTGGTGTAGCGGAGACCGCCGCGCGCGAGCTTGTCGAGGTTCGGCGTCGGGATTTCCCCGCCGTAGCAGCCGAGGTCCGAGAAACCCAGGTCGTCAGCGAGGATGAGCAGGACGTTGGGCTTTTTTTCGGCGGCGTGGGCGGAGGCTGCCCAGAAAACGGCAAGCAGCAGGAGCGGGCGGAAGGAAATGGGCATGGGCGGATGGCGAAGTGTGGGAAGGAAATACTTGGAAACGATTGCTACTCTGTCGGATACCGGGATGGAAGCGCCCCATCCGAGGGGGTGTACCGTGCTCAGTACAACCCCGGACTGGGCTCAGTACGACCCCGGACCGTGCTCGGAACAACCCCGGACTAAGGTCTCTACAACCTCGTAGACTGCTCGGTACACCCCTGAACCGAGGTCACTACACCCCCGGATCGTGCTCACTCCGACCCCGGAGTGGGATCGCCCGACCCTAGGATGAGGGCACTCCGACCCTGGATTGAGGTCACTCCCAGACCGGTTTTCACGGTTTCCCGGTCTCGTTCCAGTAAATGACGAGGTTCTTGGTGGCGCGGCCGGCGGCGATGAGGTCGGCCGATTTCATGATCAAAGGCCTGTCGTTGTCTCCTTCGGCAGGTTTTGTTGGAATTTCATTTGGCGGACGATGATCGTCAACGTCGGAACGGCGATGATAGTTAGGCCGACGGCGAGGAAGATTCCCTCCACGGGCAGCGGGAGTGGGTAGGCGTGGTCTGCCACGATGAGGGCGGCGGCGGTTTTCTGTGCTCCGTCCTCGCGGAGACTCCAATATCCTTTCGGAGCTCCGATAACATAAGCGACATCATCATCATAGCTCATGAATGCCTTCTTCGTTGAAAGCGGCAGTTCTTTTGGGAAATGCCTCGTGAACTGAGGATAGGTCCCTTTGTTGACTTGGAATAGGCCATAATCTTTGGACCCGATTTGGTAAGACCAGGAAATCGTTGGTTCCCTGATGCCTTGGGGGTAAGCGAGCGATCCAGTCCGAGGCCGGATGAAGACGTAGGCAGCGGCGAAAAGCCAGAACGCTCCCAGGATCCAACAGAAGACAAGTTGGCGGTGGATTTTCATTCCTTGGGACGGAACCGGCTTTCACGGTTTCCCGGTCTCGTTCCAGTAAATGACGAGGTTCTTGGTCGCCCGGCCGGCGGCGATGAGGTCGGGTTTGCCGTCGTTGTTGAGATCGACCGATTTCATGTCCTCGCAGGCCATGGTGTTGTCGTCGACGGTGGCGTGGAGTTTCCAATTTCCGCCATCGGCGGTGGTCGGGACGTAGAGGCGGATGCCGACTTTTTTGCCGTCCTTCGTCGGTTCGCGCCAACCGGCGACGATCTGGTCCGACCCGATGCCGAGGAAATCCCCGGTGACGAGGGCATGGCCTTGGTTCAGCGTTTCGTCGGCGACGATGCGGGTGACGAAGGCTTTTGCCCGCTCCGGATAGATGGCGACGGTGTTGCCGTGCATCGGCTCGACGGTGGCGATGAACCGGCTGCCATCGGGCGATTTCCCGAGCCGGACTTCGCCGCTGCCGTGATCGGTGAGGCGGGTGGTGGTCCAGATGGCCTCTTCTTTGCGTACTAAATGAACGCCTTCCCTTTCGGCGACGAGCATGCTTTCGCCGGGGTCGTCTTTGTCCCAGAGGACCGGCTGGAAATTGTGGGCCATGTGGAAGCCCTCGTTGAGGAGGAATGTAGGCCAGTTCGCCGGTCCTGTCGGTTGGTAGCCGAGGAAGCGGACGCCGACGCCCGAGCCGTCCTTGTTATCATTGCGGCCGTGGAGCGGGAGGACGGCGAGAAACGGGCGCTCGCCATTCACGCGGACCCAATTCATGCGGTGGACGGTGGGTTCGTGGCGCTGGGGGACTGGATACCAGATTTCCTTGCGGTCGGTTGGCGCGGTGAGGGAGAGGACCGCACCGCTTTTCTCGGTATCGGCCGGGTCCCACTGGCCACCGACGACGACCTCCGCCTTGCCGTCGGCATCGATGTCGCAGGCGGCGATGCAGACGTGGTCCTTCTCGGTGAGCTTGCCGGTGAGCTGGAATCGCTGCCAACCGGGATTTTGATACCAGAAGGTTTCCTTCGCATCGGCGAGCAGGATGTCCGGCTTTTTGTCGCCATCCACATCGGCAATGGCCACGCCGTAGCCGATGCCCAGCTTGGCATCCAGCGTCTCCGCGCGGAACTTCGCAGGGGGCGGTTCGGGCAATGCGGCGGCGGGGAGGGTGAGAAACAGGAGGAGTGTTTTCGCTTTCACGGCCATACCCTTTACAGCGGTGGCGGACTGGATGCCATCAAATGAATTTTTTTGCAGGAAATCGGAAACCGCTCGGGTATTCAGGGGCATGACGAAACTGAAGATGCTATTCGGACTGGCGGTCGCCCTGGTGCTGCCGGTCATGGGTCAGGACATCCCCAAAGTGCTGGCGATCGGGGCCGATCTGCCGAATTTCTCGCTGCCGGGGACGGATGGAAAAACCTACACGCCCGCTGATTTCAAGGATTCCAAGGTGCTGTGCATCATTTTCACCAGCAACCATTGCCCGGACGCCGTGGCCGCCGCCGCCCGCACCGAGCAAATTCATAAGGACTACAAGGACAAGGGCGTCGCGCTCGTCGCCGTGAATGGCAATAACCCGGGAGCCCTCACTCCGGACGAACTCGGCTACTCGCCGTTTAACGACTCGTTCGAAGAAATGACGCCCTTCGCCAAGGACTTCGGCTGGACCTTTCCCTATCTTTATGACGGCGAAAAACAGGAGTTCGTCACCGCCTGCGGTGGCCAATCCACCCCGCACGTTTTCCTCTTCGATGCCGACCGCAAGCTCCGCTACACCGGTCGCATGGACGACGCCGGCCGCAACTCCGGCAACGTCGATAAAAGCTACCTCCGCGACGCCCTCGACGCCGTCCTCGCCGGGACCGATGTGAAGGAAAAGACCACCCGCTCCTTCGGCTGCTCGACCAAATGGAATTTCAAGAAAGCCAACGTCGCCGCCGACCAAGCCGCTTGGGAAAAGCGCCCCGTCACCGTCGCCGATCTCAACGAGGAACTCTCCAAGAAGATCCGCGCCAATGGTTCGAAAAACCTCCGGCTCGTCAATTTCTGGTCCACCACCTGCGGCCCCTGCGTGAAGGAATTTCCCTCGCTCATTGACGCCGGCCGCCGCTTCCAGAGCCGGCCAATGGAATTCATCTCCATCAGCGTGGATCCCGCCGACCAACGCTCCACCGTTTCCAAGTTCCTGGAATCCCGCTACGCCGCCATCCCTGACCCTGTCGCCAAGTCTCTCGCGGAAAGCGGCCTCCCCTCCAACAATTTCCATTGGACCGGCGGCAACCCCGACGCCATGGCGCATGCCATCGACACGGATTGGTCCGGCGCCCTCCCGCACACCGTCCTCATCGCCCCCGGCGGCAAGATCCTCTGGCGCCACACCGGCGAGATCGACATCGTCGAGGTCCGGCGGCAGATCCTGAAGGGATTCGAGTGATCCAACGGTTAGCGGGTCATGACGAGGGCGATCGAATCAACCGTCGGCGTGATCCTCGTCATCCTCGTGCTGCCGTTGTTAGCAGTGGCCATTGCCGGCTTGTGGATCACCAAGGTCCGCCCTGTGTTGGTGGAACGGAACATTCCACTGCGGGACGGATGGGTGCGCCACCTGGCGTTCAACTCGCTGGCTAACGGTTTCGGCCTGTTCCTGAGGCGCTATCAGATCGACAGGCTTCCTTTGCTGTTTCGTGTGGTTTCAGGAAAAACGCGGCTCGGGGAACTGTGGGATTTCCCAAGAGGAAGATGAGATGTTCTCATTTCTTCGCCGACCGGAACATCAGGACCAGGATACCGGTGACGAGGACGCCTGCGACAATGCCGATCCATTTGCTGTAAGGACTCTCCGTGGTGAGGTGATCGTATTTACCGGGTGCGGCTCCGGCAGCGGGTGCTGCTTGCGGAGCTGGGTCCGGTGAAGGAGCCGTGAGATCGCTGGCAGCGAGCTGCGGCTTGCCAACCTCGCCACGCAGCGCGGCGACCGCGGCGGGGCTGACGGCGGGGGCGGAATTGCCGAAGGAATTCCGGATGAAGGTGAGGACGGCGGCGATCTGGTCGTCGGTCTGATAGGCGAGCGGGGCCATGCCGCCGGGCATGTTGTATTCCTGGCCTTTCACCTTGATGGGACCTAGCAGGCCGCGGAGCTGGATGCGGATCAGGTTTTCCGCGGGGCCTGTGACCCACTCGGAACCGGCGAGCGGCGGACCGGCGGCGGTGCCCTCGCCGTTCTGACCGTGGCAGGCACCGCAGACCATGAATTGCTGGCGGCCGGTTTTCATGATCGCCGGGTCAATGCCCGCCGGTGCTTTTTCCGCGGTGGCAAGCAGGGTGGCGGGATCGAGCGGAGTGGGCTCGGCGGCGGCTTTCGCGGGTTCGCCGCCCTGGGTGAGGCTGCCGAGCCAGGCGATGATGTCGCGGAGTTCATCAGGTTTGAGGAGGGGTTCCATGGCCGGCATCGGCGAGGTGGCAGCGGTGATGTTGGAAATGTCAGCGCGCGAGATGCGGAGCGGTTTCCCGGCGGCGTCGAGGTCGATGTGGTCGGGAGTTTCGGCGATGACATTGCCTGATAGAGAAGCGCCGTTCTTGAAATCGATGAGCACCGCGCCGAAGCCGGGGGCGATGACGGCGCTCGGGGCGATCATGGATTCGAGGAAATAACGCGGGTCTTGGTGGCGGTTCGCGATGCCGACGAGATTCGGTGCGGTTTCTCCACCGACGGCATGGCCTTCCTCTGCGCGGTGGCAGCGTTTGCACTCGCTTGCGGGGTGGGAGGCGAAGAGGGCGGCTCCGGACGTGGCGTCGCCGCCTAACAAGGAGGTGTTCCACTTGGCGAGAGGATCGCTGTTTCCTGCAAGGGATTTCTCAAAGGCGGTTAGGGCTGCGGCGACGGTGCCGTCCTTGCGCTTCTTCGCGGCCTCGATGAGTTCGAGGGCCGAGGGGGAGATGCCGTTGGCGGCGCGCAGTTCGTCGAGTTTCCGGACGAAGATGGCATCCACGGATTTCCCCGGCAGCGCGGCGATGACCGCCCAGGTCTTGCGCGCGCGGGTCGGGCTGGTTGAGTTCACCGAAGCTTCGAGCAACGGCAGGGCGGCTTCGGGTGATTTTCCCACGATGGCGGTCAAGGCGGTTAGGGCAACCTCGTCGGAAGCATCACCGGCGAGTCCGGTGAGGAACGCTTCGGAATTTTCCGGCTTGAGTGCGATGAAGAGGTCCAGTGCGGCCGCGCGTGCGTCGGCAGGCAGGGCGGCGTTCCCGATCATGGTCCGGAGCGATTTCCCATCGAGGCCGGGAACTTTTAACTGATAGGTTTTCACCAGCTCCATGGCGGCGGTGAGGGCGAATCCGGTTTCCTTGAGCAATCCGGGCATCGCCGCGAGCAACGCAGGGCGGACCGTGTCTGGAGCGCGCTTTTCCAACGGACGCCAGTGGCCGGTGAACTGATCGGCGGGGAATGGCTCGGTCCACAGGGCGAGCAGGCGGAAAGTCTCTTTTCTAACGACCTCCGGGATGGCGGGATCGGCGGCGACCTTGACGACGCGCGCGGCATTCTCGGCGGTGCCGATGCGGAAGGAGTTGTGAACCAACCGGCGCAGCATGAACGGCGTCCACGTCCGCGATGCCAGATCGTCCATCAAACCGGCGACCATCGGTCGTTGCGCAATCATGTCCATGTCGCAGATCGCGCGGATGGCCTCGTCGGCGACCTTGGGATCGGCATCGGAAATGAAGAGGGCGACGGACGGGCTCTTCATGCGGCGCAGCGCCACGGTCGCCGCGAGACGCAAGGCGGGGGACTCGCTGGTGACGAGCGATGTCAGGATGGCGGGATTCGTGGCCATCTGTTGGAGCGCGCGGATGCCTGCGTGGCGGAGATAGAGATCGCGGTTGTCGTTTTCAGTTATGAGATCGCAGACCGCGCTGTAGTAGCCGATCATCCCGCGCTTGCCGGCCAGCAGGGTGGCGAAGTAGCGGACGCGCGGCGATTCGTCGGCGAACAGCGGGCCTAACGGGATTTGGTTTTTCCCGGCCTTCGAGTCCGCCAGCACGCGGAGCGTCTGCGCGCGGATTTCGGGATCCTTGTCCTTGAGCAGCGCGATCAGTTGCTTTTCCGCCTCCGCGGGGATCTTGGCATTCGGGATCTCGGCGAATTCCGCGGCGGGCAGGAGCGCCGCCCCGCGCCGGGCGAGGATGCCGAGCCCCCAGATGCCGTGGATGCGGACCATGGGATTCGACGAGAGGGTGGCTTCGGAAAACCGCTGGAGAGCGTCGTTTTTGCGGGTCAGGGCGAGCTGCGCACGCAGGCGGATCCGAGCGTCGGGATGTTTCAGTAAATTGAGCAGCACGGCGGATGCGCGATGCTCGAAGCCCTCCTTCATGATCTTCGCGGCACCGGCGACTTCCACCGCCTGCCACGTTTTAGCCCCCGCATCCAGCGAGAGCAGGCGGCCGGCTTCGTGGGATTCCCAACCGGTGATGAAATCGGTGATGTAGACCTTTCCATCCCACGAATACTCGACATCGGTGGCCGCGACGCCCCACAGGAACTGCCGCGAGTCGCTCATTTCCATGCCCGCGCCTTTCGGCTTCATTTCGAACGACCAGATGCCCGAGTTCGCGCTGCCGCCGCGATAGTCGCACACCAGGAAATGGTTGGCCTCGCTTTCGAGGAAACCGGCGCCCGGATTGTAGGTCAGGCCGGACGGGCCGGATGTTAGGAGTGCGTTCGGCGGCAGGATGTAGGCCGGCTGCGACGGATTTTCCAATTCCCACATCCGCTCGTCCATCCAGCGGCTCTGCGGGCGATCCTTCAGGCCTATCTGGCGGTGGAACGAGTGCATCGTCTGGTGCTCCATCTGCCAGCCGGAGTCGCCGCCCTCGACCAGATAGACGATGCGCGCGGCATCGCCCTGGTCCGAGTTGTTATCCACGGTGAAGGCGTTTCCCAACGCGTCAAAGGCGATCTCTTTCGGATTGCGCAGACCGGTGTGGAAGATTTCAAAGCCTGTGCCATCCGGCTCGAAACGGAATGCCGCGCCCTCGTTTGGATAGTCATACGCCACGCCCTCCTTCGTCACCAAACTCAAGCCCCGGTCGCCGACGGTGCCGTAGATCCGGCCGTCGGGTCCCAGCGTGAAGCCGTTCAAATCATGACCTGATAGGGAAATCCGCACGCCGAATCCTTCCTCGACGGTTTTCCTCTCGTCCGCCGTGCCGTCGCCGTTTGTGTCGCGCAGCATGTAAATCTTCGGGATGCAGGCGAAATAAAGGCTGCCCTCATAGTAGAAAACACCCGCCGCCGTCCCGTCCAACACGTCGTTGAACTTCTCGGCGAAGACCTTGCTCTCATCGATCTTGCCGTCGCCATTCGTATCAGCGAGACGCCGGATGACCTCGGACTTCGTCGTCATGTGCTCTAACGCAACCTTGTCCTTCCACTTTTCGTGCAGCGCGCGGCGGTCGCTCGTTTTCATCGCAGCGAGGTCGTCGAGATACCAGTAGAGGTGGTCGCGGTCATCCTCGATGCCTTCGCGGAACCGATGGGTTTCGGAAACATACACCCGTCCTTGCTCATCGAAGGTCAGCGCCGTCGGCGAGGTGATCTGCTGGTCCTGATAGGTCGCCTCGACCTTCAATGTGCTGTCGACGGGGATGTTCGCCCCAGCAACCACGTCGGTCGCCACCAGTCCCTCGACATAAGGTTTCCCCTCACGCGTCGAGGCGGGGAACTTGATGTTCGCCGATTCGGAGAAAACAAACTGATCCACACCGATGAATCCCCACTCGCCTTCCGCGTCGTCTATCAGACGAATCACCGCCGTGCGTCCCTTGAATTCCCTGACATCCCATAGCGCCCGCTCCATCCGGAACTGGCGTTTCCCAACTGCCTCGCGCACCACCTTGCCGTCGATGACTAACTGCGCCGCCGTCTTCCCCGCCGTGTCGCCGCCGGCGATGAGGAAATTGATGTTAGGCTCCTCGATGGTGAATTCCGGCGAGGTCAGCGTGCCCTTCGCCGCCTCCCCGCCGTGGGTGGAGCTGGCCAGGCTCTCGTCCGAGTAGGAAACGAACGGAGCCGGCATGTCATCCGTTTTGCCTGTCACCGGAGCCAGCCCGAAAGCGGTGCCATCCGCTTTCCACACATCGTATCCATCGCCCTCGAAGGCTTGGAAAATCCGGGTGGCGGCGGGCAGGGACGCGGTCAGGGCCAGCGAGGCGAGGATCGTTCGGAACATGGATTTTTCGTGGGTTGAACGCTGGATTGTTGGCCGGGGATTCCACGATGCCAACCGAAATGCGGGGCATCAGGAGCACCGTTGCGGACCGGTCCGCGATTCCACCGTTGAGCAAATCCCCCCGATCCTGATACAAGCACCTGCCGAGCCCGGTAAACCCCCGAACCCATGAACATCCAACGCCGCCCCTTCCTCAAGACCGCCATCGGAGCCTCCCTCGCCACTCTCGCCGCCCGTGCCCAGGAGCCCGCGCCCGCTCCGGGCAGGAAACTCGGCTGGGCCCTTGTCGGCCTCGGTTCGCTCAGCACCAACCAGATCGCGCCGGCTCTCCAGAACACCACCCATTCCAAGCTCGTCGCCGTCGTCACCGGCACTCCGGAGAAGGGCGTGAAATGGCGCGAGAAATACGGCCTCCCCGCCGACAAGGTTTATAACTACGAAAATTTCGACAGCATCGCCAGCGATCCCGAGATCGACGTCGTTTACATCGTCCTGCCTAACGGGATGCACCGCGAGTTCGTCATCCGCGCCGCCAATGCGGGCAAGCATGTCTTCTGTGAGAAACCCATGGCCAACACGCCCGACGACTGCCGTGCCATGATCGCCGCCTGCCAGGCAGCCAAACGTCGGTTAGGCGTCGGCTACCGCTGCCAGTTCGAGGCCCATCACCGCGAGGCCATCCGCTTCGCCCGCGAGAAAACCTTCGGCCCGCTCCAGCACATCGACGCCGGATTCGGATTCGCCATCGGCGATCCCACCCAATGGCGGCTCCGCAAAAATCTGGCAGGCGGCGGCGCGCTGATGGATGTCGGCGTCTATGCCCTCCAGGCCTGCCGCTATCTGGCGGGCGAAGAGCCCGTCGAAGTCTCCGCCATCGAGACCAAGACCGATCCCGTGAAATTCGCCGAGGTTGACGAGACCATCAACTGGCTCATGAAATTCCCCTCCGGCCTCACCGCCAAATGCCTCACCACCTATCAGTTCAACGGCTCCGACGGCTTCACCGCCTACGGCACCAAGGGCCGCTTCGGCATGCAGCCCGCCTACGGCTATGGCGGTCTGAAAGGCTGGACCTCCGATCCGAAAATCACGCTCGCCTTCCCGCACGTCGATCATTTCCTCAAGGAGATGGACGCCTTCTCCCAGGCCATCCTCGAGGACAAGCCCTTCGCCCCCGACGGCACCGAAGGCCTCCGCGACCTCCTCGTCGTCGATGCCATCTACCGCTCCATCGCCAGCGGGAAAAAGGAAAGTGTTGTAAAAGCGTGAAGGTGACCCTCACCCTATAACAAACCAATTCCGAATGATGAGGCGCTATTCACTTAAACTCTTTGCGGTACTCCTCCCGTTAGTTTCATCTTTCACCCTGGCTGCTGATGAGTCTCCTGTTGCGATTCCTTGGCCTGCTGGAGCCGAGGCGCTTATCGACAAGGCGATTGAAATCAAAGTTAAGGCGCAAAAGCAAAACTTGCAGATGTTCTCAGAGGGAGGCGAGCACGGGCACGCTTTTGCAAAATGCTTGGACGAATTGGCCCAGATTCTCTCCGGGGAATCTTTGAATTTAGAACAACTTAAGGAGAAAGAGGGCTCAGATTTGAAGGCGAAAATCGCTCTCTGGTCGCTTGATCGCAAAGTGAGGTCTGAGGAATACGCCCGGTTGGAGCATTGCCATATCAGTGACAATCCTATTGGAAAGGCCGCCGCCGAACGCAAAAGCGTGCAGGATCAGCAAGGAAATGAGGGAGTTACCTTTTTACCTGATGGCCAGCCGCGAAGGTTTCCCCAGCCTCAAGTGAGTTCCGCACCAATGGTCGCGGATGACGATGCGGTTGAGGGCAATCGATGGATTCTTGAGTATCTGTATTTTGCTCCTCCAACCGGTAAACGTGAGTGGCAGATGTCAAATCGGTCGCAATTGATTATAGCCCTCACCAGAATTTGTAATGAAAAATCGCTTGTTATGTTAAAGTTTGACCTTGAGGTGCAATTCGAGGCATCCTCTGGGGCAAATAATGAAGAAATTGGCGCTTACGCGAGATACATTCTAGATTTCCGCACCCGTCGTGCATTTACCATTGTGGCTTCCATGATTCACCACGACGGGGTCCGTCGAAATGTGCGTGATTTGATCAGTTATCTTTCGCGCATCCATCCTGAAGATGTTCAGAATCTTTATTACTCTAAGCTCCAAGACTATCGAAAACTGGCAAACATGGAGTGGCAGACGGATGCAGAGAAGGAACTTGCCTCTTGGATGAAAGAGATACCGTTGATTCCGGCATCGAACCCACCATTGGATGGACATTAGATGATCAAAAGAGCGGATATCCCCGAGCGAAATATAAAATGGAATCCATTTAGTCTGCTCGCCACACTCGTACTGATTCTTTCGACATTCGCTCCGGCTGCCGAAATTCTCCCTTGGCCAACCGGCGCCGAAGCACTGGTGGACAAGGCCATCTCGATCAAACAGAAAGCCCAAAAGCAGAATATGACCATGCGCACCAAGGGGGGAGTTGCTGGCATTGAGTTTGCCAAGTGCATCGACGATCTGGCGGTCGCATTGACGGATGCAAAGATCGAACCAAAGCTGCTGGAGGCCGAAGGAAGCGATGTGAAGGCGAAAATCGCGCTGTGGGCGCTTGATCGGAAACGCCGCGCCGATGAGTATGGCAGGTTCGCGGAGCGCCATGTCAATGCCCCGGAAGGCAAGGAGACCCTCGAGCGATTTTACGGACGGCGCGTGGGGGAGGGGGCTCCCTATCCCCGGTTTCTCAATCCCCAACCGGTGTCGAAGGAAAAGGCGGTGGAGGCCAACCGATGGATCATTGAATACCTCTATTTCGCTCCACCAACCGGAAGGGAATTCGTTGAACATCCCGGCCGCTATGTCTTGGGCGAAGCACTCGGTGAAATTCGAAACGAGAAATCACTGGTCTTCCTGAAGTTTGATCTGGAGATCCAAATTGAGGCTTTCCCTGACGCTTTACCAGGACAGGGGGGCGGCAGTATAGGAGGTAGTGCGGTCCAAGTTCTTGATTTCCGAACCGTTGAAGCCTTCAAAATTACGGCGTCATTGATTCACCATCCCGGTGTTCGGACACGTGTGCAGGAAGAGTTCTCATATCTTTCTCGTCCTCATTACCCCGAGCAATACAGTCTGCTGAAACTGCGAGTCGATGATTACAAGAAGCTGGCAGATCTGGAGTGGCAGACGGATGCCGAAAAGGAACTGGCATCTTGGATCAAAGCAATTCCGCCCATGGCTCCGCCTGAACGCTGAAACTCGCCCGGCAGATCATTGGCCAGTCAGTGACATTACCGATGCTACTAGCGCTCGCAGCCGGATTTCGTATTCCTTGTTTCTAACGGGTGGCGAGGATCTGCCAGATGGCGAAAAGCGCCGAGGCGATGATGAAAACCATCGTCACGCCCCCCGCGACGCGATCGGTGATGGTGGTCCGCGGCCGGTGGGGTGAGGAGGATGGCGGGAAAACGATGGCGGCGTAGATCATGCCGGCTAACAAGCCGCCGGCGTGCGCGGCGTTGTCGATGTAGCGGTAGCCGATGACGCCGATCAGCGCGGTTAGAAAGACGCCGGCCGCGAGCCTGCGCCGCGCGCGGCGGGGGACGAGCGCCTTGTGCAACGTTTCAAAGACTAACAAAAACCCGAGCCAGCCCATCAGTCCGCCGGATGCGCCGACCGACGGTGCCGCGATGAAGCGGGCGGATGCCGCGCCGCCGATGGTGGCGGCGAAAAGGAACACCATGGGCAAGTGCGGCCAGCGGGCGAAGACTTCCACGCGTTTGCCGAGGTAGGCCAGCGCCGCCGCGTTCATCAGGAGGTGGACGATATTGCCATGGAGGAAGGGCGCGGTGAACAGCCGCCACCACTCGCCTTGGAAATAGTTGGGTTTCACCAATCCCGCGGCCTCGGTGCCGTCCCAGTTGTGAAACAGCGCCATCAGCGACTTCCAGCCCTCGGTGTTCACCTTGCCCAGCATCTGCGTCAGGGCCACCAGCACGACGAGGCCGAGAAACAGCTTCGTCAGCGGAGCTTTTTGCCGTTCCAGCCAAGTCTCGAAGCGGATGGTGGGAGCAAACTCGGCGATGCCGGCTTCCGTCCAGTTTCCCAACTCCGCCCGTCGCTTGCGGGCCTGATACCACGGGATGAACGCGAAAATGACGAACATCAACAACGCCAATCCGGGCATGGTGGATCCGAACATATTCCTGACGGCGAATGCCAATCGCTCGGAGGTATCCATCGCGGGGCCGGAGTTGCCGGAGAAAATCCATCCGCCATAGAAGGCAAAGCCGCTTGCTACCGCGAGAATCGTCCCGAACCAGCGCAGCCTGTGGTTGGCTTCGTCCAGATCGTCGCGGGTCCAGCGTTCGCGGGCGAAGCGCAGGGCATCGCCCATTCCTTCAAGTTCTTCCGGCAGAATCATCCGGGCATGTCCTGGAGCCCAGACCAGATTCACGCTGCCATCGCGGTCTTCGCGGATGGCGGTGGCGAGTTTTTCCGACGAATCGCACGGATGGGGATTTCCCTTCCGATCCACCCATCCCCAGCCACTCGGGGCGGCAGGAAATGCATCCTCACGCGCCCAAACCGGGGAATCGGGATTTTCCTGGATCGATTCGTTCACGCCGGGAGAGCGTCAAGGCTCTTTCGGCGCGTCGGCCGGAGCGCCATCCGCCGGGGCGGGAGGAGCAGGCGTTTCGGTCGGAGCAGGTTCAACGGCTGGGGGAGTGGTTTCGGTGGGAGCAGCAGGAGTGGTTTCGACAGGAGCGGCAGGCACTGAGGCCGGAGCATCGGCAGGCGCATCCGCTGGAGCGGGAGTGATTTCAACCGCAGGCGAGGCATTGTCCACGGGAAGTTCCTCGCTGAGCGATTTCGGAGTGACTTCCACAGCCGGAGTGGCGGGTGCGGCGGCTTCCACCTTGGGGGCGAGATCCTTGTCGGTGACGGTTTTGACGGTCTTGTTTTTCTGGCCGATCAGGACCGAGAGAAGCAGGCTGAGGATGAAAAACAGCGAGCCGAGATAGACCGTGCCGCGCTGGAGGACGTTGGTCGTGCGGGCACCGAAGACCTGGTCGGTCACGCCGCCGCCGAATGCCGCGCCAAGACCTTCCTGTTTCGGGCGCTGCATCAGGATCACCAGGGTCATCAGGAAACAGATGAACACGAAGATCAAAAGCAGCACATTGATGCTGATGGAAAGGAGTGAGGCGGCAACAAAAGTCATGGGCGCGGGACTATGGGTGCCACTTCGGACCTTGTAAAGCGGCGAGTTTCCGGTTTTTCCCGCTCAAAAAACCCTGTCAAAACCGGTCGATCAAGGTTCGTGGTGGCCAAAGCCGAGTGTTCGGCCTAAGCGTCTCGGAACGTTCCCCATCGCATGAAATTTGCCCGATTTTTCGCCTGTCTTCTGCTTCTTACCGGATTCCTCCACGCCCACCAAGTCGCCTCGGTGGAGCTGGAGTTGCTCAAGACCGAATCCCAGTGGCGGCTTGCGGGGCAAATGGACATTGCCTACATGCTGCCGGAGACGCGCAACGTCCCCGGCGGTCCGCCGATGAGCCGGGCGGCGGCGATGAAGGAGTCGCCCGAAGAGCTGGCGAGATTCCGCAGGGAAACCGAAAACACCCTCCGCAAGCTCCTCCGATTCACCTTCGCCGACAAGGACGTCCCGTGGCGGCTCGAGTTTCCCGATTTCGAAAAAGACCCGTTCGAACTGCCGCCGGAAATCGGCGACATCGCGCTGCTCACCACCGACCTGATCATCGACCCGATCCCCGGCGCGGGCGAACTGCGGGTGCACTGGTCCGGTGAGCAGGAAACGGAGCTGATTATTCTCATCGAGGAAGGCGAGGACCCGACCGTGATCAGCACGCTGCCGGGTGGCAGCCTGATGCTCATCAAACAAACGGGAGCGGGCGAGTCCCTGCCCGTGGAGAAACCGCTCACCGGCGGCTGGGTGCAGATGGGCTATCACCACGTCCTGCCGGAGGGACGGGACCACATGCTGTTCATCCTCGGGCTCTTCCTGTTAGCTCCGAACTGGCGGTCGCTGCTGGGGCAGTCGCTGCTGTTCACGCTGGCGCATTCGATCACGCTGGCGCTGGCGGTTTTCAAAGTCGTGACCATCCCTGAGAGTTTGTTCGGCATCCGCGGGCCGGTGGAGGTTTTCATCGCCATCAGCATCGCGTGGATCGGGATTGAAAATCTGCTGGTCCGCAAGGTGGGCAAACAGCGCTTGATCCTCGTCTTCACCTTCGGCCTCCTGCACGGGTTGGGATTCGCCAGTTCCATCGGCCAGAAAATGGATGGTCTCAGCGGCCCGCAGCTTGTAGGCCCTTTGTTAGGATTCAATGTCGGCGTCGAGCTGGCGCAGGTCACCGTGCTGGCGGCGGCGTTCCTGGTCTTGTGGCTGCTGAAAAAGTGGACGCTACAGGTGCAGACCTTCGGTTCGGCGTTAGTGGCGCTCGCCGGCATCGCCTGGGCCATCCAGCGGGTGTTCTTCCCGGAGTCGCCGATTTTCTAACTGGAAGGCGGGGTGATGTCGGAAAACATTTCCTCGAACGCCCTGCCCGCCGCGAGAATCGCGAAATCATCATAAGTCACCTTCTCCGCGGGCGGCCAGAACACCTTGGCGGCGATTTGACCGGCGACCCAGTCGGCGCAGGCTTGGGCGGCTTCGAGATCGTCGCTTTCGAAATCGCCCCACTCGTGGATGTCCACCTCGGCTTCGGTGGAGCGCAGTGTGAAATAACAGGGCGTGGGAATGGCTTCGCCCCGCTTCACCAAGGCAGAGGCGTAAAGCGGGAGTTGCAAATTGTGCCATAGGAAGTTCGCCGATTTCCCCTTGTCGGTGCCTTCATAAACCGCCGGGCAGTCGAGGCTGAGATGGGCGGGAAGGACGCTCGACGTGCCGAGTTTTTTCCGATGCGATTTGTCAACGGCATCGACTTTTCCTGTTTTGTAATCGAGCACTCGCATCCGGCCGGTTTCGCGGTGGCGATCGATCCGGTCAATCATCGCGATGATTTTCGCCTCGCCGACGGGCAGCTCGACCTTGCGTTCGACATCGACGATTTCCCAACCATCGCTCCGGTGGGCGGCCTGCACGCGGGCAAGCCATAACAGCCGTTGCCGCAGCGACTCGGTCTGGATGCGGATCGCGAGCGGCACGCGTTGGCCGAACCACTCCGTCACCACCCGGTCGAGTTCGTTAGAAAGCCATTTGTGGATGATTTCGGGTTCGTCGGAGTTCCGCGCTTCAGTATCGCGACCCCAGCGTTCCAACACTTCATGCGCCACTGTGCCAAAATCGCGGGCGTTCCATTCCGCGCGTTCCGGTTCGGGCGACTGCATGTTGAGGACGTATTTCAAATAATAGCGGAAAGGACAGGCCAGATAGGTTCCGAGCGAAGTCACGTTGAGACGTGCCGGTGGGTCGGCGATCCTCGGTGTCCATTGCCAATCCGCCTGCCAGCGCAACCCGGCTTCCGGCGGCTCGACCTCCTTGAAAAGCAGCTTCACTCGCCCCGGCAGCTCGGCCCTCTCCGCAGCTAACAGCAGGCGCGACGGCAACAACGACTCGCCGCCCGATCCCGATTTTCCGCAGATCACATCCACCCGCCCGCCATTGCGGCGGGCTTCCAGCATCGCCATGAAATGATAAGCATCACGGGTCGCGCGATCGGCATCCTTGATCAGACCCAGCCGGTCGCGACTCGCTTCGCTCAACCACGGCTCGCCACCGCTTCTCGCCGGAACCTTGCCGTCATTCATCCCGCACAAGACGAGATGGCTGCCTGGTTCGTGAAAAAGCTCCAGCCAGCCCTGCACATCAAGCACCCGTCCCTCCGGCGGCAGCGGGGCGGGGGAGGGATGTTCGGAAATCATCAGGTCGATCCAGAATCCCGCGCCGCGTTTCAAGCGGGCTATCAGTGGCGTGGCGTTGTTGATCCACTCCGTCATTGTCCCAGCGGACTCAAGTGTGGCAGGGCCGGTTTTACCGAGGATTTCCAGCAGCCGCTTCAAGGTGGAAGTGAAATTGCCACTGCTGAAGCTGGTCCGCCATTTTTCTAACGAATCGGCGGCGGTGCAGAGTTCCGCAGCGGATTCCCTGTCGAACTCGTTGCGGAAACTTTCGGCATCACACCGACGTTGCAGGTCTTCGGTGCGGATGACCATCCAGCGGTCGCGCAGCTCGGCGAGGCGTTTGGATTTTTGCGCGCGCTTGCCGGCCACCAGGATGCCGGTTTCTGGAAGGGCTAACAAATCGGCCATGCAGGCCAGAGTCGGATCGGTGAGCCACGACCGCCAGACCTTGAACCACCGCGCGAGTCCGCCGCTGACGACTTCCGCCGCCGGGTGAAACGCCGGCCATCCCGCGCGGGTGAATGCGCGGGCGAGCTCGTCGCCGACTTCGGTGTCCGCCGATCCCAGGGCGACCTCGTTGGACGGTGTTTTCATTTCACCGATCACGCGCAGCACCTCGACGGCCTGCTGCCGCGGGTCCGCCACGACTTGGATAGAACCGTCCGGCCACGGCAGTGGTCGCTGTGACCAGTTAAGCGACGGCTTGCCGATGGGTGAGAATTCCTCCGCCTCACCATCCGGCGCGCCGATCAATGCGGTCACCTGACCCTGCCATGTTAGCAACGCCCGCTCGACCAGCGGCGGCATTTCAGCGACGCCGGCGAGAACGATCTTCGAAACTCCGGAGGGCAATGTCAGACCGTCTGCAAGAATCCGGCTGCGGCTTTTGAAGCCCCATGAATGAATTTTCCGTTCGACGAGATCCTCCAATCTTCCTAGCGCTTCCCAACGTTCCGCTTCCACGGATTCCCGCAGTTTCCGCGCGGCGGTCGAGAGCAGCAGGCCGTTCTCCTGGAGTGTGTGCCGTAGTCTAACTATTTCCTGCGCGAGCCCGGATGCCCAGTCTCCTTCGCCGCCGGGTGGCTCGGGAAACAACGCGTCGTAGCCCGACCAGTCAGTAATGCCTTCCAGCACTTCGGTCCACGCGACGCGCTCGATCCAATCCGCCGCCGCCTCGTCATCGCGGGATTGTAAAAACGATCCCGGAGTCACGACCTTCGGCGAGAGTAAGGCCCCCGCCGATTCCGCCAGCGCCTCGCGCAGCCGTCGCCCGCTCTGTGCCGTGGGAACGACCAGCAACATACCCGGCAGTTCGTCGCGCCGCTCCAACAGCCACTCCACCGCAAGCAACGAAAACGGCCGGTCCCATCCGAGAAATACGCGTTCCACCATTGCCATGAGCATCAAGTGGATGGTTTCCGGTGGAAATCAAAATCTGCCGATCTCATGTTCTGTGAGCTCGGCTTTGGAGGTAACCTGGAAGAAAATGAATGAATGCGCGCGAAATAAATTTCGCGCTCCAATTTTGCATTTCTTCTTGTCACTTCAGCACGATCCCCACCGGGCAGTGGTCCGAGCCGGTGATGTGCGGCAGGATTTCCGCCGAGGCGACGCGGTCCATGAAGGGGGACGAGACGCCGAAGTAATCGATTCTCCAGCCGACGTTGCGCTCCCGTGCGCCGCCGCGGAAGGACCACCAGGAATAGGCTTCCTTCTTGTCCGGATGAAAGTGGCGGAAGGTGTCGGTGAAGCCCGCGCCTAGCAGATCGGTGAAGCTGGCGCGTTCCTCGTCGGAGAATCCGGCGGAGAAACGGTTTTCCTTGGGCCGGGCGATGTCGATTTCCTGATGGGCGACGTTGAGGTCGCCGCAGAAGATGACGGGTTTGGTTTT
>JAZKEY010000009.1:0-62034 GCA_040386755.1 Verrucomicrobiota bacterium | reverse complement strand
AGCCCATGGATGCGGCGATGCCGATGCAGTAGGTGTTCACGTCGCAGGTGAGGAATTGCATCGTGTCATACATCGCGAGGCCGGCGGTGACGGAGCCGCCGGGCGAGTTGATGTAGATGTGGATGTCCTTCTTCGGGTCTTGCATTTGCAGGAACAGAAGCTGGGCGATCACGGAGTTCGCGACGTAGTCATCGATGCCGGTGCCGATGAAAATGATGCGGTCCTTGAGAAGGCGCGAGTAGATGTCGAACGAACGCTCGCCGCGTCCGTCCTGCTCGACGACCATCGGGACGTAGTAGCTGTTTTTCGGGGCGGAAGAGGTCATGTAAGGGGCTTGGAAATTAGTCATCGAGGGTGGTGTCTGTTGATTCGACTACGTTCGCGTGCTCTACCAGGAAGTCAATGGTCTTGCCGATGGCCATCGAGCTGCGGATGTTCTGGATGCGGCCCGCGCGCTGCATGTCTTTGATGAATTTCTTTGGAGCGATCTTACGCGAAGTGGCGATCTGGGCAAGGTGATTGATCAGCTCGCTATCAGTTACCGTGATTTTCTCCACCCGCGCGATTTCCTGGAGGATGAAATTGGTGCGGAGATTGGACAACGCCTGGTCGCCGGCGCTGGCGAAGATCTCTTCCTGCTGGGATTCGATCTCGTCCTCACTCATGCCGGATTGGACACCGCGCTTCACCATGGCATCGGCCTGGTTCTGTGTTTCCTGCGTGACGAGTTCGTCGGGGAGTTCGAAATTCACCTGCGCATTGAAGTGGGCGACGATCTGGTTGACCTTCATGTCGTCGATCTTGCGGCGGCGCTCTCCGGCCATGTTCTCGCGGATGATGTCCTTGATGTCTTCCATCGACTTGCCGGGAGCAAGGCGGTTGGCGAGTTCATCATCGAGGGCGGGAAGGGCGGCTTGCTTGAGTTCCTTGACCGTTGTTTGGAAAACGATCTCCTTGTTTTGCAGATCGGCGACGGGGAAATCCTCGGGAAGGGTGAGGGTGATTTCCTTGGAGTCGCCGGTGTTCAGGCCGACGAGTTGGGCGGCGAAACCGGGAAGGAATGCCTTCTCATCGAGGCGCACCCAGAAGCCTTCGCGGCCGGCAAGATAGCCAGCGGCCTTGCCGAGGAATTCTTCGGTGGGCTTGCCTTCGACCATGGAAGTGTAGTCCACGACGGTGAAATCGCCCATCGCGGCGGCACGGCCTTCGATGTCGGAGAAATCCGCGAAACGCTCCTGCAGCGCGGTGAGCTGGGCTTCGATTTCCGAATCCGGAACCGCGACCGGTGGCACGGTCACGGTGACACCCTTGTATTCTGGAACGGTCACTTCGGGAGCCAGGGTGAGCTTGGAAACGAAGGTGATGCTGCCGTTGGGAAGCGTGGTCATATCCTCAGGCACGCCGAAATCGAGCACGTGGAGCGACTCCTGCTTGAGCGCTTCGTCGTAAGCCTCGTTGATGAGGACTCCGTTCAATTCCTCGTCGATTTCCTTCTGGAAACGCTTTTCGACAACGGCGCGTGGTGCTTTTCCGGGGCGGAAACCGGGGACGCGGGCCTTGCTGGTGTAGCCTTTGACGATCTGATCGCGCTGGCCGTTGACTTTGTCCGCTGGGATTTCAACGCGCAGGGTGGCGACGCATTTTGGCTGCTTCTCGACAACAATGTTCATGATAGATTGGACCGGCTTTGGCACCGGGGCGGGCAACCTAGTGGAAGCGGGCGGCGCTTGTCAAACGACGCTTCTGGTTTGTCCCCACTAAATTGCCGCTGCCTCGCGGGAAATGTCGATCCCATCCCCAAGCTCAGATTTTTCCGAGCAGCAGCAGGATGATCAGGATGAGCACGATCAATCCGAGACCACCGCTGGGGGCATATCCCCAACTTTTGCTGTGTCCCCAAGTAGGCAGTGCTCCGAGGAGAGCGAGAATGAGGATGATGAGAAGTATGGTTCCGATGCTCATTGGTGTGTGGTTTTTTGAGTTGGGCCGGGTTTTGCGCGACGGATGATTCCGTATCGTGTATTCCCGGCCACTTTTCCTATCGCAAATCGCGGGCCATTTTCTGAAAACGGTTCAATCGCTTGCCCTCCATGGTTTCCACGGGGAGGGCTTCTGAAGTCCCGGTGGTTCGGTCTGAACAAATGCACGAGGGAAGCGTGCAAAATGCGGATTTCAGTGGGATGAATCGGTGACTCCCGCCCAGTGCCATAAACCGGGATCAAGCTCCGCGCGGGCGGCCGACGCCAAGGCTTCGGCATCAACGCCGTCATTCAAAACCGCGAAAACCGTCGAACCGGATCCGCTCATCAACGCCGCAGTCGTTTCCCTGCGATCCAATAGCCATTCCTTCACTTCGGCGAGAAAACGGTGCTTCTCGAAAACCGGGCGCTCCAGAGCATTTTCCAACGTGATTTCGTGAAAAACCTGGGGTCCGTAGTGGACACCGGGGATTTCCGACGACTGCGCCCAACGTTTGTAGGCATCCGGTGTCGCGACGCTGAACGCAGGTTTCAATAGCAAGACCCGCAGCGTCGGCGGGGAGGGGACCGGCTGGATTTTTTCCCCGCGACCGGTGCAGCGGGCGACTCCGGAGATGAGGAAAAACGGAATGTCCGATCCCAGTTCTCCGGCAATTTCGTGAAGCTTTTCAACACCGAGTTTGAAATCATGAAGCCGGTTGAGTCCCAACAAAGTGATGGCCGCATCGCTGCTGCCGCCACCGAGTCCGGCACCGTGCGGGATGGCTTTTTTGAGTGAAATCGAGCAACGGCAAGTGATTCCCGCAGCGCGTTCGTAGGCCCGCACTGCTTTGACCACCAGATTGCTCTCGTCATCCGGCACTCCTGGGGCGTCACAGGTAAAATTGAATTCGTCGGCTTCGGCGAACTCGAGCAAGTCAGCCAGTCCCGGCAGTTTCGCCATCACCGTATCGATTTCGTGAAAGCCATCCTCGCGCTTTCCCAGCAATCGCAGCGAGAGGTTCAGTTTGGCCGGTGCTTCGAGGGAGAAATTCTTCATGGTTGGAAATCGCGGGTAATCATCGCCATCATCCGGCCGGTTTTCCCGAGTTCGCGGCGATAGCTGTAGAACCGCGTCAGGTCGGAAGCGGTGTTCAATCCGCAGTCGGTGAAATTTCCAACTCCCGCTCGTTGTGCTTGTTCGCCGATTTCTCCCGCGAAATCGACATCATAGTCGGGTTGCCGGATGCAGGGACTGAGGACTGCGGTTACGTCTTCCGGCCGGGTTCCGAAATGATCCGCCATGACGCCTAGGGCATTTTTTAAAATATTTCCCTCGGTGCCTTTTTTGCCAGAGTGCAGCAAGCCGATGGCTCCGGTTTTTCCATCCGCGAGCCAGATAGCACCGCAGTCGGCGGCGTAAATCGCCAACACAATCCCCGATTGGCAGGTGACGAGTCCATCGACTCCCGGCACCACGGGCAGTCCGTCAGGTGCCGTGATTTGTGGCGCGCCGGGCACGACGGCCACCGAAGTTCCGTGGACTTGCTCCGCCCGCCACCATTGCGAGGGTGTTCCGGAAAAATCCGAAACCGCTTGGGCATGATACGGTCGCAAAAGACTCATCGCCTCATCGCGGTCGCCGGTGATCGATAAATCCGGCACGCGCTCGATCCATCCGGCTCGCACGCCGGAGATCGAATTCAAAGGATCCAGAAAGGGGAACGCCTCCGTCACCCGGGGACGGTAACGGAGGCGCTGAGGATTCGCCAAGCTGGATTATTTCAGAAGGAGAAAGGATTGATCAAGCGATCGCACGGCCATGGATGGCGCGCTTCGTATGTTCAACGGCTTCCGCCTGGTCTTCATCCATGCCTGCAAGAATGCCAGCCAGATCGTTCGCGATTTCCGTACGCATCTTCGAAACGAGTTCGGTACCTTTGGCGGTGATGCGGACCATGATCTTGCGGCGATCTTCTGCGGCGTGCATACGCTCAACATAGGACAGCTTCTCCAACCGATCGACCAAGCCGGTAGCGGCTGCGGTCGAATGGCCCATCTTCTTCGCGATGTCGGACATCGTGAGATATTCTTCGCTGGAAAGATAGGTGAGGAGGAAGAACTGCGGGAACGAGATGTTTCCTTTGTTGAGTTCTGTTGACAGGTTCAGGATGCAGCTTCGTTGTGTGAATAAGACGAAGTCAGCAAGACGGTCCGCATCGGCTTTCACCGAAGCGCCCGAGGCGTTCATTGTTTTCATTATGGCTGGTTGTAGTGTTCATGTTTCGGGACATGTAAGGGGGCACAGCCATTGCGAAAGAGAAGCTACCCGGTTTGCCGGATAGTAATCAACTCTAAATTTAATTTTTATGGCTGCGCTCAGTGTTTCAATCGGGACTTTTTGAAAATACATAAAGATGAGAGGTTTTGGAAGCAAAGAATTCCTGAAAAGTTAATTATTTTTTTGAACGTTTTCAACCGGCGTTTCCCCTAGTGGTTGCAGGGTTTCCGGAGGTGACGGAGTTGTCACCGGCTTCGGAACGTGCTGGAAATAAACCGCATCACCGACTTCCACGAGGCCGGATTGGATGTCGGCGGCGGCGAATTCCCCGAGCTTTTCGCCGGTGATTTTAAGGTTGGCGGTGCGGTTTTCCGGGCCTCGGGTGGTGAGAATCTGCCCGGGTTCGCCCTCCCACGCTCCGTAGCTCTGGATGAGGATAAACTTTTTCTCTGCCGGAACGGACGCGACCCGCCCGACCAGTTTCGGGCCTTCTACCGGTGCTGTTTTCGGCTCTTCTTTCGGCGAATCCGGCTTGGCCTTGGTGGGACCACAAGAGGTGGCGACCACGGAAATCGATGCGGCAATCAGAAGAAGAATGGACTTCACGTTCATGAGCGAACTCTGGAGTCGCTTCGCTCGAAATGGAATCCGGGAATTCAAGGACGGGTGAAACGGATCTCGTCCGCTTGGATCAATCGTTCCAATCCGCCTGCCGTGCGCAGCATCAGCTCGCCTCCCGCCGCGATGCCTTCTACGGTTCCTTCGCGCGGTCCCCTTGCCGTGAGGAGGGATACTTGTTTTCCCGTCAGGACGCAGCGTTGGGAAACCGCGGAAACCAGCATTTCGAAATCGCTGCTGATCTGTTGCCGTCGCTTGGCGAATCGGTGGACGATCGCCGACAAGACCTCGGCTCGTGAGAATTCCCGCGAAGTCTCGATCTTCAGCGAGGTCGCGATTTCGGAAACCTCGGCGGGAAAACCAGTGGTGCTGACGTTCAGGCCGATGCCGACCACCGCGAAGTCCGTCCCGGCCTCGACGAGAATCCCGGCGACTTTCCGCTGTCCGATCCAAACGTCATTCGGCCACTTGATCCCCGCCTGCACTCCGAAGGGCTCAATCGCCTCCGCCACCGCCACACCGGCTGCTAGAGCCAATCGCGGCCACAGCGCTTTCGGTTCCTCCGGTCGCACCAGAATCGAAAACGCCAGCGACTCGCCCGCCGGAGAAAACCACGCCGCCCCGCGCCGGCCGCGTCCGGCGGTCTGGCGTTCGGCGAGAATGATCAAGCCATCCGGTGCGCCCGCTTGGGCCAGGACGCGGACTTCATCGTTGGTGGATTCCACCGATTCGCGGACCAACAAGCGGAACGGCTCGGGGAAATCCGCGGCAGCCGCGTTGAAATCATCGCGGCTCATCACAGGGTTTCGAAATCCAATCCGATATCCAGCGACGGCGCCGAATGCGTCAGCGCTCCCACGGAAATGAAATCGACGCCGGTCTTGGCGATTTCCCGCAGGGATTTCAACGTGATGCCGCCGCTGGCTTCGAATTGCGGCCGGCTCCGGTCGCCGCGCATGATCAGGGCGGCGGCGACTTCATCGACCGTCATGTTGTCCAGCAGGATGTAATCGACGCCTTCCATCGTTAGAAACGTGTGGACTTGGTCGAGATCGTCGGCTTCCAGCTCCACCTCGACCTCCGGCTTCTCCGACTTTAGCTTGAGGATCGCCGCCTGGATCGCTGCCGGCCCGCCTTCCGCGACAAGGTGGTTGTCCTTCACCATCGCGCGGTCGTAGAGGCCGATGCGGTGGTTTGTGCCGCCGCCATGCAGGACCGCCTGCTTCTCCAACAGCCGGTAACCAGGCGTCGTCTTCCGCGTGTCGAGGATACGGGTATTCGTGCCTTTGACCTGCTCGACATAGCGGGCCGTTAGCGTGGCCACGCCGCTGAGACGTTGGAGGAAATTGAGCGCCGTCCGTTCGCCAGTTAGAATGGACCGCGCCGATCCCTCCACCCGGATCAGCAACGCCCCGGCGGCCACGCGGCTGCCATCGGCGATCAGGATTTCCACGTCCAGCTCCGGATCGACCGTGCTGAAAACCCTCGCCGCCAGCTCCACTCCGGAAACCACGCCATCCTTCCTCACCGCCACGAATGCGCAGGCACGGCGGTCCTCCGGAATGAAATAGCGGGACGTCACATCACCCTCGCCGATGTCTTCGGCCAGCGCGAGTTGAATGAGGATATCAGAGTTGTCGGTCATCGGGTGAAACAGATGGTGGAGAACAAATCGGAAATTTCAACTCATTCGCCGATCACACTCACCACGATCTCCCGCCGATGCGGATCGCGCCGGTGCTCGAACAGGAAAATACCCTGCCAGCTCCCCAGTGTCATCCGCCCGTCCATCACCGGGATCACCTCGCTCGTCCGCGTCAGCGCCATGCGGATGTGGCTCGGCATGTCGTCCGGGCCTTCCTGTGTGTGGATGAACCACGGCGTGTTCTCCGGCACCAGTTTTTCGAAAAACAGCTCCAGATCCCGTCGCGCGCTCGGGTCGGCGTTTTCCATGATCACCAGGCTCGCGCTGGTGTGGCGGACGAAAACAGTGACCGTCCCCGTGCTGACACCCGAACGCGCCACGATCCCCGCCACCTCGCGGGTGATCTCCGTCGTGCCCTTGCCGTGCGTCCTAACTGAAAATGTCTCGTTGTGTGCGGTCACGTGAAATCACCATCCGGATAGAACCCACTTGCCATGCGCCGATCCGTTTTCCATCGCCGCATGAGCCTCGCGCAGATTCACTGCGGAAATTTTGTCAAAAACCCGCGTCGCGATCTTCGGGAAAATACCATGTTCGCACATCCCCGCGATGTCCGCGAGAATCTCTCCCTGACGGCGCATGTCCGCCGTTTTGAAACGCGACCTCGCCGGCATGTATTCCCAAACAATGCGCGGACTCTTCAAACGAAACGGATTCCCGATGTCCACCGGCCCCTTCGTTTCCACGATCAACCCCAACGTCCCCAGCGGTGCTAACAAGTCCGCCGTGGTTTCCCAATACATCTCGGTGTCGTAAAGATTCGCGATATAGGGAAATTCCGAAATCCCCAGCGCCTCGACCTGGGGCCGCAGCGGCTCCCGGTGGCTGATGACGTGATGCGCACCTAACGACTCGCACCACGCCCTCGTCTCCGGCCGCGACGCGGTGGCCACGACAGTCATCCGGAACAGGCGGGCAATCGCGATCATCGCCGATCCGACACCGCCCGCACCGTTGATGATGAGCAGGGGAGGGCCGAATTGGTTGGTCCACACCATCTGATTTCCCCCATGCGGCTCGTCGATGATTTCAGGCGGATTCTCAGGGTCGTGTTCGAAAGGCGTCGCGACCATGCGCTCGAACAACAGCTCCCATGCGGTCAGGCCCACCAGCGGAACCGCCGCCGCCTCGGCAAACGACCACGACTCCGGCTTCAGCGCCACTAGTCGCGAATCCACCGCTTGGAATTCCGCATTGCAGCCCGCGCGGGTCACATCGCCCGAGTAGAAAACCTCATCGCCTTCGGAAAATCCCGTCACCGCGCTGCCCATCGCCACCACCACGCCCGCCGCGTCGAATCCCAGGATCCGCGGGGGATCGTGCGGTCCTTCTCCCAGCAATTTCCGCACCTTCGTGTCCACCGGATTCACCGACACTGCCTCCACCCTCACTAACAAATCATTGGCACCCGGCACCGGCATCTCCGCCTCGAACTTTATCAGGCAAGCCGGATCACTGGTGGGTAAATACTGCCGCGCGCCGATGGCCTTCATGCCTTCATTGAAAACCCTCCCGCCTGCTCATGGCAACATCGGTTTCAGCCCGATCCACGCGCTTCCCCACGTGATGATCCACGGCAATGTGAGGAAACTCAGCACCGTCGTCGCGATCACCACCTGCACCGCCACCGCCGGCCGCCCGCCATACAGCCGCGCTAACAAAATCGCCGTCAGCCCCGCCGGCATCGCCGCCTGCACCACCAGCACCTGCCGGAGTTCCGTGGTCAGCGGGAGAAATTTCGCCGCACACAGCATCGCCACCGGCACCAGCGCCAGCCGCACCAGCGCCGATCCCAGGATCACCCTCAGGTTCAGTTTCTCCGCTCCCACCAGATCCATCATCGTGCATCCCGTGATCAGGATGGCCACCGGAAACGCCCCCACGCCGATCATCGACATCGCCTTCCGCGCCGATCCCGTCACCTCGTCATCCAGCCCCAGCGCCACCAGCGTCAGGCCGATGGCCACCGCGATGACCGGCCCGTTCGCCAGCCGCCGCCACGAGAATCCGCGCTCGCCGCTCATCATCATCACCCCCACCGACCACATCGCCGTTTCCACACCGATGTTGTGCACGAACATCAACGCCAGCGCTCCCGATCCCCATAAAATCTCCGTCACCGGCGCCGCCGTGAAACCGAAGTTCTGGCAGCCCGCGCTCAACGCAAACGTCCGCATCCCCGTCCCGCGCTCCAGCCCGATGCACCGGCCTACCGCCAGCCCGATCAAAATCCCCGCCGCGATGAATCCCGCCCCGAGAAAAATCGACCACACCACCACCGAGCCACTTTTGAGCACCGCGCTCCCCAGGATCTTGTCCAGAATGTAGCAAGGCAGCATCACCCGATAGACCACCTGCATCACCGGCACATCGCACTCCCGCGGCAGCACCCGCGTCCGGCGCAGCACCGCCCCCGCGATCATCAGCAAGTAAACCGGCAACACCAGGCCGATGACGGTAAGCGGCGAAATCACCCTGCCACGCTCCCGACCCCGCCCCGCCCGTGCAAGCCCAATTCTCGGTGAACATCGAACATCGAACGCCCAACATCGAAGTGCTGAAAAGAGCGCAGCCCCTAAGGAGCGTGTGCGTCTCTCCCACGGCATTCATTCCATCCTCTTCCCTTCGGCGTTCGATGAGCTGGGGCAGCTTCGCAAGACGCTGGCCCGGCTGGGAGATCCCCGGACCCGCCGTGGTGAGACGCTCCAATGAAACATTGCATCGCCCATCCGGGGCCTGCATGATAGAAGCATGGAAGCCAACCAAAGAAACAAGGGTCTGCCCGCTCCGCGTGCGCGTTTCTTCGAGTAGCCCGGTGCATTAGTTCCGCACGCCGGGATCTGCGAAGGGGGGCGTCGGGCAACCGGCGTTCCTACCTCAATCGATCAAAATGAAACCCGCACATGTCGTCATCATCGCAGCAGGTATGCTGAGTGGCTGCAACGAGCATCAAGTGTCGATCAAAAGTGAGGCGAAGGAGACAATTCGATTTGATGACGTGCATTCGAGTGCTCATGGCGAGGAGGGCTGGATCGCGACGTTCGTTTCACGAGCTGGAGACTTTGGGGGGATGGATTCCGATAGCAGAATTTCGTTTTCAGATGACGGAAGAGTGTCGATGACCGAGTATGGGTATGCCCCCGTAGAGTATTCAGGCACATACTCGATAGACGAACATGGGATCATTACGTCCAAGTTCGAAAAGTATACGGGTGAATGGCCAAAAATGATGTTTCGGAAGGTTGACGGAAGGATTTTACTATTCCGATCTGACGATGCTACCGGACTAGAATTCGGCGGGCGAGGAGGAGCTGTTGAGACGGCTGAGATGAAGCCATTTTGGCCGTTCGGACTCACGGAATTGTCATGGGAGCGGCTCAGGCCCAAAGCTGAAACCTCGAACGGAGACAACGGAGTCTTTCCGATCCTCCCGGGCCTTGAACCTGGGGAAGGCGAAACGAGGGCAAGTGACGCTAGCCCCGAAAGAAACAAAGAATAATCGAACAAGCCGGCTCATCCAACGGCGATAAGCCGTCAAATTGAATTCGGGCTTCCGTCCGGACGCGCATGGCCTCAATGTTGGCATAAAATGAGTGAGGAACCAAAGAAACTTGCTGAGACAGCTTCCCGAAGTGGCTTCAACCGACTCTTATTGATTCCATTTGTTGGCGGAGCGATGGCGGTCGCAGGAGTACTCGTTGCTTGCGGAACTCATGGATTTGATCTCCTGTGGGTTCGATGGAGCCCAGCCACCGTAGGGTTTATCGTCTTCCTGGCGCTGGCGGCTATGGTTGCTTTGGCCTTTCTCGCCAGGGCCGTATTTCGATAAATCGTGAAGCTGATGAGAACCGGAACAATGATCGCTATCGAATCGAAGGGGGCGTTCCCGACTAACAAGCATTCTCGGAAAGGTGGGATGTGAGGCTCAATCCCCCGAAGGCGAGCGGCGCATCGACTTCTTCTCCGACACCTTGCGCTTGTCCGCCACGCTGCGGTTTTTCGAATTCCGCGACCTCGGGCGGTTGGTGCGGCGCATTTTCTCGATGGCCTGGGTCTTCGCCACCGCTTTGCCCTCGCGGATCGCGTCGAGCTGGTCGCAGAGTTCCCGTCGTGCGAGGAACCGGTTCATCTCCCGCGAGCGGTCCATCTGGCACTTGATGCAGACGCCCGTGGGCAGGTGTTTCAGGAAAACGCAGTTGGAAGTCTTGCTGATCTTCTGCCCGCCCGCTCCCGATCCGCGCACGAATTTTTCCAACAGATCTCCCTCCGTAATCCCAAGCGCCGCCATCCGCTGTTCCAGCGCTGCGGTCTTCTCGGAGGTGATCGGATTCTGCACGTCACGAAAAATGCGGCGGAGCCATCAAATAACAAGCCTTAAGGAGCGGTGACATGGGTGCCGCTGCTTTACGGGCAGTCATCCTTTGCGTGGCCGTTGATTTTTCACAAAAAGTTCCGCGACATCGGAGAACGCCGGTGTTTACTGCGAGCCATGACCGTCCCTCTCCGCTTCATCGTCCCAAGTGCCCTGGCCATTTTTGGAGGAGCCCTTCTCGGCTCCTGCGCGAAACCTAGCAGATATCGCGTGCCGAAGAATCCCGCCGCGCACAAGCAGTTTGACGCGTTGGACACGAACAAGGATGGCAAACTGAGCTACACGGAATTCCTCAAGGCTCCGTTGGCGAGGAAGTCGGATAACCCGAAGGCGTTGTTTGGGAAGATCGATACCAGCGGCGACGGCTACGTCACGGTTCCCGAGTGGCGTGAGTACAAGTTGAAGAACAAGAAGTCGAGTTGATGGGCCCGGTGGATGCGATTTCGAAATCCGGTTCCAGCCGGCGGAGCCGATGGCTCTATCTGTTATTTGTCATGCTGGTGATGGCGGCGGGCTTGTTATGGCGGTCGCGTTTTCTTCCGCTTCCCCCTTTCCTGGGCAAATACGGCGGGGATGCGTTGTGGGCGCTGCTGGTCTTTTTCGGGTTTGGATTCCTATTCAAGCGGATTTCAACGCTGCGGCTGTCCCTGGTATCGCTGGGCTTCGCTTGGGTCATCGAGTTTTCACAGCTCTATCATGCGCCGTGGATTGACGCGATCCGCGCGATGCGGATCGGTCACCTGGTCCTTGGCTCGACCTTCAACTGGCCGGATCTGCCGGCCTATGCGATCGGTGTGGCGGTGGGAGCGCTGTTGGAGTTGAGAAGCGCTGGCTTCAATCGGTCTCGAGAGGCATTGGAATGAATTCCGCCCTCCCGTCGCAGGTCGCTATATCACCGCCTTCAGCGAGTCCGCCAACAGCCGTGGCGTGCGGACGCAGGCGATGGCTCCGGAGCCCATCAGTTCCGCGCCGGTGCCGTAGCCCCAGAGAACACCGATGGCGGGGATGCCGTTCTTGCGCGCGCCGATGGTGTCGTGCTCGCGGTCGCCGACCATGACGACGTCAGTTAGGGCGATGTTCTCGCGTTCGAGAATGTGGGCGATGAGGTCGGCTTTGTTCGCGCGGGTGCCGTCGAGCTCGCTGCCGTTCACGGTGGCGAAATACTTGTCGAGGCCGAAGTGGTCGATGATGCGCTTCGCATAGATCTCCGGCTTGGAGGTGGCGACATGGAGCGTGTGGCCAATCTCGCGGAGTTCGATCAAGACGTTCTCGATGTCCGGATAGACCTCGTTTTCAAACAGCCCCACCGCACTGTAACGCTCTCTGTATTTTAGCACGGTCGGTTCGAACAGGTGAGGGGAGTCAAGGCCGACGAGTTTTTGGACGCTTTCCAAAATCGGCGGGCCGATGCACCAGAGGAGATCATCGGCTGCGGGAAAGGGCAGGCCGTTTTCAGCAAGTGCGTGTTGGAGGGACGTGATGATTCCAGGGCGTGAATCGGTGAGCGTGCCGTCAAGGTCGAGGAGAATGTGCATGGTGTGAAATTACTCCGCAGGAACGTGCGGCTCGAAGGTCATCGCGCGTTCGTGCTCGCGGGCTCTGGCGAGTTTGCGCGCTTGTTGATAGAAATGATCCTGCACGCGGAAGGTTTTCTGTCCCTTGGCGCGGACGATGCGCTGCGAAGTTCCGTCCGGTAACAGGCGCGAGGCTTGCGTGTTGTCTTGGAAGAATGCTTCGAGAATTCTAACGAGCCTGCGTTTCAACGCGCTTTGCTCGATGGGGATCATCAATTCAATGCGTTTTTCAAGATTGCGGGTCATCCAGTCCGCGGAGGCGATGTAAACCTCGCCGTCGCCGCCCTGATGGAAATAGAAAAGGCGGGCGTGTTCGAGGAAGCGGTCGATCACCGAGATGACCTCGATGTTTTTCGAATATTTCGGGTCACCGGGCTTGAGGCAGCAGATGCCGCGGACGTTGAGCTTGATCTCGACTCCGGCTTGGGAGGCTTTGTAGAGCGCATTGATGATTTCCGGATCCTGGAGAGAATTGATCTTGCCGATGATGCGGGCGGGAAGTCCCTGTTTGGCCCGCTCGGTCTCGCTGGCGATGAGGTCCAACAAAGTCGGCTTCATCGCGGTGGGGGCTGGAACCAGTCGCTGGAAACGCAGGAGCTTGGATCTTCCGGTGACGGCATTGAAGAAGAGCGACGCGTCATTTCCATACTCAGGCTTGCAGGTAAGGTAGGAAAGGTCGGTATAGAGCCTGGAAGTGGTTTCGTTGTAGTTTCCCGTGCCGAGGTGGACGTAGCGGCGGAGGTGGCCGGACTCGCGTCTGACAATCAGGCAGATCTTCGCGTGGGTTTTCAGGCCCTTGACGCCATAGACGATCTGGGCCCCGGCGCGCTGGAGCTCGTCGGCGCGGTCGAGGTTGCGGGCTTCGTCAAAGCGTGCCTTGAGCTCGACGAGGACGGTGACGTGCTTGCCGTTTTCCGCAGCCTTGATCAGCGCGTCGATGATGCGGGACTTTCTGGCAGTCCGATAGAGAACCTGCTTGATCGCGATGACGTCCGGGTCTTCGGCGGCTTCCTCGATGAGGCGCAGGACCGGCTCGAAGGATTCGTAGGGATGATGAAGCAGGACATCGTTGGCGGCGATGGTTTCAAACATCGAGACGCCCGGGGTGATGGATGGCGAGTTCTGCGCGGGCCAATCGACATCACGCAAGTGGTCGAAGCCGGGAAGGAAAGCGAGTTCCATGAACGATGCGAGTCCCGGCGGTCCATCGACCCGATAGACTTCCTGCGGGGTTACGGCGGTGACCGACTTGATGACGCGGACGAGGTCGCGTTGGGCGTCCGAGCGGAGTTCGAGGCGGACGGTGTCTGCAAAGCGGCGGGCGGTCAGGACGTCCTCCATTTCACCGGCGAGGTCGATGGCGTCGTCCTCCTGGACCGCGATGTCGCCGTTGCGGGTGACCCGGAAGGCGGTGGTGGCGGTGACGATTTCTCCAGGGAAAAGCAGTTCGGCACGGTTGGCGACCAGATCCTCGATGAGGACAAACGCATGGCCTTCACCTTCGACGGTGACGTTCACGCGCCGTCCGAGCGCTTCGGGAATGGGAATGAGCGCGTAGCGGGTGGTCTGTGATTCCGGATCGTAGAGCCGGCAGGCGACGGTGATCTGGAGCGCGGGAACGATGGGTGGTGCGCTATCCGGATCCACCGCGAGAGGTGTTAGGAGCGGGAAAATGGAATCCTCGAACACGGCACCGACTTGCGCGGATTGTTCGACGTTGAGCTCTCTGGGGTGAAGCGGATGAATGCCGGCCTTTTCCATCGCCGGGACAAGCGTGCCGGTGAGCAGGCTGTATTGGTCGGCATGCATCTGAAGGATGCGCAGGCGCAGGGCGGTGAGATTGCGTGACGGCGTGAGGCCCGAAGCATCCGGTGTCTTGCGGCCGCTGCGGCGCATGAGCATGAGCCCGCCGATGCGGACCTGGAAGAACTCGTCGAGATTGGACGCGGTGATGGCGAGGAATTTCACCCGCTCTAACAACGGTAGGTCGTCGCGCAGGGCTTCGTTCAGGACGCGCTGGTTGAACTCGACCCAGGAGAGCTCGCGGTTGAGATAAGGAGTGGACATGTTGGAGAGGGTGTGGAAATCAGTTGTCTTCGTCGATGACGACGCTGAGGCCGAAGACTTGTTCGAAGAGATCGGCCTTGGAAGCCATGGCGAGACGCTCGACCGCGGAATCGGCCAAGCCGGGAAGGCGGAGGCGGAGGGCTCCGGATTCGATGCGGATTTCAAGGTTCGCGACCCGCTGGGCGTGGGTGCGTTCGAGGGCATCGGCCACGCGGAGGAGCGCGGCAAGTTTGCAAACGCGGATGCGGTCTTCGGTGCTGAGCACCGCGTAGCTCGGGTGATCGAGACGCGGACCGGAGTGGCGGTGATAGCGGGCGACCAGCGCGACAATGGTGACGTCCAGCCGGTCGAGCCCGAAGACCTCGGAATTCAAAATCAGATACTCGGAGTGCTTGTGATGGGCGCGCGGACTGACGTAGGTGCCGACCTCGTGTAAAATCGCGGCGACCTGCAGCAGCAGCGCGTCGTGTGGCGTGAGCTGATGGAGATCGGTGAGCGCGTCGAAAAAGCGCTTGCAGAGGTTTCCCACGTGCTCGCCGTGACTCGGGTCCGACTGATAGCGTTCGGCGAGGATGCGGGCGGAGCGGATGACTTCCTCGGCGAAGGCACCGGTGAGTTCCTGCGAGACGAGGAGGTCGTGGAGCAATCCCTGTTCGTATTCGCTTGTGGGAATGTGGACCTCGTGGAGCTTCAGTGTTTCCGCGACGGCAAGGTTGATTTCCAATGCGGGGATGAGCGCCTCGGCGGTCTGATAGTCGAGCTGGAAACGTTTCACCAGTTCGACGTCGCTGATGTTGGCTGCGTCGGCGGTGAACTGGCGCATGGCTTTCACCGAGCAGATCTGGCTTTCGCCCGTGAGGGAAGTGGCGACGGATTGCACTTCATAACCGATCAGCACAATGCCATCGACCGTGACATCGGAGTAATCGAACCGGATTTGCGCGAGATTTCCATAAGCATGCTCCCGGATCACGCGGAGCATCGCGGAGCCTTCCGCATGAGAGCCGTCCACGGCCTCACGTGTCCGGTGGGTGCCCATCCGATAGCTGGTGTAGCGGGTGATCCGGCCGTTTTGAAACAGCAGGGCGCGCGTGTTGCCCGGGCCCACGTGGAGCACCAGCGTGTTGTCCTTCCGCATGGCCGGCATGTTCAACAGGCGCCGCCGCGTTTTCAGATAGATCAGGCGGGTCATCTCGCCGTCGTCGATGGTGCCGATGCGAAGCCCGCAGGCGATGCGGATGCGGTTCATCACCGTCTCGTGGTTGACGGCCTCGCTCAGGATGTTGGTGGCGACGGCGCGGGTGACGGCGTGCGGATCAAGCCCGAGTTCCGCCAGTGATTTCTGATAGCCCTTGATGATCGAGACCACGCGCTCGGTGGTGGACGAGCTGACGTTGCCGTTGCGGAAAATATCGCGGGCGATGGGAGCCGGTTTCTCGAGGAAATCGACGGGAGTTAGCGATCCGTCATCGGCCTTTTCCGCGACCATCATGGAAACCGAACTCGCGCCGATGTGCAGGGCCGTGAAGAGGTTCTCGGCGACGATGGCTTTTTTCGCGGACTTGGGGGAGCTCGACATCGCCCAAAGACAACGTGCAAACGCCGTTCGTTCAATCCCCAATTGGTGACAAGGCACAGGTTGGCCGAGTCGGGACTTGTCACGGGATGGGAATGCGCGGATAAAACGCCATGCCAGTCATTGGAGCGTTGGAACGATATTGGGTGAAACCGGGGGCCAAGGTGGACTTCGGAAATTACGACAGCGGCGAGAAAACGCTGTTCCAAGGTAACAAAGACGAGTTCGGGGCGCAGTTCGACGAATTGCAGGACCAGCTCCAACAGCTCCAGAAGGTGCTCTACGCGCAGAACAAGCACCGCATTCTGGTTGTCATGCAGGCGATGGATACCGGCGGCAAGGACGGCTGCATCAAGCACGTTTTCTCACGCATCGATCCGCAGGGCATCCACGTCCGCTCGTTCAAGAAGCCCAGCGAGGAGGAGCTGGCGCATGATTTCCTCTGGCGCGTCCACTCGAAGGTGCCGTCCACCGGGCAGCTCGTGATTTTCAACCGCAGTCACTACGAGGACATCATCGCCGTGCGGGTGAAGAAAATTTTCCCCGACGAGGTTTGGAAACGCCGCCAACGCCACGTCGTCGAGTTCGAGCGGATGCTCGCGGAGGAGGGGACGACGATCGTGAAAATCTTCCTGCACATCTCGAAGGACGAGCAGAAGCGCCGCTTGCAGGCCCGTCTCGACAATCCTGCGAAGCATTGGAAAATCAATCCCGACGATCTGGTAGACCGCGCCCGTTGGAGTGAATTCATGACGGCCTACGAGGATGTCATCGCGAAAACCTCCACCGAACACGCGCCATGGTATGTCGTGCCCGCCGACCGCAAATGGTATCGCAATCTCTGCGTCGCGCGGATCATGCTGGACACCCTCAAGAAGCTGAACATGGAGTTTCCGCCGATCAACTGGGAGCCGGCGTCGATCAGGATCGAGGACTGATAGATAGCTGTTCCAGTGTCGCCATGACTCAGTCCGTCCGATCGATTCTCCGGCCTCTGTCAATTCTCGCCGCGACCGGGTTCATCATCTTCTTCATCTGGATCGTCACGATCGCGAACAGCGGAAACGGAACTCCCTGGTGGTCGTTCATCCATCAAGTTCCTTACGGTGACAAGATCGGACATCCCGGACTGATAGGAATCCTGTCGTTCCTTTGCAACCTCGCTTTTCCCTCGAAGAAAGCCGGATTTCTGCCGCGGTTCGTCACTCTAACGACCTTGATCCTGTTCGTCCTGCTCTCGCTGGAGGAACTCTCGCAAGCATTCATCAAAACCCGCCACCTGGATTTTTACGACTGGCTCGCCGATCTTGCCGGGTTGGCCATCGGGCAGTTCGGCGCGATGTGGATAAAACTCAAATCCTCCGCATCCTCCCAGCCGTGAGAGAACGCGTCTCCTTATTCTTCCCGCTTGGTTACTAATCACTTCTAAACAGGCTTGAGCATTTGATCCGAAAAGGGTTGTTGAAGGGGTGATGTTCAGAACCCTCGCTTTATCGGTCCTGCTTTTGTCCTCGAGCCTGGCTCAGGTGGTGGTCAACGAACTACTCTCGGCGAACACCCAGTCCACTCCGGATGTCGTGGATTTCGAGGATTATCCCGACTGGATCGAGTTGCGGAATACCACGGCCTCAGCGGTGAGTCTCAGCGGGTATTTCCTCAGCGATGACCCGGGAAATCCTTTTAAATGGCCGGTTCCCGCGACCGCATCGATCCCGGCAAACGGCTACCTGCTGGTCTGGGCCGACGGCCACGACGCCGCTCCGGGACAAACCCACCCGCGCGGCTACTGGCCGTGGCGGAATTTCACCACCGAGGGCTACCACACGAATTTCTCCCTCTCGGCGGACGGCGAAGCGGTCGTCCTCACCAAGGCCACGGGCTCGACCTCCACGGAATTGATCCGCGCGGCGACACCGGTGCCGGTGGCTCCGGCGACCGTGGCGGTGTGGAAATACAAGGACGACGGCTCGGACCAAAGCACCCAGTGGCAGGTCCGCAGCTTCGTGGACTCGGGTTGGGCGTCAGGTCCGGCCAAACTCGGTTACGGCGATTCCGGGATGGCGACGACGGTTTCCTATGGTCCCAGCAGCTCGAACAAACACATCACCACCTATTTTCGCCACACCTTCCAGGTCGCCGATCCCGCCGCCTACCAATCGCTGAACCTGAAACTGCTCGTCGATGACGGCGCGGTGATCTATCTGAATGGCGGGGAGGTCGTGCGGCGGAACATGCCAGCGGGGGTGATCACCTCGTCCACATTGGCATTGGACGCGGTGGGAGCTCCGGAGGAAACCACGTTCTTCAATTACAACGTCTCCGCTAACAAGTTGGTGGCGGGCGACAACGTCATCGCGGTGGAAATCCATCAGTCGGACGCGAACAGCTCGGATCTGAGTTTCGATCTCGGACTCACCGCCACTTCCTACACCGGTGTCAGCACCGTCGACAGCGTGACCTATCCGATCCAGGTGGACGACGTATCCTTCGGCAGGAATCCGGCGAACACCGCGCAATGGGTGTCGTTCTCCGAGCCCACTCCGAAAGCGCTGAATGGCGGCGGGCTCGTCAGCGATCTTCGTATCGGTGGCGGCAAAGTGACCGTATCGTCAGAGGGTGGATTCCACACCTCGCCTCTAACCGCCACCCTCTCGGCTCCCTCCGGCACGATCCACTACACCCTGGACGGCAGCACTCCGAAAAGCAGCTCGCCGGTCTACACCGCGCCTCTTTCCCTATCCGCTCCCACGAAAGTCCTGCGGGCCCGCGTGATCGAGCCGGGAAAACCCATGGGACCCATCGCCACGCGTACTTACTTTTTCAATGAAACGCAGCGCACCGTGCCCTTTGTCTCGCTGGTGGCGGATCCTAACACCCTGTTCGGAAACCAGATCGGAATCTACTCCAACCTCCACGAGCCAACCAGCACCAACTACGGCCTGAACGATGTTTACAAGGGCAAGGACGCGCCTGGCAGCATCGAGTTTTTCGAAACCGACGGAACACCGGGTTTCCGCGCCACCGCCGGATTCCGCATCGGCGGGGAAAACAACTGGGTCCATCCGCAGAAGGCGCTCAACGTGTTTCTGAGAGGAAAATACGGCGATGACGCGGTGAGCTACGATTTGTTTCCAGGCTCCACCGTCGGCACCCATTCCGCGTTCACCCTGCGCGATGGCGGCGACAATTGGAACAAGGACATGTTGCGCGATGGAATAATTCCGCTCATCGCCAAGGACTATCTGAAAGTCGACGCCGCTGAATACCGGCCCAGTGTCGTTTTCATCAACGGCACATATTATGGCATCCACGACATTCGTGCGCGATGGGATGACACCTGGTTCGCTCACGCCAAGCAGGCGGATCCCGCCAAGGTCGATCATCTATTATATGGCCACGTGGATTCCTCGTCGGTGACCCTGGGCATCGAAAAGGGCAACTCGGACGACTGGGCGGATCTGCTGGCTTTCCTCAACACCGCCGATCTTACCAATGCCACGAACTGGGCCTTCGTGGAATCCCGCATCGATATCGACAGCTTCATCGATTTCGTGGTGATGGAATCCTACACCAACAACACGAGCTGGTTCCACAACCGCGAGTTCTGGCGCGAGCGCAAGGCCGGTGCCAAGTGGCGTTGGTTCCTCACGGACATGGACCGTGGTTTCTACACCTCCAGCCTCAACGCGGGCGTGCTTGCCGACATGCTGGCCAACGAGGACGTGCTCAAACGTCTGAAGCTCAACACCGGTTTCAAGCAACGCCTCGCCCAGCGCTACGCCGCGCACATGGCCTCCACGCTCAAGCCCGCGCGCATCATTGGGATTGTCAGCCAGATGGACACGGAGGTCGCTGCGGAGGTAGCGCGTCACGTCACCCGCTGGTCGCCTAACGGAACCACCGCCTCCATCCGCGCGACGCACATCCAACAGATCAAGGACTATGCCACGCAGCGCGAAGCTCCCGTGTTCACCGAGCTGGCCGCCCAGCTCGGAGTTTCACCGACTGTGAATCTGACTCTCACGATCGACGGTGCTCCGGGCGGACGGGTGCTCCTCAACGGAGTCCCGGTGGATGGCGGTGTGATCCGGATGTTTCCCAATGCCGCTTTTGAAATGAAAGCTGCGGCAAATCCCGGATTCATCTTCACCGGATGGACGGGGATCACCGGTGGCGAAACCGTGAACCTGACTCTCACGGGAGCCCAGTCCATCACCGCGAATTTCGCCGCCTCCGGCGAAACGGTCATCGGTGGCACGATTTCATCGGATACGACTCTATCACTCGCAGGATCTCCCTACACCTTGTCGGATGATCTCATCGTCGCCCCCAACACCACACTCACCCTCGCGGCGGGAGTGATCTTGAAAATGCCAGCTGCTAGAAATCTGCGGGTCCAAGGCGCGCTGCAAGTCGCCGGCAGCGCCCTCGCGCCGGTATCGATCATCGGCCGCACCTCGGATTCGTGGGGCGGAATCAGTTTTGAAAATCCCACGGCGCCTTCGTTGCTATCCCACCTGATTGTCCGCGGGGCGACTCGGGGCATTGATCCGGTTAGGCACCCCGCCGCGATCTCCGGTCTTAATGCCGACCTGGTGATGGAGTGGCTCGACATCGACGATTGCCGTGGCCCGGTCTTCACCCGCGGTGGATCGACCGTCCTGCGCGACAGCACCCTGCACACCGCGTTCACCGGTGACTGTATCAACGTGAAGTTCGGCCTCGCCGAGACCCGCGATTGCGTTTTCACCGGCGGCAATTCGGTGGACACGGATGCCATCGACTACGACGGCGTCGCTAACGGAATCATCGCCAACAATCGGATCTATCAATTCCGTGGCTCGAACAGCGATGGCGTGGACATCGGCGAAGGTTGCACGAACGTGCTGATCGAGGGAAACCTGATCTATTTCAATTCCGACAAAGGCGTGTCCGTCGGCCAAGGATCCACCGCTGTCATGCGCCGCAACCTCATCGTGGGCTGCGACCTCGGGGTGGGGGTGAAGGACGCCGGTTCGGTGGTGACGGTCGATCAGAACACCTTCGTCTCCAACACCGTCGGCGTTTCCGCTTACGAGAAAAACTTCGGTGTGGGAGGTGGAACCGCCGTGGTGGAAAATACGATTTTCTCAAACAGCGCGGCTACACCGATGGAGGTGGACGCACTTTCATCGGTTTCTATCGGCTATTCGTTGTCGGATACCGTCGCACTCGCCGGAACAGGCAATCTGCTCTCGGACCCGCGGTTCGTGGACCCGGCCCTGTTGAATTTCCAGCTTCAGCCTTCGTCTCCCGCGATCAACGCCGGCAATCCCGCCCATGCGCCGGACCCGGATTCGTCGGTCGCGGACATCGGCGCGCTCTATCAGTATAGCGCCAGCCACTTTCCCTACACCATCGGCGAAACAGTGGTCATCGAGGAGGTTTATGCGAACTCGGGAAGCACCTCGCCGGATTGGATCGAGCTGCACAACCGGACAAACGCCGTCAAGGACATCAGCGGCTGGTTCCTCAGCGACAGTGCGGCGGATCTCACGAAATACCGGATTCCCGCAGGGACGATCCTGCCTCCCGGCGGCCATGTCGCGTTCTACGAGGATGTGAATTTCGGCATCGATAGCCTCGATCCCGGCCGGATCACGCCTTTCGCCCTCAGCGACGTGGGGGAAACCGTTTACCTGAGCTCTGCGGTGAATGACGAGCTCACCGACTATCAATCGAAGGAGGATTTCGGAGCCTCGATGGAAGGTGTTAGCTTGGGGAATTACTACAAGCCGAGCACGGATTCATGGAACTTCGTCGCCTTGCGCGTGCCGACACCGGGCTTGGCTAACAGCGGTCCGCAGGTCGGACCGGTCGTCGTTTCGGAAATCATGTTCCAGCCTCCTGGTCACAAGGACTCCGAGTATTTCGAGTTGCTCAATGTGTCCGCCGCCCCGGTGATTCTCTATGATCCGCTGAAGGCCGCCGCGTGGAAAATCACCGATGGCATCGACTATGATTTCTCCACCTCCGTCCCGATCACCTTGGCTGCGGGTGAGCGCATCGTGCTGACAAAGAATCTCGTCCGCTTCAACGCCGCCTTCACCAAGCCACCCGGCACACGGGTCTTCGAGTGGGCGTCCGGAAGCCTGGCCAACGAGGGCGAAACCCTGCAAATCGCGCAACCCGCCGGCGTCGATGGCTTGAACGTCCGCCAGTTCGCGCGGGTGGACCGCGTGAACTATTCACCCGATCTCCCATGGCCGGGCGGCACCGCGGGCGCGGGTTCCGCTCTAACGAAAATCGCCGAGCGCGAATACGGCAATGATTTCGTCAACTGGTCGGCAACAACCGCATCGCCGGGCGGGCTCGCTCCCGGTCCGCAGTTCGCCTCGTGGATCCTAACATCCGGAGTGCCCGTGAATCTATCGGGTGCGAGCGATGATCCGGACCTCGACGGCTTGGGCAACCTTCTCGAGTTTGCGCTGGGCTTGGACCCCGCGGTATCAAGCGCAGCGTCGCCCATCGCTATGGGTTTTGAATCGGATAAAATCATCCTCGATTTCGGAATCCGTCTCGATCGACCGGGCCTTGATATGCGCATCGAGAAATCGCCCGACCTTGCCCCCGGCTCGTGGTTGCCGGTGGACAGCACACCCCTCATGACCTCCGGCGGCATCCAGCAACGCCAGGCCGAAATCCCGATGGTGGGTCATTCGAAATCGTTCTTCCGGATGATCGTCACCGAGCCGTAGAGCAGGATCAAGGTGCGCAACTGATAGCGGCACGCAAATAGGGGGAGTGGACATTTTTGTCCACTTGCCGATGCGTGGCGAAAGCGGGAGCGCGAAGCACATCTCTTTTTCTCCCATCGTCCGGACGGACAAAAATGTCCGCCTCCGAATGGCACGTAATTAGGGCCGATTTCGTTGACGCGCCGGGAACGATTGGAGGGCTGGCTTTAGCCGGCGAGTCTATCAATGGGTGGTTGGAGGGGCCGGCTGAAGCCAGCGCTCCGTTGCGAATCCGGCTTATTTACGCGCCATTTGTCCGCCCCCCTTATTGGTGTTCCGAACCGCTGCCCACCTCTTTCAGTGCTCCCGAGCTCAAATCACCCGCGACCACAACACCTTGAGATAGCGCGACTCCGGATAGTTCGACAGTGTCGGATGATCCGGTCCGGCTCCGGTGCGGTCGAACATCTGCATGCGCTTATCTCGGCGATGCGCGGCTCCGGTGACGATGCGCTCGAACTCGCCGGCTCCTAACATGCCCGAGCAGGAGCACGTCACATAGAGTCCTTCCGGCGCGACAAGTTGCAGCGCGAGCTTGTTGAGGTCCGCGTATTTCGCGGTGCCGATCTCATCCTCGCGGCCATGGATGAACTTCGGCGGATCGGCGATGACGAGATCCCAGGTGCGGCCGTTTTCAATCATCGTCCGCGCCCAGGTGAACGCGTCGGCGTGGGTGAATTTCACCTTAGCGTTGTTCAAATTGGAATTGCGCTTGGCCATCGCGATGGCGGTTTCGTCGAGGTCCACGCCGGTCACTTCTTCGGCTCCGGCGAGCGCTGCGGAAATGCCGAAACCACCGGTATAACAGCAGAGATCGAGCACCGTCCGCCCGGCTGCCAGCGCACCGAATTTCTTCCGGTTGTCGCGCTGGTCGCAGAAAAATCCGGTCTTGTGGCCTTCGGAGAAATCGACTTCGTAGCGGATCCCGTGCTCGCGGATTTTCACCGACCGCACGTTGTCCGACTCCACTCCGCCGAACCGCGGAATGCCTTCCACCCGCGCCAGATCGGTGTCCACGCCCACGACCACGCGCTTTGTATCAAAGCATTCATGCAACAACGGCAGCCATTTCGGCAGACGCTGCCACGCCGCCAGGTTGGTGATTTCCACCGACAGCACGTCCGCGAATTTGTCCGCCACGATGCCGGGCATGAAATCCGCGTCGCCATGGATCGCCCGGTAACTGTCCGTCTCACCATCCAGTTTCAGGATTTCGCGCCGCAGCTTCGCCGCGCGGCGGATGGCATTTTCGAAAAATGACTCGTCCTCCAGTTCCTCCAGCGAATGGCTCACGATCCGCAGCGGCATCCGCGATTTCGGGTTCCACAGGCCCCAGCCGAACGGCGTGCCTTCCTTGCCCAGCACGAGCACGAATGACCCCGGCGTCGCGTCGCGGGAAACCTCGCCCACCATCTTCGGCCAGATCGAGGGGTGGAACGTTTGATACTTGAGTTGGACAGTCGGCACGGCGGGAATACGAAGTAGCCGCGGGAAAATGTCGATTGATTTCCTCCCCGCGGATCACGCCCGTTCCGGAAACTCGCGCTTCCAGCGGACCAGCGCCGCCTTGATTTCCGCCGTCTCGCGCGTCGGACTCAGCTCCCAGATCAGCGGGCAATCCACCGGGAAAAACTTCAGCAGCGCGGCATAATCCAGCGTCCCGCTGAACGGCGTGCGGTGGTCCCGCGCCGGCCATTGGACATCATGAACATGCCCGCCGATCAGGTGCGGAGAAATTTTCTCCAACCACTCCACGTGATCCAGCAGCCCGAGATTGTGCTTGAGCTGGACGTGGCCGAAATCATGCCAATAGCCGACCCATGGGTTGTCCGCGAAATGGGCTTGCAGGGCGATCATCTCGCGCTCCGTCGGCATGTCCTCGAAGCGCGACCGCGACTCGATCGCCAGCTTCACCCCGACCTCCGCCGCCCGCTCGGCGATGGCGGTGAGCGCCTCGGTGGCCCGTTGGAAATACAGCGGACCGATCTTTTCCCGCTTCCTCACGAACGCCAGCTTCTGCTTGAGATACTCCGGGCTGCGCTGGCCTCCTTCGGCAACCATCGTCGTCAGCGGCTTCGTCCAGTTTTTCGAATGCATCGGCACCGAGCCCATGTGGAGCACCAGATACTGCGCCTTGAACTCCGCCGCCAGATCCAGCGTCCGCAACGTCATGTCCATCGCCCGCTGCCGGTCGAACGGCCGGTGTGACGTGAACTCGTAGGCGTCCGGCGCGTCGATCATCACCTCGACCGGCGAGGGGAAATAGTTGTGCACCCCCGAGCACGTGAAAAGCCCGCGCTCGTAGGCCTTCTTGATTCCCGGCAGCTTCGCGATCGTCATCCCGTGCGACAGCTCGATGTGGGAAAAACCGAGATCGACGATTTCCTCAATCATCGGTTCACCGTCCGTGTGACGGCTGTTGTTCCAGCAGGATGAAAAGGCGAGCATGGGGTGGGGAGGAAGGGCTGGGCGTTTTTAGGCGGGACTCATTCCTTCCTCCAGCCTCAAAAATTCTTGTCGTCGGCAAATCCCGGCCGTGCACGCTACGCCCTGAGCAGTTTGCTGCAACGTATGGTTAGGCGACTTTGATTCATTTGGGCAGCTTCTTCATCTGTTCTTCAGCGTTTTTCAGAGCCTCCTCATACTCTTTGAGAACAGCTTCTCTGTTCGGAGTAAGTTGCCCATTGGGTGTGATAGCAAACGTCTCAAGTTCCTTGTCGTGGTCGTCCATAATCGTTAAACGGTCATAGCGACCATCACCGTCGGAATCCGATTGCATAGCCTTCGCACCCGCGTCGGGGTAAAATATGAATATGCGTCTTTTCCCCACCGAGGCAGAGTGAATGATCTTCTTTCCGCTGTGATATACAAAAAAGTCAATGACGCTGAAGCTGCCGTCTCCGCCCAGATCACGTTCCTCGTGAGTCAGAATTAGTTGGTTACCGCGGAATGTTTTCCATTGCTTGTAGTTAATTACCTGGGCGCCGTTGACGGCAGCCTCGTAATACTCGGTTTTTTGGGGCGGCAGGTTCCTTGCTGCAGCACGCAGTTCATTGCGCATTGTCTCGAGATCAACGTTCGGTAGGTCCGCAGCCTCTATTGAAGGCGATACGAACGACAAAATGACAATCAGGATAGAACAAATTCTCCGGTTCATAATGTGGATTCCTGTGTGTGGCGCGCTCAGTCGCCTAACTTCCTGTTATACGGCTGGCTGATTTTCCAGTCGTATAGCAGGGAGTGCGTCGGGGCTAGACAAATCCGTGCCTGCGGCTGGTTGGTAGGTTTCATCGTAGTGCGGGAATTTTCACACATCGCCGGACGGTGTTTTCGCCATTTTTGCGTTCGTAAAGGAAGTCAACGGCCAGAAATGGAAGTACAAAAAAGGCTCCCTCTTCCAAGGGAGCCTTTGATTTAAGTCGGAAGCGTTATGGCGATTTCCGGCTGAAGGTCTTGAGACGCCCGCTCCTCCTGCGTGAGGAAGAGCGGGTGTCACAAGATGCCGTTCAGATCCGGAACTGCCAGAGGGCTTCCACTTCGCGGTCGCGCCAGGCGGGGCGGCGGGCCATCGGATCCTGCAACGTCCGGATCGCCTTGCGGCCACCGGTGCTGAGGAAGGACTCGCAGTCGATGGTGACGACGTCGAGTCCCATGTAGTAAGTGCCGTGAAGGGTCACGACAGATTCTTCTCCGAATGTCTCCGCCAAGTGTTCTTTCAGCAGGTCCGCTTCCTTCCTTCCCAAAAACAGGAAGGCGGGAGTTTCCCCGTGATCGCACTTGGAGCGAATCAGGTCCGACACTGCTTCGCCGTCCCAGGCGTCCTCAAAGGACAACTCGGACGGCACGGTAGATATGTCGGGATATGTGGCATGGTGTTCTGTAATGTTCATAGGCGTTGTATGGGTGTCGTTTTCAGGGTAGCAGCCCCCGTGCCATCACCCCGGATGCGAGCCGTTCGGGCTTGTCATTCCAAGGATTGGCGGGGATTTCAGTTAGTTTTTCGCAGTCCTTCCCCGCCTTCGTAAGCCAAGCATTTCCAACGGGTCGAACTACTTAAGGACCATGAATCATCAAGGATTTTCAGGCAAACGGGCGATGGTGACTTTTTTGCGACAAAGCCGGTGAAATATGGGGAATCGGCAAAATTTCACCCGCACCCTACGGGATCAGGGAATGGTGAAAGCCGGTTTTTCCCCTAAACTGGTGGATTAGCTTTGCTATTAGCGGGGGATTTTGCCATTCCGCCCGCAAGGAGTAGTTAACTTTTCCGTATTATCGGATTCCCCCGGATACTTCTTTCCCACCCGAATGGCTCACGAAAAACTCCAAATCATCCGCACCACCTGGAAGCGATTCCGGGCGGTGCTGAGGATGCTCGTGAAGTCGAAGCAAGGGCCGAAAGCGGTGATGTTCGCGGTGACGCTGGTGCTCCTGATGCTCGCCATCAATGGCTTGAACGTGCTGAACAGCTACGTCGGCCGGGATTTCATGTCCGCGATCGAGAACAAGAAGATCGACGTTTTCAAACTTCAGGCGCTTTGGTATGTCGGCGTTTTCCTCGCCTCGACGGTGGTCGTCGTGTTCTACCGCTTCACCGAAGAGCGCTTGGGAATTCTCTGGCGCGAGCAACTGACGCGCCGTCTCACGGATGCTTATCTGAAGGACCGCACGTATTACCGTCTCGATTCCTCGCATTTGGTGGCGAACCCTGACCAGCGCATCGCCGACGACGTGCGGGCGTTCACGACGACGACGCTTTCCTTCACGCTGCTGATCGTGAACGGTCTGATGACGGCGATTTCGTTCTCCGGAGTCTTGTGGAGCATCAGCCCGTTTTTGTTCGGAGTGGCGGTGACTTATGCGATTTGCGGATCGGTCCTCACCATCATCCTCGGCAAGCCGCTGATCCGGCTGAACTATCACCAGCTCGACATGGAGGCGAACTTCCGCGCGGACCTGATCCATGTTAGGGAAAATGCCGAATCCATCGCCGTGGCCCACCGTGAGGGCCGGTTCAAGATGCGCCTGAACAAGCGGCTCGACGCCCTCACCGGAAATTTCCGACGCCTGATCCGCATCAACCGCAATCTCGGCTTCTTCACCAACGGCTACAACTATTTCATCCAGATCATCCCGGCGTTGATCATCGCGCCGATGTTCATCTGGGGCGAAAAGGAGTTCGGGGTTATCACCCAATCGACGATGGCGTTCGCCACGTTGTTAGGCGCGTTCTCGCTCATCGTGACGCAGTTCCAGTCGATCTCCGCATTCACCGCGGTGACCGCCCGGCTCCACACGCTGCAGGACGCGATTGAGAAGGCGAACCAGATCACGCCCTGCACCATCAATGTCGAGGAATCGCCCGACCGCGTGGCCTATCAGGACGTGACCCTGCACTCGGCGGACAAGACCCGCGAGCTTGTCATCGACCTGAACCTCTCGATCCCGCGCGGCACCCGTTGGCTGGTGACCGGTACCGACGAGGCCGCGAAAGTCGCCCTGTTCCGCGCCACCGCCGGCATCTGGGAATGCGGTGGAGGCCAAATCATCCGCCCGAGCCTCGACGACATCCTTTTCCTGCCGGAGCGTCCCTATCTGCCGCCGGGCACGCTGCGCGAGCTGTTGGTTAGAACCGGTATGGAGAAATTGGTTCCGGACGCGGTGATCATGGAAATCCTCATCAGTTTGGGCGTCAACGACGTGGTAGCCCGCTCCAACGGATTCGATACCGACCAGAACTGGGACGACATGCTTTCCATCGGCGAGCAGCACTTGCTCTCCATGGCCCGCATCTTCATCGCGAAGCCCGCTTTCGTTTTCCTCGACCGCCCGGGCAGTTCGCTGGCGAAGAACCAGATCGCAAGCATCATGGACATGCTGGTCAAACAGGGAACCGGTGTGGTGATCCTGTCCAAGAACGGCGAATCACGACTCAAATATGATTCCGTCCTGGAAATCAAGAAGGACGGAACCTGGGAAGTCCGCCAGGAAGTGGTCGTGGGGCATGATGTCGCGCTCAACGATTTGAGTTGTTAGACTGCCGTGCGGGACGGTGTCGCTGAAGTCTAACAAGGAGCGGCGATCTCCGAATCGCCGAAGCCCATGAAAAGCCAAAGAGGTGCGGTGATCCTCGAATCTTTGGCTTTCCATGGACCGGGCGATCAGATATCGCCCTTCCTTGGGTTCTGAATCCTTACAGGCTCGATTCGCTGATTGCAGGGCGAGGGGGATTTCCCTAACCTCCGCGTCCGTATGAATCCCGCATCTCCACATTCCCCCTCCGTGATCCTGCCGGGAAAAGGCAGGATCGTCGAAGCCTTCGGCGACAAGGCAACCTTCATGCTCACCGGCGAGGAAACCGGCGTGCGCTACACGATGTTCGTCAACGAGACCGCACCGGGCTGCGGGCCTCCGCCACATCGCCATGACAACGAGGATGAATGGTTTTATGTGCTGGAGGGTAAGGTGGAGTTTTTCAAGGACGGCGAGTGGACCGAAGTTCCGCCGGGCACCTCCGTTTTCATGCCACGCGGCTGCGTCCACACATTCCGCAACGCGGGTGACACCCTCTTGAAACAAATCATCCACACCGCACCGTCGGGGTTCGAAACGTTCTTCACCCGCTGCGCCGCCGAGTTCAATAAAGAGGGCGGTTGCGACATGGCGAAGATCGTGGAGATCAGCGCCGAGCACGGGATTTTTTACGTCTGACTCGGGCGGAGCTCGTTTTCTTGCTTGTAGTCTAGCCCTTTAGGGCGTCTTCAAGGCGCGAAGATGAAGACGCCCTGAAGGGCTAAACTACCTACGAAGAATCTCCAGTTAGGCTTCCGCCTGCGCGGTTTTCGAACCCGGTGGCGGAGGCGTGGGCATGTCGGGTGGGAGTTGGCTGACGATTTCCTCGCTGAGGCCGATTTCTTCCAACAGCAAGCGGTTGCGCTCTTCGGTGGAAAGGGGAGTGCTGCGGACAGAACCATCATCGGCGAGAGTCACCGATTGGCCGAACGACGCACCGATAACCTTGTCGCCGCGGTTCGTGCGGAGGGTGAGTTCGTAATTGAAAGGACTCCACGGGCGGGTGGCTTCGTAGAATGACTGATAGTCCGCATCGCCCGCGTCGAAGTGCTCGATGCGGCATTCGAAACCGTCGGTCTTATGAAGAGGCCGCCAGGCGATGTGCCAGCGTCCGTCGCGTTTCGCGCAGCTCAATCCCCAAGCGGGGTGGGGGATGACGGTTTCCTTTTCCTCATCGATCCGCAGCGGTTCCCCGCAGAGCAGACTGGAGTCCATCAGATAGTTTGCCCCGTCGATTTTCACCAACACGGTGGCATGGTTCGGCGGCAGCTCCGGGGCAACAAGCATGGTGGCGAGTCCACGTCGGCAATCGAAGCCAAGAGAAGCCAGCAGCGAAAACAGCGCTCCCGATCCCGCCCAGCAGGTGCCGCCGGTGCCGTGTGTTAGCCAAGCCGTGAAGAAATCCTCCGCATGGCTGCCGGGCAGCGTGCCGGGATTTTCCGCGCGCATGTGGATCAGTTTGCGGACGTTGTCGAACGGCACTTTCTGGCACCACGCGGCGTAAATAGCCGTGAGGTCTTTATGGGTGTTTCCCGGCTGATGTTGAAATCCCAGCCTGACGAGCACCCGTTCGAGCAAATCCTGTGGCAAGCCGTCGGCTGGGGAGCGTGAGTTCATGGCCGAAAATGGAGCGTATTTCCGCGTCCGAGGCAATTCCGTTCCGGGGTTTGCGTTTCGCGATTCCGGGCTAGAGTAGTCGCGATGCCGCGCGTTTCGATTTCATCCCTCGTGCTTGTTTCGGCGGCGTTTCTCGCCAGTTGCGTGAATCCCGTCGGCGTCGTGGATCGCCGGCAGACCACTGCGGTTAAAAACGGCTACACTGTCACCCGCAACCTCATTTACACGCCGGAGGGCTGGCCGGAGAAAATTCCCGGCGATCTCTATCGACCGCATTCCACGGGCCCTTCACCGGCCGTGCTCCTAATCCATGGTGGCGGATGGACGGGGAAAGACGGACGCTGGCAGATGGAGCCGATCGCCAAACAGTTGGTGAAACGCGGCTACGTCGTTCTGAATGTCACCTATCGACTTGCGCCGAAATACATCTATCCGGCGCCGGTCGATGACATGCGGGAGGCTGTGAAATGGATGAGGACGCATGCCGCGGAGCAGGGGATCGATCCCAAGCGGATCGCGGCTTTCGGCTACTCGGCGGGCGGCTATCTGGCGGCGATGGCGGGATACACCGGAAGCGACATCCGCGCGGTCGTGTCGGGCGGCACGCCGGGCAACCTGGCGCTCTATCCGGGCGGTGATCTGGTCCCGCAGTTTCTCGGCGGTAAGAGACAGGAAATTCCGCAGCGGTTCCACGAGGCGTCGCCGGTGAACTATATATCGCCCGCCAGCCCGCCGACCTTCGTCTATCATGCCTCGGAGGACAAGTTGGTGCCGCGCGAACATGCTTGGGCGATGATCGGCCAGTTGGAGAAATATCACGTGCCGCACGAGGTTTACTGGATCAACGGGCGAGGCCACGTTGCCGCGTTTCTGCTTCCGGCTGGCGCGGTGAACCGGGCGATTGATTTTCTGGACCGCACGCTTCGTTAGATGAAGGGACAGGAATGTCCCTTCCCCCTATTGATGAAAAAAACGGCTTGCAGGACAATGCCATCGCACTGTTCCGCAAGCCGGCTTTGTTTCGATCAATCAACTAACCCGGGAAATTCAGTTCACCTCGATCTGCCGTGGTTTGGCTTCCTCCCGGACGGGCAAGCGCAGGGTGAGCACGCCCGAATCGAGCGTGGCGGTCGCCTTGGTTCCGTCGAAACGCCGGGTGAGGCGGATGTCGAGGGCATAGCGGCGGGCAAGACCGTTGTCGCGATGGGTCTTCCAGGTTTCCTGAATCGCATCGGCGCGGCGGGCCTCGATCTTCAGGTTGGATTCATGAAGTGTTAGCTTGAGATCCTCCTTCGGAACGGCGGGCAGTGCGATGTGGAGGTTGACTCCATTCTCGTCCTTCGTGGTGGTGAACCGCGGACGGGTGACGGTTTCATTGAGTTCCTTGGCGGGAGCGGCTTCGGCAGGGCAATGGCAGGTGGTCATGGCGGATTTGATGTTAGGGTTGTGTTATCGGATTTCGATGCTGATCGGTTTCACTTCGGTTTTCGGCCGTTTCGGAATGGTGAGTTCGAGCACGCCGTTTTCCATCCGCGCGGTGATTGCTGATTCGTCCACGTCGTCGCCGAGCTTCCATTGGTGTTCGACGGTGCCGCCGAACGGCCGGTCGGCCGGAGTCTCCGCCTTGAGTTGCAAGGTGCGGTCGGTGATGGTTAGAGTCACGTCGGGCTTGGCAAAGCCCGGCAGGTCGAGGCGCAGGATCCAGGCATTTTCGGACTCGTGGAATGACTCACGGGTGGTGGTGACTGGTGCGGCGTTGAACACATTGCGGTCGAGGAACCGGTCGAGTTCATTGGCCCAGGCGAGGGCGGGTTGGTATCTTTGGATGAAGTTCATAGCAGGTGGATGTTTGGTTACATCCGGCCTTTCGCATGAACCGTGCAAAGATCCTTGCCATGCCTTCCGCAGATTGAAAATCAAAGGGATATGGCGGAAAATGGTTCGCCGTATACCCACCTTCGGCATCGGAAAAACGCGAGAAATTGTCGCACCTGGGACGGGATGACCGGGTCACTCTGGCGCGCCAAAGTTTCTCCAAGGAGGTGCGCACTCCGATCCGCACGAGCCGATGAAACGCCAATGAGATGAGGTCACCCGCCATTCATTGGCGTTTCATCGGCTTGGCGATTCGGAGATCGCCATTCCTTGGTCACTCCGCCCGCGAGAGCCGGCTGATGCCGCGCTTGAGCAGTTGCGAATCCACCTCGGTGGAGACGGCGTCGTCCAGATAGACCTTGAAGTCCTCTTCGGCGAACTCGATGGAGTGGAGTTCTCCCAGATTTCCGTTGAACGCCTCGATGAGGCTTTTCATGTCGCGGATCTCCTTGCCGTTCACCTTGCGGACGATGAGGTTACGCAGGCTTTCATAACCGACGGTGGCGGGGGTGGGAATGGAACCACTGAGGAAAATAACGCGGTCCATCTTCTCCTCGAATTTCTCCGGATTCTCCAAGGCATCCAGGAAATCGAGCGGAGCGCGGCTCTGCCAGTCCTTGCCATACGCCTCTAACAAAGGTCGGGTGAGTTCTTGGAAAACCAATCCGCCTTTCACGAGGAAATTCGGCGCTTTGCCGAAAGTGTAGCCGGGTACGAGTTTGGAGCTCTCCTCTTCACGGGTCAGGTTCGCGGTGATTTCCAGTGGTTGGCCGTCACGTAGCAGGGAGAGAGTGAGTGGCTCCCCCGTGGATTTCTCCCCTCGGACGAGGTGGCCCCAGAAAACGCTGCCGTAGTTCGGGTGCTGATAGTAGCCGCGGCGGTCAATCGGGTGGCCGTCGAGCGCGAGCAGCACGTCGCCTTTTTTCACGCCGGCGATTTCGGCCGCGCCGCCCTTGCGGACTGCCTGGACGTAGATCCCGCCTTGGTCGTCGGTGAGTTTGAGCCACTGGCGGAACGACGCGTCCTCGGTGCGGGCGATCGAAATGCCGAGGCTGGGAAAGCCCTTGTAATCGCCGTTATCGGCAGCCTTGAGGAAACGCGAGACGATGTCGGTGGAGGCCACGTCGCAAATCTGGTCCTTGGAATCGTAGCTGATCAGGACACCGGCGAGCTTGCCCTCCTTGAGAACGGGCAGGGAATAACTGCTCGCTGCGCTCTGCATGGAGGCCTTGACGAGATACGTTAGAAAACTGTGGGCGGGCAGGAAGTTCGAGGTGATGTCGATGCTGCGGAGATTTCCCGGTGTCAGAAGGGCGAGGCCGTTGTCCTCGATCTGGAGGATGTCGAGGGTGTCGCCGATTTTCGGTGGTCCGGTGAGCTCTAGGGGGATGGTTTTCTCAAACAGGGTGCTGCCCTCTTTCTCATCCGCAGGAGCGAGCAAGGCGAGGTTTGCCTCGTAATCCACCGCGATGACCTTGGCTTGGGCGAAATGGGTGCCGTCCGGCGATTCAAACTCCAGATAGGTCGCGTCGGCCACCATTTCGGAGGTGGTGAGGACCCGTTGTGGGGCGACGATGGCGGCAAGTGCCCGGCGTTGGCCCGGTGGATTCTTCTCCCAAGGCTGGCCGGGGTTCCACGACTGTTGCGTGGAATTGATGCGCACGACCGAGTTCTTGATCTCCACGGGAGCCGGGACTTCGATCGTAGGGGCGGGGGAGGGAGTTTCCTCAGGTGCCGGAGCCATCGGTTTGGAAACCGAACGGTCACAAGCGGTTAGAGCCAGGAACAAGGGAAGAAGGTAAAAGAATCGCATGGTGGTGAATCGGGAGGTAAGATGGAAATCACGTGAGTCCGAGGACGTCCTGCATGTCATACAAGCCGACCGGTTGATCCTCCAGCCAGCAGGCGGCGCGCACGGCACCGGCGGCGAAGGTCATGCGGGACGACGCCTTGTGGGTGAGTTCGACACGCTCGCCATCGGCGGCGAACAGCACGGTATGGTCGCCGACGACGTCACCGCCGCGCAGGGTGTGCATGCCGATTTCACGAGGCTTGCGCGGGCCGATGTTGCCGAATCGGCCATGCGCGATGTCCTCCTTGTAGCTGGTGCCGGTTTCCTCGTTGAGGATCTCTAACAAGCGTCGCGCGGTGCCGGATGGGGCGTCGATCTTGTGCTTGTGGTGCATCTCGGTGACCTCGATGTCGAAGCGGTCCTGGGTGAGGATGCGCGCGGCGTGGCGGGTCAGCCAGAAGAGGGTGTTAACGCCGACCGAGTAGTTCGCCGCGTAGACAATTCGGATGGATTTCGCCGCCTCGTAAATGATCGCACGCTCCTCGTCGGTATGTCCGGTGGTGCCGATGACGAGACTGGTGCCGTGTTTCACAGCGGCTTCGACCACCGCGGTGGTGAATGAATGGATGGTGAAGTCGATCACGCAGGAGGCCTTGGAAATGGCGGTATCGAGGTCCTCCCCGGCATCATGAGTGGCGGTAACGGGGATGTTGGCCAGGCGCGCGGCTTCGATGATGGTCTGGCCCATGCGGCCGGATTTTCCTGTGACAAAAAGGTTTGGCATAGTGTGTTGGAAATAAGTTAGGGGTCAGTCTTCCCAGAGCATTTGCCTGAGTTGGATTTCCCGGGCGCGGGAGGCTGCCTCTTCGGCGCGGGGACCTTTGAACGAGGCGATTTTTTTTGCAACATTGATGGCGGCCTGCCAACGGCCCGCCTTCTCAAGAAGCTCGAGGGCGCGGAACCCGCATTGCTCGAAGTATTCCCATTCCGTCGGCGGAGAGGTAGTCTCGAGCACCGAGTGATAGGCTTGGAAAGCCTGTTTCTCGCGCTTTTTCGTCGGGTCCTTGTCGTCGGGCATCAACTCCAGTGTCCTGCCGCGGAGATACTGCAGGCGGTTCAGCAATGCGGGGTGGGATTCCGCCCGGGTAAGCAGTTTGTCATAAACGGCAAGTGCGCGAACCAGTGATGCGGGATTGGTGCTCCCCTGTGTGGACAGTGCCTCTCCCAGCAAGAGTCCGGCGGGAAGCTGGAGCGGATCCTCCGCGGGGAGATTGGAAATCCATGCGGTGAGCGACTGCTCCGCCTCGTCGTAGCGGGACAGGTCGATCAGATGGCGGGCTTTCTCCAGTTGGGCGATGGCCGCGATGGGACCGTTGGTTTCGATGGCCTTGTCAAAAAGCGTCAGAGCCTCTTTTTTCGAGGCCTCGGTGCCACCAAGCGCTGCCGAGCGGGCCGCGAGAAGCCATGCGGCCTGTGCGCGGTTAGAATCGGCATCCTTCGCGGCAAGATCCTCCAGCATCAGTCGCGCGGGGTTGTAGTCTCCGGCTTGAAACAGGTTCCGGCCGAGAATGAACTTGGCTTCGGCGGCTTCCGTTTGGTTCGGATAGGTTTCGATGATGGACCGGGCGGCGGCGAGAGTCGCGGCGGAGTCTTTGGATAGATCCGTGATGCGGAGGCGGGCCAGCGCGATTCTGGCGGCGGAAAGCTTGTCCGCCGTTTCAGGAGTGGTGGCCAGCGTGTCGAGCTGGGCAATGGCGAACGAGAGGTCGGGTGTCGGGCAGGCCAGAGCCGCTTCCGCCGCCGCCAGCCTGGCTTCCGCCGCGCGGGGATGTCCGGGGTTTTTTGTTAGGAAATCGTCCAGTGCCGTTCTGGCGGCTTCCGCCGGGGTGGTGGACAGCGCGCGTTCGAGCTGGAGATCCGCCTCGAGTTCCTTGTCCGGAGGACCGCCCTCGAACTGGATCGTCGTGTTCGGGGCAAGACCGCCGCTTCGGATTCCGGAGATCGCCTGCTGGAGTCTGGCGGTTCGCGCGTCCGAACCTGTTAGCGACTCCGCGGCTTCCCCGAATAGCCGTGTTGCCTTGGCGGGATCACCACTCAGATAGGAAGCGCGGGCTTCGAGAAATGCGGACTGGCCTTTCAGCGTTGGCGATTCCGCCGTTTCCCGTAGGGTTTCGAGAATCGAGAACGCGAGTTCGTCTGCGCCTTGGTCGAGACTCCAGCGGGCGAGTTGATAGAGCGCCCGGTTGGTCAGGAAGTGGTCAGGGAAGTCAACCCGCAGGCGGTTCAGCAATCGGCGGGATTCGGCCTGCGCCGTGGGCGTGGCAATGCGATGAAGCCCTACTGCCCGGGTGTAGAGTGAATATTCCAGCAGATCTTTGGATTCAACGGATTCCGGATAGGATGGCCATGCCGAAACGGAGTTGGCTCCCGTGGCACCGGGAATGCCCGCGATGGCTCCCGGTTTCGAGTCGGGGATCCACTCTTTGAGACGTTCCAGAACAGGGTCGGTGGCGGTCGGTTTCTCAGGAATCCATCGCAGGATGCGGGAGAACATCGCCTCCATGACCGGCGAGTCCGTGTGGGTTTGGATGAAATCGAGCAGCGATTTCGCCGCAGCTTCTGGATTCCCTTGGGCCGCGATGGCGTCCGCCAGACCGACGGCCGACATGTGGAAGCGGATCAGGGGAAGTCCGGCATTGCCCGTCAATGCTTGGTTAAGGAGTTTCTGAAACGCCGCTTCGGCGACCTCCGGATGACCTTCCTTGAGCTGGAGCTGGGCTTCGAGGAAATCAGCGAGCGGCCGGTCCTCCGCCATGACCGAGGTTCTCTCCGGCATGGCACGGCGGGCATCCTCGGTACGGCCGAGGTCGAGGAAGATTTCCACCTGATAGAGCCGGATTTGCACCGCGGTCGCCGCATCCGACGATGGGATGAGGCTGGAAAGCGTTTCCAATCCGGCATCGGGTTGCCCGAGTGCCAGTTGCAAGCTCGCCCGGGTGAAGCCGGCCTCGGTCCGGTGGGGGGATTCCGGATTCACCAGAATCCCGGCGAAAATCGAATTCGCATCATTTAAACGGCGTTGCGCGGCCAGTGCCAAGGCTTTCCAAAATGGAACCTCGGGATGCCCGGCGACCACCGACTGGTCCAGCAGTTCGAGCGCTTCCGTTGGATTCCCATCCCGGATCAGGGCCTCGGCCAACCGGACGGTGATCCGCGCCCTCAACTCGGGTGTGAGGGCATGACCTGCCAGCGAATCCCTGAAATGCAATTCCGCGACTTCCCACAGGCCGTCAGCCAGCGCCGCATCTCCCTTTTTAAGGAGTTCCTCCGTTCCCTGACCAAGCACCACCGGCTGCTGGGCAAGCAGGAGAATGGGTAAAATCGGCCACAACTTCATCGGACTGGCGAACCCTAAAAGGTGAAACGGGCCTTTGCCAGCCCGGATGATCGGAAATCGGCCCCTCAGCCGCAAGTGCCGAAGAGCCGGTCGCCGGCATCGCCCAAGCCCGGCAGAATGTAACCGCGGTCGTTCAAACAACGGTCAAGGCAGGCGGTGTAAATGGTCAGATCGGGAAACGCGTTCTCCAAAGCAGCCACCCCTTCCGGAGCGGCGACGAGGCAGGCGAACCGGACATGGCGGGCACCGGCTTCACTCAGGCAGCGCACGGCTTCAATGGCCGAGCCGCCAGTCGCCAGCATCGGGTCGAGAATGATGATTTCATGCTCACCGAGGACCGGCGGATGCTTGAGATAGTAGGGCTCCGGAGCCAGGGTCTTCTCATTCCGCGCCACGCCGATGTGTGCAACCGATGCCTGCGGGATCAAATCGAGAAAACCATCGAGAAACCCAAGGCCAGCCCGCAAAACCGGGACGAGGATGATGCCGCGCGTCACTCTAACGCCCGAGGTGATTTCCAGCGGCGTGGTGCAGGGCACGACGGCGGTCTGCAGGTTCGCGGTGACGGCTGGAACCATCAGCGAGGCGATCCGGCGGACACGCTGGCGGAATTCCGGCGACGGGCAATCCGGATTGCGGAGCTTGGTCAGCTCCTCGCCGATCAGCGGATGTTCGACGATGTGGAGCATGTCACTCGCTTTTGGATAGAAGTTTCCGGAGGTCGGCCAAGGTCAGGTTCAGCGTGTTGGAGGCGACCTTGAGATCACCGTCCGAGCGTTCGAGGATCCGTCCTGCGACTTCGCTGTTCAGCCATCCTAGCAGATCGGTGCCGGACGGCGCGGCGTTGATCAACTGGTCGATGGCCGCCGTGAAGGCTGCCGGCGACTTGTGCGGCGCTGAAGCCAGCGGGATGTCGGCAGGCAGAAGGATGTGCGACGAGGCGAGTGCGCAGGCCCGGGCGATCGTGTTTTCGAGCTCGCGGACATTTCCAGGCCAGTGGTGCATTTGCAGAGTATTGATCGCTTCCGCGGAAATCCGGATACGCGCCATGCCGTTTTTGCGCGTGATGCGTTGCAGGAAATATTCGGCTAACAGCGGGATGTCCTCCAGCCGCTCGCGCAGTGCCGGGATCTTGATTTCCACCACGTTGAGCCGGTAGTAAAGGTCCTCGCGGAACCGCCCGGCCGCCACCTCGTCCGTTAGGTTCTTGTGCGTTGCTGCGACGATCCGCACGTCCGTCGTTAGAGTCTCGTTGGCACCCACGCGCGAGAACGATCCGTCCTGCAGCACGCGCAGCAGTTTCACCTGGATGGAAAGCGGCATGTCGCCGATCTCATCAAGGAAAAGCGTGCCGCCGTCCGCCTGTTCAAAGCGGCCCGCACGACGCGCGATGGCACCGGTGAACGATCCCTTCTCATGACCGAACAATTCACTCTCCAACAGATTCTCAGGAATGGCACCGCAGTTGATGGTGATCATTTCCTTCTGCCGCCGCGGGCTGTATTCGTGAACCGCCTTGGCGACGAGCTCCTTGCCGGTACCGCTTTCACCGGCGATCAAAACCGGCGCGTCCGATCGCGCGACGCGTCCGACGAGTTTGAAAACCTCCTGAAGCGCGCGTGAAATGCCGATCATTTTCACCCGGCTGTCGTGCTTCGGCATCTCCGAATCCTGCTGGCCCGCGCTGCGGCGGTCGTCCTGTGTCTGCAATGCAGACTCGACCACCGGGCGTAGCTCGAACGCGAGTGACTCCTTGCGCAACACGTCGTGCGCACCGCGTTGGGTAGCTTCGATGATCTGGCCGGTCGTCGGGAATCCCGCGGTGAGGACCACCAGCGTGTGGGGACTTTGTTGCAGAACCCGACCGAGCAATTCCATACCGTCGAACGGTTCCAGCTCCATTGCCGCGACCACCACGCTGACCGCGGTCTTCTCGATCACCTTCACCGCATTCGCCGCATTGTCACAGCGCAGCACCCTCAGGTTCTTCGCGGATAGATGTTTGGTGGCCCAGTCCAGGAAATCCAGATCAGGGTCTACAAGCAAAAGGGTATCTTCAGGTGAGTCTTCCGGCATCGCGCGAACGAAAGGAGTGAAGCAGGGCAGCGGGGGATGGCACGCAAAAAAATTCACCCCGTCGGCAGCCTATTCGAAAAAGCGTTTCAACGTCTGCTGTTCGGCAGGGTCCAGCGCGTCCCGCCAGACGCGATCGCCGCCCTTGCCGGTGGCCTCCGTACCGCCGCCTTGAGAAATGCGCGATGCGGATTGATCCACATCATGCTCGCCATCCTGAAGTTCCAACAAATCCCCCGGACTTGCGTTCGAAAGGTCCTTTGCTTCGATTCCGGTGAGCTCTCCTGTTTCGACGCCCTCCTTTTCCTTGCCGAGAACGCCATTCGCGTGTCCGGGGCCGCGGTCCACGCCACCTTTTCCGGCTCCTTCGCCCTTCTCTCCACCCTGACCTTCGCCTTCACCCTCGCCGTCTCTGGCCAGCAATTCATCTTCCCAATCCTCGCCTTCACCCTCACCGCCGCCTTTCTTCATCGCTTCCCCGTGTTTTTTCAAATTCTCGCGCAACTGCTCGATCTGCTCGGGCGTGAGATTCGCCATGTCTTTCAAATCGAGCTGCTTCATCTGCTCCAACAGTTTGGGATTCGGCTTCATCGCGCCGTTTTGAAGTCCTTGCAGCGCTTGATCAAACTCCTCCATCAGCCGGTTCTTCTCGGCTTGGTTCGTCGCGCCCGCATTTTTCTCCAACGCCCCCAGCGCCTTGTTGGCGCGCCCAAGTTCCTTCTCGACCCTCTCGGTCTCAGCGTTGTGGGATTTCTTCAGCGAATCCGTCGCTTCCAGCGATGAATGGCTGAACCACTGCTCCTCCTCTTGGGATTTCAACTCATCAATCCGCTTGCGCGTTTCCTCCAGATATTTCTCGTCGACGACATCCTCTTTGGTCAGCCGGTCGAGTTCGGTCGTGAGTTGTTTCCACGCTTGAGGCTCCTCGGGAGAAGCCGGTGCACGGGTGCTTCTGGCAGAAACGGGAATGAACAACCCTGCCGCTAACAAAATCAGAGCACCCAGCGGCGGCACCAGCAACCGCGGCCACTGCCACGAAAGCCCCGCATCGATCTTCTCTACCGGAGCCGGCCAAGGAGTCACTCCGGCATCCGCCGCCGACAGCGCATTTCTCATCCGCATCGCCGCCTCCATCCGCACCATCGACTGCGCGGGCCGCTCGAATTTCCGCGCGGCCGCTGCCCAGCAACCGAGCCCGAGCAACAACACCCCACCGACGATGGAGCCGTACAAAATCCATGGATTGACCTGGGAAACCTCGCGCCTCACCACGATCAGCGCGATGGATCCAAGAATCGCCGCCATCAGCAACGGAGCCGAAAGCGTTTCCAACCACCACGCTAGGTTTACCGTACGCGCCACCTGCCGCGCCTTCGCCTGCCAATGGTCGCGATTCCGATTCACCGGGCCTTCCGTCATGACGCCGAATCTAGCGGGGCACTCGGGAAATGCGATGGGAAAAATCCCGCCATTTCTCCGGGCGGAGCTACCCCGTCCACTCGCCTGTCTTCAGAAAATGCAGGCTCAGGCGGATGGCTTCCGGGTGCATCTGGATGAAGGTGTGGTCGGCATTGATCACGGAAAAGCCCCGCAAGCCGTCGATGAGGCCTTTCGCAGCGGACACAATGCCGTCATTTTCCTGCCCTAGCAGGTTTTTAAAAACCGGCACGGACGAGCGGTTACCCATAATGACCGCAGCCTGGGTTCCCGCTGGCAGGGCGGGGAGGGACGCGGGAACGCCATCGCTCCCCAGAGCCCGGCCTGCGGGACCAAGCACGCAGTGAAGCAGCGGGTGGCGTTTCGACCAGTCCACGATCTCGCTGCCACGGTTCGGCGGGGCGAGCATGATGATTTTTCCGGTTTCCCACGGCACGCCTTCCGCCAGTAGCGTTCTCACAAGAATCCCGCCGAGAGAGTGCGTGATGAAATGGACCGGTTGGTCTCCCGCGATTTTCTCCACTTGGGATCGGATGCGGTCGGCCAAGGTGACGATGGGCATTCGCGCGGACGGGTAGGGGAGATTCAAAGTGGAAAACCCTTCGCTGGACAAGGCCCGGGCCAGAGGTTGCATCGCCCGCCAGCCACGCCAAAGACCGTGGAGCAGGACCACCGGTGGGCCGCCCACGTCATTCCAGTGCGGGCGGTCCCAAGGAAAGGGCGGGGTGAGCATTTCCGCTTTGTCCCGCCATTGTGAGAGTGCCTGCATGCGGGCAACCGTGGCCGATCCTGCGGATTCCCGCAACCGCCGACGTGCCCGGAGATGGGAGAAATGCTTCACTCATGGAGAATTTCCGGTTCCGGCTTGGAATAAGGGTTCATTCTTCTTGACTCAATTTGGTTGGAGGCCTAAATCGCCGCCCCCAAACGAATTTTTACCTCTGATTCCCATGGCCAACGCACAAGTTATTCTCAAAGAAAAAATCGAAGGCCTTGGTGCCGAAGCTGATGTCGTCAAAGTCCGCGCAGGCTACGCCCGGAACTTCCTGATCCCACAAGGCAAGGCTTTCGAAGCCAGCAAGTCGAACCTCCGCCACGTCGAAGCCCTCAAGGCCAACCGTGCCGCCCGCGAAGCCGAGGAGCTCGTCGCCTTCCAGGAACTCGCCACCAAGATTTCCAAGCTCAAACCGAAATTCACGCTTTCCACCGGCCAAGGCGGCAAGGCATTCGGTTCGGTCACCAGCATCGACATCCACAAGGAACTCGAAGCCGCCGGCATCGTCATCGACCGTCACGCGATCGAACTCGACAAGCCCGTCAAGAAGTCCGGCAAGACCGAAGTCCAGATCCGCCTGCATCCCGAAGTGATCACCACGCTCACCATCTCGGTGGACGCCGGCGACACGACGGAAGAAAGCGAAGGCTGATCTTCCCAATTGATTTCAAAGGAAAACCCCCGGTTCGTCAGACGAACCGGGGGTTTTATGTTATTGGGGCGCGAACTCCAAAAAAATCGTTAGACGAGTCCCTGGCGCAATGCCTTGGAGACGGCCTCGGTCTGCGAGCGGACTTCCAGTTTCCGATAGATGGACCGCAGGTGCATGTCCACCGTGTGCTGGGAGATCCTGAGCTCATCGGCGATTTCCTTTTTGATCAGGCCTTTGACCAGGAAGCCGAGCACTTCCTCCTCGCGGGAGGTGAGGGGCTCGATGTGGGTCACCGGACCATGGCGGGCGAAGCCCTTGAGGATCATGCTGGCGATCGGCGCGCTGAGCGCGGAGGTGCCGTGGACGACATCGCGGATGCCTGATAGAATTTCGTCCGGATCGGCGGTCTTGAGCAGGTACCCGGAAGCGCCGTTGCAGATGGCGCGGTAAACCTTGTCGCGATCATCGGATGCGGAGAGGATGAGGACCTTGAGATCCGGGAGCATCGCACGGATGTCGGTGAGGACCTCGAGTCCGCTGCGGCGGGGAAGGCCGAGGTCCAGCAGCAGCAGGTCCGGGCGTTCGTTGGTGAATTTCAGCTTGTCGAACAAGTCGGCGGCCGAGGAGAAATGATGGGAGCAGACGAGGTCTTCCTCGTTGCTGATGAGGCGGCGGATCTGTTTCGCGAACACTTCGTGGTCCTCGAGTAGCCAGACGCAGGTGGTGGTGGTGGGTGCGGTGATCATGCCAGGGTGGGGTGTGCGGTTAGATGAGAGCGTTTCACAAGCAACCGGATGAGGGTGCCGGTTTCCTTGGAGGAGTCGATGTGGAGAAGCCCTTCGAGCACGCGGGCCCGGTCTTCCAGCTTGCGGACGCTGGTCGGATGGAGTTCCTCGTCCATCGGCAGTCCGATTCCGTTGTCCAGAATTTCAAGGGCCAGCTTGTCGTCCTCGTCCCAAAGGCGGATGGAGACGCTGTTGGCTTGGGAATGCTTGAGGACGTTGTGGATGGCTTCCTTGTAGAAGAGGAACAGGTGGCGCTTGGCGTCTAACGAGAGCTTGGCGGCCGTCTTGTTGGAGTCGCATTCGAGCGTGTAATTGATCTCCCGCAGCAGGCGTCCGGCGGTTTCGCGCATCCGCTGGACGAGATCGCCGATCGAATCCTGACGGCGCTCCAACAGCCAGACGATGTCGCGCATGGCCAGCGAGCTTTCACGGGCGATGGATTCCACTTCACCAAGATCCTCGGCGACTTCCTCGGGACCGTGGAGACGGACCAGATCCTTGCGGGCGGTGCGGGCGATGAGGGAAATGCTGCCAAGGTTGCTGCCGATGTCGTCGTGCAGGTCGGAGGCGATCCGTTTACGGAGCTGGTCGAGCTGATCGCGCGACATGAGGCGCCGTCTCTCGACTATGAAAACCGGAATCAGGAAAGTGAGTCCGAGAATCACCGCCGATCCCCAGGTCGCGTTGAGTTCGCTTTCCGAGGCTTGCTGTTTGTGAACGGGGCGCAGCGCGGCGAGTTCCTTTTCGATCCTGCTGCGCTCGAAAAGCTGGTCCAGCCAGATGGCGACCGGGATGATTTGTTTTTCGGAGGCAAAACCATCGGTGAGGGCGGTCACCTCGGTTTGCTGATCGCCATGGGCGCGGTTCACTTTCATCCCGCTGGCGAGGTTTTTTCCCTCGGACCAAACCTCGATTTCCGATAGGGCATGGACTTTGAAATCCCCCATCATGCACGGGCGTTTGCTGGTGATGCGGACGCCCGTGGCGGTTCTTCCCTGGAGTGGGATGACCAGCGGTGTCATGCTGCTGGAGCCGGCGAGGGGATTGGTCCATTGATATTCGAAAGACTCTGCCTTGCCGTTCTTGTCGATCAGCTGGATCGTCATGGAGTCCGAAAACACCGACGATTCGAACGATCTATCAAGCTGATAGGGAAACAGGATCACCCGGTCAACCGGGACCGAACGGTCGAAATCAAGCGTCCATGAGGCTTCCTCCTCGATCCCGGAAACGGGGACGGAATCACCATTTTGACTGCGGGAGCTGCCGCCGTTCTGCCAGATTCCGAGCGGGGTGCGTCCGTCGGCCAGGGCTTCCGGATACCAGATGCCCGGCGCGTTGAGGTCGCCGACGGTGGTGACCGAGACCCCGAAGGAAACCGGACTGCGATTTGAGATCACGGCGATCTCGGACAGTCCGAAGAGGTCGAGCATGCCTTTGTTGTGTCCCTCCTGAACGGTCAGCCGGACGTAGCGGGCCGTGTCACGCGCTTTGAATTGGACCGGATTTCCATCGGAAAATCCGGGGTTCGAGAAGGGCGACGTGTAAAGGATCGTCCGATCGGCAAAATCCGCGCGGTTTGAGAGCTCAATGGTGAAGCGTTTCGGAAAAATGCCTGGATCTTCTAAAAACTCTCTTTGGGCGGGAACGAGAAAAACCGCATCAATCGGGTGTTCTTTTCCGAGATCCAAGGTAATCGATGGATCCGGGCCGCCTTTTTTGGCACGATATCCACGATAGCCCAGCCCCACTTTCATCGCATGTTCGCGGTGTTGGGCGAGGGTGGTGATCCGGCTGTCGAGCCAAGTCACACGATCCTCTGTTTTAACGAGTTGCGGGTCAAAAGCGCGGGCGATCCGGGCGATCGGATTGGCGATTTGAGCCGTTGGCGCGGCCTCCGCCGGATTGGTGTATTGGCACGCCAAAGCCAGCAGCGCGATGCTGGTGATGGGGCGGGCATGTCGGCAGGCGGGCATAATCCTGTGAGGCAATACGCCCGCGATGCTGATAGTTTTTTAAAAATAATCAACCTTTTTTAATTAAAAACTTATCATGGATACCAATCAAAGTGCATTGCGATGAAACCAAGGCACTTGGGACTGGAAAAACGTGCAACCCAAGCATCGGCCTTGATTGGGGTCGCTCAAAACGGCAATAAAAAGCGTTTCACCGCCTCACGCTTGAGCCGAAGCTCGCGCCATTCGTTGACGAGGCGGCTGGCCTCGATCACGCCGCAACCGGCGGGCAGCATCACCTGTTTGCCATCCCACCAGATGCCCCGGATGGCGACGATGGCATCGAATTTGCCTTTATCGAGCAGTCCGAATGGAGCGCCGAACTGCCTGGGGCAGCCGAGCCTGTTTCTCCAGTCCAATAACAACGAAAGGGTTTCCGCCGTCCGGGGCAAGGGACCGAGGGCCGGTGTAGGGTGGAGTTTCCGGATCAGTTCGTCGGGCGTCCGGGGAGACTCGAGATCCAGGCGGATGTGGGTGAGAAAATGCACGATCAACCCGAGATCGAGAATTTCTCGGGCGCTTCGCCGGATGTTTCCTAGGTCCAGAAGTTTCGAGACCAATGTCTGGGCAACATATTCGTGTTCGCGGATTTCCTTCTCATCGACGGCGAAAACCGAACGGTCGTCGCTGCGGGCGGTGCCGGCGAGCGCCATGGTTTCGAGATGATTTCCTGCAAGTGAGAGCAGAAGCTCGGGCGTTGCTCCCGAAAATCCCGTAGTTCCGTCCACCCAGCCATAAGAGTGAAGCGGATGTGGCTGGCGGGTCATCGCAGCCATGATGGGGAGTCCTGGAAATCGGTCGGTTGTTCCGGTTTCAGTCACCACCGGCACGGTTTTTTCAAAAATCCCACTGTGGATGGATGACATGACTTCCTGGAAAACCACGGAAAATGGAGCCGCATCCAGCGGATTCCACTTACAGGAAAGGGGTGGCACCTTTTCAAAACGGAAGGCGATTTCCGCAGTCGTCGTCCGCTCGACGCGGCTCGGGGTCTTCCATGGCTTCGGATCTTGAAGGGCGAAGTCCTGAAGGTAAAACGAGGTGCCGCTGGCGGAAGGCTCGGAAGATTCTTCAAACGGGCTGTGGCCGATGATCATGCTGCCATCCCGCTTTGCCAGCCATGCCATTGATTCACTGAGGTTTTCCATGAGGCGCAGGCGAAGGGTGGGCGAGGGGATGGGTGGCAGCAAGCAGGATTCGCCGGTTAGAAGGCGTCCTTCACGTGATTGACCCGCGGTTTTTTTCCTTCGTCCAGATAGACCTCGATGACGTCGAACCGCCATGGCAGATCCCGCGTTCCCAAGCTCTTTAGCCAGGCATTGGCGCCGCGTTCGATGAGGCGTTGTTTTTCCAATCCGACGGCATCGAGCCCGCGGATTTTGCTGCCCTCGCGGCGGGTCTTGACCTCGACGAAGAGCAACAGCTTGCCGTCACGGGCGACGATGTCGACTTCACCCCGTTGCGGGCCCCGGTAGTTTTTCGCTAGAATCCTGCAGCCTTGGGTGCGGAGCCAGTCGCGGGCGACACGTTCGCCGTGGTTTCCCGTCCACATCCGGTCCCGCGGTTTGCCGTCAGGCCCCGTCAAGCGGCAGGGCGCATTGAGCGACCGGCTGAAACGAGCGACGATGGTGGCAACAAGGGCCGTGAGTCCGAAGCGCTTCAAGATGCGCCTTCGTGCCATATCCCTGGTGCTTCGCAAAGCCGAATTGGGGGAACTCCCTATCAATCGCTAACATGATCCGGTCCCGCGTGACCTTGGCGATGATGCTGGCCGCCGCGATCGACAGCGACAGCCCGTCGCCTTTGACGATTCCGTCATGGGGAAATGGGAAATTCCTCACCGGCAGCCCGTCGATCAGGCAATGGCTCGGAATTTCCGACAGCGCTTCAACCGCTCGTCTCATCGCGAGGTGGGTCGCTCTCAGGATGTTCAGCCGGTCGATTTCCTCCCGATCCGCCGTGGCGACCGCCCAGAGGATCCGGGGATCGGCGGTCAGTGTCTGATAGAGAGACTCCCGTTTCCTGGCGCTGATTTTCTTGGAATCATCCAAGCCGTCGCAAGTGAAGCCTTCCGGCAGAATCACCGCGGCGGCGGAGACCGGACCTGCCAGCGGCCCCCGGCCCGCCTCATCGATTCCCGCGATTTTGAAAAAACCACGGGCTTGAAGGGCGATTTCGAGGGACAGGTCCGGCATGAAGATGCCTCAGAAGCTATTGAATCGATTCCGCATCGTCATCTGCGAATTGTTGACCGTCGCGAAAAGTTGGGTCGAGAAAACCGTTCCATCGGTGTCGACGACCAAGCCGACGCCGGAGTGGGTCCATTCGCTCCTCATGTTGGATTCGTGATGCTTGGATTCCGCCCAGAGCCCGACGATCACCGGGGCTGCATTTTTACCGGGATGGTTCGCGGCGGCGACGTTTTCGCTCACGTTCTGCATTTGATAGCGTTCACGAGCGACCAATGTGCGGGCTTCGAAGCCGACGTGGCTGACGTTTTTTCCGTAAATGCCGAATTGGCCACGGTGCGAGCGCAAGTATTCGCAATGCTCCTGGGCGAGGCGATCCAGCCCTGGGTGGCGTTGCAGATCCGTTGCGCCGTGGCTGCGGCGGTAGGAATTGACTTCCTGGAATACCTGCCCGGAGAGGGAGGAGTCAGGACGGAACGATGCAGATACAGGCATCTTGGTAGGCACCGGTTGGGTTGCGCACGATGCCAAGGCACCAGCGACGCAAGCGACCGCGATCATTTTCAGGGATGTATTTGTTTTCATGCGGGGACAGCACAGGCATCCCAGATGTCAAAATTTTAGTTGAAAGTAAAGAAACTTTAAAAATACACGCGATCGCGTAGTATGGGGATTTTAATTTTAAAAAATCCTACAAAGCCGCGACTGCTTGATGCTGAAACGCCTGCGTCGAATGAAGGGATGCTCCCGCAAATCCTGTCCAAATGGGCGCTGGCGGTCTTCGATCTCTCAACACCAAAAAACGGCTGAGTAGTGCGTTTCTGGAGCCGCTGGTCGGATTCGAACCGACTGAAATTTCCTTATGCGGCAAGGGTTTGATCGAGGGGTTGTCACCGCATTCGTCACCCGATTTACGGCTGTTGCTCCGGGTTGTCGAAAAATGGCCCTCGCTGAACGGATCGCTCAAGCTGGCGATTCTCGCAATTATCGAGGGTTCCTGAGGAGGGCTGCACCATGTCTGCGTTCTCCCTCCAAGGGTGTACTCGTGCCGAATCGCGTCTTTCGGAACGCCCGGGTGACAAATTCCTGCGCGAGTCGGTCGATCATTTGCCCCTTTTTGGCTTCGAAAATCGCGCCCGAGGGATGTCCCAGCGCGCAGCGCGGGGCGCCCCGGACGCGGCCCGCTTGTCTATGGGCCATATTTCCAGCACTCCGGAAATTGAAGCTGTCACGGCCAAACCCAAACCTTCCCAAACTTCCGTAAGGATGTGGGCAAAGGGATCCCGCTGCGATTTCCCCGGCATCGAGTCCAGCAATCCAAAGCTGAAACACTCGCCTCCCGTAAAGCGCGTGCCTCGGGGACAAATCGAAACCCTTTCCGAGTCCTCGCGTCGGAACCTCAAGCTGACCCTTCACACGATCAATTTTGAGGCGCTAGCCTACACTATGGCGCTGACACTGCCGGGCTGCACCGATGGCATTCCGGGGGCCTACGCCAAGCGGTGCTTCATCATTCTCTGCAACCGCATGACGGCATCCCGGATTCCTGCAATCAAGCTCATCGGCATGATGTGGAAGCAGGAACTCCAGAAACGCGGCGAGGTGCATTTCCACCTGGTCCTTTATGGTGTGACCGAAGAAAGCAGGAGGGAGGTGCAACGGTGGATCGCCGGACAATGGAACGAATTGATTTGTTTCCGTTCGTCTGCGGAGGATCGGGCCAATCACCTCTGGTGGCATCTTCGCGACGGCTCCGCACGCGCCGGAAAATACGATCCCAAAAAAGACAATATGCAGGAAGTCCGGGACTTTGCCGGCTACTTTGCCAAATATCTCGGGAAGGACGAGAAGGCGCAAGCCGCCCGCGATCCGATTCCGGGGCGCTGGTGGGGCAAGGTCAATAAACAGAACATTCCCTGGGCGGAAATGAAGGAACTGGAGCTGCCACTGCGGATGCGGATTCACTGTCAGCGGATCGCCCGCAAAATCAGGCAGAAAAAGGCGGACGCCGCCAAACACCTATGTTTCATGCGGGAACTGGAGCTAGTGCGGCTAACCGGACCAGACAAGGGGCAACCAATTTTTTCGCAATTCTTTCTGACCTGTGGGCGGGCGCGCAAGGGAACGAGCTTCGGAAACAATCTTCGCGAGATGTTCGGAGTCGGACGTAAGGGCCTCGCGCGGGTGCAGTTTCCAGCACCTATCAAGTTTTCCTCCGTGAAGCTGACCGGGAAAAGTGCCGTTTCCACCGGAAAGCGGATTCTTGAATACGCTCGCGACCGATTCCGCCAAGATCTAGAAACATGTCCGTTTTAGACCAACTGCAAGTGCATTTGGTTGGAATGGCCTTGTGATTCGGGGGCCTAAGTGATAGGCCAGCAGGGTCAAAACGAAATCTTCAAGCATAATGCCGTTCAGAATAATGAGCTCATCCTCACAGGTTACGCAGCAGAAGAAGAATATTACCCGACGAACACAATGATTAAGCTTCTGGATATCTGGATTGAACAGCGGGATTTCCTCGTGTCGAAGTCAGTCGAACAACTCATCGCCATATCCGGTGACGGCACGTTGCGAGATGGCAATGAGGCAAGCGCACAGCTCCGAGAACTTTTCTCCAACATTTCCGCCTCTGATATTTCGCGCTATGTTGACGAGTGTCTAAGTAAATCTTTCACCAACAGCGGCTTGATCCTTCAAGATCTCATAAATGAGACCGGCCGCCGGTTGGGTTTCAAGATTCGACCTGGATATTACCGAGGCGGCACATCACGGATTGGGTATGATGGTATTTGGACTGCTCGCGACGGATATTCTTTTGTCATCGAGGTTAAGACGACGGATGCATATCAACTCAATTTAGACACTCAGGCAGCTTATCGAGAGCGTTTGGTCCAAGAGGGACAGATCGAAGAAAAGAAGTCATCAATACTAATTGTTGTTGGACGTAGGGACACGGGAGGGCTTGAGGCGCAGACTCGGGGTTCACGTCATGCATGGGACGTGCGGATAATCAGTGTTGACGCTTTGCTCAAACTGATGCGGGTTAAGGAGAATCTGACTGATTCAAGGACAGTTTCCCAGATTCAAGAGATTCTGAAACCTCTTGAATACACAAGAGTCGATCGGCTGGTTGATATTATCTTCACCGCTTCGGAGGATCTTCAAAATGATGATTCAGAAGATGAACCGTTGGCTGAAGATCACTCCAAGTCCACAAAGGAACAGGCAGCACCTGCAAATTTTCACGAGCAATCTGTAAATCGCATTTCCAAATATCTCTCCACGCCTTTGATTAAACAAGGACGTTGTACCTTTACAGATGCTGCCCAAGTAGTTCGAGTCTTATGTATTGTTTCCAAGGAATATCAACGTGCCGGAGCGATTCGTTACTGGTATGCTTTTCATCCCAGCCACAAAGAATTTCTAGACGAAGGCACGAACTCATATGTGGCTCTGGGGTGTGGGTCAGCAGATCACATCGTTCTGATTCCAAACTCGACCTTCGTCTCTCAACTACCTCAGATGAGAACAACAGAGTCCAATGGTCGGTTTTACTGGCATGTTGAGATATTTCTTAAGAACGGAAATTACTTTTTAAACAAGCCTACGAACGAAGGTCTTGATGTGACCTCTTTTCTCATTCCAGTTGCCAACCAGGCAAGCTAAGGGGACAGCGCCAAACTCCATAGATGACCCTTGACGTATCAAAGGGGGTCAAGGGGATCATCCCCTTGCCTGCGGAGCACCTGAAAACAATACGGCGGGTCAATTTGCGAGAATGGGCTTCCCAACAGCTCGTCGGAGCGAATTTACAACCCGCCGCTAACTTTCGGGAGTGCGCGTGTTCGACCAACGGGAGGAGTGAACGTCGCCCCCTTAAGAAAAATTCTGTTGACGGCAGATATCGGTCGCTGATAGCCGTTTCCTCAGAAGTCACCCGGCCTGTGTTGCCGTTGTGTGCAAACCCCAATCAAGAGTCGCCCGGAGGGATATCCGTTGTGCGCAAGCCCCAAAAGAGAGTCGCCCGGATTGTTATCCGTTGTGCGCGGCGTGTTCCCTGAGCTGTCACTAGAAGTCGTCCGGCGTAGTGCCGTTGCCGCAAACCAGCTCAGGGAAACACGTTCTTTTCACGCAGAGAAACCGGGAATTCGAATTCATCGGATTCCCGAATCAGGCTTATCACAATGAAAAATAACACTTCAAAAGCACAAGCCGGAGCATCCTTGATCGCTCCGGGAACTGACAGATTGATCACTAAACCGGAGGCGGCTGAGAGGCTGGGCGTAAAGGTCCGGACGGTCGAAAGGCTCATTGCGGCTGGCGAACTTCAAAAGCAAAAGATTGCCGGATGCGTGCGCTTGCGCCTATCACAGGTCCTGAGCCTTTCGGGAATTGAAATCGAAATGATCACCCCCCAGCCATGAAACAGCACGTTTTCAAACGCAGTCGTATGGTCAAAGGCAAGCGGGTCTTCGCTAAAACCTACTCGGGCCGTTATCGTCCCACAGGTGCCCTTAAGGACCTTCAAATTCCTCTCGGGGTAACTGATAAACAGGTCGCACAAAGCAAGCTAGCGGCCATCGTCAAACAGGCAGAATTGGAGAAGCACTGCCTTGTTGCTCCTCGGCTCCATGTCGAAACCCTGTCGATGCCTCTTGATTACCTCATAGGAGATTGGGTCGCCGATATTGCAGCCAAGGGGGCCGGTTCTCATCATTGTGGCGTCAGTAAGCTGAACATGGGCGTCTTGATGCGTGAATGCGGGTGGAAGCGGGTTTCGGACATTACCCCGGACTCTTTCATTCGTTGGCGTGGAGCTAGTCGCGGCAGGTCGGCCAAGACCCTCAAGGAATACCTCGGATGCGTGCGAGGGTTCCTTAACTGGCTGGTGAAGTCCGGTTGTCTTCCTTCTGATCCTCTCGCCTCGGTCGGAAAGGTGGAAACAAGGGGCCGTGAAGTTCGCAACCGTCGGGCCTTTCTCCATAAGGAATTCCTCAGCCTTTTGGATGTGACAACGTCAGACCGTCGGGTCGTTTATGCCGTAGCCTATTACACCGGGTTGAGCCGTAGCGAAATCGCCTCGCTTTGTTGGGGTGACTTCAACCTGTCCGAGGTTGGTCCTACGTTCACGATCTTGGCCGAAAATGCCAAAAACAAGGAACGTAAGACGCTCCCCCTTCAATTGGACCTTCGGGAAATGCTGGTGGCCTATTTCGTTTCCTGTGGATCACCTCGGCCGTCCGTGAAAGCATTGAAGGTGCCTCATCGCCTTGATGCGTTCTACCGCGATTTAAAGGCGGCAGGAATTCCAAAGGTGGACGAGCGCGGGAAGATTCTGGATTTTCACTGCCTCCGCCATAGCTTCGGAACCCGCCTTGCCTCCCTGAACGTGCCGCTTCCTGTGGCTATGAACCTGATGCGGCACAGTGATCCGAAGCTTACCGCCAAGCTCTACGTCGATCAGGCTGCGCTGCCTCTTGCGGGATCGGTCGGTTTACTTCCCGGCATGTCTAACGGTAATTGGTTGTCACCGGATTCGTCACTCGATTCAGTCGTTTCGGGTTATATCGAGTCTCAACCCGTCGCAAGCCCCGGCTTTGAAGTAGTCTTGCAAGACACTCTGGTTGAGGCACTTAGTCGTGCTTTGTCGCATGGTGACGCAACCTGTCAAATGGAGCCGCTGGTCGGATTCGAACCGACGACCTATTCATTACGAATGAATTGCTCTACCCCTGAGCTACAGCGGCGTCTCACAGAACGCCGGGAAGAAACCAAAGCTGCGGACAACCCGCAAGCCGGAAATCCGAACGGCGGTTGAATGTCCCCAAGGCGGACTATTCCTTGAAATCGGTGTCGGGCTTGTCGAGTTGCAGCTCCTTGATCCAGATGTTCCGGAAGCGGACGTCGTGGCCTTCGCATTGCAGTTTCAGGCCACCAGGGACGTCGGTGAGTCCTTTGCCGCCGTCGTTGCCACCGTCGATTCCGGATTTCGCACCGCCCCAGACTTGGGCGATGGATTGGTTTTTGTGTACCTTGGTGCCGTTGAAAAACATCGTCAGCATCGGTTGTTCGGTGAGTTTGCCGTCTTGAAACCGGGCGGCGCGGAAGACGATGTCGTAGCTGTTCCACTGGCCGAGGCCTTTGTAGATTTCGTAGGGCGCTTCGGCCTCGTTGATCACGGCGGCCATGCCGTGCTTGGTCTTGTCACCGTCGAGCACCTGGATCTCGAAACGGTTTTGCAGATAGACACCGCTGTTGCCGCCTTCCTTCATAATGGCGAACTCGATGTGCAGCCGGAAATCCCGATAGGTCTTTTTCGTGACGATGTCGGCGGTGCCGTATTTGCCTCCAGCCGCCACTGGGTCATCGCTCATCATCACGGTGCCCTTGTCCACGGGATCCGCGACGATCTTCCATTTGATCGGCAGCGACGAGGCGAAGGCTGGGCCTTCCCAGTAGGTCCACTTGCTGTCGAGCATCTCGCGCGTGCCGTCGAAGATCATCTCGGCTCCCTCCACCGGCTTGTCGCCGACATTCGCGAAAAGCGATGTCGCCAGGGCGAATGAAGTGAGAAGAATCCGGTGGCGGGTCGTTGTCATCTGGGTTGTTTGTTGAAGTATCTCACGATGGCTGCTGTTAGCCCGGGAATGTCGTGCTGAGGGGCCTCGAAGGCGGGCTTCATGCCTTTTTTCCGGAGGGTCTCGCTGGTGACCGGACCTATGCTCGCCGCGGCGCAACCTTCCGGCCAGTCAATTCCGAGATCGAAAAAGTGATCCACGGTGGAGCTTGAGGTGAAGGTGATCATGTCCGCGCCTTCTTCCTCCAGTTTCGCGCGTGCTCCGGTAGGATCCTCGGTCTCGGCGACGGTCTGATAGGCGACGCAGTTGTCAACGATGGCACCGAGCTTCGTCAGCCCCTCGCCGACGACATCGCGGGTCTCCGCCGCTTTCACCCACAGCATGGTTAGGTTTTCGATGTCTTCCTTTTTGAACGCGTCGATCAACCCTTCCGCCACGAAGCGTTCCGGGATGAGATCCACCGCGAAACGGTATTCACGAATCTTTTTCGCGGTTCCTTCGCCGATGGCGGCGATCCGCGGATTGCCCAGGCTGCGGGCGTCCGCATAGGAGGCGAAGAACGCGTCGAAGAACCGTTCCACGCCGTTAGGGCTGGTGAAAACGAGCCAGTCATACTCGTGTGCGTGCGTGACGAGTTCCGCGAACTCCTGCCGATCCGGCGGTCCCTCGATGCGGATCGTCGGCAGTTCGATGACATCCGCGCCGAGATCGCGCAGCGCCTTACTTAGCTCTCCCGCTTGCTCGCGCGTCCTGGTGACGACGATGCGTTTGCCGAACAACGGCCGCTTTTCAAACCAGTTGATCTTCTTCCGCTCTTTCACCACGTTGCCGATCACGGCCACTGCGGGTGAGGTGAAATTTTCCGCGTCGGCGATGTCGGCGATGGTGGACAGCGTGCCTTCGATGGTCTTCTGCGAGCCGGTCGTCGCCCAGCGTGTCAGGGCGATCGGTGTGTCCGCCGCGGCGCCATGCTCGATGAAGGCGGCGGTGATTTCCCTCAAACGGGCGACGCCCATCAGGAACACCTTCGTTCCCGGAGCCTGTGCGAGTTGTTTGTAGTCCACCGAGCTGAAACCTTTGGTCGGATCCTCATGGCCGGTGAAAATGGTAAGCTGCGTGTTGTGATCGCGGTGGGTCACCGGGATGCCCGCATAGGCCGGGCCGGCGATGGACGAACTGATGCCCGGCACGATTTCGAAATTCACTCCCGCAGCCGCCAGCTCCGCCGCTTCCTCGCCGCCGCGGCCGAAGATCATCGGGTCGCCACCTTTGAGTCTAACGACATTCTTGCCCGCCTTGGTTTTCTCGACGATGATGCCGTTGATCTGGTCCTGCGGCACCGAGTGGTCCTTCGCGCGCTTGCCGACGTAGATTTTCTCACAGCCCGGCTTGGTCCAGTTCAGCAACTCGGCGCTGCTCAGCGCGTCGTAAACGAGCACATCGGCGCTTTCGATGAGTTCCTTGGCGCGCAGGGTGACGAGGCCGAGGTCGCCGGGGCCGGCGCCGACGAGATAACAGGTTCCGGAAGTGCTCATGAAAGGGAATTGAAAAGTTCGAGTGCGAGGGAAATGGGATCGGTGCCGCGGGCTTCGCCGGATTTCGGCGTGCCACCGGCATCGGGGAAGACGCGGGCCTTGAGATGGATTTCTCCATCGAAAATCGACGAGTAAACTCCAACAGGAGTGTGGCAGCCACCATCCAGCAGCCGGAGAAATTCTCGTTCGGCGGTGATCCGCAGCCATGTCTCGCGGTGGCCGATGGTTTCCGCAAACACCCGGCTCGGCGCGTCGCCAGACCGAACTTCCAGACCGATGGCTCCTTGCCCGGCGGCGGGGAAAAACTCGCTCTCCTCTAACCGCGTGACGAAAATTCCCGGAATGCCCGCCACTTCCTCCGGGCTGTTGCCTGCCGGATGTTGCGGGATGAAATCCAATCTAACCAGACCCGCTTCCGCGAGAATGATCGCGTCGTAAGTTTCGCCGTCCGCCAGTTTTCGGAGCCGCGTCGGCACATTGCCACGGAGATCGATCACAGTCACATCCGGCCGCAGCCATTCCATCTGCTTCGCCCGTCTAACACTGCTGGTGCCGACTTTCGCTCCAACGGGCAGCGCCGCCAGCCCGCCGGGTTCGCGCATCACCAGCACGTCGCGAACCGGGGCCCGCTCCAGCACCGCCGCCAGGGTGAATTGCTCCTGCAACACCGTCGGCAGATCCTTCAAGCTGTGCACCGCGATATCGATTTCACCGGCTTCGAGCGCTTCCTCGATTTCCTTGATGAAAACGCCTTTATCGAAGGTTCCCTCTGCCTTCGCCACATCCGCGAGCGAAACATCGGTCCGCCGGTCGCCGGTCGTCGTGATCACTTTGCGGACGATTTCCCGTCCCGGAAATGCCGCCGCCAGCGCCGCCTCGGTCGCCGTGGCCTGCACCAGCGCAAGCTCGCTGCCTCGCGTGCCGACGATGATAGGGGTGGGGGATTCGTCAGTCATTTCGGGTTCGTCGGAAGTCATGTCGCGCGGGACTCTTTCCATGGTCACGGATGCCCTTGTGTGCAAGCCCAAGCTTGCGAAGCGGATTCACCCGTTCTCAAGATTTCCCCTTCCTTTCTTGAAATCAAATCACCCCCGCTGTTGATTAACTGCTGCGCGGATCGTTGCTCCGCGCGGGAGATCGTCCTCCGCAACGCCACTGAACTGGCCAGTGGCACATCGCCAGATTTACGGAAAAACCAAAGCCATGAACTCCATCGCCATCGGATCGGGGGCCAGCCGCCCGTCCGGAAATTCCATCTCACGCCACTGCGGCTTCCGCGCCGTCATCGCCATCGGCATCGCCTGTTTCTCAGCGCTTCTCTTTATCCCCACCGGAGCGTTTGCCCAGCCCGCCAAAATGGAGTCCTTCCTGGATCTCGACGGGATCAAAGGCGGTTCCACGGTTGACGGTCATAAAGGGCAAATCGACATCCTCGGTTTCGGCTCGGGAGTCGAACTGGCCACAACCTTGGGCGGCGGTGGAACCGGCAAGCCACAGTTCTATGAAATCACCGTCTCTAAAAATGTCGATAAAGCCTCGCCGCTGCTTTTCGTGAACTGCGCGACCGGAAAAATTTTCGCCACCGCCACCCTCACCATGGCCAGAGTCACCCCGTCGGGCGTTCAGGATTTCTTCAAAATCGAACTGACCAATGTGAAAATCTCCCGGGCGCAATCGGAAGGGCTGGCGGGTAACTCGGGAAACGTCGCCGAAGAAATCGCGCTGAGCTTCGAGAAAATCCGGTGGACCGTCACCATCATCAATTCGAAAGGCCAGCCCGTCGTCACCACTGGCGGCTATGATCTCGGTTCGGGACAGCCGCTCTGACGCGCCTCACGTCCCCGGCAGATTCAGCTTCCCGAGCTCATGCTCGATGATCCGCTCGCACTGCTCGATCTGGAGTTGCCGCCGCGCCCGTGCCTCGTCCGCCAGTTGCTCCAAAGTGTCGATATCGTAAAGATAGACCTCCTCGATCTCGCCCACCGCCGGGTCAATGTCGCGCGGCACGGCGATGTCGATGAAGAACAGCGGCCGATATTTCCGCGCCCGCCTTGCTTTCTCCACGTCCGCCCGCTGGATGATCGTGTGAGGGGCTCCGGTCGAGGAAATCACGACATCCACCCGCGAGAGGACGCTTTGCCAATCGTCAAAACGCACCGCGCTGCCGCCCATTTCGGTGGCCAGTTCCTGCGCACGGTCAAACGAGCGGTTCGTCACGAAAATCGATTTCGCCCCGCGCGACACCAGACTCTGGGCGGTGATCCGGCTCATCTCCCCGGCACCGAGAATCATCACTTCGCTGTTCTTAAGATGCCCGAAAATCTTCTCCGCCAGGTCCACCGCCACGTTTCCAACGGACGTTGAACCTTCCTGAATCGACGTTTCCGTCCTTACCTTCTTGCCGACGCCAAACGCACGTTGGAAAAGTTTGTTTAGCACGATTCCCGTCGCTCCGGCGTCCAGCGCGGATTGGTAAGCCTGTTTGACTTGGCCGAATATTTCCGTTTCTCCCAGCATCATCGAATCTAGCCCGCTGACGACTCGGCACAAGTGACGGGCGGCGTCGGATTTCTCCATCCGGTAGAAATGCGCGGCAACGCTTGAGTCCACTTGGATTTTCTCCGCGAGGCGCGTCTCGATTTTCACAAATGCCGCACGGGCGTCCTCCGCGGCGAGGTAGAACTCCGTCCGGTTGCAGGTGGAAATGACCACCGCCTCCGCCGCCTCGGCGAGTTCCGCGAGTTCGGTGGACGCCAGGCCGAGCTTCGGCGTGCCCACGGCGAAGCGCTCCCGCACTTCCACGGGGGCGGTGCGGTGATTGAGGCCGAGGCAGAGAAGTTCCATCAGACGAATGCGAAAACCACCAGTGACAGCACAAACAACCCCACCGCCGACAGCGACAGCCGCCGACCCGTCAACCCGCGCACCTGCTTCACCGCCAGCAGCACCCCGTATCCCAGCCACACCGCGACCGCCGCGATCAGGTGGCCCCACGCCGATTCCGTCCGCGGCATCAGAAATCCCGCCACAATCCCGACCGTCAAAAGCGCCGCGCCCACCCGCAGCAGCCGCTCCAGCGAAATCAGCAACTCCCGCACCGGCGGCAGATTCCGGAACAGCCCGCTCTTCAAATGGTGCTCCTTCAATTGCCGGTCCAGCACCAGAAACATCACCCCCGCCACCGCCGCCAGCGCCAGCGCGCCGTAAGCCAGCACCGACATCGCCGAGTGCGTTTCATGCCACGGATTCCCGCCCGTCAACTTCATCGGATTCGCCGTCAGCGTCCCCGGAATCAGCGCCAGCCCTTGGAAAATCACCACCACCGGCGCGGTGAAAACCCCCAGCAGCGAAATCCGGTAAGCTGGGCCGATCAGTAGGTAAAACAACGTCAGCGACCACGCCAGAAACGTCAGAATCTCCCCCCGATCCATCAGCGGACACGCCGCCCGCATCTCCCCGCGCACCGCCAGGAACCCGATCTGGCAGAGAAACGTCGCCGCCATCCACACCACCGTCCAATGGCTCCGGTGCCCGCGATGCACCGAGATCATCCCCCACACGCCTCCAACAGCGGCGAGCAGGGTGGAGGCGATGAGAAACCAGCGGTCCATGCCCATCCATGGAGTCCCCGCGCCCCCCGCGCAAGCATCAACTCCGGTATCCAAGGAGTGGCGATCTCCGAATCGCCATGTCCATGGAAAGCCAATGCCGGGCGGTTTACCTCAGAACATTGGCGGCTCATGGGCTTGGCGGATCAGAGTCCGCCACTCCTTGATTTTTTCGCCCCGACTTGTCCGAGCGAGCCTCTCCCATCACCGCTTCGACCGCATCGCGTAAACCTGCTTCAGTCCGCTCCCGCACCATTTCCCATACGCCTCCGACTCCACCGCCACCAAAGCTGTCGAGTCCGGGGCGATGCGGATGAAGGTGTTCGTGTAGGACATGGGGAGAGGATGATGCGTGTCGGAGAGCGTGACCAGTTTCTGTCCTTGGGAAACGCACCAAGCCCCGCCGCATCTCTCGCCCGCGCCTCCTCAGTGAAAATCCGCCGGATAGACACACCCGCCCCCCACTAAAACCTTGTCAAATCAACGAATCCTGAAAGTTTTCTCAGGGTAGGCTGGTGCCGGATATCACGTCCCCAGGTGCTACGGGCAAATGCTGTTCGCCAGAAATAAAACCATGCATTGGGAACCACCGCAGATACTTCGCATCCTCGACGCTGGGTGTGCTAGCTACACCTTCCCGATGCTCGACAATGGCTATGTCTATTTGGCGGCGACGCGTATGTCCCTATTTCGATTCGAGGAGGACTGGGCGATGGTTCTTGAGGTTTTCGGCTTCTCACCCAGATCCGGCTTGCCCGACACCCACATTCATACCTTCGCGAGCAAGCTGTATAATCGGGACAAGGCTGAGAACTACGTCAGTCAGGACGCCTATCAGAGCTACTTGAGCAACAACCTCTATAACGACTCTCGATTCGTCCATCCTGTTGAGGATGGGCCGTGGATTGATGAGGATTCGTCAGAGGACGTTGCCGAGAGTGGTGAGGTGACTGTCCGTGGGCAGAGTGTCCGACTTCCGCCGAAGAGTGAATATGCGGCCCACGGCATCGAGCTAGGCGGAGAGAGACCAGCTATATTCGAGTTCTGCAGATTCTTGGCCGACATTGCGCGAGACGAGGTGCTTGCTTCGCCTCCCGAGCGGCGGATCAGCGTTCTGCCCGAGATGCGCCAGATTTTACAATTGGAGCACTGGCATCACCCCGATGTGGTTGCTGAGGAGTTGCCGAGCGAGGTCGAGTTGTTCCGTCAGCTTGCGCAGGTTTTGGCTACAGGAGACGTCGATTTCTACAAGCCGACCGAGCGACCAAACACCCACGGGAGCAATTGGCCTGAAGGCGGCACCCTCTAAATGACAAAGCGAACAAATCGTGACGCACCAACCGGCCATAGGGTTTTCAATTTCATTTCAACATCACTTCAACCGCGCCGGTTGGCGCACAACCAACGTTCTGCAAAGAAATGAAGACTTCCATCACTTACACACTAGGAGTGTTCGCCATGCTCGTGGCAGTCATGTGCGGAGTCGTTAATCTTACGTCGGATCGTCATTCTAAGGATCACCACAATCCTCAACTCAGACCAATGCGCACAGTGTCAACTCTTGGCGAGGAGCGTAGATCGACGAAGCGTAGCGAGCGTGTGCATAATCCCGAATCCGAATTTCAGAAACACCTTTCGAAGATTAAGCCTATTACCGCTTTTGAGGAACCAAGTGATGGCTATTTTCAGGCATATTTGTTGGCACGGAACGCCGAAAGTCTCCTCAGCCAAGGCGAGCAGGCTAACACGACGCAAGCCGTTTTGGAGCAATTTGAGAAGTCTTACGCATATTTTTTGGGGGTTCAGGAGACCGCGCCCGATTGGAAAGTTCAAATGGTTTTAGAGCGTCTTGAGAAGACCAAGAGCAGCTTGAGGGAAGCTTACTTTGCCAGCAACACTCAAAGATAGAACCCGAGCAGAACAAGAGTCTGCGACACAGCCCCCCTTATCAGCCGTCCTGTTTACATGATCTTTCGTGGCTTGAACCTCAACCCCGTGATCGACGCTCGCCCTCGCTGGTAGGGTTGCGTGCTCTTTGAGGTTCTGCAGAAAATAAGACAACGCACTATCGGTTTTCCGCGTTTTTTAATTCATACCAGAGCAACCCAATATGGAACTAATCCCAGCTGACGCTGAATTCGCCCAAGCTCTTTTGCACCCCAACTGGCAGCTTGTGGAAGAGCACTATGGCGTGACGCTTCCGGATTCATTGAAGCGCTTCTACGCCGATCCAAACAAGGTCTTGCAGGGTGAGTTTGATTTGGAGACTCCAAGGGAGGTTGAAGGGGGGAACCGCATTCATGTGCAAACCTTCACCCGGATCGATGAGAGCAGCATCGAGGCCTTTCCAGGTTTCGAGCGCTTTCTGGAAATCGCTTCAGACGGCGGAGAAGGTCTCTACTTTTTCGATCCGAAGGATCCGGAACCGGAAATTTATCTTTTCGTGATGGATGGATACGACCTGCATCCTACCGGACTGACTTTGCGGCAGTTTCTCGAAGGCACGAGACTCGAACCGGACGACTGACCATCGCTTGAGTCCAGACCGGAGTGCAACGTTAGAGCACCTTGTGAAATAGCTCATGGCCGGGCCGATGCTGCGGGCGGGAGATCATAATCCGTTTCTTCCCGCTAGCTAGCGAACAGGAATGAATAGTTTCAAGTTTGAAGCGCGACAACGGGTAGTTGATAATATATCTCGTTC
>JAZKEY010000008.1:0-467228 GCA_040386755.1 Verrucomicrobiota bacterium | reverse complement strand
GGCCGTCACAAGCTCTCCATCAACATCATCAACGAGGACGGCGAATCGCTCGACCCGAACAACATGCCGATCGAGCCTGAGTTCGAGGTCGCGCTTCCGAAAAACGTTCCGTTCCTGACCCGCAACATCGTCATGAACCTGCAAGGCCTCCGTTTCGAGGAAGCCGGCATCTATTCCATCGACATCGGTTGCGACGACGAAATCCTCGTTCGTCTGCCACTCCGGATCGTCCAGGTGACGCAAGGCGCGAACGGCGAAACTCAGATGGCGTAATCCATCGGCATGGTGTATCAAACCGCCATGCCACCAACCGCTTCCTTTTCCTGTGCCCTCGTCACCGGTGCGTCATCCGGACTGGGCGAGGAGTTCGCATTTCAAATCGCGCCACGGGTCGGCAAGCTCGTTCTCGTGGCGCGTCGCGAGCCGCTTCTCCAGCAGCTTGCGGATCGGGTCCGTGCGAAATTCCCGCATGTCGCCGTCGCGGTTTTCGCCGTCGATCTGAACGTTTCCGCCGAACGCGATCAACTGGTCAAAAATCTAACGTCCGCAGGCTTCCTGCCGGACCTGCTGGTCAACAATGCCGGTCTCGGCGACTACGGCGAATTCGCCACCGCCGAGTGGGAAAAAATCCAGTCGATGCTGAGCGTCAACATTGAGGCGCTCACCCATCTCAGCCACTCGCTGCTTCCCGAAATGATCCGTCGCGGCGGTGGGGCGATCATCAACGTGAGCTCGCTCGCCAGTGTGATTCCCATTCCCGATTTCGCGGTGTATGCGGCGACGAAGGCTTATGTGACCAGCTTTTCCGAGGCACTGCGCATCGAGCTCCGCGAGCATCATATCCCGGTGCTGGCGGTTTGTCCGGGACCGGTTAGGACCGAGTTCGGAGCGGTGTCGCGCCGTTCTCCGGAATCTCGGGGGATGCCGACGAAGAAATCATTCTACGTGCCAAAAGAACAGGTCGTCGCCGAGTCGTTGGAAGCATTGGATCGGAAGGCCGCGCGGGTCTATCCGGGATTGAAAACCGCAGCCGCCGCACTCGTTCTATCAGCACTGCCGATGGTGGTGCTGCGTTTCGCCCTGGGCTTCCGGCCGCGGCGCTGATCGACCAATGAAAGGATTCATGAAATGACTGTTCAGCAGTTTGCAGCTACCGGAACCCTGCTTTTCTGCCTGGGGATCCTGATGGTCACTGGAGCCATTGCGCTTTACGTCATGACGCGCACCGGCATTTTTCTGCAGCCCCGGGCGGACCTTCAACTCCACGACACCTACTACATCGTGTTTCCGCGAGGTTCCCGCCTGATTTTCCTGCTGCCGCTGTTAGCGGGTTTCGCGATGATCGCTTCCGGCGTGTTGATCAAAACACACTTGAGGACACTGGACGATGCGGTGAAGAAGGCCCAGCAGATGGAACTGTGATCAGCGTTCCGCCATCGGCTTGTAGCTGCGCAGCGTTTCGCCGGTGTAGATCTGGCGGGGGCGGGAAATGCGGCTGTCGGGATCTTCCATGACTTCCTTGTAGTTCGCGATCCAACCGGGCATGCGGCCGATGGCGAAGAGCACGGTGAACATGTTCATCGGGATGCCGATGGCACGCATGATGATGCCGCTGTAGAAATCGACATTCGGATAGAGTTTGCGGGACACGAAGTATTCGTCGTTGAGCGCGACTTCCTCCAGCTTCTTGGCGATGTCGAGCAGCGGATCGGAAACGTTGAGCTGGGAGAGCACCTTGTCGCACTGTTCCTTGATGATGACGGCGCGCGGATCGAAGCTCTTGTAAACGCGGTGGCCGAAGCCCATCAGGCGGCGGTTGCCGACCTTATTCTTCACTTGGTCGAGGAACTTGCTGCCATCGTCACCATCGCGATGGATCTCCTCTAACATTTCGAGAACGGCTTGGTTGGCACCGCCGTGAAGCGGGCCCCAGAGAGCGCAGACACCGGCGGAAGCGGAGGCGAAAACATTGGCCTGGCTGGAGGCGACCATGCGGACGGTGGAGGTGGAGCAGTTTTGCTCGTGGTCGGCATGGAGGAGGAAAATGAGATCGAGCGCGCGGACGACTTCGGGATTGAGATCGTAGTCTTCGCCGGGGAGCGAGAACATCATGTGGAGGAAGTTCTCGGTGTATTTCAGATTCCGTTTCGGATAGCTCGGGGGAAGTCCGGCAGCCTTGCGATAGGAACAGGTGGCGATGGTGCGGGTCTGGGAAATGAGCCGGGCCGCATGAATCGGAAACGCTTCTTTCAGCGATTTACGATAGGTTTTCGACGATGGATAGGCGGAGGACGCGTGGATCATCGCCGAAAGGATGGACATCGGATGCGCCTTCGGTGGGAAGGCGTCGAAATGTTGCAACATGTCCTGATGGAGCATCTGGTTTTCCGTCAGCAATGCGGAAAATGCGGCAAGTTCGGTGGCGCTGGGGAGCTCGCCGTAGATCAGCAGGTAAGCGGTCTCGATGAAGGTGCTTTTCTTCGCGAGTTCGGCGATGTCGTAGCCGCGGTATTGGAGGATGCCTTTTTCACCGTCGATGAAGGTGATCGCGCTCTTGCAAGCACCGGTGTTTCCGTAGCCCGGATCCAGCGTGATACAGCCGGTTTTGGCGCGGAGGGCGCCGATGTCGATGCCGACTTCGTTCTCGGTTCCAACTACGGTCGGCAGCGTAAGAGGCTTGCCATCGATGATCAATTCCACTGTTCCGTTCATGCGGGGACGTTTTAGACTGCCCTGCAAGAATTATGCCAGCTTCCATTGCAGGGAATTTTCATCAATTCGATTCACCTTGCCGGCAAATCTCATTCACCCGCGTCCGGATAGGAACCGAGCAGTTTCACCAAGGAGCAATGGTTGCCGAGTTCCTCCAAAGCCTCGGAAACCTTGGCGTCGTCGCAGTGGCCGGCGAGATCGACGTAGAAAATGTATTCCCAGTCCTTGCGCTTCGACGGGCGGGATTCGATTTTCGACATGTTGATGTGGAATTGGTCGAACGCCTGGAGCGCCTTCACCAGTGAGCCGGGCCGGTCGTGGATCGCGAAAAGGATGGAAGTCCGGTCGTTGCCGGTCGGCGGGCAGGGTTTCTCGCCGATGACGAGGAAGCGGGTGGTATTGGTGGCGCGGTCCTGGATGGATTCCTCCAACAGCGTCAGCCCGTACATTTCCGCAGCCAGCGGCCCGCCGAGCGCGGCAGCTCCTTTGTCCGCCTGATCCTTGGCGATCTGGGCCGCCTTGGTGGTGGAGGAAACCTCGACGAGATCGGCATGTGGGAAATTCCTCAAAATCCAGCTCCGGCATTGGCCGAACACTTGTGGATGCGAATACAGCGTCTTGATTTGCTCACGCGGAATCGAAGCCATCAGACCGTTTTCGATGCGGAGTAGAATCTGCGCGCAGATGTGCAGCGGCGAATCCACAAACAGATCCAGCGTGTGCGAAACCGCTCCTTCGGTGGAGTTTTCGATGGGGACGACGCCATAGTTCGCGGCGCGGCGGGCGACCTGGTCAAAGACGTCGGAGAAATTCGGCTGGGCGGAGTAGTTCACCGAATGGCCGAATTTCTTGATCGCCGCCTGATGCGTCCACGTTCCTTCCGGGCCGAGGTAGGCGATGGTTAGATCATCCTCCAGCGCGAGGGCGGCGGACATGATTTCCCGATAGATCGCGCGGATGGATTTCTCCGGCAGGCGGCCCTTGTTCATCTCGATGAGGCGTCGCAGCAGCGCTTCCTCGCGCTCGGGAGCGTAGATTTGCAAGCCGTCGCGTTTTTTCACCACGCCGACTTCATGAACGAGATCCGCGCGGCGGGAGAGGAGGTCTAGCAGGTCGTGGTCGATCGTGTCGATCTGGCGGCGGATGTCGTCGAGATTCACAGGCAAATGGAGATGTTAGGCTTCGTTGGAGGCTTCGTCACCCGCTGCTGCGGCGGGAATGCCCACCGCGCTGAGGGCGAGCTGTGTCTCGGGATCGGCGGCGGGGGCGGGCGCGGTTTCCGGTTCGGGCAGCTTCACCTTGCGGAGTTCCGAGGCATTCGGGAGATCGTCGATGGAACGGATGCCGAAGTGTTCGAAAAACAGGTCGGTCGTTTCATAAAGCAACGGGCGCCCTGGAAGTTCGGCGCGGCCACCGATGCGGATCAGGTCGCGGTCGAGGAGTTTCTGGATCATCCCGTCGCAAGCCACGCCGCGGACCGCTTCGATGGCGGCCTTGGTGATCGGCTGTCGGTAGGCGATGATCGCCAGCGTTTCCATCGCCGGGCCGCTCATCCGCTCCGGCTTGCGGCCGGGGAAAAGCTGGCGGACGAACTCGCCATATTCGAGGCGGGTATAGAGTTTCCAGCCTTTCGGCCGCTCGATGATCGTGAAGGCGCGCTGGCTGTCCGCGTAGGTCCGGTTCAGCTCGCCGATGGCCTCCGCGACGTTTTCCGAAGAGGTGGCCGTAAGCGCGACCAGCCAATCCGGCAGCACGGGGATTTCCTTGCCCTCCTCGGTTTCCCGCACCCTAACGTCTTCAGCCTCGGCGACACGGGCCCGCACCAGCCGGGCAATTTCCTCCGATGGCAGGGGATTTTGGGAGGCGATGAGAAGGGCTTCGACAATGGCGCTGAGCTGCATGGCGGGGCCGCACCTTAAGGATCCATCCGGGCATTTCAAGCCTCCTGCGGAAAACTCTCGAATCACTTATTTTGCAAACCATGAACTTTCCGCTTGATGGACTGTGCATCACGGGCTAACCCACCGCGCTCGTCTCACCCCCGACATTTCATTTCGGGTCCGAACGGGGAAAGTTTCCATCACCCGCATCCTCATCTCTGCGCCATGGCCGCGAAGAAAACCACCTCCAAACCAGCACCCGTCAAAGGGAAAGCGAAGCCCGCCGTCAAATCCCCGAAGCCGGCGCCGGCTGCGAAGAAGCCTGCTGTGAAAGCCACGGCACCGGCCAAAAAGCCCGCCGCTCCTGCGAAAAAAGCTCCGTCGCTGAAAAAGGCCATCGCTGAAACGCCGGTGAAGAAAGCGACTCCGCCAGCCAAGCCGGTTGAAAAAGCCGTGAAGGTGGAAAAAGCACCTAAGGTGGAAGCTGTCGCCGCGCCCGTGAAGGTGGAAGCTCCGGCCAAACCGGTTCCTGCCGCGAAAAAGGTAGCCGCTACGAAGCCACGTTCTTCCGTCGTCGATTTCCCTGCTCCTCCGGCACCGATCAAGCCGCCGTTTGTCCCGCCAAAGGCCGCGCCCGCGCCCACCGGCGAGCCGGTTGCTCCTGGCAGCAATGGCTCCCACAGCCCCGCTTTCGTCCAGAAACAGCGCCAGCGCCTGCTGGATCTCCGCGATGATCTCGTCGATGCCGTCTCCGGCATGGCCCGCGACACCATCCGCAATGCTCCCGAAGGTTCCGAAGCCTCCGGCAGCGGCCAACACCAAGGCGATGCCGGAAGTGATGCCTATGACCGCGACTTCGCCCTTTCCGTTCTCGCGAAGGAACAGGATGCGCTTTACGAAATCGAGCAAGCGCTCCAGCGGATCAAAAAAGGCTCCTACGGCATTTGCGAGATGTCCTCCCGGAAAATTCCGCAAGCCCGTCTCGAAGCCATCCCATTTGCCCGTCTGACCGTTGAATGCCAGGCCCAATGGGAGAAGGAATATGGCAACCGCCGCTTCCGTCCGTCCAATGAAGTGGGCTTCAGCGGAGGAAAATATGTCGATGAAGAAGAATCTGAAACAGTTTCTCTTGACGAAGACGACGATTAAAGCATCCTGCCGCCCCCAAAGTCATGCCACGCGAGATTATCATTCTAGAATGCACCGAAGCGAAAGCCGAGGGCAAGCCGACTTCCCGTTACGTCACCACGCGTAACAAGAAGAGCCTCCGCACGCCAGGCCGTCTGGAGAAAGTGAAATTCAATCACTTCCTCAAGCGCCGCACCCTTCACCGCGAACTCCGCTAACCGTTCCCATGTCCGAGCCAAAAACAATCCAGCGCCGAATCAATTTCCGTAAGGCGAACCGCATGATGCCGCGTCGCCGGCATGACATCCCGGCCGCCGAGGTCGTCGCTACCAATCCAGAGCTTCTCACCAAGTTCACGACCGAGACCGGCAAGATCCTTCCACGCCGCGTCACCGGAGTTTCCGCCAAGCTTCATCGCAAGATCAACAACGCGATCAAGCAATCCCGCGCGATCAACCTGCTTCCCTGATCGGTCGCAAGGTTCTTGAAATTTCAAAAGCCGGCCCGTGCAAACGGTCCGGTTTTTTCGTTTTCTCCTCCCGTCGATGGCCGGAAATTCTTCCACAACTTTTGCCTTGGAGCCATCCGTTTGACTTTCTACATTCCGCGCGGCGACAGCCGATCCTCATGGCCAAAAAAGATTTCACCATTCTCAACAAGCTCGGCATCCATGCCCGCCCTGCGGCGCAATTCGTCAAAACCGCCAACCGTTTCCAGGCGGACATCTTCGTTGAGAAGGATGGTGAGGAAGTCGATGGCAAGAGCATCATGGGCTTGATGATGCTCGCCGCCGGCCACGGCTCCGTCATCTCCGTCAGCGCCGACGGTGCGGACGCCGATGCCGCGATGGCCGCCCTTGAGGATCTCATCACCCGCAAGTTCGAGGAAGATTGAAGGAGCGCGGAATTCATTCCGCCCGACCGGGACCGCGAAATTCATTTCGCATTCCACTGGGAGAGCGAAATCCATTTCGCGCGGCTCACTCTTCATAAAGCTCGATCGGCAACCCGTCCGGATCGGCGAAAAACGTAAACCGTTTTCCCGTCAACCCATCCACCCGGATCTCCTCCACCGCCACGCCCTTGGCAGTTAGCTCCGCCACATCCCCGTCCAAATTCCGAACGGCCAACGCCAGATGCCGCAGCCCGCACGCTTCCGGATACGAAGCCCGGACCGGCGGAGCCGGAAACGAAAACAACTCGATCTGCGTCCCGCCGGGCACCAGCAGATCCAGCTTGTAGGAATCCCGGTCCACACGATGGGTTTCCTCCAGAATCTCAAATCCTAACACCTCCGTGTAAAATCGCTTCGACATCTCATAATCGGAGCAAATCACCGCGACATGATGGAGCCCGGAAATCGTCACGCGGTTTGGGGCTTGATGACTTCCATACACCCCCAGCCATCCGGCTTGCCATCGAACCGGCTGGCGATTTCCCCGAGATCAAGCTCGATTTCGGTGATTTCCTCCAAAGTCGGCACCATCCGGATGCGGATCGAGGTCAGCCACGAAACCCGTTCGCTCCAGAATTCATGCGTCCCCCTGAGATAGCCTTTTTCGCGGACAGCCTTGAGAAAATCAACGGCTGCATCCTCCCGCGCGAACAGGTGGTTGAATTCGATATCGCGCTTGTTGATCAGGCTGTCCCCATCGGCCGCCATCCGTCGCAAGACCTCGGCATTCGCCTCCTCAGGTGATCCCGGTCCCTCGGCACCCAGCATGCGTTTGATCCAACTCAGATGCTCTTTCACGATGTCAATCTGCTGGGAAAAGCCTGATGCGTCAAGATCGCCGGGGATTTCAAGGTCTGGAAAGCGCTTGGAGAAGCTGGGCGGCTTCAGGGAACTGCGGGCGTAACTGAAGAGCGCGAGTGGCGGCGGCGATGGCTTCGTCCTTCCGGCCAAGCCGAGCGTGAATGGTGGCGCGGGCGTAGGGGATCGAGGCGTCGGAGGGATCGGCGGATTCTCCACGACGGAGGTCGTCGATGGCTTGCGTGGGTTGGTTCATGGAACTGCGGATCAGTCCGAGATTATACCAAGCGCGGGCATAACTTGGATCCAGTTTCACCGTTTTCTCCAGCGAGGCGACGGTTCCCGGAACATCGCCGGTTTCGTTGAGCGAGAGGGCGAGCTTGAAATGATATTCGGGATTTTCCGGATCTAGCTTGATGGCTTCGCGGAGTGCTTCGGTCGCCGCCTTCGTATCGCCGGTGGTGCTGAGGAGGATGGCGAGGTCGTGATGGAAAGGGGCGGAATTCGGATCCCACTGGATGGCCTTGCGCATCTGGCGGATCGCCGCGGCATTGTCCCCGCGGAGCGAGGCGAATTGGCCGAGCTGCATGCGGCCGGTCGGTTGGTCGGCGTTGTGATCGAGCATGTGGACCAGCTCCTTGCCGGCTCGGGTATTCAAATCGAGCGTGGCACACAATGCCCACGCGGCGGCGGTCCTGACCGAGCGGACCGGGTCGTCCAACAGCGGTTGGAGCGTGTCGCGCGCATTGGCGTTGTCCGCTCTAACAGCGTGACCGAGCGCGCGCACCGCGGCTTCGCGGACGAGCGGACTTTTATTCGGTAGTTGTCCTAGCAGGGCTTGAGTCACGGTTGGATCGAGCACCCAGCGTTCAAGCAGATGACAGGCGGTGGCCTGCCAGGCGGGGATCGGCTCGCTGGCTAACAATTTGATCAATCCGTCGCGGGCGGACGGATTTCCCTGGCGGGCATTGGCGACCAGCAAAGCGCGGGTGCGCGTCGGACGATCAGGTTTTTCGCCGTAAAAATTCTTGTGGGCCGCGATGGCCCAGTCCGTGTCTTTATCGGTATGGCAGCGGTTGCAGGCGTTGGGGACTCCGGCTTCCTTGGTGAGCTTGGGATCGGGGATACTGAAGCTGTGATCATGCCGTGGATGGCGCTGCATGTAGGTGGTGACCGGCATGTGGCAGGAGGTGCACTGGTTGCCGGTGCTGTCCGCGCCGTGATGGCTGTGGGTGGTCGGATCGATCACCGGTGTGGTCGGGAAATCGGTGCGGCCGCCGGCATGGCAGTTCATGCAAAGCTGATTGCCCGGAGAGATGCGCTTGCCCGAATGAGGATCGTGGCAATCCGTGCAGCGGACGCCGGCGTGGTGCATGCGGCTGGAGGCGAAGGAGGTGTATTCGTAGTTCTCATCGCGCACCTGGCCGTCGGGATAAAAGGTGTCCGTCTCGTCGGTGACCGTCAGACTGAAATGATCGGCAAACAAATCGCCGGGGATCAAATCACCTGTTAGCTCCGCGCGCCGGGAATGACAGGCGGCGCAGGTCTCGCTGATCTGATCGCGGTTGAAGGCATGGAGCGTGGGATCTTTCTTCGCGCCGAACGGTGGTTTCTTCTGCCACTCGACATGATCCTTCATCGGACCGTGGCAGGCCTCGCAGCTCACGCTCATTTCCGCCATCGATGTATGGTAGCTGTTGGTCTGCGGTTCGTAGTTTTTCCGCAGCCGGGTGTTGTGGCAGGCGGCGCACATGGCGTTCCAGTTCATGCCCTGACCGGTCCAGTGTCCCCAGTCGCCGGGTTGGCGTTCGTCGTCACCGTAAACGTCGAACCACTCGTTTTTCGCGGGATCGAGGGTGACGTCGCAGGTTTGCAGACGACCGCCGGGCGCGGGAATGAGGAACTGACGCAGAGGATTGTTGCCGATGACGCGGACGACCTGATAGGCGCGGCGTTGTTTGTCGAGTCCTTGGGTAAGAATCTTCGCGAGTCCGTCGGCATCGACGAAGGCCTCGGAAGTGTCCTTGCCGTGGACGAGCGTTTGTTTGGGGATGAAGGATTTATAGTCTTCCTCCTTGTTCACATCGCGCTCGGCGAGTCCGTGGTTGGAGTGTTGCCAATGGTCGAAAGCCTCCTTGTGGCATTCGAGGCAGGTTTTCGATCCGGCGTATTTCGCGTGGACCTCGTCCTCGGGGGCGAGGATCGGCGCGTTGGGATCGACTGCGGCGACGGCCGGTTTTTCCTGCGGAGCGGGGGAGTTGAAATGGCGGATGGTGAAAACAGCAGCGACGGATAGAACGGCCAGGACAGCGAGGGCGAGTGGCTTTTTCCGGATGCTCATGTTCGTGCGGCTGAAATAAGGAGCGCGGACATTTCTGTCCGCGAGGCCAATGTGAAGAGAAAGAGGTGTCTGAAAAAGCAGTTCTTTCGCGATTCATCGGCAAGTGGGCCGAAGTCCCACTCTCCTTATTTTTTCCGTTGGAGAAACAGGTCGATGCCGTCCACCAGCGCGAGCCAACTGGCTTCGATGATGTTGTCGGAAACCCCGACGGTGCCCCAGGTGGATTCTCCATCTGTCGAGACGATGAGCACGCGGGTCTTGGCGGCGGTGGCGTCGTGGCCGTCGAGGATGCGGACCTTGTAATCGACGAGCGAGACGCTGGAAATTTCCGGATAGAAGGGGAGCAGCGCTTTGCGCAGGGCGATGTCGAGCGCATTGACCACGCCGTGGCCTTCGGCGACGGTGAGTTCCGGGGTGCCATCGACGGCGAGCTTTACGGTGGCTTCGCAAACCGGCGGATGACCGTCGCGGTATTGGCGGAAGCTGGTGTGATATTCGGTGAGATCGAAGGGCTTCACATAGGTGCCTAGTTCGCGGCGGATGAGAAGTTCCAGCGATCCACCGGCGGCTTCGTAGGAGTAGCCTTCATTTTCGAGCTCCTTGACGCGGCGCAGGATGGCACCGGCCTCGGGCGCTCCTTTTTCCAACTTGATGCCCAGTTCCTCGGCCTTGATCAGGATGTTGTCCTGGCCGCTGAGTTCGGAAACGAGGATGTTCTGCTGGTTGCCGACACTGGCAGGTACGATGTGCTCGTAGCTGCGGGCGAGTTTTTTCACCGCGTTCACGTGCATCCCGCCCTTGTGGGCGAAGGCCGTGCGACCGATGAACGCCGCACGGGCGAAATGAGGGTTGTTGGAAACGTCGTCCACGAAATAGGACAGGTCGCGGAGTTGCTCGAGGTGCGGAACAACCGGCATGTCCATCTTCAGTTGGAGAATCGGAATGACGGAGGTGAGATTGCAATTTCCGGTGCGTTCGCCGTAGCCGTTGATAGTGCCCTGGACCTGCGTCGCTCCGGCTCTAACGGCGGCGATGGCGTTGGCGACCGCGAGTTCGCAATCGTTGTGCGTGTGGATGCCGACCGGAGTTCCAGGCAGGTGCTTTTCCACCGCCTCGCAGATTTCCATGACCTCGGACGGAAGCGTGCCGCCGTTCGTGTCGCACAGGACGAGACAGGCCGCACCGCCATCGGCCGCGGCTTGCAGGGTGGCGAGCGCGTGGGCGGGGGAGTCTTTGTAGCCGTCGAAAAAGTGTTCTGCATCGTAGATCACCTCGCGGCCGTGTTTCACCAGATGGGCGACGGTGTCGCGGATCATCGCCTGGTTTTCCCCGACGGTGGTGCGCAGGACTTCGGTCACCTGGAGTTCCCAGCTTTTCCCGAAAATGGTGACGACCGGCGTCTCGGCTTCGAGCAGCAACCGGACTTGCGGATCCTCCTCAACCGGCGTGTCCGCGCGGCGAGTGGAGCCGAACGCGGCGAGCTTGGCGTGCTTGAGTTTCAGCTTCTTCGCCTCGCGGAAAAACTCGATGTCCTTCGGGTTCGATCCCGGCCAGCCGCCTTCGATGTAGTCGATTCCGAAATCGTCCAGCCGCTGGGCAATCCGCAGTTTATCAAGACCGGAAAGTTGGAAGCCTTCGCCCTGGGTGCCATCGCGCAGGGTCGTGTCGTAGAGAAATACAGGTTTGGAGCTCATCGGCAGGGGCGCGGAGACTAGGGGCCTGCCACCGGATGGGCAAGGGAGAAGCAATGGCGAATCCGCTGCCAGAAATCCGGGGCTTTTGGCACGCCCCCCACCTTCGGGGGGTTGAAGGAACAAATTTGTGCAACTACGGTGGCCGAACCGATTTTGATCGGAGGGAGGCGTCTGGGATGATTTCCGCCGTGAACTCTAGAAGTTCTCCTGTGTTTCAAAACCCATTTTGTAATGACAAATCATTCGTTTTCCCGGACCTGGCTTCCCTATTGGTGTGGCTCGCTCGTGGCGGTCGCACTGGTGCTTGTGTTTGCTGGAAAGACCACGGCCGGGACGCCGGGGCTCGACGGCCCTGCGGCAGTAGGCCCCTTCCTCAATGGGAATCTCCCGGTGGTCGAGCCCACCGGAGCCAGCGAATGGACCGTTCAGGAGACGTTCAACGGCATCAATATCAAATTGCCGATGCACCTCCTTCCCTATCCGGGAACGAATAAACTGCTGTGCGTCGCCAAAGAGGGCCGCATATTTCTTTTCGATAACGATCCAGCTGCCACTGTGGTCGACACGTTTCTGGATCTGAGCAGCGTGGTTTTCACCGACAGCGACAGTGGCATGACTTGGTTGGTTTTCCATCCGGAGTTCGGCCAGGTCGGTTCACCTAACCGCGACTACGTGTATGTCACTTACAAATGGAAGCCGGCGGTGGTTGCTGGTGTCGTCGCTGCCGGAAATGGCGATGAGGCCTACTGGCGGCTGGTCCGTTTCACCGTCATCCTCGATGGCAATGGAAAACCGGTCGCCGATCCGGCGAGCGAGCAAATCCTCATCCAGCAGTATGACCGCCAGGAGTGGCATGACAGCGGGTGCATGACTTTCGGCCCGGACGGCTACCTCTATGTCGGCATCGGCGACGAGGGTGGCTCGAATGACCAGTACAACGATGGGCAGAAAATCAACGAACGCCTGTTTTCCGGCATCCTGCGGATCGATGTCGATCAAGAGCTTGCCAATCACCCGATCAACCGCCAGCCGACCCAACTGACTCTGCCGCTCGGATGGCCCAACAGTTTCACGGCGAATTACAAAATTCCGGCCGACAATCCTTTCTACAGCGCAGCCGGCACTCAACTCGGAGAGTTCTACGCCATCGGCGTCCGTCAGCCCTATCGATTTTCCTACGACACCGTCTCAGACCGGATGTGGCTCGCGGAAAGCGGCCAGGACTCGCGTGAGGAAATCGATATCCTCACCGCGGGAGCCAATTTCGGCTGGCCGTTCCGCGAGGGGAAAATCGCCCGGCCCACCGGTCCGCAGCCGCCCGTGATTCCGGATCCGATCCTAGGGGATCTAACTGAACCAATTTGGGATGCGACCCACGCGACCGATGGATGCACCGTCGGAGGATTTGTCTATCGGGGCGGCGCGCATCCGACCCTCGTCGGGAAATACCTCACGGTGGACAACGTCACCGGCCACATCCGCGCCCACACCTACGACGGCACGGTCGCCACCAACGATCTGCTCACCGACATGCCGAGCGGAAGCGTGTACAGCGGCACCTCGACCATCGGCTGGGATCAGGCGGGCGAGCCCATTTTTATCAAAATCAACGGCACCGGCGCATTGCCCGGGTCCAGAGGCCGGTTTTTCAAGCTGGCCACCGTGCCGACCGCGACCACCAAGTCCGGCTGGTTCCGGTTCGAAGGCCAGGCTGCGGAGAATACCTCAGGTTATGTTTCGGATAATCCGGACAACGCAACCGCCAACGAGGTGGCCGGTGGCGTCCATTTGTTAGCCTTCGATAATGAAACGACCGCCAGCGCCAACGTCACTTATAACTCTGGCAGTGGCTTGAGCCCTACCGGGTTTCCCACCAATACCCGTGGAGTCCACATGCAGGGAGCCGATGCCGACGGCCGCCCCGGAAACAACGCGGGCGACCTTTACACCGGGGCCAAACTCGGGATTTTGAACGACTTCACCATCGAGCTGAGCTTCAAACCCAACACCGGCTCCCTCGCTGCGGGATATCAATGTTTCCTCGGCCTGGACGGAACGACTGGCACCACTCCCGCGGCGGATGGCGAGGACGGTCCCGCGCTCCAGCCGTTCCGTCTCATGCGCTGGGGACGGACCGATGCCGCGGCCACCACGTTTCCACTCACCAATGGCGATCTCTATCTGAACGTCAGGACCCTGAATCCGACCACCAGCGTCTGGACCACCGTTCCTCTCAAGCTGCTACCGGTAGCCTCCTTCACGGCCGATCAATGGTATCATCTCGCCATCGTCGGCAATGTGGCCGCCGGAACCCTAACGGTTTATCGGTATGATGCGGGAACTTCCTCCTATACCCAGCTCGCACAGGCAAACGGCTATGTCGGGAACCTGCAATCGAACGTCTGGTCCATCGGCCGGGGATTTTACAATGGAAACTACGCGGACTGGGTCGCCAACGCCGACTTCGACGAGATCAAGTTCACCGACGAAGCGCTGCCGCTGTCGAAATTCCTCTACGGCGCGTCCCCGGTCATTCCGGTGATTCCTGTTGTGGATCCGCCGCCACTGCTTTCACAAACCGGCGCGTTTTCCGATGTTGCCACACTCACCCCGGCCGCCGGGGTGGTGCCTTACGACGTGAACGCTCCGCTGTGGTCGGATCGCGCCCACAAGCTCCGCTGGATGGCACTTCCTAACAACGGCGTTCACGACAGCCCTTCCGAGAAGATCGCCTTCAAGGCGGAAGGAAATTGGGACTTCCCCGTAGGGACCGTTTTCATCAAGCATTTCGAGCTTCCCGTGGATGATGCGAATCCAACCGTCTACCGTCGTCTGGAAACGCGTTTCGTGGTCATCCCGACTTCGGGCGAACCGTATGGTTTCACCTACAAGTGGCGCGCCGACAACAGCGACGCCGATCTCATGCCGGCGGGCTTGGACGAGCCGATCAACATCGCGACCGTCGGCGGAGGCACCCGCCAGGAAACGTGGACCTATCCGGGAGCCAGCGACTGCCGGTTCTGCCACAATGGCAACGCGGACTACGTGCTCGGCGTGAAACCCTGGCAGCTCAATGGCGAGATGACCTATCCGCTCACCGGCCGCACCGCGAACCAGTTGGAAACGCTCGGCGCGCTCGGCTGGTTCGACAACACCTACCGCGAGGACCTCATTCCCTGGATGTTGAAAAGCCGCAACGTCGCGGAAAACACCGCGAGTCTCACCGACAGGGTGCGTTCCTACATCGACTCGAACTGTTCCCAATGCCACCAGCCAGGCGGCGTGCGCGCATTCTTCGATGCACGCCTAACGACTTCTCTCGCGAACCAAGGGCTGATCTACGGCCAGCTTGAAACCAGTTATGGCGATGAGCTCAATCGGGTGATCCGTCCCGGCGATCCGGACCGCTCCATCATGCTCCGCCGTATGAGCTCGACGGCGGAACTCAAGATGCCGCCCATCGCCAAGCACATCGTGGATCAACCCGCGATCCAGCTCTTCACCGACTGGATCAACAGCCTCGGCACCGGACCGCTGGTCACTCTAACCGGACCGGCCGCCACCAACGGCCCGTTCGAGGTGAACGTCCATTTTTCCGACAGCGTCACGGGTCTCACAACCGGCGATTTCGATGTCCTCCACGGCACCGCCACGGGTCTAACGGGAAGTGGAGCGGATTATGTGCTCACCGTCAATCCGGGCGGTTATACCTCGGCGTCGGTGAGTTTGCCGGCCGGTCGAGCCCGGAATGCGGCGACGGCAGGGAACTACGCGTCGAACGTGTATCTGCAAACCGTCTCCGAGCCGCCCGCAGCGGACGCCGACGGCCTGGCCGCGTGGTATCGCCTCGATGAAACGGCGGGAACGGTGGCGGACGACAGCACCCTCGCCAGCACCAGTGACGGCACTCTGGTCAACAACCCCACATGGGTTCCGGCGAAGTGGGGAAATGGTCTGACCTTCAGCCCCGCCGCGAACAGCCGGGTGACAGTCCCGAATCGGGTGGGCAACGATTTCTCGGTCTCGTTCTGGATGAAAACCACCCAGAGTTTCAGTTTCAATGGCGCGAATACGAACAATGCCTTCGAGGGCAAGGCCATCATCAACGCGGACTCTCCAAGCAATAACACGGACTTCATGATCGCCGGTACCCGGACTGGCGGCCAAGGTGCCAGAGTCCATCGCATCACCGTCATGACGGGCGTGAGCACCACCGCCGGAGCGATTCAAATCCAAGGCACGACCTCGGTGAATACCGGGCAATGGGTGCACGTCGCCGTGACTCGCGCGAAGACCAGCGGGGAGGTCAAAATCTATGTGAATGGAGCGCTGCAGACGACGGCCACCGGCAGCACGGCGACGCTGAACTCCAATGGCGTGATCACCCTTGCCTCCACCCCTGCGGATTCCACACGAAGCTTCGACGGAAGTTTGGACGAGGTGCGCTTCTATACCAAGGTGTTGAGCCAGCCGGAAGTCACCGCGCTCCAAGCCGGACCACCGCCGCCGCCGGAGCCATCGTTGCTCCCGGCCTCCACCGCGTTCGACGATTGGACGCAAGCCTGGTTCCCCGGCATCCATCATCTTCAGGGTCTGCAATCCGCCGGGTTCGACACCGATCTCGATGGCATTAGCAACTTCGGCGAATTTGCCTTCGGCGTGAATCCACAGCTTTACGACTACATCAGCGTGCCGATCAACCGTGCCACCGCCACCAGTCCCGTGGTGCTCAGCTACGTCGCGCTCAAGGATAAATCGGCATCGCATTACAAGGTCATGGTCTCCGACGATCTTCTCGGCTGGGCGGATGCCACACCTAACATCACTTCTACTTCGGCCGTGCCGATCCCCGATTCGGATTACGAGACGGTGACCGTCACCTACACCTCGCCTGTCGGCACCGTGAACAGGCAGTTCTTCAGCATCCGGGCCACCCAGCGGTAAACGAATTATTCCATACTTCCTGATGATTCGCTTTGACGAACTACGGCACTTTCCGTAGAAGAATTCGTCTTGCAATCATGAAGTGCCCCCGATGTGTCCAGCGTATCCACCGTGCCGCGGCGTCCTGCCCGCATTGTGGCTTCACGCTTGCCGATGCGGATGCGTGTTTCGGTGGTGAGGAAGTGCGGATCCGTTGCCTCACCGACTGTGCCGGCATTCTGAGGCGGGGTGATCGGCCGCGCGTCGAAGCGGCGATGGAACAAATCACCCGTCGTTTTCCCCAGGTTTTCGTGGCGATTTACACAGGCTCGCTGGGAGAGGTTTCCAACATTCGCCAGTTCGGTTTCTGGCTTTTGAATCGCTCCGCTTTTGAGGATGTGCCGGTGGAAAAACCCAATGAGGCGGGCATCCTCATCACCATCGATCCGGAGTCCAAGGCCGCGGGCATGGTGTTCGGATATCTGCTCGATCCCTTTCTCGACGAGTCGGACACGTTCGATTGTCTTTCCCGCGCCCATGCTTACTGGCTTGAAGAGCGCTATGCGGATGGCCTCCTGCGGGTGCTTTCCCATCTCGACAGCATCCTTGCCAAGCGCAGCCGCCAAGCGCGCCGCGATCCCGAGCATTTCGAGCGCAAGGTCGTCCCGCCCGTGCAAATGGAAGACCTCGTACGGCGTATCCGCTCGGGCCATCGTCCCGCCGCCATCGCAGAGGAGAAAAACAGGGAGGTTCCGCGGTGAAATCGTTCGCTTTCGCCACCGCTGTCTCCCTCATCGCCTCGCCGCTGATCCATGCCCTTGATGAACCCGCCCTGCCGGCGTGGAACGGCAGCGAACGCGCCGAGCTGGAGGCCTCCGGCTGGGTTCCGGGAGCTATTCTTCTAACGGATGAGCCGGTCCCTGATGAGACGCAGGCCGCCGCCGAACCGCTGAAACTGGAGTTGCCGAATCCCGAGGAAATCATCGACGACCTCCGATACGCGGCCGAGGTGGCGGAAAAATTCCTGCCTGCTTATTTCGCGGAGCGACCCAATACCTTTCTCGTGGATCCCCAGGGCTTGCTCAGTCCTTCCGATTACCGCGACAGGCTCGGCTTCCTCAACTATCACGCCAGCGATTCGTCCATCGATCTCTATGTTTACGTCATCGGTGGCGATCAGGACATTCCCAGTGAGGTTCGCGAGGAGGAAATGATCGAGCGCTGTTTCTCCGATGGTCGTCCCGCCGCCATTGTGTATTATTATCTCGGCGCGCCGCAGCGGTCGGTGGTCTATCTGAGTCCGTCCATCACCGGTTCCATCTCGGCTCCCGAGCAGCATCGCGCGTTGGAAAGCTCGGTCATGCAGGCGTTTGAAAAAACCAATCCGTCCGAACAGTTCGCGCGGTTTCTCGTCCAGATGTCGATCCGGATCTACTGGATGGAGCGCAAGCTGGCGGGGGATTCGATCTCCGTCGACGATTCTCCGGTCATGAATCCAGCGCCGGCCGCCGAGGTAGCCGGTGACAGGAAATCGGAAAAATTCCTATGGCTTCGCCAGCTCGCGCTTCCCTTCGCCATGCCGGCCGCGATCCTGCTAGGCGTGTTCCTAACGGCTTTTGGATTCAACCACTGGCTGAGGCTGCGCAGCCGTTACCGGTTTCCCGAGTTCGACGTTGAGCCCCGCCTCGGCGGAGCCCATGCGGCCGGCGTTGGCGCGGTGATCTCCTTCGCCAGCGCCACGCTGCCGCCCGCCTCGCAACGCGACCAAGTGCCGGACTACCTGCGCCGGGCTTAGATTCTCCGGCATGAAATCGATAATTCATGATACCGCTTGAAGGCGTTAGATTTGACGCCTTCGCGCCACTGGATGGCCACGTGTTTTTATCGGTGATTGGCGATGTTTTGATAGAACTCCGTTTGCACGACGTCCGGAAGCTGGGGCACAAGCGGACGGATGCCGCGCGGGATCCGTTTTCCCTCACTTTCCGCGGGTGGCATGGGCTGCGGTTGCCCCAAGGCACCTGCGGTTTTTCCTGTGAATCGCTCGGCGAGATCGAATTCTTCATCACGCAGGTCGGGGACGGGGCCCGAGGCTCGGAGTTCGAGGCGATCTTCACCTGAGATCAGGCGTCCATTCCACCAGGTGGCGGTATCCTTCAACCCTCGGCTCGTGGGTGCCTCTGTTGCTGGCATTCGCCCGGAAGCCACACTTTGTGAATGTCATTCCCGGAACGGAATAAGGTCGATTGGGATCGTGATCAAAGAAAGTGGATTTTCCCTTCTCTAGCATGAAAAGTCCTGTTGTTCTGTTGGCGGAATGAATAAAGTCCCGTTTTCCCAAGTTTGGATCGGTGTCGTGATGTTAGCTTTTTCGTCGTGCTTATCGACGGTTAGAGCTGCCAGCTTGTATTGGGACGGATCATCAAGTGGTGCGGACGCCGACGGCGGCATCGGGACGTGGATTGCGGACCCAGCCACAGCTAACTGGGACACGGGCGCCATTGGAGGTGATGACGTGCCATGGACGAATGGGTCGGATGCCGTATTCGGCGGCACCGGCGGCCCTGTCACGATTTCCGGCACAGTGAGTGGCAGCTCATTGAGCTTCGACGCTGCGGGCTACAGTCTCTCCGGCGGCAGGGTCGCGCTGACTGGCACGCCTGTCATCGGCATCGCAGGAAATGATGTCGTCCTGGGATCGATTGTCACCGGATCGGTTCCGATCTCCAAGACCGGCACCGGCACGCTCACCATTTCGGGAGCCAACACCTACACCGGAGATCTTACCATCGCCGAGGGCACGGTGAAGGCCGGCAGCGCGACCGCGTTCGGCAGTACACAGAGAGGAACTACGATTTCTCCCGGAGCCACTCTGGAGCTGAACGGTCAGAACCTCGGCACGGAGCGGATCACCTTTTCCGGTGCGGGTGTCGGAGGCGCGGGAGCCATCGTAAACAACGATCCGACTGACATCACCGCGCTGCAATACGCCACTCTCGCCGGACCGGCGACCGTGGGCGGTGCCCAGCGCTGGGACATGCGTGGCAATGGCTCCCTCAATATGGGAGGCTACACCCTCACAAAGACCGGTCCCGGCGAATTCCATCTGGTGGCCACCACCGTAACTTCTCCCGGCGATATCGACGTCAAGGAAGGCAGCTTTTGGATCGAGAACAACAGCACCTTGGCTGGCACCGCGGCAAACGTCGTCACCATCCGGAACGGCGCCATACTCGCCCAATGGAGCAATGGCACCTCCAATCAGCTACGAACCGCCAGTTTTGAAACGAACACCATCTGGTGGCCCGCCAACGGTTCATGCCGCTGGTACGGACCGGTCACGCTCGCGGGAACCACGACCCTGGACGTCGCTAACAGCGCCTCGATGTCCCACTTCGGGGTCATTTCCGGTCCAGGTTCGCTGAGGAAGACCGGCACCGGCACTTGGACCGTTAGCTCGCTTAACAGCTATGCCGGTGGAACCCATGTGAACAGGGGCAAAGTGGTTCTCAATGCCGGCAACGCGGGCATTGGCGCGCTCCGGGGTGCGGTGACCGTCAATAGTGGCTGCATCCTCGAGCTGGCCGTCGCCGAGACCCTCGGCAGCTTGCCAGACGCCCGGGTCACCCCCCTGACGATCAACGGCGGTCTCGTGGACAATACCAGCAACGGGGGCAATAGTTGTGACGTCGTCAACCTAGCCGGCGGAACACTGCGCTCCGATGCGGGATTCAACAGCCCTGCCGCAAAAAGTTATTTCACCTTGGCCGGTGGCAGCGTGGTCAACAGCCTGGCGGCGGAAATTCCCTCGGTCATTTCAGGACGCCTTGATCTCGGTTCAGGAACTCCCGCCAGTTTCAATGTGAACGACGGCAACGCCACCGAGGATCTGTGGATCGATGCAGCCATCACCGAGTCCAACCCGGGCCATGGCATCACCAAGGCGGGCAACGGCCTGATGGTGCTGAATGGCGAATGTCTCTTCACCGGCGGCACCACGGTTCAAGCAGGCACCTTGGTGCTGGCGGCAGGCGGCAGTCTCCCGGACTCGCCGGTGACCGTGGAAACAGGAGGGCGTTTTGACCTATCGGCTGGCAAGGGATTGGCATCCCTCGTTGCGAATCCGGGCAGCTCGTTGATCTTGCCAGCGCCGGTGGATAACACCACCGTGATCACGGGTGAACTGGCACTGCCCGGCGGGACCATCCGTATCTCGACGGTGTTAGGAGCTGGCACCGTGGCCGGTACCTACGATCTCATCACAGCGGGTGACATCACGGGAGGAGGCACGCCGGTACTCGACCTGGCGCGGGAGCCTTCGGTTCCACCCGCGCCTTTGGCAGCGTGGCCGTTAACGGAAACAAGCTTCAGTTGATCCTTTCAGGCACCGGAGCGAACCTGGTTTGGAACAACGCCTCGGCCGGTGGTTCGGCCACAGGAATCTGGGATACCACACTGGCCAACTTTTCCCACGGCGGAGGCAACGATGTTTTCCAATCATTCGATTCCGTCACTTTCAACGACTCCGTGGCACCGGGAATCGCCAAAACCATCACCCTCGATACCACACTCGCTCCGGCATTGCTAGAGGTGGACAATTCGAACGGCGCTTACACCTTCGATTTGAACGGCGGTCTCGCGGGCGCGGGATCATTGGTGAAAACCGGCACCTCTTCCCTAACCGTCGGTGGGGCGGAAAGCTACGCGATGATTGGCGACATCACCGCGGGTGGAGGAATTCTCGACTTTTCAGGAAAGACTCTCTCGCTCGATCAGCTCACGCTCACCGGTGGTGGCGCGTTCAACAATGCGACAGCCACTGTCAGGTCACTCAATCTCCAATCCGGCAGCGCCACCGCCGCCTTGTCGGGGGCAACCCTGTGGACGAAAAACACCGGCGGCACCGTAACTCTCACTGCCAACAACCAGCTATCAGGTGCTGGCACCGTCGCGGCGGGAAATCTGCTCGTCGGCAACACGGCAGTCCCAAACGCAGCGGGAGCGCTCGGCACCGGCCCTGTGGCGATCGACGCGGGCGCATCAGTCTCCTTCAGCCGCAGCGATGCGCCGGTGATCCCTAACGCCTTCAGCGGTGCGGGAGCGTTGAACCTTGTGGGGGATAACAGCGGCAAAAATGGAGCTTCCGATTTCAGTCTTGCTGGTGACAACAGTGATTTCACCGGGCCTTTAGCTGTCGCCAACGCGAGGCTCTCGCTGCTCACCGGCAAAGATGTCGGTAGTGGAGTCGTCACTCTTACCGGGCGGGTGTCTCTTTATGCGGCCGATGTGGTTTTTCCAAACGCCCTGCACGTTTCCACAACCGGGGTATGGGGATATCCGGTCTACGGCGTTAGCAACTTGGAATTGAAGAACGCAAGCCTGACGGGACCGGTTTCCCTTGCGGGCAACACTTTCACCTCCGTGCGATGCATCCGGGCGTTCGGCGCGAGTTCTGGAGTTAACGAGAGCTCCAATACCATCAGTGGGCCGATTTCGGAAGCCGGTGGGTCCGCATCTCTGGGCATATACAGCGACTATTCTGGAAATATCCTCACTCTCTCAGGTGCCAGCTCTTACACTGGAACCACCACGATCGGCGGCCAAGTCGTGGTGAATCTAACTGGCGGCTTGGGGGGCACCGCCGTGACCGTGGGCGGCTTGAGCACATTCGGCGGCAACGGCTTCATTGGCAATGGCGGCTCACTGTCCTTCAATCAACTGGCCATTCTCAAGGTGGCCACGTCCGGAGGCGCAGTCACTGTGAATGGCAACGTGAATCTCGGACCCAAGACGACAGTGGCCGTCGCTGTGACACAGACCCCCGTGATGGGCGGTCCCATTCCCGTGCTCAACTATACCGGGACGCTCACCGGCACCGCCGCGCAACTCGTTTTGGACATCCCTTCCTACTACCGAAAGGCGGTTTTCGACTTCAGCCCCGGACGCATCACGCTGGATATCGGTACCAAGTCGATCATCTGGAGTGGCACGTCCGGCCACAGTTGGGGCGTGGGTGGAATCAAGCTGTGGAATACCACCGGCATCGGTGAAACCGAGAGTTTCTATAAAGGAGATAGCGTCTTGTTTGATGACACGGGCTCCAACTACGTGACCTCTATCTACACCATGGAGCCATCTTCGGTTCTATTTAACAATAATTCGAAGGACTACAGCGTGAGTGCAAACATCACCGGTCCCTGTGCATTGACCAAACGGGGAACCGGCGGTCTCAGGATGGTTTCCAGCAATAGCCACACGGGAGGCACCTTCATCGAGGCGGGACGACTGGAGGCTCAGTCGACCGCCATGGGAACCGGGCCAGTGAGTGTCGCCGCCGGAGCCACCCTGGCAGGAGATGCCAAGATTCCGGGGCCGGTCACCATCGCGGGAACGCTTGACCCCGGCCTTGCCAGCCAGACGTGGCCTTCCGTTCTCTCCACCGGATCGACCATTTTGACAGGAAATTACATATGCCAGCTGGACACAAATTCCAGTGACCGCCTCGCTGTCACCGGCGATCTGGATCTGACCGGATCGACGCTCACCCTGAACAAGACCTTTTCTTCCGCCAGGCCGCCGGCTTTCACCATCGCCACATATACCGGCACACTTACCGGGCGGTTCGACTCCGTCACCGGCATGCCGCCCGGCCATGTGCTCCGCTACGATACCGTGGGAAAACGAATCATCGTCGAGACCAGTGGTACGGATCTTGAGGTCTCAATCTCCGCTTCAACTGAAACTGTGATCGCAGGAACCAATTTGGCCTATACCCTCCAAGTGCGGAATCATGGTCCGCTGGATGCGGACAATGTAAGCATCACCGACACGCTGCCCGCAGGGACCACCTTCGTTTCCCTGAGCGCTCCGGCCGGCTGGACGACAATGACTCCGGAGGTCGGTGCCACCGGCCTGATCACGCTGACGAAACCGCTGTTGGCGAATACCGCCACCGCCGCCTTCATCGTCGAGGTCAAGGTCGGACCGGGAGTGCCGGAAGGTTTCACTCTCGACAACACGGCGTCGGTGACCTCCACGATCATCGACATCGCGCCTGCTAACAATTTCTTCACCAAGACCTCCACCGTCACGACCTACTCCGATCTGGTGGTGGAAATCAGCGGGAACAAGGCGACCGTTCCGAAGGACTCCAACGTGACCTTCGCGGTCAAGGTCACCAATCAGGGATGGAGCAACGCGAACGCTCCTAACATCTCCATTCCGCTCCTGCCGCAGATGACCTTCGTTTCCGTTATCAAACCCGTGGGTTGGTCTGCGGCCACCCCGGCCGCAGGCAGCGGTGGATCGGTGGTTTTCTCCGCCGCCTCGCTCGCCACCGGAGCCACGGCCGAGTTCAAGGTCGTCGCCAAGGTGAAGACAAACACCACCACCGGCAAGGTCACCACCACGACCGCCACCGCTGCCGCGGCCACCTCGGATCAACACCCATTCAACAACAGCGGCTCCGCCACGTTCGTGATCGGAACGGTCGAGGCCACCGTGGTGCAACCCGTTACTACCGGGATCAAGGTGAACTCGAAGAACGGCCTGTTCGACGTCACGGTCCACGTGACCAACAGCACGCCGCTGCCGATCAACGGCTTCCGTCTGCATGTGGATTACAAGGCTTACAAGGCCGCCTATCCAAGCCTGCGGCTCGAAGACGCCACCAGCACACCGGGATCGTCCGATGTCTACATCGACTATCCCTATCCGATGGCGGTCAATGCCAAGGTGTCATTGAAATTGTCCTTCTACACCCGGACCCGGACCTTTCCGTCGCCGTTCAAGCCGGTTCTAAAGATTGAAATGTTCAAGGCGGCTCCTCCCGCCGGCCCCACCGGAACCGGGGTGCAGGCACGCCTCGTCAGTCCGCCGCAAAAGTCCGTGCGAGTCGAGTTCCCGACCGTCACCGGCCGCTGGTATCGTGTCAGCTACAGCGCGGACTTGGTCCGTTGGTCGGATTCCCCGGTGCCGGTCCAGGCGGCGGGCACCCGGATGCAATGGATCGACAGCGGCCCGCCGTTCACCGATGTTTCCCCTGCCAACGCCCCCAGCCGTTTCTATCGGGTGAACGAGATCCCGACTCCCTGACCCTGGTGGTTCCCCACTGAAACCTATCAAAATCATGACCGCCCGTTTTCCCTTGTTGACCCTCGCCATGTTGGGGGCCGCCGCAGACGCCACCTTCGCCGGAGCACCTGCCGAGCCCGCCGCCCCGGAAATTACGGCCGCATCGACCCCGTCGCGCTGGCGGTTTGGCGCGGCCTATGCGCCGCTGGTCGGCTTGAAGGTGGACTTCAAGGGCCTCGGCAAGTTCAACAGCCCTTTCACCGCCCAGCCATTGGGTGGCGGTGTGGATTACGAATATGAGGATGGATTCGTCCGCGTCGATTCCGCCGACAACCTAGGGGGGCAGACCTGGAACTGGGGCTATCAGGATAACAGCCAATACCAGTCCGCAAACGGCGGATCGGTCGATTTCTCCATCACCAACAGTCTGTCCAATGGCAGCGCGGAAGAAGACTCCAACGCCAATCTGGGAGTCGAGCTGACGACTTACTACGACATGGGCGCGGTGGGCATCCCCGGTCTCAAAGAGCGCGGCGCCACCTGGGGTTTCCGAGGCGGGTTGCACTACGCCCGTATTAACGTGGAGAACAACAACCTCATTTCCACAGACCTGACGACTCTTACCGACCGTTTCAATCTCAACGGCGCCGTCGCACCGGGCGCACCCTACGCCGGCTCCTTCGAGGGGCCGGGGCCGCTGATCGATGATTCGCCGATCCGCAGCATCTCCGCTGGGGGACAGGGCCTGATCGCCGGAAGCCGGACTCTCGACATCCATCTGACCACACTCAATTTCGGCGGCTATCTTGAAGTGCCGGTGACCCGCAAGTTCGACCTGCTCCTTGAGGCGGGTGTCAGTGCCGCTGTTGCCTCGGGTTCCTACGAATTCGATTCCTACACCTCCGTCAATGGTGTCAACGGAACAACTTCGCAGACCAGCGCCGGCAAGGATTCCGGCAATACCGTCCTTCCCGGTGCCTACCTCGGCATGGGCGGGATCTATCAGTTGACTCCGAACTGGGCGCTCCAGGCATCCGGGCGGTTCCAATACATGGACGACCTGGACCTCGGGGACAATGGCTCGAGCGCCGAACTGTCCTTCGGTTCGGCCTTTGTAATCTCCGTGGGTGCCTTGTATTCATTCTGAGCCGGGTCGAAAAATCCGCCTCCGGTGAATGAACCACCCCGTCCGGGGCGTATGGGCAAGTCCGCATTCCGGACGGTTTGCGGTTCAGTCTTCCAGCCTATTCATCGACCCGTCATGCGTCCATTCATCGCGTTTTTTTTCCTCGGAATCGTTCCTGTTTCCGCCCTTGAGGTCCCCATCCGCGCACTGCTGGTCTGCGGAGGTTGCTGTCATGATTATGAAAAACAGGCGATCATCCTGCGCGACGGCCTGCAGGCGCGGGCCAATATCCAAGTGGACGTAATCCGCAGCGAGGACAAGGGAACCGCTCCTTGGTTCGCGATGTATGAAAACAAGGATTGGGCCAAAGGCTACGACGTGATCATCCACGACGAATGCTCCGCGGACGTGAAGGACATGGCTTATGTGCAGAACATCGTCGGTGTCCACAAGAACGGCCTGCCTGCGGTGAACCTCCACTGCGCGATGCACAGCTACCGGACCGGGACCGAACTCTGGTTCGAATTTCTCGGCCTCCAGTCGAGCGGCCACGGCCCGCAGCTTCCCATCGCCATCGATTTCACCAATACCGATCATCCGATCACCAAAGGCATGGCCGACTGGACCACGACCGGCGAGGAGCTCTATAACAACGTCAAGGTCTTTGATACCGCCAAGCCACTGGCGCTCGGCAACCAGAAGCAGCAGAACGGGAGCACGGAAACCGCCGTCGTCGCTTGGACGAACGACTACCACGGCACCCGCGTTTTCAACACCACGCTCGGTCACAACAACGAAACCGTGGCCGATGGCCGCTATCTGGATTTGGTTGTTAGGGGGCTGCTCTGGAGCTGTGACAAATTGAAACCCGCCTATCTAACGGCCTATGCCGGGCCGGCGGGTCACTTCGACGTGGTTCCCGTGAAGGTGGCCGAGATCGCGGGAGATGCGACTTTCGTGGCGGTCAAGGCCTCCAGCGAGCAGGACAACAACTGGCCATGGAAAGCCGTCGATGGAGCGGCCGACACCCGCTGGTGCGCGGCGGACGGAGCATTTCCCCAATGGTATCAGTTCGAGTTCGAAGAGCCTCGCTCGCTGAACGGGCTGAAGATCGAGTGGGAAAGCAAGAACAACGCTTACCGCCACAAGGTCGAGGGGTCGAAGGATGGCAAGACTTGGACCCTGCTGGCCGATGCCGGCGGGAACCAGGCACCTGGTGACACGGCGGTGGAGTTCGCGAAGACCGAGGTGAAATTTGTCAGAATCACCTGCACCGGCACTTCCCAAGGGGGCTGGGCCAGTATCGTCCAGATCATCCCGCAAGGGGATGTGGGGCCGCTGACCACCAAGCGCAAGGAGGAGCGGAAGGCCGTGGATCCCTACGCGAAGTCGGGCAACCCGCGGCCGAGGATCTCCAAACTCGGTCCGGAGCAGGAGGCCGAGGTCCTGAAGGATGTCAAAGTCGCCGATGGCTTCGATGTCAGTCTTTTCGCCACGCCTTCTTCGGCGAATTATCCGGTCTATGTCGCCGCCGCGCCTAACGGGGATCTCTATGTCGCGTCGGATGGAAACGGTTCGCTGGGCCGCGATCCCGGCCGCGGACGGATAGTCCGGCTGCGGGACACCGACCGCGACGGACGCGCCGACCAGGTCACCGAGTTCGTGAAGAACGTTGATTCACCGCGTGGCATGGTCTGGGATCATGACCGCCTTTACGTCGTGCGTCCGCCGGATGTTAGCTGTTATGTCGACCACGATGGTGACGGGCGGGCGGATGAGGAGAAAACCTTGATCACGGGGATCGCCTTCGGATTCAAGGATCGTCCCGCCGACCACACCACCAACGGATTGAGCCTCGGCATCGACGGCTGGCTCTACATTTCCGGCGGGGATTTCGGATTCATGGACGCCGTCGGAACCGATGGCAAACACCTGCAACATCGCGCCGGCGGAGTCGTCCGCTTCCACCCGGACGGGTCGGGTCTGGAGATTTTCAGCACCGGCACCCGCAACATCCTCGGCACGCCGGTCAGTCCGTTGCTCGATATTTTCGCCCGTGACAATACCAACGACGGCGGTGGTTGGGACGTGCGTTTCCATCATTTCACCGGCCTCGAGGATCACGGCTACCCGCGTCTCTACATCAACTTCGGCGATGAGATCGTCAAGCCGCTGGCTGACTACGGCGGCGGTTCCGGCTGCGGGTCGGTGTATCTATCCGAGCCCGGCATTCCGGCGAAATGGAACGACGCCCCGCTCACCTGCGACTGGGGAACCAGCGCGCTCTGGCGCCACACCGTCGAGCCGCAGGGCGCGACCTTCAAGGAGACCGCCAAGCCGGAGGAATTGATCCACATGACCCGCCCGACCGATGCGGATGTCGATGGGATGAGCGGAATCTATCAGGCGAGCTGGAAGGGCGCGACCTTCAGCTGGGAAGGGCCGGACGTCGGCTACATTGTCCGCGTCACCCCGAAGGGCTACACGCCCGAGTCGCTGCCGGATTTTGAAAAAGCAAGTGATGCCAAGCTGGTGAAACTGTTGGAATCGCCCAGCCAGGTCCGCACCCTCGAAGCCCAGCGGGCGCTGCTGCGGCGTGCCGGAAGCAAGAATACGAGTCGCGAGCTGCTGGCCTTGGCCGGGAATGCCAACAAACCGCTGCCTGCCCGGGTCGCCGCGCTCTATGCGCTGACCCAGCCGTGGGTGAAGGGTGAGGCCGATGCGGCGGTCTTGAAATCCATGTCCACCCTTGCTGTGGATCCGAAACTCCAGCGTTTTGTCCTGCGTGCCCTCGGGGATGCCGGACTCGATCATTTTTCCGAAGGCAAAACCACCGCGCCGCTGGCTCTCTATGCCGATGGCCTGCAAAGTGCCGACCCGAGGACACGGCTCGAGGCCATCATCGGCGCGACCCGCCAGAACATGATCGCCCTGGCACCGCAGATCGCGGCCTCGCTGGGTGACGCTGACCCGGTCGTCGCGCACACCGCCTTCCGATCGCTGGCGATGTTGAAGGCGGCGGACGCCTGTTTCAACGTGGTGGACAACAAGGATGCGACTCCCGCACAGCGCACCGGTGCCCTGCGGGCGCTCATGCGCATCCATTCACCGGAAGTTGTCCAAGGGTTGGTCAGCCGTCTGGAAACCACGCTGGAATCCGTCCCGCGCGCCGGAATTCTATCCGCTCTTGCCCGCCTCTATTTCCACGAAGGCGAATGGAAGGGGGATTCGTGGGGCACCCGGCCGGACACCCGCGGACCCTACTATCAGCCGGAGCCTTGGAGCGAGACGCCCAGGATCGAGGCCGTGCTCAAGGCCGAGCTGGAACGTTCCACGCCGGAGAACGCCCCCGCCTTCATCCGCGAACTGGGCCGCAACCGCATCGAGTTCAACGAATCGCTCGGTCGGATCATGGTGTTGGTGAAGGAAAAACCCGCGCTGCTGCCCGACTTGGTGGATCAGATCGCGACCCTGAACACGATTCCCGCGGAGGGGATTCCCTTTCTCATTACCGCCACCCAGGGGGACTTGCCCGCTCTAACTATTTCAAGGGCGGTGGCCACACTGGCCAAGACCGACTCGAAGGATGGCTGTGTGGCGTCTCTCGGCGCTCTGGCGAAGCTAACGGAAATGAAGGACTCGGAAAAGCCGCTCGATTTCGCGAAGTCCGCCTTCCTCGGCGCGCCGAAACTTGAGAACCACCATCAGTTGCTGGCGGACGAGGCGGCGAAGATGAATGGTGTCGCCTCGCGATGGGCCGATGCCGCGCTCATGGCCCTGAGTGCCCGCAAGGAGGGCAGCCCCGAAGCCCGCGAGCTTTCCAAGAAGGCCCTCGACCAGGGTTGGGAAAATCCGAAACGCCGCGTCCAGATGTTGATGGCCATCCGCCTGACCGGATTCCACGGCCTGGACGACCAGGTGCGCGCTGCCATGGATGACCCCGACGCCGCTGTCGCCGTTGCGGCGGATGAAACGGCGAAGGGGCTCAAGCTGGAGAAAAAGGGCGAGGACAAGACACCGCTCGTCTCAACGCTCAAGCCTGAGGATGCCATCGCCGAGGTCGTGAAAACGAAAGGCGACGTCAGTCTCGGCAAACAGATGTTCACCCGCCAGACCTGCGTCATGTGCCATGCGGCGGGTCTCGACGAAGTCCAGAAAGGCCCCTATCTCGGAAACATCGCCCAGACCTACAGCCGTGAGGATCTGGCCGTGAATATCATGGAGCCGCAGAAGACCATCGCCCAGGGATTTGCCACCGAAATGTTCACGCTCAAAGACGGCACCCAGCAGATGGGCTTCGTCACCCTCGAGAGCGCCGAAGAGGTGAAGGTCCGCAACATCGCCGGTCAGGAATCCACCTGGAAAACCGGTGACGTCACGAAACGTGAGAAACTTCCGATCTCGATGATGCCGCCGGGCCTTGCCAACGGCATGACGGTCCGCGAGTTCGCCAGTCTGCTCGACTACCTCGAATCGCTTTCGAAGAAGTGATGTTTTTGTATGTAGTCTAACCATTAAGGGTGTCTTCGGCATGCGACGATGAAGACACCCTGAAGGGTTAGACTACGAGCGGAAGAGCCTACTTCGCCGGGGCGGCGGGAGCTGTTAGCGAGGATTTTTTGGCGATCCCTTCAAACAGCGATTTGCCGGTTTCCTTCTGATGGCGGATCGCCAGTCCTGAGAAGAACGCGATCATCGCGAGAATTACGAACAGCAGGGTTGCTCCGAATCCACTGCCGCCCGACTGCGCCGGCGCATAGGAAGGCCGGTGGGATGGCTTCGGTGGCGCGGGCGGCAATTCGGACTCGCGGGTGATGGGTGACGGTGTGGACGGCTTCTCGCGGTTCAACGCCTCGAGCTCCTCGTCGGAGAGCATGAAATCAAACGCCACATCGCCGATTCTCACCGTTGCTCCGCTGCGCAGCGGCACCACTTCGAGGCGGACGCCGTCGAGCTTGATGCCGTTGGTCGAGCCGATGTCATGGAGCTCGTAGCCGCCCTCGATGCGCCGCATTTCCGCGTGCTTGACGGAGACCGAGCCGGAGTCGATGGCGATGTCATTTTCACTTCCGCGACCCAGAGTGACCACCTGGCGGTCCAGTTGGAAACGGTAGGGCTGGGCATTTTTCTCAGGGACGGTGATCGTGACGCGAGGCATTTGGGTAAAACGATGGGGTTCCGCCGTTTCTAGCGCGAATCCTCCGTGATTTGCACGAAATATTCTCAACCCGCGGAACGCCAATGTCACCGGCATGCCAACAGGAGAGATTGTCCTTGAATCGATCGGTCCCAGCGGCCTCTATTGAATGAGGAATAAAAGCCGTACATGTCCCCCAACGCAATCCATCTCCGCTCATACAGTCCCGACTTGTTGGTTGAATTCGACCTGCCGCCGGGAAGCCATGCCAGAATCGGCGCCTCGCCCGATACGGAAATCACCCTGCCCCTCGCCGGGATCTCGCCTCATGTGTGCACGCTGGGACGTTTTCAGGACGGGCGGCTGTACCTCGCGGACAACGACGGAGCGATTTCCCAGCGGATCGACCTCCCGACAACCCTCTCGTTGCCCCCCTATCAGTTTGTGGTCTTCAATCCCGCCGAAAAGGCGGAGGATCTTCCCAGCCCGGAGAGCCCGCCGAACCGGAAAATCGGGCTATTCTCAAAACTCTTCCACCGGCCATAGGGGCCGGTAAGGCTCGTGGGTTGGCGGCGCTCGTTCAAAGGTTGAATTCCCGGATGATTCCGCGGAAATGCCACTTGAAGCGCCCGTGCCGGGAAATGCAGAAGACATGCAGCAAAACCCGACCCGCCCAATGACTGGAAAGCTGGAGATGCGTTTTCATCGGATCTCCAGAATATTATATTTCCCCAAGCATCACTATCCCGTCATCGCGTAGTGAGTGGTCTCGTGTCGTCCGAGGCTGATATTGCTCTAACGAGCGAGTTTCGCTTTTACGCGGCCACTTCTGAACAGTGAAGCGGCCAAGAAGCGGAATGAAGGAAGTACGAGGACTGGGACTCGAACCCAGGATTGATTTATGGACATTGAAAAATCAATTGGTTGTGTAAATATCTTGAAAGTGGGAACGGAGAAATGCTTTAAAGTCTTTAAATCCGTTCCCGCTCTCGTTCCCACTTTTTCAGGATTATGGCCACACTCATCAAACGCCCTGGTTCATCCTTCTGGATTGCCGCTTTCGATGTTCCTCAACCCGACGGCACTGTCCGCCGTTTGAAGAAATCCACGAAGCGAAAGAAGCGGTCGAAGGCGATGACTGAAGCCATCCGCCTCGAAGAGTTGGAATGCTCCGCCAGCACCTCCACGGGCGCAAACGGATCAAGAGCCTATGCGATCCTTGCGGAGGCCGCGGCCTCGGCCGCCAAGGGGGAATTGTCAGAAGCCAGGGCGCGGGAGCTGCTAGCCCGCTTGTGTGAAATCTCCACAGGTGAGGCGCTTCGCTTTTACACCGTCCGCACCTGGGCGGCCGACTGGCTCGCAGTGAAGGCCACCACCGGCAAGCCTGCCACTCTGAGCCGTTACACCGGCAGCGTGAACGCGTTCCTCGCATGGTTGGGTGACAAAGCAGATGTGAAGCTCGAAGCCATCACCAAGGCCGACGTGAGATCATTCCGTGATGCCATCCGCGACGGTTGGACAGCGGACAAGAAAAAGCCGACGGGGAAAAAGGGGGACAAGAGCAAGAAGGAATCCACCCACCGGCGCACGGCCAAGACAGCGAACCACTTCGCCCGTGACATTGCCGGCATGTTCCGCTCGGCGTTACGGGAGGGGCTATTATTAGCTAGCCCGTGTTCCGCGCTGGAGAGGTTGCCTGAGGATGATTCCATTGAGCGTGAAGTTTTCACTGTGGCGGAGGTCAGCAAGCTTGTGGAAGCGGCAGGGGGAGACGGATGGCAATCATTAGTATTTTCTGACAGGACGCTCGGCACTGAGACCCGCGCCGCCCGCAGCGAAGACTGGCAAGGGATGATCCTCGTCGGCTTCTACGCCGGAGCGAGGTTGGGCGACTGTGCTCGCTTGACCTGGGGCAACGTGAATCTTAGCCGCAAGACGCTTTCGTTCATGCCGGCTAAGACCGACCGGAAGCGGAAGCGCCTTGAAGTCCCGTTACATCCTCGCCTCGTTACTTGGTTACAGACACGCACAATCGGTAACGATGATGAGCCACTGTTTCCCGTCCTGTTCACGACCTCCGTTTCGGGTAACGCGGGCCTCTCCTCCCAGTTCGTCGCCATCATGGACGCGGGCAAGATCGACCGCGGCACAAAGCGGGAGGGGACAAAAGGTGGAGCGCGGGCGCAGCACTCCCGGAGCTTTCATGCCCTTCGTCACAGCCTCACCTCGACGCTTGCGAATGCCGACGTGTCCGAGGAAATCCGTCGCCGCATCGTTGGCCATGAATCCGCCGAAGTGCATTCGGGATACACCCACCACGATCGCGAAACCCTTGCCCGTGCGGTCGAAAAAATGCCGAGTGTTTGATTCGGGTGGTTGCAGTTCAAATGATTCAGTCCGCTGGAAGTATCGTTATCTCGTTACGGATAACGGGGAGTTGTTACGGGCGTATTCCTCCTAGATGACTGACAGTGTGACGATTGTGAAAAAACTCGTTTGGAAGTAAAAATCCTAAAGTGGCACTTCCGCCCGTTATGGGATCGCCAGAAATGTGAATATTCGGGAGCTGCCATGCAAACCAAGCAAAACAGCCAACTCACACCCGAATGGGCCGATGCCAAAGCGATCCGGACCCTTTACGGAATCTGCAAATCCACCCTCTACCGCTTGGCGGACGAAGGGAAAATCCGAACCTCTTCTCTCAAGGAGCGCGGTATGCTCCGGGGTAAACGCCTTTTCTCATGCTCCAGCGTCAACGCCTACATTGAGAAGATGGCAAGTGGAGGGGAGGGGGAGTCGTCATGAAAAATTATCACGCGGACCCGTTCAGGCCTATGTGGATTCCATTGCACGGCGGGAGGAGAATGGCGCATGGAAGTCGGGGTTTGATGGGTTTCGAGGGCATTTGCAGCCGAGAGGAATCAAAAAGTGCTTGATTCGTCCAAAGATCGATACTTAATTCCCTTCGAATTCGCAGCCAGCGGCTGATGAATCTATCAAGGTCCCCGCAGAACCAGCCTGGCAAATCTGCGGTATTTTTTTGCCTAGACGAAGGGGTTGATCCAGTCCGGTCCACCGAGAATCTTCGACTTCGTGTCCGGATCATCCGCCACGTAGCAAGTCACGAAATCCGCCTCCTTGGCTGACTTCATGCGAATCACCACCACGAAATCCTCGATCATGATCGTGACCCGTCTTTTGTGATCGTAGCGGCGCTTGTCCTTATCCCAGCCCGCACGCAGCTTGAGATTGGGATCTTGAAGGGCTTCACGAAGCCAGCCAAGGCGCTCGGCGCGCTGAGGAGAGAAAACATCCTTATAGCCATCCCTCCTCGAACTCTCGTAGGCGCAGTGATTGAAATCCGATTTTCGAAATCTCACGGAGAATCCATCGTGAGTTACCAGCGGCTTCAAACAATAGGTGGCGTTGAAATAGCCTTGGTAAATGGCCAAGCTCGCCAATTTCAGAAGTTCAGGTGCAGCCATTTACCAGCCTCCCTCCAATCTGATATTGAAGACGTTGAATTTGTGCGCACCCGCGCTGGTGGAGCAAATTCGATTATGCAGACGCCCTTCCAAGTGCTCCATGAGTTGGGACTTGGCGCTGCCGGGTTTGGCCGTCTCGTTCAACCGGGCGGATGCCAAGCCCGTGAGAACGTCCGTCAACTGAGTTAGCACCGATTCCGGCGAACGCACCCACTGGACTTCTTGAATCCCGCTCAAGGGGTTGGCGTTGCGTAGGACGCTCTTCATCTCGTGCAAGCGTGTCGGGATCTGGTTGGTCTGGTAATCGCAAAAAATCGCATACCGGTTGCCGGGCTGAATCCAGTGGGTTAGGAGCTGGTAGTAGAACTTGTAAAAACCCAGTTCCGCATTGCCCTTATGAAATTGGGGCAGGTTGAGCTTGCTGGCTTCGATGGTGATGACCCGAAAGCGTAGGTCGTCGCCCTGATCGAAAAACCAATCGCAAAGAGCCTTGTAAAATTCAAGGCGTGACGGGGAAACCTTCCGGGATTTGATCTCACCGCCAACTTTGTATCGGTCTCTCAACGCATGGATCGCTGCTTTGAACTCGGCCCGCTTCGCGGCGGGAAGCCACAGGCTGCCGATGAGGGCGTAGCGTGCTTGCGGTTTCTCCGAACAGAATAGGTCGGGAAAGCATTCGTCGCAGTAAATGTCGAAGTCCATGGAAGTGGGAAGGTGGTGAATGACGAATGTCTCAGTTCGCCTCGTAGGATTGCTCGATCAAATGACGGGCTTTTTCGACATCGGCTTTGGAGGTGAGGGTGAGTTCGAGGTTGCCGGTGCCGAAGTGGCCGATGGTGGTGACGTCGCGGGCGAAGCCTTTTTCGGCGACAGAGGCGGGGTCGGGGTGTTTGACGTAGACGAGGAGCTTGCGGGTCTGGGTGTGGACTTCGACGCAGGCGAAGTTTTTAAGACGACGGAAGGCGAAGTAGAGCTTGAGGGTCTTCATCTCCACGTCGTCGCCCATTTCGAGGATCATGGATTTGAGGGCGTCGAAGCAGTCGGTGAGTTCGGTGTCGGCTTGGGCGAGGTATTCGGTGACGGTTTTGTAGGTGCCGGTCTTGGGAACCACGACTCCTCCTCCGCTGCCTGAACCGGTGCCGCCGCCATTGCCTGAGGCCGGGGCGGAGGTGCGGTTGATGAGGTCCAGGGCGAGGAGGTCGTCGCCATACTTGGCGTAGCGGATGAGCTCGATGTTGCGCTGCATCTGACCGACTGCGTGGAGGTCGTATTTGGAAAAGTCACCGGCGATGCAGAGCAGGCGCGGGCTGGTCCAGTCGATCATGTTGATTTTGTCCGAACCCAACTTCTCCATCACCAGAATCTTGAACGAGTCTTTGTGATCTAGCAGCCAATCGAGGTAGAAGAGTCCTTGGTTGATGACGTTCGCGTTGGTGGCCTTCTTGTATTCGATGATCACGGGTGCGCCGTTCTCGTCGATACCGAGAGTGTCCATGCGACCGCCGGTTTTGGGGCCGGTCGAGTATTCGGAGGCGAGAAAGGTGATCCCGAGGAAGGTGTCGAGGTGCTTCTCGATGAGGCTTTGGAGGGATTTCTCCAGCGCCATCGAGGAAACGGCCAACTCGGTGACGTGATCGGGATTGAGTTTGAAGAGTTTTAGGTCGGACATCAGGTTAGACTTTTAGATTGATCAAATGGCAGTCTGAGGTGACAAAGACTGACCTATTGGCGTTACCTCCTCGGGAGTAACACACAATTCCCCCCATCCTTCACGAATCAGTGCTGCCCGTGCTGCTCGGGAATAAGGACTCTCGGGTTTGGTCTTCGCTCGTATGATGTCAAGCTGCGCATCCAGTGGAAGCAAATCGGCGGCAGCGGTATTCATCACCGGATTCTCTGCTGCCGTAATCATCTTCATAACCACTTCGAGCAAGTCGTTAATTTCGCGTATTAGCCTTAGTCGCGCTTCTTTAATTCTTGGAAGATTGAGTCCGTAGAGTTCGCATGATCTCGTAACACGGTGCTTTGAACTGCCAATAGCAAATCGGCTAGCCTCAATACGTCCATCAGCAGCAACCTCAATCAATTTTACGTCCGATTGAATAACAGGATCCAACAAACATGGCTTTTCATCACCACAACATCGATTTGCCCACTCGGCCTTCGGGCTACCATCCAAGAGAGGGAACCAACTTCCTTTACCCTCCACTACTCCCGTGTCATCATTTGTGGAAACTCGATTGGAGCAATTTGCAGCATAACGGAAGTTATCCCATGAGAACGCCAGCCATTCATAACCTGGGCTGTCCACCTCGGTCTCTGATCGTTTTGCCTCCAGCTTAGGACGGTAGTGATCCACATCGAAGAACGACTGCGGATCCGGGCTTTCAGAATACCAGCACTTTCCGTAAGACATCTTGGAAAGGTAACGTCCGAACGCTCGCCAGATATGGGACTTTTTCTTGATGAAATCACGCCTTTCGATTTCCGACATCCCGGCGAGTTTGCTCTCCGCCCGCTCTGCTGTCTTCAAAACTTTGGCAGGAATCAGACTTACATCACGCCTAACGTAAATCATGCAGCTCCTCCTTTCTGGGCTACCAGGCGTGTAATCACCTCGCTCATGGCTTTTCGGCGTGCTTCAATTTGCAACGGCGTTAGCGGGGGATGATCGGCATAGCGCACATCCTTCCAGCTTTGCAAAAAGTCGTTATAAAGCGGCTCTCGATCCTCGAACATGAATCCGAGGCGATTCAACTTATCGTTAATGGCAATAAGCTGGCGTTCCTGTTCTTCGCTGCGTTGTGCAATTTGAGCAAGTGTGTTTCGATCATCAATTGCGCGCTGGGTTTCAGCGTCGAGGCTGGTTGGCAGTCCGAAAATCTCAGTCAGTGTGGAGGTGAAACCAAGCCCTTTTGGGTCAGCATACGGCGGATTGATTTGTATCTTGCCATCTTCCAGAACACTCATGATCCGCACCTCGTCCTTTCCGAGGGCGGAAATAGTGAGCGGATTATGTGAGGTCATTACGATGTGGCATTGTTTGGACGATGATGTTACTTCCGTCCATTCGTGGATCAAATCGAGGTAGGTATGCTGCCAATGTGGATTCAAATGGGTGTCAGGCTCATCCAGGAGAAAGAGAGCACGCTTGCCTCGCGAAATACGAATTAGGCCAAGCACCATCAATAACTGACGCTCGCCATCGGAGAGATCGGAGAAACTGACATCCCCACTGTCATCCTTGGGTCGTTTCACCCAAACATGAAAATCTCGGATAAGATCAGAGATGTCCATTGCTTCCAACGCGTGGAACAAATCATCATCGTCGCTGAATTGGCCAGCAAACCTCCGAAGTGAATCTTCGTCTTTTAGAAACAAGCCCAATTGGGATTCGTTGCTTGAACGGTTCCGATAGTCGTCGATTGGGTTGTCAACCAACGTAACCGGGTGAAAAGCGGCATCGCGGAGATGCGCAGCGCATCGCCCCGCAGGGCCTTTGGCACCCCAAAACTCCCGCGCCAGTGAACTCCCTGCCTTAGAGAACCATGGCTCACGAAGCAGCGCCAGCGCTGAGTGGAATCCGCTAATGCGGAGTTTCTCTTGCAAAAGTTTTGAGACATTGACACACGGAAATCCAAACGATGCGGCCAAAGCAAACGCACCGTGGACCGAGCGACAGTAAAAAAGCCTGCGGTTCAAGAGCGCTTGGTGGCATTTATACCCATCCTCTTCCAACTTGATACTGTCGTAATAACGGCGCTGATGGCTATCAAATAGCTGTTCCAACCTCCGACTACCCCCTGAGTAATAACCAAAAACCAGATCAGGAAAGTATTTATTCTTATCCTTGTCGAAGGATTTCCGGGAGAGGCTTTGGCCATTGCAGGTGATCGCAGGCTTGCCGTCTAAATTCGATAGACGCATTTGCTGTTCCTCAAGTTGATAATCTACTTGGTATCGAAAGCGAGGTTCGCCTCGATTCAAATCAGTAAAGCGGAAGATCTCTACGATCGCTTCTATAAGGTTGGATTTGCCCGCCCCATTTTGTCCAATAATCACAGTGGTGAGGCGCGATTCGTCGAAGCTACACTCGGCATCTTTCAGATTTTTGAAGCCATCGATATATACGCTGTCAAGCCTCATGATGCAGCCTCCAGTTCTTCACCATTCGTTTTTATGAAACCTTGCTCAACCTCCCACGCCAGTTGCTTGTAGAAGTCGACGATTGGCAACTGCGCTACCTTAAACAACTCAGTAGCATCTTCGGGAGGGGTTGCCAGTTTTAGAAAATTGGCCAAGTACTTCTGGCCTTTTACATCGCTATCGAATCGGCTCTTGCTCATGGAGTTATTGGAGTTTTTATGGATGTCGGTTTTTTCAACAGTTAAAAGGTTTCTTGAACCAAAGATGCCGCTAAAATCGGCATTCCTTTTTTCGACCCTCGTGCGATGAGATTCCGTGAAATTATCAATGATGACCAATGTAACACTAGATTTCGATGAGGATGCTTTTTTGTTCTTTCGCGTTGTAGGTTGAGATGTTCCAATGGGAGTCTCGACTCGCGCCCGGCGTGACTGGTCCGCATGCGGATCCGAATCCTCCTCGATGATGTGGATCCCGGCTCGCGACGCCAGCTTCCTAACCGCATCCTCGAACGGCAGGTTTTCATGATCGCGGACGAAGGAGATCGCGTCACCACCCTTCCCACAGCCGAAGCAGTGAAAGCGCTGGGTGGACGGCGTGATATAAAACGACGGCGTCTTTTCTTGGTGAAACGGACAATTCGCCCGGAACGACGAACCGGCCCGCTTCACCTGAATGTAAGAACCGATCAAATCGACGATGTCCGTCGCTTCGAGCACTTTTTCCACACTTTCTTTCGGGATTTGGGCCACCCGCATTCGTTTAAGCAGCACGTGAGCAGGTTCATCATTGGGATCTTGGGGAACCAGTTCGCCGCGGAAGGCTTTGGCGAGGGTGGCGGGGGTGAGGCGCTCGACGGTCTTTTGCGCGGTGGCGAGGCGGGCTTCGATCCGGTCGGCGAAGGCGAACAGGGCTTCGACTCGGCGGACGATTTCTTGTTGTTCGGGGAGAGAAGGAAGACCGATGACCAAGTCCCTAATATTTTGAAGATTCAGCCCAGGCTTGCCGCCGCCGTAAGCGGCCTCGTTAAGTTGCCCACGACCAGCATTCTCGGCCCATAGAAACAGCTCAATGAAAGCCGCTACTATCGGATCGCGGAGTTTTACCAAGGCAATATGTTGGCTGATATAAGCCTCTTCGAGGTCGATTTTCACTCGGGCGGATTTCCCAACATTTGCTCCGGTAATCGTTATGAGAAGATCGTTTCGCTTAACCACGGCCCTTTTCCCTTCAGCCCTATCTGGCAGTTGAACATGGGCTACTTCTTTGAGGTCAAGCCGATCAGCGTTGATATTCTGCGCACGGATAAAAACAGCTCCAGTCGAGGAATAGTAGTCAGCCCACCCTCTTGATCCGCTAGTGACCATGGTTGATAACTCGGAGAGAGTTTTCACCTCCCATTCCTCTGGAATCGAATACCTCTCATTCAAGAACCGGCTGCTATTGGCGTTGGATTTTTTAGCTTCGGAAAATGACTCTCGCCAGCTTTCTGTCAACTGGCCCGACGTGGCGGCGGCCAGGACGGATTGGCGGAAGCGTTTGAGGAGGGCGGGGACGCGGTCGAGGCGGGCACGGCAAGCATCCACCCGCCCCAGCACCGCCTCCAGCTTGTCCGCGATCCGCTTCTGCTCGGGGAGGGGGGCGAGAGGCACTGCAAGCTCACCTAACATGGAAATGGTGAGCATTGGAATTGCAGCACCAGAGGACATTTCCGCCCAATCAGAGCTTTGAAGAAAACGTTGTAGGTAGGTGCTTCCAATCGCTGGAGAGGGCGTGATGGCGATGGTTGTTTGAGTCGAGGTAAACGATGTCTCTTTAGGAATCTTTGGGAAGCCAATCGACCCACGCGCGGACACTATAATCGTGCCATTGGGAAACACTGGAACATCTCTCTTGGTGAAGCCCCATGCGGTATTGGCTTTCCCTGCGGAATAGACAGGCAAGCCAGCTTCAGAGAGGTCTTTGGCAAGAATGGTTGGTCCCATCCGTGCTTTTGCTACGTCTGAAAAAGAAGCCGCCAGCCAGCCCGTCGGCAACTCAGCATTCACCGCTTCCTTCCCACTCACGCCAACACCTCCTCAACGTCCTCACCGAGTTCTGCTAGGATGCCGCGTAGATCTTCCATGATCGCTTCCATTTCCTCCATGGCGCTGGTGGCGAGGACGGCGGGTTCCGGGAGATCGGCGCTGGATTCGGCGCTGTCGTCCTTGAGCCAGGAGATGTCGAGGGAGTCGTCGCGTTCGGCGATCCACTCGCGGGTGAACTTGCGGAAGCGGCCGGTCTCGCCGGTGTCCTTGCGTTTTTTGAGGGCGGCAGGGTTACCTTGGGGATCGGAGCCGAAGGCTTTTTCGAAGTCGGCGAAATGCTCTCGGGTGAGCGGGGTGCGTTTGCCGAATTGCGGCATGTTGGCGCGAAGATCATAGACCCAGACTTCCTTGGTGTTGCCCTTGTCCTTCTCGCAGCGGGTGAAGAAGAGCACGTTGGTTTTCACGCCTTGGGCGTAGAAGATGCCGGTGGGCAGGCGGAGGATGGTGTGGAGGTTGCACTTGTCCATCAGGTCGCGGCGGATGTCCTTGCCGACGCCGCTCTCGAACAGGACATTGTCCGGCAGCACGACGGCGGCGCGTCCGCCGGGGAGGAGATTGCGGTAGATGTGCTGGACGAAGCAGAACTGCTTGTTGCTGGTGGGATAGGTGAAGTCGGTGCGGGAGGGCAGTCCACCGCCTTTCTTGGTGCCAAAGGGTGGATTGGTGAGGATAAGGGTGGCGCGTGGCAACTTGGTGCCGTCGTCCGATAGGGTATCGCCATAAGTGATGCCTTCATCGATGCCGTGGAGCATGAGGTTCATGAGGGCGAGGCGGTGGGTGTCCTGCACGTGCTCCATGCCGCAGAAGGTGCCGCTGCGGTATTTCTTCTGCTGCTTCTCGGTGAGTGAATTGAAGTCGTTGTGGGCGCGGAGGTAGTGATTGGCGGCGATGTGGAAGCCGCAGGTGCCGCCGGCAGGGTCCTGGATGATGTCGTCGAGGGTGGGCTTCATCACGTGGACCATGCTGTCGATGAGTACGCGCACGGTGAAGTATTGGCCCGCGCCGGATTTCACTTCGCTGGCGTTCTTTTCGAGCAGGCCTTCATAGAGGTCGCCAAGGCCCTCGTGACGTGCGGAATACCAGTCGATCTTGTCGATCTCGGAAACGAGGGTGGAGAGGGTGGTGGGTTTCTTGATGAAGGAGGAGGCATTGGCGAAGATTTCCTTCACCAACTTGGAGCCATGGGAGCCGAGGTGGATGAGGGCGATCTTGTAGAACTCCAAACGGTCGGGCGCGGCCTTGGTTTCGAGATCCACCCAGCGGTAGCCTTTTGGGATCTGGTCCACCGTGATCGTTTTCCCTTTCGAATCGATGGTCTTAGACTCCTCGATGCCGGTCTCCTGCGCCATCTTGAGGAACAGCAGGTAGGTGAGTTCGGTGACGTATTGGTGATAGGTCACGCCGTCGTCCTTGAGGACGTTACAGAGGTTCCAGAGTTTTTGGACGATATCGTGGGTGGGCATGGGTGAGAGTGTCGAGTGAGAAGTGATCAATGATCAGTGGGAAGAGAAACACGCGGGCGCTTCAAGAGTCCTGCGGGGGATCTTGAGGCGAAGCGGAGATGTCACGCGATTGTTTTTCTGATGCTGACGGGAATGGAGTGCTGTTCGCATCCAAGGTACGCATGATCCATGTTGCGAGAGTGAGGCCTTCCGCCCTGGACGCGGCAACATACCGGCCCTTCTTTGAACGAGGCATTTGCAGCACGATGTTGGTATCGGGATCGTCGGACATGGATGCAATGAAATGGAATCAAGCCTGCTGCTGCCAGAGGGAATCGTTGAAGTGGTTCAGGACCTGGTCGAGGTGGCCGTCGAAGATTTTGTCGAGTCGGGTGAAGCCGCCGCCTTCGCGTTTGAAGAGAAGGTCCGGATCATCGAGGGCGGCACGGTCCACAATGCGGTTGGCTTTGGTTTGGGCGGCGAGTTTCTTGAGCCATTCACGCTGTGGGGCGGACCAGTTCTTCGAGGCGAGCATCGACTTGAGGGCGGCATCCACGCGCTGGACGAAGGGGACAAGGGGATCGCCAAGAGCTGCCTGGCGGATGTAGCCGATGATGGTGGCTGCCATTTCCTCGTTCTTCATTTCACGCCAAGCGGAATTGAGCGTGGTTTCGGAGAAACCGGCGCGGTCGAGCTCGATCATTAGCTGGCGGAGCTGGGTACGGGTGAGTTCCTGCGGGCGCTTGATGACCGTGAGGATGGCCGGGATCTTGTTACCCTTGGAATTGATGAACTGCTTGAAGGACTCGATGTAGTCCTCGGGTTTGTCGGACTTGCCGTAGCCGTGTTTGACCTCCCGCAACTGGTCCTCGTGATCGGAGATGAGGATGGGGTTGGAAGGCTTGTCCGATACGCGGTCAAGAATCTCGCCGAGGCCGGGGTTCTTCACGAACCAGTCCGCGACATCAGAAACGGGCATGACGCGGAGCTTCTTCACGAAGGTATCGGCCGGCATTCCGGCGATGGTCTCGAAGTCATCGCGGGCGGAATCGGATAGACGGTTTTTCTTGCGGTGGAGCTTGGCGACGAACTGATCGCGGACCAGTTCGATGGCCTCGGGTGTGGAGACTTCGGTGAGTTCCCGTGCGAGCTGGGTGAAGCTGATGGAGGGATCAGTGACCACGGCCCCCATGGTGCTCATGCTTTCGAGGGCGTCGTAGATGCCGACGGCGTCAAAGACACGGAAGGTTTCCTTGCCGATGTCATCACAGCGGCGGGTGGCGCGACCGAGCATCTGCTCATAGAGGATGCGGCTGTTGACCCGACGGAGGAAGACGAGGTTGCAGATCTCCGGAACATCAATGCCGGTGGTGAGAAGATCCACGGTGACCGCGACATTCGGCAGGCGCTCGTTCTTGTAATGGCGGATGAGCTGGAGCGGCTTGTCGGCGGTGCCAGTGATCTTGATCACCGCGTCGTCCTCGACGGAGCCGTATTGTTTTTTGAAAGCATCCTTCAACAACTTCACCACGAGGTCTGCGTGGGCATCGTTGGCGCAGAAGATGAGGGTTTTCTGGCGCGATGCCGGATCGATCTCGCGGGCGAGAACCTTGCAGACGACCTTGTTGAATGACTTCGTGATGACCTTCTTGTTGAAGTGCTTGATCTCGATCTTGATCTCGTCCGGCGCGGTGGCGAGCGCGACCTCGGAGGTGTCCGGTTTGTAGGTCTTCACCTTGTCACCCTTTTTCCAAACGATGCCTTTCTTGGAAAGTTCCGTTTCGATGCGGATGGGTGGGTCGTGATCAATGAGGAATCCATCAATGACCGCCTCACGGTAGCCATAGGTGAAGATGGGCGGGCCGAAGATGTCGGTGGTGTGGAGCGCCGGGGTGGCGGTGAGACCGATCTTGACCGCAGAGAAGTATTCGATGACACGGCGGTATTTGGAAACGTAGTCCTCGAAGCTGCGGAAGGTTTGCTCGGTTTCCGACATCTCGCGGTCCAACAGATAGCCGCGGTGGCACTCGTCCACGACGATGCAGTCGTATTGATCGATAGCAGGTGGCGGATTGCTCTCCGATGGATAGAGAACGCGCTGGACCATGCCCTGAATGGTGGCGATGTGGACGGCGGTGTCGGAATCGGGTTTCTGCTCGTCGATTTCCTTAATTCCGAAGGTTTCGGCAAAGGTGTTCAGGTTCTCCATCCGCGTGTCCTTGAAAGCATTGGCGGCCTGCTCACCGAGGGCGGAGCGGTCCACGAGGAAGAGGATGCGGCGGAAGCGCTTGGTCTTGAGGAGCCGATAGATGAGGGCGATGCAGGTCTTGGTTTTCCCCGTGCCGGTGGCCATGGCGATGAGGAGTTCCCGCTGGCCTTTGGCAATGCCCGCTTCGGTGTCGAGGATGGAGTTCTTCTGGTAGAACCGAACATCAAAGCCGTAGTCGAAGGTTTCGGTGGCGAGCTGTTCGAGTGAGGCTTGCTCGTCCTGTTTGAGGAGGGCGGTCAAGCCCTCGGGAGTGAACCAACCCTGGAGGGCGCGGCCGTGATTCTCCGGGCGGCGGATGTCGCAGAACCAAATGCCGCTGTGGGTGTCGAGTTGACGCAGGTAGGGGCGGCCGTTAGTGGAGAACACAAAGGGCAGGCGGAATTCGCCCTGCGATCCCCAGCCTGGAGCGTGGGACAGGGTTTCAGCGCTCGGTTTGAATCCACGGCTGTAACGCTTGGCCTGCTGGATGGTGGTGGAAACGTTGATGTGCTTCCGCTTGGCCTCAACCGGAGCCATGGGAGTCAGGCCGCAGAACAGAACGTAGTCGGCAGGACCGGATTCGGTGGGCCATTCGGAGATGGCCATGTTTTTGCCCTGCTGCGGGCGGGTGCCTTTAGCGAATCGCAGGCTTACCGAATCGACGATCCAGCCGGCTTGGCGGAGCTGATCGTCGATGAGCAAGCGGGTTTCCGCTTCGTCGAGGTGGAGATGAGTGGCGGCCTTGGCGGACGCCTTGACGAAAGCGGCGGTGGTTTTCTGAGGCTGGGCGGAGGATTCGGTCTGCCTGGCAGCAAGACGGGCGGCGAGGGCGTTTTTCTCCTTCTCGGTCTCGGAGGCGATGGTTTCCCAGAAGGATTGCTCGTCCTTGGCAGCGCGGAGGGCGGCTTCGAGGGATTCGAGTTGCTGGGATTTCTCGTGATGGGCTGTCTCGTGTTCGGCGAGGGCCTTGGAGAGGGTATCGAGTTCGGCCCTGAGTTCGGCGGATTCGTCAGCAGGGGGCTGGGGCGGGATGAAGGGGCCGGACTTGAAATCCGGCTTGGCAAAGGTGCGGTGGAACCAGACTCCGAGCTGCCAAGAGATTTTCAGGGCGGCGAGGGCAGTCCTGTGATCGCCAGACAGGGCGTGATTGGCGTCGTTACCCGTGCGGCGGATTTCCCCGAATAACTGGTAGATCTCCGGCGGCATGATCCCATGATCCCGAAGACGAAGAAGGAGTGCGTATTGGCCTTCTTCCGGGCGGTCGAGGATGCCGACGTTGGAGGCGACGAGTTGGGCTAGGACTTCCGACAGTTGCCGGAGTTTCAGGAGGCACGTGTTCGGATCGTCGGCGAAATAGCGTTCCGCGAGCATCCCGAGGCGGAGGAGCTGCCCATCGTGCGCTTGCAGATGGGCAAAGTTGCTGGAAAGGCCGAGGTGAGAGGACATCGCGCAGGTTCTTGGAGTAGGTGATAGAAAATCGCTCGTCCCGACGAGGTTTTTTCTCTTGTCCTGACCGAGATCTTCTTCAGGACCTGAACTGCGGACTAGCGGCTTGTTCCGCAGATGCTCGTAAGCGGTGATCAATCGCGCGCCAGCTTTACTCAATCGGGACGGTCATTTGCTTCGGGGGGAGTTATCTGGTTTGGTGAGCGTCAGGGTTCCGGACACAGTTCGCCCGTTGCCGGGCCAGACTGTGTTGGAAAAAGAGCATCCGTATTTGGAGCCGGTCATGGGACCTTCAACACACCCGTGATAGCGGGCACTGGAACCTATCCCGAGGACTGTGGCAGTAAGGCGGGCTTCAACGATTCCAGGGTTCACACTGATTACCGATGGCTGCTACTCACTTCGGGCCATCGAACCTGTCCTCCGCCCTCCGTCGTCCGTCTAAGCGGTGCTCGGGTCAGGCCGTTTCGGCAATATGTTTTCCCAGCCGTTGGGTGTATCCGGATCGCCGAGGAAACGTGCCGGGAGTGATTTGAATAGGTCCACCTGTTTGTCTGTGGCGGGATTTGGAACAGGGGCGCTTGGCCCGAATCGTGACCATGAATGGCTGAGGATTCGATGCGAAGCATACTCTAGCAGAGAGCCTCCGATAACGGGCGGAACGGTCCACTAAAGACTTTTTGATTTATTGATAAATCAATGACTTGGAGAAAATAGAGGGTGTGAATCGTTCATCCGCCCGTTTTTTCTTCCAGAGAAAAGCCCCATGTTCCTGCAACGATGATTGCAACGGCGGAAATGATCAACGGGTCCCTGAATCCCAGGCAGCAGAAGTTTGTCGAACTCTACGTGTCAGGAGTTCCGGCGGGCCGCGCCTACGAGCAGGCGGGTTACGCGCCACGAGGTAACGCCGCTGAGGCGGAGGCGAGTCGAATGGTAAGAAACCCCAAGGTTGCCCAGGCGATCCAGCATGAGCGCAACGAGTCAAAGCGTAACGCACTCCTCACCCGTGACGCCAAGCTCACGATCCTCGCCGAGATTGCTCTGAACGTTACGGCTCCCGGCAGAGAACGCATCGCCGCGATCAAGCTGCATAACGACATGACAGGGGAGAACACGCCGCAGCCGAAAGCAGCCGGGCAGTCAGATACGTGGCTGCATGATGTCAGGGAGAGAGCCAAGCATATGGTGTCCTCGCTCTGCCGTACGATGGACGACGATAGAAAGCCATGGATGGATCGAAACGAATCGAAACAAGAGGAAGATGGAACGATAAAACCTTAACAGGACGTTCGCGGAATTGTTCCCACTTTCGTTCTCAAAGCACCTTTTTTCCAGGCGCTGGCTTGGTAAGTCTTTGGAAATGAAGGAAGTACGAGGACTGGGACTCGAACCCAGGACCAATTGATTAAAAGCCAACTGCTCTACCAACTGAGCTATCCTCGCCTTCATTCCCCGCGTGCGGGGGCGGGACAATTAGGAGCAGATCGCGGGATTGGCAAGCTGATTTTTGGAGAATTCCCGAGATTTGTCGATTTCCAGGGAGCCGCGGGACTCTTTGTTAGGGAGTCAGTTCTGCTTGGGCAGGTGCCACTGGGGATTCTTCTCGTACTGCGCTTTGAAGCCGGGCAACATTTTGTCCATTTCCTCGACCCTCGCCGGAGAAATGGGAATGACAATTGCGTGGAGTTGGATCGCCACGAAGAACAGGATGACAAAGGATACAACGCGGAAAGGCTTGAGCGGTGTGGCGATCACTTTGTGCCCTCCGGTGTGGTCCCAGAGGGTGGTGCCGATGCGTTTGGTGACGACGAGGCTCAGGATCTGGCAAAACAACGCGAGGAAGCTGAAGCCGAAGCCGATGCCGGTGAAGAGGACGCGCATGGAGCGCCGGGTGGCGGCTCCGAGATCGAGGTGGGAGGCGTCGAGATTGAGCACCCGCAGGCCGAGCAGCCATTTGCCGGGCGTGGTGCCGAATCGGTGGATCAGCACGGATTCGAGGGCAAACCACGGGATGTAGTGGAAAAACATGATCCACGGGTTGAAGAAGGCCGCCTCGATGTCCTGGCCCGCCGCCCACAGGCCGAGCCACCAGATGCCGGAATAGAGCATGAGATCCAGCCACCTCGCGCAAAACCGCCGGATGAGGGCCGGTTTCAGAGGAGTGGGGGACTTGCCGACCTCGGAGGGAGGCAAGGGCGGTGGCAGGGTCTTCTCCGGCTCGGAAACGAGTTCGAACTCGCGCTTGAAGAGGTCGATTTCGATCAGGGGTTTCCAATCGCCGCTGCCTTCATGCCAAGCGGGCGTGGACGCGGGCAGCTCGCCGGTGGTAATTTTCCGCCGGATTTCGAAGTCGTGGAGCGGGCCGACTTTCTCGCCGTCGCGGATGATCCAGATCTCCATGGTTAGAGATTGCGCAGGGATTTGGCCGCGTCGCTGCGGGCGGCGAACCAGGCGGGGACGAGGGCGGCGAGCGAGCAGAGGACGAAGGCCATGACGGCGAACATCACCTGTTCGCCCGGGTTGTTATGGGCCGGAAGCTTGTTGAAGCCGGTGAAGGAAGAGGTGAACGGATCGAAGCCGACTCCGCGCAGCGCCGTCTGAAGCTCGCCGCGGAAATGGATGACCACGCGGCCGAGACCGACGCCGAGAATGGCTCCGAGCGTGCCGAGGATCATGCCCTGATAGAGAAACACCCGCACGATCTGGTTAGGCGCGGCACCGAGCGCCTTCATGACGCCGATTTCCCGCCGCTTCTGGATGGTGACGGTGAACATGACGGCCATCATCGAGAAGGCGGAGATGAGCATGATGAACGACAACGTGAAATACATCATGCCGCGTTGTTGCTCGATGAGGGAGAAGAACGCTCCGTATTGCTGCTGCCAAGTGACCAGCGACCAGTCCGGTCCCAGCGTTCCGCTCGCGATGGTGTCGGCGGCGAAGACGTTGGCGAGGTAGGGATCGTCGAGGCGCAGCGAAATGCCTTCCACCGCCTGGCCAAGCCCGGCGAGATCCTGGGCGAGTGGCAGGGGGGTGAAAAGATCCGGTGTCACGGTCATCTGCGATGCCTGATAGATGCCGGCGACGACGGCTTCCTTCGGCAGCACCGCGGTTTTGAAGCTCTTGAGGGTGGCTCCGTCCATCTTCTCGATGTCGGTGGCGTTGAGGTCGGCGATGGCCTTTTCGATTTTCTGTTGGGTCTCCGCCTGGAACACGAAGACCCGGGCTTCCTCGCCGGGTTTGTCGGGCTGGGACTCGTCCATCGCGAGCAGGATGGTGGAAACGAGATCCAGCTCGGGTTCGCGGATGTCCTCGGCCAGGAGCGCTTCCAACATCGGATAGACCTCACGGTAGCCGGCTGCGGTTAGGGTGAAGTTGGCCCCATCGGCCTTCCATCCGTCGTGGAGGATCTTGGTGGCCTTGTTCCATGAATCGGCGAAGGCTTCGCGCAGCGGGGGATTGGCGGCGGTCTTGAACGCGCGCCGGACGCCATCGAAATTGCTGGTGGACTGGAGCAGCACCTTGTCTCCCACGCGGATGCCGAGGTTTTCGGCAAGGATCGAGGACATGACCACCTTGTCGTCGATTCCCATGTCGGCCGAGGAGGTGGGATGCGTAGTCAGATCCAACATTTTCCGGATGCCCTCGACTTGCGCCTTGTCCGAGGTGTCGATGCCGCGGAAGGAAATCGGGTGCGGTTTTTCCGTGGTTTCGATGAACACAAAGCCAGAGACAAACGGCATGGCGGCCTCGACGTGGGGAAGGGTCTTCGCTTTTTTCGCCGCCTCTTCCCAATCGGTGATCGGGCCGGAGAAATTGCTCATCAGGACGTGCGGCGTATAGCCGAGCAGGCGGTCCTTCACATTGCGCTCCAGTCCGGCGTAAACGGCCATCACGACCACGAGGACGAGCACCCCGAGCATCACGCCGATCAGCGAGATCAGGCTGAATGAGGACAGCATGGAGCGGCGGGGATTGAGATACCGCCGGGCGAGCAGGAAACTGAATGAACGTCGTTTGATGCCGCTAGCTAACCCGTGGCGGGCCCGGGGGCAAGTGCTAGTGACGATCAATCGCGCCTGGCCGCCCGAGTCGCCCCGGTGAGCACGGAGCTCATCATCGGGTGAAGCCCAGTCGGTAGAACAGCGCAGGCTGCCCCGGTAGAGGTGTCACCGTCGTTTCCATGCGGACGAATCCTTCGGCAACGCCACTCTGGTCAGTCGCCGGATGGATCGTCTCCGGAACCCAATCGCCCAGCGTCGTGGTTTTCCACAACTGCGTCGTCACTGAGACATCCTGCCGGACCACTGCCGTCAAGAGCGAGTTTCCGACCTTCAGTCCATCGGGGACCATGTAGGCCACTCCGTTCGCAATGCCGTCTCCATCAGGATCTCCGTCGAAGGAGCAATTCGGTTCGCCGGGTGTCCGGCCGTTCGCCACCAGCCATCGGGCATAGCCGTCGTAGGTCAGGACTTCAGCGGAGTCAGGTCCGTCGCCTGCCTCGTTGGTGGCGGAAACGACGTAGTGATAGACCGTTTGCGGGTCCAGGCCGGTGTCTTGAAACGAAAGCGCTGTCAGACCCGCCGCGATGGTGATGGGGGAAACGCCGTCGGTGGATCGTTTGACGTGATAGCCAGCTGCGGTTGGAACCGCATTCCAGCTGATGGTTACATGGTCCGCCGTCTGGTTTGATAGATTCACCGCTGTCGGGGCCGCGGGGATCGACACCCCATGGATTTCCAGTTCGGAGATGTTCGCGTTCTTCCCCGCGCCGGTCCGGTATCTAACGTAGCGGTAGGGCGTTTGCAATGATGGCAGGGCGACGGACGTCAGCTTGCTGTAGGCAGGGGCGACGGGAATGGCGAACAACGTGACCACTCCGGTGCTGAAGTCCGCGGTGGGGGACGCCTGGAAAAGACCGTTGATCATGAAATTCGCGTTCGTGAGATTGCCGGTGCTGCTGTTGCGCGGGCTGTAGCGGATGGTTGTTAGGGTCCTGGTGTTGGATGCTCCCAGGTCGAGGCCCACCCAACCACTGTCGTTGTTGATTTCAAACCGCGTGTCCAGATTGCCATCGAAAGCCATCGGCGCGGTGTTGCTGCCAACGATCGGCGAGCCGCCGTAGATGGGCGTTCCGGTGAGTTTCGTCAAACCCGGCGGATTGAGGATCAGCCGGTGCGAATCCGCCCCTTCACCGCCATCATTGAAACCGCTCACCACGTAGTAACAGGTCATCCCCGGCGGGATGGTGTCGGCAAAGCCCGTGTCGGTTAGACCGGAGGCCACCACTGTGTAGGGACCACCGTTGATCGTGGACCGTTTCAGCGTGTAGCTGTGGAGAATCGGCGACGAGGACGCCGTCCATGTCAGGCTGGCCGTGGTGCCGGTAGCCACGCCCTGCAAGCCTGCGGGCGGCAGGGGTGGGACCGGCGGACCGGTGGTATAGAAGCGGATCTCGGCGACATTCGCATACCCTCCGCCCGGCGACAGGTAACGGAGATAGCGGAACTCCGTGGCATTGCCGACCAGCAGCGTGGTGAAGACGCCTTGGGGTGGAAGGGCATCGAGCTTAGCGAGCTGGACCGCATTCGAGAAGTCCGGGGAATTGGAACCCTGAAACACCCCGCCGGTCATCCGGGTGGCCCATGAGTTCCGGGGCACGAACTGGATGGCGGTGATCTGTTTCGCGTTGCCTGCTCCAAGATCGAGTCCCACCCAGGCACCGTTGGCCACGCCGGGCTGGGGTTCGGTGAATGTGCCGATGTTGTTATCGAAGGCGAGGGCGGCCGGATTGCTGCCGGTGCTCCCCGACGAGAGGACGACCATCGGAGCTTGGACCGGATAGGTGTCGATGACCGGATGGTGAAGATTTGGAATCGACTCGAATGCGAAGGTGGCGAGCGGTGTGGTGATGGAATTAGAAACGCCATAGCCCGGGCCCACCGCCTCGACCTCCACGTAGCCTTCGTTTTCAAATCCCGTCCGCCTGACATCCTGGGCGAAAAAATAACGGTTAGGCGTGGCGCCAATCCAGGTCCGGTGTGTGGCGGGTGCGAGATCCTTGCGGTAGTAGAGGTTGTAGTGGAGCACCGGATCCGGCGATGCATCCCATTTCAGTCTCAACTGGGTGGAAAACGCCTCGTCCGGATTGCGGGCCTTGCCCTCCAGTAAGAGTGCCGCAGGGGGCGCGGGCGGGGATGAAATGCCACTGCTGATCTGGATTCGCCCGATGTTCGCGGTGTAGCTCGCCACCGCACTGCCGCTGGAGACGCGCAGGGTGATCAGGGCGAGGGATTTCCCGGCGTGGGCACCAATTGGAAAGTCCATCGTCGTCCAAGCGGTGGAAGCCGCCGTTGCCGCCGTGGAATAGAACATGACTGCGGGTGCATCCTCGAAGGCGTAGCCGATCTCGATCTGCGAGGCATTGAACGCCCCGGCCTTGTAAATCAATCGCAGGTTCGTATTCGCGGTGACCGGCAGCCGGGTTTGATAGAGTTTCACCTCCTGGGGCAGGTTTGCCTGGAGGGAGCCGGCGAGCTTGAGCGAACTTCCGCCATAATAGGCTTCGGTGAAATCGAGGCCGGGAGTGATTGTCTTCGCGCCGCTGCTTAGCACGATCCAGCGCCAGGTTGGCAGGATGTCTTGGACGCTCAGGTTCGTCCATGGTCCGGTCATCGAGGTGGTGCCGTTGATTTTATACAACTCACCCTGGCCTGCGTTGAAGTTCGTGACGAACGGCAGGGTGGTGACGGGGGAGTTCGCCGGAATGTAATGGGCGATGCCGCTCCAGTTAGGAGTCGGAGTGCCGGTGGCGTCCGTGTCCGCCGGATCCTGATTGGGGCCGGACCAATAAAGCTGGTCCTGGGTCATCAGCGTGGCCGGTGAGGAGCTTTTCACGAACGGCGTCTCCGCGCCGAACAAGGCGAGTGACAGGTGGTGTGGCTGGCTTTCCGGAAAGAGATGGTCCCAGGTGATGGCGATGTTGTTTCCTCCGTTAGGATCGGGAGTGTTGCCGAGGTTACGGTAGTTTTCCGTCCAGATCCCGGCGTAGAGATCATAGGGATTGACGCCCCGGGTGATCGCCAGCGACCGGGAATCCGATAGATTCGACGCGTTGTAATACCACCAGAAATTCAGGAACATCTCGTGGGCGGCCAGCGTGTTGCCGGTCTGTGTAACGGAAGTTCCTGATTTCATGAATCCGTCGTTGCTGTTAGTGAAGGCGTTCTGGAAGGAACGGCTGCCGTTTTCCGTCATGGCATCGTACCAGGTGATCCGCAGATGCGGGGCTCCCAGCGCGACCGAGCGGCTGCGGAAATAGGCGATGAAATCGCGCATGTTCTGCGCGTCGGTGCCATTGGTGCCGCTGGTTTCCTGATTGATGAACCAACCGTCGAACCCGAAATACACGGCGGCTTCGATCAGCTTGTCCGCCACGGGAAAGGTGTTGCCGTTTTTCACCAGCAGATCCCGGATCCTCTGGACCGCGGCACTGTCCGGCGATTGGTTGAAGGCGAAAAAGATCTTCCCGTAGATCCGCACGCCGTTGCGGTGGGCCGCGTCCATCAGATGGGCGGTGGGTGTTAGGATCGTTTTTGTATCGCGATCGGAACTTCCCCAGAAAACCATGTTGTCGGTGTATTGCCAGATGCTCGGCGCATAAAGCCGGGTCGTGCGCCAGCCGTTGGGCGAACCGGCGGGGATTGTGTTGAATGTCGTCACGGCCTGGACCCGTGCCTCACCCGGACGCGCGTGGGGATTGACGTTCCACGCGGAGCTCAGTGCGGGATTTTCCGCAACGGTCGGGGCCGTGAAGCGCGCCGACAGGGGAACGGAGCAACGATTGAACGGCGCGTCCGGATCCGTTGCGGGTGACCAGTTGAGGATTTCAACCGGATGCCACTGCGGGGACGCGGGAACAATCTCGTACTGGGCCATGGACGGCAGGACGCCGCAGGCCAACAGGAAAAGCAGTGGAATCAGGCCAAGGCAACGATGCCCGGCCGACAAGCGGACCGAAAGGAACATTGGGTTTCACCTTGCAGTGCCGGTTTCCCGCCAATCCTGACATGGTTTTTCCCAAAACCCGCGACGATCAATCGCCACTGGGTAGCCCGAGCTGCTCGATCAGCCGCTGGAGGTTGTTGGCGGATTCCGGCGGATCCCGGCGCATGATTAGCACGCGGACTGCTACCCGGATTTCCGCCCATGTCCCGAATCACTCCATCCCACGGAAATCTCACCATCAGCAACCTCGGCCCACGGTTGTTTCCTTCCCCCACCCTCAAGCGCGGTTACTCGCCGGAAGGTCCGGCGTGGCATTCGGATGGGGATCGCATTCTGCTCAACGACCACACGAATGTCATCGAGCACGCCACCAAATTTCACACCCCGTTGAAGTCCATCGAACTGGCCGGACCGCGGCGGGAAATCTTTTTTGACCCCGCCAAGGCGACCTGCGCCATCGTCACCTGCGGCGGCCTTTGCCCCGGACTGAACGACGTGATCCGCTCGATCGTGATGCAGGCCTATTACGGCTATGGCATTCCGCGGATTCTCGGCATCCGTTACGGCTATGAGGGTCTGAACCCGGCCTTCGGTCACGAACCGATGGAGCTGACGCCGGACTCGGTGAGCCGGATCCACCACTTCGGCGGGACTTGTCTTGGCTCGTCGCGTGGCAAGCAGGAAGCCTCGGTGATGGCGGACCGGCTTCAGGAACTGGGCGTGAACATGCTTTTCGTCATCGGCGGCGATGGTTCGCAACGCGGTGCGAATGCCTTGAACGCGGAGTTTGAGAAACGCCAGCATCCCATCGCCGTCGTCGGCGTGCCGAAGACGATTGATAACGACTTGCTCTACATGGACCGGAGTTTCGGCTATCACACGGCGTTTGCGGCGGCGTTCCAAGCGGTGACCTCTGCCCATACCGAGGCGGGCGGAGCGAGAAATGGCGTGGGGCTCGTGAAATTGATGGGACGGGATTCCGGCTTCATCGCGTGTTCCGCCGCACTGGCCACGGGTGAGGCGAATTTCGTGCTCATCCCCGAGGTGCCATTCCGGTTGGAGGGCGAGACCGGGCTGTTTGCGATGTTGGAACAACGCCTCGCCAAGCGCGGGCACGCCGTGGTGATTGTGGCCGAGGGGGCCGGGCAGGACCTTTTCGACGCTTCTGACCTCGGCACCGACGCCTCGGGAAACCAGCGCTATGGTGACATCGGCGTGTTTCTCAAGGATCGGTTTGCGGCCCGTTTCAAAGCCTCGAACACGGAGCTCAATCTGAAATACATCGATCCCAGCTACATCATCCGCAGCGTGACCGCCGCGCCCGAGGACCGCGTTTTCTGTGCCAATCTCGGCCGCCACGCCGTCCACGCGGCGATGGCTGGCAAGACCGGCATGGTCGTCGCCCGCTGGCACCAGCGATTCGTTCACCTGCCGATGGGCCTCGTCACCAGCGGCCGCCGCAAAGTGGATGCGCAAGGCGACCTCTGGCGCTCCGTCCTCGAATCCACCGGCCAGCCCGCGAAGATGGGAGTGTGAGGTGGTGACTAACGGGAAATGCTTGCCAAATCCCCCTGATTTTCCCCGAAAACCCGTTCTGGACAGGGTCGCATCCCTTGCCTATTTTCCGCGCTCTTCCACCAATTACATCATGATCCGCAAACTCATTCCTGGCGCACTGGCCCTCGGTCTCATCGCCTCCTCCTCCGCCCAGACGCCAGAAACCACTCCGAAAACGGAAGCCGCCACTCCTGCCGTTGAAGTTCCTGCCAAGCCGAAGCTCGACCCTGAGGTCATCAAGGCCGATTCCTCCTATGCCCTCGGTTTCCGCACCGGCGGTGGCTTTACCCAGCAGTTCGGCAAGTTCGGCGTGGGTGCCGACGATCTGGATATGGAGAATTTCATCAAAGGCTTCTCCGCCGCGCTCAAGGGAGGCAAGCCGGAGCTCGAAGAAGCAAGGCTCCAAGCCGCCATGGAAGCTCTCGGCGAGATGCTCCAAGGCCGCGAAAAGGAAGCCGCAGCCGCCAACCTGGCCGCTGGTAAGAAATTCCTCGAGGAAAACGGCAAAAAGCCCGGCATCACCACCAACAAGAGCGGCCTCCAATACGAAGTGCTCGCCAAGGGCGGCGATGAAAAATACGTCGCTCCCAAGGAAGGCGACAAGGAGGCGGCTGAAAAGCAGTTCCTCGTCCACTACAAGGGCACACTCATCGACGGCAAACAATTCGACGCATCCCCGGAAGGCGAGCCGGTCCCGATGACCCTGCAAGTGGTCGAAGGATTCAAGGAAGCCCTCACCACCATGCCCGTCGGCGCCAAGTGGAAACTCTTCATGCCCAGCGAGCTTGCCTACGGTGACCAACGCCGCAGCGCGGACATCGGACCGAACAGCGTGCTGATTTTCGAACTCGAACTCGTGAAAATCGAAGACGCGCCGGCAGCCGAGGGTGGCATGCCATTCCCAATGCCCCAAGGTGTTCCCGGCGGCCCTGAGGGTGCTCCAGAAGGCGAGTGATTTATTTCGGAAAATTCTGATTTCAAAAAGGCTGTCGGGTTCGTCCCCGGCAGCCTTTTTCATAATCATCATCAGCCGTTTTCGCGCAACCTGTCGATTTCACTGAGCATGTCGCGCACCTCCTCACAGTTTTTGACGGCGGGAATCACGACGAGCGATCCGGGCCCACCGCCTGTGGTCATCATGTGCAGCGCATGGATGCCGAAGCGGCGCATCAGCGCGTCCTGATAGGTCGCGTAGTCCACGATCGAACGGAAGTGGAGCTTGCGGTCGGTCCGGGCGGTGGTGTGTTGGCGGATGCGGAGAAACGCTCCCTCCACCGTCACTTCAAGGCTGTTGGCATACCGTGAGGTGCCGCGATGGCTGAAAATGTAATAGACCGTCAGTGCGATGGCCCAGGAAATGCCCAGCCCTGCGGTCACCCCTTTGATCACACCCAGGATGGCATCCGTGCCCTTGAGATCGTTGCGCTCGAGGTACCCAGTGCCTGCGGCCAGCCCTAGCATCACTCCAAAGAACGACAGCGACAGGATCCAAAGCAGGAGCCTGCTGGCACGAAGGTAGTTCCGCAGCGGGATACGGTCGACCTCGATAGTCAGTGTGGATGGATAGGTGTCTTTCATGGATGGCTCCGCGATCATGCGGGAGGACTGATGTTCTCATGAAACTGTGGTCTGACCATTGGAATAGGCGAAGTGCTTTCCATGCCATGCCGATCGAGAAAATCCGAACGGAATCAGCCATCGGTGATTGCGGATTTCGCCTCGTGCTCGGACTTCGCCACTTTCCGGCACTCTGCCACGAAATGATTGCACGCCTCGCGGCAGAGCAGAGGAATCGCCTCGGACTGCGGTAGATCTCCGGGAATCCCGTTGAAGAGGCTGGCTTCGCTGTCTTCGAGCGGGGTATCGGTATCGAGCTTCCAGAGGATCTTCTTCGAGCATTGGTGCGCCGGGCCGCAGACTTCCTGGACGAGTTTTTGCGCTCCCGCGTCGCTGATCGTACGGGCGAAACGGTACATGCCGGTTTGCCGATTGAGCTTGTCCCGCAGGTTTTCGATTTCCAAACAACCGTTTTGTTGCGCGAGAAACAGGCCGACGCCCGCCGGGTAAAACTGGTCGAGCGCGAGCCGCAGGTCCTCCTCGTTTTCCAGCAACATCACCCAACCACGCTTCAAATTCGTCTGGCCTTTGGTGAAACGATAGGTCCCGTCCTCGGCATAAGTGGAAAGATCGCGGGCGTCCACCGGGCCCCGATGCACCTCCAATCCGCCGAAATCGGGGTCGTTTGAAACCTCGGTATCCGAATGGTGGCACAGGGCATAAGGCATGCTGAAAACATTCGTTTGAATCTCCAGTTGGCCCATGCGGTGGGTTCCGGATCGGACCAGGTCTTTGAGCTGATTGGCAATCGACATCTTATTAAGGATTTTGAGTAAAAATAGACTGAATTAGTTTACAGCCTGTTTTTTGTGAAATAAGTCAAAGTCGCCGACTTGGTCGAGAATGACCTCTGCCAACAGTCGTTCGGTTCCGATGGCGGAACTGTAGAAAAGGGTCTTGCCTCGCAGCGAGTGTGGGTTGTGGCGGAAGATTTCCCGCTGGCTGGCGGCAGCTCCAACCTCGCTTTCGATGCCCAAAAGCACCGGGATATCCTGGAAGGAATGCAGCCCGTCGGAGATGAAAAACGGAACGACCACCACGTTGGGGGTCTGCGACATCTTGTCCCACTCGGCGATGAAGGGCTGCTCCTCCATGTAGGCGTCGATCACCGCCGCGTAGCCAGCTCCGGACGCCGCGATGAGTTCCGCTTGGTCGCGGATGGCCTTGGTGGAGTTCTGGTTCAGCCCGGTGCCGTGGCCGGTGATGATCAGCGTCGTTTCAGACGGCTCGATGCCTGGGGCGACTTCTTTCGCCCGTTTCAGGATCAAGTCGGTCATCGACCGGTGGACGCCGACGGGCAGGCAGTAATGGAAGGTTTTTCCCCGGACCTCGGTGGTGGGGCCGGTGAGCTGGAGCTCGCGGGGGATGACATCCTGAGTGAAATAGCCCTCGCTGATGAAATCCGGCACCACGTAAACTTCGTCGGAATCGATCAGGTAAATAGCTTCCCGCAGCGACGGCTCTTCTTTCCAGAAGCAGCAATGCACCTCGGCGAACAGCCCCCGGCTGCGGATTTCATCGGCGTGTTCGAAATACGGCGTCGAGGAATCCGGATTCTCGGTGGACCCGTGACCGACGATGAGAAGGGCGCTGGTTGGCTTCGGCGCGATGGACATGCCGCGAAATTGGCGTGACCGGCGAGGAATGCAAGGGTCGGGAAAATTTTCAGTTTCGGAATCCGGATTTCGGGAGAAACTCGCCGCCGATGCCGGTTTTCGAAAAATTGAAGCTTTGGGTCGACCCGGTCAGCAGGTCCGGGCCGGAAACCATGGCGGTGGATGAATGGCTGCTGGAAACGGCCGCCTGTCCCGTGCTGCGGGTTTATGCGTGGGCCGGGGACTGGGGGAGTATCGGGTATTTCGGAAAAATCGCCGAGGCACGGGAGGTTTTTCCGGGGCTGGATCTGGTGCGCCGCTGGACCGGCGGGGGGATGGTGGATCATCGGGCGGACTGGACTTATACGCTGGCGGTGCCGGCAGGGGAGCCGCTGGCCGGATTGCGCGGGGCGGAAAGTTACCGGCAGATCCATGAGATTCTGATGCGTGCCCTTGAGGATGAGCATCTTGAAGCTCTGATCAGCGACGGCGAGAGGGCGACCGGAGCGACGTTGTGTTTCGAAAATCCAGTCGGCCATGATTTGCTGGGAGTGGATGGCAGGAAGCTGGCGGGGGCTGGCCAGCGGAGATCGAAATCCGGGCTGCTGCATCAAGGATCGGTGGCGGTCGAGACGATTTCCAACGCACGAGCGGTTAACTTCGCGACGCGCCTTTCGCGGACTTGGGAGGAGATGGTCCGATTTCCCGATTCCGAAGATCTCGGGGCGAGGATTCACGCCCGCTACGCACGCGACGAATGGATGAATCGGCGATGAATGAGCGGGATTAATTTTCCTCCTTGGGATCCTGCAAGATTTACAGATTTCGCCGCTGTTTTTGCAGAAATTGCAGGAATTTCCAACAAGTTAGGACGCCTTTAATATCTCAGATTATTTTAATATGCTTGTTCTAAGCCGATTGCGGCATGTGGTGTTGGCTTGGCACGCACATTGCAAATTAGAAGGTGTTCTCCGGGGGGAGAAAACAGGGGACTTCGGTCCCGATCAAATAGCCAGTCTGTCGCATGTGTCAGTCTTCTTCGGAAGATTCCTTCGGCAGGCTGGCTTTTGATTAAAGGATTGGAAATTATCGAATGGAAGTATCGGGGAAATCCCGGTTGGCTTCTCCAAAGGATGAGAATCCGAAATCCGATGAGCACTGAGTCCCGGCGATTTGAGGAAGATTACGAGCGATTTTTCGAACTCTCGGCGGACCTCCTGTGCATCGCGGGAGTCGACGGCTACCTCAAGCGGGTCAATCCTGCATTCAGCCAGACGTTGGGCTATTCGACCGTGGAAATCCTAGCCACGCCATTCGTCGAGTTTGTCCATCCGGACGATGTCGCCACGACGTATGCGGAGATGTCGAAATTGGAATCCGGCCAGCCGTCGATCCATTTTGAGAACCGCTACCGTTGCAAGGATGGCTCGTTGAAATGGCTGGCATGGAGCACCCAGCCGTTCAACGAGGATGGCGTGCTTTACGCGGTCGCCCGCGACGTGACGGCGAAGAAGAATGCCGAGCTGGCGATCCTCCAGCTCAATGAGGAGCTGCTCCGGCAAACGTCCCTGCTTGGTGAGTTGAATCGGGAATTGGAATCCTTCAGCTACTCGGTTTCCCACGACCTGCGGGCGCCCTTGAGGGGGATTTCCGGTTTCGCCCAAGCACTGGAGGAACACGTCGGCGGGAGCCTGGATGCGACCAGCCTGGGCTATCTCCAGCGGGTGAAAAACGCGGCCGAGCGCATGGGGCTGCTGATCGACGATTTGCTCAAACTCTCGCGCCTGACACGGGCGGAAATGCATGTGGAGCCGGTCGATCTCAGCCAAATGGCGGAATCCGCTGTGGCCACACTGCGGACGTCGGATCCCTTGCGCAATGTGGTGGCCAACATCACGCCGGGCATCCTGGTCCATGCCGATCCGGCACTGCTGGGAGTCCTCCTCGACAACCTCATCGGCAACGCCTGGAAATTCACCTCGAAAACGCTCGCCGCGGTCATCGAGGTCGGTGCCCGCCGCGAGGATGACGGGACGACGGTTTATTTCGTGAAGGACAACGGCGTCGGGTTCGACGAGCGTTATGGCCACAAACTCTTCGGCGCCTTCCAGCGGCTGCACAACCAGTTGGAATTTCCAGGAACCGGCATCGGCCTGGCGACGGTCCAGAGGATCGCCAGACGGCACGGCGGCGATGTTTTTGCGAAAAGCGTGATTAATCATGGCGCGACCTTCGAATTTACGTTAGGAGCGCGGGTCGTAGAAAACCGCCATGAACAACAAGATCATTTTGTTAGTGGAAGACAACCCGGATGACGAGGAACTCACCCTGATGGCCTTGGAGAAAAACAACATCCTCAACGAGGTCGTCGTCGCGCGCGACGGTGCGGAAGCCCTCGATTTCCTCTTCGGAAACGGTCCGGGATCGGCGATGGAACGGAAGGCCCTGCCGGCGATCATTCTCCTCGACCTCAAGCTGCCGAAGGTGAACGGGCTCGAGGTCCTTCAACAAATCCGCGCCAATGACCGCACGCGCATGCTGCCGGTCGTCATCCTGACCTCGTCGAAGGAAGACAAGGACGTGATGGAAAGCTACGCGCTGGGCTGCAACAGCTATGTCCGCAAGCCGGTGAATTTCGCGATGTTTGTTGAAGCGACCCGCCAACTCGGGCTCTACTGGCTGCTGCTGAACGAACCTCCACCGGATCCGAATCTGACTTCATGAAAGGGAAAAAACCGCTGCGCCTGCTGTTGGCAGAAGACTATGACGATGATGCCTTGCTGGTGTTGGGCGCCTTGGAGCGCCAGGGATTTGAAATCCAGTGCACGCGGGTGATGAAGGCGGACGATTTCCGCGCCGCCCTCAAGACGCCTCATTTTGAAATCATCCTCTGCGACTACGTGATGCCCGGATTCGGCGCGATCGAGGCGTTGGAAATCCTCCGCGAGAACGACCTCGATATCCCGCTCATCATTGTTTCCGGAACCATCGGCGAATCCGTCGCGGTGGAAGCGATGCGCAACGGTGCCGCCGATTACATCCTCAAGGAAAACCTCCTGCGCCTTGGCGTGGCGGTGGAGCGCGAAGTCCGCGAGGCCGAGACCCGCCGCCAGAAACGGTTGATCGACAGTTTCTCCCATGGTCAGACGGAGGTGTTGGAAATGATCCTCAACCGGGTGCCGCTCACCGGCATCCTCGAACGGATCATCGAGCGGGTCGAACTCCTCTCGGCCGGCCAAGTGCTCTGCTCGATCATGCTGGTGGATGCGGAAGGCACCCATCTGAATTTTGGTGCCGGTCCGAGCATGCCCGCCGGGTTTCTGGAGAGGCTGGCTTCCGTGCCCATCGGCGCCGGCATCGGCTCCTGCGGGACGGCGGCGGCGCTGGAGGAAACGGTCGTCGTCGAGGATATCGCCACTCATCCTTACTGGGAGTCAGTACAGGAAATCGCCGTGAAATGCGGACTTCATGCCTGCTGGTCGGTCCCGGTTTTCGCCTCGGACCGGCGGGTGTTAGGAACCATGAGCGTCTATCATCATGCGATCCATTCACCCACTCCGGAGGAGATCCACTGGGTCGAATCCGCATCCAAGCTCGTCAGCCTCGCCATCGAGCGCGGCCGGGCGGCCGAGAAGCTGCACGAAAGCGAGACCTTGTTCCGCATCGCCAGCGACGCCGCGCGCATCGGAGGCTGGACTGTCGATTTCCCGGAGAACCGGATCACCTGGTCGGATCAGGTTTGCGAGATTCACGGAATGCCCGTGGGAACGGTTCCGAATTTGCGGCACGCGCTGAATTTTTACGCGCCGGAATGGCGGGACAGGATCTCCGAGGTTTTTGAAAAATGCCGCTTGGACGGAACTCCCTTTGACGAGGAATTGCAGATCATCACCGCCAGCGGCCGGCGTGTCTGGGTGCGCTCCATCGGCGTGGCGATCCGCGACGAGCACGGGACGATCACCCGCATGCAGGGGGCGTTCCAGGACATCACCGACCGCAAACAGGCCGAAGAAACGACGCGATCTAACGAAATCCGCTACCTCGGTCAGCGCAACGCCCTGATCTCGCTCAATGGCAATACCGCGACGGACATCCTCGATTTGTTAGATTCTCTGCGGCGCATCACCGAGACGTGTGCCCGGACCCTGGAGGTCGCTCGCGTCAGTATCTGGGAATTCACCGACGACCGGAAGATGATCGAGTGCCTCGATCTATTCAATCTGGCAACCCGTGACCACGCCTGCGGGGAAAAGCTGGTGGCGGAGGATTATCCGACCTATTTCGACACCCTTTCGCGGATGGACCTCATCGCGGCGGATGATGCCCACACCGACCCCGCCACCTGCGAGTTTTCCGAAAGCTATCTAACTCCGCACGGGATCACGTCGATGCTCGACGTGCCCATCCGCTTCGGCAGCGAGACGCGCTACTTTCTGTGCAATGAGCACTGCGGTCCGCAACGCGTCTGGACGTCGGACGAGAAGACTTTCGCCATCGCCATCGCCAACCTCATCTCACTGGCCATCGAAAGCAACGAGCGGGCGCGGGCCCAGCATGAGGTGCTCCGCAGCCATCAACGTTTCCAATCCGTGGCCGCCGCGACTAACGACACCATTTGGGACTGGAATCTCGAAACAGATGCCTACTGGTGGTACGACGGTTTCGCCAATCTCTACGGAGAATCCGCCGTCGATTCCGAAGCCAGCATCCGCGTCTGGATCCGCCAGATCGATCCCGAGGATCGCGATCGGGTCGTGAAGGGAATCTACGCCGCCATTGAAAACGGGGACACCCACTGGACCGACGAATATCGCTTTGTGAGCGACAACGGCACAGTAGCCCACGTGAGGGATCGCGGGGTGGTGATTCGGGATGCGCAGGGCAAGGGCATCCGCATGGTCGGCGGCATGACGGATCTAACCGACGTCAAGGCCGCCGAACTCGCGCTCACGCGTTCGCACCGCGCCTTGCTGATGCTCAGCTCGTGCAACGAGATGCTCGTCCGTGCGTCTTCCGAACAGGAACTCCTCGCCGAAGCCTGTCGCCTGGCCGTCGAAATCGGCGGCTACCACATGGCATGGGTCGGCTATGCGATGAATGATGAGCCGCAACGCGTCGTCCCGATGGCACATGCCGGCCAGGAACACGGCTACTTGTCGGAAATCGAGATCTCGTGGGCCGAGGACAGTCCGTCCGGCAGGGGGCCGGCTGGTCGGGTCATCCGCACCGGCGAGCCGATCGTTATCGATGATTTGCTGGAAGATCCGTCCTTCGCGCCTTGGGCGGCATTCGCCAGAAAACACGGCTACCGGAGTTTCGTTTGCCTTCCTCTCCGCAACAAGAAACGCGTGTTCGGAATTCTCTGCCTCTACGCGCCTGAAGTTCGGCCGGCCGGCGCGGATGAGTTGAAAATGCTCCGCGAAATGTCCAACGACCTTGCCTTCGGCATCGAGAACATCCGCAGCCGGGAGGAGCGGCAGCGCACTCAGGAAGTCGTCATCAAGGTGGCCCAGGCCGTTTCCAGCAGCGTGGGCTCTGAGTTTTTCGACCTGCTCACCCGCAACATGGTCGAGTCGATGGATGCCCTCGGCGGGCTGATAGGAAAATATAATTCCGTCGGCAATTCCATCGAGACCATCTCGTTCTTTTTCGATGGAAAGCCGATGGACAACCTTACCTACGGTCTCGACGGCACGCCTTGTGAGAACGTGGCCGGCGGCGACATCTGCGTTTTTGAAAGCGGCATCCAGAAGCTTTTTCCGGAGGACCATCTGTTGGTGACCTTCGGCATCGAGGCCTACGCCGGCATCCCGCTGTTCCAACGGGACGGCACGGTCGCGGGAATCATGGTGGTGTTTTTCAGCAGTCGTTTGCGGGAAACCTCGCTGGTGAAATCAACCCTCCGGATCTTCGCCGCGCGGGCGGCTTCCGAGCTCGACCGCCAGCAGGCGGACGCCCGCATCCGGGAGCAGGCGTCGCTGCTCGACAAGGCTCAGGACGCGATCCTCGTCCGCAGCCTCGACCACACGATCACCTACTGGAACAAAAGCGCCGAACGGATCTACGGCTGGTCGGCCGGAGAAGTCATCGGCCGCCGCGTGCTGGACGTGCTCTATCAGGATCCATCCGCATTCCTGATAGCACATGGGCACACCTTGGCCGATGGCGAGTGGATGGGAGAGCTGCGGCAGGTGAACAAGGCCGGCCATGAACTCACCATCGAATGCCGTTGGACCCTCGTCCGCGACGCAAAGGGAAATCCCGAAAGCGTCTTCGCCCTCAACACCGACATCACCGAGCAGCGCAAACTCGAACACCAGTTCCTCCGCGCCCAGCGCATCGAAAGCATCGGAACCCTCGCCGGAGGCATCGCCCACGATTTGAACAACATCCTCGCGCCCATTTCCATGTCCATCGAGCTGCTCAAGATGCGGGTGAACGACGCACGGTCCTGTGAGTTGTTAGATACCATTGCCGCCAGTGCCAAACGCGGCGCCGACATGGTCGGGCAGGTGCTCTCATTCGCCCGCGGAATGGAAGGCCGCCATGTCGAAGTCCATCCGCTCCAGATCATCCGGGAAATCGAGAAAATCATGCGGGACACCTTTCTCCGGAAAATCGAACTCCAGGTGAACGCCAGCCGCGACCTCTGGGTCATCCACGGCGATCCCACCCAGCTCCACCAAGTGATCCTCAACCTCTGCGTCAACGCCCGCGATGCCGTCGAGGACGGTGGAAAAGTAATCATCACCGCCGGCAACGTCGAGATCGACGAAACTTTCGCCGCCATGAACCTGGAAGCCGCGAAAGGGCCTCATGTCTTCATCCAGGTCGAAGACTCCGGCGTCGGAATCCCGCTGGACATCATGGACCGGATTTTCGACCCGTTTTTCACCACCAAATCCGTTGGCAAAGGCACCGGCCTCGGCCTTTCCACTTCGCTCGCCATCATCAAGAGCCACGGCGGTTTCATCCGCGCCTTCAGCAAGCCGGGCGAGGGGAGCCGGTTCCGCATTTACCTGCCGGCGTTCCCCGAGGTTTCCCGGAACATTCTCCCCCTTGAAGGTTCCACGCTTCCCCAAGGCAGTGGAGAAACCGTGCTCGTTGTGGACGACGAGGAGTCCATCCGTGAAATCACGCGCCAGACGCTGGAGGCCTTCGGTTACCGGGTGCTGCTTGCTGCCAATGGCGACGAGGCGGTCTCGCTCTACACCGCGCACCAGTTCGAAATCCGGGTCGTCCTCACCGACATGATGATGCCCGTCATGGACGGTCTCGCCACCATCGAGCTCCTCAAGGAAATCAATCCCGACGTTAGGATCATCGCCACCAGCGGCATCCATGCGAACAAGGAGCTGGTTGGCTCCGCCAGCAATGGAGCCGGAGGTTTTTTACAAAAACCCTACACCGCGGAAACGCTCCTCAAGTGTCTGAAGCAGGTGATGGGTGACGAAGCCGCCATCGGCTGATCCGTTAGTGTTTCAAACTTGCACCCCCATCCTCATCCCGCGAAAACGACGGAAACCAACTTTTCCCGGATCTGAACTCCTGATGACTCTCAATCCCGCCATCGCCCCGAACCTCCTCATCGTTGACGATGATGAAACCATCCAGCGCCTGCTCGTCATCGCGGCACAGGATCTTGGCTGGCGTCCCAATGCCGCGGGGTCCGGTCTCGAGGCCTTGGAATTGCTCGATTCCGGGATCGAGGCGGTCATCCTCGACCACGGCCTTCCGGGCATGAACGGCCTCCAGACCCTGTTGAAAATCCGGGAAAAATTTCCCGCCGTCCCCGTGATCATGCTCACCGGCCTCAATGACGCCGAGACCGCCGTCCAAGCCCTTCGCGCCGGAGCCGACGACTACCTGACGAAACCCTTCGAGCTCAAGCGTCTGTTCGATCTCCTGCGCCAGGCGCGCCTCGCCCGCCGGAAAGCCCCCGCACCAGCCGCTGCCGCTGAACCGAGGAAACCCGTTTCCAAGGTCTCTCTCCAGAGCGACAATCCCCACCTCCGCCAGCTCCTCGGGCACATGGCCAAGGCCGCCCGCCTCGACAGCAATATCCTCCTCACGGGCGAGAGCGGCACCGGAAAATCGTTCTTCGCCCGCGAAATCCACCGCCTCAGCCCCCGCGTCGCCGAGGAATTCATCACTGTGAGTTGTCCTGCATTGCCGCGCGAGTTGCTGGAATCGGAGCTCTTCGGCCACGAACGCGGTGCCTTCACCGGAGCCACGGCGTCCCGCGCCGGCCGCTTCGAACAAGCATCCAAAGGCACCATCTTCCTCGATGAAATCGGCGACCTGCCCTCCGGTCTCCAGCCCAAGCTTCTCAACGTCCTCCAGGACCGCGAGTTCTTCCGCGTCGGCGGCAGCAAACTGCTCAAGACCAACGCCCGCGTCATCGCCGCCACCAACGTCGATCTCCGTCGCCGCGTCGAAGAGGGAGCCTTCCGCGAAGATCTCTACTACCGACTGAATATCATCGAACTCCGCATCCCCGCCCTGCGCGAGCGGCGGGAGGATATCCCGGCCATCACCACTACCATCCTCAACCAGATCGCCGCCCGGAGAGGGGCGGAGGGCTGGGAGCTGTCGCCCGGTGCCAAGGATTCCCTCCTCGAGTTCGCTTGGCCTGGAAATGTCCGGCAACTCGAAAACGTCCTCGAACGCGTCACCGCCTTCGCCGAGAAACCGCTCCTCCAGGCCGATGATTTCCACATCCTGCTAGACGGCCAGCGCGACAGCGCCTCTCCTGCCGGTCGCGGCCTAACTCTCCAGGAAGTCGAGCGCGACGCCTTCATCCAGACCTATCTCCGCACCGGCAAGAACAAGGCGAAAACCGCCCGCGAACTCGGCATCTCCGAACGCTCCGTTTACAACCTGCTAGGCAGGCATGGTTTGAAATGAACAGGGTCTGGAGATCTTGTCCATGTCTCGCGATTCGAACTCCACAAATATCCGGAAATAGCCCATCACTTCAGTGGTGGGACTTGGGAATCCAGATAGGAACAAGTCCTGCAAGGACGGCAGAACGGTCGAAATCCGGTTAGGATCCCAACGTTTTTCCGTCCCTAGGGGACTTTCGATACCTGCCGGCCATCAACCCACCGCTGAAGTGAAGGGCTATGTTTCGGTATTTCTTCTGGAGCCCGATTTACTGAGGAGGATGGCATTGGGCATTTGCTGCCAACACTACTTCACGAACTTGGAAACAAACTCATGCACCGGCATGTCCTCCAATCTCGTGCTATCTAAAAACAGCGAGATCAGCTCTTCCGATTTTGTTATCCCATAATGCTCCGCGAACGCGGCTTCCGCCTTTTTGATGAGAACCGGAATTCCCTCGCCACGGCGCCTGCGGTGGCCGATCGGATATTCGACGACGACCCGTTCGGTTCGGCTGCCGTCGATGAAAAAGATCTGCAGCGCGTTGGCGATGGAGCGTTTCTCAGCGTCGAGGTAGTCTTCGGAAAACCGCTTGTCTTCAGTCACCCGCATCTTCTCCCGCATTGCATCGATCCTCGGATCAACAGCGACCAGGTCCTCATAGTCCGAGGCAGTTAGATCGCCATGAATCAATCCGATGGCGATCATGTATTGCAGGCAGTGGTCGCGGTCGGCCGGATTGTGGAGCGGGCCCTTCTTGTCGATGATGCGGATCGCTGACTCATGCGTGGTGATCTCGATCCGTTCGATTTCATCCAACTTGCTTTTCACCTCCGGATGCAGCGTGATCGCGCATTCGACGGCGGTCTGGGCATGGAACTCGGCCGGGAAGGAGATTTTGAAAAGGATCTGCTCCATCACATAGCTGCCAAGCGGACGTCCCAGCGTGACCGGCCGCCCTTGGAACGAAACATCCTGGAATCCCCAGGTCTTGGCGCTCAGCGCGGATGGATAACCCATTTCTCCGGTCATCGCGATCAGCGCGAGGCGCACCGCCCGGCTGGTGGCATCACCCGCGGCCCACGATTTCCGCGAGCCGGTGTTAGGGGAATGGCGGTAGGTGCGGAGCGACGAGCCGTCGAGCCAGGCGTGGGAAATGGCGTTGATGATCTGCTCCCGCGTGCCGCCGAGCAGGGCCGTCACCACGGCGGTGGAGGCGATTCTAACGAGCAGGACGTGGTCGAGTCCCACGCGGTTGAATGAGTTGTCCAAAGCCAGCACCCCTTGGATTTCGTGAGCCTTCACCATCGCGTCGAGCAAGTCGCGGACGGTGAGGGATTTGGCCTGGATCGGCAGCGGAGTGGAAAACGCCGCAGGCGTGACCCCGTCCGCCTGATGGCGTGACAGCCAGTCGAGCACCGCGAGGATGCCGCCCAGATTGTCCGACGGATGGCCCCATTCCGCGGCGAGCCAGGTGTCATTGAAATCGAGCCAGCGGACGATGGTTCCGATGTCGAACGCGCCCTGCACAGGATCGAGTTCATAGTTAGTTCCAGGCACCCGGCTGCCGCGCGTCACGGTGGTGCCGGAAGTGGCCGGGCCTAGCAGCTTGGTGCAGGCCGGGTATTTCAAGGCCATGATGCCGCACGCCAGTGTATCTGCGAGGCACCAGCGGGCGGTGTCGATGGCCTCTTCGCTGGCGATGCTGGCACCGAGCACGTAGTCGGCAAGTTCGGCGAAAAGGGGATCGGGTTCGGGGCGGATGTTGCTGATGGCGGAACTCATGAGGAATTGTTAGCGTTGATCGAGTGGAACGTAGGGACGGTGTTCCGGTCCCGTGTAATTGGCACCCGGCCGGATGATCTTTCCGTCGATGCGTTGCTCGATGACATGCGCCGCCCAGCCGGCCGTCCGGGCCATGACAAACAGCGGCGTGAACATCGGAGTAGGCACGCCCATCAGGTGATAGGCCGGGGCGCTGTACCAATCCAGGTTGGGAAACATGGTTTTCGAATCCATCATGACCCGCTCGATCCGCTCGCAGATGGCGAAGAGATTCGTGTTTCCCACTTCCTCACAAAGCCGCCGGGCGATGTTCTTGATGATCGCGTTGCGCGGATCGCTCACGGTGTAAACCGGGTGACCGAAGCCGATGACGATTTCCTTGCGGGCGATGCGTTCGAGGATATCCGCCTCGGCTTCATGGGGTGAACCGTATCGCAATTGAATTTCCAAAGCGACTTCGTTCGCACCTCCGTGTTTGGGACCAAGCAGCGCGCCGATTCCGCCCGTGATGGCCGAGTGGATATCCGCTCCCGTTCCGGAAATCACCCGCGCGGTGAAGGTGGAGGCGTTGAATTCGTGCTCGGCGTAGAGGATGAGCGATTGGTCCAGTGCCCGCACATGTGTCTCGGACGGAGGGCATTGATGTAACAATCTGAGAAAGTGCCCGGCGATGTTAGGAGCATCGGATTCCACTTCGATTCGCCGTCCGGTAGCGGTGAAATGATGCCAGTAAAGCAGCATCGAAGGGAATGCGGCGAGCAGACGGTTCGCGATTCGTTGCGTTTCTGACATTTGCGGTCCGGCTATCCGCTCGGGCTCCAGCGTGCCTAACATCGAACACCCCGTGCGCAACACCGCCATCGGGTGGGTGTTGGCGGGGATCTGTTCGAGCACGCTTCTCAGAGCTTGGGGAAGTCCTCGCAAGGAACGGAGGGTTTGGTGATAGGTTTCCAGTTCAGTGACATCCGGAAGGTGGCCGTGAATGAGTAGAAAGGCGATTTCCTCAAACGTGGACAGCCTGGCGATTTCCGCGATGTCGTAGCCGCGATACGACAAGCTGTCGCCCGACCGGCCGACGGTGCAGATGGACGTGTTGCCTGCGACGACGCCGGACAAAGCCACCGATTTTTTAGGCGCGGGAGAGGGGGAATCACTCATGATTGTTAGGCGTTTGACTCCTTGGCGGGTTCATAGCCGAGAACCTTGTAAAGTTCCTGGCGGGTCTGCATTGACCCGAGGACATGCTTCTGTGTGCCGTCGTTGCGGATCGCATGGAATACATCCAGCGATGCGGCGGCGGCGGCGCGCGACGCGCTGAGCGGATAGAGGATCATGGCGATCCCGGCGGAGGCGAGTTCGGCGGGGGGGAAGAGCGGCGTTTGGCCGAACTCGGTTAGGTTTGCGAGCACCGGAACATTCACGGCGGTGGAGAATTTCCGGTAGTCTTCAAGCGTGTGGATGGCCTCGGCGAAAATCATGTCGGCCCCGGCCGCGACGTAGGCGAGCGCGCGGTCGATAGCGGCCGGGACTCCCTCGACCGCGGCTGTGTCGGTGCGGGCCATCACGATAAAGTCAGCCTCGGGCTTGCCGGCGACCGCAGCCCGCACCCGGTCCACCATTTCGGCGGTGGAAACGAGTTGCTTGCCGGGAAGGTGGCCGCATTTTTTTGCGGGAATCTGATCCTCGATGTGCACGGCGGCGGCACCGGCGCCAGCCATTTCGCGAACCGCTTCCGCCGGGTCATCCCAACCCGTGTCGATGTCCACCAGCAACGGCAGATCGACACGTGAGCAAATCCGGCGGACGTCGATGAGCACGTCGGCGAGCGTGGTGTCGCCGATGTCGGGAATCCCGTAGGAGTGATTGGCAACGCCTGCCCCGGATAAGTAGATCGCCCGGAAACCCGCTTGTCGGGCGAGGAGCGCGGCGTAGGCGTTGATGGTCCCGGCGATCTGCAAGGGCCTTTCCACGGCGAGTGCCGCGCGAAGACGCGCTCCGGGAGTGAGTTCGGAATCCACAGCCCAACGCTGTCCAAAATTCCCGCGGATGTCGAGGGCTGCGGTTGGTTGCAAGTGAAAGCGGCGGGTAATTAGCAAGGAAGGGCGATATCCGATCGCCCGGTCCATGGGAAGACAATGAAAAGCGGCTTCCACATCTCATTGGCTTTCCATGGGCACGGCGGACATGTTCCGCCGCTCCTTGCGGACTAACGGCCCGTCTTCACCAGCGCCACGGCACACGCCTTGTAGTTCGGCTGGCGCGAGTGAGGATCAAAAGCGGAGTGCGTCAGCCGGTTGACTTCCGGGTAATGCATCGGGATGAAAATCTGCCCCCGCTGGACCGTCGGGGCCAGATAGACGGAGGCTGCCAATTCTCCCCGGCGTGAGCGGACGGTCACGGAGTCGCCTTCCTTCAGTCCGTATTGGCGGGCGTCGCCGGGATGGATTTCCAGATAGACGTTTTCCGGATAGAGTTTTTTCAGGATGTCGGACTTGGCGGTGCGTGTCTGGGTGTGCCACTGGCTGCTGGTGCCGCGTCCGGTCAGCATGAGAAAAGGGAAATCGAAATCCGGCGGCTCCGGCATCGCGGCGGGTGGCGAGAACAGGAACTTCGCCTTGCCGCTTGGCGTGTAATATACGCCGTCCTCGAACAAACGCCGCGACCGCAGATTGGCGACTTGTGATTTCGCGTTGTCGATGCCTTGCGGATACGGCCACTGGATGCCTCCCAGCCGGTCGATCATTTCATAGCCCTCGATGCCGGTGATGTCGCACGGCCGATCCTTCGTTAGATCCCGCAGCAATTTGAAAACCGCCTCCGGGTGTGTCCATTTGGAAAACATCTCACCGCAGCCCCAGGCGTTGGCGATCAACCGGAAGATCCGGAAATCCGACAGCGCCTGCCCAGGCGCTTTCCTAACCGCCTTTAGCGTGCCGATCCGGCGCTCCGAGTTGATGAAGCATCCGTCCTTCTCCCCCCAACCGGCGGCGGGCAGGACCAGATCCGCGGCCAGCGCGCTTTCGGTGGTGTGATACATGTCCTGCACCACCAGGAATTCCAGCTTCTCGCGCAGCGCCGCCAGTCGTCCGGAGTTGATCCACGAGTGAAACGGATTCGTCGCGACGATCCACAGCGCCTTGATTTTTCCGGACTCCGCTGCGGCCAGAATCTCGTCGTAGGCCATCGAGTAGTCGGACGGAATGGCTTCCAACGGAATTTCCAACAGGCTTGCAACCTTCTCACGATGCGCGGCATCCGAGAAATCGTGTCCGCCGACCAGCGAGGTCGTGTTGGAAAACAAGCGCGAGCCCATCGCGTTGCATTGGCCGGTGATCGAGTTCGGCCCGGTGCCCGGTTTGCCGATATTGCCGGTCATCAGGCAGAGATTGATGATCGCCTGCGCGGCTCTAACACCTTCGTGCGATTGGTTCACGCCCATCGTCCACCACCAGGAAACGCGCTTGCCCGGCTCCGAAACCGTGCGGGCCAGCGCTTCGATCTGTTCGGTCGTTAGGCCGGTCCTCTCCGCCATCGCGGCGGGGGAGTAGTCCTTGAGAAATTCCGCGAATGCCTCGATGCCCTCGGTGCGCTCGGTGCGCTCCAGCGATGCCGCGTCCACCCGGCCGTCGCGCAGGATGCAGTGCGCCAGCGCGTAGAGCAGCGCCAGATCGCCCTTCGGCTTCAAAGCCACGTGCTGCGTCGCCGCCTGCGCGGTTTCCGTCGCCCGCGGATCGATGACGATGATCTTCGGACTGCGCGGATTCCGCATCACCCGCTGCCACAGGATCGGATGGGCGATGCAGAGGTTCGCACCTATCAGAACGATCACGTCGGACTCCTCGAAATCCGCATACGCCGCCGGCGGCGCGTCGAAGCCGAACGACTGCTTGTATGCCGTTACCGCCGTCGCCATGCACTGCCGCGTATTGGCGTCGCAATGCAGGAAGCCCATCCCGAATTTGAAAAGGCACCCTAGGAACGACATTTCCTCGAAGGGAATCTGCCCTGTAGATAGAAACGCCACCGACTCCCGTCCGTGCTCGGTTTGGATCTTCTTCAGCCGCGTCGTGAAAACATCCATTGCCGTCGCCCAATCCGTTTCCATCAGTTTCCCCGACTCATCCCGCAGCAGCGGCATCGTCGCGCGGTCCGGCGAATCCAACGGATCGAGCGCCTGCCAACCTTTCGGACAAGCCATCCCCAGGTTCACCGGATAACCCGCTTGCGGGCTCAGGTTGATCGCATTGCCGTCCTCATCGAGATGGATTTTCAGTTGGCAGCCGGTCGCGCAATACCCGCAGATGGAAGTCACCGTCGAGCTCGGCATCAACCGCGACGGGACTTTCCCCAAGCCGAAATGCCCCGGTTCCTGCACCAGATCGCGGGTGAGGGGACCGGTGTGTTGTTTGAGAAATCGGGCAAGCATGGCGGGAAAATCAGTGAACTCTCCACCCAGGCTAGCACGCCCCGTGCGAGAACCCACCCACAATCCTATCCCACACCGGGAGACGGTTCATGGGGCGGATGAAATCCACTAATCTCCCTTTCTGGTCTCAGAGACTGCCCGCAAAATCAAAAAGGAGCGCGTTCATTCTGAACGCTATTTGCCTTGGACATCCTGTCCAACTTCCTCATTCGCCCGACAAAATGTCGGGCGGAAACAGTCGATAGAATATCGACGCCCCGGTTTCATGGCCGCTGCTCAAGGAATCGTCACCTTCAACCGGACAAACTGCGGTGTCCCGCCAACCGTCCTACGTGCATGGGCCAAGCCGTCCGCACCCATCGTCGGCACCACCGCGAACGGGGTGAACGGAGCGGTCAGCGTGGAGGAATACTCCGGCACGAGGGTGAAATTCGCGGAACTCGGCAGCCGGATCGGATAGGCGAGATCCAGCGCGCCGGTGAGGATGCCACTGCTCACCTTGTCCGCGTCGCTGACGATCGGATTCAGCCCCATCGCGAATTCCATCACCGCAGGGATGCCATCGCTGTCGGCATCGTTCGAGGTGGGAAGCCCGTTGAGCGCATAGCGGTTCATCCAGGTGTTGAAGGGCATGTTGATGTTCGCCACCGGGTCTTTGGGAGTGATGCCAGTATGAATCTCGGTGGAAGTCAGCGGAGCGATCCCAGTATGGTAGCGTTTGTTGAACGCATGGATGATTTCATTCGCAATCACCACCTGGCCGCTGGTGTTCGGATGGAAATTCTTGCTGATAGGGCCGTTGAGCCAGACAGGATTCGCCTCACCTGTCGACGTGCTATTGTTTCCGAAAGTGATTCCATGGATACAAAGACTTTTTGAGTCATCGATCATCGATACCGTCTGCTTGTAAATGTCCGCGTAGCCGATTTTCCGTTGCTCGGCTAGGGCCGCGAGCTGTCCATTCAGATTCCGCAGAACCGCCGAAACCCGCTCGGTGAATGTCGGGTGATAGGGATGGGGACCCCGGACATTCAGTGTGATTCCGACGTGCGGCACGTTCACCAGTACGATCTGAATGTTAGGATTGAGCGTTTGCACTGCGTCGAGGATCGCCACCATGTCCTCCATGAAGTCTGCGACGAAGGTTCCCGCAGAGCCACCGTTATAGATCGTGTCGTAGATGGCCTTGATGTCGTTTCCTCCAATGGAAATCGTCAGGCGTTCGGCAGTCGTTTGGATCTGGGTCTGTAAATCCGTGAGATTGAAATCCGTCGCATTGTTGAAATTCGAGTATGACAGGATCTGTCCCAGCGTGGAAAAGTCGGTGTCCGCGCCCAGCAGGTTGGTGAACGTCGCGGTTGGATCTCCGGTGATGAATCGCCTGAGCCCATCGATTTTCAGGCCCGGAATCGCCCAGTTCTGGCTTTGCCGGAAATACAGATTGAATGGCGGGTCATAAGGCGGAGTGACAGTCACTTCGTCGCGGGCTCCCAGCTCGAAGCTGCTGCCACGGTAAGCCGGATTGCTCAGGATCTCGATCCAGTTCCGCACCCTGGCAGGCATGTTGTCACCGATGGTGGTCGTGAACGGCGGGGAGACCGTGATGGTCTTCTGGAAACAAAACTCCGCCTCATAAGCGAAGGTCAGCGAATCACCGAGTGTGATGATTTGGTCGGCAGCGGAAACGGGAGCACAGGCCAGGGCCAGCGCCAACAGCAGGGGGGAGGACAATTTCATGGCAGCCGACACCTTGTGACGCCACGGCATCGCGGTCAATCTACGGGATTGCGTGGGCTCCCACCGACTTCCTCAAGACCACCCTTTCACTCAGATCAGCCGGATCGTCAGCGGATACCGATAAAACAAGCCATCGGACGCCTTGATGCAGGCCACGATCGCCAGCACGGCTGATGCTAGTGCCAGAAGCGCCAGCATCGCGAAACCGATGAAAATCAGGCAGAGGAAACCTGAGATGATTGCGTAAAGACAGACGGTGATATGGAAATTGAGTGCTTCCTTGGCATGTTCCGCCGTCACCGGCGAATCCTGCTTCTTCACGAAATAGACGATCAGCGGCAGGATGAATCCCACCCCCAGCAGCAGCGAGAGGTGGGACAGGATGATCCAGAGCTTTTCGTCACTGGTGACCGGGGAAACTGGCGGAGCAGGGAGTTCTTCCATGACGGCAAGTTGGAGCATCCCCGCCACGACGCCAAGTTTCAAATGGGTGTCACTGAAAGTGGTGAGTTAAAATAGGGGGAGTGGACAGTTGCTATCCACGTGCCGATGCGCGGCGAAAGCGGGAGCGCGAAACACTCTTCTTTCTCCTCCACCGCTCGCGCCCTGATCTGATAAGGAGTGGGGACATTCTCATTCTCCCTTTTCATCCAACGCCGATCCCGCCCACAAGCTTGAGGAAATCGAAACAAAAAAGTAGTCCAGGACTTCAGTCCGTTCTTCATTCTGAAACCGAAGAGCGGACTGAAGTCCACGACTACTTTTTTCCTGCAACTTATCCTTCATCGAGGCACCCGGCAAATCTGATGGAAATCCCTTCCACCACTTCCCGTGCTTGAATCCCATCTCCGGAAATCTGAAATGAAACATCGAGCCATAATCCTTTTCCCGGTCGCCACCGCCATCATCACCTTGGCGCTGTTAGCGATGGCGGTGATCAACGGCTGGTTCGGTGAGCCAACGGGAGTGGGCTCCTGCTTTTGTGAAGCCGAGCGGCCGGGATTGGTCAAACAGCCGGTCAATACCTTCTCCAATTTCGGCTTCATCCTCACCGGGATTTATATCGGCTGGGTGCTGGCGTGCGGCAAATACGCGGAAAACAAAAACAGCCTGACTCAAAATCCGTTTTATGCGGCGTTCTTTTCCTCACTGGTCGTCTATCTGGGGCCGGGGTCGATGGCGATGCATGCCACCACCACGGCGATGGGAGGTTTTCTGGACATGCTTTCCATGTATCTCGTCGCGGCGTTCCTGGTGGCGTATGCCGCCGAGCGTTTGTTCAAACTGAAGCCCGTGCAGTTCATCGGGATCTTTCTCGCGATCATCGGTATTTGTCTGTGGGCGAACGCGCAGACGTTTCATTTCATTTTTGATTTTTTCGGGAACACCGTCTTCGCCACGCTGGTGGGATTGACCGTGGTTTTCGAGGCGATGAATCTCTTCGTCCGCAAGATGCGCCATGAAAGCCGCTGGGCGTTCCTCAGTTTCGGCGCGATGGTCCTGGCGTTTGGGATCTGGCATCTATCAAAGACGGATGCGCCGTTTTGCGATCCTCATTCCTTGATCCAAGGCCACGCGATCTGGCATTTGTTGAATGCGGTCTCGCTGTATTTCCTGTTCAGATATTATGTTTCGGAACAGGTGGAGTAGGTGGCGGATCATCCGGACCCTCGTAACTCGCGTGGCTTGAGGCCGGACCTGTTTTTTCAGGAGTGGTCCGCTACCGATTTCGGTGTTCGGAGCTGCGGGGATGATACAGGAAGATTTTTGACAGAGTCATTTAGGACAGAATCACTGATTCGAAACATCCATTCATCTGGAAAATGATTTTTCCTAGATGATTCAGTCAACGATCAACATCTTCACCGCCTCACCCGTGCAGGGGGACGGCAGGAGGAAATCCTTTTCGATTTCAAACGCGCCCAACGCGTCGCGGATGGCTTCCCTAACCGAGATGGCCAGCATCAGCGGCGGTTCGCCGACGGCCTTGCTGCCGTGGATGGTGTTGGGTTGCTTGGCCTCGTCGAGGAGGGTGACGCGGAAATCCGGAGGGGCGTCGCTGAAGGCGGGGATGGCATAGGTGCTGGCGCTGTGGGTGAGGAGCTTGCCCTTGTCATCCCATTTCAATTCCTCGGACGTGAGCCAGCCCATGCCCTGGACGAAACCGCCTTCGATCTGGCCGCGGTCGATGGCGGGGTTGAGCGAGTCGCCGACGTCGTGGAGGATATCGACGCGGCGGACACGTGACATCCCGGTGAATCCGTCGATCTCGACCTCGCTAACAGCCGCCCCGAAGGCGAAGTAGTGGAACGGCTTGCCCTTGCCGACGGTCCAGTCCCATTCGAGATCGGGCGTGGCGTAGAATCCTGCGGCGGAAAGCTGGATGCGGCGGGTGTAGGCGGTGGATGTTAGTTTCTCGAAGGTGATCGATTGTCCGGCGAGCGAGTGGACGTTGCCATCGCCGAAGCGGACGTCCTTGTCAGTGCATCCGAGGAGTTCGGCAGCCAGCGGAATGAGTCGTTTGCGGAGCTGGCGGCAGGCGTCGGCCACGGCCATGCCATTCAGGTCGGAGCCGGAGCTGGCGGCGGTGGCGGACGTGTTAGGAACCTTGTCGGTGCGGGTGTGCATCAGCCGGATGCTGGCGGCGGGCAGGCCGAGTTCTCGCATGGCGACGCCGAGAATCTTGGTGTGCAAGCCCTGGCCCATTTCGGTGCCGCCGTGGTTCACCTGCACCGAGCCGTCGGCATAGATGAGGACGAGCGCGCCGGCCTGGTTGTAATGTTTCAGCGTGAAGCTGATACCGAATTTCACCGGGGTGATCGCGATGCCGCGCTTGCGGTGCGGGTGGCTGTCATTCCACGACTTGAGCGTGGCCCGGCGGTTGACGAACTCGGACGACTCCAACAGCTCGCTCCAGATCCGTGCGAGGCGGTTGCCTTCAATTTCCTCGCCGTAATGCGTGGTGTTGGTCTCGCCGCTGCCTTGATAGAAATTCAGTCGGCGGACGTCCTCGGGCAGCAAATCGAGCGCGGTGGCTATGCGGCCGATGATTTCCTCCATCACCACCATGCCCTGCGGTCCGCCAAACCCGCGGAAAGCGGTGTGCGAAGTGACATTCGTCTTCGCGACCTGCCCGCGGAAACGGACGTGGGGAATGTAGTAGGCGTTGTCGAGGTGGAACAGGCCGCGGTCATTGACCGGAAGTGATAGATCTAGCGACCAGCCGCCATCGGAATAAAGCTGGATGTCCGCGGCGTGGAGCTTTCCATCCGGATGATAGCCGACCTTGTATTTCGCGAAGAACGGATGGCGCTTGCCGGTGGACTCCATGTCGTGGTCGCGGTCGAGCTGGAGGCCCACGGTCTTGCCGGTCTTGAGCGCGGCCAGGGCGCAAATCGCGGCCCAGGCATTGCCTTGGGTTTCCTTGCCGCCGAAGCCGCCGCCCATGCGCGGGGCCTCGACGACGACGCGGTGTTTGTGGACCCCTAGGATTTCGGCGACGATGGTCTGGACCTCCGACGGGTGCTGGGTGGAACTGGAAACATGCACGCCGCCCTCGCCATCCGGCTCGGCCCACGCGGCCTGGGTTTCCAGATAGAAATGGTCCTGCCCGCCGATGTGGAGTTTTCCTTCTAGAATGTGAAGACTTTCTGATAGGCCTGTTTCGATTTCGCCGCGGACGAGGAAATGTGGATCGGTGTGGAAGGAGTTTTTTGCAATAGCCTGCTCGATGCCGAGGATCGGGGTGAGTGGTTCGTAGTCGATTTCGATCAACTCCGCAGCAAGTCGGCAGGCTTCCAATGATTTGCCGATGACGGCGGCGATGAGCTGGCCGTGGAACAGGATTTCATCGGTGGCGAACAGCGGCTCATCGTGACGCGCCGGGCCGGTATTGTTGAGGCCCGGAATGTCAGTGGCCGTTAGGACCGTATCGATGCCAGGAGCGGCGAGGGCTCTGGAAACATCGACCTTCAGCAGCTTGGCGTGGGCATGGATGGAACGCACCGGCCAGACGTTGAGCGCACTCCGGCGGAGCGCGGTGTCATCGACATAAAGCGCGCGCCCGGTGACGTGGCCGATGGCACTCTCATGCGGCATGTCATTTTCCGAATGGCTGGGAAAACGGGATTCACCAAACGGCGGAAGAACGCGGGCATTGTTTCCGGCCATGAATTTCCGGAAGAGATCCTTGATGAGCACGCGGCGATACTCCGCCGAGCCGCGCAGGTCGGTGAGGGGCGTGAACTCGGAATCCAACAAATCCAGAATCGCGGCGGTGGCCTTGAGCGGCTTGCCGATCAACGCGGCTTCCGTCTTGAGCGCGCGCGCGGGCGTGGCGGAAACACCGCCGTAAGCAAGCCGGGCTTCAGTGATCTTGCCCTTGGCGTCGGTGACGATCCGGAACGCGGCGGAAACGGTGGAGATGTCCATCTCGCGGCGTTTCGAGACTTTGAAAAACTCGCAACGTCCCTGCACGCCCAATGGAATCAGCACGGAGGTCATTATCTCGTCATCGCGAAGGACTGTCTTGCGGTAACCCGTGAAGAACTCGGAAAGCGGAACGATCCGTTCGCCTGTTAGCGAGGAGAGCGTCACCGAGGCATCGAGTACGAGAAGCACCGGCGGCGTGTCGCCGATGGGCGAGGCGGTGACGAGATTGCCGCCGAGTGTGGCGCGGTGGCGGATCTGTTTCGACGCGAAGAGTCGCAGCATTTGATCGATCGCCGGGTATTCGCCCGCGAGTTTCTCGCCGATGTCGGTGAGGGGAGCGGCGGCTCCGATTTGCCAGTGGGTTTTGGTTTTTGAAATGAGATGGAGGGACTCGATTTGATCGAGAGAAATCAGGGCGGAATAGCGCGTGTGGCGTTTGTTCATCAGCACCGCGAGTTCGGTGGCTCCGGCGATGAACTGCGCGTCCGGATGCTGTGATTTGAGTGAAAGCGCTTCCTCCACCGTGGTCGAACGATGCCAGCCACCCGAAGACTCTGGCGCGGGCTGCACGTTAGATGGGATGGGAAGAACGGCAGTCGGTTCCTCAAGCGCCTGAAGCATCGCCTCGCGAATCGGGCGGTAGCCGGTGCAGCGACAGAGATTTCCGCAGAGCTGGTCGGCGATTTGTTCGCGGTCCGGCTTGACATCGCCATGACAGGCTTCCGCCATCGAGCAGATGAAACCGGGCGTGCAGTAACCGCATTGAGAGCCATTGCAATCGACCATTGCCTTCTGCACCGGATGGAGGGTTCCGTCTTTTTCCAATCCCTCGGCGGTGATGATTTCACGGCCGACTAGCGATGCAACCAACGCTAGGCAGCCGTTGATCGCACGCGGTGTGCGGTCTTTTTCCATCAGCAACAGCGTGCAGGCCCCGCAATCGCCTTCGTTGCAGCCGATCTTCGATCCGGTGCGGCCGCTGGCGCGCAGGAAATCGAGGATGCTGGTGTGGATCGGCACCGCGGAGACGTCCACCGGCGCGCCGTTGATGACGATGATGTTAGGGGAGACGGTGGACATCTTTGTAGTAAAGGTAGCTGGCGGGTTCGTCACCCATGGCGACGAACCATTGCGGACAATAGGGCGCCATCCAGATCACGTCGCCGGCGGTGACTGGATAGTAGCTTTCCTCCAGCCGGTAAACACCCTGGCCGGAAAGCATGAGCAACCCGTGCTCCATGATGTGGGTCTCGACGAACGGCAGCGTCGCACCCGGCTGATAGGTGAAAATGTTCACCGCCATGTCGTAGCGCGGATCGATGGGTAGCAGCGTTTGAAGGAGTGCCCGAGGGTTGCCGAGAAACGGCTCGCCGGGGATGTTCGAGGCCGTGCCGTGAACGAGTGGAGGTGGCTCGACGCCAGCCTCAAACTCGAAGACCTTGCGAAAGAGTGTGACGCGGGTTTCATCGTTACCGGTGATGACGAACGCCGTATGCCAGGGAATGAAGATGTAGCCGCCGCCGGTCAGTGAAACCGATTTTTCAGCGAGCTCGATCTCGCACTCGCCCGCTTCGACGTAGATGACGTGCTCATGCTCGTCCGCCGGAAACCCGGCGGTGCCTGTCGCGACATCGAAGGTCACGCGGATCTGCGAGACATCCGAACCCATCGCAGGGGAAATGAGGACATACGCTGTCGCGTTTTTCCAACCGGGAAAGCTGGAGGGCACATGTCCGTCCGGAGCAATGAAGGCGTGGCGGGCCGAGACGATGGTGCGGGTGTGACCGAAGAGTGACATGGGTTTGGATGAGATCGGGGATAGGGAATTGGAGATCGTGGATGGAAGAGCGAGGTTCTTTGGTTTTACTATCAACAATCAACCATCGACTATCAACTTCTTGAAGGGCTGAGGAATTTCCCGCGGGTTTCGGCGGTGACTTTTTGGCCGCGCAGATACGTGGCTGCGACGGTATAAGCGGATGTCATTCCGATGTAGGGGGAAATTGCGTGACGGGTGAAAAGCTGGTCGCGGGTGATGGTGAGCGGTTGTTTTTTCAAGACCATGAAATCCGCATCTTGGCCGGGCAGGAGAGAGCCTTTTTGCGGGAGATTGAAACGGTGGGCGACGTTCCATGCGAGTTGTCTCACGGGTTTCAAACTCTGGCTGAGGACCAGCGGGAGACCGTGCTGGATCCCCGCGATGCCGCCCCACGTGGCGAAGATGTCGTTGCCTTGTTTGAGCTCGGGCGGTGACGGCGAATGGTCGGAGCCGATCGTGTCGATTTCACCAGCGAGGAGTTTTTGCCAGAGCGTTGCGACAGTTACTTTCGAGCGAATCGGCGGGGCGCACTTGGCTGCGGGGCCGGTGGCGATGGCTTTTTCGTCATCAAACAGCAGATAGTGCGGGCAGGTCTCGACGGTAACGCGGACGCCGCGTTCCTTGGCTTCGGTTATGAGTTTGATACCTTCGGGACAGGTGACGTGGACGATGTGGAGGTCGCAGCCGGTTTCTCCCGCCAGAGCGATGGCGATGCGGATGGCGGAGAGCTCGGCCTCGATTGGACGTGAATCCAGCCAAGCCCGCATGTCGGTCGAGGCGGGTGGATGAGTGAGTTGGTGTTGAAGAATGACATCCGGGTCTTCCGCGTGAACGGCGACGGGGAGTCCGACGCGGGCGGCGATTTCCATGCCCTTGCGCAGGGTGGATGGATTGGCGGATTGGAATTCGTCGAGGCCGGAGGGGCACATGAAGGCTTTGAAACCGATGGCTCCGGCGTCGGCCATGGCTTCCATGTGATCGAGCGAATCGGGTGTTAGGCCGGCCCACAACGCGAAGTCGAGACGGGATTTTTCTTCCCCGATGCGGCGCTTTTCCTTGAACGCGGCGCGGGTGATGACCGGCGGGCTGGAGTTCAGCGGCATGTCGAAAAACGTCGTGCCCCCGCCGGCTGCCAGTGCGCGCGAGCCGGTGGCGAGGCCTTCCCAATCGGCGCGGCCGGGTTCGTTGAAATGGACGTGGGCGTCGATCCAGCCGGGAAGGATCAGCGCGTCACCGAAATCGATTTCCTCGTCCGCGGAACCTGAGGTGTAGGACCCGGCATCCGTGATGATTCCATCGCGGATGGCAAGGGCACCGTGGGTGCTGTGAACGACGAGATCGTGATCGCTCATGGCGTGAGGGATTTCAGAAAATGAGTTAGAATTTCGATGCTGATGCCGATGTCCTCGGGCGATGTGAATTCATCGGAATGATGGCTGAGGCCGTCGCGGCAGCGGACGAAGAGCATGGCGATCGGGCAGATTTTCGAAACGGCGACTCCATCATGTCCGGCACCGCTGGCGAGGCTGCGGCGGGAACCGGTGACGGCGGCGAGTGAGTCAAGCAGATGATTGGTTAGATCTGGATCGCAAGGCGTGGCGTCGTTGTCCTGGACGGGTTGCCAGTCGAAACGGAGCGAGCGTCCGTTCGCGATTTGGTTGAATTTTTCCTGCAACTCTGCAAGCGCCTGATGCCGGGCGGTGTCGTCCGAATGACGGAGATCGATGGTGAAAGTGACGGTTTGCGGGACCGAGTTCGAGGCTCCGGGATGGATCTGGAGTTTTCCAACGGTGATGACGAGCGGCGGATGCGCCCTTGCGAGGGATTCCGCGGCGAGGACGCACTCGGCGGCTCCTGTTAGCGCGTCGCGGCGCATCGGCATGGGCGTGGTACCGGCGTGGTCGGCGCGGCCATTCAGCTTGACAGTCAGGCGGGATTGTCCGGCGATGCTGGAAACGACGCAGCAGGCTTCGCCGGCTTTTTCCAAGACGCGTCCTTGCTCGATGTGGACTTCCACGTAGCCGCGGCATTGGCCCTTGGCGTAGCGGATGATGGTGGACCCTTCGTTCCAGCCATGGTCTTCGATGGCGGCGGCGATGGTGACGCCGTTCGCATCGCGGGTGGCGAGTGTGGCGGAATCGAGCGGGCCGGTGATGGTGCGGCTGCCAAGATAGGTGGTTTGGAAACGGGTGCCTTCCTCGTCGGAAAACGCAAGCAGATGGACGGGGAAGGGAAGTGTGATTTTTTCCTGTTGGAGAGTTTCCAGGGCGGCGAGGGCGGCGATGATTCCCAGCGGGCCGTCGTATTTGCCGGCATCGATGACAGTGTCGATGTGCGATCCTAACAAAAGTGGTTTCGCTGCCGGATCCGATCCCGGCAGGATGCCGCGGACGGTGCCGTCGGCGGCGTGGGAAATCTCCATTCCGAGTTCCGTCATCCAACCGGAGACGGTTTTCGCCGCCAGCAGATTGGCAGGGGAAAGAAACGTGCGGACGAGGTGGGACGGGGAATCGGAGATGAGGCCGAGTTGATCCAACCGGGCGAGAGCGGTTTCCAAGGGTGTTGACATCAGGTGAATCGTTTAGCTGCCACGATACGTGGAGTAGGAAAAAGGAGAGCAAGCAAGCGGAACGTGGTAGTTCCGTCCGGCCTCGATGCTGAAGTGGATCGGGATTTCATTCAAGAACGGCGAGGTGACGCCATTGGCCCGGAAATAGTCGCCCATTTGGAAGATGAGCCGGTATTCGCCGGGGATGGCGTCATCGAGCAGCGGGGCATCGCAGCGTCCGTCGGTGTTCGTGAGGGTGTCGGCGAGGAGTTCGTCACCGCGGTAAAGCCGGAGGTGCACGCCACAGGCGGGATTTCCCGAGGCTGTGTCGAGGACGTGAGTCGTGAGTTTTCCCATCGGCCCGAGGTGAGCAGATGGCGGGCCGGGATGCAAGACCGGTGAAAATCCGAGATAAGCATTCTCATCCGGCTGCGATTCGCGCAGACTTCGGCCTCCGAGACGCGAAATTTTCCATCCCATGCCCCCTCCACAGAAAGGCTTCAAAATCATCAATCACCGTGATGTCCAATACCGCTGGATCATGCAGAACCGGCGGGGAACGAATGAGATCCTCATTGAGGCGAATGCTCCGGTGAACGGTCAGTCATTGATCGGCGAACTGCCGAAGGTCGTGAGCTATGACATGGTGACCGCGGCGATCGATTTCGGGAACGCGAACGGCTGGAAGCGGGATGAGGCGGGTGCGCCTTTCCGCTGCAAGTGGGAGCGCAAGAAGTTCGTGATTCCTGAAGCGTGAGCCCGTCCGGAAATTCGAAAGGGAAATGGCTGTGGCCGTTGGCTGGTGCCTTGATCTGCTTAGGTCTTGGAATTGCATCCGGACTCTCGACCGCAGGCGGTGCGGATGGCTGGTATCAGGCGTTGGCCAAGCCGCCGGGCACGCCGCCACCGTGGGTCTTCGGCCCGGTGTGGTCGGTGTTATATTTGATGATGGGCTTGGCGCTGGGGCGGTTGTTGGTTCGAAAGGCGTGGCCGGCGGTGTGGGTTTTCGGGATCCAGTTCGCGCTCAATCTGATGTGGACTCCGGTGTTTTTCGGAGCGCACCGGATCGATGTCGCGCTCGCGGTGATCGCCGCGATCTGGTTCGGCTTGGTATCGACGATCCAGTTGGCTCGGAAATCCGACATGCTGTCCGCTTGGCTGCTGGTTCCCTATTTGCTCTGGGTAAGTTACGCGACCTACCTGAACGCCGGGTTTTTCTGGCTGAACGGGAGATAGGCAGGCTTGCGGAGGGGCTCGGGAAGCCTTAGCTGTCGCCCATGGTTGGTTTGAAAACAATTGCGCTGCTCACTCTGTCGAACATTTTCATGACGTTTGCCTGGTATGCGCATCTGAGGGACCTGAAGGACAAACCTTGGATCATCGCCGCGTTCATTTCCTGGGGCATCGCCTTTTTCGAATACATGATCCAGGTCCCGGCTAACAGGATGGGCTCGCAGGTCTTCAATCTCGGGCAGTTGAAAATCCTCCAGGAAATCATCACCCTCGCGGTGTTCGTGCCGTTCGCGGTATTTTTCATGAAGGAGAAAATCACCTGGAACTACCTCGGTGCCGGCGTGTGCCTGGCGGGTGCGGCGTTTTTCATTTTCCGGAAATAGTCCGATGGTCATCGCGTTCCACAAGCCCTACGGCGTGCTGTGCCAGTTCACTCCCGACCAGCCGGGCCAGAAGACTCTCGCGGATTTCGGATTTCCGGCGGGCGTCTATCCGGTCGGACGGCTGGATATGGATTCCGAGGGGCTGCTGTTATTGAGCGACGAACCGGGATTCAACAACCGCCTGCTCGATCCGAAGACCGCCCATCCGCGGATCTATCAGGCGCAGGTCGAGGGTATCCCGACTTCTGAGGCCATTTTAAAACTCTCGCGCGGCGGGCTGGTGATCCAAGGCCATCGCACTTTGCCGTGTACTGCCAGACTGCTGGAAATCGAGCCGGAAGTGGCTCCGCGCGATCCACCGGTTAGATTTCGCCAGGCGATCCCGACTTCGTGGGTCGAGTTGAAATTGACCGAAGGGAAAAACCGCCAGGTGCGCCGGATGACCGCTGCTGTCGGTTTTCCAACACTCCGGCTGATCCGCGTGGCCATCGGCAGACTCGACGGTACGCATTTGGCGCAAGGCGCTTGGGAAACACTTCCATCCGGCGAGATCGCACGGATCTGGCAGAAATAGTGTTGAGGTCTTCCTTCCCTCTGCCCCGATCACCGGGGGGGCAATCGGGGCAGTCACACACACTATGCTGGGGGGAGCCCCACGTTCCGAGTCTCAGAAACTACGGGAGGGGGCTGAGGAAATTGATGACGGAATAAAAGCACGTTTTCCGGACATAAACAACCTACGCGATCGCGTGGTGTCTCACCAGTCGGAGTGATCGTCAGGCTCGTGATTATCCGCCGCGGCGAGTGAACATTGCATGTAGAGTTCGCCGATCGGAGGAATCGTGTCGTTGCCGAAGGCGACACCGAAGCTGTAGGTGCCGTTGCCGGGGCAGGAGGGAGTGGTTTCCACAAAACGTCCCATCCCGATCACTTGGTTTTGTAGGTTGGTGGCGTTGTCGCCCGGTCCGTATCCGTGAAGGTTGGAGAAACTGCGGACGCCTTTTTGGACGTTGTTGATCATGACGATGCACAGTGCACGGTCCGAGCCGCGCTTCCACGCCTTGGCCCCGAAAAACAAGACACTGATGAGCGTGAGCATCACCAGAATCACGACGGTCAATTCAAGCAATGTCAATCCAGGCATCCCGCGGCGTCCGGCCGAACGGAATGGCTTGGATGATGACAAAACTTGTTTGATGTCGGGTGATGTCATTGCTCTACATTTGGTTCACATTCAGGAAGGGTAAAAAGTTGAGTAAAATCAAATGTATTTTTGGAAAAGAGGTCCCATAAACGGCCGCAAAGCCCTATTTTATGGGGGTTTCGGAGCAAATCCCAATCTATGTCCGGAAATGGGATGCCGCGTTTCTATTAATTGGAAATTTTTCCCGTTTCCGCCGCCACGCTGGCTTGATGTTTCTCAAGGAGTGTTCGCAAAGCCGTTTCCGCTTCCATGCCGGTCCCTTTCCCAAGCCGCACCAGCGCGGCATTGTTGAGGAAATCACGGCTCCGGTTGTCGGACGAAAACAGATCGATTTCTAACAAAATTCGCGGGCCTTGGGATGTTTTCACGACGGTGTAGAGCGGAAAGGAGGACTTGCCGCCTTCGCGGATGGTTTTCACTCCGACCGCAGTCCAGGGTTTCGCCTGGTGAATGGCGATGACGGGTGACGGCACCGCCTTGCCGCGGGCACCCGCGATTTCATAACCGAGATTCTGCAGGGAGAGGGCTCCGCTGCGAGGGCTGTCCAGACAGGCGAGCCGGGTGATCGCCGCCTGCACGTCGCCATGGCGGATGGCCTCGAGCCATGCCCCGACGCATTCCCTGGCCTCCTCTTCAGAGGGGCTTTCGAGACCTCCGACATCGGCCACGACCGGGCAGGCTGATAGAATCCGCTGCTGCCAGGTGGCGTCCAGTCCCTTGATCTGCTCGTCGACCCATGGCTTCAGCTTGTCGCGGGTGGCTGCGGATGGCTGGGGCGTCCAAAGCCAGCCGGCGGGCGATTTCTCAAAATAGAAGGGTCGCGCGTCCAGCTTGTCGGGATCGCGCGCGGTAAAAAACTGATAGATTCCGGCGGCGCGGGATCCGTCCGTCTGGAATGCGAGTGGCATTGCGAGATCCGCCGCGCCACCACGGATCGTCCACCAGACCTGCGCGGCTTTGGAGACGGCCGACGGGCCGCTGCCGATATCAGCGACCGCGAGCAGCGATTGGAATCGGCCTTCGCGCATCGCCGCCAGCCACGTCTCGCCGGCGAGTTCCGCGCTTGCCTGTGGAGCGGGCGGATGGGCTTCGGTCCAGAGTGCGGGAAACCGCTGGGTCAGCTCGGAGTCCGGATCGCCGTCGTGAGCGGGATCCTCACCTCTGTTAGTTTGGCCTGCCTGTGCGTTTCCCTTCTCACGCAGGAACGGCGCGGGTGGATCGATCCGCCACAGGCCGTTGGCCGCCTTTGACAACGGGAAATGAACCACTTCGATTTGCGGGGGCTCATCATCCGTGCCGGCAGGATCCAGGCAGGCGATCGAAATACTGCCGGTTAGGCCGTCCGTCTCATGACTGACGAGCACCCGGGCGACATCCGGCGCGACCAGCAGCCTCCACGGACGCGGTGCCGCGGAACCGGCCTCGATGGCTTTTTCCGCCGATTTCAATCGTGCGGACCAGTCATCCGGCAGTTTGGATCCCAGTCCGCCGAGGACTCCCAGCAAGGATGGCAGATCACCCGCACCGCATGCGGTTAGAAACCGGTCGCCGGTTTTCCTCACATCGAATTTCCGCAATTCCGATTCTGTTAAGCCTGCCTCGATCCTGCGGCGCATGCGGCTGTTAGACTGTTCCCGGAGTTTTTCCAGATCCAGCACCTGCTCCCGGAGCATCCACTCCTCCAGTTGTTCGATGCGCTGCCTGAGTGCGACGGCATATCCCGCGCCGGAGTTTTCGAACGATGCCGGGACCGGAGCTGCTTCCCATTCCGCATCCCGTTTGACCAGCGCCACTGGGAACACCTGCAAGCGGCCGGGATCGAAGCCACCCACCTTGCGGACCAGAACCGCGGCGAAATTCTCGTCCTGCTTGACCGCGCCGACTTCCAGCGGGTCGCTCCCGAGATCGCGAGCCAGACGTTCGAGCCGTTTCTCGATCTGCTTTCTCTTCCCTTTGGCCGTCTGGGCCGAGAGGGCGGTGTCGCCTCCCGGTTCGAGGTTCAATTTCCCCTCCCTCACTTTTTCGAGGAAATCAATGGCCGCCGTGCCGGGATCACTCGGCGCGGCCTGTGCGGCCAGCGTGACCGCGAGGAGAACGGAAAAAATTTTCACTGCCCCGGACCATAGCGGATTCCCGGTCCCGCGAAAGCGCGATTTCGTCACGCCAGCCGGGGACTTTGAGAATATTTCAATTCCGATGTCACAAATCACGCTCTGGAAATCAATAACTGGTGAAATGCCATGAAACCTTTAGCCATTGCCCATTCACCGCCCGACATGGACCGCCCCCGATTTTCCGAACTGATCCGCGATCACCACCAGCCGCTCCTCGCCTATGCACGGGTGCTGGCCGGTCATCCGGAGCGGGCCCGCGAGTTGGTCCAGGACGCGTTCGTCGCCGCTTGGCAGACCATCGGTCGCTTCGATGTCACCCGTGACTTCGGTTCGTGGCTGCGCGGGATCGTCCGCAACAAATGGCGCGAGGACTGCCGCAAGCATCGCCGCGAGGTGGCATTCGACGATCCGGAACTGGTGCGACTGGAGGAAGCCGTCCGCAACTGGAGCGCCCGTGATGGCGAGGCCGGGCTACTGGACCGGCTGGCGGATTGCCGGTCGAAATTGCCCGAAGCCCTCTCGCTCGCTGTCCAGGCCTACTACGACGAGGACCGCGATGGCGACGGTGCCGCCACCTCGCTCGGCATCGAACCCGCGACCTTCCGCAAACGCCTCGAACGCGCCCGCGCGGCGCTCCGTCAGTGCCTCGAATCCAATTCCTAAAATCTAACTATTTCCTGCTATGAACTCAGAATTTCCAAACTCGCCCGAAGACCGCCTGCTCGACGAATTGCTCCGCGAGCAAGCCCACGGCCCCGACAAGGCGTTTCTCCAACAGATCGAAGCGGCGGTCGATGCCGGACCACCGCTTGCTGCGAAACGTCCGGTCGCACGACACTTCGGCCGCCTCGCGATCGCGGCGGGTGTGGCGCTAACTGCCGGAATCTGGACCGCCTACCGCAAGGCTCCGCGGTCCGAGCCAGTATCGCTACAGGCCTCAATGGTCTCCGAGAAGCCGGAGCGGACTGAAATCGCGTCAGATCCACTGGCTAAAAAGGAAATGGTTGCGATTCCTCAAGCAACATCGAAGCGGGTCAGCGCCGTTGGAGCCACTCGTTCTCTGGAGATTCCCGAATCGACAGATCATTTTGGGGAGATGGCAGGATTGAATCAGCAAGGGCAGAGTGGTGGCCTGGGTGGATCAGGCTCAGGGAAAGGGTTTGGCAAGGGCAGTGGCCCCGGCGTGGGGACAGCAATTTCTGATACATTTGGTCTCAAGAGGGAATCAGCCCCTGGTTCGGAGAGTTCCGAATTGGTAGGAAGACGCGTGGCGGGGAACGAAAGCCAATTTCGGCAACGGTCCTTTACTACTCCCGAACAAACCACCGGTGACCGCTACGGCACCTTCATCGACCAGCCGTGGAAAACTCCTGCGAAGGATCCTCTCTCCACCTTCTCCATCGATGTCGATACCGCGTCCTACTCTAACGTCCGCCGGATGATCCGCGAGGGCCGGGAAATTCCCAAGGATGCCGTGCGCATCGAGGAGTTCATCAATGCATTCAAATATCATTACGAAGCGCCGAAAGGCGACGGCCCCTTCGCCGTGGGTGCGGCTCTGGCGGTTTGCCCGTGGGCACCCGGTCACCAACTCGTCCGCGTTTCGATCAAGGGCCGGGAAATCGAAGCGGGCAAACGGCCTGCCTCGAATCTGGTCTTCCTCATCGACGTTTCCGGCTCGATGCAGAGTCCCGACAAGCTGCCGCTGCTCAAGCAGTCGATGGAAACCATGGTCAGCCAGCTTGATAAACGTGACCGCGTTGCCATCGTTGTCTATGCGGGATCCGAAGGTGTCGCATTGCCATCGACCCGCTTGGATGACGAGGGTCGGACGAAGGTTCTCGCCGCACTTTCGAAACTCGGAGCGGGTGGTTCCACCAACGGCGGCGCAGGCATCAAACGCGCCTACGAACTCGCGATGGAACAAAAGATCGCAGGCGGTGTGAACCGGGTGATCCTCGCGACCGACGGTGATTTCAACGTCGGCGTCACCGGACAGGAGTCGCTGGTCGAACTCGTCAAGGACCGGGCGAAAAGCGGCGTCTATCTGACTGTCGCCGGTTTCGGCACGGGAAATCTCAATGATGCGATGATGGATGCCATCACCCGTGATGGAAACGGCAACTACTTCTACGTCGACTCCGAACGCGAGGGGCGGAAGGTATTTCTCCAGGATCTATCAGGCACCTTGGTCACCATCGCGAAGGACGTGAAGATCCAGGTCGAGTTCAATCCCGCGAAGGTCGGCAGCTACCGCCTCATCGGCTACGCCAACCGCGTCCTCCGCAACGAGGATTTCAACAACGACAAGGTCGATGCCGGCGACATCGGCGCGGGCCACACCGTCACCGCCTTCTACGAACTCACCCCTCCCGGCGCGGCATCCGGCACCGATGGATTGAAATACCAAGCTGCGGAAAAGCCCGCCGCCACCGACGAATGGCTGACGGTGAAACTCCGCCACAAGCACCCCGAGGGCAACGAAAGCAGCAAGATCGAGTTTTCCCTCAAAGGAGACCCCGCGCCGCTGGAAAAGGCCGACAGCGATTTCCAATTCGCCACCGCCGCTGCCTTGTTAGGGATGAAGCTCCGCGGCATGGACGAGGCGAAGGTGATGAGCTGGGATCAAGTGATTGCCCTCGCGAAACCCGGCCTCGCCAACGACGCCACGGAAGACCGTGCGGAGTTTGTGGAGCTGGTGAAGAAGCTCGCGGGTCATGAAAGCCCGAAATCCGCTCCGGCGGAAGTAGTGCCCGGTGATCGAGACTGATGGACAATGCAGGCGTCATGCGTTCTTGCGGAGCGCTGGCTTCAGCCGGCGAGTATCGAGTAGGATAGGCACCGATATTCAAAACAGGCCGGCTGAAGCCAGCGCTCCGTAAATCACTCCTCCACCGGCAGGAACTCCGGCAGGTTTCCCTGTGCTCCTGCCAGCCGGGGATTCGCTTCCCAGGATGCCCGGTCGCCGGCGATTCTCTTGCCCATCCGCAGGAGTTCGCCGGTGTTTTTCTGGTTGGGGAAAATCTCCCGCAGGCGGTCTTTCTCATTCTTCGCATCGATGAGCCAGGAAATCGCCATCCGGCTATCCACCGCGTCCTTCTTGCTGCCCCAGGTGCGCGTCTCACAGAACCGCAGATCGCCGAGCCATGCGCCCTTGATGTTAGGCCGGGCAAGCCACCAGCCGTCGGTGACCGAGGTGAGTGTTTTGGTTTCCCGCAAGTCGGCGACTTTGGCCAGCGCCTCGTTTCCCTTGGGATAAATCGTCCACCGCACCGGCGTGTCGTGTTTTTCGAAAACCGTCCGGTAGCCGACCCACAAGGCGTCACCCTGATCCACCACCGACCGCCATAGCAGGATATTGAATGGGGTGGGGGATTCCATCCGGCGCTCGTATTTCGTCCCACCCCGCGCGAGATCAGCATCGAAACCGGACGAGGCGGTGAATTTCATCCCGATGGCGAACAGGAGATAACCCGCGCTGAGGCCGAGTCCCCAGTAGCAGAGTTTTTTCCGCTTCGACGGTGGCGCGGGTTTTTTGCTGCGGGATTTTTTAGGCTTTTGTTCCTTGAGAAATGCCAGCCACACCACACTGACTAACAGCGGGCCGGTGAATAGGAAATCGGTTGGATAGAGAAGGTTGAACGTCGCCCGCTTGCCCAGCAGCGGCCACAGCAGCGCCGCGCCTTCGGTGGAAAAGCAGTCCACCAGCACATGCGCCGACCACACGGCGAAAACGAACCATCCGGCTTCCGCCTTGCTGATTTTCTCCCGCTTCCAAAGTTTCGCCAATCCCTGTGCGATTCCCCAAGATCCCAACGCCATCAACGGCAGCGAATGGGCCAGTGCCCGCCGGCAAGCCAGCTCCCGCGCTGTGTCGAGTAATGGCGATGCCAGCCATTCCAACAGCCCGGGCATCACCCCGAACAACGCACCCCACGCCAGCGCCCGGTTGCCCAGTCGCTTGCCCATCATCAGCTCTCCGATCCATGCGCCCAGCGCCGCCTGCGTGATCCAATCCACGCCGGGATGATGCGGGAAAATCCGCGATCGCAAACCCGAAATTCGCCGGAATTGTCACTCATGGACAAACCGGGATTCACCCTTAGCCTGTCGCCAGAATATGCACCCCGTCCTCTTGATCATTTTCGGAATCCCGTTGTTGTCTCTGGTTTGGTGGTGGTGGGCGGACCGGCGTCTGCGCACCGCCGGGCGCGGGGTGCGGCTTGCTTTCGGCCTCGCTGTGTTGGCGATGCTGGCGGGGTTCGTGTGGGTGCTGCTGGCCCGCCGCGGTGTGGTGACGACGCCGATCCCGGCGGGCTGGTATGCGTTGGTTTTGCTGTGGGGACTGATTTTCCTGCCTTTCGTCGCGCTGCCGTCGATGTTGGGGTGGTCGCTCTGGTCGCTCGTGCGGCGGGTTTTCAATGGCCGGGAAAATGGGGGGGAAACCGGAACCTGGTCTCGGCGGCGGTGGATGACGACCTTGGCGACGGCGATGCCGGTCCTAGCCGCTTACGGCACGACGCTTTTCAGCCTGCCCCGGCTGGCTCTCTTCCGGACACGCGAACTAACCGTTTCTCTGGCGGATCTGCCGGAGGCGCTGGACGGCATGAGGATCGCCCACGTCACAGACACGCATGTCGGGAAATTCACCCGCGGTGATGTGCTGGATGAGATTGTCGTTGCCATCAATTCGCTGGACGCCGACCTCGTCCTGTTCACCGGAGATCTCATCGACAACACGATCCGCGATTTGCCGGTGGCGGTGGACATGATGCAACGCCTGCGTGGAAAGTCGGGCGTTTTCCTCATCGAGGGAAATCACGATCTGTTCGAAGACCCCGCCGGATTCGAGCGGACGGTGCGGGCGGGGGGGATTTCCATGCTGCGCAATGAAGCCGCGACGGTGAGTGTTCGCGGCGAACCCGTGCAGTTGTTAGGAATCGTTTGGAATCACGGCGAGGAAGAAATGGCGTCGGATGTGGATGCCGTCGTGAACCTGCGCGATCCGGCGGCGTTCCCGATTCTGTTAGCCCATCACCCGCACGCGTTTGACCGGGCGACGGAGCGCGGGCTGCCGTTGACGCTGGCCGGGCACACCCACGGCGGACAAATGATGCTCAACCAGAGCGTCGGCGCCGGCCCCGCGATGTTCCGCTACTGGTCGGGCCTTTATCAGAATGCCGGCCGGGCATTGGTCGTCGGCAACGGCACGGGAAACTGGTTTCCCATCCGGATGAACGCCCCGGCGGAAATCATCCATCTCACGCTGCGGAAGGCGTGAGCGATGCAGAAAGCAGCCGGAAGCGGTGAACTGCACGGTTTTTTCCAACGAGAGGCCCCGCAGATGACGTAACTGCGTTCGGAACGGGGGGTGCTTGTTGTTTGTTAGCAAACAACCCGCAACCCGATGTTGGAAAATACAGAGATCCGAGCCGGACTCTGCAGCCGTCTTTTGACGGAAGAACTGCAGTTGATCCGCACCTATGCCGAAGCGATCGGACGATTCGAGGGGTCCCCCTACGAGTCGCTGATCGTGCTGATCCATGCGAACCACGAGAAGAACGCCGGAGATCTGCGTGTTTTCGTAAACTACAGCGGCAAGGCATTTTCAGATCTGATCCCAGCTTCGCGTGTTGGAAGGAGATCGTTGGAAAATCCGGTGGACCTCCCTGCCTTGGAAAAGCTCGTAGAGGGCGAGAAGCATGCCATGACCGAGTATGAGGCCGCGCTTGTGGATCCCCACATTTCGGAAGAATTGCGCACCTGCATTTCGGGAAAACTGATCCTGCGGCTTCAGGAGCACGTGGTGGTGCTCCGACTCATCAGGTCATCCGTTCCGGAATTTCGTTAATCCTCGAAAAATCGCCGGGTCTTGACGGGAGGCCCTGATCCGCAAGATGCTCCGCGCGCGATGAACGACACCACCCGCCCATTCTCCAGTCCGATGCTTGATGGCCCTGACCGTGCGCCGAGCCGTGCGATGCTCTACGCCGTCGGTTTCAACAAAGAAGATTTCTCCAAGCCTCAGATCGGCATCGCCTCGACTTGGAGCCAGGTCACGCCTTGCAACATCCACATCGACAAGCTCGCCATCGAGTCGTCGAAAGGCGCGGACGCCGCCGGCGGAAAAGGCGTGATTTTCAACACCATCACCATTTCCGACGGTATCTCCATGGGCACCGAGGGGATGAAATATTCGCTCGTTTCCCGCGAGGTGATCGCCGATTCGATCGAAACGGTGGTCGGCTGCGAAGGCATGGACGGCTACGTCGCCATCGGCGGCTGCGACAAGAACATGCCCGGCTGTCTCATCGCCATGGGCCGCATGAATCGCCCGGCGGTGTTCGTTTACGGCGGCACGATCATGCCCGGCTGCGCGAAGCTGAAGGGTGAGGAAAAGGATCTCGACGTGGTTTCCGTGTTCGAAGCCGTCGGCAAACACGCGAATGGTGAGTTCTCCGACGAGGAGCTGGAAACCGTCGAAAAGTGCGCCATCCCCGGCCCCGGTTCCTGCGGCGGGATGTACACCGCGAACACCATGGCCTGCGCCATTGAAGCGCTCGGCATGTCGCTTCCTCACAGCTCCTCTCAGGCTGCGATTTCCGATGACAAGATGCGCGATTGCTTCGACGCCGGTGCGGCCGTGATGAACCTCATCAACCTCGGCATCAAGCCGCGCGACATCATGACGAAGAAGGCTTTCGAAAACGCCATCACCGTGCTTATCGCGCTCGGCGGATCGACCAACGCCTGCCTTCACATCCCGGCGATGGCCCACGCTGCGGGCATCGACATCTCCATCGACGACTTCGAGCGCATCGGGAAAAACGTCCCCGTGCTCGCCGACCTCAGGCCATCCGGCAAATACGCCATGGCTGACCTCGTGAAAATCGGCGGCACCGTGCCGCTCATGAAGATGTTGCTCGATGCCGGCCTGCTTCACGGCGATTGCATGACAGTCACCGGCCGCACGCTGGCGGAAAACATCGAAAAATTCGCCAAGCCCTATCCGGAAGGCCAGCAGATCATCCGTCCCGTTAGCAATCCGTTCAAGAAGGACAGCCACCTGCGCATCCTCTATGGAAATCTAGCGGAAGGCGGCGCGGTTGCGAAAATCTCCGGTAAGGAAGGCGAGCACTTCACCGGCAAGGCCCGCGTCTTCAACTCCGAGGACTGCGCGATGAAAGCCATCCTCGCGCAGCAAATCAACAAGGGCGACGTCATCGTCATCCGCCTCGAAGGACCGAAAGGCGGCCCCGGCATGCGCGAAATGTTAGGACCTACCAGCGCCATCATGGGCCTTGGCCTCGGCAAGGACGTCGCGCTTATCACCGACGGTCGCTTCTCCGGCGGCAGTCACGGTTTCGTCGTCGGCCACATCACCCCGGAAGCCTTTTGCGGCGGCACCATCGGCATTCTGGAAGAAGGCGATGAAATCGTCATCGACGCCGTGAACAACCGCATCGACGTGAAGCTAACGGACGAGGAGATCGCCAAACGCAAGGCCGCCTGGGTCCAACCCGAGCCCCGCTACACCCGCGGAGTCCTCGCGAAATACGCCAAGCTCGTCTCCACCGCCAGTGAAGGCGCGGTGACTGACAAGTATTTGTAAACTGAGATTCCAGCCCCCTTCGCCCGGTTTGTATTTTCCGGGGAAGGGGGCTTTTCCTTTTGACTTGGCGCGGTGCGGTCCGGAACGTTTGATCTCGTTTCATGACATCAAGAGCCTTTCTCCGGATCGTGGTTGCCGCGGGTGTTTCGTTGCTGGCCGCACCCGTCTTGTCGGCGGCCGGTCTGCCTGATGGGGAAAAGAAGAAGATCGAGTTCCTGATTTCCCATCTGGAATCCATCAAGGACGCGAAGTTCACCCGCAATGGCACGGAGTATGACTCCAAGAGCGCGGCCAAATTCCTGCGGGGAAAGTGGAACGCGAACAAGGACGCCATCCTCTCGGCCAAGGACTTCATCGCGAAAGCAGCGACAAAATCGTCCACGACCGGCAAGCCCTATCTGATCCGGCTGAAGGCTGGAGCGCCGCAGGTGCCTTGTGCGGATTATCTCAACGAGCGGTTGAAGGAGTTCGAAGCCGCGCCCAACGCGAAATAGCGAATTCAGATCGTTCCCGCCACGGATATAGTTTTGTTAGTTCGCCGGTATTTCCTCAACCTTGAGCCGGATGAAGCGTTGGGCGGCACTGGAAAACGGAGTGGCATCGCGGACGGTGACCGTTTCCGTATCTCCATGGTCGATGATCGAGACCTGGCGGGTGGCAGGCTGGCCGGAATGCCAGATGAGCATGTCTGACGAAACCTCGACGAGACAGCGGATGTCGGTGGCATCCTTGAAACGCTCGTAGCTCAGGCTGAGGTAATTTTGTCCGTTGATCGACACGGTGGCCATGGTTGCGGGAGGCGTTGGATCGGTGCCGGTCGGGTCGCGGTGGAGTGCGTATTCAAGGAGGTTGGCCACCGAGTCTCCATCGGAGTCCGCCAGCGGAGCGCGCAGGCCACCGGGAAAATGAACCGAATTCCATTCGTCATACCGCCGCGGATTCTCGCAATGGACGGGAATAATCCGGGTGATCCGGCTGAAGCCTTTTTCCGCGGTGACGCGGATGTTGTAGGTGCCTGCTTCGGCGGGCGTCCCGGTTAGAGTTGCGGTCAACGGGTCAAACGTCAGTCCCGGGGGAAGGAATCCCGCAGTGAAGCGGTCCGCATTCCCCGCATACGAGAGCTGCCGGGAAACGGGCAAACCGACCACGCTCTGGATGGATGAAGTGAGGAAATGTTCCGGAGGGGTCGAGGCAACCAAGGCGACGGTGTGGCCGTATCCGCCGTATGCCATCTGGACCGGGCCGAGTCCGGGTGGGACGGTGGACTGATTGTTGCTGTCGCTTCCCCAGGCAATCAGGCTGCCGTCCGAGCGGGTCGCAAGGGCGGAATAGTAGCCCGCAGAGAAGTGGACGACTGAATCGAGGTCGGGTGGAACATTCGTGGCGTCGTAAATATCCCAACCCCATGCCCGGAGACGGCCGTCCAGAGTCAGACTCAGGCTGAGGTCATTGCCTGCCTCGAGCGCGATTGTATCGGTGCTTCCCTGGGGGCCGGAAACCTCGCCCTGCCAGTTGTCTCCCCAGCCGACGGTATTGCCTGCTTGATTGAGTGCGAGAATGTGACCTGAACCCACTGCCACATGGACGGAGCCTTGTGCCGCGGACGGAACGGTGGTGGCGCCATAGGATGTCGATCCCCAGACAACCACCTGTCCGTCCGACTTGAGAGCGGCGGTTAGATAGTCGTCCGCGGAGATTTCAATGACGCCGGTTAGGCCGGCGGGAACCGTGCCGTAGCTCGAATTGCCCCAAGCGACCACCGTGCCATCGCTCTTGAGAGCGACGCTGTGATAGGCGCCTGCCGCCACCGCGATGACGTTGGAAAGGCCGGCAGGGACGTCGCATTGGGCTGAGCTGTTTTGTCCCCATGCGGCGACGGTGCCGTCCGCCCGCAGCGCGAGGGTGTGGTAATTTCCCGCGGAGACCGCGATGACTGGGCCGAGGTTCAGGGGAACATTGCATTGGCCGTTGGTATTCAATCCCCACACGGCGACGTAGTTGGCGGGCTTGCTGGCTGCTGAGACGGGGCTGCTGCCAGCGGCGATTTCCTGACCGTCGCCGGCTCCGTCCTGATCGCTGTCCCTCAAGGCGGGATCGGTGCCGAGCTGGCTTTCCTCGGACTGGGTGAGACCGTCCTGGTCGTCATCGTCGGTGAAGACGTTGGTGACGGTGACTTGGAAAACCTTGGCGAAGGTGTTCTTGCCCGAGTCGGTGACCTGGACACGGATTGAGAGCTGTTGCTTGGTCTCATAATCGAGAACGGCATTGGTGAGAAGCTGGTTGCCGGTGATCTTGAATTTCGAATTGTCAGTGGAGCCGGGCCCGGTGACCAGTGAGTAGGTGAAGCTATCCGCGGGGCTGTAGTCCATGGCGGCTAACGTACCAACAGGAGAGTTCGTTGGAAGATTTTCGGTAACGGTGGCACCGGAGAGGGTGATGTCCACCGGAGCGACGCCGCTGGTGAATTTCACGCTCACCATTTGGGTGGTGAAATACGTGGCGTAACGCGCGATGGCGAGGAAGTTGAAGGTTCCAGCAGTCTGCGGCGTACCGGAGATGATGCCGGTGACCGCATTGATGGTTAGACCTGTTGGCAATAGGGCCGCGCTGTAGGAAACCGGCGCGGCGCTGGTGGTCAGTGGGTGGGTGAATGTTTGGCCGACGCGGCCTTCGGTGACCCGGAGTGATGTGAATCGGGCGCGGGGCGTGGGGTCCTTGATGGCTAGGGCGTAATTTCCCCGGGCGGCAATGGCCCTGACATCCACCAAGGTATCAGAGGTGAGTTGGGGAATGGTTCCGCTGGGATAATACGAATATTCGGGGTCAGGAGTCGGTTCGAGAGTGATGGCTGTGGCGTCGGAGTTGAGGACAAGGGCGAAAGCGCTGCCTGCGGCGATTTCGATGGCGGTGGACGTTTCGACACGAAGGATCTGGTTGATGTCGTTGTAGGAGCGGACACGCTGGAACTCGAAGAGTTTTCCGTCCCGTTGGATCCCCCATGTCGTATTGATGTCGCCGGAGTAGCCACTGCCCAAGCCTGACCGGGTCATGGAATCGAAGCCGCCGATCATGGAGATGCTGATGCCGTTGTAATCTGTCAGATAGCCGGCGCGAGTGACGGCTACGAATGAATCATAAGATGAGGAGAAGTAACTCGAAGGGTTGCTGGAAATGGCGATCAGATCATTTCCGGTGGTGAAGGGGAACGGGTAATCGGACGAAAGAATCTGGGCCGCCCCGGTTTTGAGCAATGCGGTGGCGTTGGTTCCATTGGCATCGATGGCGACGGCATTGGTGGCGATCGGATTCACCCAAGTGTAGGGATAGCCCGGATTCCGCCCCCAGCCATGGACCGTCCCGTCGGATTTCAGCGCGAGGCTGAAAATGTCTCCTGCGGCGATGGCGACGACGTCTGTTAGTCCGGCGGGGATGGTGGTTTGTCCGTAACTGTTATTTCCCCAGGCGGAAACGGTTCCATTGTTCAGCAGGGCAAGGCCGTGGCTGTCTCCCCCCGCAACCCGAACGACGTTGGAAAGCGTCTGCGGAATGGGTCCGGGGATGGAGGTTCCCCAGCCGATGATGTAGGGACCGATGAAGAATCGGAGGTTCTGGCGCGTGATGCCGAACGCGTTTCGTGCCGTTAGGGTGACGATGGAGTCGCCGCCGCGTGTTGGCGTACCGCTGATGGAGCCCGTTAGTGGATCGATCGCGAGACCGGGAGGAAGGCCTTCCGCGGTGAATGCGAACGGGCCGTTGGCCGTCACGGGAATGAGCGTGAATGCTTGTCCCGGGGTGCCGTTGGCAAGCAGAGGTGTTGTGTGTGGAATGGGAGAGGCTGCCTGGAGAATGAGCGAATGGTCTCCTCCGGCCGCTACGGCGACTGCGGTGGTTGTGACCGGCTCATTGGACTGGCTGCTCCAGTTCGCTCCCCAAGCGACGCAGGAACCATCGGCGCGGAGGGCGATGGTGTGATAGCTGCCGGCGGAAATCCGGGTAATCGGGCTGGCCGCCGCGGGCATAGTGATTTGGCCGGTCCAGTTCGCGCCCCAGCCGATGAGGGAGCCATCGGACTTCAGTGCAACCACATGGGCCATGCCAGCGGTGATCGCGACGATGCCGGTGGCGGCTGCGGGCACGTCGGTTTGACCCGAGGCATTGTCACCCCAGGCGACGACACTTCCGTCCGACTTGAGGGCGACGGAGAAATTTCCACCGGCGGCGATGGCGACGACACCACCGAGACCCGCAGGGACGGTGGACTGGCCGCTGGAATCGGATCCCCACGCCTTGACGGTGCCGAGGCGGGTCAGGGCGAGACTGTGGAAACCACCGGCGGATAGACCGGCGATGTCGGTGAGGCTGCCGGCACCTGAGCACTGGCTTTCATCATTCCTGCCCCAAGCAGCGACGGTCCCGTCCGCCAGGAGCGCGAGGCTGTGATGGCCACCCGCAGCGATGTGGGTCGCGGGCAAAAGGGACGAGGGCGCGGTGGCTTGCCCTGCCCAATTCGCGCCCCAGCCGGTGACGCTGCCGTCGGCGCGGAGTGCCAGGCTGTGGTATTGTCCGGCAGCCAGGGCGGTCACGTCGTCGAGTCCGGCCGGCGGCGTGCGCTGGCCGCTGGAGTTGTCGCCAAAGCCGGTGACTATCTGCGATCCGGATTGGAAAACCCAGCGTTTCACACTGGCGTTGCTGCTGATCGTGCCCTGCAGGGTGGTCACTTGGACTACGCCGGATTGGACGCCTGCCGGCAGGATCACGACAAGCCTGCTGTCTGATAGGATTTGGAAACTCGCGGTGATTCCGCCCACGGTGACCGAGGTGGTCTGGAACAGGAATTCACCCGTGACGATGAATTTCCCGCCGGTTGCGATCTGGCTCGGAAAAACCGATGCGACCACGGGTGGACCGGGCGGGGAGATGGTGATGGCCAAGCTGCCGTTGGTGGTGCCGCCTTCGTTGGTCGCGGTGGTCGCCACCGGGGCCACTCCATCGGCAAGCGGGATTCCGGAAATGATGCCCGTTAGGGAATCGAACAGAAGGCCGGCGGGAAGCGGATTCGCGGTGAAGCCGGTGGGGGTGTTCGAGGCCTTGAGAGTGAAGCTGAAGGGCTTTCCGACTGTTCCGTTAGTGCTCGAAGCACTGGTGAAGACCGGGGGCGCTTTGACGACGGTGAGGTTGGCACTGCTCTCCGCCGTGCCTCCCGGGCCGCTGAGAATCACACGGGCGGTGAGCGCGTTGGCCGGAACCGTCACGGTCATTTCGGTAGCGGAAACCACCGTGAAAGCGGCTGTTAGCACGCCAAGCCTGACCGATGCCACGTCATAGAAATTCCTGCCGGTGACGGTGAACGTGCTGCCGATGGAAACGCTGCCCGCCGGGATGCCGGTGATGAGCGGAGCCGGCTTGGGCAGCAGCTTGAAGGTCCCGAGGGACGTTGTTTCCCCGTGGGCGTTGCGAACGGTGACGGGCCCGCTCATGGTGCCTGTCGGGACTTCAATTTCGGTCAGGACTTCGGAAATTGGGAAAACCGTCGCAGAGACTCCACCGCTGAATTCGACGCTAGTCAGCGTTCCAAGGTTGGAGCCGGAAATCATGATGCGATCACCCGCAACGCCGGCGTCCGGGCTGATGCCGGTGATGGCGGGACGGGTTTTTCCCAAGTCGCCGGCGAGCCGGGCGATTCCCCGGGGTAGCTGTCCGGAAATCGTCACGAATTCGCCGCCGATCAGGAGATCCCCAATGCTTCCGGGCAGGACCGTGTGAACCGTGTCGGAAGGTCCGCCGGCGGTGTTGAAAATCGATACCAGAGCTCCATCGGCGTGGAGCAGGGCGACGTAGTTTCTGGCATTTCCGTTGATCGCCGTGAAATCCCCACCGATGGCGATGCGCCCGTCCGGAGTGATTTCAGTGGCATAAACCCACGTGTTGGGGGCCGGTTTGAAGGCCTCATCGAGAGCGCCATTGGAATGGAGTCTCGCCAGGTATTTGAATTCGCTTTTGCCGTTGAAGGAGGAAAAACTGCCGCCGATGACAATGCGGCCGTCCGCTTGAAGCGCGAGCGCCTTGACTTCACTGGAGGGGCCGCTTCCGGGGACTTGGAAGGTGGGGTCGATGCCACCGGTGGTGGTGAGACGGGTGATGTATTTCGTGGCGCTGCCGTTGAAGGTTGTGAAATAGCCGCCGACGAGGATCTTGCCATCGGGCTGGAGACGGATGGCGTTGACGTTGCTGGTGGAGCCGGTCCCGACATTGAATGTTAGATCCTGGGTTCCGTCGGGATGAAGTCGTGTAATGCCGCGTGTGAAAGTTCCTCCAATCAGGATTTTTCCGTCGGTCTGGAGGGCGATGGCATAGACGCTGGCATAATCGGTAGTCAAGAAAGAGGTATCCTGACTGCCATTCGGGTTGATGCGCGCGATTCCGGGTTTGCCGCCGACGCTGGATCCACCGACGAGGATTTTTCCATCAGGCTGGATCGCGGTAGCCCGCAATGAGCTGCTGGATGCGGGCGGAATGAATGAATAGTCCACACTTCCGTCGGGGAAGAGCCGCGCCATGTCGTCCCTGCCGGTGCCGTTCACCGATGAGAAATCTCCTGCTAGAATGACACGTCCGAACGGGTCCTTGGATAGGGAACGGACCGTCGAGCTGGTGCCCGTCCCGACATCGAAGGTTGGATCGAGCGTTCCCGGAGGTGCCGGAAGGGGATAGAAAGTCGTTAGGCTGCTGGAGTCTCCGTGGGCTGTTTTCAAAACGAGCGGCCCCGGCAAGGCACCGGCGGGCACGGTGACGGAGACTTCCGTCTCGGAGACGGGAGTGAACGACGCGAGTACGCTGCCGCCGAACTCGATGGAGATCAGATTGGAAAGGTTAGAACCCCGAAGCTGGATCACTGTGCCGACCTCGCCTGATCTCGGCTGAATGCTGCCGACTCCCGCCCGAGTCGCGTTACCGGGGCTGAGAATCTTCGCGTAGTACTTCGATCCAACCGCCGCCAAGGTGGTGAAAGAGCCGCCGAGCACGAGATTACCATCCGCCAGCAGATGGATGGCGCTGACAGTGGAGGATGCTCCTGATGCCGTATTGAAGCTGGGGTCCGGCTTCCCGTCGGCATGGAGCAGGGCGATCCGTTGGCTGGAAACCCCGCCAACGGTCGTGAAATTCCCCCCGATCAGCATGCGGCCATCGCTTAGCAAGCTGAGTGCTTCGACTGTGGAGCTGGGGTTAGGGACGAAATTGGGATCGGGAACACCATCGGCCGATGTCCGGGCGAGATAGCTGATACTCAATCCGTTGATGCTCGAGAATCCACCAGCGATGAGCAGGTATCCGCCTTGTTGGAATTCTATATCATAGACGGTCGAACCCGGTCCCGAGCCGGTGGGATTGAAGCTGCTGTCCGGAGTGCCGTCGGAATTCAACCGGCAGAGATTGTTGCGGGATAGTCCGTTGACGGAAGAAAACGAGCCTCCTACCAGGATTTTCCCGGAGGGCAGCACCCGGATCACCGAGACGCTGCCGCTGATGCCGGTTCCCGGCGTGAAGCCCGGGTCCGCGGATCCATCCGGATTCAATTTCGCGATTCCCTTGGTGAAACCTCCACCGACCAGCATTTTCCCATCGGGCAGGAGCTCGATGGCGTTCACGGTGGAATTGATGGCGGAGCCTGCGTTGAAGGTGGTATCGATGGCCCCACTCGCTTGGAGCCTGACGATTCCCTGCCGGAAATCGAGTCCGGTGCCCATGGAGGAGCACCCGACGAGAATCTTGCCACCGGCCAGAGGAACCACGCGGACGGGCGAGGAAACCGAGGGCGGGGTGGTGAAGGATGGGTCCACGGTACCGGTGGAATCCAGTTTCGCGACGCCGCTGCGTGAGATTCCATTGACCGTGGAGAAACTTCCGGCAAGCCAGAGTGCGCCGCCGGATTCGCTGGTGATGTCTTTGACGGTGCTGCTAGCGCCGGTGCCCGGATTGAAAGTCGGATCAAGCTGGATGGGGGCGCCACTTGTCGTTCCAAGAAGCCCGCCCGCGAGCAGCCCGAGAATGACGGGCCGCAAAAATGACGTAAACCGCTGGGAGAGCACCCGTTTCCTCAGTTTGAACATAACAGGATCCTGTCCCGCCGTTATTCGGAATCAAGGAATATCAGATGGCAATTTGAACAATATCGCGGGCGTCCCAACTGCTAGGTTCAATGGTGCGTCAGAATACCCAGCCACATCCCACCGTGAATCCGAGCGCGTCGATTCCGGGATTCGGATCGGTCGCACCCAGGTTGGAGTGGTGGATGAAATAGGGGCCGGCTAACAGCGAGAGGTTTTCCGTGATCTTCTGGCGGACGCCGAGCTGGGTGAACCAGTTGAAGGTGAAGTCCTGGCCCATCGCCTGCGGGCCGCCGGCGCTGTTGGTCCAGCCGAAGCCGCCGCCGATGGAGAAGTAAACGGAGGTTTTCTGCGACGGGAGCCAGTATTCAATGGAAGGCGCTCCGGCGAGGCCGATGTAGGTGTCTTCCGGGCCGTGCGTGATGGCTTCGAACAAGGCGGAGAAGCGGTTTCTAACGACCAGTTTCGCGCCCGCCTCGTCTTCCCACAACGTCCACACCACGGGGGAACGGAGGGTGAGCTGGGTGGGGATGATTTCGTAGTCGATGTCGGTGTTGTTGCCGACGTTCCAGAGATAGCCGCTTTCCAAGGTCCATTCCCAGGTGTCCGATTCGTGGCTGGCGGGCTGGCCGGCCAGAGCGGGAATCGTGAGCAAGCAAAGCAAGGAAAGAATCTTCATGGGCAAGGATTAGAGGTGAGGCGGTGGCCGGTCGAGAACGATTCAATACTCCTCTTCCTCGTCGCCGGGAACGGGCGGGATGATGTCCTCGCGCATCAGCAGGCGGCCGAGGTCCAGATCGTCCAGCAGATCCTCCGGCGTGTCGCGGACGATGGCGGCGTAGGGCGTGATCCGGTCGAGCTCGGCGATGGCGCAGTGGACCATCGAGGAAATGATGTCGCTGTCGTATTTTTCCCGTTCGAACAGGTTGGTGATGCGGAAAACGAGGAATTCGCGGTCCAGGTCGTATTCGAATCCACCGAGCGTGAGCTGTTTGTTCGCGCGGGCGAGAAGCTCAAGCACGGGGTGTAAATGCACTTCATCGAGCGGCATCGGTGACTCGGAAACCACAGTGAGAGCGTTCAACTGCGGATAGGCCTGCGCGATCAGATCGATGCGCGTGTGGTGGGCGTCGAAACCGGCGCGAAGGACATCGCGACCCTCGACGAGTTCGCAGTGCCAGCCGTTTTGGCCGAAGGTTTCTTCCACCGTGAGGATTTGTCGGGAATGGGTGCGCATGGGAAATTTAGCCGTTCGCGGCGGGCGGAGATACGCGCCCGATGACGGCTTTGGCAAGCAAGGTCCGCCGGTCGGCGCGAATCGGTGTCAGCGAGAGGTGGATGCCCGAGGTTTTTCCTGCATCGTGATGAAGGGTGAGTCGCGTTTTTTCCTCATTCACCTCGGCGTGGTTGACCTCCCGCCAGGTGACCAGCCGCATCCCCGAGGCCGGACGGAAAAACGGGAAAATTTCGATCCCCAGCGGCGTCAGAATCAGATAGGCATGGCGTGTCAGGCTGACAGCGGTGTGGGCCATGAACCCGGCGAATGCCAGCGGCACCAAGGCCCAGGCGGGGTGGGGGAGGTCCGGATTGATGTCGCGGTAAATGGCGGTCGCCAACATCGTCACCCCCACGGCGGTGAGCACGGCGGAAGCGATCCAAAACAGGCTCGCTTGTCCGGAACGGGTGAATCGCAGCTCTTTTTCCGGGGATTGGATCTTGGCTGCCATCGTTGCGAATCAATCCGTCATCGCGATCACGGCGCTTTCCGCGGCGGTGAGTTCGCTCTCGAAATGGGCGATGTCGAATCCCCGGCTTTCGAGCGCGGCGGGGCTTTCAAATGACCCGATCAAGGCGACGATGCGTTCCAATCCGAACAGCGAGGCTCCGCCCTTGCAGCGGTGGAGGTCGTCACGGAGCTGGCTGAAATTTCCCGCCTCGATCAGGGCCATCCAGCCGGTCATCTGGCGGCGGGTGTCATTGAAAAAATCAAACGCCAACTGGCGCAAACCGGCCAAGTCGCCGTGCGCCATCTTGAGAAAATTCGCCGCATTCATGGGTTCGAGATCACGATTCACAGCCCTCAGTTTAAGCGGGTTTTCGGGCGTTTTTTGAAGGTAAAAATCGCGTAATGTTCAAAAGCTCACCGATTCAGAATTTCAAGTTGCGAATCTCTGTCTCCAAGTCACTTGCGAGATCCGCCCGACCGGTTGCGCGGGCTAATTTAAGGCGCAGCTCCAAGGTTTCAGGCTGACTGAGTTCATCCTGGCCCAGCGTTCCAATCCACTCCGCCGCCGACAGGTAATCGCCGATCGAATAGGCGCCTTCCGCTTGGGCCAGTGCCGATGGCTCTTCGGCCTCCAATGGCTTTTCCCGGTAAATCGCCCATTTGGCCTGCTCCGGCAGATCCTTGGGCACATCGGGACCGGCGATCTGTTCCAGATACACAAACTCATCACCATCCTTGTGACGGTGCCAGATATTCAGGCAAACCACCGCGAACAGTCCGAGTAAGACAAAGGATCCTTCGAGGAAAAAGGGGGTGCAGATGATCCCCAACATTGTTCCAACCCATTCACCCAGAAGGCCGGGGAGATACCGCCAGCCCACAAGCAAGCCGCTGATCGACAACATCAGCACGATCAGGATGCTCGTCCCGATGGCGACCTGCCTCACCCGTTCGTCATGTGCCCGCTCCATTTGTGAGGGCAATGTAGCCCGATTTCATGGGAAACCCAATCCTCTAAAATCATAAAAGTATTTCATAAAACTTGATTATTTTTAAAAATTAACCACCTTGGGTGGGTCGTGTCCTGGGTTTTGAAAATAAAAGGCCTGCTGTTCGGATTGCTGCTCGCATCCCCGGCTATCGGTCTGTGGATGTTGCACCGGACGCCGCCGCCCGCGAAGAGGCCTGAAATCCAATCGGTTTCGTTCGGTGGAGTGGTTCCGCTGCCGGAAAATGTCACCCGCGTTCCTGTGGAAGTGCTTTCGAAGGGGAGTGCTCCCGAGTGGGTTTATGTGGATGTCGGCAATCAAGCGGTGCCCGAGCCGGGGATCGTCTCGCTGGTGGGATTCTCGGCCTTGTTGCTGGTGTTCCGCCGGAAGCGCGGATGAACGGGAGGGTTCCTCTCTTTGCTCTTGGCGACGGGCTTGCCGCTCCCTAAACCGCGCCATGCGGCTTTTTGACACGCTTTCCCGAACCGAGCGCGAACTTTCACCCATCGACGGCGGCACCTTCCGTTTTTACTGCTGCGGACCGACGGTTTATGGCCCGGCGCATATCGGGAATTTCCGCACCTTCGTCCTTCAGGATGTACTCCGCCGGACTTTGGAAACCGGCGGAACCCGCACGCTGCATGTCCGGAACATCACGGACGTGGACGACAAGACGATCCGCGATTCGCAAAAAGCCGGGAAGTCGCTCACCGAGTTCACCGCCGGATGGACCGCTAAATTTCATGCCGATTGCGAAAAGCTCGGCCTGCTCGCGCCACACATCGAGCCCGGCGCGGTGGATCACATCCCGCAGCAGATCGCGATGATCGGGACGCTGGTGGAAAAGGGCAATGCCTACGCTTCCGACGATGGCTCGGTGTATTTCAAGATCTCCTCGTTTCCCGGTTATGGCCGGCTTTCCCGCCTCGACCAACGTGAGCTGGACATCGGGAAAACCCAGAACGCACGCTCGAATTCCGACGAATATGAAAAGGACAGTCTATCGGATTTCGTCCTTTGGAAAGGCCGCCGCCCCGAGGACGGAGAAAATTTCTGGCCGTCACCATGGGGCGAAGGTCGGCCCGGCTGGCACCTCGAATGCTCGGCGATGATCCAGGAGTATCTCGGCGATTCTTTCGACCTTCATTCCGGCGGCGTCGATCTCGTGTTCCCGCACCATGAAAACGAAATCGCCCAGAGCGAATGCGCCTGCGGCGGCCACTTCGCGGCGAACTGGTTCCACATCACCCATTTGTTAGTGGATGGCGGGAAAATGTCGAAATCGCTGGGAAATCTCTACACGCTGGAAGATCTGGCGGCCAAGGGCCACACCGCGATGGAAGTGCGCTACGTCCTCATCGGCGCGCACTACCGCAAGCCGCTCAATTTCACCCTCGATTCTCTATCAGGAGCCCGCGAGGCACTGGCGAAACTCGCCAAGGGGGCGCGTCACCTCGCCGCGAACGCCGGTCCGGACGCCCGTCTAACGAGCGCGGACTTCGGCCCGTTCCAGGCGGCTTGGGACAGCCTCAACAACGACCTCAACACCCCCGGCGCGCTCGGCGGGTTGTTCACCGGACTTCGCGAGGCCTCTCATCTAACCGGAGTCGGGGCCGCCGCCGCGCTCGCCGGATTCAACCGCGTCCTCCGTGCCCTCGGCATCACCTTGCCGGAAGAGGCGCATCAGGAATCCGCTGAAATTCCGGAAGCCATCCAGGCCCTTGCTGAAACCCGCTGGCAGGCCCGCCTCGCCAAAAACTGGGCGGAATCCGACACGCTCCGCGCCCGCCTCGCCGAGGAAGGCTGGCTGATGAAGGACGGGAAGGACAGCTACAGCCTGGAGCGGGCGCCTTCGGTTTAACGTCGAATCCGGCAAGGAAATGCCGGCTTCGACCGACTTCTCCAGACTCGCAGGTTTTCCATTGATCTCCCCGGATGGAGTCGGTAGGAACCTTGGAAACCCAATGATTCAAAACCTACTTGTCCTCGGCGCTGGCAGCGCCGGCCTCCTCGCCGCCATTTCCATCAAGCGCAAGATTCCCCAGCTCAACGTCCGCGTCGTGCGCAGTCCCTCGCTCGGCGTTATCGGCGTCGGTGAGGCCACCACGCCGAACTTTCCGCGGCACCTTTTCGATTATCTGGGCATCCCGCGGAAACGCTTTTACGAACTCGCCCAGCCCACCTGGAAGCTCGGCATCAAGTTCCTCTGGGGCAGCCGCGGCCGCTTCGACTACACCTTCAATCTCCAGTTGGACTCGCATTGGTCGGATCTTCCGAAACCCACCGGCTTCTATTGCGATGACGATTTCAACAACGCCAGTCTACCCGGCGCGTTGATGCATCAGGAAATGGCGTTCCCTCGCCAGGCCAACGGTGCCCCTGACGTCCACCCGTGGCACGCTTTCCACATCGAGAACAAGAAGTTCGTGGAAATCCTCGAAATCGTCGCCCGCGAGCATGGAGTCGAATTCACCGACGGCAAGGTCAACGGCACCGAGCGCGGGCCCAAGGGTATCGCCGCCATCCATCTTGAGGATGGCCAGCGGTTGGAGGCTGACTTCTTCGTCGACGCCAGTGGTTTCCGCAGCGAGCTCATCGGCAAGGCGTTGGAGGAACCGTACATCAGTTTCAACAAATCCCTGTTCTGCGACCGCGCCGTCACCGGCGGCTGGGAACGGACCGACGAATTGATCCAGCCCTACACCACCGCGGAAACCATGAACTCCGGCTGGGCTTGGCAGATCGATCACGAACGCATCATCAATCGCGGCTATGTCTATTGTTCCCAAGCGATTTCGGACGACGACGCGCTTGAGGAATTCCATCGGAAAAATCCCAAGATCACCGATGCCCCGCACATCGTGAAGTTCCGTTCGGGCTGCCTTCAGCGGCAGTGGGTGGACAACGTCGTGGCCTTGGGCAATTCCGCCGGATTCGTGGAGCCTCTGGAGTCCACCGGTCTCATGATGCTCTGCTCCCACACGCAGACGCTCATCGATTTCCTCATCCACACCAACCTCAGGCCAACCGACACGATCAGGCAGCTTTTCAACGACCTCACCCTGACCGGGTGGAAGGATGTCCGCGACTTCCTCGCCATCCACTACAAGTTCAACGGCATGCTCGACACGCCCTTCTGGAGGCAGGCCCGCGAGGATACCGATGTCTCCGGCGTCGCCGAGCTGATCAAGTTCTATCAGGAAAACGGCCCCACCGGCTTCTGCCGCTACCGGCTTCCTAACACCCAGACCGATTTCGGTCTGGAGGGTTTCCTCGTCATGTTCGTCGGCAACCAGGTGCCCTATCAGAACCGCCACACGCCGACCGCCCGCGAGCTGCAGATCTGGAACCAGCACAAGGCTGAATTCATCCAGCAGGCCAAAGGCGGCATCCGCAGCGAAGAGGCGCTGGCCTACGTCAAGCATCCCGGATGGACCTGGAATGCGGATGCGGCGGCTGCGGCGGCCGTCTGAATCGCGGGCTGCCGGGAGTGTGCGGGCGTTTGATTCGTGAAAGGGAGGCTTTCAACGACGCGGAATCGGGCGCCCGTTTCCCAAGGCTGGCGCATCATGCCGGAAACCAATGGTTTGCGCCTGTTTGCCGGAGGAACTTGGATTCGCGGCGCTTCCGAACCAAAGACGGTCGCCTCCGGATATTGATAGAAATGGCCGAAGTGCGTTGACAGGTTCGCTGGGAATCTTCATTCACTCATACAGAATCCACACTCCCATGAAGAACCGTTATGAGATCCGATCGATTCTGCTTTTCGCCCTGATGCGGGCCCCACTCCGTGTCGCCGGCACGGCATTCATCGCACTCGCGCTGGTCACCTTCGCGCAGGCGGCGGAATCCACAGCACCTCCTAACAAGGATGCCGCGCCGGAAGGAATGGTATGGATTCCCGGCGGCGTCTTTTCCATGGGCAACGAGCTTTCCGGAGGCCGGATGGATGAGAAGCCGGTCATCAAGGTGACCCTCGATGGCTTCTGGATCGATACTTGCGATGTGACCAACGCGCAGTTCCGGAAATTCGTCGATGCCACCGGCTACAAGACGGTCGCCGAGCGGCCGATCGACTGGGAGGAAATGAAAAAACAGGTCCCGCCCGGCACGCCGAAACCTTCCTCCGAGCAGCTCCAGCCCGGTGCCGTGACTTTCTTCCCGCCGCCCGGCCCCATCGATCCCAAGGGTGAGGAAACCTGGTGGACCTGGACCCACGGCGCGAACTGGCAGCATCCCGAAGGCCCGGCCAGTGATATCAAGAAACGCGAGGATCACCCGGTCGTGATGATCGCCTGGGAAGACGCCGTGGCCTACGCGAAATGGGCGGGAAAACGGCTCCCCACCGAGGCCGAGTGGGAATTCGCCGCGCGCGGCAAGCTCGAAGGCAAGCGCTTCGCCTGGGGAGACGAGTTCAAGCCTGGCGGCAAGTTCATGGCCAACACCTGGACCGGCACGTTTCCTAGCAAAAATACCGGAGAGGACGGCTTCCCCGGCACCTCGCCCGTCAAATCCTTCCCGCCTAACAGCTACGGCCTCTACGACATGGCCGGCAACGTCTGGAACTGGTGTGGCGACTGGTATCGCGTCGATACCCTGGCCCGCGCCAAGCTCGCCGGAGCTGCCATCAATCCGACCGGTCCGGCCTCCAGTTACTCTCCAGGCCATCCGCTCCAACAGGAACGCGTCATCAAGGGCGGCTCCTGGCTCTGCCACGTGGACGTCAGCGAAGGCTACCGCCCCGCCGCGCGGCGAGGTTCCTCCATCGACACCGGTATGAGCCACATCGGATTCCGCTGTGCGAAAAACGGCGCAAAGGAAAACCAGGTTTCCCCCGTTGTAAAATAAGCATCCTCAACTGTAGCGGTCTGCGACCGTCGCACTTTTCCAGTAAACGTGGAGCCTGGGAATCGCCAATGTAACGCTTCAATCCAGTGCTGTTGGAACACACATCTCTTTCGCTTCGACGGTCGCAGACCGCTGCTACATCGCATCGGCATCGCCGGCCGGAATAGAATGACCGCCTCAATTCCATACCCACCATGAAAAACAAACAATTCGCCGCCATCCTTGCTCTAACCGCCGCACCGCTCACCTCCGCCCTCGCCGTGGAAGGCGCCATCGGCCGTCCGGTCTCCGGAACCATGATCAATCCCTATGCCGGAGTGATTCCCCCCGCGCCGGGCTTCATCGCCTCCATCGGGGAAATTTACTACGATGCCGACATCAGCGGCAGCGGCACCGTGCCCATCGGCGTCAATCTCGCGCTCGGACTCGACACCAAAATCTCGTTCACCAATCTCACCCTCACTTATATCTGGGACACCCCGCCGGGGCATTGGAACTTCGCTTCCGCCATCGCCCAACCGCTGGCGTCGGTCGATGTGGAGGCGAATGTCACCGTCGGCCCCAAGACCGGCACGCGCCATGAGGACAAGTTCGGATTGTTCGACCTCGCCATCGTGCCGCTCGCCGCCAGCTATCACATCAGCGAGACCGAGCATCTCGGGATGAACCTCACCGTCTGGGCTCCCACCGGTGAATACGATTCCTCGGATCTTGCCAACCTGAGCCTCAACAACTGGACCTTCATCCCCGGCATTTCCTACACCAAGATCTGCCCGACCATCGGCTTGGAATACAGCGCCGCCTGGGCCATGCAGTTCTACACCGAGAACCCCGACACCGACTATCAGAACGGCATCGTCTCCGATCTCGAAGCCACGGTGATCAAGCGCTTCGCCAACGGCGCGGGCGTCGGACTCGTCGCCAGTTGGATCGAGCAGGTGACGGATGACGACGGAGGCACGATCCCCACCCCCAACGGTTTCAGCGGCCGGGCCTTCGGAGTGGGTCCCATCGTCACCTGGTCGAAGAAATTCGGCGAGAGCCAGTTGGACCTCAACGCCCGCTGGGTCCACGAGTTCAGCGTGGAAAAACGCTTCGAGGGTGACGTTTTCGCCCTCAGTGCCGGTTGGAAATTCTGAGAATGATCCCTAACATTCCGTTCGGTCCGAACCATCATTTTTTCTCCGACCACATGACAAAACAAACACATCATGAAAACCAACACCCGGATTGCCGCCCTCGCATGCGGCCTCATCTCCCTCGCGGCCGCGTCCGCGCAGGACAAGAAACCCAACATCCTCGTCATCTGGGGTGACGACATCGGCACCACCAACGTCAGCGCCTACAGCGGTGGCTTGATGGGTTATGAGACGCCTAACATCGATCGCATCGGCAGGGAAGGCATCCGCTTCCAGCACTACTACGGCGAGCAGAGCTGCACGGCCGGACGCGCGGCATTCGTCACCGGGCAGCACGGCATCCGCTCGGGGATGACGAAAGTCGGCTTCCCCGGTGCGCCGATGGGCATGAACCAGCTCGATCCGTCCATCGGCGGGCTGCTGAAGAACCTCGGCTACGCGACCGGGCAGTTCGGCAAGAACCACCTCGGCGACCGGAATCCGTCGCTGCCCACGGTAAACGGCTTCGATGAATTTTTCGGCAATCTCTATCACCTCAATGCGGAGGAGGAGCCGGAGCTGCCGGATTATCCGAAAGATGCCGCTTTCAAGGCGCAGTGGGGACCGCGCGGAGTGCTGAAATGCAAGGCGACCGATGTGGACGACGCCACGGAAGACCCGCGCTTCGGCAAGATCGGCAAGCAGACCATCGAGGACACCGGCCCTCTAACGAAGAAGCGCATGGAAACGGTGGATGACGAGACTTCCGCAGCGGCGATTGATTTCGTGAAGCGCCAGCACGCTGCCGGGAAACCGTTCTTCTGTTGGATGAACGCCACTCGCATGCACTTGCGCACGCATGTCCGTGCCGAACACCGCGGCCGCTATCAGCACGGCGACAGCGAATACATCGATGGTATGATGGAGCACGACGACATGGTCGGTACGCTGCTCAAGGCGGTGGATGACCTGGGCATCACGGACAACACCCTCGTCATCTATTCCACCGACAACGGCCCGCACATGAACACCTGGCCGGACGGCGCGATGACGCCCTTCCGCTCGGAGAAAAACACCAACTGGGAAGGAGCCTTTCGAGTGCCCTGCCTCGTCCGCTGGCCGGGCAAGATCAAGCCGGGCACAGTGACCAACGAGTTGATGAGCCACAACGATTGGATTCCCACCCTTTGCGCCATCGCCGGTGAGCCGGACGTGAAGGGCAAGCTGCTGAAGGGCTACCAAGCCAACGGTATCAACTACAAGGTTCATCTCGATGGCTACGATCAGTCGAAGTTCCTCACCTCCGTCGAAGGCACGGTAGGCAAGAACAACGGCGTCAAGAGCGCGCGCGGCAATTACTTCTACAGCGACGACGACGGCATGCTCGTGGCCCTGCGCATCGGCGACTACAAGTGCAGCTTTGCCGAACAGCGCATGGTCGGGACAATGGGTGTGTGGGCGGAACCCTTCACCAAACTGCGCATGACCAAGCTCTACAATCTCATGCAGGATCCCTTCGAGCGGGCTGACCTTACCTCCAACACCTACTGGGACTGGATCATGAATCATGTGCCGCAGGTTTACGGAGGAATGGGCGCGGTCGGTGAATTCGTGGAGACGTTCAAGGAGTTCCCGCCGCGTTCCGTGCCGCCGTCGTTCAACCCATCCACCATTCTCGAGGACACGCTCCGCGAGATCAAAGCGAAGCAAAAGATCGAGAACGCCTTCCCGATGCTCAGGGAAAAAGCGAAATAACCGCAACGGGTCCGCCGCCGGGCATCCGCCAGGGATGTCCGGCGTTTTTGATTCAAAAAAAAATTGGAGATTCGATCATGAAAATCATCCTCGCGCTCGGCTTCCTGCTAGGTGCTGTCATCACCACGCAGGCGCAGACCTTTTCTGCGGAAGAATTACATCGCCGCTCCATCGAACGTCGTGCCGTTGAGGCCGTCATATGGGGCATGCCGGCTGTGAATTACGAGCGGATGCTGCAGGCGGCCATCGACAACGGTGCGAAGCTGAACCAGGTCGTCTATTGGTCGAAGCCGGTCAATTCGAATAATCAGACGCTCACGCCCAATCCGGACACGATCTACCTCAATCCATTCTACGACACGTCGAGCGGCCCGGTGGTGGTGGAGATCCCGCCAGCTGATGCGGACCACGTGATTGTCGGCAGCTTCGATGTCGCGTGGCAGAACGCGCTGGCGGACGTCGGCCCTGCTGGCGTGGACAAGGGAAAGGGTGCCAAATACCTCATCACGCCACCGGGTTACAAGGAGACCGCGCCGGAGGGATATATCGTGCTGCCTTCGGAGACATATCGGGGGTTCGTCATCCTGCGATCCAACTTCAAGAGCCGCAGCGACGCTGACATCCAGTCCGCGGTCGAGCACGGCAAGCGGGTTAAAGTCTATCCGCTAGGTGGCGATCCGGATTCGACGGTGTTCGTGGATGCCTACGACAAGGACTTCGACGCGACCATTCCCTACGATCCCAGCTTCTTCGAATACCTCGACCGCTTCGTGCAGGTGGAGCCGTGGCTCACCCGCGACAAGGTAATGATCGACTCGCTCAAGACACTCGGCATCGAGAAGGGCAAGCGGTTCGAGCCGGACGCGAAGACGAAGCGCATCCTCGCTGAAGCGGTTAAGGAAGCCCACGCGGTGATCTCGCAGAAATACGAGAAGGGATTCGAGCCGCCGTTCTTCGAAGGGACTCGATGGTCAGTGCCGATTCCGCCCGAGACAAGGGATGGCCTGGGCAACATGTTCGCCAACCCGAACGAATACGGCCTCGATGGCCGGGCGATCATGTATCACATGGCTTACTTCAGCCCGAAGGTCTTTGGCGGTGGCCAGTTCTATCTCATCAACATCAGCGATAGCGCGGGGAAACCGCTGGAGGGAAACAAAACCTACCATCTAACCGTGCCTCCGGACGCACCCATCGAGCAATACTGGTCGGCCACCGCCTACGACCGCGAGACGCACGCGTTGATCCGCGGGATGGCCCGTCCGAGCCTCGCCTCTAACGACATGACCGTGCGGAAGAATGCGGACGGTTCGACGGACATCTACTTCGGCCCGGTCGCGCCGGCGGGCAAGGAATCCAACTGGGTGCCTACCGACCCGAAACGTCCCTTCGAACTGCTATTCCGCCTCTACGGTCCGAAGAAGGAATTCTTCGGGATGAAGTGGAAGCTGCCGGATGTGGAAGAAGTGAAGTGAACCAACGCCTCAAGCCAACCAACTCCTGATGATGAAAACAAAACCCCACCCGGTCACGCTTGCTCTCGCACTCGGCGCATCCCTCGCGCCGTTCGCTTGCGCCGCCGAGCCCATTCCCGTGACGGTCGATAACTTCGTCCGCGCCGAGTCCGATCTATACTTCAGCAACTTCGCCAAGGACGGCGGCTTCGGAAAATTCCTTCATCGGCGCGAGCCCGCTTCGGTCGAGAACCAGACCGTCATCCGCCTGAATCGCGACACGCTCTACTCCGCCATTGTCCTCGATCTCGACGCCGGTCCAGCCACGGTCACGCTGCCCGACGCCGGCGCACGTTTCATGTCGCTGATGATCCTGAACGAAGATCACTACATCCCATTTGTGGCCTATGGCGCAGGTTCTTATACCCTCACGCGGGAGAAAATCGGCACGCGTTACGTGGTGGCTGGAATCCGCACGCTGGTCGATCCGGCCAAGCCTGAGGATGTGAAGCTGGTTCATGCCTTGCAGGATGCGATGAAGATCGAGCAGGCCAGTGCCGGGAAGCTGGAGCTGCCTGAGTGGGACGCTGCCAGCCAGAAAAAAGTGCGCGACGCTCTGCTAGTCCTCGCCACGACGATGCCTGACTTCAAGCAATCCTTCGGCACGAAAGAGCAAGTAGACCCGGTCCGCCATCTCGTCGCCAGTGCCGCCGCATGGGGCGGCAATCCGGACAAGGACGCAACCTACCTCAACTTCACCCCGGCGAAGAACGATGGTGCGACCGCCTACACGCTCGTGGTCAAGGATGTGCCCGTGGACGCGTTCTGGTCGATCAGCGTTTATAACGCCAAGGGTTACTTCGAGAAAAACGCGGAGAACGCCTATTCGGTCAACAACCTCACCGCGAAGAAAGCCGCGGATGGTTCAGTGACAATCCTCTTCGGTGGAGCGCCCGACGCCACAGCAAACCACATCCCCATCACGCCCGGCTGGAACTACACCGTGCGCCTCTACCGTCCGCGCGCGGAGGTTCTCGACGGCACGTGGAAATTTCCCGAGCCGCAGCCGGTCAATTAGAATGCAGCGCTCTCCAAGGTTGAAAAACAACGCCTGCAAGATCCGCTTCCGGTCCGAGGGCGATGGCATCTGGAAACCGCAGGCATCGTCAAGGCAAACTAACGGCTGGAAGTGCGCCAACTCCCTGATTCAATTCCTCTTGATTTCGGTGTGAATATCCCTGACTTCAACGCAATCCATCCCATGAATCATCTGTCCAGAACCACCTTGTCGGCCAGCCTCGTCCTGACCGCCGCCGCAGGCACGACCTTCGGCGGCTCCCCCGAAACGCCGGTTGTCGAAACACCGCCCGCCGCGTTCGCACCGGGCTGGGAATTCCGTGCCTCGCCCTACGGCTGGCTGACGGGGCTTGATGGCGACACCGGCATCGGAAGTCTGAACACGCATGTCGATGATTCCTTCAGCGACATCGCCCAACACCTCAAGTTTGCCGCCGCCATCCAGTTCGAGGCCCGCAAGGACCGCTGGGGAATCATCGCTGACGGCTTCTATGCCTGCCTGGGAGACTCGGGAAATCCTCCGGGCTCCATCTATAACCACGTGGGTGCGGACCTTAAGGAATTTCTCGGGGAACTCAGTGTGGCCTACCGCGTGTATGAATCGCCATCAGGCTTTGTCGATGTCTATGCCGGTGCCCGTTACAACTACCTAGGACTGGACCTCCACGGCAGTCTCAACCCGGTGGGAATCCAAACCGCCAGCACCGCTGCCAGCGACCGCGTGGTAACCGGCCTCACGGATCGCGCGGAAGAGATCGTGCAGCCGAAGATCAATGACTATCAGGCGGCGTCCGCCACCCGCCGCGCCAGCATCGAGGCGAAGATCACCGCCGATATCAAGGCGGAGGCCGACGACCGGGTGAAGGAGGATCTGAAACGGGAACTCGTCAGACTTCGCCGCGAGGGCGGGTTGTCCGCCCGCGACATCGTGGACGCCAGGATCTCCGCCGCCGTGAAGGTGGAGCGGGTGAAACTTGCCGCCGCCGCCGCCAGCCTGGAGGTCGCGAAACTCCGTGCTTCGGTGGATTCCTCATTGAAGGGGAAGGTCACCCGCGCGGAAGCCCGCGTGACCCAGGCAAAACAGAATCTATCCGCCGCCCTCAACCAACAGGTCATTGCCGATTCCCCCACCAGCGCCTCCGCCTCGGAAAGCTGGGTGGATCCCATCATCGGCGTCAGGGCCCAATGGAACATCACCCCGAAATGGTATCTCGCCGCGAAAACCGACATCGGCGGGTTCAGCGTCGGCTCCGATCTGGCATGGACGTTCCAGGGAACGGTCGGCTATCAGTTTACCGAAAAGGTCTCCGCGGATCTCGGCTACCGCTACCTGCACACGGACTACTCCGACGGCGCGTTCACTTATGACATGGCGACGGCCGGCCTCTACACCGGCCTCAACATCCGGTTCTGAAATCCCGGCTCTCCCATGCAACCGCCCGCCATTCCCATGATCGATCCCTTCACCCGGACGCGCTTCCGCACCGACCTGAGGTTAGAGGCTTGGTATCCCGAGGGCCTGCTGGATGTCACCCTGGCGACCTTCATCATCCATTATGTCGGTTTCGAGGAATCCATCGCCGACGAGCCGTTCCACCGCTATGCCGACCTGTCCAAGCTCACGGCGGTGCATCTGGTGTTCAAGGACATCGCTGATCTTGTCGCCATCCGCCGCGCATCCTACGACGGCCGGGAACCGGTGAAATCGGCGATTTTCGCTCCCAATGCACCGGCCTACGGGCTCGCGCACATGTTCGCCGCGCTGATGGAGCCATCGCCCATCGACGTCCGGGTTTTCCGGGAAGTCGCTGAAGCCGCGGAATGGCTCGGCGTGCGGGTGGAGGCGCTGGCCGCGGAACCGTGACCTTGTGGCGGTTTGAATGGATGGGTTCAAACAGGATGAAACAAACGGAGCGGGGGCACTCCTGTTAGCGCGTCAAGGTGGCGGACGGGCTTTCCCCGAAGAGGGCCTGATAGTCGCGGGCGAAATGCCCTTGGTGCAGGAACCCCCACTCGTGGGCGACCTGTTTGACCAAGCCGGGAACGGGGGCCATCTGTTGGAAATCGCGGCGGACACCATGCAGCCGCTGGTGGCGGAGAAAGGCGGTCGGGGTGATGCCGAGGAGATCCCGGAAAAGATTCTCGAGCGTGCGGACGGTTAGGCCCGTGCTGCGGCAGAGGTCATGCAGGTAGACCGTCTCGTGAACATGGGCGGAGAGGTAATCACGCGCCTGACGCAGGGAGCGGTGGCGCTTGAGCTGCCGTGGCGGCGCCGGGGAGATCAGGTGCTCGCGGCCGGCGCGCATCGCGGTGAAAAAGGCGGCGATCAGGTTGCGCTCGGCATGAAGGCGCATGCGGGGATTGGCAAGCGGCTGTTCGGGATTCCAGATCCCGGCCCGGAGTGTGTCCAGCAGGTGGCGCAGCGGTGCTTGTCCGGCGGGTGGCAGATGCAGCGCGGCGCCTCGTGTGAGCCACTCCGGCGGAATGTCGGGAAAATGGATGGCGACCGCGGCTTCGAACGCCGCGACCGGGAGCGTGAGTGTGGCATTGGCATAACCTGCCGGAGTCGTCGCATCGAGCGCGCCGCCGGGAGGCCAGAAGGCGAGGTAACCGTCGGTGTGTTCTCTTTCGAAATTGAACGAGTGTCCTGGCCGCTGGCAGGCGATCACGAACATCAGGGTGTAACAATCGTCGGGCATCGCGCCGGAAAAAAGCATCGCCGGGCCGAGCCGCACCATGTCGAGACAGGTGCCGGGCAACAACACGCGAGCGAGTTCGCTGGTCGCGGGACGGGCGCTGAGCTGGCAAGCGGCGAGGTCCGCGCCAGTGATGCCGGCGATCAGCCTCTCGGGATCGCTCACCCGCAGCGCAGTGACGGCTGGGAGATCACTTCTCACTCAAGGGAATATGGCGGACCCGTCACCCGCGGACAAGCGTGGTTATTTCGTTTTTTGGATATGGATTTGGATTGCTAACACGCCTTGGAAATTTCCACATTGAAGACATCGGCTCATCACCGCCATTTTGCGGTTGTGAGAATCGGACACCCCCTCGATCCGTGACACCCGGTGGTTCCGTCCGTGAAAAAACGCGGGCTGCCTCCAACGGGTGGCCAGCGGTTTCCATAACTCCCCACGACCCGAACAAACCAATGAAACTGACCAAACGCAGATTCCTGCAACACACCGTTACCGCCAGTCTTGCGGCGGCCACCTTGTTCCTCGGCACCGGCGCGAGCCAGGCTGCGGAGAACGTTTTCGAAGCCGTGCCGGCCGGCGTCGAGGCCTATGTCTATGGCTATCCGCTCGTCACCATGGAAATGACCCGGCGGATCATGAGCAATGTCGAGAAGCCCGAAGGCACCCGCGCGCCGATGGGGCAATTCGTCCGGATGCGCTCCTATCCGGACGCCACGTTCACGGATGTCACCGCGCCTAACGCCGACACGCTCTACACCACCGCATGGATCGAAGTGGGCAAGGAACCCTATATCCTCAGCCTGCCGGATGCAAAGGACCGCTATTACCTTTTCCCGATGCTTGATGGCTGGACCAATGTCTTCGATGTCCCCGGCAAGCGCACCACCGGCACCGGCCCGCAGAAATACGCGATCACCGGTCCCGGCTGGAAAGGCACGCTGCCAGAGGGTGTGAAGGAATACAAATCGCCGACCAATATCGTGTGGTTGTTAGGCCGCGTCTACTGCACCGGCACCCCTGAGGATTATGCGGCGGTCCATCAGATGCAGGACGCGATTTCCCTTGTCCCTCTCAGTTCCTACGGCAAGCCCTACACGCCACCCGCCGGCAAGGTGGATCCGTCCATCGACATGAAGACCGCCGTGCGCGAGCAGGTCAACGCGCTCAGCACCGATGCCTATTTCACGTTGTTAGCGAAGCTGCTGACGGACAATCCACCCGCCGCTGCCGATGCGCCCATGGTCGAAAAACTGACGAAGCTCGGCGTCGTCGCCGGCCAGCCATTCGACGGCGGCAAGCTCGGCCCCGTCGCGAAAGAAGCATTCAAGGAAGTGCCGAAGATCGCCAATGAGAAGATCATGCTCCACATGAAGGGCGGCCTCGTGGATGGCGACATGAAGTTGGAAAACGGTTGGGCCTTCACCACCAAGACCGGCCTCTACGGCACCAACTACCTCCAGCGCGCGCTGATCACCGCCATCGGCCTCGGTGCGAACCGCCCGCAGGACGCCGTCTATCCGACCTCGGAAGGACCTGATGTTCTCGGCTCCTACAGCGGCGCGAAGAAGTATGTCATGCACTTCGAGAAAGGCCAGCTCCCGCCAGCCCAGGGCTTCTGGTCGCTCACCATGTATAACGCGGCCTACTTCTTCGTGAAGAACCCGCTGAATCGCTACAGCATCAGCGCACGCCAGGATCTCAAGCCCAATGCCGACGGCTCTGTGGATCTCTACATCCAGAACGAAAGCCCCGGCAAGGACAAGGAATCGAACTGGCTTCCCGCGCCTCCGGACAAGTTCATCCTCATGATGCGCCTCTACTGGCCGAGTGAGAAGAACCCATCCATCATCGACGGCACCTGGAAAATTCCCGGCGTCAAAGTAGTGGACTAACCGTCTTCTAGCGTGAAACGGACGGGTCGTCTCTCCGGGGGGGAGGCGACCTTTTTGCATAAGGAGCCATAACATTCCTGTCGTGGATGCGAATGGATAGGCTTTGGGAAAGAGCTTCGCGCATTTCAAAGACTACGGATTGGCCAGCACCACAGAAATGTGGTGCCTCCTTATTTGCGGCTCGTGGCGTTATGGGACCAAGGTCCAATAGTGGAACTTTTGCTGATCCTGTTACGGTTCACGGTCACTGCGGGAAAAGCAGCCAAGGCTCCCATGAAACCGACCTCACACAACCACTTCATCGGAATGTTTGTGGCCGCCTTGATTGCGGTCTTGTCATCCGCGCTGGCCCAGGAAATCATAGGCACTGCGGGTTCGTCTCACGCCACCACCACTACCGGCGGCAAACAACTTCCGCTCCCGGATCCGGCATTCGGCGGTGTGATCAAGGAGAAAGCCTCCGAATCGACCCCATGGTGGGCACCGCGAGTCGTGCCGCCGAAGGGTGCGCCCAATGTGCTGCTCATCATGACGGACGATTGCGGCTTCGGCGCGCCGGCGACGTTTGGAGGCATCATTCCGACTCCGGCGTTGGATCGCGTGGCGAAGGCCGGGCTGCGTTACACGAATTTCCACTCCACGGCACGCTGCTCGCCCACGCGCGCGGCCTTGATCACCGGGCGGAACCACCACGTCGCCGGCTTCGGCGTCGTGGGCGAGCTGACCACCGGATATCCCGGCTACGACTCGGTCATTTTGAAGGCGAACGGCACCATCGGGAACATCCTGAAGGATAACGGTTATGCGACGTCATGGTTTGGAAAGGAACACAACACGCCCTCCTATCAGGCGACCGCCGCCGGGCCGTTCGACCAGTGGCCGGTGGGCATGGGCTTCGAATACTTCTATGGCTTCGTCGGCGGCGACGCCAGCCAGTGGCAGCCCAACCTGTTCCGCAATACGACGCCGATCTATCCATTCGAAGGCAAGCCGGCGGGCACGTGGAATCTAACCACTTCCATGTCCGACGAGGCGATCAATACATGAGGGACATCAAGTCGGTCGCACCCGAGAAACCGTTCCTGGTCTATTACGTCCCCGGCGGCACCCATGCGCCGCATCATCCGACCGAGGAGTGGATCAGGAAAATCAGCGACATGAAGCTCTTCGATGGCGGCTGGGGAAAAGTCAGCGAAACGATCTTCGCCAACCAGAAGAAGCTCGGCATCCTGCCGGCAAACGCCCAGCTCACCGCCTGGCCGAAGGAGCTGCCCGAGTGGGACTCACTGGGTGATTTGGAGAAAAAACTCTTCATCAAGCAGATGGAGGTGTATGCGGCCTACCTCGCCTACACCGACCACCAGATCGGCCGCGTCATCCAGGCGGTCGAAGATATGGGCCAGTTGGATAACACGCTCATCATCTACATCAGCGGTGACAATGGCGCGAGCGCCGAAGGGATGGTCAACGGCACGCCTAACGAGTTCACCACCATGAATGGCATCCCCGTGCCGGTGAAAGCCCAGATGCTCTGGTATCCGTTCTGGGGATCGGACAAAACCTTCCCGCACTACGCCGCACCTTGGGCCTGGGCGATGAGCACGCCGTTCAAGTGGTGCAAGCAGGTGGCATCGCATTACGGCGGGACGAAGCAGGGTGTGGCCATGTCGTGGCCCGGTCACATCAAGGATGTGGGCGGCATCCGCCACCAGTTTCACCATGTGATCGACATCGCTCCGACGATCCTCGAAGCGGCCGGCCTTCCGCAGCCGGAGACGATCAACGGAGTCGCCCAGCGGCCGATGGACGGCGTGAGCATGGCTTACACATGGACCAAGGAAAACGCCAACACCCCGTCGAAGCGCGACACGCAGTATTTCGAGATGCTCGGCAACCGCGCCATCTATCACGAAGGATGGGTCGGCTGCACCACCCCGGCGACGCTGCCGTGGGAACTGAGCTCGAAGCCCGCGCCCGACGTGATCACCGGCTACCAATGGGAACTCTACAACGTCGCGGAAGATCCCACCCAATCCAACGACCTCGCGGCCAAGATGCCGGAGAAGCTCAAGGAAATGCAGGATCTCTTCTACGCCGAGGCGGCGAAGCACAACGTGTTGCCGATGGACAACACCACGCTGGCGCGCTGGAACGCGCCCAAGCCCAGCCTCTCGGCAGGACGAACGGAATTCACCTACCTGGGACCCATTTCGGGCGTTCCTAACAGCGGCGCGCCGAACATGCTGAACAAGGCCTACACCATCACCGCCGAGGTCACGATCCCCAAGGGCGGCGCGGAAGGCATGATCGTCACCGAGGGCGGACGCTTCGGCGGCTATGGCCTGTACCTGAGTCCCGCCTTCGACTGGTGGTCCAAAGCAAGCTTCTTCCGGAATCTCGGTTTGGGATTCTTGTTGCTCGGATTGCTGCTCGTCGCGCGCGGACGAAGCAAAAACTGGTCAGGCCTGAAAATGGGCTTGAGCAAATTCATCGTCGTCTCCGCCGCCTTTCTGCTAGTCGCGGTGTTTGCCACACGCGTCATGAACATCGGCCGGGGCAAGCCGGTGTTCCTCTACAATCTGCTCAACCTCAAGCGCACGACGTGGGCCGGGCCCTCCTTGGGTGAAGGCAAGCACACCATCGTCTTCGACTACAAGCCCGACGAACCGGGCCTGGGCAAGAGCGGAAAAGGTGTGCTCTTCGTGGACGGCAAGGAAGTGGCTAAAAACTCCATAGAACATGGCACTCCGGCCACTTACCCGGAGGACGAGAGTTTCGACATCGGCAGCGATACCCGCACCGGCGTTTCCATGCTGAAGTATCGCTACAAAAGTCCGTTCAATTTTACCGGCGAGATCAACAAACTGACCTTCAAGCTCGTGCCGATGCTCGAGCCCGCAGCGGAGCCCAAGGCAGAAATGACGCCGATTCCTGCACCGGAGCCGGAACCAATCGACACTGCTAAGCGCTAACGACGGGAAGGGCATGAGACCGACGCGATGAAAAACATACTTTTCCTAGCAGCGATCGGCGAGATCGCGACCGGGTTGGCGTTGCTCGTTGTGCCTTCGCTCGTCGGGTAATTGTTGCTCGGCGGGGAACTAACCGGTGTCGCCTTTCCGGTAGCGCGGGTGCTCGGCATCGCACTGATCGGATTGGGAGTCGCCTGTTGGCCGGGTCTAGCGACACTGTGCGGCATGTTGACCTACAGCGCGGCCGTCACGCTGTATCTTGGTTCCGTCGGCATCGCGGGCGGAGGCGGCATTCTCCTGTGGCCTGCGGTTTTGCTGCACGCCGTCCTGACGCTGTTGCTGGCACGCACCTGCAAGGGGAAACGAAAAACTCCACCAAGTCCCGGATGAGGCCCGGCCTCCGCTCATGTCCGGCGGCAAAAGCAGTTTGACCTGAACCGCGGAGCATCTAGAAAAGCTGCCAATCCGTTCCGCAGTCTCCCATGGGAAATCAAGAAGAAGCTCCAGAAGTCATCGTTTTCATCCGCCACGCCGGGGCCATGCCGCATCCCGTCCGTGATCTATCAGGGAGAGTGGCCCTCAACGCCGCAGCACAAGTTTCGGAATTAATCACCCGGAAAGACTGACCGATGTTGTGGCTTTACGATCTGCCGGAATGGCTGTTGTGCGCGCTGGTGATCGCGGTTTATGCGGTGGTTTCCGTGGCCGGTGTCTGGCTGGTGCGTCCTTGGGCGCAGCGTGCGGCCCGTGACTTGCCGGACTACAATGAACTCGTCAGTTATTTCCTCTCGGCGGGCGGAGTGCTCTACGGGCTGTTGCTAGGCCTGGTGGCGGTTGGGGCTTGGGAAAACCATGCGGATGCCGAGGATGTCGTGACGCACGAGGCGGGTAAAATCGCCGCCTTGCATCGCGACCTGAGCGCTTATCCGCAACCGATGCGGGGCGAGCTTCAGGCATTGCTCAAGGAGTATGTCCGTTTCGTCATTGAAGATGCCTGGCCGGCGCAAAGGCGGGGCGTCCTTCCCACCGGTGGCACGGCGCGCGCCAACGCCATTTATGAACGGATGAATGAATTCAATCCGGCCACACCCGCCGAGATCGTGCTGGATCAGGAGGCCATGAGCGAGTTCAACAGCTTCCTGGAAGCCCGCCAGCAACGTCTCGATGCCGTGTCCGGCGGATTGCCTGCCGCCATCTGGTGGGTCGTCATCGGAGGCAGCATCGCCATGCTGGGCACCACGTTCCTGTTCCGGATTCCCAAGCCCCGCCTGCAAATCGTGCTCACTCTCTCACTCGGCCTCACCACCGGCCTACTGGTTTTTCTGATCATCGTCATGGACCATCCGTTTCGCGGCAGATATGGCATCGATCCCACTCCTTACGAACTGGTCCGCAGCGAACTGCTGATGGATTGAACGCCATCGGGGCTGCGGCGGTTTTGCCGCAAATCCCACGGTGGATGGTAACGGATGGTTGAAAATCCTTTCGGAACGAAATTCATCTCACAGATGCGGCAGGCTTTTACGTTTGATTTCGTTAGTGACATTCGCAACCCTCGCAGGAAATGAGTTGGGTTACGGTCATCTGGTCCATGGTAGCCTCGGCATGTCTGACGCTGGCGCTGATGCACCTGCTCATCCGGTGGTGGCAGGCGGAGGCGCGAGTGAACCTGGTTTTCGCCCTGTCCGCCATCTTCACTGCGCTCCTGGCGGGATGCGAGTTGTGGATGATGCGGGCGCAAACACCGCAGGAATTCGGCTTGGCGGTGCGCTGGCTGCAGGTTCCGGTGCTGGGCATCGTGATTTCCCTGGTGGTGTTCGTGAGACTGTATCTTCAAGCGGGGCGAAACTGGCTCGCGTGGACCGTGTGTGGCACCAGGGCGTTCGCGCTGTTGCTCAATTTCCTTTTCACTCCGAATCTTCAGTTTCGCGAGATCACGGCGCTCCGGCACGTTTCGTTCTTCGGCGAACCCGTCGCCATTGCGGTGGGAACGCACAATCCGTGGATGCTGGTGGCCCAGGTGGCCTTGCTCCTGTTTTTCATCTATGTCGCTGACGCCGCATGGACGGCGTGGCGGCGGCGGGACCGGCGGCAGGCGGTGATGGTCGGTGTCAGTATCATGGTTTTTGCCTTCTCAGGATGGCTGGACGGTTTTCTGGTCGCCTGGGGAATCATTCCGCTGCCCCTAACCGTCAGCCCGATCTACATGGGTTTCATCCTGTGCATGGGCTACGAACTCAGCCGCGACGTGCTGAGGGCGGCGGAAACGTCGCGCGCGTTGCAAGCCAGCGAGCTGGAGAGGGAACGCAACCGCCAGGAACTGGCCCACGTCGCCCGGGTGTCCACCATGGGCCAGCTCGCCTCGACGCTCGCACATGAGATCAACCAGCCGTTAGGCGCGATCCTGCGGAACGCGGAGGCCGCCGAGTTGTTTCTCCAACAGGAGCCGCCGGATCACGAGGAGGTGCGTGCGATCCTCGCCGACATCCGCAAGGACGACCAGCGGGCAGGGGAGGTCATCGAACGGATGCGCACGTTGCTCAAGAAGCGCGACGTGCATTTCGAGGTGCTGTTACTGAATGAACTCATCGACCACGTGACGACATTGACCCACGCGGAGCTGGCGGCCCGCAAGGTCGCGTTGCGTGTGGACTCGTCCGCGGATTTGCGCGTGCGCGGCGACCGCGTGCAGTTGCAACAGGTGTTGCTCAATCTCTTCATCAACGGCGCGGAGGCGATGAGCGGCCTCCCTCGCGAGGAACGTGAGCTCACCGTCAGCATGCGGCGCGACGAGAGAGAGTATGCCGAAATCAGTGTGAGCGACCGGGGGCACGGCATCCCCGAGGACAAGCTGGCGCGGATTTTCGAGTCATTTTACACCACCAAGGCCAGCGGGATGGGGATGGGGCTGGCGATTTCCGACACGATCGTGAAAGCGCATGGCGGACGCATGTGGGCGGAAAACAACGACACCGGCGGCGCGACCGTTAGGTTCACGCTGAACGGAGGGCCGGTATGAGCATCAACGATCAGATGGTTTTCGTGGTGGATGACGACGCGTCGTTTCTCCTGAGCATGACGCGCTTGCTGCGGGCGTCCGGTTTCAGGGTGAGGGCCTTCCCGTCGGCGGCGGAATTTCTGGCGGAACGGCCGCCCGGAATCGGCGGCTGTGTGGTGACGGATTTGCAAATGCCGGAAATGAGCGGAACGGAACTGCAGGATGCGCTGGCCAAAACCGACAATCCGCTGCCGGTTGTTTTTCTAACGGGAGAGGGCGACATCCCCACCAGCGTGAAGGCGATGCGTCACGGCGCGGAGGATTTCCTCACGAAGCGCTCACCGAAGGAGGATCTGCTCGCCGCGGTGACGCGGGCGCTGGAACGCGACCTCCGCGAACGCGGGGCGCGGGTCCGCGCCAACGGATTGTCCGCTCGTTTCGACACGCTCACGCCACGCGAGTGTGAGGTGCTGGCGCATGTCCTGCGCGGCCAGTTGAACAAACAAACCGCCGCCGACCTTGGGATCGACGAGCGTTCGGTGAAACGTCACCGCACCAGCCTGATGGGCAAGCTCCAGGTCGTCTCGGTGGCGGAGCTCGTCCAGCTCGCCGGCGAGGCGAACCGGACACGTCCCTAAAGGGACGGTAGCCGACCCGCGCGGTTTTTTGTTTTCGTTAGCTCACGATACCAGTGAGCATTCCCCCGAACATCTATGTGGCTGTGATTGACGACGACGCGAGCGTGTGTCGTTCCGTGGAGAGATTGTTGCGAGCCGTCGGGATGCAGGCGGTCATTTATCCGTCTGCGGAAGCATTTCTAGCCGATTCGAAACAGCCGGAGTTCGACTGCCTGCTGCTGGACATCGAATTGGGAGGCATCACCGGCATCGAGCTGCACGAGCGGCTTGGCGCCCGCGGCTCGACCACTCCCGTCATCTTTCTCACCGCCCATGAACCCGAAATCCTCGAACGCGTGCCGCTCACCGATGGCGCGATCTATCTGCGCAAAAGCGAACCGGCGGAAACGGTCATCGGCAGCATCCGCTCGACTCTCAAAAACCCGACTCCCCATCTATCATGAATTCCGTTACCCATTTTGAAATTTACGGCGAGCACCCGCTCGCACTGGCAGACTTTTACCGCAAGGCGTTCGGCTGGCAGGTCGAGCAGATGGAAGGCATCGGCTACTGGCGCATCCAGACCGGCGCGCCGGAAGGCCCGGCCCTGCATGGCGGGCTGACCTACAAGGCGATTCCAGACCTCAACGGCTGGCTGCTCTTCATCAACGTCGAGTCACTCGATGAAACCGTGGCGCGCATCCAGCACCTCGGCGGCAACATCGTCCGGCAAAAGACGGCCGTGCCGAGGACCGCGTGGGTGACGATCGTCTCCGATCCCGCGAATAACATTTTTGGCGTCTGGCAGGCCGATCCCAAGGCCTTCCCGATGCCGGAGCCTGACTAACACTATCTGATTGATTTCCCTGACAGAAACTCAACCAACCAACACCAACCAAAACCACACTATGTATTACACAGACAACTCCATCCTGCCGGAATATATGGCACCGCTCATCATCACGGCGGCACCCTACGGTCCGGCATGGCTTCCCGGTGACGCCACGGACATCGCTCTCTCCTGGGACGAACAGGTACAGGCCGCCGTCGATTGCTACAACGCCGGTGCCACCGTGTTGCATTTCCACGTTCGTAACCCCGCCACCGGCATGGGTTCGTCGAATTTCGACGATTACAACTACCTGCTGAAGCGCGTGAAGGAAGCGGTGCCGGACATGATCATCCAGGTCGGCGGCTCGATCTCCTTTGCCCCGCACACGGCGGATGCCAAGGCCAAGTGGCTGGACTATGACACCCGCCACATGCTTCCCGAACTCGATCCGAAGCCGGAGTTTGTGACTGTGACGACCGGCACCACGCTGTGGGACATCGCCTCGATGTTCTCTGCGGAAGACATCAAGGGCACGCACATGGACGATCCCAAGGTGTTGGAGGCTTGGTCAGGCATGGTCGTGGATTCCACTCCGGCCTTTTACGTCGAGCACTTGAAGCGTCTTCGTGCGCATGGTATCCAGCCCTACTTCGTTCCCGCTCACGTTCACCAGTGGGAAATTATCGAGCGCCTCATTCGCGCGGGCGTTTACATGGGACCGCTGAACGTGGCGATGTGCGCATACGGCGGCGGCACGCTGGGCCGGAATCCGTTCGACCTGATGCATTTCCTCGAACGCCTGCCGCAAGGTTCGGTAAACACCTTTTGGTCCAGCATGCGCGGACTCATTTCCTACTCGGCGATGTCCATCGTCCTCGGCCAGCACGTGCGCGTCGGCAACGAAGACAACCTCTGGGGGGCGGACCGCAAGCGCAAGACCACCGTCGAACAAATCCAAGGTGCCGTCCGTCTCGCCAACGAATTCGGCCGCAAGGTCGCGACCGCCAAGGAGGCGCGTGAGATCATGAAAGTCGGCGTCTGGTATGACAGCATCGAGGAGACGCTGCAGAACAATGGCATGCCGCCGAACCCCACCGACGGGTCGGGCTTCCGCGTCTGGCCGACCGACGGGAAGATCAAGCCGGCGGTGCTCGGGGGCGACTCGCACCCGATCGCCGCGTGCATGATCGCGCCGGAGCCAGTGCGGGCCGCGCAGGCGAAAATCATGGCGGCGCTGAAGTAAGCAACCGCCGATCCACAAGTCCCGCCCTCCCACGAGGGCGGGGCTTCTTCTGAAAAACCAACGCAATTTCATGAACGAGGAAAATTCTAACGCGCTGACCGGTCCGTGGGATGCGGCGGTCGATCCATTGCGCGAGTGGGAACCACAGTGGGCCGAAGCGTGCGTGAAAATGACGACCAATCCGTGGACCAGCGGAGTGCTGTCGCGCAAGTTCGTCGAGTTGGTGAGCGTGGGACTGAACGCCGCCTGCACCAATCTCAATCCGGACGGCACCCGCCGCCACATCCGCGCAGCACTCGATGCCGGAGCCTCCCGCGAGGAAATCCTGTTCGTCATCAAGTGCGCCTACGTCATGTCCATCCACTCGTGCAGCCTTGGCGCGCCGATTCTGCTAGAGGAAGCCAAGGCAGCCCGAAAGGAACCTGCGCCGAAAGCTCCGGCACCAACTCCCGCCTGCGACAAGATGAAAAGCATCGGTCAATGGAACGCCGCGTGGGAACCTTTCTATCAACTCGACCCCGTTTGGACCGATGAGTTCATGGCCACCGGAGCGGGCATTTACGGCAGCGGCGTCATGTCCGCGAAGGACACCGAACTCATCAGCATCGCCTTCGACGCGTCCTTCACCCACATGTATGCGCCGGGCACCCGCCGCCACATCCACAACGCGCTGCAAGCCGGCGCGACGATGGAGGAGATCATGGAAGTGCTGAAACTCTGCGTCTCCCAGGGCGCGCAGGCCTGCAACCTCGCCGTGCCGATCCTCGCCGAAGAACTCGCCCGCACCCACTAACAAGCTCATGGCGGCTGAATCTCCAACCGAAAGCAAATCGCAGAAGTGGAAAAAAATCCTCGTCCACGAGATGTTCGAGTATTTCTTCAACTTCGCGTTCCTCGCCGTTTTCCTCGTCGCCTTCGCTTGGTACCGGCGGCTGCTTCTCGCCTCATACCATATTGAATACAGTGGTTATTGGACTCCGTTAGTCGAGGCTGCCATCTTCGCCAAGGTCATCATGATCGGGGACGCCTTGCGCGTCGGACGCAGATTTCAGAACCGTCCGCTGGCCCTAACCACTCTCTATCGAACCATCGTATTCAGCGGGCTGGTGATTCTCTTCGCATTTGCGGAGCACATCATCGGCGCGGTGGTCCATGGCAAGCCCGCATCGGCGGGCATTGCCGAAATCGCGAGCAAAGGACTGGATGAGGTGCTGGCCTGGTGCGTGGTGATGATTGCCGCGTTCCTGCCCTTTTTCGCCGTGAAGGAGCTTGAACGAGCGTTCGGACCTGAGAAGATTCGCGGGATGTTTTTCAGCAGGCACGCGGAAGGGACGGATTCTCCCGCGGCCGGGAAAGACGAAGCGACGAAACCATGAACTCATTCACTGTGGGTCTGATCAGCGCCGGCGGCATTTTCGCAGGCGCGCTTCTCGGGATGGGGTTGCAGCGACGGCTGCCCGGCGACCATCTGAGCAAGGAGATGCAGGATCTTGTGAAGCTCAGCAGTGGCACGATCGCTACCTTGACGGCGCTGGTGCTCGGCCTGCTGGTCAGTTCCGCCAAGAGCTCCTTCGACAACATGAATACGGGAATTGTCCAGGGCAGCGCCAAAATCATCCTGTTGGACCGCACCTTGGCCCGCTGCGGGCCGCAGACGAAACCGGTCCGCGAGCAGCTGAAGCGCTCCATCGCGGCCGGCATCGAAAAGGTCTGGTCGGCGGAGAAAACCGGGGTGACGGCATCGACGGCTTTCGAGCGCATGAACGGCATGGAACTCGTCCACGACAGGCTGGGCGAGCTCACGCCGCAGAACGACGCACAAAGCCAGGCTCTCGCACAGGCCCAACAGATGGTGAACGACATCAGCCAGACCCGATGGCTCCTGGTCGAGCAGACCCACACCGAACTCCCGCTCCCGCTCCTCCTGATGCTGGTTTTCTGGCTGGTTCTGCTGTTTGTCAGCTTCGGTTTGTTCGCCCCGCGGAATGCCACGGCGCTTGTGGTCCTGGCGGTCGGCGCTTGCGCGATCTCGGGAGCCATCTTCCTTGTCCTCGAAATGAACCGGCCTTTGGACGGTCTCATCAAGGTGTCCAGCGCCCCGTTGCGGAATGCGGTGGCGCAGATGGGCCGATAACAGGATTGCCACCGGTCAAGATTGTGGACTAATCGCCTTCTCGATAGTCAATCCCATAGGCCGCATCCGTCACCGGATGCGGCATTTTTGTTGATAAGGAGCCACGACACTCCTGTCGTCGATGCGAATGGGAAGTCTTTGGAAAAGAGCTCCGCACATTTCAAAGGCTCCGCATTCACCCGTGCCACAGGAGTGTGGCACCTCCTTATTCGCAGCAGCAACCGCCGCAAACCGTTATATTGCTAGGGATGCGCAGAATGCCGATTTGGTACATTGACATTTCTGCGGGGTGTCCGGTTGAATGTTAGCAATTGTTGCCATGACGTTCCATTACCTGATCCGCCACTCATGATGAATACCGAAATCGAAAATACCACCGACCCGGTCAACGAAATCTCTCCGGACAGTGTCGCCGTCGCATTCCGTTATCTGGAGGAGGCGATCGAGTTCGAGAAGGGCCGCCTCGACGAGGAGGGTGCGCATGCCATGCACCATGGCGACTATGCCACGGTCACCGCGGTCATGGAGTTCGCCGCCCGCCTGCATGATCTAGCCAATGATGCCGGTGCGGTTTTTGAAAAATGGCGGGCGCTTGGACCTTTGCGCGAGCCGTTGAACCAGCGTGTCCGTGATCATGTCTCCAAGTCACCTTTGAATCGCCGGATAGGCACGGCGTCTGTGAAAAAGAATCCGGAATTTTGCCGGCATATTCTCAACACACTGGTGGACATGGGCGGGACGGCTGTTGGGGCCGTTGTAATTGATGGGGTGCGTTCCAAGGTGTCGACGAATTACCAGCAGTTGCAGGGGGCTAGGGCATTGATCGGCAGGCTGGGACTGGTGAAGGGCATCAAGGGAAAGAGCGGCCTATGGACAATCACCAAGGCCGGGACGGACTGGCTGGAAGAGAATCCTCTCAAGGACTGATCTTCACTCCCCGCCCGGCGGTGAGGTGATCTATCCACATTGTCCGAGGCTTTTGGGCGCCTCAAGAATGAGTGCTGCTGATCGACCGCCTGCAAATGCGGTTTGACCTGAACCGCACAGCGTTTAAAACCGTTCCCGATCCGTTTTAAAGCCCCCTATGGAAACTCAAAAAAACGCCCCTGAGATCATCATGTTCGTGCGCCACGGCGAGAAGCCGGGGGAGGGTACCAAGCCGCACGGCGTCAATCATCATGGCGAGCATGACGGGCATTCTCTATCCGTTCAGGGTTGGACACGGGCTGGCGCCTTGGCGGGATTGTTCGCCCATGCTCCATCGAGTGCCCATCCCCACGTGGTGAGGCCCGGCCGGATCCTCGCCACCAAGCCGACCGAGGAGGCGAGGAGCAAGCGGGAGATCGACACGGCGAAGCCGACCGCCAAGCGCTTGAAGCTGGAAATCGAGGATTCCCACACCCACGGCAACGAAGAGGATGTGGCCAAGGTGGTGCTGGCCCAACCGGAGCCCGTCCTGATCGTCTGGCATCACGGCACGATGGCGAAAATCGTGCGCCACTTTCCGCTGCTGAATCCCGAGGACGTTCCCCACCGCTGGCCGGACGAGCGTTTTGACTTGATCTGGATTTTACTGCGTCAGCCGGGTGAGCAACTCGCCTATCGGTTTGTCGTCGTGCCGCAGATGCTGCTGGCCGATGATAGGGAAACGGTTTGAATGCCAGGAGCGATGCCCGTTTATCGGAGTGGCGACATTCCTGTCGCCACCGATCCACCAACTCGGGATTGATTGATGATTGCCGGTTCTTGATTTCTGAGGGGAAGATCCAAAACCAACAATTCTCAATCGGCAATTATTCCCCGATGCGCGCTCCCCTTCAGCCGCAACTCCTCCCTCTGACCGGGCTTGCCGTGCGCACGACGAGTTGATAGGTTGCGTCTTGAATGTTCGCGGCGTTTGAACCCCCATCCATCCCGCTGCCATGAGTTGGGTCACGGTCATCTGGTCGATGGTCGGTGCGTCCTGCCTCACGCTGGCGCTGGTCCACGGGATGATCTGGTGGCAGCGGCGCGAGGCGCGGGCGAACCTGTTGTTCGCCCTGTTCGCGGTGGCGACGGCGCTCCAGGCCGCAGGCGAAATGTGGATCATGCGCACGGGCACGCCGGAGGAATATGGCACGGCGATGCGGTGGACCCACGTGTCCGCGTGGATGATGGTGATTTTCGTGGTTGGCTTTGTCCGCCTCTATCAACGTGCGGGAAGGCCATGGCTCGCTTGGACGGTTTTCGGGATGCGGACCCTGTCACTACTCCTCAATTTCACCACGGGGGTCAATTTGAACTATCGGGAAATCACTGCGGTGCGGAGCATCTCTTTTCTCGGCGAACCGGTTTCCGTTGCTGATGGAGTGGCGAATCCCTGGATGCTGGTCGGCCAGTTGAGCCTGCTTCTGCTGGTGATCTTCATCACCGACGCCGCTCTAACTGTCTGGCGGCGGGGCAATCGGCGGCAGTCGCTGGTGCTCGGCGGAGGAATCGTGTTTCTCACCCTGATGAGCGGCTTGCAGTCAGTGCTGGTGTTCTGGCATGCCATCCCGATGCCGATCACCGCGAGCCTCTTTTGCCTGGGAGTGGTCGTGGCGATGGGTTTCGAGCTCAGCCAGGACATGCTCCGTGCGGCGGGCCTGTCCGAGGAGTTGCGCGAGAGCGAGCAACAGATGATCCTCGCCGCCGATGCGGCCAACCTCGGCATCTGGGTCCGCGATCTCGACCGGAAAACGATCTGGGCGACGGACAAATGGCGCGCGTTGTTCGGGTTTGGTAAATCGACGCAACTCGAACTCGGTGCCATTTTAAAACGGGTGCATCCGGATGATCGGGAAGTCATGCGCCAGGCTCTGACAAGCGCCATCGAGGCCGAGGGGAGTTACGAACAGGATTACCGTCTGCTGCTGCCGGATGGCAAAGTGCGCTGGATCGCGTCACGCGGGCGGGCGGAGTTCAACAGCAGCGGCAAGCCCCATCTCGTGCGCGGGGTGTCGCTCGACATCACCGAGCGGAAGCGCGTCGAGGCTGAGGCCCAGCAGCATCGCAACGAGGTGACTCATCTTTCCCGTGTTGCGATGTTAGGGGAGTTGTCCGGCTCGCTCGCCCACGAGTTGAACCAGCCGCTCACTGCCATACTCAGCAACGCGCAGGCCGCCCAGCGGTTCCTCGCGCGGCCCGAGCTCGACCGCGCCGAGCTTGAGGAAATCCTCCATGACATCGTCGAGTCGGATCGCCACGCGGGCGAGGTCATCCGCGGCCTGCGGCTGCTTCTGAAAAAGGGCGAAGTCCGGCACCAACCGCTTGATGCCAACGAGGTCATCCTCGAAGTCCTCAAGCTCATGCGCAGCGACCTCCTCAACCACCACATCTCGGTGGAAACGGATCTGGCGAAGGACTTGCCGGAGATTACCGGGGACCGGGTGCAACTCCAACAGGTACTTCTCAATCTCGTGATGAACGCCTCCGATGCCATGGCCGGAAACGAGGAATCCAGCCGCCGGCTGCGGGTGAGCATGATCCGCACTCCCGATGATTTCCTCCAAATCTCCGTCCGCGACAACGGGCGGGGGATTCCGCCGGACAAGTTGAACCAGGTTTTCGAATCCTACTACACCACGAAGCCTCAGGGACTTGGGTTGGGACTCGCCGTTTGCCGCTCGATCCTGGCAGCCCACCATGGCAGGCTGTCGGCGGAAAATCATCCGGACGGCGGGGCGGTCTTTCATTTTTGCCTTCCCCTCGCGCCCGCTAACAGGCATTCATCACCTGAATCCGCTCCCCCGCGATGACCGTTTTCCTTGTCGATGATGAAGCGTCCGTGCGCAAGGCGGTCGGACGCCTGCTGCGCTCCGAAGGCTTCGAGGTGGCGCCGTTCGGGTCGTCTGAGGAATTCCTCAACGCGCATGATCCCGACGCGCCGGGTTGTCTGCTGCTGGATATGTCGATGCCCGGTCTCGATGGCCTGGGACTCCAGAAAGCCCTGACGGAACGCGGCAGTGTGCTACCCATCATTTTTCTCACCGGTCGTGCCGACGTGCCGATGTGCGCGCAGGCGATGAAACGTGGGGCGGCGGATTTCCTCACCAAACCGGTGAACGACATGGAACTCATCGCCTCTATCCGCCGCGCGTTGGAACAAGACCGCATCGCCCGCAAGGGCCGGGAGCATTTCGATGAGATCCACCGCCGCATCGCCACCCTGACACCGCGCGAACACGAGGTGCTGGACCACATCGTCACCGGCCAGCTCAACAAACAGATCGCCGCCGATCTCGGCATCGTGGAAAAAACCATCAAGGTCCACCGTGGCCGCGTGATGGAGAAAATGCGTGTCACCTCCGTCGCCGAACTCGTCCGGCTCGTGGATGAAGCGAAGAGCTGATAGAACTGGGAGCGCGAGATTCATCTCGGCTTTCATTCATTCATTCATTCATTCATCAAATCTTCCCCGATCCCTGACCTCTACCCCATAAGACCAAGGTCCAATACCCATCCCGGCGTTTGCTCGCTAGAAACGCAGGATCGTGACCTCTCCCTGTCAGCTCGTGGTTGCCATCGTCGATGACGAGGAGTCCGTGCGCCGGGCCTTGGAGCGGCTGCTGCGTTCCGCCGGGATGATCGTGCGTGTCTTTGCCACGGGATCCGAATTCCTGGAGGATTTCCAAAATTCCAGACCCGACTGTCTCGTGATCGACCTGCACATGCCGGAAATGTCCGGCTTCGAGATCATGGGCCGGCTGTGCGGGCGTCTGCCCTTTGTTGTGATCACCGGGCAGGATTCTCCGGAAGCCGAAATGCGCAGTGTCGGTGCGGGAGCGGGAGCCTATCTGCGCAAGCCCGTCAACGACCTCGTCCTCATCGAGGCCATCCGCTCCGCCATCGCCCGCGCCCTTCCACCCGCTTTCTAACTTGAAAACCGACGCTCTCCCCAGGCCAACAAACAAACCAAACAGAACCATGAAACGAATACTAACAAGAATCGCGCCGGCCATCGGACTCGCGCTATTGGGCTGCCTCGCCACCGCGCAGGCGCAGACGAAGAAGCCGAACATCCTTTTCATCATGGGCGATGACATCGGCATGTGGAACATCGGCGCCTATCACCGCGGCATGATGGCCGGCAGGACGCCCGCCCTCGACAAGATGGCGAAGGAAGGCATGCTCTTCACCGACTACTACGCGGAAGCGAGTTGCACGGCAGGACGCGCCAATTTCATCACCGGCGAGCTGCCCATCCGGACCGGCAGGACCACCGTCGGCCAGGCGGGGGCACCCACCGGTCTGCCTGCCGAAGCCTGCACCATTGCCACCGCCCTCAAGGCGCAGGGCTATGCCACCGGCCAGTTCGGCAAGAACCACCTCGGCGACCGCAACGAATTCCTGCCCACCGTCCACGGCTTCGACGAGTTCTTCGGCTACCTCTATCACCTCGACGCGATGGAGGATCCGGCGCACCCGAACTACCCGCAGGACCTGCTCGACAAGGTCGGACCGCGCAACATGGTCCACTCCTGGGCCACCGACGTCGATGACCCGACCGAGATGCCCCGTTGGGGAAAGATCGGCAAGCAGAAGATCGAGGACGCCGGCACGCTCTATCCGAAACGGATGGAAACCGTCGATGACGAGATCCGCGAGCTCGCCCTCAAGTTCATCGACAAGGCGAAGGCGGACAACAAGCCGTTCTTCTGCTGGCTCAACCCCACCCGCATGCACATCGTCACCCACCTTTCGGAAAAGTGGAACTCGACGCGCACCGCCGAGAACGGCTGGTCCGAACAGGAAGCCGGCATGGCCCAGCTCGACAATGACATCGCCATCGTCCTCCAGAAAATCAAGGACATTGGCGAGGAGGACAACACCATCGTCGTCTTCACCACCGACAACGGCACCGAAAGCTTCACTTGGCCGGATGGCGGCATCACCCCGTTCGCCCAGTGCAAAGGCACCATCATGGAAGGTGGCTTCCGCGTGCCCTGCATCCTGAAATGGCCCGGCAAGGTTCCTGCCGACACCGTCCAGAACGGCCTGATGTCCGGCCTCGACTGGTTCCCCACCTTCCTTGCGGCGGCGGGCAACACCACCATCACCGATGACTTGCTCAAGGGCGTGAAAATCGGGGACCGCACCTACAAGAACCACCTCGACGGCTACGACCAGACGGCGATGATCACCGGCAAAGGTCCGTCCACCCGTCATGAGATCTTCTATCTGGGAGAAAGCACCGTCGGAGCGATCCGCATCGACGACTACAAATACCGCTTCATCGACCAACCGCAGGGCTGGCTCGGCTCCAAGCTGACCGTGGACGTGCCCTACATCACCAACCTCCGCCTCGATCCGTTCGAACGCGTGGGCTGGCCGAACAACGGCACCAAGGAAGGAGCGCAGCAATACTTCGACTGGTTCAAGTTCCAGTTCTGGCGCTTTGTCTTCGTCCAGCAGGTCATGGGCAAGGAACTCCAGACCTTCCTCGACTACCCTAATGCAGCGCGGCGCGAGCTTCAACCTGGAAGCCGTGAAAGCCGAGATGGCCACCCGCATGGCCCAGGCTGAAAAGGCCAGCAAAGGCACGGGCAACTAACCGGACTACTTCAAGGCGGGCGGCTCGCAAGGGCCGACCGCCATTTTCTCCCCATCCAATGATCCAATAACCAGCTAACTGAAATTCATGACACCGACCCAACATCGCATCATCCAACTGGCGCTCGCGAGCGCGATTGCCACGACGGCTCTCACCGGCTGCGACAAGAAAAACGACGTCATCTCCTCCGCGGAACAGGCGGACAAAAAGGAAGGCATTGCCGCGCCGGGCATCGAGGAAACCAAGGCCATCGCTGAGGAAGGATTTATCTACGGCCTGCCCCTCGTGATGAACTACGCGGTGATGAATGAGTTCGCCGTGGACGCGAAGGGCAGTCAGTTCAAGGCCCCCTTCAACGTGCTGAACAACGAGCACCATGTCGCCACTCCCGCTGACACCGCGGTCATCACGCCGAACAGCGATACGCCCTACTCGATGTGCTGGTTTGATCTTCGTGCGGAACCCATGGTCATCACGGTGCCGGCGGTGGAAAAGGAACGCTATTTCTCCGTCCAGATGATCGATGGCAATACCTATAACTATGGCTACATCGGCAGCCGCGCCACCGGCAACGAGGCGGGCAGTTATCTCGTGGTCGGCCCGGACTGGAATGGGGAGCCCCCCGCGGGAATCGCCAAGGTTTTTCACTCGACCACGCCGTTCGCCCTCACCCTGATCCGCACCCAGCTTTTCGATTCTTCGGACATGCCGAACGTGGAGAAACTGCAGGCGAAATATCAGATGCAACCGCTCTCGACCTATCTGAAGCAGCCCGCACCGCCGGCCGCGGCGAAGATCGATTTCCTCCCCGCCACCACGGCCGGCATCAAGGAGAACTTCTTCCCGTATCTCGACGCCGCGCTGCGGTTCGTTCCCGAGACGGATGACGACAAGGCCATCCGCGCCAAGCTGGCGAGCATCGGCATCGGTCCCGGCAAGACCTTCGATTTCAAAGATCTATCACTGGAACACAAAGCCGCCGTCCTGCTGGCGATGAAGGAAGGCGACAGCCAGGTGGACAAGTGGCTGGCCACCGGAAACAAGGACATCAACGGCTGGAACGTCGGCGCGTTCTTCGGCGACCGCACTTTCTACAAGGGCGATTGGATCATGCGCGCGGGCGCGGCCAAAGGCGGCCTCTACGGCAATGACGCCGTGGAAGCCATGTATCCCTACACCCGCACCGACGGAGCGGGGGAGACGCTCGATGGCAGCAAGCACAACTACACGCTCACCTTCCCGAAAGACCAGCTCCCTCCGGTCAACGCCTTCTGGTCCGTGACGATGTACGACGGCAAGAGCCAGCTCCTGATCAAGAACCCGCTCAACCGCTATCTCCTCAACTCGCCGATGCTGCCGAACATGAAGACCAACGAGGACGGCTCGGTCACGCTCTACATCCAAAAAGACAGCCCCGGCGCCGACAAGGAGGCGAACTGGCTGCCCGCGCCTAACGACACCATCTATCTCGTCATGCGCCTCTACTGGCCGAAGACCGAAACTCCTTCCATCCTGCCCGCCGGCAAAGGTTCCTGGAAGCCACCGGGCATCGTGAAAGCGGACTAACACTCTCGTGAAACGCGCGCGTGCAATCACCATGGTTGACCAAGGGGCAAATCAAAACCCGCAGAGAGCATCCGTCACCGGGTGCGGCCTGCTAGCGGAGTGACGATATTCCTGTCGGCAATTCATGCTTTCCGGATTGAATCACGCGGATCGTCTCTCAATCATCACCGGCACCGATTGGAAATACTCATGTCACTCGTGAAAACGACCACCCGCATCGTTGCGATCCTGTTAGCGTCGATCATCGCCTTCGTCATCGCGGGCTTCCTTCTGGTGAGGAATCTCAACCGGGAGATGGCAGGCATTGAGGATGATTTCAAGGACGTGAAACTTGAAGAGATCATCGCTTTCGCGGAGCGCTCGAACTCCGCCTATCATGAAGCGAAAATCTTCCGTCACGAATTCGGCGCCCACTTCGAGGATGGCGAGTTCCCGATCTCCGGTCTGCGGGTCTATCTGGATGCCGATCCCGCCGCCAGCGAGCAATGGGTGGTCCTTCGGGGCACCGCCAACCTGTCCAATATTTTTGATGATCTGGACTTCGCCGGACGCGAGGAACATGAGCTCGGCATCAATGTTCACAAAGGCTTCGACCTCGCCTTGCAGGAATGCCTGCCGTGGATTGTCCAGCGCCTCGACAAGACCCGCCCCGTCCGCATCACCGGACACAGCCTCGGTGGTTCCGTCGCCGCCCTGCTGGTGGCCACGCTCGATCATCGCGGCTACGCGGACGTCTCAGCGATCACCTTCGGCCAGCCGAAATTCACCGACTCCCATGGCGCTGACAAGCTCGCCCGCCTGAAGATCCTGAGGATCGTTCACGACGAGGATCCGGTTCCACTGCTGCCGCCCGTTGATGTGGAGGGCGCGAGCCTGGCCATCTATCATCATTCCGGACCCGAAGTCATCATCCGCGCCGACGGGCATTTCTACTATCAGCCGGGGCATCTCACCGGCCGCATCGATGTCACCCGTTATTGGCAGGACCTCGGAAATGTCAGGCCCATGTCCCATGACATGGTCCGGGGCTACCTGCCCGCCTTGAAGAGCGCGCTCAAGAGTTCGTTGGTCCGTGCCCCGGAAACCCCGCCGCCGGCCGCCAGCTCCCCCTGATTCATCCTTTGCCAAAACCGAAATCCAATCTATCAACCATTTACCGGAAAAGGTGTCTCTCAAACGGCTCCTGATCCTGTCCGACAAAATGCTGGAAACCCCGTCTATCATCGCAGAAAAACAACCACCATCGCAAATCCCATGAAAACCACATCCCTGAAATCCATCGCCCTGGCCCTGCCTGCGGTCGCTCTGTTAGCCCTCGCTTCCTGCTCCACCTCCATTCCCGGCGAGCAGAGCACCACCGTGAAGAAGTCCGCCACCGGCACCACCGTCGTGGAGACCTACAAGGCCACCGCCACCGTGACCTCCATCGATACCGCCAACCGCAAGCTCACGCTCCGGTTGTCCAACGGCAAACGCAAGATCGTCAAATGCGGACCGGAGATCGTCAATTTCCCCTCCATCAACGTCAACGACCGCGTCAACATCACCATCACCGAGGAGCTCGCTGTTTACCTCGACAAGGGCAAGCCGGCGGCCGGAGCCTCGGGCGACGCCATGGTCGCGCTCGCCCCGGTGGGAGCCAAGCCCGGTGCCGTCATGGCGGAAACCGTGCAGGCGACCGTCAAGATCTCCGCCATCGACACCAGCGCCCGCAAGGTGACGTTCAGAACCAGCGACGGTGAAACCGAGACCATCAAGGTCGGCGACCACATCGATCTCACCAAGGTGAAAGTCGGCGACAGCGTGACCATCCGCCGCACCGAGGCAATGGGCATCCTGGTGGAAACACCTTGATCTCCAGCCGATTGATCGGCATCCGTTAGTGCCGAGGGAATCAAATCCAACCGACCGCGCCCGTCACCTGGGTGCGGTCCATCCAACTGCGAATACGGCCTCGATGCCGCCGCCGCCACCCTCCTCGCCAAGGAAACCGCCGACTTCGAGAAACTCGTCGCCACCCCCGCCGCCGCCATCTCCGGGAAAAAAGCCCTCACCAAGGCCCTCCGCCCCTCCTTCCGCGAGCTGTTGGGGAAAATGGACCGCCTCGTCCTCCGCTTCCGCAAGACGCCACCCGGAGCCCGCTTCGCCGAAGCCTGGAAAGCCGCCCGCATCGTCCGCGACCTCGGCCAAGCCGCCCCAACAGAACCCGCGCCACCGACACCCTAACCCCCGTCGCGTCGCCCCGCGACCACCGCCCTCCACTGTAGCGTCGGTCTGCGACCGTCGCTAACTGAAAAAAGGCAGCAGGACCCGGCCCGCACCCACCAAAAGCCCCACCACCACCCGAGCGGCGGTTCCTCACCGAACCGCCGCTTTTCCATTTCCTGAAAAATGCCCTCGCCGCTGCGGAACCGCCGCCGTTAGCATCCTTACATCTGCAAACTTCTCTTTTCATGAGCGATCCCAGCCAATTCCTCCTCTACACCGCGCCCGATGGCGCGGTGAAGGTGGACGTCCTTTTCCGGGAGGAAACCGCCTGGCTCACCCAGAAGGCGCTCGCCGAACTCTTCGGCGTCAAGGTGCCGGCCGTGAACAAGCACCTGAAGAACATCTTTGAGTCCGGAGAACTCACCCGTGGGGCAACTATTTCCAAAATGGAAATAGTTCGCGTCGAAGGAGGGCGCGAGGTCGCCCGTGAGGTCGAATTCTACAACCTCGATGCCATCATCGCCGTCGGCTACCGCGTGAATAGCTACCAGGCCACCCAGTTCCGGATCTGGGCCACCACTACCCTGCGGGAATTCCTCATCAAGGGCTTCGTCATGGACGACGAACGCCTGAAACAGGGCAAGCGCGTCTTCGGCAAGGACTACTTCGACGAACTGCTCGAACGCATCCGCGAGATCCGTGCCAGCGAGCGCCGGTTCTACCAGAAAATCACCGATCTCTACGCGCTCTCCGTGGACTACAGCGCGGATGCCCCGCTGACGCGCGAATTCTTTGCCACCGTGCAGAACAAACTCCACTGGGCCATCACCGGACAGACCGCCGCGGAACTCATCTACACCTCCGCCGATGCCACCAGAATTTTCATGGGCCTCACCACCTGGAAACACGCTCCCGATGGCAAGATCCTGAAATCCGACGTCACCGTCGCGAAGAACTACCTCAACGAGGCCCACGTGAAGGAACTCAACCGCATCGTCTCCGCCTACCTCGACCTCGCCGAAAACCGCGCCGAACGCGGCATCGTCATGAAAATGACCGACTGGGCCGCCTTCCTCAACGCCTTTCTGGAACTCTCCAACTACCCGATCCTCCAGGACCACGGAAAAGTCACCGCCATCGAAGCCAAGCTCAAGGCCGAGGGCGAATACGAAACCTACCGCCAGATCCAGGACCGCGAATACCTCTCGGACTTCGACAAGGAAATCAAACGTATCCAAGGAGAAACCCATTACCGCCGAGTTGACCATCCATGAGGTGATTTCGAGAGACCTGACTCTATTTGCATGAAAGCTCCAAATCACTTGGCATATCGCGTGGCCATATTCGCACTCCTACTCGGCGGCGGAGTTGGTCTGTGGTGGACACTACAAACTTTTTCACGCTCGAATCCGACGAATCCGCAAGCCGGAACAAACGTGGCAACCGCCAGAGAGGGACAGATGGATGAGAAGCCGGATGTTAGGAGGGGTTTCACCGATGAAGAATTAGCTGAGACTCTCACGCACGGAAACGACGAGGAACAGGGGAAGGCTGCGCACGCCCTTTTTGCAAAGCTTGAGGCTGCTGATATGCGCCGGCTCCGGCAGAGGGTCGATAAGGTCTCGATGGAGATCGGGGAAAAGGAGGACTATGGTTGGATCCTGTCGAATGAGTTCTATCGACGTTGGGGAGATGTCGCGCCGAGAGAGGCTCTGGAGTTTTTGCGGGAACACGAACCGTATTGGGCGGGAATGCCTGAAGCGGTCTATTTTGGCTGGGCACGAACCGATCCTGATGCGGCGGTGGCGGCGTACGACCCAAAGCTGGAAGGTCAATACTCCCGGACACTGCAGGAGGCTATTCTCAAGGGGCTCTCCGCCGTGGACCCCGGGAAAGCGCTCAGCTTCGCGGATGCTCAGGGTCATAGGATCGGATTCGATATCCGTCCCGATAATGATGACGACGCCCGGGCTCGTTACTCAGCTACTTGGGAACTTCTTAACTATGTTCCAGTTGAGACGCCGGCTGATCCGTTCGCGAGATCCATCCACACATGGATTCTTCGCGACCCTGAGTCTGCGTTAGCGGCGATGCTTGCGCTCAAAAACGATTCGCTGAAAGAAGATACGCTGGGTGCTCTCTTTTCGAATTGGCTGTTGCGAGACCCCGATGCGGCGCTCGTTGCAATTTCCAGGATCGAGGATCGGTATTTGCGCGAGGCGACGATCCATCGGGCGATGCAGGCGTATCTCCTGCGCCATCCATGGGAGGCACTCGAACGGATCTTAAAGATTCCGCCGTTTGAAGATGAGAGCGAACCGGTGAAGCTTGGGAAGCGTCCGCTCCCGGATCGGTTCTACGGCACGACACCGACTCTAACCTTGGATCGCATGGGATTGGTTAGCGAGGCGGCGGCGGCAATGGGAGCGAAGGATGGCCGGAGAGCATGGGACGTCGCTGCTACGATCAAAGACGACAATGCACGGGCGGCAGCGCTGGGTGGGGCGCTTGCCGGTTGGTTGATTCAGGACACTGATGGCGCTACCGGGTTTGCGAAGGAAGGGATACGGTCAGGCTCCTTTGACAGTCCCGGCGGTCCTGATTTCGCAAGCTTTGCTGCCCGCCTAGTCGCAAAGAGGCTGGCTCAACGCGATTTCCAGCATGCAACCGCTTGGGTGGAAGCGCTTCCATCCGGCCCGTTGCGAGACGGCGCCATCGGCACAGCTGCCGATATCAGACTCTCCGAAGGGTGGGATCGAGCCCTGCGTGAGGCGTCGCCCCAGGGCGGTGTCCAGCCGGATGTCTTCCAGAATGCGCAGATTCGGGAGTTTACCCCGGTTGCCAAGTGGGTCGATTCGCTTCCCGCTTCGAAGGGGCGAGATCATGCGATGACTAGGCTCGTTTATCGAATGGGCGAGCACGATGATCCTCGGCCGGCATTAAAGTATGCTGCCTTGATCAAGAATCAGTGGTTGCGCCATTGCGCCTTTAAGGGGCTGGCCAAGAAACTCCTCGACCGGAAGGACAAAGCGGAATTGAAATTCGACTTCCAAGCATGGTCTGCGGCGAACCCGGAGCTTGCGGCGGAATTGCACCATGCGTTGACCCGGAATGAGGATGAAATTCGAGGCACTATTGATGAATGAATGGGGTCATGGCTCGCGGCTTTACATCTCTTTTTATTGTTTCAAAGCCTCCAGCACTGCCCGGGATGATAATTGGCGACTAAGGAGGGCGCTGCGGTTGTCCTGCTGCGGCTTTCAGTTAGCGACGGTCGTAGACCGACGCTATATTCCGCTCATTGGCGCACATGCCGCAGCATCCACTCGGCGATGTCGGCGTAGATCGGATAGACGGTGATCAGGACGTTGTCGTGACCGGCCCCGGGGATTTCGATCCATTGTTTCGGAGTGGCGGCGGGCAGGGAATCGTGGAGGCACTTGCCGCAGGTGATGGAAGAGACGCGGTCCGCCGTGCCGTGGGCGATCAGCGTGGGGAGGGTGATGGATGCGGCGTGGCGGTGCGGTTGGATGTCCGCGAGATGGATTCCGGATTTCCAGTGATAGACGAGGTCCGTTCCCTCCGCCCACCACGGGCCGAGCGTCGGGCCGATGTAGTACGAGGCCTGGCCCTCGATCACCTTGGGAAAGGAATCGAAGCTGCAAATGACCGCCAGCGCCTTCCAGGGAGCATCCGGCAGATCCGCCGCATGCACGGAAACCGAGCCACCCATCGACATGCCGAGCAATCCGGCGGGTTGGGGAGCGAAGGCGAATTTCCGCGCGGCTTCAGCGAGCACCCGCGCCGGCAACCCGGCTTCGCGGACTCCGTAGGTGGCGAGGGTCGCCGGATGATCGCCGTGGGCGGGAAGGTCCGGAATCACACAGCGGAAACCCGCGGCGCACAGCCGTTCCGCGATGGGCAGGTAATCCTCCTTCCGCCCCTTGCGGCCATGGACGAGGACGAGCGTGCCGATGATCCCGCCGGAGGGTGTTAGCTTAAGACCGCGTGTGGTGAGTTGCTGGCGGATCTTCTTGCCGCGGTCACCGAGGTTTCCGGAAGGATCGGGTGTGCAGACGAGACAGGGCGTGCCGTCGCTGGCGGTGAAGCGGTCGATGACGAGGCCGTGCGCGGCCGGATTTGATAGAAACTCGCGGTGAAAGTCCTGAAGCCCCCGCCGTGTCGGACTGGCGATTTCCGATCCGGCCCAGAAGACGAGTCCCGTGGCGGTGAGGAGGATGAGGAGAACGGTGGAGAGGAGAATGAATCGCCAGCGGTTGCGGAGGAATTTCATGGTGTGTGAAAAGGACAGCTAGGCTGTTTCTCACAGGGGATGCGGCGGGAGGGCAATGCGGAAGAGAGGGTTCACGGGAAATTCACGGAGGGTATTAGCCCTGATAAAGAAGATGGTGAACCACGGAATACACAGAACACACGGAAAAAGAGAGTGTGTAAGTGCTTTCCTCTGATGTGCCCCATCATCCATGAAACCTCCGATCACCGACGCGCTCCTCGACGAGCTGCTCAAGAACTACAGCCAGCCCGGCGACCTGCTAGGCCCCGACGCCCTGCTCACCGAGCTTAAAAAGCGCCTCATCAACCGTGTCCTCGACTCCGAGCTCACCACCCACCTCGGCTATGATAAGCACGACACTCCGCCCGAAGGCCCGTCCAACGCCCGCAACGGCCACAGCTCCAAAGCCCTGCGCAGCGACGACGAGAAGATCGCCATCAAGGTCCCCCGCGGCCGCAACGGCGACTTCCAGCCCACCCTCGTTCCCAAGCACCAGCGCGAGTTCGACTGCTCCAACGACTGCATCGTGAGCCTCTACTCGCGCGGCCTCGGCGTGCGCGAGATCCAACAACACCTCCTTGAGATCTACAAAGTCGAAGTCTCCACCGCCCTCATCACCAACGCTACCGAAGCCTTCATCGAAGAAGTCAAAGCCTCGCAGAACCGCAACCGAATGATCGAAAGCTCGCAGGTGATCGAGGAGATGATCCAGATGGCGAAGGACATGCAGGAGGCGATGAAGCGCCACGAGGAGCTGGGCCTGAATCCGGACTAGGAGGCGTTTTACGATGCGCTGGCGGATCGGCCGGAGGTGCTGCTGAGCATGGGCGATGCGACGTTGAAGAAACTGGCGAGCGAGCTAACGGAGAAGCTGCGGAACAGCACGACGGTGGATTGGCAGTTCCGGGACAGCGTGCGGGCGAAGATGCGGATTTTGATCCGGCTGCTTTTGAGGAAATACAAGTATCCGCCGGAGGGGTGTGAGGAGGCGATTGGGCTGGTGCTGAAGCAGGCGGAGGCGCTGGAGGATGACTGGACGGGAGAAGAGAGAACATCGAACATGCAACTTCCAACATTGAACATCGAAGGGAAGATGATAGAAAACGGGACCATTCATCGGAACTGAAACATGAACGCCCCCATTGCCGCGGATCTGATGGAGCACTACGAGACGCGAACGAGCGTGCGGGGGACATATTTTTCTTCGTTTCCCATTCAAGTCGGATAGCTGTTGGACAGAAGACCCATGAATCGCAGAAACCGAATCAAAATCTCACCGGCATTTCTCTGCGCATTGGCCGCCGGGGTTGGCATTGGCTGGTTTTCGAAGTCGATGGTGGCATCCGGTGAAGCGGCTTCCCAAGCTGGCAGAAGCGGAAATGCGGTCGAAAACGCCCATCCCGGGAACCAGGATTCGAATGAATCCTTTACTACCAAGGGTGCTCGCAGAGCTGGGGACAAGGCGCTGTCAGGATCCGAAGCGCGGGTCTATCTGATGGCGGACATTTCCGCGATTCCCACCGCGGTCTTCGCCCATGAATTGTCGAAGCTCATTCACGACTCGGATGTGACTCCCGAGTCACTGGAGCGGCAGGCGGCATTGCTGCGCGGGATGCGCGGAGAAAGCGCTGGCGACTTTCTTCGAATACAAGAAGACCTACATGGGCAACCTGTCGGCGTTCGACCCCAAGCTCTCCAGTCTCCTCCAACAGGCGGCCACCATGGATGGCCGGGGATGCGCCGACAAGATCCTCCAGGCGTCTCCGGACGGAATTCCGGAAATCGGCGGACTGTTGCATGGCTGGGCAAAGACCCAACCCGCTGAAGCGGCGGAGTGGTTCAACCGGTTGCCGGAGGAGTATCCGATGTTTCGCAATGCCCTCCACGGGATGATGTTCGGACTGGGTGAAACGGATCCCGCCTATGCGAGAAAGACATTTGCCTCACTGAATCGGGAATCGCTGCGTCCCGAGGATTATCTGGTGGCCGCCGAGAGCGTGACTTCCTCCTTGATCAGTTTCCATAGTGCGGAATCGGCCGCCGCCCACATCGAATCCCTGCCGGAAGATTTGCGCAGCGTCACGCTGGAGCGCGCCATGTGGAGCTTCGACCGCCGCGCACCGGGTGAGATGGTTCCTTTCCTCGCTGAGTATGGGGTCCAGTCAGCGCCCGTGCGTCAAAGAGCCGACTCCCAGCTCAGGCAGTGGGCTGGCGCCGAACCGCAAGCGGCCTTGGAATGGGCCACTCAATTCTCCGCCGACAACAAGGATCCTGCCGTGGGGATCAATTTCTTCCGGACGGTAGGGGGAACCATCGACAAGCCATTGCTTCAGAAGTGGCTGAAGGAACACCCGGATCACCCGGCCACGCCGGCGGCGACCGACATGCTTGGTGAGTAAATCCAATCACCCATCATCAAGCCACAATCACCAGTCAAACAGTCTGATTGGTGATCGGAAAATTCGGGACTGGTGATTTCTGAATCGCGCGGCGCAGCGATCAGAGAAGAGGTTTTACCGCAAAGGCGCAAAGGTCGCAGAGGAGCGCAGAGCGGATAGGAAGACGTGCCTGGGTTTTCATGGGCGTCGTTTGTCCCATTCCGTGCAGGAAATGGCATCCTGGGCTCCGCGGGCGGACGCGCCGCGGCGCAGACGGAGCCCGGCAGTCTTCATGGCTTCCAAGACCTGTTCTGAAATCCGGTAATCCGAGATGAGGGACTCGAAGCCAGCCCGCAGAAGCTCGCAGTCCGTGGTAGTGCCCCCACCTTCCGCAAGAATCCCCGCGTCGAGCATCTTGTCCATGATCCGCCTCCCGAACCTTCCCATCGCGGCTTCCTCAGGACCGGAAAACCGGCCATCCAGTCCCAGAAGCAAATCGTTCAAATCCTGCCACATCCACTCCCATTGATTCTTCATGTTCCCTGATCTTTGCAAAGGGTGAGCCATTCCGCGTGAATGCGGGGAATCCTTGCTGGATCAAGCGTGGAGGGTTTTCCAATGGAGGCCCGGTGTTATCGCTACCGTGCATAAGGACCAGATCGCAGAAACGGGCATGGCATTGCGCACCCTCTGGAATCCTGCTGGCGCAGGCACTGGATTAGCAGTTCCGGGATGGTGTTAGGGTGAAGATGCGGATTTTGATTAGGCCGCTGTTGAGGAAGAAAAAGAAGTGCCGAGAATGCGGAGTGAGCGATAGCGAACTTCCGAACAAGCGAAGCCCAAACGGCATGGCCGAAGGCAAATCCGTGATCAGTGAAGAAGAATGGCAGGATGATGATGGGTCCTGAATCGCCCCGAGCGATTCAATCGTCGTCGTCATCATCTTCATCATCGTTTTCCTTGCTAGGCATTTCGACCCTAACTTTCCGTTCGACGGGAACCACCTCCTGCACCACTCGCTCCGCGGGGACTACCACCCGTTCCACCGGTTGGACAGGGATATTATTGTCGGTAAACCTGATGGTTGGGATTCTAACGGAGTCCACGACCTTGTAGCTCCGGTCCACGGCGACGACGTTGCTCCCCGCCACATAATAGCGGATCCCTGCCAATGGAGCGGGCAGGACCTTGACCAAATCGGGCGGAGCTTCGACGAGATGGCGACGTTCCAGCTCCGGAACCACAACTCCCGGCCCGACCGTGGAGACTCGCCAAGCGACAGGAATCTCGTTCACCCGAAACTGGTTGACCCAAGCGGGGGGCAGGCCAAAGGGTTCGTTTTTGAAAGCGTCGAAATATTTCACCACGCCGGTGCGGGAGTCTGCGGTGAAACGGGTCGTGGTGATTGATTCGCTGTGGGTAACGCTCCCGTCGGCATTCCTGGTGACCTCGGATTTGGTCGTGGTTTCGGTAGTTTGTGCGGCTAACGGCAGCAGGCATCCGAAGGTGACGGCGCCGCATGTGTGAAGAAATAGTTTCATAGGGGTGGTGGTTGGAGTTCGGAAGCTTTTCGCAAATCCCATGCCAACCGGTGCGGCAGCCCCCCGTAAAGGAACGACCCTTGTTCCGGACCCGTGCGAGAGGCAAAATGCTTGACTCTGGACGCAGAGTGCAACGTGGAAAAAAGAGCAAACCGATAGGACACTTCCGGCACGTCGGCGGTCTGTATGCAGGACGCAAGTGAGCCGGGCGATGTTTCCTAAGTGATCCTCGAATCAGATGGTTTTGACCTGTTTCAAGGGACTTGGCTTGTCCGAGCAATCGCACGGATCGGGAGAAGTGCAAGGGGTGGTTGCGAACATTTTTCGAGACTGGGGACCGTGATCGATGAATCGAAGAAAGATTGAATCCATTCGCCCGCGGTCGCGTCTCTCGGGATGTGAATCCAGAACAAATGAGGACATCATGAAAACAAAACGACAACTTTGGATGGGCCGTCTCGCGGCGATGGTGCTTGGCTGCGGAATGGCCGGCGCGGGCCTTGCGCAGGCCCAAGTCATCGAGGGCAGCGAGAGCAGCAGCGAGGGCATGGAGGTGATGACGCGGGGACCGGTGCATGAGGCATTCGCCGAGACGGTGACGTTCGATCCCCAGCCGGGAAACATCGTGCCCAAGCAGCCGCCTGCATTGATCGAAGAGTTGGTGCCGGACCAACGGCCGACAGGGGACAACGTGACCTGGATCCCCGGTTATTGGGGATGGGATGAGGAGCAGTCCAACTTCCTGTGGATCAGCGGGATCTGGCGCAATCTGCCACCCGGCCGCGAGTGGGTGCCAGGCTACTGGTCGCAGGTGGACACCGGCCACCAATGGACGTCTGGCTATTGGCAGGACGCGGAGGCCGAGGAAGTGACCTATCTTCCGGAACCGCCCCGCAGCGTGGAACAAGGACCCAGCGTGGCGGCAGCCTCGGACGAAGAAATGTGGATCCCGGGGAATTGGGAATATCGGCAGGACCGCTATGCCTGGCGTGCGGGTTACTGGGTAGCTGCGCGCCCTAACTGGAGCTGGACGCCGTCCTACTACCGCTGGACGTCCTACGGCTATGTGTATGTGGATGGCTACTGGGACTATCCGGTGGTGAACCGGGGGGTGGTCTTCGCGCCGGTCCGTTTCCATAACAACTATTATGCGCGGCCGGGCTATTGCTACTCGCCGCTGGCAGCCATCTCGTTATCGGTGTTCTCCAACCATTTGTTCGTGAGGCCCGGCTATGGTCACTATTACTATGGGGACTATTATGAACCGAGATACCGCGACCGTTATTATGCATCGTGTCACTATGGCTCGCGCTACCGCGGCTATGATCCGATCTATTCCTATCAACGCTGGGAAAACCGGGGGAACCGGAACTGGGGCCGTGAGCGGCAGGACTATTATGAACACCGCCGTGACCATGTGGGCTCCCGCCCGCCACGGACCTGGGCTGCCATGAACTCCCGGGGCGAAGGGGTTCGCCAGCGGGGTGACTTCCGCGTGGTGGAGCGCTACGACCGGATGGTGTCGAGCCGCAATACTGACGGTCGTCGTTTCCAATCCGTGAGCAACGAGGAGCGCCAGCGTTTCGTTTCCCAAAGGAATGAGGTGCGGAACTTCGGCCGGGAGCGCCAGAACCGGGAAGTGGACGCCGCTCGTGTGAGAGGGGATCGGCAGGACCGCACCGAGGCATCCCGGATGAAGGTGAGCCGCTCACCGGTCGTGAGCCAGCGGTCGGACCGTTCCGGGCAGAAAGGCGGACCTCCGGCCCGGCTGCAGCAACGCACTTCCGAACGGAGAGCGATCGCTAACAACGAGGGCAGGAACGACAACGCACCGAAGGCCGGACGCAGGGACCCCGCAACGGCCGAACGCGGACAAGCCGATAACCGCGGCAGGAATGGGGGCGGGAACCCGCTTGCCAACACCATGGCCAGTCCAAACCGTGAATCCCGGACGACGCCCGGACAACGCCGCGATCCGGCGGCATCCTCGAAAGGCAAGTCGCAGCAAACCGCGGAAGCCAACGGCCGCGCTAACAACCGGTCAGGCGGCAGGACGGAACTGGATCGCAAGGTCACTTCATCTGCCGTCCCCAAGGGCAAAACTGAACCAAGGCGTGACGCCACTCCGTCTGGCAGAAATCAAGGCAGGCCGCAGGTGGGCAACGACCGGGGGCCGACCGAAAAACGCGCGGCGAACTCCAGCGTCCCGCAACGCATGGAAACGCCAACCCCGAGGCGTGAAGCGGCACCGCAGGCGCAGCGGAAGTCAGCCCGGCCTGAGGTGAGCAAACCGGCCATCAGACAGGCAACTCCAAGCCGCAAAGTGACGACGGCACCCAGCCGCCAACCTAACCGGAATGCGGCACCGCAGCGCGCCGAGGCGAGACCGCAGCCGAAGGCCCAGCCGCAGCGCCAGCAATCACCTCGCCCGGCGCAGCGCCAATCGCAACCCGCCCCGCAGCGCCAGAAGGCGGCACCGGCGGCGAGACAGGAACCCCAACGCCCGCGGGCGCAACCCGCGCCGCAGCGCCAAGCCGCAAGGCCGGAGCCGCAGCGTCAAAGGGCGCAACCTGCGCCGCAGCGCCAGACTGCGAGGCCGGAACCCCAACGTCAAAGGGCGCAACCCGCGGCACAGCGCCAAACCGCGAGGCCGACACCGCAGCAACCCCAGAGGGCAGCCGCCAGGCCGCAGACAACAGCGAGGACCAATGCCGCAACCGAATCGAACCCTGAGAACAAGAGGAAGCGTCAAAACTGACCGGAGAACATCCGTAGAGGCAGCGGCTAACGAAGGTGGCTCATGAAGACGCGCCTGAGTTCTGTGCGCTGCCGATGCGATGTTGAAGAAACCGGCGGGCAAGCTAACGGAAATGCCGCGCAACAGCACGACGGTGGATTGCCTGAGGGCCAGCCGGGGTTGGCTTCGCCATTTGTCCAAGCCTGCTAGCGCAGGCACGGGATTGGAAGTTCCGCGGGATAGTGTTAGGGTGAAGATGCTGATTTTGATTAGGCAGCTATTGAGGAAGAAAAAGAAGTGCCGAGTGATCAGAAGGGAAAAGCCGATCGCGCTGGTGCTGAAGCAGGCGGAGGCGCTGGCGGATGATTGGACGGGGGAGAGGTAGGAATAACTGCGACTGGAAGTCACAGCCACTTTGAAGAGGATGCGATTGCGTGGGTGTTGAAGCAAGCGGCCGCACGCGTCCGCAAAGGTGCGGCCGGAAATGACCTTGACTGGGATTGGCGGAGTGGTTCATGTAGTCGAGAATTTGCCTGACCGCCGGGGAGCCGGGAGGTGAAGCGGAAGGATTGTTTCGAATCACCATGATGACCGGAGAAATGGACGCGAATTCAGAGGAACGGATGCCCCTGAGCGAGGGGGTGCGGTCCGTGCCGCGGAGGCTGGCGGCGACGACGGCGATTTATGCGGTCCTGGGGGGCGCGGTGACCTTGGTCGGCTGGGCGACCGAGGTGCCGAGGCTGACGGATTGGCCGGGAACGGGTATTTCCATGTTTCCGAACGCCGCGGTGTGCGCGATGGCGTGCGGGTTCGGGCTGCTCGTGTTGCTGGGCGCGGGGCTGAAGCGGGCGTGGGCGCGCTGGCTGATCCGCTGCGCGGCATCTCTGGCCACCTTGCTAGGCGGACTGACCCTGTGGGAGCATGTGTCGGGGATGAACCTGGGGATCGATACGCTGCTGTTTGAGGCGGAATGGGGTCAGCGGGTGAGCGTTTCGCCGATGCGGATCGGGGTGCCCGCTTCATTGTCGTTCCTGTTGCTGGGACTGGCGCTGGGGGGGACGACGGGTTCGGCACGCTGCCGCCGGCGGGCAGCGGGCATGGCGCTGCTGCCGGTGGTGATCGCTTCGCTGTCGATTGTGGGTTACTGGTTCGGGGCGAGCCAGCTTTTCGGCATCGCCCGCTACACAGGGATCGCCTTTCAGACGAGCACCATCGTGGCGGCGCTGGGGCTGGGCCTGGTGGCGGCGGTGGGGGAGTGCGGGATCACGGCGTTCCTGATGAAGCCGGATGCTGGCGGGGTGGTGGCGCGGCGGTTGTTCCTGCCGATGGTGGGGATCCCGGTGGTGCTGGGGTGGAGCCGAATCCTGGGGGTGGATGCGGGGTGGTATGACGATGCGTTCGGGACGGCCATCCGGACTTTGCTGGAGATCGCGGTTTTGCTCGGGTTCCTGTGGTGGGCGGCGCGGAGTATCTCGGACCAAGCGGCGGCGGCGCGGGTTGCTGCGGAGGAGCGGGGGGCGATCGAGCAGCGGTTTTTCCGTTTTATGCAGTCGCTGCCGGGGCTGGCGTGGATCAAGGACGCGGAGGGGCGCTATGTTTACGCGAATGACGCGGCGATGAAGGCCTTTCAGACGAAGGCGGAGGAATTGTACGGCTTTACGGATACGGCGATTCTACCGGAAGACACGGCGAGGATGTTCATGGAGAATGACCGGCTGGCGGCACAGCAGGCGGAGGGATTGCAGTTTGTGGAGACGCTGCGGCACGGGGACGGGGAGCTGCATTCATCGCTGGTGACGAAGTTTCCGATCCAGGGACCGGGGGCCACGCGGCCGCTGGTGGGTGGGATCGCCATCGACATCACGGACCGGCTGCGGGCCGAGGAGGCGCTGAGGGACGCGGGGCGGAAGAAGGATGAGTTCCTGGCGACGCTGGCCCATGAACTCCGCAATCCGCTCGCGCCGATCCGCACCGGCGTGGAGGTGCTGAAACAGGTGATGGACCAGCCGGACAAGGCGGCAGCTATCATCGGCGTGATCGAGCGGCAGACGGCGCAGATGGTCCGGCTGATCGACGACCTCCTCGACGTTTCCCGCATCACCCGCGGCAAGCTGGAGCTCCGCAACTCGGACATCGATCTGGGAGAGGTCCTCACCGCTGCGACCGAAACGGTCCAGCCGCTGCTCACCGCACGCGGTCACGAACTCTCGATGTCCCTGCCGGAGTCTTCCGTCCTGGTCCACGGGGATGCGGGCCGTCTCTCACAGGTCTTCTCGAATCTGCTGAGCAACGCGGCCCGATACACTCCTGAAGGAGGAAAGATCCGCCTCGGCGTGGAGACCGCCGCGGACCGGGTAACGGTTAGCATCGCGGACAATGGCGACGGCATCGAGCCGGACATGCAGCACGCGATTTTCGAAATGTTCACCCAAGTCAAGCGCGCGGGTCTTTGCCCCACTGACGGCGGCCTCGGCATCGGCCTGACACTCGTGCGGCTCATCACGGAGATGCACGGCGGCACGGTCGACGTCCGCAGCGAGGGCCGTGGCACGGGCAGCGAGTTCCGCATTTCCCTGCCGCGGATTTTCCGGCAGGCGGAGACGGTGCTGCCGTCCTCCGCAGCTCACAAAAATTCCCCACCCAACCGCGGCAGGATTCTTGTCGTCGATGACGCAGTGTCCGCGGCCGATATCCTTTCGATGTTTTTCGATCTCGAAGGCTTTGAAACCCGAACCGCCTACAATGGCGCAACCGGCCTGGAAGTCGCCCGCGATCACTGCCCCCACGTGGCGTTCATTGACATCGGCATGCCGGAAATGGATGGCAATGAAACCGCCCGCCGGCTGCGCGAAATTCCCGGTTGCGAATCCACCATCCTCATCGCACTGACCGGCTGGGGGCAGGTGGAAGACCGCAGGAAAACCCAAGAGGCCGGCTTCCATCATCATCTCGTCAAACCCGCCGCCCCCGCGACGTTGCGAGAGATGCTGACCGAGCTTGACCTGTGAGACCGGGCTGAAGAAACGACAAGAGTGCCGTCGCTCGCTTGATCGAAAGCTCGCAGGTGATGGAGGCGATGATCCAGATGGCGAAGAACAAGCAGGAGCGATGAAGCGGCAGGAAGAGCTGGGCCTGAAGAATCAGGAGTCGACGCGGAGGCGCTCGGGGTGATCGGCATAGAGTTCCAGATAGCCACAATCGGCACAGATCCGGGCCGAGATGTTAGTGGATTGCTGACCTTTGAAAAACGCTGCCCCGGGCTTCCGAAAAGTCGCGATCAACAAGGTGGTGTAGTCGGTACCTCCCAAGGGTTTGGCGTCGGTGATGATATCACGGGAGCCACATTTCGGACATGGATTCGCTGGGTTCATGATCCCGGGAATCTAGGCGATGTTTGGGTTTGGGAAAGGGCGAAGTGGGTGTCCTAGCGGGTAGAGGAACTGCGACGGGAAGGTTGGGAGAAATCACCTATCACGAATTTTCCGATCACCAACCGGACTGTTTGAATGGTGATTGGGGGCTTGATGATTGGACGGGGGAAAAGTGCCGAGTGGTCAGTAAATAGAGAAGAGGTTTTGCCGCAGAGAACGCAAGGAGCACAAAGGGAAGAGATTTTGAGATGAGGATCTCTGTGCTCTCTGCGTTCCTTTGCGGTTAGCAATTTCCAGCCAGCGGATGATTGGACGGGGGAGGCAGGTAGAACTGCGACTGGAAGTCACAGCCACATTGGGAAGAGGCGATGAAGAAACGACAGTAAGGTCGTTGCTCGAATGGCACGTAATTAAGGCCGATTTCGTTGACGCGCCGGAACAATTGGAGCGCTGGATTTATCCGGCGAGTCGATCATTGCGTGATTGGACAGGCTGGCTGAAGCCAGCGCTCCGTTGCGGATCCGGCTTAATGATGTGCCATTCGTCGTTGCTCCGTATGCAGGAGACCGTTTTCACCGATGTCGCGTACGAGATCCGCGGGCTCCCGTCACTTCACCACCGCCGGGTATTTCGATTGGATCTCCTGTTGGAATTCCTGCTCCCGCTGCTTCTTCACTCTCGCCTGCTCCTCGCGCTCGAGTTGGCTCCGGACGGATTCGTAGGAACCCGTCATCGCCGGCTTCATGGCCATGGAGCGGACCAGAAACACGCCTTCGGGACCGGTCGTTACCGGACTCACCTCACCGACTTCGTTGAGTGAAAAGGCGATCCGCGCCACCTCGCGGGTCCAACCGGTGCCGGTTCCCTCCGCTTCGATCCAGCCCAGCACGCCGCCTTGGAAACGGGTGGCCGCGTGCTCGGAATAATCCACGGACAAGGTGGAGAATCCTTGGTCCGGTTGTTTGACCAACTCGCTCTGGCTGAAGAACCACTCGCGGGCCTGGTCGAGTTTTTCCTGATACTGTTTCAGCCGTTCGGGATTGGCTCCGGGGTTCAACCACAGGACGGCGACCTGACGTTTCTCAGGAGATTGAAACTTGGCGAGATGGGATTGGTAGAGTTCCCGCAAGCGTGTTTCCGGAACCGGCATGGCCGCTTCCTTGAGCTTGGGATCCAACGCGGTTTCCCGGAGCCGTGACGCCAGCATTCGGGCGATCTCGGCGCGGGCCACCGGATCCCGATCCAGTCCGGCGTCGCGGGCGGCTTGGGAGAAACGCGCGCGCTCGGTGAGCTCGGCGAGTGCCTGGCTCCGCGTGGCCTCGTCACTGCGGCCGCCATGTTTTTCCTGCAACTGATAGTCGAGATCCGCCTGGGTGATGACTTCCGATCCGACCCGCACAAGACCGGCTTCTTCAGGGACGGGTTCCTTTTTCGGAGCCGGCTTGCAGGAAAGCGCGGCCAAGGCAAGAGCCACGCAGGCAAGAGGTGGCAGTCGATGGATCATGGCGCCCGGTTGCGGATCACGGCGTTGCCGGAGCCGCGCTTGAATTCCCAGACCAACAGATGCGGATCATTTCCTGTGAGCGTCTGTTGGAACCTGACGCTTGCGCCGCTGGTTTCGGATTGTTTGACGCCGTCGATGTAGAACACGAGCGAATCCGCTGTGCCACCACCGGCGATTTTCATTTCGAAATCGAGCGTTTCCGTGCCGCCGACTTCGGCCATGATCCGGCTGATCTCGCCCGCGCTGCTGCCGGAGCTGACGAGATCGCCGCTGGCCTGGTCGGTCTTCCAAGCGGCGTTGCCGCTGATGCCCGTGCGGGTGGCGTGGGTGAGGGCGGCGAGGCTGCTGCTGGCGAGCACGCCGGGATCGAGGTTCATGCTGAGCCGATAGAAGCGGCTGGTATCGGCGGGATTGAGGGTGTCGCCCACGAGCTTGAGCCCGGCCGGGTCGGTGGCTTCGGAGAACTTGCCGCTGGCATTCGTCCATTGGCCGAGGGATCTGGTGGATTCCACGCCCCAGCGGACGTCGGCGGCCTTGTGGGTGCCGCTAGCGGAAATTTCGGGACGACCGTTAACGATGCGGAAGTCCACCCGCTGTTTGCCGAGTTCGTCCACCGAGCCGAGGCCGAAGGCGTAGGCTTGGAGGTAGCGATCCACCGTTTCGCGTGGAGCGCCCGCGAGATCCGCGAGGGTGGTCATGGCTCCGTGCGTGGATGCCTGCAACCAACGGTCAAAACCGGCGCCGTTCGCCGCCCCGATGGTGGCCGCGGCATAGAGCATGGCCTCGCGCGGATCGCCGAGTTGATAGATCTCACGCGGGACGAGCTGGAAGAGCACGACTTTCGGCCCGTTGGCGAGTCCGGCGGCAAGCGCGGTGATCTGGACTTGAGCGGAGCTTTGACCGGCGGGAATGGTGAGGTTGACCGGAATGGATAGAATGTGCACCCCGACCTTGGCGGTGCCGCCGAGATTCAGATCCACGGTCAGACTTTGGGAAAGACTGCCATCGCGATGGATGCGCAGGACCGCAGGCTGTTCGTTGCCGGACACGGCGTTGGCCTCGACGACTTCGAGCCAGACATTCGGCTTGTCGCTAACGGTGCGCAGGACCGCGGTGCCGCCCACTGAATACTTGTATTGCGGCAGGACCGCCACTTGCACAGTGGCGGGTCCGGTGGTGTCGAGATCAGGCATCGGGCGGACCGTTAGAGTTTTACTGGTCTGGTTGCGGGCGAAGTGGATCACCGAGCGTTGGCTTTCATTCGAAGTCGCGCCGTCCACGATGAAGTGTCCGCCGAGCGCGTCGTCGAAGAAGCCAAGCGGCACGTCGAGGGCGGCGGCGACGCCCGCACCGCTGCGGGTGACGATGATGTTGAAAGGCTGGGTGGGATCCGCCGGCGCACCGGAGGCGAGCGCGACCTGCACTCCCGACGGGATGCTCAGGCCACCCATGCGGATGCGGCCCTCGCCGATGAGCTGGATCAACTGGGTGGCTCCGAGGACCCGGTTTTCCAGGACGATCTCCTGTGTGCCGCTGCCGGGAACCTGCACGATGAGCACGCTGCTGAGGGTAGGAATCTCGGTGCTGAAATCGGTATCCAGCCGGATCGAGATGAATTGCCGGGCATCACCGGTTTTGCCCCAGAACAACGCTGATAGATCGATGACGTCCTCTTGCAGGTTGTAGTCGGTGATATGGTCCGTTCCGGTGTCCACTCCGCCGAAGACGAAGCGGTCCATGCCGCCGCCGCCGGTCAGAATGTCGGCACCGGGGCCTCCTGATAGGGTGTCTGCCAGCGGGCCGCCACCGAGATGGTCGGCGCCATGGCCGCCGCGGAGGATCTGGCGCTGGGTTCCCGAAGTGGCGGCGAGGGAGACCGGCTTGAGACCGGTGCTGAGGTCCCAGATGACGGCACCGCTCCACTTGGACTGGAGGTAGTCGTGCACGTCGCGGAGTTTCTGCTCGGGCAGCGCGGCGGGGAATACGAGCAGTTCCTGGAGCTGGCCGCCGAAGGATTGATCGACCGGATCGGAGCCGCTTGGAATGGCGGAACGTCGCGCGCCGAGTGTCGGCAGCACCGGATCGATGGCGGCGGCGGCGATGGATTCACCATCATAGGAGAGTCCGAAGATGTTTTCCAACAAGCTTCCCTCGCGGCGGAAAATCGAGGTGGTGTCGGCACCGGCGGAATTCTCAAAGCCACGGACGGACGCACCATTCATCTGATAGGTCGGCGCGCCGGGATAGGAAACCGCCTGGCTGGTGGGGGCGATTTCCATGAAGCCGCGATTGGTGGAGAGCAGGGTGCGGGCCGTGTCCGCCGACGCTGCCGGGCGGTAGGCGGCGAGCACCGTGTGATCGCCTGTGGGCAGGGCGGCGTCTTGGAAGAACAGGTGGGCGGTTTTCGCCTTCGAGAAATCCGCCGCGTGTCCCGTCACCAGCGGTTGGTGGGCGGGAAGCGGCTGGGTGGCGGGCCGGTTGTTGCCGGAGCGGTCGGGCCAGGTGGCGAGGCGGCCGCCGGTGTTTGTTAGATCCATCCCGTCGAGCCAGAGGCTGGAATCATTTCCATCGCTGGTGCTGGGCGAGACCGCACGCACGAGCACCTGGCCGGAGAACACTTCCCCGCCGTCGCTCCAGGTGAGTGGCAGTGGGAACTGGTGCAGCGCCCGGTCCTTCTGGGTGATGCTGAGGCGGCCGGAACGCAGGTCGGTTAGGGAAACCTGCTGTTGCTCGCCAGGGGGGAGCCGCACGCCGCCGAGCTTGATTTCAAATCCGCCGCTCGCGATGCCCGTGAGCGTGACGTGGATGGCGTTGTCCTCGCTGTCGGAATCCAGGATGTGCAGATAGACACCGGCTTCGCCCGCTTCCGGGATGACGATTTCCGTGGTGGCAAGCTGGGGCTCGCGGTTGCTAACAGCCGGGTTGCTGCCGCGGTGGAATTCTTCGAGATTGCTCCAACCGTCGTTATCAAAGTCCGAGTCGGCGTCGGCGAGTTCGTGGTTCAGGCCGTAGAGTTTTTCCCACCAGTCCGGCAAACCGTCGCCGTCGGTATCCGTGCTGTTGCCGGCCACGAGAAGATCGAGACGGTATTGCTCGGAGCGGTTGGCGAAGCTCAATCCATAGAACTCCTTGCTGCCGTCGGGCAGGGTGGCGGGCACCCCACCGATGGTGATCGATGTGATCCTGAAGTTGGTTTTCTGGGAGCCGATGGCGAGGTATTCGCCCATGCGGGGGGCTTCCGGCAGATAGGCGAGGGGAACCTGCAAGGCGTAGGAATAGGGCTTGCTCGTTCCGCTGCCGGTGGGTTCGAGCGCGGATGTTAGTTTCACCACGTTGGTGGGGTTGCTCTGATTGACGAAAGTCATTTCGAGCGTGCCCGACTGGAGCAGCACGGTTTGCGCTCCGCCGACCTGGCGGACCTCGCCGTAGAACATGACGTTGCCGTCGCTGAATCCGGCCGCGTGAAGCAGGTTGGATAACAGGACCAGGGAAAGAGCCGCGAGGATGGTTTTCATGGAGAAAAGAGGTGGATTCATTTACTGGCCCTGGCTGGAGTAGGTCTTGAAGTGCAACTTGATGTCCGAGAGCGACTCGGCGAGTTTGATCAGCGCGGCATTCGGATCAGCGCCCAGGTTCGCTCCGGGAATGATGAGCATCCAATCCGAGTTCCAGACCGAGCGACCGATGAGTCGCGAGTCGAGGATCAGTTCGCTGTCATTGGCCTGGGGATTTCCGTTATCGTGATAGACGCGGAAGTCACCATGGCGGCGGAGATCGCTGAAGCCGCCGTCCACGCCGTTGAGGGTGGGGATGAATCCGGGCGAGGAGAGGTTGGCGTTGTTGATGACGAACGGTGTCGGGATGCGCTGCTCCAGCACTTTCCACATGCGGGTGATCGGGTGAGCCGAACTGGATGCCCGCAGGTAGTCGTTGCCGACCGGAACCATGTAGGCGCGTGGAGTGGTGCCGAGGTTGGCGGAGTTGTAGTTTTGCAACCAGACCCCGAAGCCGCGCACCTTGGTGGAAAAGTTGGCAAGGCTGTAGGCGTGGTCTCCAGGAGCGAGGGATTTCCCGAAGAAGTTCCTGCCCGGCTCGATGCTGGTGCCGAAGCGAATCACCATGCCCGGTTGGGCAACGCCCGCAGCCCCCGGCAAGGGGCGGCAATAGCGGACAAACTCGGGCAGTTGATTGAGGTCGGGCACGATCCGCGCCTTGAGGGCGTCCTTCCAGCGGTCGTCGCTGGCAGCATCACCACCGGCGGAGACCGCGGGGCCGATGCGGAATAACTCGCCGCGCAATGAGATTTTCTCCAACTCGGATTGAGGATTGTTGATTCCTAACTGCCCTTTGAGGACTTGGAAATTTCCATTCAACTGGGCGAGGATTTCCGCCAGTCCTCCCTGGCCGACCTGGGGTTCACCATTGGTCCAGAGACCGAGCTGGCGTTCCTTTACGATCCGGTCCAGCAACTCTCCCGGCGCTGCCGAGTTCCCGGAATCCAGGCTGGTCTCGTAGTCATAGGCCTTGGCGGCAAGCCAGGCATAACGCGCGGCGTTGTTGAAACTGCTTTGATACTTGGAAACGGCCTCGTTGTGCGCCAGGCGGATCATCATGTCCTTGTAGCGGTTCTTTTGAACCTTGGCGGCGAGCACCTTGTTGAACGCCTCGCGTTCGCGCAGCACGCGGATTCCCTCGGCCTGGGTGGAGACGTATTCCTGGCGGAGGATTTCCAACTGTTGGAGACGGGTTCCAATGGCATCTCGCAGCGGTCCTTCCTTTCCTGTCAGGGCGACGATATCGACAACGACTCCGCCGATCTCCTTGAGCTCGGTCATCCGGCTGGCCTCCGTTTCCAAATCCGCAACCTGTAGTTGCAAGATGAACGAAGCTGCTGCTTTCGCAAATTGCGCGGTCGACGCTGTGATCTGTGCACCGATCGATGTGGTTGCGGCGACGGCCTCGCCGACGCCGCGGACGGGTGCCGTGACGTCCGTCGCCACTCCAACCACTTTCGGCGTCCCTTCCGTAACCGCCGCGGCGGTCCTGTCGGTGGTTGCACGGATCTTATTAATAAGAGCGATCACCTTGTCTTTGATGACCTTGATTTTTTCGGCTTTGATCGTCAGGATTCTCAATTCAATGGTGATCAGATCCCGCTTGGTTGCGAGCCTGCCAAGGTGATCAAGCCGGGTGGATGCGGCTTCCAATTCCTTCAGAAAAGCAACATACTCCGCCAGCGCCGAGTCGAGTGCGATGCGCTCACGCAGTTCTTCCTCAAGAATCCGTTGAATTTTGCCATAACTGGTGCGCTGGCCCCATTCTGCAGGGGCCTGGAACGCATATATCGATTTCTTTCTCACCGGAATTTCGCCTACCTTCACGGCGGGTTGGAAGTCCTCATAAGTGCGTGTATTAAGGAACGGCTGGAAAACTTCGGCGATCTCTTCTGCTCCAACTCCGAATGTGAATTGCTTCGCTCCTTTACCTAGAAGATTCGTGCCAATCACCCCGACCGGTTTGTACAAGACCACTCCTAAATTCTCAAAGGTGTTCCCATATACGTTGGCGTAGAGTTTTACGAAATCATCGTCGTCCGCCAGACCCGCAATCCCATTGAAGGTGTTTGTGAATCGAACCATTCCCGCGGGAGCATTCGCATCGGTCTCGGGGACGATTTGGGTGATGCTGGTCCTGTTGATGTAGGAATACAGTTGGGTGTCCGGTCCCTCATATCCTTCCGGGTAAAGCTGGCCGAAGCCGATCGTCCCTTCGTAAGGCCGCCCGAAGATTTCAATCAAGCGATTGCGAAAGCCAAGGTCCTGACGGAAGGTCTCGACGATAAGCGAGTCCGTGTCGTCCGCCAGATAGCGAAGTTTGTTGCCGGCCTTGGTGGCCATCGCGAGGGTGGCCGCGGCATTGTTGCCGGCGGTCACGGCGCGGGCATGGATCTGCTCGAAGTGGGTTTTCCGCTCCCAGGATTGTCCGTCGAAATAAGGATCGATGTCGAAGGCGATGGTGTCGGAATCAAATCCTAACGGGTTGACGCCGCCGTTGGCTTCGTCTATCGCGGATTGGATTTCGTAAAGCCCGCTGGCGATCCCGCCGATCTCGTCGATGGCCCCGAGCCGCTCGATGCGGTCGAGATTTTCCGGTTGGTTCACCGGGGTGGCATCGGAGGCATCATCCGGGAGAATCGCATTGGCGACGGCCCAGTCCACATAGGCTCCATAGCCCGTGCGGTGAGCCCACTCCGAGACGCCCCAGGCACGGGCTGGATCGGCTGCGTCGGTGTATCCCTGCCATTGGCCGTCGGGGTTCTGGGTGTAGTTGAGGCGATAGGTTCCGCGAACGATGTCCCGACCGGCCCTTGCTTTGCCGGCGGCCATTTTGGCGAAGGTTTTCTCGTCGAGGAAATCCACCTCCAGCACGTTTTGCATGAGCGAATAGAGTTCCGGACGGGACTTCCAACTGAACAGCGGCTGCTTGAGCAACTCATAGTGCATGCCGAGCGCGGAGACGAAGTGGCCCCATGCGTCGCCGTGGCCCTGCGGGTAGAGAGTCCGCGCGTCATCCTCGTTGATGAAGCCGTCCTTATCCACGTCGTAGATGTTATAATTGACGTTATAGGCCGCCTCGCCGAGACCCTTGGCATAGTTCCAGAACATGCGGTTGTAAACCGGGTAGCTCTTGCGGAAGTCGGTGCCGCGAAGCAGCGAGAGTTCCTCCTGCATCAAGTTCGATTCAAGATTCTGGAAGGCATGCGTGAAGGATGCCACGCCGGACAAGTCGTTGTCATTGGTCACGGTGATGGTGGAGTCCTGCGCGTCGGTATAGGCTTCGCGGGCCAGGATTTCGTAGAGCGTTGCCAGACGGGTGGCAGCCAGCAGGAGCGCCTGGTTGATCCCTTGGCTTGCGATGGGGTTGCTGGTATTGTCGATTGATAGATCCCGGGCGCGATCGAGCACGGTTTCGTAGAGTTCGATCAGGCCGGTGTTTTCGATGACATTCTTGTTCGGGTTCAGGGCCACGGGGCCGACGTAAGGCGCGCCGGCAATCTGGATCTGGTTGCTGTAGGTGGCGGGGCTTTCGTTGCCGAAGAAATCCGTGTAACGCGCTTCATACGGATTGATGCGGTCGAGCACGCGCTTCACCCATCCCATCACGAGCTGCGGGACATAACGCTTGCCACCATCCGCCTGGAGTTGCGGGGAATTCGCCGCGCCAGCCCACTGGAAGGGAGCGGGGGTGCCGGGTTTCCACGCCGTGTTCGGATTGGCGAACTCAAAGGGCACGAGTTTCCAGCTAGACTCGTTCTTGTGGCGATAGCGCATCAGGACGAGCTTGTCCGCCAGCGTCACGTCCGGCCGTCCTTCGAACACGATGCTGTTGAGGCCGAGGTGTTTCTGGAATGGAGTTAGATTGTCATTGGCGAGGCGCTCCTGCGGGATGTATTCCTGCCAGAGCGAGGCTCCGTTGGCGTCGGTCTGGGCGAGTGTTCCGTCGTTGATGATTTCGTCAGCCACCACGTCGAGCGGACCGGCGTCGCGGATCCACCATTCGTAGTAGAGGTCCTGGGTGTTGCCTCCGAATTCCCCGTTGTGCAGAAGGCTGACTTTTTCACTGAAGGCATCGGCGGCCTCGATGACCTTGATGGCTCCACGGTAGCGGTCGGGAATGATCTCGATGACATGCAGCGAAATGGCCGCGCCGTTGAGTTCGGTGCGGTTGTTTTCCGCCACGGTGATGTAAAGCGACCCATTGGGAGCCTTGGTGAGCAGGTTCGGATTGCAGACAAGCGCGGAGCCCACGCCGAAACTATTGAGAGGAACGATCTCAGGGGTAGGGGAGGTGACCGGAGCCGTGAGGCCGGTGTTCCAGAACTCCGTTAGGTCGGTGGAATAATCGCCCGGTTTGTTGCGGAATCCTCCGAGGAAAACAGGTGCGGTGGCGCTTTCGCCAGCCGCGGTGACTCCGTGGGGATTCTGGGTGGCGAAGAAAATGCCATCGACGAGGGACTGCCATGCGGTCGAGGCTGATAGACCCCGGACTCGTTTGTATTCGTCGAGCGTGAGGGAGTTCGGTTCGAGGACGTTGAGCGGGTCCGGTCCGGAGGTGAGGTTGGAATCACCGCTTTCCTTTTCGTTGAGACGGCCGCGGAAGACGACTTTCCCGGCGAGCGAGTCGAAGTAAAAGCGTTGCTGCAGGGAGCCGGGGAGTTCCTTGAAATACCAACGCTCCGCGATGACGAACACATCGCTGGTCGCCGGAGGGGCTTTGCCCGCCGGGGCGAATCCGGCGCTGGCCATTTGTGCCACGGTGAAGGGGGATTCCCTACGATCGAGCGGACGCACGATCCGCGCCGAGGCATCGGCGGCGGAGTGGAGATTGGCGGTCGAGCCGGATGCCTTGCTGAAGGCCATGCTGGGAGCGGCGCTGTCAAAGACGATCTCGCTGGCGGCCATGGCGACAAGCGCGGGCAGACCGTCGGAGCCGGGAGTTTCATTGAAATACTCGCCGCCCTGATAGGTCAGGGTTTCACCTCGTTTGAGCTTGGGATAGCCGGAAGCCCAGAAGGAGTTATAGACCACCTTGACCGGATTGAGGGTGGCGCCGGTGCCGGTGAAGCGGGTGCCGTCTTCAGGAAGCCAGGCTACCGGGGTGCCGACCGCCGTGTTCGGCAGATAGAAATCGCCGCGGAATGGATAGAAAAAGTGATGGAAGAAGCGTCCGTTGCCGGACACGACCCAAGCGTTGTGATTGACGTCGCGCCAGAGGGTGCGTTGGTTGACACCGTTGAGCTGCACATTCTTGCCGCGCGCGTCGAGCATGCTGGTATTGCCAATGACGAGGTTGAGCGGGTAGGGGGGAATCAGCAGGTCGCCGGCGGCGGCCCGGTAGTCGAACTGATAGGAGAAGTTGAAAGCGGCGTTCGGTTTCAGAAGCAGGAAACGGTCCTCCTGATTCGAGGCGGTTTCGTAGGTGAGATCCGGGTTGGCATCGACGATCGCGTCCGAGGGGCGCGGGAAGGGAAGGCTGCCGGCACGGGTTTCAAAGACCTTATAGGCCGCCATTTCCGGCTCGCCGGTCACGAGGTTGTTCACTTGCGTGAGAACCCAGGGTTCGGACGTGTAACCCGGCCCCTTGGCATTGATGTCATTTTGCAAGGCGAACGCCGCGAGTGGTGGGTTGTTAGGGAGTGCCTCGCCGAGATTCCTGACCTTGAGCGCCGCTCTGCCGGACGGCGCGGCTAGGGCGTGCTCTTCATTCGGATTATAACCCGCGACCGCCGTGTCCGATTGGTTGTAAATGGCGAGATCGGCAAAATTCGTTAGGTCGAACACCTTCTGCTGCTTGCCGGTGACGTCGATTCCCTCGCTGCCGACGCGGCTGGCGATGTAGATCGCCTTGTCCTTGTGCGGGCCAAAGGTGGGATAGACCACCTCACTGTAGGCGGCCGCCACGTAGGGCCAGGCCACGTTCGGGTTGATGCCGGGAACGCTCAGATAGGGGTTTTCGTAATAGGCCACTTCGAGGCGCCGGGCGGCATCCAGAAAGAGCTGGCTGTGGTTCACCGGAAAGACCGGGCCCCAGCTGCCGATCTCGGCGCTGCGGTCATAGAGATTGGCATTGTAGTTGGAAACCGGGTTGAGGACATAGCCGCTGCCGCCGAAGTTGGCGTTGTCGAGCGTGCCATCGAGACGGGTCGCGACTTCCTGGATGCCGACGCGGGCCCAGGTGCCGGCAAACTCGCTGCCGGGCGCTGTCACCGGGCCGACTCCGACATCGGCGATGGTGCCTTGGTTCGCGAAGGAGGAATTGGTCGGCGCGTTTTCAAAACTGAACCACAACCCCGGAGGAGATTCCCTGAGCTGATTTGCTGCCAGGGTTTTCATGTCACGGATCGTTCTCAATCGAAGGACCTCACCCGGAGACAACCAAGGATACGCTTCCGCAGGCAGGCTGAAGAGCCGGAACTGGTCGAGCTGCAGGCGGCTGAGTGGATCCGCTCCCGCACCAAAGCGGATCGAATCGGAGTTCAGGCTGCTGCCCACGGTGGAGCTGGCGGGCGGACTGGTGCCCAGCGCCATGCTAACAAGTCCTTGCTCCTGGCGGATGCCGTCCAGATAGAAATCGATCACGGTGACCTCGAACCCGTAGGGATTGAACGGGAATGCGTGAATGACGCAGTGCCGCCACTGGGAACCGGATGTCGGATAGGGCTGCGTCACCGAGATGCCCAGATAGTTCGTGGTGATGGTGGAGGTGGCCGCGTCGAGGGTAACCTTGAGCTTGCCGGATCCGGTTTCCACGATGGTCACCGGTCCGTCATCCGGCCGCAGGTCCTTGGCGTTGAGCCAGAAATCGATGACGAAGTTTTCGCCCGGGTTGATGCTGGCGGTGCTGTTTCCGCCACGCTTGATGATGCCGAACGCACCGTTGTTCGCTTGGCTGCCGCCGCCGAGTTCGAGACCACGGCGTCCGAGGACGAGTCTTTCGTCGCTGGGGGCAAGCGGGTTGATGGGTGAGGACGCGACCACACGCACGGCCAGCTTTTCCTCGGTTAGATTGCCGGTTGCCGCCTCGTCCGGATTCGTCCGATAGCTGTAGAGCAGCACGCTGCGCCCGGCACCGGCGGTCTGGAAGGGCTGGCCTGATCCGGAGGAATCGACAGTGGCATCAGTATTTGAATCCGTATAAGTCAGTTCTTGAAAGGCCCACTCGTCGCTGCTGCTGATGTCCAGCTTGGTGGGGGGACGGCGCGCTGCGGAGGCCGCGAAGAGGTGGCGATAATGGGCCGACGGCGCTGCGGGGAAATCGGAACTAACCGGGGCAAGGGTCGTCTCGGTCACATAGTAAAGTGGCAGGTCGCCCGGAGTCGCGAGGATGGGGTTCCCTTGATAATCGAGAACGGGATTCTGGTTGGCAACCGTGGTCGTCTGGCGCTGACCGCTGCCATTTTCAAGCTCCGAGGCGAGAGGCACGGTATCTCCGGGATAGCCGCTGACAATTTCGATCTTGTAGGATGTGTTAGGGCGGTTCAGGTCCGGCCAGTCGATCCGGTTGCTTCCCGGATGGACCGGATGGAGCAGGCGGCCGACCGCGTCCCAACGCAGCGGATTGCCGACGGGGGCTCCCGTCGGAGGCTCGCTCACGGGCATGAGAAACGCTGCCGACGGACCTGCCAGACTCAGCGCGCCGCCGTCGCTCAATGCGGGAACCAGATGAAGACCGGGGTTGAGCGGATCGAATGACTGGCCCAGGGGAATCATCGCCCGGAAAACGGTCGGTTGATAGAACCAGTGGATTTCGGTGGGCTTCTCCACCGCATCGATGGTCAGGACGCGGGCCAGCCGCCCGGCGACCTGGGTATCAGTTAGGGCCGAGATATCAGCCCCGAGGCTGGACAGGTCTCCGCCGGGAGGTACTGAGAAGTCTCCCAGAGTGAAGCTGCGGTCGATGCTGCGGTAGAAGGATCCCACTTCAACTTTCCGGCCGGTGTCGAGCCAGACGTCCTTGTTCGGTCCGCTTCCATACTCGATGCTTTCCACGGCGGTTCCGGCCGCGTTATAAACCCGCACGAATGACTGGCCGTCGAAAGCGGAGGGAGTTTCTCCCGGTTGTCCGCCAGCGGCGTCGAAGCGGTAGCGCAGTTGTCCATTCCACCGCCATTTGACGCGGAGCCAGTTGTCGATCGTCACGGGTTGCGCTGCCACCCGGTTGCCTGCCAGATTTCCGAAGAGAACCGGGTCGCCGTCGATGCGCAGGGTGGTGCGAGCTTCGGCCGGAAACGGGTTTCTCACTCCGGCTCCGGGATTTAGAAGACGAAAGTCCACCCCAGCGGCGAGTCCGTCGGCGGAAAGCGCGTGCGCTGTGACTGCCGCGACACTAGGTGAGTCGTTGCTGTCGGGCTGAAGGGCTTCCAGCCACACCGAAAAGTTATTCAAGCCGCCCTCAAGCCGATCGCCGATGCGGATCGCCGGGCTTTTTTCCGACTCCGCGTAGGCAAAACCGATGGTATTCTGCGTGCCGCGCAGGATGGCCGGCCGATAGCTCGGGTCGGTTGTTAGGACCGGAGTTCCTGCCGCGGTGAGGGGAATGGGCATGGTTTGCTGGTAAACGAGCACTCCGTCGCGGTGGATCCGGATCTCACGCTTCGTCGGGGTGGCGACCGGGAAGTCAAACACGACAGTCCAATGGTGCCACTCCAGTCCTACCAATGCGGAGGGAAGTTCCGCCAATTTTCGATAGATTCCCGTGGGCTGGGCGGTGGAAGGCACCACTTCCTCGATGTATAACTGTCCGTCCGCCCGCACGCCGACCCTCATGGAGTTCAAGTTGCGGCGTTCATTGCCAAGCTCGGGCAGATATCTGCTGTTAGGCGGGAACACATCCGGACCGGTTTCAAAAAACACCTGGTCCCTTCCCGAGTCGAGTTTCCGGTCAATTTTCCCCCACCATGCGAAGGACAAGCCGTCCCGCGGAGTGGTGAGCTCGGGGGTATTTACAAACGCTCCTGTAACGGTGGCTTCTTGAAATTTCGTGTATTCGTCCGCAGGAGTGTTCACGGGGGCGCGTCGGATGTTACTCAACTCGTAGCCCGCGCTCTCGAAGCGGAAACCTCCCGTGTCCGACTCCACCACCCGGTCGATGGCCGCGGTCAACTCGGTATCCTTGGGTACCCAGGTCCGGCCGATGATGGGGCTGGGAGCGCCGGTGGCATCGCCCGGATCCGGTTCGGTGCCGGGGGCCGGCGAACTGGTTGCGGATTCGATGAACACGGCGTATTCCAGTTCCCATTTCCAAATGATCTTCAGATCGGTGGTGACGGTTTTCTTGAAGAACAGCTCGGTGCCTTGGATCGGCTCGCCGTCGATGGCGTAGCCAATGCTCTTGGCACGGAAGTAGGCGACTTTCGCCGGGTCGGGGTCATTGACGTTGCCGATGGCATCGAGCTCCTTGAAATCGCGGTTCAGATAGATATACTCCGGCGTGTCAAAGGTCTGGAGTGTGGCGGGCGCGGCACCGAATGAACCGACCCGCGGCGTCACCCGGCCGGCGCCGTATTCGGACTCGATGGTGACGAGAAAGCCGATGCCGAGATTCAGGTTCTCAGAGTCCGAGCTGCCGGATTTCGTTGCCTGGAGCTGGACATTGAAAATTCCGCCCACGGTCGGTGTGCCACTGATCAACCCGGTGCTTGCGTTGACGGTCAATCCGGCAGGCAAACCGGTGGCAGCGTAGGCAGTGGGACTGCCGGTGGCGACGATCTGATAGCTGAAGGGAAGCCCCTTGGTGCCGCTGAAGCCCGGTGCGTTGATGTTGATTTCGATGGCCTGGGCATGCAGCCCGAGAGCGGCGAGGAGCCAGAGGGCAAGGCAAAGAGCCGGGGCCTTGAAGAGTGAGTGGATGTTCTGCATCGGATGAAGTGGGGAGAAAATTTACGAAGTGGTGGAAGTCACGGCGCGGTATCGAGGGTGGCGACGCCACTGACACGTTCGAGGTCAACACGCCCGGAGAGTTCGATGGCCGCATTGATTGGGCCTTGCATGATTTCGCGGAACGAGCCGCTGAGGCGGCCGGGATTCGTTTGGGCGGCATCGAAAACGATCCGGATGGCGCGCGTGATGTTAGGTCCGGCCGCGTGCTTCTGATGGTAAGCGTGGCGGAAGGGATTGCTGCGGTGGAAACGGTCGATGGAGAGATCGCACTGGACGGTCTTGCCCGGACCCATGGCACCGGCCATGGCGTGGGTGAGCGCGTATTTCTCCGCGAGCGAAGACGGGCGGGTCGTGCGACCTGTCAGGAAGTTTGAAAGCCCTTCCTCGGTGAGATCGGGGTAGGCGGGATCATCGAGCAGGGCCGCTTGGCTCGCGGCGTCCAGCTTGCGCGGCATGTCGAAGGCGACGGCTTCGAGACGCAGTCCGACTTTCTTGCCATTGCGCTCGTTGATGCCTTCGAAGAACGGGATCTTCGCGGGATTGACCACTAACACAGGCACAGGCTCGACCTCAGGGTCCGCGGTCTTGGTCTGCATGATGGTAACCTGCGAGAGCAGCGAAACCGCGCCCCCTGAGTTCGAATGCAGCAGAATCCGCAGCGGAGCCGAACCTGCGGCAGGCCGCACGGGTGCTCCGTTCTCGACGATGCTGGTGACGGAATCGATGATCACCTGTCCGACCCACAGGCCTGCGACCGTGCCGGATGCGGTTCCGGGCAGGAGGTCGGTGGGAGCCTGGATCTGATTGTTGAGCGCCGTGACCGGCAGCCAGAATTCCGTGCCGGCTGAGGCGGTGGCCAGGCGGTAAAGATTGGTCCGGCCGACTTCGCCACTGGTCCAGTTCCGTTTGGCTCCCAAGGTCAGGACCTCGGTGGAGCCGGACGCGATGGCCTCGCCGAGCGCGGCGGTGGCGGATTCACCTGCGGCGGTATCGACCGTGTTTCCGAGCACATACGAAAGCGTGTCGCCCGCCGGCTGGACCACATGAAGTCCTAACGAACCCGTTCCGGGATCCGGAGTGGTGAGATCCAGCGTGGGAGTTGCTGCCCCACCGCCCAGATTGGTGAAAACCAGTTCCTCGAGATCGAGAGAAACCGTCGTTGCACCGGCAGATACCGATACGGCGTCGGAGGGACTGCCGAAGTTCAGATTGCCCAAGGAGGAGAGACCGAATTCTAACGAGACCGGCCCCATGTAGTCCGAGGGGCCGCTGCAGAAGATCCAGTAGGCCACATCATCCTTGATGAGGGCGGATGGAGAGACGACCGCCCAGTTTCCATTGGTGGCGAGCGAGTAGATCCGGTTCACGGGATGCTTCGTCCCTGATGGGGAAAAGAAATTCTGGAAGGAAATGCCGCCCTTGATGCCGAAGCCGAGCAGGTTGTAGCGGTCGGGCGTCCAGGTGGGCCGATGGAAGCGGGCCTTGCCGGTGACCGTGAAGCCGAAGGCGGGCGTGGCGGGCGCGACCTTCACCAGATAGGGGCGGTTGCCGGAAACGGAGGCGAGGTTGTTAGTTCCGGTCGGATCGGTCCGCAGCCATTGTTCCCACTGATCCTGATTGAAGGTCCCGATGGCTCCCGGCGCGCTGCCGAAGAACTCCGAGAGGCTGGCGAGTGGCTTGGGGCTGGCGACCACCGTGATGGCCGGATTGATGAACACATCCTCGGGGGCCTTCGCCTGGCCGATCCTCACATCGCCAGCAGCGAGCGTTTCATTATCGCCGGGCAGCGCGGGGTCGTTGAGGACGGTATCGCCAACCTGATAGGTCGGTTCGATTTCCAGCCAAACGGAATTCCACCCGGCGGACAGGCTGATTTCCTGGCCAGCGGTCTGCGCTTCCAGAGTGGTGCCAAGAAGGGGAAATCCGAGAATGATTCCCAAGGCGAAGCGTGCGGAATGAGAGGGGAGACGATTCATGATCTGGATGCTGGAAATTTTCATGGATTGGCCTTGGTGACCTTGAGCCGCATGAACTTGGCGAGGTTGCTTCCGGTCGAGACGGAGGCTTTGATTTTGTTAGAGGTAAAATCCCCCCCGACCCCTTGCTGCGTGATGCCTGTGGAATACCACAGGTTCAGATCCGGCGACCACTCCACCGTGTAAACAAGGTCCGTCGCGGCGAGAACCTGCGTGTAGGTCAGGGTGAGGAATCCGCCGCCGAAGCCGGACTCCGGCAGGCCGGCGACCGAGTTGATATTGGGATCGAGGCCGAATGCATACTTGAGGAGGTTCGAGACACCGTCCTTGCTGGGGTTTGCGGCAGGTCCCGCTATCAGCGGGTTGCCGGCATCGGTGCCGAAATGGAACAACTGCCAACTCGCAAACGGGCCTTCCACCGCGGTGAAACTGACGATGTTGCCGAGCGTGGTGCCACCGTCATTGGTGGCGATGGCGCGATAGTAGTAGGTCGCCCCCGGAACAAGCCCGGTGAGTGGCATCGACACGGGAACCGTCGCTGTTCCAGTTAGGTCCGTTGCGACTTCGACGATGACCGTGGTCGGGGTGATCCGGCGGATGGTGTTGTTGATGATTTCTCCGACGATCACATCACCGGATGGGGACACCGCCACTGACACGGGTGTGTTGAATTGTGCAACCGGTCCCAAGCCGTCCGTTGTCCCTGGCGAGCCGCTGCCGGCGTAGGAAGTGACCACGCCTAACGGAGTGACCTTGCGGATGCGCAGGCTCGAACCATCCGCCACGAACAGATTGCCGTTGTCCGCCAGGGCGATGCCCCATGGATCGGACAAGCCGGATGCGATGAAAGTATCGACGGTTCCGTTAGGCGCAATCCTGCGGATGTGGCCGAAGCCGGATTCCGTGATGTAAACCACGCCGCCGTCACTCACCGCGATGCCCCGCAAGTCAGTGAAGCGTGCGCTTTCCGTCGAACCATTGAGAGATCCGTTGAGACCGGATCCGGCGAGGGTCGAAACCACACCGGACGGGCTGATCTTACGAACCCGGCGGTTGCCTCGATCCGCCAGATAGAGGGTGTTGTCAGCGGCAATGGCGAGCGCCCCGGGATTCGAGAAACGGGCGGCGCTCGGATCTCCTTCGGTGAAGCCTGACAGCCCGAGACCCGAGTGAGTGGTGACTTGTCCGTCTGAAGAAATCGCGCGGATGCGGTGATTGCCGGAATCCGACACATAGAGCGTGCCATCCGAACCGACTGCGATTCCGGCAGGTCCACTGAAACGCGCGCTGGCGACCGGACCGTTTTCAGAGCCCGCGGTGCCGTTTCCTGCCACCGTGGTGGTGACACCGGCCGGGGTGATTTTACGGATGCGGTGGTTCAATTCGTCGGCCACATAGATATTGCCCGAGGCATCGGTGGCGATGGCGGTGGGACCATTGAAGCCCGCGCTTGATCCCGCCACAGTCGTCACTTCAACGCCATCGATGTTAGGATCCCGCGAGTAGGCGAACGAAACGGTGGTGGTGCTGGCCTCCGGATTCACTGTGGCGTTCAGGGTGGCGATCCCATTGCCCACATCGGTGGCAGGGGCGGTGACCACGGTGGGAGGATTGCGCACGATCCAGGTGATCGGGATGTAAAATATTCCCTGGTCCGGATCATCGCAGCCGATCGTCACCAGCCGGTTGAAATTCCCGCCTGCGCTGGCATCGACCGTGACTTGAAATGCGAGCGAAGCACCCGCTGGAACCACTCCCGTGCCGCCGGTGATTTGGACATCCGGTGTCGAGAAGATCGGACCGATGGTTAGATCCCACTCGCCTTGGTTGGTGATTTTGAAAAAGCGGGTGATCGGTGTGCCACGAGGAGTTAGGCCGAAATCGACGGATTGCCCGCTTTCAAGCTGGGGTGAGGTTGCGCCCGCGCCGTTGAACACCGCGATCACCGGGTCGGTCGGAGTGGTGAAACTCAGGATTTCCCCGAAGATCGGTTGGGTCGGGTTGCGGCCGTTGGTTGCCGAGGCGCGGAAATAATAGGTGGTATCCGCGAGAAGCGTCTTCGGCAGTGCGATGCCGACATTCACCGCGTCGATGGCGTTGAAAGTCTGTGGCAAGGTGATGGCAGGCGGTGCGTCGCGCGAAATCCTCCGGATACCATCGCCCTGTTCGGTTAGATAGATCGCGCCATCGTAGCCTCCGGTAGTGACATTCGTGGGGCTGGAGAATTGCGCGGCGGTGGCCGGATAGAGAAATCCGGATGACGGTGAATCGAGTATTCCGGGGGTGCCGGAACCGGCGAGGGTGATCACCTGGCCATCGTGGATCCGGCGCAGGCGGTGGTTGTCCCGGTCCGCCACGAGCACACGGCCATCAAGGTCCACGGCGACGTCTGACGGATGGGAAAATTGCGCGATGCCTGCGTCACCATCGAGGAAACCAGCGATGCCGGTCCCGGCGGCGGTGGAAACCGTGCCGCCGCTGATCAGACGGACGCAGTGGTTGTCGCTGTCGGCGACATAGACATTGCCGAGCGCATCGACCGTCACGCCGGTTGGGTTTCTGAATTGTGCGCTAGTGGCAACTCCCTGCACATAACCCGCCGTGCCGTTGCCCGCCAGGGTGTAGAGGGCGCTTCCGCTGATGAGGCGGATGCGTTGGTTGCCGCGGTCCGCGATGTAGATATTGGCTCCTGCGGCATCCACAGCGACTCCGGTCGGGAAGAGCAGTTGTCCGTTGGTGGCCACCGGGGCATCGGCAAAGCCAGCGATGTTAGATCCTGCGATGGTGGTGACATTTCCGCCGGGAGTGATCTTGCGGATCCGGTGATTGAGCTCATCCGCGACGTAGAGATTCCCCGCCACATCGACGGCGATGTCGCTAGGATGATCGAACCTTGCGGTATTTCCCGGACCATCAACGAAGCCGGGGGTGCCGTCGCCGGCGAAGAGGATCATCGCTCCTTCCGGCGTCCGCTTGAGGATCCTGTGGGCTCCGCGGTCGGCGATGTAGAGATTTCCTTCGCCGTCCACGGCCATTCCGTGTGGATCGTTGATTCCGCTGCCAGCAGGTTCGACTTTCAGAGGACCTTCGAGATTCGGGTCCGTCGAGTATTCGAAGGTGACGGTGGTGGCGCTGCCTTGGGGATCGACCGCGGCATTGAGTGTCGCCGCGCTGCGGGTGATCCCGGTGGCGGCAGTGGTCGTCACGCCGGGAGCATCGAGCAGATAAAAACTCTGGCCGAGCGGCTGCGTGCTCTGATCGGAAAGCGAACGCCAGCGGAAATAATAAACCGTGTTGGGATCGAGACCCAGCGCTGCGGCGTCGATGGTGGCGGTGAGGTTACCACCATTGACAACGGCGGGCACGAGAATCGCATTGACGACGATTTTCCGGAGCCGGTGATTCTTCGCATCCGCAACGATCAAGTGGCCGTGGAGATCCACGATCAGGCTGGTCGGGCCGTTGAAGCGGGCGAAGTTCGAACTACCGTTGACCATGCCGCTGGTCCCGAGTCCGGCGACGGTGCTAACAAGGGCCGCCGGGGTGGTCACTTTGCGGATCGAGTGGTTGTTTTCATCCGCCACGTAGAGGTTGCCGAGTGCGTCCGCCGCCAAACCGATAGGGCGGTTGAATTGAGCGGCGGCGCCGGTGCCGTTCGCGGCTCCCGCAGTCGATCCGGCGAGCGTGCTGACGATTCCGCTGGTGTTGATCTTGCGGATGCGGTGGTTGTCGCGGTCTGCGATGTAGAGATTTCCCGCGCTGTCGAAGACCACGCCGAAGGGAGTGTTGAAGGTGGCCGCGGTGCGCGTGACATCGCTCGCACCCGGGGTCCCGGTGCCGGCGAAGGTCTCGACTATCCGGTCGTTCACGGTGATCCGCCGGATGCGGTGGTTGCCCGAGTCTGCCACGTAGAGTCTGCCCGCGCTGTCGAAGGCGAGGCCGTGCGGCGCGCTGAATTTCGCCGCGCTCCCGGTCCCGTCGCTGAATCCGGCGGTGCCGCTTCCGACCAGCGTGGTCACGGTCCAAGGCAGACCGTTAGTCACGGGGCGGCTCAGTTTCCGGATGCAGTGGTTGAGGATGTCGGAGACGTAAAGGTTGTTGTCCGGACCCACCGCGAGGGCACCGGGGATGGCGAAGGTGGCCGAAGTTCCCGGTCCATTGGCGAAGCCGAAGCCGCCGGTGCCCGCGATGGTGGTCACCACACCGGCCGGGCTGATCATGCGGATGGTATTGTTTCCGGCGTCCGCGATGAAAAGATTTCCAACGGCATCCTGGGCCACGCCGGTGGGATTGTTAAACGCAGCGCCGGACACCGTGCCATCGGTGAGTGCCTGTGCTCCGGAACCGGCGAGCGTGGTCACGCTGGGCAGGAAATTCGGGTCGGTGGAAATTTCGAAACGCACGCCCATGCTAGTTAGAGCCGGGTTGATCGTCGCGTGGAGGACCAGCCCGGACAGGCTGTAGTCCGAGGCCGCCGTTTCGAAGGCTCCGATGTCGGGACCGTCGGCCAGGACGCGCTCGGCTCCGCGCTGGTCGGTGAGCAGGGTGGTGGCGACACCCGCGTCGACCGCCGGGCTGCCCGGAAGCAGGCTCAGCGTCGGGGTGGGGCCGCCATTTCTGGCAAGCGGCGCGAGGCTGGGGTCGATCGGGCTGGCGTTGGCTCCGACGATGTCGAGGTTGGCATTCGGATAGCCGACGGGGAACTGGTTGGTGAAGGTGCTTTGGGTTCCTAGCAGGTTGCCACCCAGGGTGGTGATGGTGGTGCCGGATACGCCAAGGTTGGCATCGGAAGGCGCGTTGTTCCCCGCAAGGATGGTGTTTTTGAACTGAGCGCTGCCGCCCTGCGTCTGGATCGCTCCGCCGGCGGAGGCTGTGTTTGCGTAAATCGTGCTGCTGGAAAGGACGAGCGTGCCGAAGTTGAAAATGGCACCGCCGCTGTTCGCCGCGGTGTTTCCCGCGAGGGTGGAATTGGTGATGGTTAGGTTTCCCGAGTTGTTCAAGACGCCGGCGCCCAGGTTACCTGCCTGGTTGTCGTGAATCGTCGAGCGGAGCATCGTTAGAGCGCCATTGTTCGAAACACCGCCACCGTTGACGGTGACCGAGCAGTCATGGATGGTGCAGTCGATCAGGCTCAGATTGCCATCGTTCTGGATGCCGCCGCCGGATCCGTTGACTACGCCGCCTGTGATCGTGAGCCCGGTGAAGACCACGTCCAGCACACCGCCACTCACATGAAAAACGCGATGCCCGGTGACAGCTCCGTTGGCGTCGATCGTGATACCGTCCGGCAGCGAGGAAGCATCGATGCCCATGCTCTTCGTGATGGTTAGGAAATTTCCTCCCAGCGTAATCGTCTGGCCGTTGAGCGCGGGGGCGAAGCTGATGACTTCGGGCGGCGTGGTTCCCACGACCTCTAGCAGCGCGTCACGCAGAGAGATTCCGTTGAGTGTAATGCCGTCGTTGTCATCGCTGAGGCTATCAACGACGAGGTTCTTCGGGCGGGTGGTGAAGCTGTAAATCGTCCCTGAAATGACCGACCCGTTGTAGGTGGTATCCACCCGCCAGTAGTAAGTGGTGGCGGGGAGGAGTGACGTGGTGACTGTGAAGGGTGAGACTTGGGTGCCTTGGGAAACGAGGGCGTTGGAGACCGTGCCGAGGAAAAGCTGCGAGCTGCTGGCACCGGGTGCCGTCCAACTCAAGGTCGGGCGCACCGTCGCAGTCGTGGCCAATTCTGCCGGGCTCACGCCAGTGGTGGTGACTTCCACCGATCCGATGTCCTTCGCCGCGCCCACCGGGCGAATCGCTCCACGCTGGTCAACCGTGAGCGAGGACGAACCCGCCGCATCGATCGCCGGGCTGCCGCCGCGGGGCTGCATGGTCCTGCTCGCCCCGCCGTAATCGGCCAGGGAGGTGAGTTTCGGATCGCCGCTGGTGAGATTGTTTGCGCCGGAGAATGATCCGAAGACGTTAGAATCGGTGGTTGCCGTGTTTCCCGCGACGATGCTGTTGTTGAGGGTGATAGTGCCGGAGGTCCTGTAAATTCCGCCACCGGCCAGACCGGCGGTATTAGCGGACACCGTGGTGTGATTGAGCGCGAGGACCGCATTGTTATTGAGGATACCCGCGCCGTTGTTGGCGGTGGTGTTGCCGGAAAGTGTCGAGTTGTTGAGCGCGAGGGTTCCGTTGAGGTTGGAAATGGCCCCCCCTCCGTTCGCAGTGAAGGTCGAGTTATTGATCGTGAGCGTGCCTTGGTTCAGAAGCCCCGCACCGGCCGCAACATTGCCTTGGGTAATGGTGAGGCTGTTCATCGCGGCCAAGGTTCCGGTTGCCACTTCGAAGACCCGGGAACTGTTGTTAGCCGAAATCGTGATCCCATCGGCCAGTGAGGAGGCGTCGATAGTGAGCTGGCTATCAACCAGGAGCTGTCCGGTGCTGAGCGTGATCTGAGTGCCACTGAGTCCGGCGGCAAAGACGATCGAGGTATCCGCCGCTGCCGTGTCGATGGCGTTGCGCAGCGATCCCGCCCCGGCGTCGTTGGTGTTCGTGACGGTGACCGTGGGGCCGGCTTCGACGGAGCCGCTGTCCGCCTTGACGCCAACGACGCGCGCGTATCCGCGCTGGTCGGTGGCCAACACGGTGGTGACCGCCGCATTGATGGCCGGACTGCCGGGGAGGGGACGCAGGGTTTGGGTTTTGCCGCCGTTGTTTCCTAGCAGGGAAAGCAGGGGAGCGATCTTCGCGCCAACGGTTCCGGCGATATCATTATTCAGGTTCGGGTTTCCGGCGGGGAACTGCGTGGCTCCGCCGTTGTTGTCGCCGATCAGGTTGCCCCCTTGGGAGGTCGTCGTGCCGGCGAGAAAGAAAACATCGGTGGCCGTGTTGGTCGCGCTGTTGCCGGCGATGATCGTGTTTTTGATCTGGAGGGTGCTGACTTGTCCGAAGATCCCGCCGCCTCGCAGGCCTTGATTTCCGCTGATCGTAGTGCTCTCCAGATTCAGCGGGCCGAAAGAGAAAATTCCGCCGCCATCATTCGCGGAGATGTTTCCCGCGACCGTCGAGTTGGTGAGGGTGACTGCCGGGGTGTCGGTGCAAATCCCACCGCCGATGTTGGTGGCGCTGTTGTTGGAGATCGTGGACCGGACCAGGTTGAGTGTGCCGCTGGTGTAGATGCCGCCGCCCCGAATGACTGCGTTACACGAGGAAACCGTGCAGTCGATCATCGTCAGCGTGCCGGTGGTGTATTGGATGCCGCCGCCGTTTCCCGTCGTGTTGCCACCCGTGATCGTCAGGTTGTTGAGCGTCACGCTGGTGCCTCCCATGAAGAGAACCCGGGACGCCTGATTTCCGGAAATCGTAATGCCCTTGGAAAGGGCCGAGGCATCGATGGTGAGGCTCTTCGAGGTGGCGAGTTCGGTCCCTGCTAGAGTGATGGTGCCGCCGTTCAAGCCCGCGTTGAACGTGATCGTTTCCGGTGACACCGCGTCTATAATCACCTGCCGCAGCGACCCGGCTCCGGAATCCGCCGTGGTCGTGACGACGCCGGCGTGGGTGTTGAATCCCATAATCAACATCATCAACCCGGTGCCCACCGTGCCGAAGAAAGAGTGGCGAAATTTCCTGTGAGTTAGAATTCCAATCGGGCGCGTTCCGGGAGGGCTGAAAAATTGCATTTGCTGGGTGTGGCGAGGCGGTGGGGGAGCAATCGACGACGACGTTTTTTTTGGACGCTTAACGATGCGCGGCTTGGAAAGGACGCATACCGTGTGCAAAGCCATGACGAAGTCACGATATATAAAAAAGTTTTTAAACGTCGTGCATAATCCAACAGGCGGAATCGTGCATCATGCATTTCCATTCAGTGATCGAAGTCATTTGGCCGGTTGCAGACGCAGATGATCGATGCCCGCCATATTTCCGGGAGTCGCCTGTGGGTTTGGCTCGAGAATTTCCAAAGTCAGCCGGTTGGATCCTTTACGGATCGGGTGTTTTCCAAGAGCCACTTCGCCAGTGGTGATCACGGCCTGTTTGTGGAAGAAATCGATCGATTCGGCCGCGACTTCGCCATTGAGCAGAATCCGGAACCGGCCGTAATCGTGCGCCATCGTGAAGACGCCTGAAACCTCGAAACCGCCTTCGGCCGGACTCTCGAATTGAAGCACCACCCGATCACCCTTCTCTCCACTGATCCACCACAATTGTGAGTTCCCTGACCAGGTATCGGCGGTGAACGAAGTCATCGGCTGTTGCTGGACGGTGCCGCGATTCACCTCGGCCACATGGAGCTGGTCGTCGCCGATGACGATTTCACCCGCGACCGGCAGCGGCACTTGTTTTTCGCTCTGCAGATAGGCGATGAGATCACGCGCCTGCACGGGTGACAGGTTTGCTAACAGACCTTCCGGCATCATCGACGTGGTGGAAACCTCGTGTTCCGCGATCTCCGCGACCGGCACGCTCACCGAAGCGCCACCGAGCATCGAGATGCCCAACGCCGCAGGCGTGCTTTCGCGCAGCAACCCCGCGATCACCTGGCCATCCTTCTTCGTGATCGTCTGGAGCTGATAGTCCAGGCCCACCAAGGCGTTCGGATCAACGATGTTTTCCAACAGATAGTTCAGATTCACGCGGTTCGAGCCGGTGAGATCCGGACCGATTTTCATGCCTTCGCCGAACAGCTGATGGCAGGCGAAACAAGTGGCTTGGAAGAGCTCGCGGCCTTTTCTCGGATCGGCTTTCGCGAGCGTTTTCGCATCGAGAGATTTGGCGAGTGCCTGGATTTCGCGCGCCTTGTCTCCGCCGCTGCCGGAAACGATCGCGCCCCAGTGTTTCTCCACTGCGGCTGTGATTTCCGGATTGTCATACGTCCTCATCTGTCGGGCCGAAAACGCGCTGATGTCGCCACGCTTGACCGATCCCTTGATAAGTCCGTTAGCAAGTTCCCGCGCGCCGGCCTGGTTTCCTGCCAGCGCCTGGACCGCCGCTTCTTTTTCCGATGAATTCAGACCTGGAAACAACTCCATCAGAAAGGCGACCGTCCGTTCATCCGGAACCAAGCCGAGAGCGCGAATCATTTCGGCCCGCTGGGCATCCTGATCATTTCGCGCCAGCGTCATGAGGAGATCCGGCAGCTTGGGGCTTCTCATCCGCAGGAGATTCTCCAATGCGGCGTTTCGATTCCCTTTCGCGGCGGAGCGGTCCATCAGGGTTTTCTCAAATCGAGAAACCATCCGTAAATCGCCGAACAAGGTGGCGAGCATCTCGAACTCCCGACAGCTGTTATCGCCATCCAGTTTCTCCAACAGGACCGAGGCGGCGGCCCATGACGGCGTGGCTTCCAGCCGGCTTTCGCCTGCCACGGCCATCGCCAGTCCGGAGAGGGCGTCCGCTGCGAACCCGGTGTTGTCCGACTCCTTGGTCACGCGGTCCAACACCACCGCCCGCCCTTCCGGCGACTCCGAAATCCGGCGGATGATAAAACGACGGACCAAGGGGATTTTCGACGCGATCGCCAGGTCCAATGCGCGGTCCTGATCCAATGGAACCAAATCGCTAACACCATACCAGATCATCAATGGCAGATTCTGGTCCGTGGCATCCTCCTCTTGTGAAAGAAGGGCCGAAGCCAACTCCCATTTCGCCGGAGCTTGCATCCGCTGCAAGGCCGCCGCGAGATACAGGCGCACGACCTGGGATTTCTCGCTAACAGCGAGTTTGTGGAATGCCGTGCCGGTTTCAGCATCGACGGATTTCCCTTCGGCCAACAGTTGCACCGCCCATCCCCGGACATACTCGTTTTCCTGGGATAGAGCTGTGGGATCGGTGGCTCCGATGACATGCAACGCCCACATGGCACGCAAGCGGCGCGTCGGATCGGCGTGGGTGGTTAGGACTTCGGTGAGAAAAGGAACGACGGCCGCCTCGTCGAGTTTTCCCGTGGAGGCCCGTTCCTGGAGCAGTCTGCGCGAGGTGCGGACGAACCAGTCATTCCGGTGCATCTGATAGCTGGCCAACTCCAGATCGGGCAATTTCCCGAGGTTCACTTGGACCGGCTTGGATTTGCCGTAGTTGATCTTGTAAATCCGTCCGTTGCTGCGATTCCATATTTCCTCGGTCACGTTGTGGCAGGTCTGGCTGTCATACCAATCGGTTAGGAATAGCCCGCCGTCCGGACCATACCGCAGGGAGACGCCCATGTGCTGCTTGTCGTTCGAAAATAGGAAATCCGGCGCATGTTTGCCGACAAAGCCGGAGCCTTTCCGCTCCACGATCTCCTGGTTCATCCGGTGCCCGTGGAGGTTGTTGAACAGAAGCCGGCCCCTGAACTCATCGGGGAAATTGTCGCCCAGATAGATGGACAATCCGCAATGCGCGTGGCCGCCTCCGAAGTCCGACGACGAGCCATCCCGAGAGTTCTGCCATTGGTCGCCGGTGTAATGCAGGTGGTCCGCACAAGTCTTGATGTCATCGTAGGTATGCGGATCGAAATGGCGGCCCGCCTGCCGCTGATAGCGTGCGCCCTGGATGATGTGATAGAGATGCGGGATCACACAGGCGGTGACGAAAGCCTGGCCATAATCGTTGAAATCAACTCCCCACGGATTGGATGTGCCATGGGCGAAGACCTCGAAGGTTTTCCGTGTGGGATGAAATCGCCAGATTGCGGAGTTCATCGGTTGCCGGTCTTTCTCCGCCGTTCCCGGCTTGCCGACCATCGAGTGGGTGAAGACGCCATGGCATCCATAGAGCCAGCCGTCCGGTCCCCAGATGAATGAATTCAGTGTCTCGTGGGTGTCCTGCAAACCGAAGCCATCCAACAGAATCTCCGGTTTTGAATCCGGTCTATCATCGCCGTCGGCGTCCGGGATGAACATCAGATAGGGAGCCGCGCCGACCCACACCCCGCCGAAGCCGACTTCGAGCGCGGACACCAGATTGAGACCTTCGGTGAAAACCTTGCGACGGTCGAAGACTCCGTCTCCATCAAGATCCTCGAAGATCAGGATCCGGTCCTTGCCCGTATCTCCCGCCGCCCGCTTCGGATATTCGTAAGCTTCCGCGATCCACACCCGGCCCCGTTCGTCGATCGTCATCGCCACCGGCTGCCGGACATCAGGCTCGGCGGCCGATTGGACGATGTTGAATCCTTCGTAAGTGGTGAAACGTGCCAGTGCCTCCTTCGGCGAAAGTCCGTCCGCCTGGACACCGATCACCGGCGTTTTCAAACTCTGGGCGCAGGTGAATCCGCCCGAGGCGATGAGGAGGAGAGGTTTGAGAAAATGGGTTTTCATCGTTGGGAATCGTGAGGGAACGGTAACGTTCCCGTTCCAGCTTATCTCACAAAAATCCTCCCAGGCATGATTTGCAGGCCACCCGGCCGGACGCGCGATCCGGTGAAATATCGGTGACCCTGACGGATTCCTGCGTGGACAAGCTTCACGCCGCTGCCTAGACAGCGTCACTAGCTTTGAGCGAACTCACCAGAATTTTGCAATCGGCAAGCGGGAGCGGAAGCCTCGTTTCCGCGGAACTTTTGCCATTGGTTTACGACGAACTCCGGAGCCTCGCCAGAAACCGGATGTCAAAAGCGGATCCGGGGCAGACCTTGCAGGCGACGGCGCTGGTCCATGAGGCATGGCTCAAGATCTCGGGTGACGAGGAGCGATCCTGGAGCGACCGCGCCCATTTCTTCCGCGCCGCAGCCCAGGCGATGCGTCACATCCTGGTGGACCGCGCGCGGGCCAAGGCGAGGCTGAAACGCGGTGAGAACGCGGAGTTGCTCGACATCCAGGTCCACGGCCTTGAAGTGGCGGACACGACACTCGACGAACGCGTGCTGTTGGTCGACGAAATGATGAGCCGCCTCGAACAGGAGGACCCGGACAGCGTGCGGGTGATTTCCCTCAAGTTCTTCGGCGGTCTCACCAACAAGGAAATCGCCACGATGGACGGCGTGGCGGAGCGCACGGTGGAGCGCCACTGGGCCTATGCGAGGGCGCGCCTCTATCAGATGATCCGCACGGAAACAGCGAACGAAACGGAAGATGACGCCGTCCATTGACAAACTGCTCTTCACCGCGGCGTCGGGCTTCGCCGGAGCGGCGGATCGGCACGCGTTCCTTGAGTTCGCCTGCCATGGCGACAGCGCCCGGCTCAGGCGGCTTGAGGAGCTGTTGGAGATCCAGCGCGATGCGGAGGATTTCTTCGAGCTCCAGCCGGAAGTCGGGAAAGGTGATGAATCCGCGGACGGGGAAGGCGGCCTCGGAGCCCGCATCGGTCCCTATCGGCTGATCGAGCGCCTCGGGTCCGGCGGCTGTGGAGTGGTCTATCTGGCAGAACAACTCGAACCGGTGAAGCGGAAGGTGGCCTTGAAAATCATCCGCCTTGGAATGGACACGGAGAACGTGATGACCCGCTTCAACCTGGAGCGCGAGGCGCTGGCGCTGATGGATCATCCCAACATCGCGCGGGTGCTGGATGCCGGCGCCACTGCGTCCGGCAGGCCGTATTTCGTGATGGAACTGGTGGATGGGGAAAAGATCACCGCGTTCTGCGATCGCAACCGCCTCGGTTTGCGCACGCGCCTGGAGCTGTTCATCCTCGTTTGCGAGGCGATTCAGCACGCGCACCAAAAGGGCGTGATCCACCGCGATATCAAGCCTTCCAACGTGCTCGTCCGGGAGCATGACGGGCCGGCGGTGCCGAAAGTCATCGATTTCGGAATCGCCAAGGCAACCGCCGGTGGCCTGGATGCCGAGAGCACCGCGACCAAGCTCGGCCAACTCATCGGCACGCCCGCCTACATGAGCCCGGAGCAGGCGGAAGGCGGCGCGGACATTGACACCCGCAGCGACATCTACAGCCTCGGAGCCCTGCTGTGCGAGTTGCTGACAGGCAGTCCGCTCCTGAGGTTCGAGCAGTTCAACGAGCGGGGAGTGGAGGAGATCCGCCACTTCCTGCGCGAACACGAGACGGGCGTGCCGTCGCTCCGGTTGAGGCAAATCCCGCGGGAGGAAATGGAGGAAATCGCCGACCGGCGCGGAGTCGATCCACAGCGCCTGCCGTCACTGCTCGCCGGGGACCTCGACTGGATCGTAATGAAGGCGACCGATCATGAGCGGCAGCGGCGCTATGAAACCGCCAACGGACTGGCGATGGACGTGCAGCGTTATCTGCGTGAGGAGCCGGTGCTGGCCCGCCCGCCGAGCAGGCGGTATCTGCTAGGCAAGCTGGTCCGGCGCAACCGGGCTACTTTCGCCGCGGCCAGCATCGCGCTGTTTGGATTGTTAGGCGGCTTCGGTGTGTCGACCTGGTTGTTTTTCCGGGAGCGAGACGCGCGCCAGGAGCAGGCGAGATTGCGCGCGGTGGCGGAGGAGGCGACGGCCAACGAGAAGCGGCTGCGGGAGGATGCCAAGGCGGTGGATCTGGTCACCCGGGCTTCGGTGCTGGCGAAATACCTGGAAATGGAAAAGTCCGACGAACTGCTGGGCTTGATCCCTCCGGAAAAGGTTCCGCGGACCTTCGAGGCCGCGAAGGTCTTCAATGACGTCGCTTTTTGGAATCTCACGCAAGGCCGTTGGAACACTGCGGCGGACCGCTTCTTCGCTCTGGGTCATGTGCTCACCAGCGTGGACATGAAGGACTCGGAGCAGATCTCTATCAGCCTTCTGCCGGTGGTCACCGCGGTCAGCGAGTGGGGCGGGCGGGGGAGGTATGACAAAATCCGCGAACTCACCCTCAAGCGCTTCGGCAATTCGGCCAACGCGATCGTCGCCGAGCACATCTCCAAGGCGACCTTGTTGGAACCGGCCGACGCGGGAACACTGGCGGCGGTGCTGCCGCTGGCGAAGGTCATCGAGGATTCCCTCACAGGTCCTAACAAGGAAGCGAATCCGAACATGGTGGCATGGCGGCAGTTCTCTCTGGGACTAATCGCCTACCGCCGGGGCTTGCTGGATGAAGCCGCCGATTGGGCGAACCAGAGCCTGACGATGGCCGCCGGGCGCGAACACCGGGTGGTGTCTAACAATATTCTACTCGTGATGGTCGACATCAGGCAAGGACGGGCAGGGACCGCGGGAGACACCCTGACGGAACTTCGTGAGCAGGTGGAAGGCTGGTTCGCGGGACCTTTCCCGGTGGGTACTCCGGAAAACTCGCTGTGGTATGACCAGGTGGTCGTGCGCATCCTCCTCAGGGAGGCTGAGAATATGTTAGGGAAGGGCGGTTGATGGACTTCCAAAAGAGTGCGGGCGCCTGAAGGGATCATGTCGGCATTCGGAGACGATTCACGTTCTTTATGACGGGGGGCGATTCAAAACGCGCCGTCCCGGCTGTTTCGTAATTCTCCCCGAGGAGTGGCTGCCGTCCTTCCGATCTTGGGTTTTCGGAGGGCCCGCGGCCGCAAGCGGGGCTGCGGCTGGAGCGAGGATCCCGCTCCAGCCGCTTCTTTCCCACGCGGGGAATCGGGAAAATTCCGGATTCGTGAAAATCCTGTGTCGGGTTCTGACGGGAGATGTCGTTTGTCAAATTGGAGGCCGGATATCAGCGCACGCGCCTGCTCGTCCATCCCCCGCCTCCAGATCAAACCCACATACCCATGAAACAACTCCTATTGTTTGCCACCGGCATCTGCTGTCTCGCCATGCCCGGCCAAGCCGCCTTGCTCGCCCACTATAAATTTGACGAAGCTTCAGGTGCCACCACCGCTGCCAACTCGGTGGCGGGGGGAGCCACCGGAGCAATCTCCGCCGGTGTCACCACTGGGCAGGCCGGCATCAATGGAAGCAACGCTTATTCGTTCAACAATACGAGTGGTGTCGTGGACGCGGGCCCTGCCAGTTTCCTTTCTTCGATCACGACTGCCCAGAAAGTCACCATCTCCGCTTGGGTGAAAACCTCCGATGCGACCGGCACTCGTAACGTCGCGGTGTTTGCTGGAAACGACTTGGCCACCGGCAACTACATGGACCTCGGGTATTCAGGTCCGGGCGATGGTGCCGCCGTTCCCGCGAACAATCTCGCAGCCGGCAAAGCCTATACCCGGGACAGGGCCAGCGGCAACGGGGTCAACGCCTATAGCAATGCGGCTCCCACCGTGAATGACGGATCATGGCACCAACTGGTCATGACCATCGATCTGGCTGCCGCAAGCAACCAACTCAGCCTCTATGTGGATGGGACTTTGGCGAATAGCCAGACCTTGGCTGGGGCGTTTCTGGCCTTCCCTACCTTGAACAACTTCGAGATCGGCCGTCTCGGGCGTTCGGCACCCACCGATTACTTCGGTGGTCTCATCGATGATGTGCAGGTTTACGACACCGCGCTCTCGGCCGGTGAGGTAAGCTACCTTTTCAACAACCCTGGTGTGGCGGTTCCGGAGCCCCGCGCTCTTGCCCTGGCGGCCTTTGGCCTGCTGTCGCTCGCCCGTCGCAGGCGTGCCTGAGACTTCATGGCGGGCCGGGTCGGCAAGCACACATGCATGTGTGACGTCGCGCCAGAGCCCTTTGATCCACGACCTAACAAATATTTGCGCTTATGAAAAAACACAGACATCTTCTGCTGCCGTTGATCATCCTCCTCGTGACCGATGACAGCCGTGCGGAACTGCTCGCCCACTACAAGTTCGACGAAGCCGCGGCAGCGACCACCGCCCTCAACGAGGTCGCGGGCAGCCCCACGGGTGCGGTCGGAACCGCCGTCACCACCGGCGTCACCGGCATCGCGGGCAATGCCTACAGCTTCGGCGGCGCGACCGCCAACCAGGCCGATATCGTGGACATGGCCAACGCCTCGTTCTTCTCCGCGATCAATGCCAGCGGCAAGTTCTCCTTCTCGGCTTGGGTCAAGACCAGTGACACCACCGGCAATCGCAACACGGTGGTCTTCGCGGGAGACAACACCGCGACCAACGTCTATGCCGATCTCGGCGTAGCCGCTGGACAGGCGGGCTTCCTGGGCTCCGCCAGTGCCCGCAACCGTCCGGTGGGTGCCGCCGCCGCGGCCCAGACCACCGGGATCTTCAGCTCGCCGGCCGTGCCCGCGGTGAACAACAACGTGTGGCACCACCTCGTCATGACGGTTGATACCGCCACCGCCAGACTCGAGCTCTGGGTGGACGGGGTCTCGGCAAACTCCCAGACCATGGCCACCTCGATTTTGCCGGTCTTCAACAACTTCGAGATTGGACGCCTCGGGCGCGGGGCTCCCGTCGATCCCTACGCCGGCCTCGTCGATGACGTGCAGGTATACGACCATGTGCTCACCCAGGCCCAGATCACCTATCTCAAGGATCACCCCGGCCAGGCCTACACCTCGGCGGACTCGGAACCGGACGGACTGGCCGATGCCTGGGAAATCCTCTATTTCGGCGACTTCACCACCCAAGTCGGCACCGACATCGGCCCCGATGCGGACGGCGCCACCAACGAGGAGGAGGAAACCGCTGGAACCAATCCCACTCTCGCGGACACCGATGGCGATGGCCGCACCGACGGTGCCGAACTCCATACCGCTCCTCTCACCAATCCTCTCGATGCGGATTCCGACAACGACGGACTCAACGACGGTGCCGAGGTGACTACCCATCTCACCGATCCTAACAATTCCGACAGCGACTTCGACAACCTGCCGGATGCATGGGAAATCGCCACCTTGCTGAATCCCAACAACAGCGCGGGAGACGACGGTGACCTCGGCGATCCCGACCTGGATGGATTGTTCAACGTCCAGGAATACAACACCGGCGTCAACAGCACCGATCCCAAAGACCCGGATACCGATAACGACAGCTACAACGATCTCCAGGAAAACCGCGGAGGAGTCTGGACTGACATCAACCAGACCGGCACCGACCCGCTCAATCCCGACACCGATTCCGACGGCCTCCCGGATGGCCAGGAAAATCCCGACGTGGACTACGTAGAGGGCGTGACGTCCGCAACCAACCCGAACCTCCTGGACACGGATCTCGATGGCTTCAACGACAAGGCCGAGTTCGATGCCCCGTCGGACCCCACCGATGCCGGCCTGTTCCCGGTCGTCGCCAAGGGACTCGTCGCCCACTACAAGTTCGATGAAGCTCCGGCAGCGTCAACCGCCGTCAGCGCGCTGGCCAACAGTCCGGGAACCGTCGGATCCGCAGTGGTCACCGGCGTCACCGGCATGGCAGGAAATGCCTATCAGTTTAGCAACCTGTTCGGGCAGACCGACATCGTGGACATGGGCAACGCCGCGTTTCTAACGGACATCATTGCGGGCAAGGCGCTCACCTACACCGCCTGGATCAAATCCACCGACGTCTCCAGCGGCCGCAACTGCGCTATTTCCGCGGCGAATACCACGCTCGCCAACAGCTATGTCGATATGGGGATTTCCGGGCAAGCGGCCCCCCATATTGGTGCGCTCAGCGGGCGTCTCCGGCCGAACGGCAACGTCAACATTGCCGAGATTTTCAGCGACACGGCACCTAGCACCACATTGGTCAACGATGATGCCTGGCACCACGTCGCCCTGTCCATCGACCTCGCAACCACCAGCATCAAACTTTATGTCGATGGTGTCCCTGTAGCTGCTAACAACGCCATCCCGCTGGCTGCGTTTCCGGTGTTCAACAACTTCGAGATCGGCCGCCTCGGCCGGCAGGTTCCCACCGACGCCTATCAGGGCCTCATCGACGACGTGCAGGTGTATAACGAAGCGCTGGCACCCGCCCGGATCGCCGCCCTTTTCGCCATGCCCGGCGTGTCGGCGGACGAGGATCACGACCGGCTCGACGACCAATGGGAGATCGACCATTTCGGCAGCATCACCGCCCAGAATGGTTCCGGCGATCCTGACGGGGATGGCATCTCCAACGAACTGGAGGAAACCGCGGGAACCGAGCCGTCAGCCCTGCCCAAGGTCACTTCGGTGAACTTCGTCTTCGGTGGTGACTACGTCATCCACTTCACCGGCAACCCGAATACAACCTACCGCGTCACGAAATCCGAGACTCTGCCCGGTTTCGCCGAGATGGTTCCACCGGTCACCGCCACGACCAACGGCAGTGGCGTCGGCATCGCCACGGTGCCTGCCAGCCAGGCTGCGGGTCCGCAGGGATTCTATCGCCTCGAGACCCCGTAATTGTCCATGCGATCCATTTCATATTTCCCGCTGGCCGTCCTGTTGTGGGGCGGCCGGCTCGATGCCGCCCTCGTCGGCCACTACAAGTTCGATGAAGCGGCAGGCGCTGCCATCGCTCTGAACCAAGTGGCCGGCTCCTCCACCGGTGCGGTGGGATCCGCCGTCACCACCGGCGTTGCCGGTATTTCCGGAAATGCCTATCGCTTCAATAACAGCAATGCCCAAGCCGGCATTGTGGACATGGGCAATGCCTCGTTCTTTCCGGCGTTCACGGCCAGTGGGAAATTGTCCTTCTCAGCCTGGGTGAAAACGAACGACACCACGGGAAATCGCAACACTGCAGTCTTCGCGGGGGACAACACCGCCGCCAACGTCTATGCCGACCTCGGCGTCGCCGCAGGACAAGCCGGCTTCCTTGGTTCCGCCTCCGCCCGCAACCGCCCGGGCGGTGCGGCGGCCGCACAGCAAACCGGTATCTTCAGCTCGCCGGCCGTCGCGCCGGTGAACGACAATGCCTGGCACCACCTCGTCATGACGGTGGATCTATCAAGTGCCAAACTCGATCTCTGGGTGGACGGGGTTTTGGCGAACACCCAGGCCATGGCGGTCGCCAATCTCCCGGTCTTCAACAACTTCGAGATCGGCCGCCTCGGCCGCGCTACTCCGGCGGATCCATTCGACGGCTTCATCGACGATGTCCAGGTTTACGACCATGTGCTTTCGCAGAGCCAGGTGGAATACCTCCACGGCAACCCGGGACTGGCGGTTTCCACCAGTTTGCCGCCGGTGGTCGCTGCGGATTCTGTCACCATGCACCATCTCGGGAGCGTGTTGATGGACGTGCTCGGAAATGACGAACCGGGAGTCCAAGCCGCGACCATCGAAATCCTAACACAATCTGGCCACGGAACCGCGGCTCCCGATCCGCAGGGAAAGATCCTCTACAAGCATCTCACCGGAACTCCGGCAACAGACACCTTCACCTATCGGGTCAAGGGTGCTTCCGGCGTGTTCTCCGAGCCGGCGACCGTTACCGTCACCTTCAGCACCGCGCTTCGGATCGCCAATACCACCGTCCAAATGCCGGCGGCGGCACCTGCCATGGATTTCGCCGTGGTGAACGCCTTCCCCGGAGTGACCTTCACCAAACCGGCGACCATGGAAAGTCCCGCAGGCAATTCTAACCGTCTCTTCGTCGCGGAACGTGGTGGGAAAATCTTCGTCATCCCGGATGTCACCGCGGCCACTCCCGTGAAAATCCTCTATCTCGATCTCTCGGCGCTCACCCTCGACGACGGCAATGAGCAGGGACTCAAGGGATTCGCCTTTCATCCGGACTTCGCGACCAACGGCTACGTTTTCGTCGCCTACAATCACTTTGACGCGGGTTTCGAATATGTCCGCGTTTCCCGCTTCAAGGCGGACAACCCGGTCACTAACACCCCGATCCCGGCTTCCACCGAGGAAATCCTCATCAACCAGCTCTATCTGCCGGAGTCCGGGAACCAACCCCGGATCCATAACATCGCCGAATGCAATTTCGGGCCGGATGGCTATCTCTACATCGGTTCCGGCGACGCAGACGGACATCCGGATCCGAGCAACAATGCCCAACGCATCGACAAGGACTTCTGGGCCGGAATTTTCCGGATCGATGTCGATTTGGAAGCGGAAGACCACACTCCTGCCGATGGTTCGGGCGGCGACGACGCCAACATTCCTCCTAACACCCATCCCGCGGTCGTCCTCCACGGGGGATTTCCGCTTTACGAGATCCCAGCGGACAATCCATTCATCGGAGCGACCAGCTTCAACGGCATCACGGTGAATCCTGCCAACGTGCGCACCGAGTTTTACGCGGTCGGATTGCGCAACCCATGGCAATTCAGTTGGGACCCGATCAATGGCAACATGTGGGCCGGTGAAGTGGGTTATAACACCCGGGAGGAAATCAATCTCATCACCAAGGGCGGGAACTACGGCTGGGCGTTTCTGGAGGGCAGCTTGCCAGTCAAGGGTGTGCCGCCGCCGGGTGTCACGCTCATTGCTCCGGTGTGGGATTACAACCATGGTGGCGGACCGTTCCAAGGAAACGCCGTCATTGGTGGTCTCGTCTATCGGGGCAGCCACTACGCCTCGCTTGTTGGAAAATATATCTTCGCCGATCACCTGTCGGGAAACATCTGGACGATGAACTCGGACGGCGGCCCGCCAAACGTCGTTCGTATCGCCGGTGAATCCGGGATTACCTCGTTCGCCATCGACCCGTCGGATTCCAGCCTGCTGATGCTGGACCACGGCGATGGTGTGGTCCGCCGCCTTGTGGGTAGCACGGTGGGCGGGGGATTTCCGCAGACACTCGGAGCCACCGGTGTCTTCGCGGATCTGGCAGAGCTGTCGCCGAATCCCGGCGTGGTGCGTTACGACCCCAACCTAACTTTTTGGTCGGATCATGCCGTCAAGAAACGCTGGTTCGTGATTAAGAACACGGTTGATCAATTCGGATACTCGGCGGAGGAACCTTGGCAATCTCCCGCCGGAGCGGTCTTCGTGAAACACTTCGACTTGGAACTGGAACGTGGCAATCCGGCCACCAAAAAACGGATAGAGACCCGATTGTTGGTAAGGACCGGCGATGGAACCTACGGTGTCAGCTATCGTTGGAACGAACAGGGAACGGAGGCGGATCTGGTGCCGGACGAAGGCGTCAGTTTCAATGTGGATATCACGGACCAAGGCAATCCGGTGGTCCAAACCTGGCAAATCCCCAGCCGCTCCCAATGCGGCACCTGCCACACCGCGGAGGGCGGACATTTTCTGAGCCTTAACACCCGCCAGTTCAACCGGCCGGGCTCCTTGGCAGGGATCAACGGCAATTTCGTTTCCCTGTTGGAACTCTCGGGCTATCTGGACCAACTGCCGCAATCCCCTAACACCCTGCCACGCCATGTCAGGCCTGATGAAACCGCATTCACCCTGGAGACGAGAGCCCGCTCTTACCTGGCCGTCAATTGCTCCTATTGCCATCAGAGCGGCGGGATCGGCGGCGGAGACTTCGACGTCAGCGCCGCACTCTCGCTGGAGTCCACCGGCATCGTCAACGGCGGGACATCAGCCGCGGGCCCGCCTTATAAACTCATCGTTCCCGGCCATCACGACCAATCCGTCATCTGGAACCGGATGGCCGCCGCCAACGGCTTCACCCGCATGCCGCCGCTGGCCACCAGCCAACTCGATCCACAGGGGATCCAACTCCTTAAGGACTGGATCAACCAGAAGCTGCCGGCCTATCAGACCTACGATCAATGGCGGCTGGAGGAATTCGGCAGCTTCGTCTCCCCGGAGGGAGATCCCGACGAGGACGCCGACAACGACGGCCTGAGCAACCGCCAGGAATTCCTCACCAACACCGATCCGAACAACGGAGCCAGCCTCTGGAATCCAGGTCTAACGGTCGGTGATTCGTGGGTGTCCTTCCTGAATCTGGAAAACCGCAAGATGCTGTTGGAGAGCAGCACCAACCTGCTCGACTGGAGCGTGTGGGACGTTCCGGGCAATGACGGACTGCCGGCCAGCGGGGCAAGCCGGACCTTCATCCGGGATCCGGACGACCAGCAACGGTTCTTCAAGTTCCGGCTCGAGGAGCCCTGAGGATTTCACCGTAACAGGACCGGAAGTGTTAGGTCTGGATCTCTATCCGGCCCGGTCATCGTTTCTCCGGATTGAGGACTTCGATCTCCAAATCATCCAGGAACATCACGCCGCCGGGTGAGCGATTGTCCAGTGACAGGGTGAGTTCCTTGCCCTCCAACTGAATCGAGGGTGGCGGGTTCTCGTATTTCTTCGCGAGGTCGCTGGGCGGGCGGAGCAGATTTTCCGGAATTTCCAATTCCGTCCTGAACCGATGCCAGCCTCCTTCCTTCAGGGAAATGGACACGTTGGCGGCTTCATACTGGATCATGTCGGGATAGCTGCTCGCCACGAAGCGCAGGCTGGCACGCAGGGAATAGGACGGAGAGCCTTGGTTGTAGGACCAACCGCTGACCTCCACCTTGAGTCCGGGGACCGCCTTGAGTCCCTTGCCCGCCTTGTTGAGGATGAGTTGGTTCAGGAACGCGCGGTCCCGCAGCTTGACGGCATTGCGGCCGGATTTCGCGAAAAACTGTCCCTTGGAGACGCGTCCGACCTCGCACAGCTCGGTTCCCGCATTTGAGAAATAATCCTGCCAATAGAGAACGGACTGGGCGACTCCCCGCGGACTCTGGCTCAGGTCCATGGCCTCGAAGTCACCGTTCCGCAGGCTGTAGGTATTCGCATGGGACTGATAGAAAAGCGCGGCGCCGATTGAGGCGACGGCAAGCAGGCCGATGCCCCCCGCCAGCCATTTCCATTTCCGGCCCCCGGTAACGCGGGTGATCAGGGATCGGTCGGAGTCGCCGTAGCGGATGGTCTGGTGACGCTGGACCGACCATGCGGGCGAGCCTTTCTTGAGATCGAACACCACCTTGCGGGTTTCCTCCCATTCCAGGGATTGGGGATTGAGCGCTTCCTGGAGGGTTGCCTCGAAGCGGATGGCATTGGCGCAATAGTGCTGCGCGGCGGGTTCCTCGCGGAGACGTTGTTCGAGCCGGTCGCGCTCGGCCTCGGTCAGGGTTTGATCGATGAATCGCGAGACCAGCTGCCGCAATTCCACGTCCGGTGGTTCGTCCTCGGCGCTTCCGGTCATTCGGTTAGTGTGGATTTCCGGGTCACGCACTCCCGCAGCAAGGTGCGAAGCCGTTCGAGTTTCTTGTAGATGGCATCGATGGATTTGCCGGTGGACTTCGCTTCCTTTTGCAGCGCGGTGTGGTCCTTGGAGGAGTAGCGCAGCTCTAGCAGTCTGCGCGGGCCGGGTTCCAGGGTTTCGAGGCAGCTTTGCAGTGAGGATATTCTAACGGCCGCCTCGCGTGTTTCCTGTTGCTCCATCGTGGCGACGGTATCGGACAGCGATGCGAGCGTTTCGTTGGAAAGCATCTGGAAGCGGTTGCGATACTTCTTGCGCACCTGGGCCATGCCGATGCGTCTGGCACACGCGAGGCAGAATGCGAGGAATGGTTCGTTCTCCGCATGTCCGCGAGGGCCCTTTTTCCAGGCGAGCAGCGCGACCTCCTGGATGCAGTCGTCGATCGAGGAACGGTCGCTCAGGAAGCTGTTCAAAAAGGCGCGGACGGAAAGCTGGGTGCGGGCCCACTGCAGAGTGAAGTCCTCGGCGTCCGCGTGGGAAAGCCCGGCGGCGCCTTCGGGCATGATGCCGCGGGACGGTTGCGGTGGATTGCCCTGCAAGGGAAAGCGGTCGTCTCCTTCAAGCGACGTGTGGACATATGCGCTCATGACAAGTCTTCTCCTCTGCGAATCCAATCAAGTGATTGGCCTAAGACAAGGCCATAGATCATGGATTTCGTAAAGCACTAACCCGGAAAGCCGGAATAAGCAACAGACCGTGTTCTTTCCCCAGGTGTCTATCCGGAACCACGAAATCAATTCTCCCGAGATCGTTCATGGGCCGGGAAAATGCGATTCGGCGGAATGTAGGAAAAATTTTGTCAGGTCCGGCGGACTTGGACACTTCATACGTGAAAACCCATATCATTTGCCTCCTCTCCCCGACATTCTGTCGTGTCGATTTCCCGTCCGCGGGGGATGCGGGGTATTTCCGGCAAGTGAACTCCCTCCGGACAACCTGTTCCATTGAAAATCACCCGCCTAAGGACAACCCGCACCCAGAATGATTCAACGATACCGTGAGGGGAAACGAGCCTTCGGCAGCATCGTGCTTCTGGGGATGATGGTCTTCGCCCGCATCCCGTGCCAGGCATCCCCGCAGGGCGGCGGTCTGGACGAGCCGGTGGCGATCGGTGCCTTCCTGAACGGCAATTTCCCCGTAACTTCACCGGGGCAGGCGAGTCCATGGTCCACCGAGAATGCGTTTCCGAATCTAACGTTCATCGATCCGCTCTGGCTGACACCGGTGCCGGGCGGCGATGACCTGCTGCTGGTCGGGAAAAACGGCCAGCTGTGGCGCTTTCCCCGCAGTGCGGGCACGACCCAGGCGCAGGTGGTGAAGGTGCTGGACTGGGTGGCGAACACGCAATCATCGGAAGATCAGGGATTCTACAGCCTCGTATTTCACCCGCAGTTCGGCCAGGCAGGTTCGCCGAACGCCAACTTCGCCTACGTTTGCTACAACCACAAGCCGGCGCTTTCCGGAGCGGATGCCAATCACTCCTACTGGCGGGTCTCCCGTTTCACCTGGCTTCCAGCCAGCGGCACGCTCGATGCTAACAGCGAGTTCGTCCTGATGAATCAATACGACCGCTGCCGATGGCACAACGGCGGCGCGATGTTCTTCGACAACCAGGTACTTCTCAACATCACCTGCGGCGACGGAGGCGACAGCGGGGAAGGTGGCGGTCTAACGGGGTCTGATGGCGCGCTGAGCCGCACGCAGAAACTCGATTTCGGGCTCTTCAGCGGGTTATTCCGGATCGACGTGGACAATGACCCCGCGAAATCCCATTCCATCCGCCGCCAGCCGCAAAGTCCGGCTAACAAACCCGCGGGCTGGCCTGCCAGTTCCACGCAGGGTTACGGCATTCCCGATGACAACCCATGGCTGGATCCCGCGGGATCGGTGCTTGAGGAGTATTTCGCGCTGGGGCTGCGAAGCCCGCACACCGCGCACCATGACGTGGTGACGGGAGAGATCTGGATCGGCGACGTGGGCGAGGCGGCCCGCGAGGAAATGACCCGGCTCGTTAGAGGCGGCAACGCGCAATGGGGCTACCGGGAGGGATTGGTGAATGGTCCGGGACCCGCCGCTTCGCCGCCCATCGGCACCGAGAATCCACCGCTCATCGATTACAATCACGTGACAGGAAACTGCATCATCGGCGGCATGCGCTACCGCGGCGCGAAATGGAATGAATTGTTAGGCGGCAGGGTCCTTTACGGGGACAACGGCCGCGGCCGCATCTGGACCGTCGCGCCCGAAACGAATGGCGGCCTTCCGGAGCTGATCGTGGACGGGTTCACCACCGGCAGCAAATCCGGGATCGGCAATTTCTGCACCGACAACGAGGGCGAGATCTATCTGATGAATCTCAACGGCACGAACAAGCCGGGCGGCACCATCCACAAGCTGGTCAGCGCCGGAATCGCCGCCGAGCCGCCGCAGCTGCTTTCGCAGACCGGAGTCTTCACCGACATGACGACCCTGGCGACCGTGCCGGGAGTGATCCCGTATTCGATGGCCTCTCCGCTTTGGTCGGACGGTGCGGCCAAAAGGCGTTGGATCATTCTTCCCAACGACGGCGTTCACGACACCGCGGCCGAGAAAATCATCTTTGCCGAAGACGACCGTTGGCAATTTCCCGCCGGCACCGTGTTCGTGAAACACTTCGAGGTCGCGACCCACGCGAACGATCCCTCGCAGGTCAAGCGGCTGGAAACGCGCTTTCTCGTCTGCACTGCCGGCGGTGGCAAATACGGGGTGACCTACCGCTGGAATGCGGCCGGAACCGACGCGGAATTGCTCGCCACCGGGGAGGGGGAGGATTTCACCGTGACTAACAGCAGCGGCGTCACGGAAACGCGGCATTGGGACTACCCCTCGCGCGCCGATTGCATGCAATGTCATAACACCGTTTCCGGCCAGGCGCTCGGAGTGCGGACCCATCTGCTCAACGGGGATTTTCATTACGAGTCCACCGGACGGACGGCGAACCAGCTGGCCACGTTCAACGCGCTCGGCATGTTTGACCGTATTCTAACGACAGCGGAGTTGCAGAACTTCATCGAATCCCGTCCGCTGGACGATGCGACCGCCCCGGTGGAGCACCGCGTGCGTTCCTACCTCGACACTAACTGCGCGCATTGCCACCAGCCGGGCGGCACGGTCGATTATTTCGATGCCCGCCTCGGCACTCCTCTCCACTCCCAGCGGCTGGTCAACGGATTGCTGGAGGGGCACTTCGATCTCGGTCCCGACGGCCGCTACCTGAAACCCGGTGATGCGGATCTATCCGCACTGCACGTGCGGCTGGCCAACGTGGGAAATGGCGCGGCGATGCCGCCGCTCGCCAAGAACCTGGTGGATCACCACGCGGTTGATTTCCTCCGGAGCTACATTGAAAATCTCGATCCGGCCGAGTTCGGGACGACGCCGTCCCCGAGGGCGAGGTACGTGCGCCTGACCGCTCTATCCGAAGTGCTCGGCCGTGCATGGACGACGGTCGGAGAGTTCTCAATCCTCCACGCCGACGGCACGCCGCTGCCGGTTTCCGAGCTTTCCGTCCATGATTTTGACAGCGAGGAAACCCAGGACGGGAATTCGCCCGCAACCAATGCCATCGACGGCAATATCACCTCCTATTGGCATACCGAGTGGGGATCCTTCGAGCCACCGCCGCCGCATCACCTGACCATCGATCTCGGGAAATCGCGCGACATCGGCGGATTCATCTACACACCGCGACAGGGAAATCAGAACGGCCGGATCGCGAACTATCAGGTCCATTACAGCGTGGACGGCGTCAACTGGACATTGATGAAGTCCGGCACCTGGCCGAACACCACGGCCGCGCAACGTCATGACGAATGGGTGGGCAAGCGCAAGGCCCGTTGCGAGATCGGAGGACCAGTGGCGCTGGTCGGGGGACCATTTGATGTGACCGTCGCTTTCGACATGGAGGTCTCCGATTTCACCGAGTCGGATCTGATCGTCACTGGCGGAAGTGTCGGGAAAATCCGTGGCACCGGATATTACTACGTAGCCACGATCCTGCCGACATCGCCGGTGGTGACGGTCGCCGTCCCGGCGGATGTCGCCAATGCCAGCGGACTCGGCAGCCGTGGCTCGTCCTCTCTAACTGTGGACTATGCGGACTCGCTGCCGCCCGTGCCGGAGTTCACGGCCGTTCCTTCTCAGGTGTCCGGTCCATTTCAAATCGGACTGTCATTTAACGAACACGTCACCGGCCTCGATGCCTCGGATTTCTCGCTCGTGAATGCCACGCTGGCTTCCATAGCGCCTTCGGGAAACAGCTACATCCTCAACGTGATTCCCATGACTCACGGGTCATCCGTCGGCATCGAGTTGATCGGTGGGACCGTGACAGACGATGCGGGAATCCGGATGGGCAAGGGAATTTCGGCATCCATTCTCTATCTTCCACAAGTGCTCGGACTCAATGCGGCGGAGGCTTCCTACATCGGTGGCGGGATGGCGCTTGTCACCGACGCGGCGGCACCACACGGGCAATACCTGTGGCTGCCGAACGGCGCTTATCCGGGCAACGCGGGAACGCCGGTTCCCGTTCAGAACCGGGTGGAATTCATCTTCATCGTGCCGAGCGCCGGACCGTGGATGTTGCGCGGTCTGATCCGCGCACCCGATGTCGCCAGCGATTCGTTCCTGGTGGAAATCGACGGCAACCAGGCGACCGGCACCGTCAACCTGTGGGATCTCGCTCCCGTCGGATCCAGCTATGTCTGGGACTTCGTAAACAACCGGAACGTTGCCGATCCACTCATCGTCAATCTAACCACCGGCACCCACGTGGTCACAATCTTCGCCCGCGAGGACGGGGCGCGGCTGGACCGGCTCGAACTGGTCAGCGTGAAGCCGCTTGCCACCCTCACCACGTCAAGGTCCGTGGTGGATGGTCCATTCATCACGAGTCTGATTTTCACCACGGATGTGACCGGTCTCACGACGGATGATTTCCAAATCACCGGTGGTTCGGTCGTTTCTCTGGCCGGATCCGGCTCGGCCTATCAACTGACAGTCGCGCCGACGGCGGAATCAGTGAATCTCATCCTCCCTGCCAACGCGGTCACAGGAGCCTCCGGAAACGGAAACCTCGTTTCAAACTCGCTCTCGCTCACCTACCGGAATTTCTATCAACAATGGGCGTTCGATCACGGCGTCAGTGGAACAAATGGCTCGCAACTCGCGGACGAGGACGGCGACGGCATCGTCAAACTGTTGGAGTTCGCGTTCAATCTCGATCCCGCCCGCCCGGACTATTCTTGGTATCATCCCTCGGCCGTGCCCGGGGCGGGGCTGCCGCGCATGATCGTCGCGCCGGATGGCCGCTTCTCACTCCAATATCTCCGGCGGAGATCCGTGCCGGGGCTGGTCTATCAGGCGCAGTTTGGTGATTCCCCGGGCGGCTTCGAGGATGCCAACGGCTTCGACTGGATCGAAAAACCATCAACTCTGACTGGGAGCGAGTGACCATCGCGGATCCCGCAGGGCTCGGTCCCGCCGCGCGCTTTGGACGGGTGGTGGTGACCCATGCATCTCCCTGACGCGGAGATTGATTTTCAATCGTTGAAACCTGCGGCAGTCGGGGAAATCGGCAGAAATTCGGTCAGACTTGGGGGAAACCGACACTGTCTCTTTGGCTGGAGGCATCTTCAGCATTTCAAATCCATGATCCGTTCCGTAGCCATCCTGCTCCTTGCTGGAGCCCTGTCCGCTGCCCGCGCCGAAACCGTCACGAGTCCCGACGGCAACCTGAATGCCGATGTGCGGGTGGTGGGGAATCGCCTCAGCTATTCCGTGGCCCGTCATTCCAAGGAACTGATCGAGACATCACCGCTCGGCTTCACGCTCGATGGCGTGGACTGCGGTGAGCAGGTCACGATGACATCCTCCGTTTCGAAAGTTGTGAATGAGAGCTTTTCGTCGCGGCACGGAGTCCATTCGATCGCGAGAGATCACTATCACAGCAAACGGTTCACGGTGACGCACCCCTCCACCGCGACCAGTTATGTTTTGGAAATGCGGGCATACGACAGCGGGGTCGCGTTCCGTTATGAAATCAGCCGCAGCGGATTGAGGAAACTGACGGCGGAAGCCAGTGGCTTCGTTCTCCCCGCGGGCAGCCGTGTGTGGTCGCAGGGCGGCAAGGACGTTTATGAGAGCACTCATTCCGCAGCGGACATTTCCGAGATTGCCGCCGGAAATGCGATGGGCCCGCCGGTGGTCAGTCGCCTGCCGGGAGATGCGGGATTTGTGGCGATCACCCAGACCGCGCTTGGAAATGATTTTCCCAATCCCTATCTAACGAAAGTTGCCGGTGCCACCGGTCGCATGCTCCAGGTCAGCTATCCCCGGAATGGCGACAACAGCGAGGGCGCGACCACCAGTGACCACATCATCACTCCGTGGAATGTGGTAATGGTCGGCAGTCTCAATGCCCTGGTGAACAGCGACATCGTGGAATGCCTGTCTCCCGCGCCCGATCCCGCGCTTTTCCCTGAAGGCACGTCGACCGCTTGGGCGACTCCCGGTCGTTCGGTGTGGGACTGGATGTCCCGCTTCTCCGGTGGAATCACTGCGGAAAACGCGAAGTTAAACTCCCATTGGGCGAGCCAGTTAGGATTCGAATACAACACTATCGACGAAGGCTGGGGTCGCTGGAACAACGGCGATCCCTGGGCCGAGGTCCGGGGGATCACCAGCCACGCCGCAGCCCGCGGAGTGAAAATTCTCCTGTGGGTGAGATCGTCGAACCTCAGGACGCAAGCGATGCGCACGGAGTTTTTCAAGAAGTTGAAGAAATCCGGTGTCAGCGGGTTCAAGGCGGACTTCTTCGATTTTGATTCGGTTAGTCCGGCGTCGAAAGAGCGTGTCCAGCTGGTCGAGGACGTCCTGAAGGAAGCGGCCGCCTATCAGCTCGTGGTCAATCTCCATGGCACCGGTAAGCCAGTGGGGCAGTTCCGTGCCTATCCGAATCTCCTGAATATCGAGGCCGTGTTCGGCAAGGAACAGTTTCCCAAAGCCCGCGACACAATCTATCAGCCGTTCACCCGGCTGCTCGCCGGTCCTGCGGACTACACCCCGCTGGGCTTGGGGGACAAGCTCCGGGGCAAACTGACCGCCGCCTTCGAGATCGCGACCGTCGTCAACATGGCCGGTCCCTTGATCACTCTCGCCGAGCGCTCCGACACGATGGCGATGAGTCCATTTGCCCCGGTGATCCGCGGTATTCCGTGCCTGTGGGATGAAACCGTGGTGCTGCCGGGCAGTGAGATCGGCGAGACCTGCGCCATGGCCCGCCGCAAGGGCGACACTTGGTATACCGCGATCATGAATGCGAACAAGGATAGGACGTGGCCGCTGACGTTGGATTTCCTGGCACCTGGAAAAATCTATCAAGCAGAAATCATCCGGGACGTGGGCGGGAAGATCGAGCATCGCACCGTGACCTGTGAGACGAAGCTCGATGTTTCCACCGCGGCGGGCGGCGGGTTTGTCGCGAGATTCAGCATCCCTCAGACGGCGAAGATTGGCAAGTTGCCCTTCATAACGCATTTCGGCACGGGGCGTGGTGAGTTCTATGCGGAAAACGGCAAGGTCATTTCCGACGAACCGTGGGCCAACGTGCTCCTCGCCGACCGTCTGCCGGACCTCATGTGGTCGGTTTCCTGCACGGGAACGGCGCTGCGTCCGGAGTTGGATCATGCGGATGTCTATCAGGGGGGATCGTCGTTGAAGATTTCGGGAACGCTTGATGCGACCAACGATCTCGCACTCTATCAGACGGATCTCGCGGTTTCGGAAAAGACCGTGCTGTCGCTGGTTTTCAAACGCGGAGAAGCCGCGGGGAATTCAGCGATCCAAGTGGGACTGACGTTCGCGGACGCACCGCAGTCTCCCGTATATCTCGATGCGGGCGGGTCCGTTCCGGGGGAGTGGACCAAGTCGCGATTCGAGCTGGCGGCCCATTCCGGAAGGAAAATCAGCGGAATTTTCCTGCGCTTTTCCGGTGACAAGGTGATCTCCGGTTATGAAATGAGGATCGGCGGCCTGGCGATCTGCGACGAGCCGCTGACCACGACACGGGCACCCGACGAACTTCGGGTGGAGCAGCTGAAATTCACGGGATTGGATTCGCTCGATGCGGTGCTCCGGTGGAAGGATTCCGGAGCCGAATACTACCGGATCTATCAGAAGGATCCGCTGACCGGCCGGAAGGTGTGGTTGGGCGCAACCAGCGGAACCTCGTTCGATCTGCTGAGGGCAAGGCGACTTGGTGAGGAAACGCAGGCGGTTTTCGAGATCGCGGCCGTCGGTGAGAATGATGTTGTCTCCGCCCGGGTTCCGATTTCGACTTCATTCCCGGAGCGGCCCTCGCTGGCCAACAAGCTAACAGGCGAGGTGATGGGTTCGGAAGGCGCGTTCGATGGCTCGGCGGGCACGCGGAGCGCGGTCTATGACAATGATGTTTCGACCTATTTCGACGCCTCGACGGGAGATGGCATCTGGGCGGGTCTTGACTTGGGCGCGGCAGGAGCCAGCCGGGTGACTGCGATCCGATATTATCCGAGAGAACTGTGGCCGGACCGGATGGTGGGTGGAGTGTTTCAAGGCGCGAATCGCGGCGATTTCCGCGATGCTGTGGTCCTAGCCAAAGTCGATGAATCTCCACGACCCGGCGAGTTCACGCTCCTCGAAGTGAACGTCGGACAGACCTTCCGTTACCTACGCTATCTCTCTCCGGACGGTGGTTGGGGAAATGTGTCGGAGGTCCACTTCTTCGGCCCATCTAACCAAGTCAAACGGTGATTTCGAAAACCGAGTAAAGTCCCTTCCGGCAGGGGATTTTCGAGTGATCGCTTCGCCGGATCGGGAAATTTTGGGAATCGGTGAAAAACCGCGTCAGGTCGGGAACGGGCCGGACACTACATCATGAAACCCACCGCTTTGATCGCCCGTCCCGTGGCGCTCTTTGCTGCCATCCCCGTTGTCCCGGACCACCGAATCCCACGCTGGAAGTCTCGTTAACAATCCAATCCGAAACCCAAATTAGAATCATATGAAACCCAATTTCAACCATCCATCGCGGCGTGTCGCCCTCGCGGCTTCCGCGCTGATTTTCACTTTCGCAGGTCCGTCGGCATGGGCGGCCACCCAGGTGTGGACTGCGGGAGGCGTCGGCAACTTCGGCGACGCGACGAAATACGCCAGCACCATCGCGCCGATGGCCGGAGACACCGTCACTTCCGACGGGGCCGGTTCGACAATCGACTTCGATGCGACCAATACGATCAGTCTGGCGACTCTCAGCCTCAATGTCGCCAGCACCGGCGCCACCGTCTTGAACCAGACCGCGGGGGATCTCACCCTGACCACTCTCAATTTCGGCGGTGGCGGTGGTTCGCGCAACCCTACCTACAATTTAACGGGAGGCATCCTGGCCACGACGGGATTCGTGTGGGGCAACGGTTCCAATGCCAGATTCAAAGTCAGCGGCGGGACGATGAATCATGCCGGAAGCGCCCTAACGGTCGGTGTGGCCGGTGGAGCCCATGGACGCATTGAAGTGTCATCTGGCACTTACAACCATACCGGCACCGGACAAATCCAACTGGGCACCGCAAGCAACGGCACCGGGACGATCGAAGTCTCGGGAGGTGAGGTTTCCGGCGGGGAATTCAATACCAACTCCACGCAGTTCCGCATCGGTTCCCAAAACGGGGGGACGGGCAATATCACCCTGTCCGGCACGGGCGTGTTGAATGCCAACGCACCGTCGGGTGCCCGCAGTATCTACCTCGGAAACAACGGCGGCATCGGAAATCTAACATTGGGGGGCGCTTCGGAATTCAACGCCGCCGGATATGTCCTTTCCGTCGGACAATTCGGCAATACCGCCGGAAATTCAGGCAACGTCACCCTCACCGGCGGCACCCTCAGCGTCGAGCGAATCGCCCTCGGCGGCGATAACGCGGCCAGCAGCATGATCGGAGTGGTCAGTCTCAACGGTGGCACCATCGCAACCGGAGCCATCCGGCTGGGATCCAGCAATGTCGCTCCAAGTCTCACCGCCAATGTTGTCCACGCCAACGGCGGCAAGGTGAAAGTCGTCACCCATGCGCTCAACTCGAGCTTCTTTCTGGGAGCGTTCGTGGACATTCAATCAGGAGGTCTCCTTTTCGACACGGATTCCAACAACGCCACGATCACCAACGTCATGTCCGGAGCAGGTGGCCTCACCAAGCAAGGCGACGGAGTCCTGACACTCACGGGCACCAACACCTATGCCGGTGCGACCATTGTCGAAGGCGGACAGCTTACCCTTGGTTCGGCAACAGTGATTCCGGATACCAACAACCTCACGGTGATGACTGGCGGACTGGTAAGCCTGGACGGACTTCAGGAACGGGTCGGCTCACTGACCCTCGGGGCGACCACCTACACGGCTAACGGAACCTACGGATCCTCGGAATCCGGAGCCGATTTCCCGAACGACGAGTTCTTCATCGGCACCGGAACCATTCTGATAGGTCCTCCGCAGGCCGCCAGGAATCTTGAGTGGACCGCAGCCGCGGCCGAATTGAATTCCCTGGTTCCCATCTGGATGACCGCCGGGTTCGATGAGAATTTCATCAACATCGCGGACTCGTTGTCCACGACCTTCCACACCGGGGATACCGTCGCTTTCAACGACCTTGCCAACCCCGCGCTGATGACGGTGACTCTGTCCGGAAACGTCCAGCCGGGCGGCATGATCTTCAACAACACGGCGGGCGATCCCTATGTGATCGAGGGCGCTTCCGGCAAGATCCTGGGAGCCGGAGGGCTCGTGAAAAACGGGGCAGGGGATGTCACCATCGGCGGCATCGGCAACACCTACACCGGAGCCATCGCCGTCAATGCGGGCAAACTCATCATGGGCAGCAATACCGCCTTCGGAAGCAACTCCGGAATCACCATCGCCCCCGGCTCCCAGGTGGACATCAACGGCAAGGCTCCCGGTTCTCTCTACACCTACACCGTTTCCGGAACCGGACCGGGAGATGCCGGCTTGATCGTCAACAGCGGCATCGCCCGTTTTGGGGAGGCGGGCATCAAGAATCTCGTTCTAACCGGAGATGCCTCCATCGGCAGCAATGGAAACCGTTTTGATTTCGGCCAGGGAGGAACCGTTACCGGAAATAGCCACACTCTAACGAAAATTGGCAACAACGACATGGGCTTCCGGGGCGACGCTTCCGGCACGCCCATCAACATCGTCGTGGCCTCCGGCACCGTCTGGGCCGAGACCACCGGCAATGCCTACGGCGGATCGACCGGCACGCTCACCGTTAAATCCGGTGCACGCGCCGGCACTTATGGCACGCTGACCATCGCCACTCCGGTCAGCATCGAAAGCGGCGGCACGCTTCACAATCAGGGCGTCGCCACCGGCACCTGGACCGGGTCCATCAACCTATCGGGAAATGTCTCCATCGATTCGGTGGGCAGCCCGATCGTCATCTCGGGCGATATCTCGGGCACCGCCAATATCACCAAGTTCGGTGGCGGCAATGTCACCATCGCCGATCCCGATCATGTCGGCAACACCACCGTGACCAGCGGTGCGCTCACGCTCGGCGCCGCCACCCTGAACGACGCGGCCACGGTCACGCTCAACGGCGAGACTTCCACGCTCTCTCTAACACACGGAACCGCGGATACTGTTGACAAGCTGTTTCTCGACAGTGTCCAGCAAGCTGCGGGCATCTATGTTTCGATGACCAACACCCAGGAGATTCCCGGTGCCGTTGCCACCGCGCACCTCATCGGCGACACCGGTAGCCTGGTCGTCACCACCAGTCCGGTGGTGACCGGTTACTCCGCCTGGGCGGATGCCAAAATCACCAATCCGGCGTATGTCTCGCTGAAAGGCCGCCAGGATGATCCTGATACGGACGGTTTCACCAACCTCGCGGAATTCCTGTTCGGAACCAATCCCGAAATCAACACAGGTGCCTTGACGGAGATCACCCAATCGGGAGCGAACCTGCTCGTCCGCTGGAACGAGCGCAACACGGGAGCCACATACCTGCTGCAGGAAAGTGTCACGCTGGCTGAAGTTCCCTGGCCGACCAGCGGTGCCACACCGGTGGTCGCCGATCAGACCGGCGTGCCGGTGGATTACACCCGCAAGGAAGCGAGCGTAACCGTCGACATCGCTAACAAGTTCGTCCGCGTCATGGGTGTCGAGAATTGAGATCCGGATCAAACCATTTTTGAAAACCCATATTCATGAAACCCTATCAAAAATCCCGATTGCGTTCGCGCGGCAGCTTCCGCCTTGGACTTGTCGTTTTCACCCTTGCGGGTCCGTCGGGATGGGCGGCCACCCAGGTGTGGACGGCAGGTGGCACCGGTAATTTCGGCGACTCGACGAAATACGCCAGCACCATCGCCCCGCTTGCCGGAGACACCGTCACTTCCGACGGTGCCGGTTCGACGATCAACTTCGATGCGACCAATTCCATCAGCCTCGCTGCTCTCAGTCTGAATGTAGCCGTTACCGGAACAACCACTTTCAACCAGACCGCGGGTGACCTCACCCTGACCACGCTCAATTTCGGCGGTGGCGGCGGTTCACGCAATCCCACCTACAATCTAACCGGAGGAGCCCTGGCCACGACGGGATTCGTGTGGGGCAACGGTTCCAATGCCAGATTCAAAGTCAGCGGCGGAACGATGAATCATGCCGGCAGTGCCGTCACCATCGGTGTGGCCGGCGGAGCCCATGGACGCATCGAAGTGTCGTCCGGAACCTATAACCATTCAGGCACCGGACAAATCCAACTGGGCACCGCCAGCAACGGCATCGGCAGCATCGAAGTCTCGGGCGGTGAGTTCAAAACCAACTCCACGCAGTTCCGCATCGGCGCCCAAGCGGGCGGCACCGGCAACATCACCTTGTCCGGTTCTGGCAAATTGAATGCGAACGCGGCATCGGGCACCCGCAACATCTATCTGGGGAACAACGGCGGGACCGGCAACCTCACCATGAGTGGCACCTCCGAGTTCAACGCGGCGGGCTATGTGCTCTCGGTCGGACAATTCGGCAACACCGCCGGAAACTCCGGCAATGTCACCATGTCCGGCGGCACGCTCAACGTCGAGCGGATCGCCCTCGGCGGGGACAATTCCGGCAGCAGCATGATTGGAATCATCAACCTCAACGGAGGCACCATCGCCACCGGAGCCATTCGTTTGGGGACCAGCAACATCGCGGCCGGCTCGACCGCCAACGTCATCCACGCCAATGGCGGCACGGTCAAAGCCGTCACCCACGCACTGAATTCCAGCTTTTTCCAAGGTGCCTTCGTGGACATCCAGTCCGGCGGTCTGACCTTTGATACCAATGGCAATGACGTCGGCATCAATAACGTCATGTCCGGCTCAGGGGGGCTGACCAAATCCAACACCGGCGGAATCCTCACCCTAACCGGAGTGAATACCTATTCCGGCGGGACCACCGTGAACGGCGGAACCCTGGCGCTGGGAACCGGTGGCGGCAGTGGAGCCATCCGCGGTGCGCTCACCATCAATCAGGGAGCCGAGGTGACTCTAACGGCGGGTAACGCCCTCGGTTTCACCGGAGGAGTCAAAGTCAACTCCATCGCCATCAACGGAGGCACGCTCAGTGCCGCCAGCGGAACCGGCGACCAGGGCTGGGGTGTTGCCTACGACCTCACCGGTGGCACCCTCCAGTCCAACGGCGGTGCCAGCGACGCGGCAGCCACCAGCAACCTGACGCTCGATTCGAATAGCTCGGTTGCCACGTTGGCCAGTGCCACGGCCTCCACCATTGCCGGACGCCTCGTCCTCCGGGGGGACAATGGCGGCAACGTCAATTTCACCGTCGCCGATGGCGCGGCGGCCACCGACCTGCTCGTTTCCGCGGCCATCACGAACAAGGAAACCTTCGCCACCGCCGGTTTCACCAAACTTGGCGCCGGTGTCATGAATCTGACAGGCTCCAGCACCTACACCGGAGACACCGTGGTCAGTGCCGGAACCCTGCTGGTGAACGGCTCGCTGGGCAATACCGCGGTCTCCGTCAACGCCACCCTCGGTGGCAGCGGCAGCATTGGCGAGGTTGCGGGCACCAACACCGTCATCGTCGGTGCTAACGGAATCCTCGCTCCGGGGAACTCCCCCGGCACCCTCACCATTCATGGCAATAACACGCTCGACGGAGGAACCTACGCCTATCAGTACACCGGAGCCGCCGGTCCCGGCGGTGCGGCGGATCTTGTCGATGTGAACGGCACACTGACTCTAATCAACGCCACGCTGACCCTGGAGGAACTCGGCACCTACACCATGAGCAACAAGTTCACCTTGTTCGCCTACGACGTGATCAGCGGAACATTCAACGGGCATGGCGACGACAGCATCTTCTCCGCCAACGGCGGAAACTGGCTTATCAACTACGATGATGATACGGCAGGGGTGAACGGAGGGACGGGCGCGGCATTCGTGACACTCACCGCCGTTCCCGAAGCTTCGTCATCGTTTCTGGGAATGTTGGGGATGTTCTTCCTCTGCCGACGCCGTCGTTGATGGGCGGCACGCCAGTCTTTTCGATGGGGCCGTCTGGTGGTCGCGTCCATCCACAGCAATCGGGCCATCACCAGGATCCTGCTTTTTTCCCGCTGGTCCGTGATTCTGAATGCCGGCAGGGGGAAAGGGAGTCGCATGGGTGGGCGGGGAATCCGTGCGGCCGTCGATTCCGGACCGATGCGGATTTTCCGCCATGGCGCCGCTCTCTCCGGACCGGAGGCGGAAAATCCGCGTGAACGACGGCTTGCGGTCCGCAAATTCACTGTCTAGTTTCCCTGGTATCAGACGCCTATGAAAGCCACCCACCTTCTTACTCTTCTCGTGCTGTCCTCCCCGCTCCATGCCCAGGATGGGAGTGCGGTTGTCGATGCACCGCCGAAAGCCGAGGGCTCCGTCGAGTTGCTTCCGAACCAGAAAGCGTTCCTCAATCTGCCCGAGGAGAGCCGCAATGAATTCATCAAGCGCCTCGGTGAAGCCACCCGCCTGTTCCAACAGAAGCGGGTGTTCGAAACGCTGGATGAACTGGACAAGGTGTCGAAGATTTTCGCCGACAGCCCGGAAGTTCACAACATCCGCGGCAGTTGTTTCGTGGAAATGCGCGCGTTCGATAAGGCGCTGGTGGAGTTCGGCAAGGCCGACGCCCTTGCGAAGAACAACCCGAGCATCGAATTCAACATCGGCGAGGTTTATTTCTGCACCAAGGAGTGGAAGAAGTCCTTGGACATTTTTGAAAAGGTCCTGAAGGAAACGCCGCCTGAAAACATGGCGCTCTCGCGCCTCGTGGAATTCAAGATCCTGCTGTGCAAGAAGAAGCTCGGCATGAATGCCGAGGCGGCCAGCCTGGCGGAGAAATACGATTTCCAGGATGATTCGCCGTTCCACTACTACGCGCAGGCTGCCTTGGCTTACGACGAGGATGATGTCGTCAAAGCCGAAGAGTGGCTGGCAAGGGCCGGCCGGGTGTTCCAAGACCCGAACGCACTCGCTCCCTGGCAGGACACCCTGGTCGAATACGGCTACATCAAGAGTTTCTACGGCGAGGACGCCGCGCCGGCGGAATGAGCCTGGCGGCTCGTTAGATCTCACCCGCGGCGCGCTTGAGTTCCTCGATGAAGGCCATCAGTTGATCGGAGATTTTCCCTTCGGACGATACTCCGGCGGCGACTTCGATGCGGTGCGGCTCCTCCGCCAGCGCTCGTGAAATCAGCCGCTGTTTCCGGCCACGGTCAATCTCGCTACTCTCTGATAGAATGGCGATTCCGAGATTCCCCTCCAGCGCGGCGGTCAGGCTGCTCACTCCGTCGAACTCGCCGGCAACCTTGGCTTGCAGGCCATGCTCGCGGAAAAATCCGGTGATCTTGTCCCAATAATCCGGGTAATGTTCGCGGTCGTAAAGGAGGAGTTTCTGCCCATCCAGATCCTTCGCTGAAATGAGTTTCTTCTTCCCGAGCGGATGATCGGCCGGCATCACCACCTGCCAGCCATACTCCCGCAGCCCGATCCAGCGAACCGGCTCCTGGATTCCCTGGCAGGGCGCGGCGACGATCAGGTCCAGCTTGCCACTCTCCAAGCCCGTCCGCATTTCCGCCGAGGACCAGTCGTAGAGACTCACCCGCACCCGCGGATGAAACTGGGTGAATCGCTCGATCGCCACTGACAGGAACTCACCCGCCAGCGACGGCGCGTAGCCGACCCGCAAAGGTTCTCCCACGGCGGTGGCCTTCACTTTCTCGATCATCGCGTCGCTGAATTTCACCAGCTTCCGCGCTTCGGTCAGCAGGATCTCGCCAGCAGGTGTTAGGGTGATGGAATGGGCCCCGCGTTCCAGCAGCGCGGTGTCGAGTTCCTCCTCCAACGCCTTGATCTGGCGGCTCAATGCCGGCTGGGTGAGGCGGAGTTTTTTCGCGGCGGCGGTGATGCTTCCGGCCTCTCCCACTTCCAGAAAGTGCTTCAGTTGGCGCAGTTCCATGGCCGGACTCTAGCAATCATGCTCCCTTGTTCCACCACGGAAACAGTCCATGCGGAAAAATCGGCAAGCCACGCGTTGCAACCCGCTGTGGAATGCTTCAAATTGACGTCATGGGACTCGAAAAAATCACACAGAAGCTCCAGGAAGCCCTGCAATCGGCACAAAGCATCGCGTCGAAATCCGCCCACGCGGAGCTGAAAAGCGCCCACGTCCTCCTCGCCCTGCTCCAGCAGGAAGGCGGCATCGCCACCCCGATCCTGCAAAAGGCCGGTGTCGATATTTCCAAGCTCAAGCTCTCCGTCGCCGCTGCGCTCTCCCGCGAGCCGAGCGTCCAAGGCGCTTCCACCCAGCCGCAGATCAGCGTCGGACTCCGCGCCACCCTCGACTCCGCCGACAAGGCGCGCGAATCGCTCGGCGACGACTATCTAAGCGTCGAACATTTCCTCCTCGGCTCGTTGAAAGGGGATTCGCCTGCGGGAAAACTCCTCAAGGAAGCCGGGCTCGATGAGAAGAAAGCCCGCGAGGCGATCACCAGCGTCCGCGGATCGCAGAAAGTCACTGACGACAATCCGGAAGGAAAATACCAGACATTGGAGAAATACGGCACCGACCTAACCGCCCTGGCCCGAAAGGGGAAAATCGATCCCGTCATCGGCCGCGATCATGAGATCCGCCGCGTCCTTCAGGTGCTTTCACGCCGGACGAAAAACAACCCGGTCCTGATCGGTGAGCCGGGCGTCGGCAAGACCGCCATCGTCGAAGGACTTGCCCGCCGCATCGTTTCCGGTGACGTGCCGGACTCGATGAAGGACAAGAAAATCATTTCCATGGACCTCGGCGGCATGTTGGCCGGCGCGAAATTCCGTGGCGAGTTCGAGGAACGTCTCAAAGCGTTTCTCAAGGAAGTCACCGACTCCGACGGCCAGATCATCCTCTTCATCGACGAACTCCACACCCTCGTCGGAGCAGGAGCCAGCGAGGGCGCGGTAGATGCGTCTAACCTGCTCAAACCCCAACTCGCCCGTGGCGAACTCCGCACCATCGGCGCCACCACGCTGGATGAATACCGGAAATACATCGAAAAGGATGCCGCCCTCGAACGCCGCTTCCAACCGGTCATGGTCGGCGAGCCGTCGGTGGAGGATGCCATCGCCATCCTGCGCGGTCTGAAGGAGCGTTACGAAGTCCACCACGGCGTCCGCATCCAGGACGGGGCGCTCGTCGCTGCCGCCGTTCTATCAGATCGTTATATCTCCGGCCGTTTCTTGCCGGACAAGGCGGTCGATCTGATCGACGAGGCCGCCGCCCGCCTGAAGATCGAGCTCGATTCGATGCCCACCGAGATCGACGTGCTGGAACGCCAGATCCTCCAATTGGAAATGGAGAAGAAAGCGCTGGAGAAAGAGACCGACAAGGCATCGGTCGTCCGCCTGGAGAAAGTCAGGGAAGAACAGGCGAACCTGAGGGAGAAATCCTCCGGACTGATGGCCCAATGGCGCAACGAGAAGGCCATCATCGATCTGGTCCGCGCCGCACAGGAAAAAATCGAGGCGCTCAAGGGCGATACCGAGCGCGCCCAGCGGATCGGCGATCTAACGAGAGCCTCGCAGATCACCTACGGCGATTTGCCCGAAGCCCACCGGGAATTGGAGGAGGCCAAAGAGCAACTCGCCTCGCGCCAGACCCAGGGAGCTCTGCTTAAGGAGGAGGTCACCGAGGAAGACATCGCACGAATCGTTTCCTCGTGGACCGGAATTCCGGTGAACCGCTTGCAGGAAGGCGAGAAGCAGAAACTCGTCAACATGGAGCACCGCCTGGGCAAGCGTGTGGTCGGACAAAAAAAGGCGATCAAGGCGGTTGCCAACGCCGTCCGCCGCGCACGCGCCGGATTCCAGGATGAGAACCGCCCTATCGGATCCTTCCTTTTCCTCGGCCCTACCGGTGTCGGGAAAACCGAATTGTCCAAGGCGCTCGCCGAGTTCCTCTTCGATGACGAAGGAGCCATGGTCCGCATCGACATGTCCGAATACATGGAGAAACACAGCGTCTCCCGCTTGATCGGCGCGCCGCCCGGCTATGTCGGATACGAGGAAGGAGGCCAGCTCAGTGAACAGGTGAGACGCAAGCCTTACTCCGTCGTGCTCTTCGACGAAATCGAAAAAGCCCACCCGGATGTATTCAACGTCCTGCTCCAGGTTCTCGACGACGGCCGTATCACCGATGGTCAGGGCCGCACCGTCGATTTCCGCAACACCGTCCTCATCATGACCTCCAACATCGGTTCCCAGTTCATCCTCCACGAGGAAAACGCCGAGCAGCGCGAGGCCAAGGTCACCGAGGCCCTGCGCGGCCATTTCCGCCCCGAGTTCCTCAACCGCATCGATGAGATCATCATCTTCGACCGTCTCCAACGCGACGAAATCACCACCATCTTCGATCTCCAGCTCGCCCGCGTCCGCCAGCGCCTCGCCAAGCAAGGTCTTGGCCTCGCTCTAACGGAATCCGCCAGGGAATACATCGGCGACAAGGGCTACGACCCCATCTACGGCGCCCGTCCGCTGAAGCGCGTCATCCAGCACCTCCTGCTGGACCCGCTGAGTCTCGACGTGCTCGACGGAAAATTCCTCGATGGCGACATCATCCTGGCGGACATGGAGAACGGAGAAATAGTTTTCAAGAAGTAGCACCCGGATGCCGCGGGCAACGCCAGATCTCCCTGAAATCAAACTCCCGCCTCGCGTTTTGGCCGCGGGTCTGCTTAAACAGCGGCATGTTCATCCAGCGGCTCGCGTTTTTCAGCGTCCTCATCACTTGCTTGTGCCCTCCCTCCGTCCGCGCTTGGGATTACGAAGGGCACCGCATTGTCAACCGGGCCGCTCTCGCTTCATTGCCCGCGGATTTCCCTGCGTTCGTCCGCGAACCCGCCGCGTCCGAGCGCATCGCGTTTCTATCCGGTGAGGCCGACCGCTGGCGCAACATGCAGGATCTGCCGCTCAAGCACTGCGCCAGCCCGGACCATTATTTCGACTACGAGCAGATCGCCGATGCCGGCCTCGACGTCAAAACCATGCCGGATCTCCGGTATGTTTTCATGGCCCGTTTCGCTGCGGGCCGGGAAAAAAATCTTGGGAAGTTCCAGCCAATCGATATCGCCAGGAACGCCGATCACACCGCCGAGTGGCCTGGCTTCGCGCCATGGGCGATCACCGAGTATTACGCGAAGCTCAAGTCCGGATTCTCCTATCTGAAGGTCTATCAGGAAATCGGCACGCCGGCGGAAGTCGCCAACGCGCAAGCCAACATCATCTACATCATGGGCGTCATGGGCCACTACGTCGGGGACTGCGCCCAACCGCTCCATCTCTCAGTCCATCACAACGGCTGGGTCGGTGAGAATCCGAAGAACTACACCCGCTGGTCCGGCTTCCACGCTTGGATCGACGGCGGCTTTCCTAGCAAGTCAGGAATCAAGGCGGAGGATATCCTTCCCCGGGTCAAGCCCGCGACGCCGTTGCCGATGACCGCCAATCCGGGAGGACGCGACCCGATGTTCTCGGCGGTGATGGACTACATCAACGTCCAGCACGCCTTCGTCGAGCCGCTCTATCAGCTTGAGAAAAGCGGCGCGCTGAAGGGCGATGTGGCAGCCACGTCCGTTGAAGGGAAGAAATTCATCGAGGACCGTCTGCTCAACGGCGCTCAGGAGCTTGGCGCCATCTGGCTCACTGCTTGGAAAAACGCCCGGCCGGACGAATATCTGCGCACCCAGTTGGAGAAACGCCGTGATGCCGCGAATCCGCCACCCGTTCCCGCCACCCCCTGAGGCGTTCGCGCGTTAGGCACTGACGATCCGCAATTGGAGCTCGATCAGGTCGTTCACCAAATGCCCGCCGGGATGACGGAACCATTTTCCCGAACCGTAGAGCACGTTCCAGAGCGTGCGGTCGAAGGCCAGCGTCGCCTGTGCGGCCGGTTTGCCCTCCGCCGTGACGCCCGTGCATGCGGTGAATTCCAAAGGATGGGAAACGCCCTTCAGCGTCAGCACTCCAAGGATGGTTAGGTCCGGCGACCCAGGCGTCGCGTCCGGCACTTCGATAGCATCCGTGATGGCGAAGGTCGCTTCAGGAAATTTCGCGGAGTCGAAGAAATCGTGATCCATCAGATGCCGGATCAACACGTCGTGAAGCGCGTTTCCTTTCAGGTCGAGGCAGGTGATCGACCGCATGTCGATGACGAAACCTCCGCCCGTCAGCCTGCCGGCTTCCATCCGCAGCCAGCCAGCCTTGAGACCTATCAATCCCTCGTGCCGGTTCAGCAGGTTTCTCCCGATCCAGTGGATCCGGCTCTCCGCGAGATCGATGGTGAACTCGCCATCGGCCACTACCGGCGGCGTGACTTGCTGTGAATTTTCGTCGGTTGGAAATCCAGCGGCCTTCCAGCCTTCGATGCCGTCCTTGAAATCATAAACCGCGGCGTAGCCCATCCGGCCGAGTTTCTCCGCCGCCATCCGGCTTTCCAGACTCCCGCCCCCCGCGCCATAAACACAGACCGGTGCCGTTAGGTCAGGCGCGATTCCCGGCATCCGCTCCGTGAAGACGACCTCGAAAACACAATTGCTCCCCGCACCCGGCAGCCGGGAGCAGTTGCAATCCTCCTCCAGTCTCACGTCCACCAGCACCGGCGGGCGCGTCCCGGCAAGCAGTTCCTTTAATTCCGCCGCGCCGACGAGAGTCGATTTTTGATCCATGAATCATGAAAAGCGATCCTGGCGAGGGTGCAAGCGGAAAGCCGGGCCCGGTTTTTCCGTCCCCTTGAACCGTGGAATGTCCTTGCCCGTAGGGCTTCCGTGGGTTACGCGGAAGGCGCGATGCCGAGTCCCCCCCGCTTTGCAGAGACGGTTTCCTTATGCCTTGCCCTGTCGGCATGGTTGTTAGGAGCCGTGCCCCGGGCGGAAGCCCAGCCGGGCGGACTGGACGCTCCACAGGCGGTCGGGGCGTTTTTCAACGGCACCTTTCCATCGGCCACACCCGGCCAGGCGAGCGGGTGGACAACGGAAAACGCGTTTCCCAACCTCACGTTTGTCGACCCGTTGTGGCTGACGCCGATTCCGGGAACGGGGGATCTGCTGCTCGTCGGAAAAAACGGCCGGTTGTGGCGCTTTGCCAACAATCCAGCGGTGACGCAGGCGCAGGTGGTCGAGGTGCTGGATTGGGCGTCCAAAACGCAGACGGGGGAGGACCAGGGATTTTACCGCATCATTTTCCATCCGGAATTCGGCCAGGCCAACTCGCCCAACGCGAATTTCGCCTACGTCTGTTACAACCACAAACCGGACCTGCCGGAGGCGGGACCGAACTGCTCGCTGTGGCGCGTTTCCCGCTTCACCTGGCTGCCCGCCACCGGAAAACTCGATCCTAACAGCGAGTTCGTCCTGATGAGCCAGTTCGACCGGGACCAATGGCACAACGGCGGCGGGCTCTTTTTCGACAGCGCCGGATTTCTCAACATCGTCGGCGGCGACGGCGGCGACAGTCCCGGTGGCGGCGGGCGGGATGGCCCGGATGCCTCGCTGAGCCGCACCCAGCGGCTCGACTTCGGGCTCTTCAGCGGCGTTTTTCGCATCGACGTGAACAACGATCCCGCGAAGTCGCATCCCATCCGCCGCCAGCCGCTGAGCCCGGCCGCCAAGCCGTCGAACTGGCCTGTTAGCTTCAGCCAGGGTTACGGCATTCCCAATGACAACCCGTGGCTCGATCCCGGCGGCTCGGTTCTGGAGGAGTATTCCGTGCTCGGCCTCCGCAGTCCGCACACCGCGCATTACGACGCGGTGACCGGGGAAATCTGGATCGGCGATGTCGGCGGGGCGGAGCGCGAGGAACTCTCGCGGGTAGTCAAAGGGGACAACGCCCAGTGGGGCTATCGTGAAGGATCGGTGTCGGGCCCCGGAGCCGCAGCGGTGCCGCCCATCGGCATCGACACGCCGCCGGTGCTCGACTACGGCCGCTCCACCGGGGGCTGCATCATCGGCGGAATGCGCTACCGGGGGGCGAAGTGGAATGGTTTGTTAGGTGGCAAGGTGCTTTATGGCGACCTGCTCGTCGGCCGGATCTGGGCAACCACGCTCGACGGATCGGGAGGAAATCCGGTTTCCCAGCTCATCGTCGAAGGGTTTCCGATCGGACAGAAAGCGGGACTTGCCAATTTCTGCACGGACGCCGCCGGGGAGATCTATCTGATGAACCTGAACGGCATGAACCAGCCGGGCGGCACCATCCGCAAGCTGGTGGTCCAAGGCATGGCCGCCGAACCGCCGCAGCTTCTCTCGCAGACCGGGGTCTTCACGAACCTGGCGACTCTGGCGGTGGCACCAGGTGTGGTTCCGTATTCGGTGGCGACTCCGCTGTGGTCGGACGGCGCGGCGAAAAAGCGTTGGATGATCCTGCCTAACAACGGAACCCACGACACGGCGGCGGAACGGATCGGATTCAGCGCGGAGGGCAACTGGCTGTTTCCCGCTGGAACGGTTTTCGTGAAGCACTTCGAGGTGGCGACGAATGAAAACAACCCCGCAGCGGTGAAACGGCTGGAAACGCGTTTCCTCGTCTGCACCACGAACGGCGGGAAATACGGCGTGACCTACCGTTGGAACGCAGCCGGGACGGATGCCGAACTTCTAACGACCGGCGCGGAGGAGAATTTCACCGTGACTTTGCAGAACGGCGGCAGCGAGACCCGCCGCTGGAGCTATCCGTCGCGGGGGGATTGCCTCCAGTGCCACAACACCGCGTCCGGCCAGGCGCTGGGCGTGCGGACGCATTCACTCAACGAAAATTTCCACTACGACGCCACCGGCAGAACTGCGAACCAACTGGCGACCTTCAACGCGCTCGGTATGTTCGACACCACGCTGACACAAGCGCAGTTGGGAGACTTCATCGAGTCCCGCGCCATCGATGACACGACCGCGCCGATCGAGCACCGGGTGCGTTCCTATCTGGATACCAACTGCTCGCACTGCCACCGTCCGGGCGGCGCGGTGGATTATTTCGACGCGCGCCTTGGCACGCCGCTCAATGCGCAGGGCTTGATTGATGCGATGCTCCACGGTCATTTCGACCTCGGTCCGGACGGCCGCTACGTCAAGCCCGCGGACCCGGATCTATCCGCCGTGCAGGTCCGGATGGCCAGCGTCGGAAACAGCGCGGCCATGCCGCCGCTGGCGAAAAACCTGGTTGATCAGAAGGCGGTCGATTTGCTGGACGATTACATCAACGGCCTGGTTCCGGCGGAGTTCGAAACCGTGCCGGCACCGCTGGCGCGTTACGTAAGGCTGACCGCTCTATCGGAAGTGAACGGCAACTCCGTCACCTCGGTCGCCGAGTTTTCCGTGCTCGATGGAAACGGCTCGCAGATTCCGCAGTCCGCTCTAACTGTCCATGAGGTGGACAGCCAGGAAGTGGTGGACGAGACCGCACCCGCCATCCGTGCCATCGACGGAAACATCGACACCTACTGGCACACCGAGTGGGGAAATCCCCAGCCGCCGCCACCGCACCATCTCACCGTCGATCTCGGGTCGTTGCGCGGCGTCGGCGGATTCATCTACACGCCACGGCAGGGCATTCCGAACGGGCGGATCGCCGGCTATCAGGTCCATCACAGCACGGATGGCGTGAACTGGACGCTGATGACTTCCGGCGTATGGCCGAACGACGACATCGCAAAGCGCTTCGACGGGCTGGTCGCGAAACGTAAGGCGCGCTGCCAGATCGCCGGACCGGGCGGAGTGGTTCACGGGCCTTTCGACGTCACCGTGGTGTTCGACACGGATGTCACCGATTTCACCGCGGGCGACGTGCAGGTCAGCGGCGGAGTCGTCAGCAAGCTGCGGGGGAAGGGATATTACTACGTCGCTACCATTTCCCCGACTGCTGCTAACATTTCCGTTTCCTTACCGGCCGACGTCGCGAACACCATCGCTCTCGGCAGCCGTGCTTCGGCGGTGCTGCCCGTGATCTATCAGGATATCACCGCGCCGGTTCCGGTCTTCACCGGCGTGCCCGCGCAGGTCGCGGGGCCGTTCCAGATCGGCCTCGGATTCGGAGAATCGGTGACCGGGTTGGATGTGTCCGATTTCCTGGTCACCAACGCCACACTTAACTCGATCGTCGCGTCGGGCGGCGGCTATCTTCTCAACTTCACACCGTTGGCCACCGGCAACTCGGTGAGCATCGAGATCCGGCGTGGCGCGGTGCACGACACCGCCGGCCTCCCGATGGGTGCGGGCACCTCCGTCTCGATTCAGTATTCCCAACAGATCCTTGCCCGCAATGCCGTGGAAACCTCCTACATCGGCGGCGGCATGGCCATCGTCGCCGATGCCGCGGCTCCCCACGGCCATTATCTCTGGCTGCCTAACGGAGCTTATCCCGGAAACTCCGCGTTGCCGGTGAAGACACAGCACCGCGCGGAATACTCCTTCCATGTGCGGCGCGGAGGCAACTACCTCCTCCGCGGACTGGTCCGGGCCCCTAACGTGTCGAGCGATACCTTCTGGGTGGAAATTGACGGAAACCAGGCGCTCGGCACGGTCAGCCAATGGGAGATCGCTCCGGTCGGTGCGAACTATCAATGGGATTATCTGAACAGCCACAACGGCGATGATCCCGTTGTGTTGGCGTTGACCTTCGGCATCCACACTGTCACGGTTTACGGTCGCGAGGACGGGGCCCGCCTCGACCGGCTGGAATTGGAAAGTGTGCGCCCGCTGGCCACACTGACCACCGCGAAGTCCGTTGTGGACGGTCCCTTCACCGTGGGGCTGGTATTTTCCGAAAGCGTCACCGGCCTGACACCCGGCGATTTCAGCGTTGCTGGAGGTACGGTCGGCTCCATCACCGGGTCCGGGTCCGCCTACACGCTGATCGTCGTTCCGACCTCTGAATCCGTGGTCGTCACCCTGCCGCAGAGTTCGGTGGTGGATGCCGAAGGGGCCGCGAATTTCAATTCCAATACCCTGACCGTGACCTGGCGGGATTTTTACCGGCAATGGGCGTTCGACGGCGGAGTCAGCGGCACGAACGCCACACTCCTTGCCGACGAGGATGGCGACGGAATCGGAAAATTGCTCGAATTCGCCTTCAACCTGAACCCGTCGAAATCGGATCTCAGCCGTTATGACCCCCTGGCGCACCCGACTGCGGGACTGCCGCGGATGATCCTCTCGGGCAGCCATGGCCTCTCGCTTCAATTCCTCCGCCGCAGGGACGTGGCAGGCTTGAGCTACCGGCCACAGTTCGGTTCCGCTCCGGATGCGTTCTCCGATGCCGTGGCTCCGCCGGTGGTCGAACCCATCGATGTGGACTGGGAACGGGTCACCATCGCGGATCCTGCGGGAGCCGGCCCGGCCCGTCGATTCGGGCGGGTGATGGTGACGCTGGGAGCCCCGTGAACCACCCGCTTTTTTGAAAATAACTCACGATCAAGGCCCCGGACGAAAGCTGAACGGGCGGTCGTCTTGACGGTGAACGGATGCGGGGTTTCAGGGGATTCTGATATCAAATCTGAGTGTAGCTCATAATGCACGCGTGAATGCTTTTCGGCTTGTTTTACAAGGAGAACTCTTCAAACCGTAGCGGACCCACTGCGGCACATTTCCCACCCCCTCCCCGAGCCTGTAGATTGATCATTTGGTGGCAGGAATGTTGCTTTGTTGGTGTTTCCTAACTCCCCCGATTTACACACCCTCCACCGGTGCGGAGCTGTGCCATGTACGCCAGCCCGCTCTCCGCCCATGTACTCTCCCCCAGACTTCCCCAGATCCCGGGTGTCGCATGCTTTGATCGGCATGGCGCTACTTCTGATGGGGGTGTCCCTAGGGCATGCCGCCGCCCCGCCGACGGGCATCATCCTGAGTCCGAACGTCATCGTCGAGAATGCCCCCATTGATACGGTGGTGGGGTTGTTGTCGGCGGTGGATCCGGATGTCGGGGACACCCACACGTTCAGCCTCGTGGCTGGAACGGGAGCGGCTCACAACGGCAGCTTCGTCATTTCAGGAAACCAATTGGTGCTTCAGTTCGGAGCCGTCGATGCAACCGGGGAGTTCATCGATTTCGAAACGGCACCGCTGACCTTTCTCGCGCGCGTGCGGGTCACGGATTCCACGGGCAAGACCTACGAACAGGCGCTTGCCATGCCGATGACCGATGACCGGCTAGAGGATGGCGACGGTGATGGGCTGTCGGAAATCCTGGAGGAGGTGACTCTCGGCACCAGCGACCAGCTCATCGATTCCGACGGCGACGGCTTCGGGGACGGGATCGAAGTGGAGGGGGAATCCTCTCCGACCGATGCCAACGATTGGCCGGACTACCCGTTGGTCGGTTGGGGAAGCAATGAGTCCAAGGAATTGCTGGCACCGGACGATGCCGGATTTTCCACGATCTCGACCGGTCAGTATCACACTTTGGGATTAAAACCCGGAGGCACGGTCTCGGCTTGGGCGGGTTTCAACGGCTATGGTCAGATCGACGTCCCGGTGGGGCTGGATCACGTGGTTTCGGTGGCGGCAGGCGGGGACTATTGGTGGCAGGATTCGGCGCACAGCCTGGCGTTGAGAGACGATGGCACGGTCATCGCATGGGGCTGTGATGACGAGGGGCAGTCCACGGTGCCGGAGGAGCTGGCGGGAGTGGTGGCGATTTCCGCAGGCCGTGCCCATAGCCTGGCTCTCAAGTCCGACGGCTCCGTGGTCGCGTGGGGAGCGAACCTTCATCGGCAGTCGACCGTCCCCACGGGGCTCGGCGGCGTGGTGGACATCGCCGCGGCCGGGTTCTTCTCGATGGCGCTGAAAAGCGACGGGTCGGTGGTGGTGTGGGGGCAGTATTTCGATGGCGAGGCCTGGCTGGATGCTGCGGCTCCGACGGGCTTGTCGGACGTGATCGCCATTTCCGCAGGCACCCATCATGCCATGGCTTTGAAAAGCGACGGCACGGTCGTCTGTTGGGGCTATGGTGGCGACGGCCAGACGGCGGTGCCTTTGGGGCTGACCAACGTGGTGGCCGTCGCGGGCGGGGGATTCCACAGCCTCGCGCTGAAGGGTGACGGCTCGGTGGCCGGCTGGGGATCCAACAAAAACGGACAGGCCTCCATTCCTAACGGAGCGCTGGGCCAGGTGCGGATGATTTCGGCGGGCCTTGAGCACAGCCTGGCGCTGCGGCAAACTCCCACCACGCCCTTGATCACCAGCAGCGCGATCATTCCCGGCACTCCCGAAGTTCCTCTGGTCCATCAGATTGTCGTGACGAACGCCACTCCGAGCCTGTTCGCGGCGATGGGCCTGCCTGCGGGCCTAACACTCGATGCGCAGACCGGAGTGATCAGCGGAACTCCGACCGGTGCGACCCGCAGCACGATTCACCTCAGGGTGACCACCGACCAAGGACAACTGAACCAGACGGTGTGGTTGAATGTTTTCAGCGGCGTGCCACCCACGGCGATCCTGTTGAGCCCTGCTGAAATCATGGAGAACCTCGCGGTGGATACCGCTGTTGGAACTCTGTCCGCAACCGATCCCGACGCCGGAGATACCCATACTTTCGAGCTGATCGACGGAACCGGCGATGACGACAACGCGTATTTCCGAATCGAAGGGGGCCAGTTGGTCGTCGACCAAAAGATCGACCGCGATTACGAAGTGAGCCAGCAACCGCTGACCATCCGGTTGCGCGCGCGGGATGCCTCGCTGAATCCTTATGAAGCGGTCATTACTCTGACATTGCTGGACGACACCGGCGAAGACGCCGACGGTGACGGCCTAACGGAAGCCGAGGAGGCAGCCGCAGGTACCAGCGACACGGTTTACGACATGGATGGCGACGGCTTTGGCGACGGCTTCGAGGTGGACCGGGGAACGCCGCCGCTCGATGACGAGGTTTTTCCGGAAGGCAATCTGCTCGTCGCCTGGGGGAACAACAGCCACGGTCAGTCCGACGTCCCCGCCGGCTTGGGCGAGGTCGTCATGATGGCTTGCGGGTGGCGGCACAATCTCGTGTTGAAAAGCGATGGGACGGTGGCGGCATGGGGTTGGAATGAGAACGGTCAGACCACGATTCCGCCCGTTCTGACTGGCGTGAACGTGACCGCCGTCAGCGTGGGCGATTATCACAGCATGGCTCTGAAAAGCGACGGAACGGTGCTCGCGTGGGGCGGGGATGCCGACGGGCAGGCGGCGGTGCCGCCGGACTTGACCGATGTCGTTGCGATCTCGGCGGGAAGTTATCACAGCGTTGCGCTGAAACGGGACGGCACGGTGGTCGCGTGGGGTGATGACGAGTTTGAGCAGATCGACGTGCCCGCTGGTCTCGATCAGGTCGTCGCGATTTCCGCCGGTGGCTATCACACGCTGGCATTGAAGAGCGACGGCACGGTGGTCGCCTGGGGCAGGGATTGGTTAGGCGCGGCCACCATCCCGGAAGGGCTGGGAAATGTCATCGGTATCGCGGCGGGAGGTTTCCACAGCGCCGCCCTCCTGCGCGGAGGAAATGTGGTCGCATGGGGGGATAACGAGGAAGGTCAGTCAATCGTTCCCGCAGGTCTGGGGAATGTGCTCGAGATCAAGGCCGGTTGGAAACACACGCTGGCCGTTAGGAATGACGGGACCGTGGTGTCCTGGGGTTCGGACCTCTACGGGCAAGTGAGTGTGCCTCTGGAAGCACTGGAGGTCCGTGAGATTGCCGCCGGTGGTTTTCACAATCTGGCGATCCGTCAGGCAGGCGGTTTCGCTAAAATCCTGCCAAGCGCCACCGTGCGCGGATGGCCGGGCCAGGTGATCAGTCATCCGGTCGTCCTCCAAGGCGCGACCGCCACCCATTTCAGCGCGATGGGGCTTCCTGCCGGCCTTACCATTGATCCCGCTACGGGCGTGATCGGGGGCACGGTGACGACAGGGGAAAAGCGCTCCGCAAGAATCATGGCGGAAACCGACAAGGGCGTCCTGACCCGCATGATGTGGCTGGACACCGTCAGCGGGAATCCGCCGACGGCCATTTCCTTCACCCCGGCCGCCGTGCAGTCGGGGCAGGCGGTTCTGTTGGAAAACAGCACCGCGGGCACGGTGATCGGAAATCTAACTGTGACGGATCCGGATGTCGGGGATACTCACTCGATGTTCGTGAGCGTGACCAGCGGCTCGCTGGACCCTTACTGTCTGACGGCCATTGGCGGCCAGTTACTGGTCCAATCCAGCGCGGGGGTGGACTTCGAGGCTGGTGGCATCCTGACCTTCCGCGTTTGGGCCACGGACGTCGGCGAAAACCCCATCGAACAGACTTTCACGATCCAACTGTTGGATGACCGCACCGAAGACGCCGATGGCGACGGCGCGAGCGAGGCGATGGAGGAGGATGTCTTCTTCACCAGCGACCTTGTATTTGACAATTTCGCGACCGCGGACGCGGACCATGACGGTATTCCCACGCTCATTGAATACGCGTTCAATCTCAACCTGCAGGCACCCGACGCCGGGCATGTTCTTGGCGGTGAAGGATCCACCTCCGGCCTGCCGATCTATCAGACTTTTGCCGGCCCTCAGGGGCAGCGGCGGCTGCGGATGGAGTATCTCAGAAGGGTCGGCAGCGGTCTCACCTATGTTCCGCAGTTTTCCAGCGGCTTTCATGAAAGCGACTGGCACACGGCGGTCCAGCCGGTGCAAATCACGCCGGTGCCGCCGTTTTGGGAACGCTGCGTGGTGGAGGACTACGAGTTCACCCCGAGCCCTGCGGTGCGCTTCGGCAGGATCAAGGTCAGCCGGTGATCTCCGAAGTTCTAACGGGCTCGGGTTTCCCGCGAATGACTTTCACCGGGGTGCCTACCTTGGCCGCCTCATACAAGGTGGGTACTAAATCCCGCGGCAGCCGGATGCACCCGTGCGACGCCGCCTCGCCAGGGCGGGGGATTTCTCCCGCGTGCAGGCCGACGCCGTAGTGGGTGATGCGCATCCAGTAGTGCATCGGTGATGGGGAATAATGGTCGCCCGGAGGCACCGGCGTCTTGGGAGTGGCGTCGCCGTTGGTGACGTTGCCTGCGGCATCAGCGATCCAGCCGTAGCGGTCGGAATATTTCACCGGCATTTTCTCGGTGATCGTGTAGCTGCCGGTGGCGGTCGAGTGGCCTTCCTTGCCGGTGGAAACGAACGACCAGCCGATGTTCCTTCCGCCGCGTTTGTAGATGGCCGTTTGTTTGGTTAGATCAATCTCCACGCTCACTTCGCCGGGACCGCCGTCGTCGTGCCACTCATACATGACGTGTCTGGCCCTGGCCGGTTCCTTCGGCGTGAACAGCCCGCAGGAGGTCGAAAGGACGGACAGGCAGAGGGCGGGGATCCAGGCGGTTGAACGGAATGTCATCGGAGGCGGGGAAAATCGCCGGAACCCAATCCGAATCTGATGGATTTGCCAAGTGGCTTCTCTTTCCACCTTGAAAGACCGGGCTTCCAACGCTTGTTTGTGAGTCGATGGCCGGGTCAGAACAATTCAAACAATCACCTCCCGGAGAGTGGGCTGCGGGATTACCCGCCGTCACTTCCGCGCTTAGCCACATCCTGCGTGAGGCCGGGCCGTTCCGTGGTGCGCGCGGGCTGCTGGAAATGAACCAGGCCGGCGGATTCGACTGTCCGAGCTGCGCCTGGCCCGACCCGGATCACGGTCGTTCGTTCGCTGAGTTTTGTGAAAACGGAGCCAAAGCCCTTGCTTCCGAATCCACGCGAAAACTTGCCGATGCCGCTTTCTTTGCCGCGAATTCGATCGAGGAACTCGCTGCGAAATCCGATCATTGGCACGAACAACAGGGACGCATCGCCATGCCGATGGTCCTGCGCCAGGGAGCCACGCACTACTCGCCGATTTCATGGAAAGACGCGTTCTCGATCATCGCCTCGCATTTGAAACAACTCGCCTCGCCGGATGAAGCCATCTTCTACACCTCGGGCCGGGCGAGCAACGAAGCCGCGTTTCTCTATCAGTTGTTCGTACGCAGCTACGGCACCAACAACCTGCCGGATTGCTCCAACATGTGCCACGAGTCCAGCGGCCTCGCCATGAAGGAGTCCATCGGCGTCGGCAAGGGCACCGTCACCCTCGACGATTTCCTCGAGGCTGACACCATCCTCTGTGTCGGCCAGAATCCCGGGACCAATCACCCGCGAATGCTATCCAGCTTGGAAGCCGCCGTGAGACGCGGCGCGAATCTCGTTTCCATCAACCCGTTGCGCGAGGCCGGATTGGTCGGCTTTGTCCACCCGCAGCATCCGGTCGCCACGTTGTTAGGTCGTCCGTCGCCGCTGGCCAACCGTTTCCTGCGGGTCCGGGTGAATGGCGATCTCGCCCTCTTCCGCGGCGTTGCCAAGGTCCTGTTGGAGAAGGAGTATTTCGCGCGCGGCACCATCATTGACTCGTCGTTCGTCCGCGACCACACCGTGGAATTCGAGGCTTACAAATCCCTTGTCGATCTCACGCCGTGGCCGGAAATCATCCGCATGAGCGGTCTCGGCGAGGTGGAAATCCGCGAGCTCGCGGAAACCCTGCAAAGCGGCCATCGCCGCATCATCACCTGCTGGGCGATGGGGCTCACGCAACACCGCAACGCCGTCGCCACCATCCGCGAGGTGGTCAATGTGCATCTTTTGTTAGGCGCGATCGGCCGTCCCGGTGCCGGGCTGTGTCCGGTGCGCGGCCACAGCAACGTGCAGGGCGACCGCACCATGGGCATCTACGAGAAAATGCCCGAGGCGTTCCTATCGGCCCTCGACCGTGAATGCGGTATCCGTTCGCCGCGGCATCACGGCCACGACACCGTTTCCAGCATCCACGCGATGCACCGTGGCGAGGCCAAGGTCTTCCTCGCGCTCGGTGGAAATTTCCTCCAGGCCTCTCCCGACACCGGCTACACCGCCGAAGCCCTGCGCAAATGCGATCTCACCTGTCACATTTCCACCAAGCTCAACCGCAGCCATCTCGTCACCGGCCGCACCGCCCTCATCCTGCCCTGCCTCGGCCGCAGCGAGCGCGATGGCGACCGGAAATTCGTCACCTGTGAGAACTCGATGGGCGTCGTCCAGATGTCGCGCGGCGTGCTGGAACCCGCCTCGGAGCATTTGCTCAGCGAGGTGGAAATCATCGCCCGCCTCGCAGAAGCCGTGCATGGAGCTAACAGCCCGATCCTCTGGCGCTGGCTTGCCGAGGATTACGAACGCATCCGCAACCTGATCGAGCGCGTCATCCCGGGATTTGAGAATTACAACCGCCGCGCCACCGAATCCGGCGGCTTCTATCTGCCCAACCCGGCCAAACAGCGCGTGTGGGAGACTTCTAACGGAAAGGCCGCCTTCAGCCTCGCCGCCATCGATGTCTTCGAGCCTTCTTCCGGCCGGCTGGTCCTGCAAACGCTCCGCAGCCACGACCAGTTCAACACCACCATCTACGGCATGGACGACCGCTACCGCGGCATTTCCAACGCCCGCCGCATCATCCTCGTCAATCCTGAGGATCTGAAGGAACGGGGAATTTCGCCGTGTTCCCAAGTGGACATCACCAGCATCTGGGGCGACGAGCGACGCACTGCGAAATCCTTCACCGCCATCCCCTACGAGATGCCGAAGGGCAGCGCCGCCGCTTATTTCCCCGAGGCGAATGTGTTGGTCCCTGTCGGCAGCCAGGCCGAAGGCAGCGGCACACCGACGAGCAAGGCCGTTGAAATCGAAATCGCGAAATCCCAAGGCAGCGCACCTCATGGCGCGGCTTGCCCCTGAACTGGGAACCTGCCACGCTGCGGCCATGCAGGACATTCTCAAACTCTGCCAGGACATGGAGACCGTATCCTTCGCTCCCGGCGAGACGCTCATGCCGGAGGGCGGGAAAACCGGCGTCCTTTATGTCCTCATCTCCGGCAGCGTCGAGGTGACCAAGGGGGAAACACCCGTCACGATCATCGATGAAGCTGGTGCCATCTTTGGTGAAATTTCCCTCCTGCTGGATGGCCCTCATCCGGCATCGGTCACGGCGGTTGAAACGGTGACCTGCCATGTCATCCGTGGCGGAAAGGCATTTCTGGCGGATCATCCGCTGATCACGTTGGAAGTCGCAGAGTTGTTAGCGGCGAGGTTGAAGGGAATGATCGCCTATCTCGCCGACATGAAGGCGCAGTATTCCGACCGGAAGGACCACCTCGGCATGGTCGACGAATTGCTGCTGGATCTCGCGCACCGCATGCCGAAGCGTTGAGGGCTCACCAGTTCACTTTTTCCGCTCCTTCGATGGAATGCCACTCGGCGTGGCGCGATGCCAGGTCCAGGATGATGCGTGTCGGTTCCGGGCCTGGTTGCTTTCCGGCGTTGAAAACCAGGCTTTTGCCGATGCGGGTATTCCAGGAGCCCGCCGCGTAGAACGGCGCGTTGTGGATGTGGCCGCTGAAAACGAAGTCCGGCTGATAGAAACGGATCCACTCCGCCGCCACCGCGTCCCCGCCGAACTCGGTGCCGGTCCAGGCGATGGGCGTGTCGAGCGGCGGATTGTGGTGCAGCCAGATCCACGTGTGTTTCGGCTTCGCCGCGTCGGCCTTCAGGCGTTGTTCCGTTTTCTCCCGCGTGTCGGGGCCGTCCCACCACGGGCAGACGGTGAATAGGACGCCGTCGCGCTGGTAACTCTGATAGTCCGGCTTCAGGTTCGGGGCTAGCAGCTTTTCCATCCAGACCGCCGCTCGCTCGCCATCCGCCCGCGTTTCGTGGATGTCATGGTTTCCCGAGGACGACAGCAGCATCCGTTGCGAGGCGAATTTGCGCAGGTATTTCCTGATGACCACTTCCTGCACATCCAACTCCACCGGCGAGGACAGATCTAGCAGGTCGCCGGCCAGCACCAGCAGATCGAACTCATCCAATTGCTCGCCCACCCAGTCGAACTGGCGCAGCGCGTAGTGGAGATCCGCGGTGGCCAGAATGCGCATGCGCGGACCATGCCCGAAATCAAGGCTTGGGACAATCCTCTTGATGAGCCGTGTTGTCGCGGTTCAGGGTGCCGGTTTTCCCCGGAATTTTTGGACACTGTTGAAAATCAACAGCGCAACGGTGCCCGCGACCAAGCCGCAAAGGCCGTTGAGAAGGGGTGAAATGACAGGGGAGAAAAATCCACCGTTGTCGGCGACATGCTCGATGGCGTGGTGAAGCGGGGGAATGCCGTGGGTGAGGATTTCTCCCCCGACGAGGAACATCGCCGCCGTGCCGAGGATGGAGAGGGTCTTCATGAGGAAGGGCGCGGCCCACAGGATGGCGCGGCCAAGGCCCTGTTGGACGGCACCACGGCATTGAGTTAGATAGAGTCCGGCATCGTCGAGTTTCACAATGCCCGCCACCAGTCCGTAAACGCCCACGGTCATCAGGGTAGCGATGGCGCATAAAACGCCGACCTGTTGGGTGAAATCCTGCTTCTCCACGACGCCCAGCGTGATGGCGATGATCTCGGCGGAGAGCACGAAATCCGTTCGCACCGCCCCTTTGATTTTCTCCGCCTCGGTTTCCACTTTCTCGGCAGGAGTGGTCGCCGCGAGTTCGGCGATTTCCTTGCCGGCTTCGGCCGCTGACTTTTTCCCGCGATGCTGGAACGCATGATGGAGTTTCTCCACGCCTTCGAAACATAGATAGAGTCCGCCGATCATCAGCAGCGGCGTGATCGCCCACGATGCGAAAGCGCTGATCAGCAGCGCGAGCGGGACGAGGATCAGTTTGTTGATGAACGACCCCTTCGCCACCGCCCAGACGACCGGCAGCTCGCGCTTCGAAACCACCCCGCTCACCTGTTGCGCGTTCAGCGCGAGGTCATCTCCCAGAACACCGGCGGTCTTGGCTGCGGCCTTCTTGGTGAGAATGGATACGTCATCGAGAATCGTCGCGATGTCATCGAGGAGGGTGAGGAGACTGCCGGCGGCCATGCGGGGATGATGGCCTGGAGAACGGTCGTTGAGGCAAGCCACAAGTTGGATCGAACGCGGATGAATGGGACCATCGCCTGGATTCGATCCCTAAACCACCTTCCCATCACCGACCCGGAAGCGGGCGATTTCACCCAGTTCAGGCGTTTCCTTGAACCAGTCGAGATGGGTGGTGGTGATCCATTTCTGGGCGAGGGGAGGGAGGTGGGACATCAGGGCGTTGCGTCGGCCGGGGTCGAGCTCGCCGAAGATGTCGTCCATCAGATAGATCGGGAGCTTTCCGCCGCGATTTTCCAACAGTTTTCCCTGGGCGAGCTTGAGGGCGAGCGCGAGGGTGCGTTGCTGGCCCTCGCTGGCGAACTCGGCGGCGGGCATGCCGTGGAGGCGGAGGTCGAGTTCGTCGCGGTGCGGGCCGACGACGGCCTGGCGGAGGCGGGTTTCGCGCTCGCGGGCGAGGAGCATGGATTCGCGGAGATCGCTGCCGCTGGCGGGGAGGTAGTTCAGGGTGAGCGGCTCGTCCTTTCCGCTGACGGCGCGCTGGGCTTCCGCGGCGAGGGGTGTTAGTTCCGACACCAGGCGGGCGCGGGCCTCCATCAGGATCGTGCCGTGTTCTACCAGAATTTCCTCGTAGGCGAGGATTTCCCCATCGCGGGCGCGGCCTTCCTTGAGCAGGAGGTTTTTGGCGCGGAGGGCGCGGCGGTAACGCGACCAGGAGCGGCGGTAGTTGGAGTCGATCTGGGCACCGAGGAAATCGAGATAGCGGCGGCGCCCTTCGCCGGGGCCGCGGACGAGTTCGAGGTCCTCGTTTCCCATCCACACGACGAGGCCGCCGTCCTCGAGATAGCGGGTCTGGCTGGGGCGGGATTCGTCGTCCGCCTTGAGAAAAAGGCCTTCGCGGGAATAACGGACCTGGCGCTCGCTGCTCCAGGGATCACCGGCGATGCCGAAGCCTTTGCCGCCGATTTTTCCCAAGGTGTTCATCTTGTGGGTACGCGGGGAATGGAGCCGGACGAGGACGCAGAGGGCTTCGAGGATGGACGTTTTCCCCTGCGCGTTGTCGCCGGTTAGAATCGCGCCCTCCGCGGGCACCTCAAGGTCCAGCGCGGCAAAGCAGCGGAAGTCCACCAATCTCAACGAACGAATCACGGTGCGGAAATAGCGGGGAAACCGGGCGGTGGGAAGTCCCGCCGCCTTAGTATTTTTCCATGAACTCGGTGGCGAGCTTCTCGTAGGTCTCTCGGTCCATCAGAAACGGATTCGTGTCGGACCCCAGTCGGCCGTAATAAAACGCGGGTTTCGCGATCTTGCTGCCCGGCGCGAGCGTGACCTCGCGGGTGATGAGTCCGGTGAAGTCGCCCATGTTGTCGGTGGCTTTCTCGATGATCTTGAAGATGAGCGAGGGGGCTGCGAGGGCTTCCATGGCGGACGGATCCTCGGGCGTGAGCCAGCGGGTGACCTTGAGGCCTTCGAGGGCGTCGAGCATGTAGTTCGCCCGCGCGGGGTTGAGGGATGCGGTGAGATCCGCGCCGTCGCGGCTGACGGTCCACGGGTCCGGCTTGGTGAAATCATAACGCAGCATCAACGGGGATTCCGTCCCGGTCTTGCGCTCGATGGCCAGCAGGTTGAGCCGGTCGATCGACCACAGCCGCGAATGCCGCCACTCATAGGGTCTGCGCGGGATGGATTCGAACAGCGCCTGGTCGACACGCATCACCGTCGGCGTGCCGGTGCGGTTGACGAAGAAGCCGCCGTTCTTGTCCCTGCCGAACGCAAGCTCGACAGTCGGGCTGTTTTCTAGCAGAAAGCGCAGTTTCAGGATCGGCCGGTCCAGCCCCCACGGTGTGAAATCCGTGGCGGCGTCGGTTTCGAAACCAATGGCCTGACCGTCGGTCGCGGTCTTGAGTAGGCTGAAAAACCGCTCCTCATTGGCTTCCTGGGAGTGGCCGTCGATGGTGGCGGTCCATGGTTGGGGCGGAGTGCGGGAAACCAGGATTTCCGCGCCGGTCGCAGGCAGGATCTGAATGCCACGCAGGGCCTTGCGATCGAGGCCGGGGATTAAAGTGGCGTCGCGCAGTTCGTTGATGGTGAGCGGCAGGTCGGCCAGCGAGACGAGATCCGCCTCCGGCTTGACGGGCAGATAGAACACCGTGTTAGGCCGGTTGCTGACCGTCGCTCGCACCTCGGTGGCTTCGGGAGTTTCCGGTGGATAGATTTCCAGCACGGTTTCCTCCTCGGAGCCGAAGAAGCCCAGCGCGATCTGGCGGGAGTTGGCGAGCGTGCCGGCCGCGGGAAGCGTGACCGAGGCGCGGTCGGCGATCTTCACGGCCCGCAGTTCGAACATGCCTTCGATGAGCGAGTTCTTCGCCTGGCGGTTGGTGGCGACATCCATCGGCTTGACGATCCGCCAAGCGCCCTTCTCTGTCTGATGGGCGAGCGTGAACTCGCCGGTGCGGATCTGCCGGAGCTTATAGGGATTGAAATAAAACGGGCGGTGGTCGCGGAGGAATTTCAGGTTGTCCCTGAATAGCGGAAGGATGCTGCAAGGGCAGGTGTAAATGTAGCTCTTATGGTTCTCGTCGCGGGGCTGGACGAAGACGGTGGGGACCGGCTCGGTGACATCCTTGATGGTCGCCAGCCACGGTGTTTGCCGCCCGAGTTTGTATTTCGCGAGCACCCGGTGACCGGTGCCTTCCAAACGGATGTTGATGCCGCTTTCCCGCAGCCCGGCTTTCTGCGGGTCCACCTTGTCGATTTCCGCCAGATCCTCGACCCGCAGGCTGAGGGTGAAATCGATGATGCCGACCGCCGCGCGGGGGTCCATGCGGTCCACCCACGGCGTGACGGCCTGCCAGCCGTTAGGACCGAGTTCGAACGACGCGCTGGTGCCGTTCTGCGAGACGCGGATGAATCTCACATCGGGCGGAGCGAAGGTGGTGTAAATCCGTTCGCCTACCGGTGTCGGTGGCGCGCCGAGGACCGAATGGAAGTTTCCTTCGATCCACTGCCAACCCGCCACTCCGCCGACCAGGATGGCCAGCAGGGCGAGGATCAATGTGAGGCCGAGCGAGCGCATGACAAGTTAGGCACGGCGCGAGGACCAGACGAACGCTCCTATCAGGAACAGGAAGGCCGGCAGGAAAAACAGGTTCACGCGGTTGATGAAGGACACCTGGGCGTCGAGGATCGGCAGCTTGTAGGTGCCCAGCGAACGCGGGCCGATGCCGGCGAGCGACTGGCGGTTCATCAGCCAGTTCACGGAGGAGGCGAGGAAATCGATATTCTCCGCGTGTTGCGCGTCGGAGTTCAGGAAGTCGGTGTTGGAGATGACGACCATGCGCGAGGTGTCTTCCGCGAAACGATTGTCATTGGCGGCGCCGCGGGTGACGCAGGCGGCCATGAAGAGCGGTGCGACGTTGTCCTCCTTCTTGTCGAAGGCGATATTCTTCTCTCCGAATTTCGTCTCGCCCCAGAAGCCTTCCGCCGCCTGGATCAGGGGGATGGCATTGATTTGCTTGGTCATCAGGTCATCCGCTTGCTCGCGGACTTCGAGCGAGGAAGTCGCGCCCTCGAAGATCGTGGCCTGCAAGGCGAGGTCCTTGGTGAAATCGACGCCCGGAGTGAAAGACCCGCGCGTGACGGTGTTGATGCTCTTGTCCTTCATGGAAATGATCCGGTCGTTGCGAGGAGTCACGCCATTGCTGCGGAGAAAGGTCCGCAGCTTCGGCGGCGTGTCGCCCGCCTTGAGCAGCACCAGCATCGCGGCGCGCGGGCGGTTCCAGTAGTTCTCCAACACCTTCAGTTCCGCATCGGTGACATCGTATTTCGGCGCGACCATCGCGACACCCTCCACGTCCGCCGGGATTTCATCGATGTTGGACAAACTGATTCCCCGCAGATCCACGTTCTGGAACATGAGCGTGTTTTGCAGCGACTTGAGCGGGGAGTTCTCATTCTCCAGGTCGATCTGGCTCTTGTCCGATAGAAAAACCATCTTCCGTGCGCGGCCTTCGATCGACTCGACCAGGCGGGCGGTCAGGACATCCTCGCCTTGGAAACCGGTGATCTTCATCTGGCCGTCCACCGTCGAGCGGATGATCATGTCATCCGTCACGACCACTTTGATGTTAGGGTTGAGAATGCGCGCGGGCTTCTTGTCCGCTTCGGGATCCCCGGTGGCGAACGCGACCGCCTCCTCGGTGGACACGGGGCCGTCATCGGTCCGCGCGTCCATGATGATCAGGTCTTTCGTTAGAGGGAGGCCATAGGCGGCGGTGACTTCCTGGGTGCGGTCCGAGCTGCGCATCGGATCGACGATTTCCAGCTCGATTTTGCCGTTGGAAAGCCGCTCGTATTCCTCCGCCATCACCCGCACCCGCTCGTAGAAAGGAGAGCTGCGGCGGAAGGCCATGATCCACTTGATCGGCTTCACCCGTTCCGCCAGCGCCTTGTCCTTCAGGTAGCGTTTCGTCGATGGCGACAGCGTGTAATTCCCCTCGCGGCTGAAATCGATGCGCTCGTAATGGTTCGCTGCCAGATAGTTCAGGGCGATGAGCGTCACCGCCAGGAATACGATCTGGAGCGCGGAAAGGGTGCCCGCGCCCCAGCGGTTCAGCGGGCGGACGGGTTTGGCTTTCGGTTCGGTGGAAGGTTCGGACATGAGTCGGAAGTCGGAAGAATCAGCGGCGCCAGCGGCGGTAGTCCACCACCTGATAGGTCAGGAACAGCACGAACACCGCAAGGCTCAGGAAATAAACCATCGGCCGCGTGTCGAACAATCCGCTCGCGAAATAATGCAGGTGCTGCTGCCAGGAAATGTAGTGGAAAAACTCCGCCCCGGCGAACGACTCGCCCCAGATGATGGTCACGAACCCGAGGAAATACTGGATCACCAGCAGCCCGATGGTGAAAATCCCCGCGATGATCTGGCTGGACGTTAGAGACGAGGCCAGGCAACCGATCGCCGTGAACGCCGCACCCATCAGCATGACCGCGGTGAACGCCCCGCCCAGCGCGCCCGGCGTGAAGGCCGGCGGCAGATTCGTCGCCCACTCGAACATCTTGAACTGGATCAGCCCCGGAATCCACAGGACCGTGTAGAAGATCATCGCCGCCGCGTATTTCGAAAACACCACCTGCCATGTCCGCACCGGAGCTGTCAGCAGCGTTTCAAGCGTCCCCGAGCGCTCCTCTTCCGAGAACAGCCGCATCGTGATCAGCGGGAAAATGAACAGGAAATAGAACCAGAACAACGGCGTGTGGAACGTCACGTAAACCAAGCTGTCCTTCACCGGCGTATCGCGGAATCCCTTCATCGCCGTGGACAGCGAGATCCCCTGCATCACGGTCACAAAGGCCAGCACCACCCAGCCGAACGGGGTCAGGAAATACCCTTTGAGTTCTTTAAAAGTAAGGATGCGGAACAATCTCATGCGGCGGGCGCTCTTCGTAAGTGATTCCCGCCACAAGGCAAAGGTAAAAGGGCTGACCCGGATCGCGGGTCTCCGAACCGGCCAGCGAAAGGGATGCCAAAGAATCGCGGTGCCCGACTCCGACTCTTTGACGCTCCTTTCTCAAGCGAGTCCGGAGACTGCGGTCGTTACCGCCATCGTTTTTAATATTCCTGCCCGTCTTGGATTCATTTCTCGTCCAAGTTCTAAAAAAAGGCATTAAAATGAACGTTCAGATCGATAATTTCAAAAATAAGAGCGCCAAAATCCCCATTTTGACTGAGAAATTTTAGAAAAGAGCATTAAAATGGGCATTCAGGGTAGGAAAATGCTCATTCAGGCCATTAAAATGGAAGAAAAGGGCGGGAAAATGCCTAAAATGGCTTGCCGCCCTCTAGTCTGCCCCCCTCCACGGGGCGTGGTGCGAATTGGAGTTCAATTCGTCCTGCCCACTTCAGGTAGGCAGGAATTTCATCCTTCCGCCCGTTTGAACCTGCGGACCTGGAGGGTTGCGGAACTCGTTCCCACCATCGCCTCGAACTCTCCCGGCTCGACCACCGGTTGGAAATCCGCGCCGGGGAAGCTCAGGTCGGCGTCGGTGACGGTGAAGGAAACCGTGCGCGACTCTCCGGCGGCGAGGGTGACGCGTTGGTAGCCGCGCAGCTCTTTGACCGGCCGGCTCACCGAGGCGACGAGGTCCCGCAGATAGAGTTGCAGCGTCTCGGTCGCGGGCTGCGTGCCGATGTTGGTGATTTTTACAGAAACGGTGACCGTCCCGCCCGGCGGCATTTCCGGGGTATCGATTTCCACCGCGCCGGTTTCAAACTTCCCGTAAGTCAGCCCGTGACCGAAGGGGAACAGCGCGTCGTTCGGGCAATCGAGGTATTTGGACGAATAGTGCATCTCCTCATCGAAAGGTCGGCCGGTCGGTTTCTCGCGGTAGGTCATCGGCACCTGCCCGACGTGGCGGGGGAAGCCCATGGTCAGTTTTCCGACCGGTGCGGCATCGCCGAAAATGACATCCGCCAGCGCGCGGCCGCCTTCGGTTCCCAGCGCCCAGGCGTGGAGCATGGTGGAGAACTTCCTCGCCTCGCTGGAAAGTTCCAATGGACGTCCGCTCATCGTGACAAGCACCACGGGTTTGCCGGTTTTCAGAATGCGCTTCGCCAGCCGCCGCTGCGCTTTCGGCAACCGGATGTCAGTGCGGCTGGCAGCCTCGCCATACATCTCCCAGCTTTCACCGAGGATGAGGATGATCACATCCGCCAGCCCGGCCGCGCGAACGGCTTCATCGAGCAAGGCGTCATTCTCGGCATGGATCTCACAGCCCATGGCTGAAATCACGCGGGCATCGCTGCCCAGCGCTTCGTGGATTCCATCATAGGGGGATGCCGCCTCTCCGCCCGCGGCCACCCAACATCCTAACATGTCACGGCGGCTTTCCGCCAGCGGGCCGATGAGCGCGATGGTTCCCTGTTTTTTCAGCGGCAACAACCGCTCGTCGTTCTTCAGCAGCACGATCGACTCACGGGCCGCTTCGCGTGCGAGCTCGCGAGTCTCCGGGCTCAGATGAAGCGCCTCAGCGAGTTCCTCATCACAGCGGGCGAAGGGATCCTCGAAAAGTCCGAGATCCCACTTCGTTTCCAACACCCGCATCACGGCGGTGTCGATCCGGGCTTCGCTAACGGTTCCTGATTTCACGAGCTCCGGCAGTTCCAACAGAAACGCCTCGGACACCATGTCCATGTCCACCCCGGCATCGAGAGCCTGGCGGGCGGCATCCGCGTCCGTTGCCGCCGTCCCGTGGTTCTTCATTTCGGTGACCGCGGTGTAGTCCGTGACCACCCAGCCTTGGAAGCCCCACGCATCGCGCAGCAGATCCGTTAGCAGCCAGCGATTGCCGCTCGCCGGGATGCCGTCGATGACGTTGAACGCAGTCATCACCGTCCGTGCACCCGCATCGATGGCGGCGCGGTAAGGCGGAAAATACGTTTCCTCCATTTCCCGCCGGCTCATGTCCACCGTGTGGTAATCCCGTCCGCCTGTCGCCGCGCCGTAGAGCGCGAAATGTTTCACGCAGGCGACGACCGCCGCCGGGTCCGACAGATCATCTCCCTGATAGCCGCGGACCATTGCTGCCGCGATCTTTGCGCCTAACCATGGGTCCTCGCCCGCGCCTTCCGCCACCCGGCCCCAGCGCGCGTCTTGTGAGATGTCGACCATCGGCGAGTAAACCCAGTGCAGTCCGTCCGCCGCCGCTTCCGCCGCCGCCGCGCCGGCACAGCGCTCTAGCAAATCAAGATTCCATGAGCAGGAAAGCGCGAGCGGGATCGGGAAAATCGTGCGATGGCCGTGGATCACGTCGTAGCTGAACAGCAGCGGGATTTGGTTAGGGCTTTCCAACGCCAGCTCCTGAAGCGCCCGTGTCGCGGCGGGCGTGTAGACATTCAGCACCGCGCCGCAGAGGCCGTCGCGGACCTTCGCCTGCAGGTCGCCCGAGTGCTTCATGCCGGTGGCATCCATCTCCCCGGTGAGCAGATTGAGTTGTCCGGCTTTTTCCTGAAGAGTCATCCGGCCCAACAGCTCGCGAAGGAAGGTGTCCTTGTTCATCACCGACATCTCGCGCCCTGAGGGCCGTCTTTTCAAGGTTTATGTCGTCCTACGCGATCAGTCACACGCGATCACGGACTATCGTTGTGGCCGGAAATGGGATACTTTTCACCTGTCGCCGCAAGCAACCTTTCCCCCCGAGACCGCAAGCGACGACGAACCCATGGGTTTTTAAAAAAAACCGGCAAAATCGAGGATTCCCCCCGGCTCGATTTTCGCCGGTTTGTTTTTTACTGCGGTCCGACTCACTCGCCAGGCTCGGCCGGCGGAAGGGATGGCTTGGGAATCTGGCGCTTTTTCTTCCGCGGGCGGCTCAGGCTGCGATTGGTGTGGGAGAGTTTCTCATCGATCGCCCGCAACTCCTCTCGCAGGACGCGGATCTCCCGGGCGAGTGCCTGGGTTTCGTTTTCCTCACGCTTGATATCGGGCTCGACGAACATGCTGGCGATGAAACCGGTGAAGGTGCCGAACAGGCCGACGCCGGCGGTCATCAGTAGCGCGGCGACGATGCGGCCACCGTCGGTGACCGGATAGCGGTCGCCGTAGCCGACGGTGGTGAGGGTGACGACGGACCACCAGAGCGCATCGGAAGGGGTCTTGATGTTGGCGGCGGCGTTGTCCTTTTCCAGGTTGAGAATGGCCATGGAGCCGAACATGGCGACCATGCAGGAAATGGCGGCGACGGTGACGAAGGTGTTGTGATTGCGGTTCTTCAGCAGGTATTGAAGAAGGATTTTCACCGAGCGGAAGGCGCGGAGAATCCGGAAGATGCGGACGATCCGGAAAACGTTGCCGCCGCGGAAGGCATTGAGCATCGGGATGCTTGATACGAAATCGATCCAGCCCCAGCGGAGGAACCTCAGTTTGGAGGGAGCGCGGTGGAGCCGATAGAAAAAATCGCCCATGAAGATGAGGCAGACGATGAAGTCGATCCTGTCGAGCAGCCCGTCCATTTCCGGAGAGAGCGTGAACATGCTGTCTACGAAGAGGGCGGCCAGCACATAGACGGAGAGCGCGACCAGAAAGAGCTGGAAGATCGTGGCGTTTTCCTTGATCTCATCGGGTGAGGCGGTGTTCATCGGTTAGGGAAGCGATGGGTTGATGGCGGGACGCTCGGGCTCGGGGATGATTTTCGAAAGCAGATGGATCGAGTCGCCATCGACGGTCCAAGATTGATAGAGATCGGGAAGGGGATGGCCGAGCGTGAGCTTGCCGTCGCGGTGGAGGCGGCGGAGGATGACTTTGAGCAGGGCGAATGCCATGCTGCCGAGCTCGTCGTCGTCGCGGTTCCGATGGATGCGTTTGACCAGATCGGTCTGGGCGATGCTGTCGATTTTTCCGTCGCGCGCGAGGTCGATGAGGTGGGCGATTTCCACGCCGTAACCGGTGGGGAAGGCGAGGCTCTCCAAGGTCTCGCGGCGGGCCGCATACTCGCCGGAGAGCGGTTGGAAAATGCCCGTGAGCTCGGGATAAAACAACGAGATTAGCGGCCGGATCAGGATTTCCGAAACCCGCCCGCCGCCAGTGGAGTGGGACTCGTCACCGTAGGCGAGGGGACGTTCGTAGAAGGCTTTGACGTAGTCGATTTCCGGTTCTATCAGGAGCGGGCCAACGAGGCCGGTGATGAATCCGGAGTGGAAATTGGAAATGTCGCCGTCGATATAACAGATGATGCCGCCGGTGGAAACGTGAAGGGCCTTCCAGAGGTTTTCGCCTTTGCCGAGATGGCTTCCCGCATCGGGAAGAATGTCCGACGAGAGATGGACCGTGGCTCCCGCCGCCTTGGCGATTTCGATGGTGGCGTCGTCGGAGTTCGAATCGATGACGAGGATTTCATCGACGAGAGCTGCCTTGGTGACGAGTTCATCGCGGATGATGGAAACAATCGGACCGATGGTTTCCGCCTCGTTGAGCGTGGGAATGCAGACGGAAATGCGTTGTCCGTTTTTCAACGCAACCAATGCCTCCACATCGGCAAATTGCCCGTGGTGGAAACGCGGTATCATGCTTTCAACTCCACGCGCTCGTAAAGATCGGCAAGTGGCAGTGTGGCTTCGATTTCCGGCAGGGGAATGGTGCTTTCCAAGCCCGTGTGACGTTCGATGTCGAAGCCGCCTTCGGCTTTGCGGCGATAGAGAGTGACGGCGGGAGAATCCGGCTCGACGAAGAGCAGGACTTTCAAAGTGGAAATTGTCAGGTAGGCATCGCGTTTTTCACCGAGATCGGCGCGACGGGTGGATTCGCTGAGGACTTCGATGATAACGACCGGGCGATCCTGGAAATGATCGGTGGCCGATCTGGAATCGCAGACGACCATCGCATCCGGATAGTAGAGCCGGGTGTGGTCGGGAAATTCGATGCGGACCTTGGTGTCGCTTGTGAAGGCCTGAAACTTTTTTCCACGGAGGTCTCCGTGTAAGAGCACCAAGCTATTCAAGGCGATAGTGTTGTGTTGATTGGAAAAACCTCCCATCGCATGAACGGTGCCTCCCAGATATTCATGCTTCACCCCGCTCGTTTCCTCACCCGCTAGATATTCCTCGACGGTGATGAAATCCGGCTGTTTGACTGCGGTCATGGGGCGAAGGTAGCAGGCGACCGGAATGATGGCAACCGGTTCAAACGATCATGTCCCGGGTGACGCGGTATTTGGCGGCGCAGCGGGGGCACTGGAGATTGATGAAATCGGCGGCTTCGAACAGGTCGTCGAGGCGTTCGCGCCAACCACCGAGAATGGGGAGGATCTTGTCGATGGTGCAGCCGCAGTGGAAGCGGAACCGGCGGGTTTCGAGGAGGGTGGTTTCCTCGGTTTCGACGATGGCGGCGACGGATTCCTCGTCGAGCGCTTCGAGCCATTCGAGGTCGCAATCCGGTTGGGCGGCGACGAGGACGAAATTCTCATCCTCCAGCCGGAACGCGCGGGCCGGGCGTTGCTCGGACTGTTTGTAGTATTGGGAAATCCACTCGATGGGGTCCTTGCCTTCGACTTCCAAAGTCGAGAGCCGCGGTTGCTTTGACTCGGCGGTGGTGGTCTGGGCGTAGAAGAAATTTCTATCAGGTTCGCGGACGTCTTCGGTGAAGACGCGGCCGGTGATGGCTTGCTCGAACGAGCTGCCGGTGACAAAAAGATTGATGCGCGGTGCCCGCAGATTCGCGGTCCAGGCGATGGTTTCCGCCCACGGCCGTGCGACGAGATGAAGTGTCAGCATCGCCAGCGTGTCCTTGAGCATCTGGTCGAGCTCGGCGGGCGGACGGATGCTGTGCTGCATCAGGTGCAGGTAGTAGTCCGTGTAAATCGACGTGAACTGGCCGCGCAACAGCAGGGCATTGCGATGCCGGACGAAGATGGATTCGATTTTCGTGAACTCTTCGGGCTCTTCCATGATGTGGATAGAATGAAGAAATGCGGACAGGAATGTCCGCACCCCTTATTAGGCTCCTGGAAGCTCGATGAATCCTTCGAGTTTGCGGATCCGGGTGGGGTGGCGCATTTTCCGCAGGGCCTTGGCTTCGATCTGGCGGATCCGTTCGCGGGTGACCTGGAATTGGCGGCCGACTTCCTCAAGCGTGCGGCTGTAGCCGTCCTTGAGTCCGAAGCGTTGTTCGAGGACCTCGCGCTCACGTTCTGTGAGCGTGTCGAGCACGTCCTTGATCTTGTCCTTGAGCATCGAGAAGCCTGCCTCCTCCATCGGGTTGTCAGCGGCCTTGTCTTCGATGAAGTCGCCGAAGGAAGTGTCGTCTGAGTCACCGACCGGTGCCTGCAAGCTGATCGGCTGCTGGGCCATCTTGAGAACGGCGCGAACGCGCTCGACGGGCAGGTGGATTTCCTCGGCGATTTCTTCCGGGGATGGCTCGCGGCCATATTCCTGCACCAACTGCTTCTGCACGCGCATCAGCTTGTTGATGGTCTCGATCATGTGAACCGGAATCCGGATCGTCCGGGCCTGGTCGGCGATGGAGCGGGTGATCGCCTGGCGAATCCACCAAGTGGCATAGGTAGAGAATTTATAACCGCGGCGGTATTCGAATTTCTCGACCGCTTTCATAAGACCCATGTTGCCTTCCTGAATCAGGTCGAGGAAGGAAAGGCCGCGGTTGGTGTATTTCTTGGCGATGGAAATGACGAGACGGAGGTTGGCCTCGACCATTTCGGTTTTCGCCTTGAGCGCTTCCTTCAGCCAGTGGCGGAGTTGCTTGTTAGCCTCCTCGAAGGTTTCCTGGGTGTGCCATGAGCGCTGTTGGACCTCGCGCATCTTGGTGACGAATTCCTTGTCCTCCGGATCGACTTGAAGCTTGCGGCCGTATTTCCAGAACTTCTGCATGTATTCGTCCACTTGCTCGCAGAAGTCCTCGACGACTTTCTGCTTGTAATAGAAGCGGGTGAAAACGCGGTTGAGCGTCTGGATGTTCTTGTTGAACTCTTCCTCCAGCTTTTTCTTGCTGCGCGGATTCTTGGAGGAAAGCTGGCGGAAAAGGTCGTCGTTCTCATGATGGAGCTGCTTGAGCTGGTCACAGAGTTTCGGCAGGCCCTTCATGTAGCGCTCGCGGGATTCGATCTTCTTGTCGAGGATCACGCGGTCGAAGCGCTCCTTGCCCTTGTTGAGCTTGTCGGCGAGTTCCAGATAGGAATCGGTGACGAAACCGAACAGATGGAGATGGCGGGCGACTTCGATTTCCGCATCCTCGATGCGTTTGGAAATCTCCACTTCCTGCTCGCGGGTGAGCAGGGGAACCTGGCCCATCTGCTTGAGATACATCCGGACCGGGTCGTCGAGGATGTCGAGCTTCTGGTCGGCCTTGACGTCTTCCTCATCGCCATCGCCCTCGTCGCGCTTCTTGTCCTTGTAGCGATCGACTTCGGAGGCGTCGATGATGTCGAACTCCATGTTGCGGAGACGCTCCATGATCGCCTCGACGTCGTCGGGATCGACAAGGTCGTTAGGGAGAATTTCGTTGATGTCGTCGTAGGTCAGGTAGTCCTGCTCCTTGGCGAGCTTGATGAGTTCGCGGATTTTTTCCTGGATTTCGGGAGTGTCGATCCGGCGCTTGTTGGCATCGCTGGCTTTGCCAACAACGGGCTTGGCCTCGACGGCATCCTTGGTTTCCTTTTTCGCTTTGGCGGTGGAAACTTTCTCGGGAGCCTTCGATTTCACTTCGGCGGTGGCGGCCACCACGGATTTCACCGCAGGCTTGGCGGCAACCTTCACGACAGGTTTCGCAGCGGGTTTGACGACCGGTTTGACGGCGGCTTTGGGAGCTGGCACAACCACCTTGGGCTTCTTCGTCTTCGCATCCTTGTCGGCCGGAACGGATTTCTTCGCCTTGGCATCCTCCTTGGTGGCAGCCTTTGGAACCTTCACCTGAGGTTTTGCGGCGGGTTTCTTTGAGGAGGATTTGGATGAAGACATGGAATGGAAAATCGCTTTGATCAAAAAATAGGATACACCCCACCTATTCTAGGGGCACTGCGAAAAAATCACGGGCGGGGCGGAATGAAGAGGCGAAGCGATGACAGGTCAAGAGCTTTCTTTCGTTTCAATTGTTGGAGATTCCGTGGATTCATCGCGCAAGGCCGGAGCCTGATCGAGCTTCTTCAGATTTCCAGTTTCAAATCGCCGGGAAAGCACTTAGTCTGATCCGACGAACATGATCACTCTCACTACCAACGCCGTCGTCGAGCTAGGCAAACTCCTGGCCAGCAAGGCGAAATCGCCACAAGCCGGCCTGCGGCTTGCCGTCCGTCGCGGTGGTTGCGCCGGTTGGCAGTATGAAATGCAGGTCGCCGATCCCGAGGCCGGTGACGAAATCGTGGAGTCCGGGACCGCGCGCGTGATCGTCGCGGCGGATAGCATCGACCGCCTCAGCGGCTGTGAAATCGACTACTCGGACGACCTCACGGATGCCGGATTCAAGATTCACAATCCGCATGCCGCGCGGTCCTGTGGTTGCGGCACTTCCTTCGAGGCCGCCGGTGAGCCCGAAAGCTCGCCTGCCGTGGCGGATGGCGAGGCGTGTGGCAGCAACTGAACTCCCACTCAGCCGTGCCCCGCAACGTCGAAGAACCGCCACCGAGCCGGCCTGCCTATTTCTGGTGGCTGTTGGCCAACATCCTGGCCCTTTGCTTCGCGGTCGTCAGTTGGTTCGTTTGTCTGAGCATCTTCGGCAATCCCGAGCTTCCGCGGAATTATCAGATTCTGAAAAAACTCGGTCGCACGCCGGTTCTCAAGAAGTATTCTCTCAACGAAATTCCTAACGGAAACTCCCGCGCGCCCAAGGAACTCTATTCCCACTATTTCAAATTCACGGACAAGGATCTGGCCGATCTGAACTCGATACTGCTCAGGAACTACCTGACCAATTTCGACCAGCCGCTGTTCCTGAACTACATCGAGGGCGAGTATGAAGTGCTCAAGGTCCGCAAGCTCGGCCCGGCGGACTTCTTCAACCCCGGAATCGTGGTCCGTGCGCAAGCTTTGGTTAAACCGGACGACTTCACCAAAGCGATGCCTTACCCGGTTTTCATCGAATACGTTTTCCCGACTCTTCGCGACGAGGCTGCGGATGCATTCAAAACCGGTGACATTCTCGTCGTGAAAAAAAGCCCGAATTGCGCGGCGGTCGTTCACGTTTCCAGGATCACCCATGAAGGGGATCCCGGACTTTTGCTGACCGTCATCCCGATCGCTTATGAGAAATACCAACTCGGCGCGATGGGATCCTTCGAGATCGAGCCGCCACTGACGCTGCGTCCCGAATCCGGCTTCCCGGTCTTCAAGGATTAGTCCGCCGCCGGACGCTCGAAGACGAGAAAATGCTGCCACGGCAGCTCCTGGCGGTTTTTGAGAAACCGGAATCCGGCGGACTCGAATTCCAGCCGTGCCTGTTTCTCCGTCATCTTGTGAAGCTCCTTGATCGGCACTTCCGCATCTTCCCCACGATACTCCAACAGGAAAATCCGCCCGCCCGGTTTGAGCGAATTGAACAGCGATGCCAGCATTTCCGCCGGTTCGGAAAATTCATGATAGGAGTCCACCATCAGCGCGGCATCCAGCGATTCTTCAGGAAGATCCACTCCGCTAACGGTTCCGAGATGAGGGACCACGTTCATGATCTTCAGCTCCACCGCGCGCTTCTTGAGAAAATCCAACATCTCCTGCTGGATATCCACCGCCACCACCCGGCCTAACGGAACCTTCGGCGCGATCCGGAATGAGTAATAGCCGGATCCGGCGCCGATGTCCGCGATGACCGCGTTCGGCGCGAGTTCCAGCGCGTTGATCGCGCGGCTGGGCGCTTCCTCGTCCTCGCGGTTTTCCCGTTCCAGCCAGCCGATCGCGGGATGCCCCATCACGTGGGCGATTTCCCGGCCGTGGAAAAATTTCCCGATTCCGCCCGATGAGGGCTGTCCGAAAGTATAGTACGGGGTCGGGCCGGATTTTTTTTCCACGACCACTGCGGATTTCCCGGATATGTCCCGCTCCCGGGCGGATGGGACCTCGTCCCGTCGCGGGATCACCATCCAACCGAGGCAAAGCGACAGTGCGAGGATGACCAGGGCGGCAGGATGGATTTTCATGATTTCAGAATTTCAATTTCGCCGGCTTGACGGTGTCGCGGTTCAGCTTGTCACACACAAGGCTGCAAAGCTCGAAAACCATCGCATCGGAAATCGCGTAAAGCACCTGTGTGCCCTGCTTGCGGCGGGTGACCAGACCGGCGTCGTGGAGCAACTTGAGCTGCTTTGAAACATTCGCCTGGCTCGTCGGCAGCAGGTCCACGATTTCCGAGACACTCAATTCACCGGCTTTCAGCTCCTGGATGATCGCCAGCCGTGTCGGCTCGGCAAAGGCGCGGAACAGGTTGGCAACACGTTCAAGTTGGTCGGGAGGGAGTTTCACGGTCCGTGACTCTATCACTTGGGAAAATATTTGCAAGCATAACCATATGGCGATATTGGAAATATTAACGAAAGCAATCCCCATGAAAATCATCCCGAGCCAGCTCAATTCCACCCTCCAATCCGGGAAGCCCGTCAGTTTGATCGATGTCCGCACTCCGGCGGAATACGGGGAAATCCACATCCCCGGCTCCCGGTTGATGCCGCTCGACAAGCTGGTTCCCGGAGCGATCGAGAACGAAATCTCGCGCAACGGGCAGTGCGTGCTGATCTGCCGCAGCGGAATGCGCGCCGGGCAGGCATTTGAAAAACTCAGCGCCGCCGGCTGTGAGAATCTCGCCATCCTCGACGGAGGCGTGGCCGCGTGGGAAAGCGCCGGACTGCCGCTGATCCGCGGAAAAAAGGCCGTTTCCCTCGAACGGCAGGTTCGCATCGTCGCAGGATTGCTGGTGCTCACCGGCCTGGTCTTCGGCACTTGGGTGCATTCGGGCTTCTACGGGCTCAGTGCCTTCGTCGGTGCCGGGCTCGTCTTCGCCGGTCTCACCGACTGGTGCGGCATGGCGATGATCCTCGCGAAAATGCCATGGAACCAGCGCTCCGGGATGCACGGCAGTGGCAACTCATGCTCCGCCTGACCGCAGGCACTTGAAAAAAGCTCGCCGATGTTAGGGCATCGCCCGCCGGACCTCTTCCACAATCTCGTCCGCCTGTTCACCGTCGAGCCAACGGGAAACCAGCTCCGACTTGCCGGCGACGATCAATTCGACGCGCTTCATCGTTTTTCCGTTGGAACTGCCGCTGACCGAGGACCGGATGTCGGTGACCGAAGCGCGGGGAAAGAGGCGCTCCTTGAGAATCCGTCCGTGTCGGAACGTGCGGATCGCGATTTCGGATGCCGTTCCCTCGATGCGGGTTTCCTTAGTCCGGGCGCGGCTCAGCCACACGAGCAAATACATTCCGGCAGCCGCCATGACTCCGCTCATCAGCGTCCAGATGATTCGGAAACTTTGGCTCATGAAGGTGAAGAGGAAATCAAAAACCTGGATCGCGGCGGGAAGGTTCTTTTCCGCCGGTCCGACCTGATCGTCTAACACGAATATGCCGACACACACAAAGCCGGTGCCCATCAGGAGCAGCATGATGGCGAGCGGTCTCAGACTGGCCCCCGACCGCGGCAGGGCGACGGAAAAGTATTCCTGCCGCATTCCGGTTGGCTGCGGAACGGCGGCACCGCCTGAAACCGCCTGCGGAGCATCCGCTTCCAGGATCACCCGCCGCAGGTCCGCCACGAGCCATGCCTTTTCCTCGTCAGTGAGCATCGAGCCGAATCGCAGCTTGCCCTGTTTGCCGCGGATCTCGATCCCGTGCACCGGCTGGTAATTCTTCTGATAGAACTCGACCTGGGCGATGGAAGTGATGTCGGCGGCGGGAAGCGACCTGGCCTTGGTCTTGCCGAAAAGCTCGCGGTGCAGCGTGATTTGCAGCCGGTCTCCTGATAGCCGGTGTCTCGCGTATTTGCTCCGGCAGGCCGCATACAGCATCCCGATGCCGACGGCCCAGAAAGCGGCGAAGAAGAGAATCAGGAACAGCTCGACCGGAAAGGCTCCGGAGGACTTGAAATCGTTGGCGCCGAAGAGGAACACGGAGCTGACGATCACGGTCAGGGTGCACCAGGCGATCGCGAAAAACAGCAGTCCTCCGGATTTCCCGCTGGCCGGAATGTTCCAAACGACGGCACCCGAGGCATCGCAATACCGCGTGATTTTCGTGCCTGCGGGCGGCCGGTCGGGATTGGCCACAGCGTGTGCTCCGGATCCCGCGACGGACCATTCGATCCCCGAAGCGACGGTGCCGCATTCACCGCAGGTGATGGCATCGGTCGCGCGGCTTCGGAGCACCCCGGGGTTCGTACCGCAGGACGGACAGGCGAGCGTGCCCTTGGCCGCGGCAGCCTTGAAGTTGGCCGATTCCATCGTGTCTAGCAGTTTTTTGAACATGGGGATCACCCGGCAAGCGGATGCCGGGACTGTCTCCAAAACGGATCGCGGAATCGAGCGGAAAGGAAATCCCACGATTGATTAAACCGCTTGCAGCATTCCGACATTTTCAGATGGTAAGAGTGCATGAGTGACCCATCACGAGAAGACGCGGGATCGGATGAATTCGTCGGGGAGCTGACGAATCACCAGACCTCCATGCTCGCGTACATCCGCTCGCTGGCACCGGGAAGCTCCGGCGCCCGCGATCTGCTGCAGGAGGTGAACATCACGCTCTGGCAGAAACGCGACACCTTCGAACTGGGCACCAATTTCAAGGCCTGGGCATTTCAAACCATCCGCTATCACATGCTCAACCACCGCCGCCGCCTGATTTCCCAAGGCTGGCTGGTGTTCGACGACGACCTGATCGAGCGCCTGTCACCGGAGTTTGAAATCGAGCCGGACGATCTGGAAGACCGTCATCTTGCCTTGCGGACCTGCCTGTTGCGCCTGCGTCCGCAGGATCGGGATCTGCTGCATCACCGTTACGCGACGACCTCATCGCTCCAACAATACGCGGACATCACCCACCGCAGCGCAGGCACTCTCAAGGCGGTCCTCTTCAATCTGCGCGCGGCCCTGAAACGCTGCATCGAACGCCAACTCCAAGCCGCCTCACGCAATCCCGGATGAAACGCTCCGACCACCAGATCGTCCAACAGGTGCTGGACGGATCCGTTAGCAAGGAAACCTTCGATGGCTTCCAGCAACGACTGCGCCGCGAGCCGGAGCTGGTCAAGCTCTACGGCGACTACGCCAGCATCCACCACTCGCTCTGTGAGGAGTTCGAGGACGAGCCGATCATCCGCCGTCCGGCGTTGGCATCGAGACGGACTGTTTCCACCAGGATCCTCTGGCTTGCCGCGGCGGCGGTGGTGGTTCTGATCGCGGCGATGATCTATCGGAAATCTCCGGCCGTTGCGACTCCGCCGGTATTGATGGCGAACGCCCGGTTTTCCGCGGATGCCGTGTGGTCAGTGGACGGTGTTTCCAGGCAACAGGGGGACGTGTTGGAGCTGGATCAAGGAGCGACTTTGAAACTGGAACAAGGACAGGCGCGGATTCGATCAGGTGGCGCGGCGTCCGCCCTGATCGAAGGCCCGGCGACGCTGACGCTTGTCTCGGATGGCGCGTTGAATCTATCATCCGGACGTGGCCGGTTCCGCTCGGAAAAAGCGGAAGGCAGGCTGGAAGTGACCACGCCATCGATGTCCGCCCTGGATATGGGCACCGAGTTCGGAATTGAAGTCCGTGAGGGCATTCCAGACGAACTCCACGTCTTTGATGGGAAAGTGAAAATACGCATCAACGGAAATTCCGAAGGCGATGTTCTATCAGCAGGGGAGGCGGGAAGGGTTTCGGGAACGGAGGGGATCGAGCGGTTTTCAGCCGACGAACAACGGTTCTCCAAAAAACTGCGGGAGTTCAAATCCATCTTGGAAGGTGGTTTCGTGAAAGCCGATTGGAGACTCGACTACGGCATTCCGATCATTTCGGAAGATCGTGTCGAGGGACGGAATTACACGGCATTCCTCAACCTGCCGGAGCCCGAGCCCTCCGAGGAAAATCCGGTGCTGATGGCGACGCTGAATGTGGACGGTCCTTCCAACGGGGAGTTCCACACCGATGGATGGGCGGGCATGAGTTTTTTCAACCAGGGCAAGGAACTGCTGTTTTTCGGAGACTCGTTCGGCCCGGAGCCGACATGGTCGCTGGATGTGAAACAACGGATTCCCGTGATTCTGCCTGTTACTCCGTTAGTTGGGGCACGCACCGTGACGCTCCGCTATGATCGGAAAACCGGTGGAGTGAGCCTGCACGAGGGCGTGTTTCCGCTGGGTAAGGCATTCTGCACAGGCAAGCTTCCCGCGGGCCTGGAGTTCGACGAGATCCGCCTCGGCGCGTCCGCGGGTGCGGCGCTGGATGTGGGTTCACTCACGATCCGGGTGGGCGGCGAGGAACTCTGATTTCCTCACAGGTCGAACCACTCCGAGGGCTCGTGCTGGCAGGCGCAATGCAGCGAGACATGGCCGTGGCCGATTTCAGTTAGGTTGGAGCGGAGTAACGACAGGATGATGTCCGGCGTGTTGCAGTCCGAACTCAAGTGACCGAGCACCACCTTGCCAAGAGCGGGGTGGGCGATGTCGCGGATCAGCTCGGTCACCTGGCGGTTGGACAAGTGTCCGTGCCGCGAGCTGATGCGTTGCTTGATTGACCACGGACGCTTGGTGTCGGCTTCCAACAGCCCGTCGTCGTAGTTGGCCTCGACGAACAATCCGTCGAGCTTCCGCAGTCTCTCGGTCATGCTGCGGGTGACGAATCCCGCGTCTGATAGAAATCCAAGCCGCTGTGTTTCATGGCCGACGACGAAGCCCACCGGGTCCACCGCATCGTGTTGGATGGCGAAGGTTTCCACCGAGATTCCGCCGATGGCAAACACCTGGCCCGCTTCGAAAAATTTCCACGTTCCACCGTCGATCCCCGTTTCGCGGACGACCCGTGCCGTGGCTTGGGTGGTGAAGACCGGCACCGGATTCTGTTTGAGAAACACTTTCAGCCCGCGGACGTGGTCGCCGTGTTCGTGGGTGAGTAGAATCCCATCGAGAGACGCCGGGTCGATCCCTATTTGTTGAAGCCTCACCGACAATTGTTTCGCGCTCAATCCCGCATCGATCATCAGCCGCAACCCGCCGCATTCGACGACCGCCGCATTTCCTCCACTCCCGCTTCCCAGCACCGCAAATCGCATCACGCGGGGGACGATGCAGGCTCCGGAAAAATCACGCAAGGACGACGTTGTTTTGGACTGTCTTCGTAAGTAGTTCAGCCGTTTAGGGCGTCTTCATCGTCGCTCCCCGAAGACGCCCTAAAGGGCTGAATTATGTGCGAAGAAGCGTGGGACGAACCCCCTTCATTGAAGAAAAAAGAAAACCGCTGTGCCGTCCTTGGCGCTGTGAGCCACGTTCCGTAAACTCAATAAGTGGGGTCGTCCGGTGGTTTTCCGTCTTCCTAAAAAGGCATGACATAGTTCACCGGAAGATGACCCCGATTAATCACATCGGTCCGGGCCAGCTACCAAAATAGTCGTACACAGCAGTCGTCGGGAGATTACTCCGAGGCCGCCTTCCCGCAATCCAAAACATAAAAAAGAATCTGCTTCACAAATCCATTTTCATGGTTGCGGGACGTCTCCGGCGGAAGCCGGCCAGCCCCGCCGTCAGGCAGATGAGGGCGGTCCCGCCGGGTTCGGGAATGACAGCGGTTTGTCCGGCGAAATTCGTTGGTGTCGCCTGCGTGTTCACGGAAGTGGCGGCGGAGGTTTGGCCGGCGTTGCCGATAAGACCGTTCAGGGAAGAACTGCCGTTTACCGGCAATGATGTTAGGTTCACGCGGTCGGTTCCTTCGGCGAAATTGAGGAAATTGTTAGCGCCTGCCGTGAAGAAATTCGCCGGGATGACGTAGTCCGGAGTGACCCCGTAGAGCGTGCCGAGATTCGCGGTTCCGACCAGGAACGTCTTGCTGGTCGTGTCGCCGGGAAGGTTGGTGAAATTGATCGTGTTCTGAATGGCGGTGTTGATCTGGAACGTGAGCGAGTGACCAGAGAGAAACTGCTGGCCACCGGTGCTGCTGAATAGCTCGATGAACAACACCGAGCCATCCGAATTGCTGAAAACCTCCTGGATGTCGAAGAGATGGAACGAAGCCCGCGCGTGACCCGACAGGGCGATTGACGCGGCGATCAGACATTTCAACAAAGTTTTCATCGGAGATAACAAGCGTGCATCCCACCATCCACCGGATTTTCCGGCAAGGAAATAGTGGCCCCCGAACGGTCCGGTGATCGCACTACTCTTCCTGAGAAACCCGCTTGCTGGCGTGGTCGGAATGGCCTACCACTTGCCCGCCCGCGCTTTGTCATGAAATTCTCCACCCTCTCCTCGTTCGCCGTCTCCATCTTGCTTGCCTCAGGTCTGGCGAGTTGCGGGCTGGACAAATCCGTCACCGGTCCCGAGCCGACGAGGTTTTTGAAATCCACCGGCGTGGACACCACCCTCAAGGTCGAGCGGCTGCCGTTCCAGCACGCCTGGCGGGACCCGAAAATGGAGATCGCGAAGTATAAATACATCGTCGTCCGTCCTGTAACGACGGCGTTTCTCCAGACCGACGAGTGGGAGCAAAGCAAAAGCGCTTTTGTTCCTGACAAGCGGACTTACAACCGGCGTGTCGCGGCCTTGGTCAAGTATTGGAACAAATCCCTTAACAAGGCATTTTCCTCGCCGGTTTGCGTTTTCTACAAAACCACCGATACCAGCCGACCCGGAACCCTGATCCTCGAAGTTGCCCTAACTGAGGTTCGCTTTGATCCCACGGCCACCAAAACCGTGACCAATCCCGTCACCACCGGAAATGTTTCCAACGTCATCACCGGCCTGCCGATCTGCGCCTTCGAAGCCCGCGTGAAGGATGCCGCCACGGGCAAGGTCGTCTCCACCGTATCCGACCGCCGGGCACCGGAGATCAAGGTGCTCGATCAGGACAAAAAGACCAGCGCGGCCCCTAACGAACAAATCTGCGGCGAGTGGTCCCAACAACTGATGGAATCCTCCAACATCGACCTGTTTCCCAAGGTGAAGCGGAGCTGGTTCAGCATTTTCTGACCTGACTTCCACCGGCTTTCAAGACAACCTCCCCACCCAACATGTCAGCGATATCCTCATCCACCCGCTTTGTTCCGATCGCGGCAATCATCCTGCTTGGATCCTGCGCCACCTACCTGCCGCAGGAAAACAAGGCGTCCGTCGAACTCCGCGGCACCACCCTGGAGGATGCCGACGTCCTGATGAAGCGGGCGAAGGGCATCAAGACGGACGAGCAAATCGCCGCGGTCTATCAGCTACGCGCCGCGGAAATCGCCTGGAGCTCGCTCGACACCGACGGCGGCTCGGTCGCCAACGTCAACAACCTCGGGGAAACCCAGAAACACGCGCTCCGCATCATCGCCCGGGCGACCGAGGGGGTCGCCGCCAATTTCATTGGCGTGAAATACAAGCCAGAGAAGACCTTCAGCTACGCGGGCTTCAGCTATCAGGTGAGCGCCGGCCTCGACCAAAAACCCGGGATTTATCCACTGGCGCACATCGAATCCGCCGTCCCCGCGCGGGAGGTGAAACACGAACTCTGCGCGAACTGGCACACCGAGGACGGTGTCGGCGCTCCTTGCGCCCCGAAGTGGAAACGTCCGACCGATCCGAAGATGCAGCGCTTCGTCACGGAACGCGGCTATCTGGAGCCGATCACCGCCGTGATGGATTTCACCGGCCCGGCCAAAACCGGAGCCGCCCGCAAGGTTTCCATCACCGGCTACGATCCCACCTATCAGTCCCGGGTCAAGCTCGGGGCCACCGAGTATCCGCTGGCGGCCGATTTCACCGCACCCATCGTCCAACAAACCAACGACATCAACGAATTCACCATCGCCCTCTCCGGACTGATCCATCCGGGTGTTGTCGATTCCAAGTTGATCCTGTTGGAACCCTACGACAAGGACCGCATCCCGATCCTGCTCGTCCACGGCCTGAACTCCCACCCGCGGATGTGGCGCGACGTCATCAACGACCTCCGCGCCGATCCGAAACTGCGCGGAAAATACCAGTTCATGCTGTTCTACTATCCGACCGGCTGGCCCATCGCCTATTCCTCCCTGCGCCTGCGCGAGGAGCTCCACGCGTTGCAAAGCACCGTCGGCCCCACGAAAAAGATGGTCTTGGTCGGCCACAGCATGGGCGGCCTGCTCTCGCGGATGCAGGTGGTCAATCCGGGCCGGAGGATCTGGGACAAACAGTTAGGTGCTGATGCCGACAAGCTCTACGCCAAGCTGCCGGCCGATAGTCTGGCGAAGCGCGCCACGATGTTTTCCGCGGATCCGGACATCGGGCGGGAAATCTACGTCTGCACCCCGCACCGCGGCAGCGGACTCGCCGACCTCTCGATCACCGGGTGGTTTATCAAAATGGTGAGACTCCCCACCACCATCACCAGCACCTTGATCGATCTTCCGGGCAACCTCTCCCAGCACGGCCGGCTCACCAGCGTTGCCGGACTCTCGCCGACCAACCCGCTCTACAAGGCGCTGGACGAGGTTCCCATTGTCGTGCCCCACCATTCCATCATCGGCGACCGTGGCCGCAGCGACACACCTAACAGTAGTGACGGCGTAGTGCCGTATTGGAGCTCGCATTTGAAAACCGCCCAATCCGAAGTCATCGTCCCGGACAACCATGGCGCCTACGACGATCCGCAGGCGATCCGCGAAATGCGCCGGATCCTGTTGCTGAACGCGGGGATCAAGGATTGAGCCGACGGCTCTAACGGGCATTTGATGGTTTCGGAAATCCATTGATTTCGGAGACGTTATCGCGGTTGCGGTGACAATTCCACTTTCGTGATTTCGTCAGATGATTGCCTGGTAAACGGTTGCTGTAGTTGATGCGGCCATGCCCGGCGGTGTTGTAGGAACAGCCCGCAAACACCCGGCGAGCGCTGGCGTGGAATGCGTTATGGCTTTGACGGACCTCGCTCCCGGCAAGCCGGCAGCACTGGATTCCCGTAAACCCTTGCCAAGAGGTGCTTCAAAAGCTAGGAAATCCAGCGATTTCAGGCTTGATGATTCACCTCCGTCGGCTGGGAAGCCGTCATCCCCCCCCCGATTCCCCCCATTGAATCCATGAAAACCACGTTTGCCCGTGTGATCGCGCGGCTGTCGGTCGTTCTCGCGATGACCTTGACAGCCCTTGCCGCTGACAACACGCCCCCGGTCGTGGCCGTGGATGGGGCGGGCGTCGGTGAAACCTTCGAGGCCACCGGCAGTCTCGTCACCGCGCGGAACAATCACACGGCGACCTTGCTGGCCGATGGCAAGGTGCTCGTCACTGGCGGCTTCGGCGACAGCGAACCTCTCGACACCGCGGAGCTCTACGACCCGGACAGCGGCGAGTGGACGGAAACCGGCAGTCTCGGCACCGCCCGTTACAGTCATACCGCGACCTTGCTGGCCGATGGCAAAGTGCTCGTCACCGGCGGACACGGGATCAGCGATCCACTCGACAGCGCGGAACTCTACGACCCGGCCACAGGGCAATGGATGGACACCGGTAGCCTCGAAAACTCGCGCTACTATCACACGGCGACCTTGCTCGCCGATGGCAAGGTGCTCGTCGCCGCCGGCTATGATTACCTGGCCGGTGACTCTCTCGACAGTGCGGAGCTTTACGATCCGGCCACCGGAGAATGGACGGAAACCGACAGTCTCGATGACGCCCGCTACGTTCACACCGCCACCTTGCTAGCCAATGGCCAAGTGCTCGTCGCCGGGGGATTGGGAGAAACCGACTTTCTCGGCAGCGCGGAGATCTACGATCCGTCCACCGGCGAGTGGGTGGACACCGGCGGTCTTGAAGACGCGCGCTACATCCACACCGCGACCTTGCTGGCGAATGGCAAGGTGCTTGTCGCCGGAGGCTACGGAGAGGATTTCTATCTCAGCAGCGCGGAGCTCTACGATCCCGGCACCGGGGAATGGACGGAAACCGGCGGCCTTGAGGACGCGCGTTACAATCACAAGGCGACTCTGCTAGGCAACGGCAAGGTGCTCGTTACCGGAGGTTTCGCGAACAGCGGATCGCTCGGCAGCGCGGAGCTCCATGATCCGGCAGCCGGGGAGTGGACGGGCACCGGCAGCCTCGATGAAGCGCGCTACAATCACACGGCGACCCTGCTGGCCGACGGCAATGTGCTCGTAACCGGCGGCTATGGCGACAGCGGACCCCTCACCAGCGCGGAACTCTATCTGCTGGCGGATGAAATCCCAACTACTTCCGAAGGCGAGCCCATCACCATCACCGGCACCTTTTCCGATGAGCAGGGAAATGCCACCGTCACCCTAACGGCCTCTATCGGCGTGATCACTCCCGACAATGACGGGGGAACCTGGAGCTGGACCATGACTCCCGCGGATGGACCGGCCATCACCGCCGTCACCATCACCGCCACCGACGATCAAAGCGCGGCGGCTACCGCGGAGTTTACGTTCACCGTGACCAATCTGCCGCCCGAGACTTCTATCAGCGCTCCGGACACGGCGGACGAGGATACTCCGGTCGATTTCAGCTTCACCGCCACGGATCGGGGCGGCGTGGATCAGGCGGCCGGTTTCGCCTTTTCGATCAACTATGGCGACGGCGGCAGCGTAATCCTCGCCCCCGTCACCACATCGCCGCTAGAAATCGTCCACACCTTCGCTAGTCCCGGAGTGTACGACGTTACGGTGACCGCCACCGACAAGGATGGCGCGACCAGCGAAGTGGCCACCCAAACGATCACCATCGCCGATGTCACCGCACCGGTCATCGATCCCCACGCGGATGCCGGCCCTGTCGAGACGACGGGATCGGGAGGAGCCACGGTGATTTACGCCGCCGCCACCGCCACCGACAATTCCGGGGAACCCGTCACTGACATCACTTATTCCCAGGACAGCGGCACCCTTTTCGCCCCGGGCATCACCACCGTGACGATCACCGCCACCGATGCTGCCGGAAATTCCAGCACCGCCACTTTCAAAGTCACGGTCACCGTGCCTGGCTCCGGGCTGGTGAATGGCAGCTTCGAAGACGGCTACGACGGATGGACCTTCAGCGGCCACCAATCCATCCAGTCCGCCGCTCCCTACATCGCCACCGACGGCATCCGCCTGGTCTCCTTCAACGATGGCAACCGCGCACCCGGCGGAGTGCTTTCGCAAACCTTCCCGACATTGCCGGGGGAGTCCTATCAACTCACGTTCGACATGGGCGTGCTCGCCTTCAACTCGTCCCAACAGAAACTTGGAGTCGAACTCTCCGGCGCTTCGTCCATCGTCTCGCAGGCATTCACCATCAGCCCGCTCGGCAGCCGTTTCCGTTGGGAAAGCAAATCGCTGCGGTTCATGGCGGACAGCAGCACGACCACGCTGGTGTTCCGGGATCTATCCACCGCCACGGTCTCCGTCGATCTCACTCTCGATCACGTCGTGCTCACTCCATTGGTCACGCGGACCCTGAATGTTGCCTCTCTTCCTTCCGCCGGAGCGGAAATCACCGTCAGTCCACCGGATAATGATGCGATGGCGAACGGTATCTCGAATTTCATCCGCCGCTATCTCGATGGAGTGACGGTCAATCTCACCGCCGCTTACGCTAACAACGGTTTCCGCTTCCAGAAATGGCTCAGGAACGGGGCCGACCTCTCCACCGACAGGGTCATCAGCATTGTCATGGATGGAAACCTCACGCTCACCGCCGTTTATGTCGACAGCCCTCCGGTCATCACCACACAGCCGGTCGGCGGCGCGGTCGCCCTCGGTGGCACGACGACCTTGCGCGTGACCGCCGAAGGCACCGGCACCCTGTTCTATCAGTGGAGGCTTGGCGGCTTCGACATCCCGGGTGCCGACTCTCCCGAATGGGTGATTTCCGACATGCAGCCCGGCGATGTCGGAACCTATGATGTCGTCGTCTCGAACGCCATCGGCCCGGTCACCAGCGAGCCGGCCACCGTTTCACTGGTGACGGCCACCTTGGTCAACGGCAGTTTCGAGGCGGGCTACACCGGATGGACTTCCAGCGGACACCAATCAATCGAGGATGCCGCCCCTTACGTCGCGACCGACGGCATCCGGCTGGTCGCGTTCAACGGCGGCAACGCGACTCCTAACGGCACCCTTGCGCAGGCCTTCGCCACCACTCCGGGCCGCTCCTACACATTGAACTTCGACGCAGGCGCCCTCTTCTTCGGTCCCGGCACGCAAGCGCTCGGGGTGACCGTCACCGGCACCGGCAACCTGCTCACCCGCACGGTCACCCTCACCGGCTCCGGTGGGGGATCCAGACTCTGGCAGCCGCAGGGGTTCACTTTCATCGCCAACAGTCCGACCAGCACGCTGGCGTTCGCCGACCTCTCGCCCGCCACCGGCAACATCGACTTGTTTCTCGACCACGTCAGCGTCACCGAAGGCACCGACGTGCCTAACACCGCGCCAGTCGCGGGAAATGATCACTACGCCACCACCCTCAACACCGCACTGATGATTCCCGCACCGGGGGTCATCGCCAACGATTCCGACGCGGACTCCAGCCCGCTCACCGTCACCCTCGTCACCGGACCGGCGCACGGCGTTGCAAACCTGAACTCTAACGGAAGTTTCGCCTACACGCCGGAAACGGGCCACACCGGGCCGGACTCGTTCACCTATCAGGCCAATGACGGCGGGTTGGATTCCAACATCGCCACCGTCAGCCTGGAAGTGAACCCGCCGTCCACCCAGCTTCTGTTCAACGGCGGCTTTGAATCCGGATTCACCGGCTGGATCACCACCGGCAACCAATTCATCCAGTCCGCCGCTCCCTACGCCGCCACCGAGGGCACCAAGCTCGCTTCCTTCAATGCCGGCAACAACACGCCGAACGCCGTTCTCTCACAGACCTTCGCCACCGTCGCCGGGCAATCCTACACGCTCGCCTTCGACCTCGGAGTCCTTTCCTACAACACCAACCCCCAGACGATGCGGGTGACCGTCACAGGCGCGGGCGGTTTGTTGTCGCAGGTGATCACGATCACCGGCTCCGGCGGAGGGAAGAATCGCTGGCTGCCCCAGAGCTTCAGTTTCGTGGCTGACGGCGCGATCTCCACCCTGACCTTCCGCGATCAATCGACCTCCACCAACGGCCTCGACATGGTGCTCGACCATGTCCGCGTGACCGGAGTTTCCGCCCTCGCGGCTCTTCCTCCGGATTTGATGTCCGGCATCCTTCCAATCCCCGAGACCGTCGCGCAATCCGCCACCCCCCCGCCGGTTGGGGAAATGGGAACGCCATCCCTGGCCGGCACGCCGGGGGATTTCACGATCAGTCTGACCGCCACCGCCGCCGGGATCTATGTTTTCGAGCGCTCCGTCGATCTCGTCAGATGGGATCACCTCGGCGAGAAGAAGGTTGACGAACCGGGCTTCGTGGAGTTCCACGACAGGACCCCGTCATTCGCGCCGCAACAGTCCGAATCCGGATCCTTCTATCGGATAGGTCGCCGGGCCATCGGGCCTTGAAACGGACGCTTGTGGTATCCGGGGCGGTGGATGAGAACGCAACGGACCTACGATTGGCGCATCATTGAACGGCGTAATCCGCAATCCGTGGGGGCTGACGGATGCTGATCCGGCCACCTCTGACCGACGAATCGGGTTTTCGGCCGGGAAATTGAGGCGCGGATTCGCAGGGAATTTGTTGTAAACCGGAGATTCCAGAGCGACATCTGATGATGCAACCCATCCCAATGGCCGAACGCCCGGCCAAACGGGGCATTTCCGACTCATGAAATCCATTTTCCCACGCGTGCTTCTCGCACTCTCATTGATCGCCGGCACCGCGAAGGCGGAGGTGATTCTCCAGTATTTCGGCACCACCTGGAGTGAAATCGAGCGCCGCGTCCCCGAGCTTGCGGAGCGTGGCTACGATTCCCTCTGGCTGCCCCCGCCGTTCAAGGCCGGGGCGGGGACGTATTCCGTCGGTTTCGACACGTTGGACCGCTTCGACCTCGGCGATCGTGATCAGAGCGGCACGGTCCGCACGAAGTACGGCACCAAGGCGGATCTGGTCAGCCTGATGCGGGTGGCCCACCGTTTCGGAATCCGCGTCTATTTCGACAACGTCATGGCCCACAACGCGGGCCCGCTGGATTCCGCTACGCAGCCGGGCCAGTTGTTACCTGGCGTTCCGGGATTCGTACCCGAGGATTTTCACCTCGTCCGCGACGGCACGAACTGGCGGAAACCCGCTGATTATCCGGACTATCAGAACGAATGGGAGGTCCTCAACCGCAACCCATTCGCCTGGGACATCGCGCAGGAGCTTCCTGAAAATATCAGCTTCAATCCCACCGGCACCGCCGAAGGCCATACCTTCCCGAAATGGTCGGGCCTGCGTCATCCCGGCCGCACGGAATGGTATTCTGATACGGATCTAACTGTCGCCACCAACGGCGCGTCACAGGCGGTCCACCCGTTTGCCGACAAGGAACCGTTTCAGGATGTCGGTTATGTCGATGGCGCGCTCACCGTCGGCGCGGGCAACGGACGCTTCGATTTCAAGGACACCAACACCAACGGCCAGCATGATGTCGGCGAGCTCTCCGAAACCTTCACCGATACCGGCGTGGATCCCACGGTGCCCGGTCGCCAGACCGCCTCATGGGGATTCGGCGACGGCAAATACAACATGGGCAATCCGGTCAACGAGGACGTGAACCAGATGCTCTTCCGTTCCGTGCGCTGGTTTATCGAACAAACCAAGCCTGATGGCTTCCGTCTCGATGCGGTGAAACACGTGCCATCGTATTTCTTCGGCAAGCAGGATGGCGCGGACAAGGATCTCGTGAACTGGGGCTACAACGGCCAGATCCAGGAACAGTTCAACATCAGCCGCGGCTACTCCGACTGGAACAACCACCGCGATTCGCTCTACAGCTCCGAGTATCAATCCCGCGACGATGCGATGCTCTTCGGCGAGCACCTCGGATCGCCACCGGGAGAAGGCGGCTATCTCAACGCGGGGATGCGCATCGCCAATGACAATTTGTTGAACAACGTGAAAAACGGCATCGGTTCGAGCCTGGCAGGATACGACGCGGTGAACTACGGCAGCTACGGGACCAGCACGCAAAATGCCTCCTATGTGATGAGTCACGACAATGCCTATCTCTATGGCGGCGACCGGCCGTTGGCGCACGCCTATCTGCTGACGCGCGAGGGTTTGCCCATCGTTTATACGGACGGCTACAACCAGGCCGGCGCTCCCGACTATTTCCCGAAACCCTCGGGAGTGAATTTCCTCGGCCAGTTCGCCGACAACAGCGTGGTTTCCGCCGTCGCCGTGCACCGGGATTTCGCACGCGGCTATCAGGTTGCCCGCTGGAGCGACCAGAATTTCGCCGCCTACGAGCGGATCGACAACCGCGAGAACAAGGACGGTGGTTCATGGAACGGGCAGACGATGCTCTACATGATGGCCCGTAACTATCAGTCTAACGGCCAGGGCCGTCTCGTGCAGACCGGCTTTCCCGTCGGAGCCACGCTGGTCAATCAATCGCCGTTCGGCGGTCGCTTCCCGGTTTACGTCAATCCATCCGGACAAATCGTCGACGGCAGTGGCTTCGCGCCGCTGGTGCCGCCGGGCGGATGGTTCGCCTTCACCTGGCACAACCCGATCATGCCCCTGGTCTGGCAGGCGGCCGAACACAAGGAACAGGTCGCGCCGATTGAAATCTATCAAAACGGTGTCCTTGCCGGTGCCATGGACCACTGGCGAGTCGATGGCCGCGACGGGGACAACGCGTTCAATCCCTACGGAGTGCCGGCCGGCGACACCGCGGCGAAGTCCTACAAGGTGAAAATCCCCCGCATCACCGACGGCTCGAACCTGCGCTTCGTCGCCCGCGCGGATGGCACGGCGGACAACATCCGCATGAAGCTCGACGGCGGTGTGAACATCAATTCGCAGATGACCCTCGGCCCGCAAACGGGCGACCTGCGGGACTTTCCGCCGGGTCTCAATGGCGATCAGGTCGATGCGGCGAATCCATCGGACCGCGTACTCCAGGCATCCACCGACACCTACCTCGGCTATGAGCAGATGCAGTTTGTCCGTCGGACGGTCGAGAAATTCGCGGCAGTCGACAGAATGCGGAATGTGATGGGTTCGCCAGGTGCTGAAACCTATCAGGCCATCATCGGCAGCGCTGGTTTCACGGTGAACAACGGCGGCGGCGTGAACAACAACGGCGGCGGTGTCGTCAGCTGGGTCGAGCACAATCCGGATGCGGGCAACACGAATCCATCCACTCCTGTTTCGCAGATGAATCCACCACCACAGACTGCCGCCGGGCAGGCGGTGGATCTGTGGGTGAAGATCGGCTATCAGTTCCAACCCGAGAAGGTGTGGGTTTATTTCACGACCGACGGAACGACCTATCCCGAAGGCAGCCATGGCAGGGGCAAGGGAACCACCCAGGTCATCGAGATGAATTGGTCGTTCAACGGAACCAACGACGGAACCGCGGTGCCGGATTGGTATAAAGCCACCTTACCCGCGATGCCGTCCGGCACGGTCCTGCGCTACAAGATCGGCGTCCGGCGGACCAGCGTGATGCCATCGGTTTTCCCGTTCAACAATGCGAACATCGACCTCGCCGAACGGATGGAGACGTTGTTCGAAATCAACAATTTCAACGCGACCACCGCGCCCTATCGGGTCCATAACGACTACTCCGAAGTGGGGACCGGACTGGCGGAAGGATTCCATGTCCTCCGCAGCCGTGCGTTCGTCGGACGTGGTGACGGCGCATCCATCTACCGCACGAATACCGAGGTGTTTTATTACGACACGGTCGCGCCTTCGGGCATGGTGGCATTCCCGCAGGAGAACGACCAGATCGGTGGTTCGAGTTACGGCTCCGTGGTCCTAACGGATCCATCGGTCACGGAGATTTGGTATTACATCGACGACCTGGATTCCGGCAACGACAACCCTGCGACCGGCAACGGCATCAACAACTGGAAACAGGCCAGCGCGGTCACCGTGCCTACCAATCTTGGCAACTCCGGGTTCACCAAGGAATGGCGGTTCACCTTTGAAAACATCCCATCCAGCGGCATCGCCAATCTCGTCGTCAGGCTGAAGGAGGCGTCGTCATCGACGAACATGGCGCTCGCCGACGGCCCCGGTCATTTCACCACGCTCACCCGCCATGTGAATACCGGCAGTTCGATCAATTTCAACATCGGCTATCCTTCAATGTCCGGCGAGACCGTGGATTCGAATTACGTGATGAAGGTCTATTTCAAAAAGGATCTGATCCAGGATGAGACCGATCAGGAGTTTATCGACGAGTTCTCGATCTTCATCAGCAGCACCGTCGACGGCCAGCCAGACTTCCCGATCCTGCAACCGCGGTCGGGCTATACCCTCGTTCGCGATGTGAATGGAACGGAGCACTCGGTCGAGTTCACCTTCCCGAATCTCTACAACGGGATGCCGAATTTCCTCCACACCGTCCGCGCTGAACATCATCGCGGATCCCTGTCGCTGGGCGACAGCGAACTGGTGAAAATGCGGGTGGATGACAATATCGACGCCGACGACGACGGCATGCCCAACTGGTGGGAACTGACCTATGGCTTGGAAATCAACAACCCGACCGGCAGGCACGGAGCTACCGGCGATTTCGACCTCGATGGCATCGATAATCTAACGGAGTATTTGTTCGGAATGAATGCGGCGGCGGAGGATCTGAATGACGTTCCCCGTGTGACGGTGGTTCCCCACGCGACAATCGAGCAGGCGTGGACCTTGAGCTTCCCGACGATCCCGAACCGGCTCTATCAATGGCAGACATCGGATCTGATGAACACCTGGCAGAATCTAGGAAGCCCCGTCAGCACGGCGGGGGCAGCCGGGCCGGGCATGATCGGTCGGGACGACACCGAAATCCTGCCACGCCGTTTCTATCGGATCAGCGTCTCGCCTTCCCCATGAAAAACCCTTTCTATCAACACCTGTTCATCGCCTTTCTGCTCGGCATCGCCTCATCGCATGCGGCAATTCTCAAGATCAGCCCGAATTCCGCCACCCGCAAGGTCGCCACAGAGGTGGACGGCAATTACTCGACGACCCATTTGTATGTTAACGAGGTGGCCGGTGACTCGATCCCGATCACGATTTTCTTTGATCCTGAGATAATGGGTGTCGAGAGCGCCGAGGTTTTCACCAATTTGAACCGCCGCGACCGCGCGCAACTCGACGCCGATGGCGACACCATCGAGGACGGCATCAAGCCTCCGCCGGGGAATAACATCCCCGCCGGAAATGAAGCGAACTATTATAAGGCCCACCCCATGAGCCTCGTCTCGGGTGGCTATCAGGTCACGCTCCAGGCTCAGAAAACCGGCGCCTACCGGCTTACCGCGCGTTACCGGCTGAATGGCGATGCGCCGGGCACATATCGCTATTACATGGATCCATTCGGCGAGCTTTGTTTCCGGGCCCATGCGCTCGTCATCTCGCCGAAGGCGGCCCGCGACATCCAGCTGTACGAGGTGAATCCCCTAACCGTCATTTCCACAGGCACCCTGCCGTCGCAGCGCGGCACCTTCGCCGATCTCGCGAACGGAGTCGGCGGCGGGCCGAGGTTCAATCTGCAATACGTTAAGGACCTCGGAGCCAACATGCTCTGGTTCCAGCCGATCCATCCTAACGGAATCAGCGGCCGGCAGATCGATCCCGACACGAGCCAGCCGTTCGAGGTCGGCAGCCCGTATGCGGTGAAGAATTTCTTCGAGGTGATGCCGCTGATGGCCAAGGCGTTCACGCCCGGAGGCACGCCGGCGACCAACGACACGCCCGCCGGACGGGCTCAGGCGTTGGCGGAGTTCCAGTCGTTTGCCGCCGCCGCGGATACGGAAAATGTCGGGGTCATGCTGGACGCGCCTTTCAATCACACCAGCTACGACACGGAACTCGCCGCGCTGGGCCAGACGTTCTTCGGCAACGGTGGGACCAGCGCGACCAGCGAAATGCGCAACACCGAGGCGCGCTTCTTCGCTCGTTCGGGTGCCTATGACATGCGCGCTTCCGGTGCGGGAAACATCGCCCTCGCGCCGGATCGCATCGCGGAGTTTGCCTTCGCGGATACCTATGAGGTTTTCTTCGGGCGCTATGCGGCGCTTGTCTCCGGATCGACATCCGGGCATCTCAGCGAGGCCGATTGGTTCGACTACTCGATCGGCAGTGAGAACACGGCAGGCGATGGACATTTCGACGGGATCACTCAGAAGGTCTGGCGCTACTTTTCGGAATACACGCTCTATTGGCTGACGCAGACCGGCTACCCTGCGAATGTCGCGGGCGCGTCGCTAGATTCGAACGTCGGGATCGATTCTCTGCGCGCGGATTTCGGCCAGGGCCTGCCGCCGCAATGTTGGGAATACATCATCAACAAGACGCGGACGCGGAAATGGAACTTCATCTTCATGGCCGAATCGCTCGATGGCGGCGCGGTCACGTATCGCAGCGGGCGGCATTTCGATATCCTCAACGAGAACATCGTCTTTCCGCTGCACGCCGCGCAGAACACGAACGACTATCGGAATATTTACGACGCCCGCCGCAATGCCTATGGCCAGGCGCTGGTGCTGCTGAACTCCAGCTCGCACGACGAGGACCACTATCAGGACCCGTTCCACGCGGTGGTCCGTTATGCGGCGAATTCTAGCATCGACGGCGTGCCGCTCATTTTCCCCGGACAGGAACTGGGACTCAGCGGGGCGGTGGTGCCGCCCGGCGACACGCAGATCGGCATCACGCCGTTCGGCTACGACCGCTATGAGGTGAACTTCGGAAAACCGATCCCACATTTCAAAAAATACAACTCGCTGATGCCGCTGTGGCTGAAGACGCAGACCGGGCATCCGAGCTTCAACTACGGTCTCGCGCAGTTGTCCGCCGTTTATTCCGGCATCGGTCAGGCGCGGAAATTCAGCCCGGCGCTGCGCTCGTCCAACCGCTATTTCCTCAATCTCAAGGACACCACCCCGCACGGACAGATTTTCTCCGTCGCGAAATACGAGGCGAAAAACGCCGCACCCAATTTGTCCGACACCGTCCTCTGTTTCGTGAACCTCGACCGCAACGCCGATCCTCTAACGATCGGGGCCAACAAATTCAACGTGGACATCGATACCGATGCGAACGGCGTGAACGATTTCGGCATCAAGCCCGCACGGCAATACAACGTGAAGAACATCGCCGCCTATCTCGGCACCGATCCCAACCGGCGGAACGTATTCCTCATCCCGGGCAACATCTCCGGCAGCGACCTGATCTCGCAGGGGCTCTATGTCGCGATGAACAAGGTCCCGGTCGCCGATGGGAATTGGGCGACAGCCCCCTACGAAGCGCAGTATCTGAAACTCTACGACGTCACTCCTCCGCCTGTGCTTGCCGCGCCGTCACCGGGTCTCGCACTCTTCGGCACCGTCATCGGAAACCAGGTCACCTTCAGCTGGTCCGCCGCCAGCGATCCCGAAGGCGGCGTTTCCGGATACCACGTGCAGATCGGCACCACGCCCGGCGGATCGGATTTGCTGGACGCATCTCCGGTGACCACCAGCCAATCCGTCACCGTATCCTACGGCACGACGCTTTACGCCCGCGTCCAACAGATCAACAACGCAGGAATCGCCGGGCCATACAGCAGCGCCTCCGCCGCTGTCATCGCCCTCGATCCCGTGGCGGACAACGATGGCGACGGCCAAACGAACGCCTCCGAGCACACCGCCGGAACAAATCCTCTATCCGCCGCTTCAGTCCTGCGAGCCACCGCCACCGCGATTTCAGGAAACGACGTGAACATCACCGTCGCCACCGTTTCCGGAAAAAACTATCAGCTCGAAACCAGCACCACGCTCGCGCCGCTTTCCTGGGGCAATGTCGGTGTTCCCGTCACCGCCGCCGGCTCGTCCACCGTCTTCACGCACACCAACGGGGCAGGGGATCCGAAGCGGTTCTACCGGGCACGGGTGGTTCCCTGAAAAGTAGTCGAGGACTTCAGTCCGTTCTTCCACTTCCAAGTCCGGACTGAAGTCCTCGACTACTTTACTTGCCCTCCCGGATTTCCCGGCCATTCTTCCCCGCGTTGTGAGTTCCTTACCGGTTGAACCATCGTTGGAAGTCTTCGCCGGGCTGGCGAAGCAGGGCAATGTCGTGCCCGTTTACACCCAGCTCGCCGCCGATTTCGAGACCCCGTTGTCCGCCTACCTCAAGTTGCGGGATAATCGCCATTCTTTCCTTCTGGAGAGCGCGGAAAGCACGGAAAAGGGCGGCCGTTGGTCCATCGTCGGCAGCGGACCTCGGTTGGTTTTTGAAGCCAGGGGAAAGGAAATCACCATCCGTGATGGATCAAAAAACCGCACCTTCACGGTGGAGGACGATGTCCTTTACGCCCTGGAGCGTGAAATGGCACCTTACAAGCCGATGACCCACGGCGCGCTGCCGCAGTTTTCCGGCGGCATGGTCGGCTATCTGTCCTATGACGCCGTCCGCCAGTTCGAACCGACGCTGGGACCACCGCCGCCGGATGCGCTCGGCATCCCCGACGCGATGTTCATGCTCGCGGACACCCTGCTCGTGTTCGACCACCGTCTCCGTCGTCTCCAGGTGATTGCAAACGCCTTCATCGACGAATTTCCCACCCCCGAAGAAGCCTACGCCGCCGCCCGCGGCCGCATCGCCGCAATGGTGGAAATCCTCAACCGCCCGTTCCACGTGCCGGCATTGAACGGACTGGCCAAAGTACAGCCCGCAGAAGCCCGCAGCAACACGACTCAGGAGGAATACGAAGCCATCGTTTTGGAGGGCAAAGAGTTCATCAAGGCGGGTGACATTTTCCAGTTCGTGCCGAGCCAGCGCTTCGAGGCGGATTTCGACCAACCGCCGGTGGATCTCTATCGGGCACTGCGGTTCGTCAATCCATCGCCCTACATGTTCATCCTGGAACTAGGGGATTTCGCGCTCGTTGGCAGTTCGCCGGAAGTGCACGTGCGTTCGATCAAGGGCCGCATCGACATCCGCCCCATCGCCGGAACCCGTCCGCGCGGAAAGACTCCGGCAGAGGATGATGCCCTCGCCGCGGACCTGATGAAGGATCCGAAGGAATGCGCCGAACATCTCATGCTGGTGGATCTTGCTAGAAACGACGTGGGCCGCATCGCGAAACACGGCATGGTGAAGGTGGATGATTTCATGATCGTCGAGCGCTACAGCCACGTGATGCACATCGTCTCCAACGTCTCGGGCGAACTCGATCCCTCACACAGCGCCTACGACGTGTTGCGGGCGACGTTTCCCGCAGGAACAGTTAGCGGTGCTCCCAAGATCCGGGCGATGCAGATCATCAACTCGCTGGAGAAAAACAAACGTTGCGCCTACGCCGGGGCGGTCGGTTATTTCGGCTTCGACGGCTCGCATGATTCCTGCATCACCCTGCGGACTTGCCTGCTGAAGGACGGCAAGGCCTACGTCCAGGCCGGTGCTGGCGTGGTTGCGGATTCCGATCCCACCTACGAGTATGTGGAAACCGTCAACAAGTCGAAGGCCCTGCTCAGCGCCATCGCCCTGGCGAAAACCTTGGGACCTGAAAACTAACACCTCTACCCATGCTCCTCATTCTCGATAACTACGACTCCTTCACCTACAACCTCGTCCAATACTTCGGCGAGCTTGGCGCGGAGATGAAGATCTTCCGCAACGACGTCCTGACGGTGGACGATGTGAAGGCGCTCAAACCCGAGCGCATCTGCATTTCACCCGGTCCCTGCACGCCGACCGAAGCGGGGATCTCCTGCGAACTCATCAAGGAAATGGGGGCTACCACGCCCATTCTCGGCGTCTGCCTCGGCCACCAATCCATCGGCCAGGTTTACGGCGGCGATGTCGTCAGGGCCGATCGCCTGATGCACGGCAAGACCTCGCCGATCCATCATTCCGGAAAAAGCGTCTTCGCCGGCATGCCCGATCCCTTCGAGGCCACCCGCTACCATTCGCTCATCGTGAAACGAGAGACCCTGCCCGATTGCCTCGAAATCACCGCATGGACCGAGGAAGGGGAGATCATGGGACTCCAGCACAAGCAGTATCCCGTGCACGGCGTCCAGTTCCACCCGGAGTCCATCCTCACGCAGGATGGCAAGCGGCTGTTGGAAAATTTCCTCAAACTCTAGCCGATCCGCGGGTCACATCGGCAGCGTGATCTGAAGGACGGTGCTATCGTCGAGGGCGGTGAGCGGTGCTGCGTCGCGCGGCAGGAGGATAAAGCTTCCTTTCGGGAAACGATGGCCACCGTCGCTCTCCAGCAGGCCTTCGACCACTGAGATGATGGAGAAACGGTCATCACGCGGATTGGTGATGGTCTGGCCGAGTTCCAACGTTTTTCGATCCGTTTTGAAATAGTCGCAGCTCGCGAGGTTCTCGCCGACGGGTGAATCCATCGTTGGTTCGAAGTCCTGAAAATCGATACTGGCGAGTGACTCGCCAACGTGGAGCTCGCGCGGTTGGCCATCGAGCCCGAGGCGGTTCCAATCGAACACCCGATAGGTGGTGTCGGAGTTCTGTTGGATTTCATGGATCAGGAATCCGGCGCCGATGGCATGCAGTCTGCCTGATGGAATGAAAATGGAATCGCCGGGTTGCGGCGTGATGGCATGCACGCTGTCGGCCACCGTGCCGTCGGCGATGGTTTGCTCGAAGTCGGTGCGGGCGACGCCGGACTTGAGTCCGACGTAGAGTTTCGCGCCCGGTTCGCAATCGGCGATATACCACATTTCCGTCTTCGGCTCGCCGCCGAGGGAGGCCGCGAGATGGGCCGGCGGATGGACCTGGATCGAGAGATCGTCACGGGCGTCGAGCACCTTGATCAGAATGGGAAACCGCGCGTGGTCAGAGAAACCTTCGCCGAAAATTTCCTCGCGATGATGGGTCCAGAGGTCGTGCAGGGTGCTGCCGGAATAGGTGCCTTGGTCCACGACGGACTGCTCGGTTTCGCGATCGACGATTTCCCAGGATTCACCGTAGGGTTTGGCGGGATCGGGCAAGTTGCGACCGTAAACGCGTTCGAGTTCGCGTCCGCCCCAGACGCGCTCCATGTAGAGTGGCTTGAAAGTGATAGGTTCCATGGGCGGGGACATAAGCGTTGCAATTGCGTTTGGCAACCCGGAGAACCTCGCGATTGACGGAAACCGCACTTGCGGCGAACATTCGCCCAGTTTTGTCAGAGTCAGGAACAGCAGTAGAACCCCAGAAAGAGAGTCCGAAGCGGCGCAGGAAACTTTGGCGCTGGTTGCTGGTGTTTCTCGTGGTGCTCGGCATCGGGCTGGTGTGGCTGAACGGCCCCGGCTTGCGCTACATCGCGCCGAAAGTGGTCGCCCATTTCCTGCAAAAAGCCGGGATCCGCGGGGACGTGAAAATCGGCGGCAGCCTCATCGGCGGGCTTTCGTTTTCCGATCTCAGCATCGAGACCGACGGAGCGCTCGCCAAGCTGACCATCGACCAGGTCACTCCGGACTACCAGTGGCGTGGCTTGATCAAGGGAAAGTTGGAAGGTCTAACCGTGGATGGGGTTCATGCGGACCTCCGGCTCGGGATCAAGAAGAAGGACGAGGAAAAGCCGCCGCTGGATCTCAAGAAACTGGTGGAAACCATCCGCTCGGTGCGGGGACGGGTGCTGCCTCTGAATCTGGATTTGAAAAACATCAGCCTCACCGCCACCCGCGATGGGAAAACGGAACTCCAGCTTGCTCCGAGCCGCTTGTTCCACAAGCCCGGCAGCAAGGACATCCAACTGGCACTCGGCGCGTTCACGGATGCGGCCGGCCGCGTGTGGGAGGCGCGGCAATCGACCATCGTCTGGAATACGGACGATCTAGCCATCGCCCGCCTCGATCCGTTTCCCGGAGTGAGCCTGCGCGAGTTCGTCATGCAGCTTCCCGCCGGTGGAGAGCCGTCGGTGGAGAGCCAGGTGCATCTCGATGACGCGGTCTTCGTGCTCACCAGCACTCCGGGATTCACCTCCGCCAACATCGATCTGCGCGAGGGGAAACTCCAGGTGGATGAAACGGTGAAACACTTCGGCATCGGGATTCCGGCCAAGGCGTCGCTCGTTTCGCTGGCTATCGAGGTGAACGGGATTCTGCCCGATCCGAAGGGCGCGACCGGGAGTGTCCGGATTTCGCTGGATGATGTCGCTTTCCAGGACTGGACCATGCCGGAGCTGAGTCTGGACGCGCAGTTAGGCACGGATCTGGCGACGGTGGTCAGCCACGGGGTGATGCTCGGCACGCCGTTCTCACTGGATGTGGCCGCGCCGGTGAGGCGGCAGGAAACCCGTTTCACACTGGGAGATGCGAAGGGCACATTCAACATCGCGGATGTGCCGAAGGCGTTGCGCGAACTCGCCCCGCGCGTTCCGGCGATTGATCCCGAGGCACCAGTTCCGCTGTCGTCGGTGGAGGGAAATTTCACCGTGGCGTTTCTCGATAACAAACCGCAGTCCGCAGATGCAGATCTGCTGTTGAAACCACAGGATCCCACTCTGGCTTCGCCGGTTTCTCTCAAAGGCCGCTGGGCTCCGGACGCGCCGGTCACCGCGAATCTCATCATCGACGGACTGAAGGCGGCGGTTTCCTATCAGATCGAACCGGCGACCTATCAGGGGACGCTGGAGCTGGATGAATTTACCAACACCCGCATCGACCGCTGGCTGTTCATCGTGAAGGTCAAGCCGGGCGGAGTTGCGAATCTCAGCGGCAAATGGAGAGGTGGCGGCGGAATCAAGACGGGGAAACATCAAGGCGAGTTCTCATTCACCCAAGCCACCTGGACGCGGGAGGATGCCGCACCGGTGACCGGCATCGGCGGTGCGAAATACGATTGGCCCGAGGGCTTCGAAACGCAGGGGCTGCGGGTGCAGATGAACGACCAGACGGTGGCGCTCGATGCCGCGCTGGCCAACGGGCTGCTGGAGTTGAGGAAATTCGTGTGGAACGATGCGAAGACCGAACTCGCGTCAGGCACCGCCAGCTTGCCGGTGCCCGAGGATTTCTCGAAATGGCGGGAAACCCTGGCGAAGGACGCGCGTCCCGTCAGCGTCGCCATCAACTCTCGGGTGCTTTCGTTAGGACTGCTCAAGCCATGGGTTCCGGCACTCGAGAAACTCGACCCGCGCTCCACCGGCCAGCTTGATTTTAATGTGTCCGGCACTTATTCCGAGCCCGTCATCGCCGCGAAGTTCGAAGCCCGCGACCTCCGTTCGCCCACACAGCCTAAATTACCGCCCGCCGATTTGAAAATCGAGCTCGCGGGCAAAGAGGGCAAACTGACTCTAACGGGCTCCGCGATCGCGCCGGATTTCGCACCCGCCGAGATCAAGGCGACCCTGCCATTCCGCCCGGCGGAATGGGCGGAGACACCGGGACTCATCAAGGAGGAGACCCTCGACGCGCGGGTTGATCTGCCGCGTCTCGACATCTCGCGGTTCGGCTCGCTGATACCTGTGGCGGACAAGATCGCGGGAATACTAACCGGCAACGTGGTGGTGACGGGGAAGATCGGCAAACCGGAAATAAAGGGCACCATCGATCTCGCGGCCGCGGGGCTTCGTTTCAAGGCGGACAAGTTTCCCGCTGTGGAAGCCGGAGCTGCCAAGGTGGAGTTCGGTCTGGACCGCGTCGAATTGAAAACCCTCAAGGCGACCATCGCCGGTGGAACGCTGCAGGGCGGTGGCACGCTTGCGATCACGGATGGCAAGTTGGGCGATATCAACCTCCGCATTCAGGGAAATCATCTGCCGCTGATGCGCAACGATCTCCTGATCCTCCGCGCCAATGCCGACCTCCGTTTGCAAGGACCGTGGGAGCGAGCGGCGCTGTCCGGCACCGTCGGCGCGGTGGACAGCATTTTCTATCGGGACATCGAGCTGCTTCCCATCGGCAAGCCGTTCACCGGTCCGTCGGCCGCGGCCTTGCCGAGGATCGATCCGCCGCAAAGCCAGGCCGCCGCGCTCCCCGCACCCTTCGGAAGCTGGGGGCTGAACGTGACCGTTAGAACAGAGGAGCCTTTCCTCATTCGTGGAAATCTTGCCACCGGCGAGGTCAATGGCAGCATGCGGATCGGCGGGACGTTGGCGGCACCGGCTCCGGACGGCGCTTTCAAAATCAAGGATTTCAGGGCGAGTCTGCCATTCAGCACTTTGTCCGTGCGCAACGGCACCATCAGTTTTACCCCGGCGTCCGGCTTCGACCCGATCCTGGAAATCCGTGGCACGGCAGAGCCCCGTCCCTACGTCGTCACCGTTTATGCGTATGGGCGGGCGTCGAATCCCCAACTCGTCCTGACTTCGAATCCGCCGCTGCCGGAAAACGAAATTATGACGCTGCTCGCCACCGGCACCACCACCACCGGGCTTGAGAACCCGCAGGCCGCCTCATCACGCGCCATGCAGCTTCTCGCCGAGGAAATCCGGCGCGGCCGCTTCCGCTTCGGCAAACAGCTCCGGCCGTTGTTAGGTCTTCTTGACCGCGTGGACTTCAGCCTCTCGGAAGCGGATCCTTATTCGAGCGACGCCTTCTCGACCGCCACGCTGGCCCTCTCCGACCGCTGGTTTATTTCCGCCGGCATGGGGGCAACCGGCGATTCCCGCTTCCTCGTCATCTGGCGACTTTCTTTCCGATGAACACCTTCCGCACCAGCCTGTTTCTCCTGCTGACGGCGCTCGCCGCCAGTGCGGAGACGCACGTGATCATCGAAGGGATGAAGGGCAAATCCGGCGACCAGGTCCTCGGGCTGATGGCTGGGCGCCTGGAGCATGTTAGGAATAATGACGCATCACTCTCGCGGGCGGATGACGCCGCCTTCCTGGTAAGGCAGGTTCTGCAAAAGGACGGTTACGCGGATGTCAGTGTGTCGTCGAGAATCCTGAGCCGCACGGAGATCGTCCTCACCGTGCGGGAAGGAACGCGCCTTTCGCTGGGAAAAGTCACGGTGAACGGAGTGACCCCCGAGGATACCAAAAAATTCGTCAAACTCTACTCGCTCCCGGCCGACAAGGACCGCCCGATCGGCTCCGGAGATCCTCCCTTCCGCGAGGGGGACGTGGAAACCGGGCTTTCTTACATCCGCCAGGAACTCAACGCGCAGGGCTATTGGTCGGCGACCGCGCAAATTTCCAGCCGCGAGACGGATCCCGCCACCGGCGATGTCAATCTGGTCATCGACGTGAGTCAAGGGAAGCAGTTCTACATTTCTCCTGCTAGAATCACCAGCACCGACCAGCGCGGCCTTCTGAGAACCAAGGTCACGGTGGAGCCCTACATCGGGCGCGTTGCCACCACGGGAAATCTCAATGCCATGCGCCTCGCGGTGGAGGAAGCTTTCACCAGCCGCGGTTATCCGGACTCGAAGATCACCATGTCCCGCAGCCTGGAGCAGGCACGGTTTGTTCCCGAATTCTCCATCGACCTCGGCAAGCGTGTTAGGCTGAACAAAGTCCGCACCGAAGGCCTGGTCATCACCAATCCGGACCGCATTGCCAAACGCATGCAGGTGCTCGAAGGCGAGTGGTATGACGAGGCCGCCATGAACAAGCGGATCCGCGGTCTGTTGGCGACCGGCGCGTTTTCCTCCGTCCGCGTCGAGACCAATCCCGTCGGGGAGAAATACATCGATGCGACGTTGCATCTGGAGGAAGGCCGGGCCCGCCAGTTGAGTTTCGCTGCCGGCGCGGATTCCTATCAGGGCCCGATTTTCCGCGCCACCTATGCCGACCGCAACTTGTGGGGCGAGCTTCTCGGTTTCAGCAGCGGCTTCGAATTCAGCGGAAAAGGCGTGCTGGGAGAAACCAAGCTGACCGATCCATGGCTTTTCGGAAGCGACGTCTCCGGCAGTCTCCGCGCCTACGCGCTTTCCTACACCCGGGAAGGCTACAGCTCGCTGGAAACCGGAATCGAGGCCAGCACCACCTGGAAAGTCGGCGATCACTACACGCTCGACCTGCTGGCAGGTTCTTCGATTGTAAACCTCAACGAAGAAGGCCTTCCCTCTTCAGAGCTCGGTGAAACCGTTTACACGCATCCACGGCTTCGTTTCACACAGACGCTGGATTACCGCGACAGCCCGGTGCTGCCGAAACATGGCTGGCATCTGATGGCTCCGTTGGAAATCGGCTCTGCGGTGGGAAGCTCCACCACCGGCTATGCCTCGGCGGGCATGAGTGGTGGTTTCTATCACAAATTCAGTTCGAAATACGAGATCGCGCTCGGCGGGCAATTGGGGATCCTGGTTCCGACTGGCGATGGCGAGGAACTTCCCATCGACCTCCGGTTGTTCAACGGCGGGGCTAACAGCGTCCGGAGTTTCCCCGAGCGGGAACTGGGACCATTGGTGAATACCTATCCGACAGGTGGCGAGGCTTCCTGGCACACCAATGCGGAACTCATCCGCACGCTTGCCGGCAGCGTGAAAGGGGTGGTGTTTTTTGACGCGGGATCGCTTTCCCGGGAATATGACGAGATGACCGCTGCGAAGCTCAACATGGCCGCCGGACTCGGACTCCGCCTCGATCTGCCCATCGGCCCCGTCCGTCTGGAATATGGCTACAACCTCACGCACGATCCCGGCGAACCTAACGGCACGCTCCATTTCGCCATCGGGACAACGTTTTGATCAGGGCCGTTCTTAAAACTGGCAGGGACCGACTTCCGTGGCGGTCTGCGAATGAGAGGCAAATGAATCTGTCCATCAAAGGCCGGAAAGTCGTTCCTTGGTCGTCCATTCGCGAACATTCTCCGGACCGCCCGGAGGTCGATCCCTGCCAGCGACCATTTTTCCAGACCTCCTTACGGCTTCGTCGTGATCTCCAGCGTGGCGGGTGGCAGTCCGTCGGAAGTTGCCATTAGGGTGATGTTTCCAGGGCCGGTGGCGCGGAGGATCGCGAGGGCGCGGCCTTGGTAGGCCTTGCGCTCGCTGGCTTGGAAGGCCTCGGTGCTGACGATGTTCCCGCTATCGATGCCGAGGATTTTTCCGGGACCGGTGACGGTGAATTTCACGAGGTTTTCGGCATTCGGGACCAGCGTGCCGTTTTCATCGAGCAGGCGGATCTCGACATGGGCGACATCGTCGAAACCGGTGCCGACCGTGGTGCGGTCGGTTAGGAGTTCGATCTTCACGGGTTTGCCGGCAGTGCGGAGGATGTCGGTGGCGACTTCCTTGCCTCTCGTCCGGGCAACGGCCTTGAGCGTACCGGGCTGATAGGGAACCTTCCAGTTGGACGCAGCGCCATCCTCACGGGTTTCCTTTTTGCCGAGCGACTTGTCGTTGAGGAACAGCTCGACCTCCTCGGCGTTGCTGTAAACCTCCACATTCTCTTCATGTGCGTCGGAGGATGCGGGTGTCCAGTCGGAGAACAGGACCTGCCGACGGTTCCATTCCAGCGCCTCATAGCCGGGATCGGCGGGGGTGGCGGCGGTGATGCCGATGCGGCGGAAGGCGCGGACCATCGGCTTTTCGCTCCACCAGCTCTGGCGCTCGTAGCCGCGTGGCTGGATGAATCCGGCCCGGTCTAACAATCCGCCGTTGAACACGGTGAGCGGCCAACTCCGCGACTCGCCGAGGTAGTCGATGCCGCACCACAGGAATTGGCCGGAGTGCTGGGGATTCTCGCGGCATTCGAGCCAGGTGGAACGCTCGTGGCCCTGCTCGGTGCCGACGATCTCGCGACCGGATTTGTCCTTCCATGCGTCTAGCAACTCTTTGTCCCGGTAGTTGGTGCCGATGACGTCGAGCATGTCAGCGAGGCCGTTGTTGTAATCGCCGGAAACGTTGGGCCGGAAGAGCGCTTGGGTGACGGGGCGGGTGGGATCGAGCTCATGGCAGATGTCCACGAGGCCGCGGAGAATGGGCTTTGCGAGGTCCGGCTTGGGGGTGTCGTGGATTTCATTTCCCACGCTGTAGAGGATGACGGACGGATGATTACGATCGCGGAGGATGCCGTCGCGCAGATCGGTGGCGGACCATTGCTTGAAGAAGAGGTGATAGTCGTGCTTGTTCTTGCCCTTGGTCCAGCAGTCGAAGAACTCGCCCATCACGAGGAATCCCATCTGGTCGCAGAGGTCGAGAAATTCGGGGGCGGTGGGATTGTGGGCAGTGCGGATGGCATTCACACCGAGGTCGCGCAGGATCGTCAGGCGGCGCCGCCACACGTCTAGCGGAACAGCAGCTCCCACCGCGCCGCCGTCGTGATGGAGGCAGACGCCCTTGAGTTTGAAATTTTTCCCGTTGAGCCAGAATCCGGTGTCGGTGCGGAACTCGGCGTTGCGGATGCCGAAGGGCGTGGTCACTTCATCGAGCACCGTCTCACCGGTGGTGATGCGGGTGACGATCTTGTGGAGGTCCGGCGTCTCAAGATTCCAAAGCCTGGGGCGGGGGAGGCGGATCTGTTGGGTGACGGTGTCGTTTTTGCCCGGCGACAGGGTGGCTTCGTTAGAAACGACCGCGAGGGACTTTCCGTCCGGACCGATGAGGGCGCTGCGGAGGGTGACCATGCCGGGTCTGGCGCTGGAGTTGAAGAGGGAAGTCTGGATTTTCACCGTGGCGGACGCGTCGGTCGCCTCGGGTGTCGTTACGTAAACGCCCCAAGGCTCGACATGCACGAGGTGGGCGGTGACGAGGCGGACGTGCCGGTAGATGCCCGCCCCGGAATACCAGCGGGAGGCGGGCTGGGCGGAGGTGTCGGCCTTCACGACGAGGATGTTAGGTCCGGCGGTATTCAGGTGGTCGGTGACATCGTAACGGAAGCTGACGTAGCCATTCGGCCGATGGCCGAGGTGCTTGCCGTTGAGCCACACGTCGCTGTTGTGCATGACGCCGTCGAACTCGACCCACGCCCGCTGGCCCTTGGCATCGGACGGGAGTGTGATTTCCTTCCGATACCAGGCCACGCCGGAAGGCATCCATCCGCCGGAGCCGGTGGTCGCGGCTTTTTCGTCGAATTTCCCCTCGATGCTCCAGTCATGCGGGACATCGAGTTTCCGCCATGCCGAGGAGTCGAAATCCGGTTTCTCGGCACCTTTCGCTTCACCTTGGAAAAAGGCCCAATCCTTGTCCAGCGAGACGATGCTGCGGGCGGATGCCGCGGCGGTGACCATTGCGGCGAGGAGAACGGGAATGTAGGGTTTCACCCCGCGAGTGAAGCGCATCCGGGGAGGAAAGCGAGTCACCGGAACGGGTTAGTTCTTCACTTCGATCCAGAGTGATGATGGGAAGGAAATGATGGCGCGTCGCGGTGTTGAAAATCCGACCAATTCGCCAAGAGGTAAGTTTCCTTCGTCGTTGACACCAATCATCCAAATCGGTCTGATTGGATAGTCTTAAGATCCTTCCTCCCGACCATGAACTTACTTCGATCCTTCCTGTTTTTCGCCGTTTTCAGTCTGGTTGAGACCGCCTTCGGAGCCAACGACGTGGTTTTCGCAGACGGCAATCCGGGCTGGAGGATCAGCGATGGGAAATGCACTTTTCTCGTGCCAGGCAGGATCGTCAACCAAAGTTCGTCCAACAGCATTTCAGGCACCTTGCGCCTGTGCCTGTGGGTCACCGCCAACCCGTTCCCAAGCAGCGGCTACCGGGTCGCCACCTATACGCTTGGCCAACTGAAAGGCGGCTATCAGTATTCGAATTTCAATCCGGTGACCTCCGTGGCGATCCCCAACCTCACAGGAAATTACCATTTCACCGTCTCGCTCGAACAGTACGACGGTTCGAGCTATATCACCTCGGACTCCGCTCCATCCTCGGTCAAGACCTTGAAAAGCGGCATCTTTGTCACACCGAAAAAATGGAAGGCTCCGGCGGGCAATGTCATCTCCCCGAGGAAGACACTCAAGATCGGCGACAATCTCAATCTAACGCTTCAAGGTAGCAAATCCGGTGGTGCGATCATCTATGTTCCCAATGGCAGCCAATTGAAACTTCGGGTGAAAATCGAGGCGAGTGGCAGAACCACCGTTTACGGAGGATCCAAGCCTCAAGGAGCGCCCGCGCTTTACACCTATCGAAAAGCCACGGCCTCCTATGCGGGCAAGACGTTACCCGTGGGATCCATCGCCCTCGATTACGGCCATTTCCACGGAGTCGATTCAAAATCGGTTTACTCGATGTTCTATCAGGCGGGCAACCGTGGCTTCTACAAGGGAGTTGATACCGACCAAGGGTTCTCGGGCACGTCCTGGGGAATTTTCACGATCAACTGATGAGCCAGCGCGGACGCTTCATGCTCGTCGTCTTGTCGGGGGTGGCGGCGAGTCTTCCGGTGTGGTTCATTGTTGTGCGAACGAACGAGTCAATCCGTCCGAATAAACCTCCCGTGTCCGGCCCACACAGGATTCTCGAAAAACAACCACGTCCGCCGGCCCCCGAATCCGTTGATGACACCAGTGTCGTTCCGGACGAGCAACTCCAGGAATGGCTCCATCAGGCCGGCGTCGATACTCCCGGCACACTCGCCAAAGTGTTGGAAATTCCCGATGAGTCGATGCGCAACGAGTTGCTGGAATGGATCCTCGCCGCATGGACCAGCGAAGACCGGGCGCCGGCATTGGCTTGGCTCAGGCAATCCCTGCCTTCCATGTCTTCCGGTCCGGCCGAGGTGATTATTGATCTGATAGTCGGCGGCTGGGCTTTCGGGAATCCGTTAGAGGCGATGGCCTGGACCTCGGGAAATCTGACGGAACCATGGCGCGAAATCGCGTTGAGGAACGTCGCCGGGAGCTGGGCTTTGTCAGCCCCCGAAGCCATGGGAGAATGGATCAAATCGCAGCCGTCGCCTCAATCGTTCTGGACCGAGGAACTCATCCAAGGGCTGATCCCCACGAATCCTGAAAGGGCGATGGAATGGTGTGACTCACTTGCCAACCCTGATTTGGCGGAAGCCACACGACTGAACGTGATCCAGTCTTGGCTGCTGTCCTCACCCGCCGGGGCGGATGCTTATTTGAAAGATCATCCCGCGCTGATGCCCGATAATCTTCCGGAAAATCCTCCTCCTCCCCGCTAAGTGGATTCCGGCTGGAATCGACATGCTAACCGAATGTGGGCGAGGCACGAACGTCCGGTTTGTTGGAACCAGTGAAAACCAAGAAGATGTGCTTCTATTTTGGCCATGATTCCGGCCTGAGAAGCGAAACCCTACTGAAAACAAAAGTGGTGGAGCGTAGCGGATTCGAACCGCTGACCCCTTGCATGCCATGCAAGTGCTCTACCAACTGAGCTAACGCCCCTTTCGGGTGGGGCGGAGGTTTATCGGCGGCACCGGGGATGGGCAAGAGGATTTTTGGAAAATTCTTCGGAAGTCGGGAGGAGGCGGCATTCGCCGGGGATTCGCGGATGAGGACTTGGCGAACGGCGATCCGTTTCCATACTCCGCGGCATGTCGAAGTATGCCGGAGAAGAGGTGTTGGTGGTGCCACGCGCATTGTTGGAGGAAATCGGAGCCTTTGAAGGGATCCGCACGGAAGGGCTGGATGCGGCGGTTGCCCGGTTGCTGGACCCGGCGAATCACTTTTTCATGGATCGTGCGGCGGCCGAGGAAGATCCGAGCCACAAGCAACTCATTCCTTACTGCATCTTCCGTTGCGGGGATCGCATCCTGCACTACACCCGTGGCAAATCGGGCGGCGAGAGTCGGCTTCACGCGAAGATCTCGGTGGGCGTGGGCGGACATGTGAACCCGGTGGATACGGGAAATGGCCGGACCGGCCCGGCGGCGTATCATGCGGCGGTGACCCGCGAGATCGAGGAGGAGCTGGATCTTCCCGAAGAGCACGAACACCGCATCATCGCTCTGCTCAACGACGAGTCGAATCCGGTGGGGCAGGTCCATCTGGGGATCGTCCATCTCATTGATTTAAAATCCGACGCGGTGGCCTCGCGAGAGGATGCGTTGACGGATCTCGGATTTACGGCGCTGTCGGATTTGAATGGTCCGTTGTTCGAGCGGTTGGAGACTTGGTCGCAATTTTGCATCCGTCATTTGTCGGAGTCAGCTTGAGCATGAGCGGGGCGATTCATTCGGATTTGATTGTCCGAATGTTGGTCCAAATCATGCACTTTGGACGAGCGAAGCGAATGTGTCCAATCGAAAAGTCGTGCGTGTTGCAACTTGTGTTCCAATGGGATGCGCGGATTGGAGGTGGTGAAATAATCGCCATTTTTTCACAGATTGAGATGGCGATCCCTTGAAACTTTCACCAATATCACAGCGGATAGATCAACGACTTTAATCGAGCGCCCAATGTCAGACACACCGAAGCCCCCCAAGCCAAGAATCCTCATCGTCACGCCGGAGATCACCTATTTGCCGTCAGGCATGGGAAACATGGCCCAAAGGATGTCGGCAAAGGCGGGTGGTTTGGCCGATGTTTCCGCGTCGCTGGTGTCGGCTTTGTTCGAGTTGGGAGCGGACGTTCACGTGGCGATGCCGAACTACCGGCGGATGTTCCAGGGCGACATTTTCAACCTCCACGAAAGGGAGCTGCGGAAATACCACGAGGTGCTTCCCGAAGCGCACATCCACTTGGCGGAGGACCGGATTTTCTATTATCGCGAGCAGGTTTACAGCAACCGGAACGATGAATCGATGCGCATCGCCCTGGTGTTTCAACGGGAGGTGATCAACCACATCATCCCGCGGGTGATGCCGGATCTGGTGCATTGCAACGACTGGATGACCGCGCTGATTCCGGCGATGGCGAGACGCCGCGGAATCAAGAGTCTTTTCACGGTGCATAACATCCACACGCGGCAGGTTTCGCTGGCCCAAGTGGAGGAGGCGGGGATCGATGCGGCGGAGTTCTGGATGAATCTTTATTTCTCCGGGCCGCCGTGCAACTACGACCATGCCCGCTCGCATGTGCCGGTGGACTTGCTGACTTCGGGGATTTTCGCGGCGCACTACATCAATACGGTGAGCCCGCGTTTCCTCTGGGAAATGGTCGAGGGCTGGCACGCGGTGGTTCCGGACTCGGTGCGGGCCGAGCTGCGCGCCAAATACGCTGCGGGATGTTCCGCCGGCATTCTCAATGCGCCCGACGTTTCCTACAATCCAGAGACCGACGACGCGTTGGTGCAGAATTTCACCGAAGCGGATTTCCCCGCAGGCAAGGCGGCTAACAAACTGGCTCTCCAGCGCGAGCTGCAACTCAAGGAGGATGTGAACGCGCCGATCTTCTTCTGGCCTTCACGGCTTGATCCGGTGCAGAAAGGGCCGCAGCTTCTAACGGACATTCTGCACAGTATGGTATCGGATTACTGGGACCGCGACTTGCAGGTCGTGGTCGTGGCGAATGGACCGCATCAGGAATGGATCGACAAGATCGTCTGCGCGTTCGACCTGAGGGAACGGGTGGCGATCGTCGATTTCGAAGAACGGCTCTCGCGCCTCGCTTACGCGGCTTCGGACTTCATGCTGATGCCGTCGTTGTTCGAGCCCTGCGGCCTGCCGCAGATGACCTCGCCGCTTTATGGCTCACTGCCTATCGTGCATTCCACCGGTGGTCTCTACGACACGGTCCGGCCGCTGGATGTCGAAAACTCGACGGGCAATGGTTTCCGTTTCGACCACTACAATTCAGGAGCCTTCCGCTGGGCCATCGACTGCGCGATGGAGTTTTACGCGCTTCCCCAGGAGATCAAGGATCGCGAGATCCGCAGGGTGATGATCGAAAGCGAGCAGGAGTTCAGCCACAAGGAAGTCGCCCGCCGCTACATCGCGATCTACGAGGAAATGCTGGCCCGCCCACTGGTCGAGAAGGAATCGGGCGAGGTCATCAAAGCCATCGCGGAGAGTCTGACGGAGAGCCTGCCGGTTTCCTAACCGAATGGCCGCAGCTGGGTTCCGTGATCAGGAGCCGTCGTGGCGCAGCACGGATACAAGGAACGGCGGACTCCGATCCGCCGATGCCCATGGCAAGCCGATGAAAAAGCGGTTAGCCTCCACTTATAGCCACCTCATGGGCTTCGGCGATTCGGAGATCGCCGTTCCATGAAAGTTTCGGCAATTTCTTCGGGCAATCATCCTAACTGTTACTGCCTCGCCACGTTGTTCTGCGGTGACGGCGGAACATCGTTAGGCCGGCAGATGATGATGCCCGCGTGCTTCGAGGCGCCGTTCACGTAGTCGGTGATTGGCCGGTCGATGACCACCATCCGGCCTTTGTCACGATCCGAGGTCGCATGGGTGAAATAGGCCCGGTCCTTGAGTCTGACAATCAATCCGACGTGGGAAGTGTAGCCGCTGGGATGAGTCGTCGTGATCGCGCAGATGTCGCCGTTCTGGAGGTATTTCTCGGCATCCCGCACTTTTGACCTCGGGACATGGTAGACGGGAAGATTGGATACCTGCGCTTCGATTTTTCCCATCGGCTCGATGAGCGACGGGGTGGAGCGGAGATAGCGATAGGCTTTCCACTGCACCGTCATTTCGCGGATCTCGCGTTTGAGTCTCTGTGCGCCGGGAATCCGCGAGGTGATATTGGAAGCGTAGCCGCGGCGCTGGTTGTCGTAAAAAACTTCTTCGAGGTGATGCATCCGGCTCAGGTAACTTCCCGTGCAGACTCCGTTGCGGTAGCGTTCGATCTCCACCATCTGGAGCATGTCCTGCGGCTTGTAGGGCGCGGGCTTGTATTTGAGCATCCGGGAAATCGCCAAGGCGTTTTCGTAATACGTCCAGCAGTCCATGCCCTTCATGTTGACCACCGGCGATTCGATCCGGTCATCAACCTCAAGCGAGTAGTTCACGTAAGGCGTGCCCACCATTTCGCGGGCGACGCGAATCGTCCGCTCGCCGATCGGTAGATTCCGCCAGTTCTCGCGCTCCGCCTTGGCAACGATGGCGTGAAACTTCGCTTCGCCCTGGAACACCGTGGAAAGCGGCAAGCGGGGAGGGGACGCGGGCGGCACCGGCTTCTGGGCGTGCGCCGCATTCAGTCCGAAGACGCTGATTGCGAGGAGAATTCCGGTGAACCTTGATTTCATGGTCTCCCTTTAGCCGAATTTCAGTCAGGAGAAAAGGGAACATTCCCGGAAATCAGAAAACGTCGGGAAATTTCCCGCCCGTCTCCGCCCGGAAGAGCAGTGGTTCGAAGACATACCATTGCCGCCAGTGTTTCCGGACCACGCCGAGAATCGTCGCCGCCCAGATCTTCGCCGCACCGTCGTCCTCGCCCCGTTTGCGTGGCGGGAGAATCACTTTCGGCAGCACGATCACGCGGTAGCGCCGCCAGCCATCGCGGATGATGAACAGCGGAAATGATGGCGCACCCGTGGCTCTCGCAAGAAACAGCGGGCCTTTGGGAATCCGCATCGTCAACCCCGGCTCCACTTCCACATCCATTGGGGAAACATCGAAAATCACCCGGTCACCCTGGACCGCCACGATGTTGCCCTCGGCTAACAAGCGTGCCAACTCGATGCCCAGCAGATTCCCCTCCTGGTTGTAGAGCGTGCGGAAATTCGGATTTTCCGCCTCTTTTCGCCGGACTTCCTGCTCGCGGAGCGCCTGCGTTTCCGGTTCCCGCTCCGGGGCGCGGACCGTGTAGAGCGTGCGGTTGAAGCGCGAGGCGAACATCGGCGCGGCGATGTCGTAGTTCCCCATGTGGGCAGTTAGAATAATGCAGCCCTCCTTGCATCCTGCCAGCGCTTCCATGTTAGATAAACCTTCCACCGCCCAATCCACTGCGCCGGTTCCCGTTTCACAGCGCATCGCATCCACGAAGGTCAGCGCGAAATTCCAGAACACCTGCCATGCCCCGAGCATGGCCCGCAGCCCGCTCCAGTGCGAATGCAGCGCTTTTAAATTTCCCGCGACCGCCCTCCGCTGTGATCTCGCGATCAGGAAAAACAACGACGTCCAGCCGGCGATCAATACCGGTTCGAGGAAAAACGGCGTCACGTGCAGCGCCCGCAGCATCAGCTTCGTCGGCAGATCGCCGAAGACACCCAGCCGCGCGCTCCATCGTGATTTTCCAGCTTCTGCCACTTGCCGGAAGGGAAACCGCCAGCTCACCCGACTGCAAGCCGCGCTTTCAGCGTCCGGCCTCGAACCCGACATCCTCCAACAGATTCTTCCCCACCACCGCGATGTTCCCGAGCTCGTCGCAACGTTCGTTTTCCACATGCCCGGCGTGGCCCTTCACCCAGCGCCAATCCACCTTGTGCCCGCCGATCGCCGCCAGCAGTCTCAGCCAGAGATCCTGGTTTTTCACCGGTTGCTTGGCCGCAGTCTGCCACCCACGCTTTTTCCAGCCTTCGATCCATTTCTTGGAAATCGCGTCGATCAAATACTTCGAGTCCGAGTGCAGCTCCACCTCGCACGGCTCGCTCAACATCTCCAGCGCCGCGATGGCAGCCCGCAGTTCCATCCGGTTGTTCGTCGTCAGCCGGTAGCCCTCGGACAGTTCCTTCCGGTGCTTGCCACAGACCAGCACCACCCCGAACCCGCCCGGCCCGGGGTTTCCCTTGCAGCCGCCGTCCGTATGAATCACCACCCGTTTCATCGGCGGGAAAACTGTTCACCCGGCCAATCCGTGACAAGACAAACGGACCGCTAAATTCATTTCGCTCTTAAATACATTGGAAGAAGTTCACCGCAAAGTCTCAGAGGCCGCGAAGGGACGCGGAGTTTCTAAGGATCGACCACCAACGTCTCAGCACTTCCGCATTTCCTGTCTCAAAAACCCACCAAATCCCTGTCTTTCTCTGCGTTCCTCAGCGACCTTTGCGGCTCCGCGGTAAACTCTTCAAAACATTTTTCTAAGGAAATCCCTCCGCCCGTGTCTTCATAGACGAAAGCATGACCACGCACCAGTCGATTCATGGAAACCCTGACCTCCAGCGCCCGTTCCCAGGCTGACGCCGGAGTTCGGCCGGTGATTCCTTTCCGCCCCTTGAAACGCCCCATGGAGGAAAAACCATCACTCCGGCAGGTCTTCGACGCGGAAGAATCCCCGTTGCTCCGCTACGCCCACGGCCTAGTCGGCCAGCGGGAAACCGCCGAAGACCTCGTGCAGGACGCGTTTTTGAAACTCCACGCCCACTGGGAGGAAGTCACCCACCCGAGAGCCTGGCTCTTCCGCTGCATCAGAAATCTAGCCCTCAGCCACATCCGCGATCACAAACGCGAAACTCCCATCGAGGACGGCCGCGAGTTCCAAAGCCCGTCTCCCGATCCCGAACAAGCCCTCGGCAAACTCGAAGCCCTCGGCACCCTCCAGTTGTTAGTCGCCGAACTCCACGAAGACGACCGTGCCCTGATTTCCCTCAAATACCACGACGGCCTCAAATACGACCAGATCAGCCAGCGCACCGGCATCAGCGTCGGCAACGTCGGCTACAAACTCCACCACGCGTTGAAAAATCTAGCCGATTCCCTCCGCCGCCTCGGCGTTGAGTCAGCCGAAGGCTAAAAACAGAAACTCCGCGAACTTTCCTCTGTGACCTCCGCGCCTCCGCGTTTCGCTTCAATCTCAAATTTCAAATCACCAATGGACCAAGAACCACCAACCCCATTCGACACCGTCGGCGACGAACCCGTCGAGGCCCGCATCGTCGCCTGGGTCCTTGGCGAAGCCTCCACCTTCGAGGCCGCCGAGCTCGAGCGCCTCTGCGAGGAACGCCCCGAACTCCTCGTCTTCCGCCGCCGCATGCGCGCCCTCCACGGCCTACTCACGGAAGCCGAAGCCTCCGAGGCCGAGCACTCATGGAAACTCCCGCCGGAAAAGCGCAAGCTGCTGGATGAGATCTGTGGGCCAACCCATTCACTGACGGAGTTTGAAACTGAAAAACGCATCTCCCGCAGTGCAATTCGTGCGTTGCAGGCAATCGCGGCATGCCTGTTTCTCACGCTCTTCATCTCAATTTTTTTTGCTGCAGGATCGGCTAGCATTCAGAAAGCCAAACGAGCCAGTAGATCTGAGAAAACCGTCGATTTCATGCCCACCAGTGGCGGTGGAGGACAGGCGGCAAATGAACTTCAAGTGCTCGACAAAGCCGTCCGCGATCAGGAAGACAAGGTGGAGGAGCGCCGCAAGGCGTTGTCCACCATCGTGAGAACCAAAGGTATCATCTACAAGGGACAGGACTCGTTTTATGGCCAATCCGGCGTGGATGAGGATCAGGCTGCCAGAGTAGCGGAGAATGATACCAACGGGGAAGCGATCAAACGCGGACTCGATGCCCAGGACTACGTCGATGCCAAACGCGATTTCGAAGCGGACCAGCAGCTTCTTCAAGAGATGAAGCTCAAACAGATTGAATTGGGAATTCAAACCAAGTCGCAGGACGAGAGTCTTGCTATGAGTGATGCTCCGCGCCAAACGCCAGCCGCAGCAAAACCAGCCAGCCCCTCCGCCCCGGTCGCCTCAACTGCGAAACGAAACGATAAGGCGGCTAAGGAAATGACCATGTCGCTTGCCAAAGCGAAGGAAGGTTTCAAGGAAGAGCAACAGGACAGGAAACGCGCCCGTCTAACCGCGACGGCCAAGGCGGAACAGCCTGCCCCCGAAATGGAGAGCAAACTCCCGGAATTAGCGGAGTCATCCAAAATCGAATCGCAGCCGAAGCAGCCCGCCACCGGATGGTCCGGCAGTGCGAGTGCTGGAGGTGCCATGGGCCTTGGTGGAGAAAAAAAGGATCTTGGCTCCGCCGCAGACAGTTTGGCAGATGCGCAGCAACCTTCCGCTGGCGAACGCGATGTCGCCGGTACCGTGTTGGGCGGCTCTGTTACTAACGGCCTGAGATCGGGCGACCAGGCGGTCAACCGCAACAACATCGATGCCATTCTCAACAATCCGAACCGCACGGCAGATGGTTTGTTCATGGATTTGCCGGCAGCCGCTTCACAATTCGAACGGAAAGCCCCCGTGGATGCGCCAGCCGAATCGATGTCCACGCTGGCAGACAATGAATCTACAGTGACTTCAGCGAAACCCCGGGCTGTTCCCCCGCCTTCGTCAATGAGTGCGATGGGTTCCATTTCATCCGGCGGGCTTGACGCCTTTGCAACCGCCGCGAAGGACAAAGACGGCGAATCAAATTCGGTTCCGGCTCAGAACGTTGATCTGGCGAAACGCTTCGAAGGAGGAGGTGGCCTTGCCTCAGGAGAAAATGAAAAACATTCAACTGGAAAGGCACAAGACATGGGCCTCCGAGCGGGAACGGAACTTTCTCTCAATGGAGAGCTTTCAGAGGAGATTGATTCATTCGCGGAACCATCCGGATATCTGTTCAAGGGATCTGATCTTGGAGGATTGGCTCAACGGGAAGTGATAAGAAGGGCCGATGCCGTCAGTGAGTCTGACAGATTGCTTTCGGACGCCCGTGACGATTCTTCCAAAGGAGACTATCAGGGAGCTTACAAGAAATACGAAAGTGCGTTGGACATGCTCCCCGATGCTCCTCTGGTAAAGGAACGTAGGGATGCCTTGAAGACGCGCCTCGGCGACACAGCCGTCGCTCTCGCATTGGAGGCAGAGAAGGAAAGTAAACCGGAGGACTCAAAAAATTGGTTTTCCAAAGCCTTGGAATGGAACCCTGCCAATGAACAAGCCCGCCAAACGCTTGTGCTCGACACGGTCAATGAAATCCCCGCCTCGGAAAATCCCTACTCCACCTTCTCCCTCAACATCAGCGACGCCTCGTTCCAACTCGCCAAGGCCGCACTGGCAAAAGGCGAGCGCCCGGATCCCGCGAGCATCAAGCCCGAGCAATTCTACAACGCCGTGGATTACGGTGATCCCGCCCCCGCGTCTAACGAACCCGTCGCCGCCACGGTCGAGCAATCCGCGCATCCGATCATTCCCGGCAGGAATCTCGTCCGCGTCGCGCTGCGCACCGGTTCGGTCGGGCGCAGTGCCGTGCAGCCGTTGCGGCTCACGTTGCTGGTGGATCAATCCGGCTCGATGGTTCGCGAGGACCGCCGCGCTTCGATGGAACATGCGCTTTCCCAACTCGGCGTGCTCCTCACCAAGGCCGATCTCGTCACCGTCATCGGTTTTTCCCGCACCCCGCATATTCTTGCCGAAATCCTGACCGGTGACCAGTCGGCGAAACTCAGCGGCCTCGTCAATCAAACCGCCAGCGAAGGCGGAACGAATCTGGAGGAAGCCATGAAACTCGCCGGGGAAAAGGCCCTGGAACATCAGCTCGCCGGTGCGCAGAACCGCATCGTCCTCTTCACCGATGGCGCGGCGAATCTGGGCGACGCGGATCCCGAGCGTCTATCCGAGCAGGTGAAAGCGTTCCGTCAGAAAGGCCTCGCCTTCGACATCGCCGGCATCGGCGCGGACGGGTTGAACGACCGCTTGCTCAGCGAACTCGCCCGCAAGGGCAACGGCCGCTACTACGTCGTCGGCAGCGAGAAAAACGACAGTTTCGCCAAACAACTCGCCGGCGCCTTCCGTCCGGCGGCGGAGAACGTCAAGGTGCAGGTGAACTTCAATCCGCAGCGCGTCGGCAGATACAAGCTCATCGGCTTCGAGAAGGACCGCCTCAAGACCGAGGACTTCCGCAACGACGCCGTGGACGCCGCCGAACTCGCGGCGGACGAGGCCGGAGTAGCGATCTATCAAGTCGAGCCGATTGCCGGAGGAACCGGTGAAATCGGCGAGGTCAGCGTGCGTTTCCGCGATGCCGCCAGCCAGGAAATGGTCGAGCGCACCTGGACGATTCCCCACGACACCCAAGCCACCGCCTTCGACCGCGCCACGCCGTCCATGCAGCTCGCCGGACTATCACTGTTAGCCGCCGAGAAACTCAAGGGCGGCCCGATGGGCGATGCCATCGATTTCAAACTGTTGGCCGAACCGGCTGCCAGCGTGAAGCAATTCTACGGAGCCAGCGCCCGTGTCGGCGAGATGCTCCAAGTCATCGAGAAGTTGAAATGACGGACCGCGAGATTCATCTCGCCCGCATTCATTCATCGTCCTCGCGGGATAAATCCCGCGGTCCAATTTACACACCCTTTACCCAAGCGGCCCTCAAGCCGTGATAGAAAACCAATCCACATGAAAACCGCATTCGCCTGGTTCACCGCCCTTATGGCCGCCGTTGTCCTCGCCCAAGAACCCGACAAGCGATTCGTCGTCGTTCCCATCGGCGATCTGATCAAGGAGACTCCCAAGGAAGCACCGCTCTTCTTCTCCGTCACCGCCGACGTCAAAGCCCAGGTCGGATTGGAAACCGTCACCAGCGACCAGCAGATCGATTTCAAAATCCACCAAGGCAAGGCTGAAACGCTGACACTCGCGCTCACCGGCGCGGGCGATGTGGTTTCCGTGACCGGCCAAGGCCTGCGTGATTGGTCCGTGCGGGTCGCGGAAGATGGTTCGCGCTTTCTCGACGTGCGCCCGGTCATCCAGCCGGACGTGCCTCTAACGGCGCTTCAGTTGCAGGTGAAAACCCACGTCAAAACCAACCAGGGAGCCGCGAGCCTGCTCCTTCCCGGTCCTGGCACCGCCACCGGATTCTCGCTTTCCATCACCGCAACCGCTGACGCCGGAGTGGACCTTCGGATTCTCAAAGCCGACGGCCTCGTGCCCGTCGATGCCGGGAAATCCAACAAATTCCTCGGCTACGGCGTGGCCGCGCTTGAAATCGCCGCCGCCAAGAGTGGCTACATCCTGCCCGATCTCGAACTGCTCGGCTCTTCACTGGCCGGTCGTCTATCCGCCGATGGCAACAGCGTCTCCTTCCGGCTGACAACCACGGCCCGCGCCAAGGCGGATCGCTCGAAAGCCGAGTTGGTCGGTGGTGTGGCCCTCTCCAGCGGCGTCTCCGGCGACGGCTGGCACGTCGTCCTGCGACCGGAAGATGGCGGTTACGACCTGATCGCCGAGCGCGGCGGTGATCTGCCGGTGACGCTGGAATTCGTGGCCCCGGTGAAACGGCAGGGCGACTGGCGGGTGTTGGATTTCAAACTTCCCGCCGGCGTTGTGGTGCCGGTTAGAATCGAGGGCCTGCCCGATGGCGTTTCCTTCGACCGTTCGCTCGCCGTGGTGCCGGAGCGGGAGGGGAATGCGTGGCGAGGATTTCTCCCGGCTAACGGCCTGGCTGGCCTGGCATGGCGCTCGGCGGATGTGGTCGCGGACGGTGCCTTGTTTTTCTCCAGCACGGAAGCCACCGACGTGCGGATCGGCAGCGGCCTGATGCGGCAGTTGACCACCGTGGATTTGCGGGTCCTGCAAGGCAGCCTGCCGGAACTTTCCTTCTCCATGGCCGGGCCGGGCGAAGTGTTGGCCGTCACGGGAGAATCGGTTCTCGGTTGGTCGGTCGTCGTGGAAAATGGTAACCGGCGGCTGGCGGTGAAACTCTCGCGGCCCATCGAAGGCAGGTCGCAGGTCATCATCGAAGCGCAGGCGGCGCTCGGCGGATTTCCGGTCCAGACGGAGGCGCTACGCATGGTTCCCATCGGTTCGCTGCGTCACGGCGGCTGGTTGCGGATCGCCAACGACGGGGCGGTTAGAATCGATGTGGTGGAGGCCAGCGGCTTGATCCAGCTCGCGCCCGCGCAATTTCCCGGCAGGATCGAGGAAAATCCGCGGCAGCTTTTCGTCTATCGGTTTCCATCGGCGGATTACGGCTACGCGATCCAGGCGAACCAGGTTTTGCCCGAGGTCAGCGTGACCGAGGTGACCGTCTATGAACTCGCCGAAACGGATCGCCGGGTGATGGCGGACATCGAGCTGGACATCCGCGAGGCTCCCTTGCGCGAATGGGAGATGGAGATTTCCGCCGATCACGCGGTGGCGTCGGTGACCGGCGCGCAAGTGGCGGACTACGCGGTGGCCGGTGAAGTGAAGGATGGCAAACGCCGCCTGAAAATCATTTTTCAACAGCCGGTGATGAACCGCCAGCTCGTCAGTGTGCGGCTGGAGAAGAACGAATCAGCCAAGGCGGGTGCGTGGGAGCTCCAGGCGCTCGGGTTTCCCGGCGTGAAGTCGCGTCGCGGCTACATCGGTGCCGTCGCGGCGGCGGGCTATCGGTTGGAAGCCGGGAAGACCACGGGTGTCGCCGAGGTGCCGGTCACGTTTTTCCCGAAGAAAACCGCAGGACTCCAGCAGGCGTTCCGTTTGCGCGAGGGTGACTGGCAGATCGGTCTAACCATCAAGGCGCTCGGCCAGAGCGTGCAGGCGGACGTTTTTCACCTCTACTCGCTCAAGGCGGGTGCTGCGTATGGTAGCGTGCTGATCAACTATTTCGTCGTCGGCTCGCCCGCGACCGAGTGGAAAATCGCGGTGCCGGACGGCATCGGCAACATTGATGTGACCGGCCAGAACGTCGGCCGCGACTGGCGGCGTGAGGGAAACACGGTGATCGTGCCACTCTCTCGCCCCGTGCTCGGGACCGGCACCGTGCTGGTCACCTTCGAACAACCGATGAGCGCCCGTGGAGGCGATCTAACTCCCGGCGAGGTGCGCCCGCTGGATGTCCAGGCGGAACGCGGCTACGTGCAGGTGGTGAGCCCGTTGCAGGTGAAATTCGCCAAGCCTGTTAGCGAGGGACCGTTGCTTGCGATCGACCCGACCGAGCTGCCTGCCGAGTTCCGTTTGCTCAGCAGCGCGCCGACCCTGGCCGCCTGGCAATACACGGCACGTGATTTCAAGATCGGGATGAAGATCGAATGGTTCAATCCCGGCGAAACCGTCGAACAGGCCGTTGATTTCCTCAAACTCTCCAGCCGGATCTCGCGCGACGGCGAGTGGGTGACGGATGCCGGATTTTTCGTAAAATCCCGCGGCCGCAGCGCCTTGCGGACGATCCTGCCCAACGGCGCGGCGCTGTGGGAAGCCAAGGTCAACGGCCAGGCGGTGAACGCCCGCGCGGACGGCGGTGCCACGTTGATTCCGCTGCCACTGAAGACGGATCCGAACGAGGCCGTGGAAGTCTATCTGCGCTACGGCGCGCGCGGTGCGAAGGCCGGCCAGGTCCGCCTCGGCGCGCCGAAGCTGGATGCACCGGTGATCATCGGCGAATGGAAAGTGACGGGAGATGAAGGCCGCCAACTTGTCCCGCGCGGCGGCACGGCGGAGCTCGTCGGACCGGGGCTTGCGGAAAGCGTTTGGGAGTGGCTGGCGAGGAATCCGGGACCGGTGGGTGGCTTGTTGTTGTTAGGTGTCACCGCGTTGATATTGGGAATGGGGCAGGCGACCGGAGTGTCACGGATTCTGTCGCTGCTGGTGGGGCTCGCGTTCATCGTCGTGGCGGCCGGTCTCGGTCTGGCTGCGGCGAACACCGGCCGGGGGAATGCGGAGGTGCTCGAATACGCCGTGCCAGTGATGGCGGCGGGCAGCGATGTGGCGGTGGAAGTCGGAAACGTCGCCCCATGGCTGGCGCGCACGGGCTGGGGAATGTGGCTGGTGTTCGCGCTGGGAGCGGCGGTGGCGCTGCGCGGATGGCTTGCCCGCGACCGCTGGTGGATTTCCTGTGGGCTCGCATTGACGGGCGCCGCATTTCTATCAATCCGTGGCGGCGCGCCGTTGTTCTTCGGAGTCGTGGTGCTGGTTGCCTTGGCATGGTGGCTGCCCCGGACTTGGCATGTGATTCGTGAGAAGCGCGCGTCAAAAGTGGTGGAGGCGGTCGTCGCGATCATCATTCTAGCAGCCTTTTCGCCGGGTGATGCCCGTGCGGCCGAGGCACCGAAGCCCGCCGAGTCGATGATCCACGATTGGCAAATCCGCGATGGCCGCTTGCGGGGAACGCTTAATGTCACGCTCCGTGGCGAGGTGGGTGATCGCTATCTGCTGCTGCGTGCTCCCGCCGTGTTGAGTGGATTCGAAGGGGCCGGTTTGAAGGTGGTGAAGGATCGGGTGGGGGAGGAGGATGCGTATTTCATCATCTCCGAAACGGCGGGACGGGCGACCGGCAAGGCGGTTTTCGAAATGCCGCTAACCGATCCTGGCAAGGGCTGGCAACTGCCCGGTGGTCCGGCGGCGATGCGGCAGGTGACGCTGCGATGGGATCAAGCAGGCTGGGAGTTTTTCTCACCCGGCGCGGCACGGATCACCACACTTGATGCGCCCGCCGCCAACGAAAGCGGCGCGGTGATGGTGCTGGGACCTGCGGATCCGGTATCGATCCAGGCCCGTCCGAAACAGCGCGACGTGAGCACCGAGGAAACCCGGTTTTTCGCCGAAGTCTCTAACTTGTTTCTCCCCGGCCCCGGCGTCGTCAATGGCAGGCATCGCGTTGCGATCCGCCCGGCGCAGGGCCGTGTCGCGGCGCTGGTGATGAACGTGCCGGATGGATTCACGGTCAGCGACGTGATCGACGGACCGGTCGGGACGTGGCGGTTCGATCCGGAAAAACGCGAGCTGCGGGTGGCGGTCGAACCGGCACAGGACGCGGCTTTCGCCTTCACCATCGAGACCCAGCGCGGAGCCGGCACGTTGCCACTGGATCTCGAACTCGCCCCTCTGCGGGTGGCTGGCTCGGCGGGTGAGATCGGATTTCTCGCCCTCGCATTCGGCGATGAAGCGCAGCCGGAATCGATTCAGGTCGAAGGGCTGTCACGGGTGAATCCCGAGGATTTCAACGGCACCCTACTTCCCCGAGACAATGACGGGAATCCGCTGGTGCTGCTCCAGAACGCGTTTCGTTACGGATCGGGCGAGGTCATGGCCAAGGTGAGGGTCGCCGCCGTCGCCCCGGAATTGCGGGCGGAATCGTGGCAGCTTGTTTCTCTCGGCGATGACAGGCTGGTGGTGTCCACCGATCTAACTGTCACAATCACCCGCTCCGGCGTGTTCCGGCTGGCGCTCGATGTGCCGGATGGATTGGAAATCGAGACCGCCACCGGCGAAGGCCTTAGCTCCTGGACGGAAAGCCAGATCGACGGCAAGCGCGTAGTGACATTGCACCTTGCCGGCAAGACCACCGGCAAGCGAACCTTCAATCTAACGATGACCGGCCGTCCGCCCGGATCGCAGGAAAACTGGCAGGTGCCGCGGCTTTCCCTGCGCGAGGCATCGCGTGAGACCGGAGTGCTCACCATCGTCCCCGAGCGCGGGTTGCAGGTCAGCGCGAAGGATCGCAGGAACATTTCCCAGATGGATCCGCACGATTTAGCTGAAGCCCCGAAGGATTCCGCCCGCGCTGCGGCAAGGCCGGGGGCGTTGATCTATCGGTTGCTGCAAAGCGACTGGGCGCTCGGCCTTTCCATCAGCCGTCTCGATCCGTGGGTCACCGCGCAGGTGTTTCATGAAGCGACGTTGCGTGAGGGCCAGATGCTCAGCCGCGTGGTCATCAGTTATAAAATCGAGAATGCCGCGCTCAAATCGCTCCGCGTCCGGATTCCCGGGCTGGATGCCACCGCTGCTGCCACCGTTAGAGCCAGCGGTGCCGCCGTCGCCGACTTGGTGCCGGTCGAGGGCCAGCCAGGGCTTTGGGAAATCCGTTTCCAGCGCGGCGTAGCAGGAGAGACCAGCGTTGAGCTGGAATACCAGCGCACCAGCAAGGATGACGGCGGCGAGGTGATTGAACCGATCCAACTGGAGCAAGTCCGCCAGCAATCCTACTTCACCGCGATCCGTGCAGGCGGGCGGTTGGAACTCGAAGCCGGGACCTTGCCGCGCGGCTGGCAGCGGGCGGATTGGGCCGTCGTGCAATCAACGCTCGGCCAGGCGGCGGGCAACGTCGCCCCGCTGATGGCTTTCCGCGTGGCCGATCCGGAAGGACCACTGCCGGTCGTTTTGAAACGCCACCAGCTCGCCGATTTGCAAAAACTCCGGGTCAACGAAGGCACGCTGACCACGCTCATGTCGCCGACGGGTGAGGCTCTAACTGCTGTGGATCTGAAGATGCATGTTGTTGGCAAAGGCACCTTGCGCTTGAAGCTTCCCGAAGGTTCATCCCTCTTCAACGTGCTCGTCAACGATGAGGGCGCGACCTTGGTCCGCGAAGGCGACGAGTGGTTGTTCTACGTGTTTCCGTCGCCCGAAGCCAGCCGTCCATCCGCCGTCCGCTTCGTTTACTCCGCCGGCACTGGCAAGGGCAAACGGCTCGAAGGACCGACGCTGAACGTGCCGATGGAAAATCTAACCTGGCGCGTGTTGGTGCCGCAGGGCTGGGAAATGACCGACCACGGCGGCGACTTCGATTTGAAACAACAAGCCGCGCTCGGCTCGTTCGGTCTGGAGGACTATCAGTCGTTCGTGCGGGTGAAGAAGGACAGCGATTCGAAGAACGCGGTCGCCCTGTTGGATCAGGCCAACGGCTGGCTCGCCGCGGGGGATCAGGAAAAAGCCAGCAACGCCTTCAGCAATGCCGTCCGCAGCAACCAGCTTGACGCGGCCTCCGGCGAGGACGCCCGCGTGCAACTTCGCGAACTCAAGACCCAGCAAGCCGTGCTCGGCCTCAACACCCGCCGTCAGAAGTTGGAAATCGACAACCGCTCGGCCGCTGGACAAGCGGGTAACGCCCAGCTCGACCGCGCGGCGGAAGCAAACCCGGTTTTGCGTGGAGTCTATAACTACGATCCCAAACAGTTCGACCGTTTCCTTGAAGGCAACACCGCCGACGAAAACTCCGCGCTCAAGGAAATCGCCAACCGCATCGTTACCCAACAGCTCGCCGCCGAACCCGCGCCCGTCGCGCTCGATGTCACACTGCCGGAGCGTGGCACGGTCCTAACATTCGGCCGGAGTGTCCAGGTGGACGGCCAGCGGCCGATGGCGATCACGCTCGATCTCAAGCGTAGCGGTGGGGGTTTCGCATGGGGCGCTGTTCTGCTCTGCCTGTTGGTGGGAGTGATGGGCGGACCGCGAGTCTCCAGACTCGCCAGCGAAAGAGGGGGCAAAGAGTAGCGGCTTTCGCCTCGTTCCCTTTGGCGTTCCTTTCGCCGCGAGTTTGGAAACTCGCGGTCCTGCCTTCATGCCTCCTCCTCCCAGGCCCGCTTCAGCGCCGGACCGAGGGCGCTGTCGAGGGCTTCTTGCCAGTGGTCGCTGGTTTGAATGACGGGGAGTTCGGGGAGGATCCGTGGTTCGAGATCCTTCGGGGCATCCGGTGCCTGAGCCCGGAAATATTCACCGCCGCCGCCGATGGCCGGGCCGATGACCTGGTGGGTCGTGCGGCCGAGACCGAGCAAGGCGGCGTGGACCCAACGGGCTCCGAGAAACGGGCAGAGGATGTCACCGGAGGCTTGGATCGGGAAATTTTCCGAATTTCCGCCGAAGTCGATTTCCCAGCCATCGGTGCGGAAGAAGCTGTCGGCGGACTGCCATTTTTCGGCCAGGCGGGGGAGCAGCCAGAATCGGACGGCCTCGTGGGCATCGTCCGGAGTCGTTTCAAGCCGGAGGCGGGTTTCAGCGAGACCTCGGAGTTGGCGCAGGGTGGTCACGACGACGGCGCGGTAGCGGCGTGCGGCTTCCTCGGGACCGTGATCGACGGCCATTTCCGGGAAGACAAGGCCGGGCAGGGGTTCCTGGATTTTCAAGGTGAGCAACCGCACGTTGGAAGAATTGCCCTTCCGGATGGTGGCACCAAGCCCGGATTGCTTCGGAAAACCTTATTTTCCGGCTTTGAAAACAATCTTGCTCCCGACGGCGACTCGGGGGATGCTCCCGCCACAGCGAATCGCATGGCAGCCAAGGACAACAAGAAACGGGGCGAACTCCCCGAGCCGACGCGGTGGTCGAACGAGATCATCGGGATCATCTGGATCACGGCGGGATTGTTGCTGCTTTTGTCATTGGTGAAATACAGCCCGTCGGATCTGCCGCGGTGGGGTCTGTTGGAAGCGTTTGCGGGGAAATCCGGAGCCACCGGGGAAAACCTCATCGGCCCGGTCGGCGGGATTCTAGGGTTCATCCAGATCCTGCTTTTCGGCGCGGCCGGCTATCTGTTGCCGGTGGGTTTCATTTGGTTCGGCATCATCAAGCTCGCCTTCGACGCCCGCATCTGGCCGCGTGCCGTGACGGGCTTCTGCATTCTTCTGCTGGCAGGTGCCGCTTTTCTCGACGCCGCGGATTTCTTCTTCAAGGAATGGGCCGCGAACTGCAAAATCAACGGCCCCGGTGGCGTGATCGGCAACGGTGTCGGCGGATTCGTCCTCACCAATGTCATCGGCCGCGCCGGCACCCTCGTTCTAACAGGCGGAGCCTATCTGGTGGCGCTGATCATGCTGACCGGCCAGCAGCCGGTGCGTTTCGCCAAGGCCTGTTTCAGCCTGGGCCGGATCAAATTCAATGACTGGCGCGAGAGCCGCAGCGAGTCGGGGAAAATCGCCGCCCGCGAGGCGGAAATGCTCGCCGAGCGCGAACGCCAGCGCGAACAGCGCCGCAAGGATCGCGAGGCGACGAAGGCCGCGACTGCCAAGGTCGCCGACGAAGACCCGCAGGCGATGCTGCCGCTGCGCGAAATTCCCACTCCCGAGATCATCGATGCTTCCCAGCGCCGCGCCATCGACCCCGAACTCATCGGGAAAAATCCCTTCAGCCGCAAGCCTTCCCCTGAGCACCAGGGCCTCCAGGAGGGCCGCTTCCCTAACTACGTGATCCCGCAGTTCGACCTGCTCGACGCTTTGCCCGAGGTGGAAGACTCTGATACCGATGATGACCACAAGGAAGAGACCCGACAGATCATCATCGATACGCTCAAGGCCTTCGGCATCGACGTGACCGCCGGTCCCATCACCCGTGGTCCGACGATCACCCGCTACGAGATCTATCCGTCCGTTGGCCTCCGCGTTTCCCGCATCTCGCAGTTAGAGGCTGACATTGCCCGCGCCACTTGTGCCGAGCGGATCAACATCCTTGCCCCCATCCCCGGCAAGGACACCGTCGGCATCGAGATCGCGAACAGCAAGAAAGTCGCCGTGCCGCTCCACGAGCTGCTCTACTCCACGGATTTTAACTCCTCGAAGAAGAAGATCCCGCTCGCGCTGGGCAAGGACGTCTATGGGAACACGGTCATCGCCGACCTCGCCGCCATGCCGCACTGTCTCGTGGCGGGAGCGACCGGTTCAGGCAAATCCGTCTGCATCAACTCGATCATCGCGTCCATGCTGTTCAAGTTCAGCCCGGACGAACTGCGCTTCATCATGGTCGATCCGAAGGTGGTCGAAATGCAGATGTATAACCGACTGCCGCATCTCGTGGTGCCGGTCGTCACCGATCCCAAGAAAACCGTGGCCGCGCTCAAGTGGGTGGTCAACGAGATGGAAAAACGTTACAAGATTTTCGCTAAAGTCGGCGTGCGGAATTTCGACAGCTTCAATTCTCGCCCTGTTCAGGAGAAGGCAAAGCCCGCCCCCGAGCCCGAGCCGGAAGAGGCTGAAGAAGAGCTGTTGGATGATGGTCCGGAGCCTGAGGCTCCATTCGATCCGAGTGAATTGCTCGACCCCGCCGTCCCTAGCAGCCACCAGGCCCCACCTTGGTCGATGATGGAGGACGAGCCGGATGCCGAAATGGACTCGCTGGCTTCGGCTCTCAGCGATGGCGACCTCGGCCCCGAAGCGGATGAAGAGGACGAGGAAGTTTACGAAGAGCAGATTCCCACCAAGTTTCCCTACATCGTCGTCCTCATCGACGAGCTTGCCGACCTCATGCAGACCGCCCCGGCTGATGTGGAAATGTGCATCGCCCGGATCGCCCAAAAAGCCCGTGCCGCCGGCATCCACCTAATCATCGCCACCCAGACGCCGCGGGCGGACGTGGTCACCGGCATCATCAAGGCGAACATTCCGTCCCGCATCGCCTTCCAGGTTTCATCCGCCCTTGACTCCCGCGTCATCCTCGACACCAAGGGCGCGGACAAACTCGTCGGCAAGGGCGACATGCTCTATCTGCCACCCGGCTCCGCGAAACTGGAGCGCGCCCAAGGAGCTTTCGTCACAGACGCCGAGATTGAGCGACTCATCGACCACTGCGCCTCGCAAGCGAAGCCGCAGTTTGAAAAGGAAATCCAAGCCACAATCAATGGCGAGAATGGCGACGACGAGGATGACGATGTCTCCCAAGCCGACGAGGAACTCATCACGAAATGCATCGAGGTCGCCCGGCAGGAACAGAAGTGCAGCACCTCGCTGTTGCAGCGCCGGCTGCGCCTCGGCTATACCCGCGCCGCCCGGATGGTGGACATCCTCGAAGCCCGCGGGATCGTCGGTCCCGGCGAGGGAGCGAAGCCGCGCGAGGTGTTTTTGAAATAGGTCCCTCCTGCTAGAGTTCAGAACGTGACGAGATGATGATCTGACGAGCCTCAGTCGAAGACGCGCCCGCGATTGCCGCGATCCATATCCGCGCCTGGCAGGTTGCCTACGCCGGAATCATTCCAGCGGATTTCCTCGCCAACATGTCTCTGGAGAAACGAACCGGATTCTGGACCCAGGTAATCGATGGGGAACGCAGCAGGGTTCTGGTGGCGGTCGAGCACGACGAGATCGTCGGCTGGGCGTCTGGCGGCGAAAGCCGGGATGCGGACACGAAAGGGGAATCCGAGGTGTATGCGATCTACGTTTCCCCGGATCACTGGACGCGAGGCATCGGACGGCAGCTCATGGTGAGAATCGAAAACGAGCTTTCGCCATTTTCGGGCGTGAGATTGTGGGTGCTGGCCCGGAATGAAAACGCGATCGGATTCTATCGCAGGATCGGCTATGAGTTCGACGGCGCGGAGAAGACCATCGAAATCGGTGGTGAGTGTTTGTCAGAGCTGCGGCTTGGAAAGAACGCATCCGGCTCTCCTGTTTGACACGGGTGAATTCGGATCCGTGGAAAGTGTCCCGGCTGTCTCAGCCGGGAGCGGAGGCTTTGGAGCCGGCTGAGAAAGCCGGGACACATTTTAAGCATGCGCCGTGAAGCTCTGTTTCCACTGGTGTTCATGGGGATTTCGGGAAGCCGGGGAAAAATTCGCAATCAGTTGATTTTCCGGTTGTCAAATCCCCGGCGGGCACTCTTACTGCCGCCCCGCCCGCAAGGGTGTTTGGAGATTAAGGCCCGATAGCTCAGTCGGTAGAGCAGTGGATTGAAAATTCACGTGTCGGCGGTTCAAATCCGTCTCGGGCCACCTTCCAAACCAAGAGGTCACGAAGAAGAGCCTCTAGCAGCGCAAGTGCAGTTATTCCGCAGGAACGAGACGAGGATCCACATCATGAAGCGTGTGATCCGCTTCAGCGCGGTTTGTCTTCAGCCAGCAATTCGGTTTCATCCATGAAATCCGAAGCGTTGCAAGCGATGGCAAGCCTCCCCTCGCTTCCATCCGATTTATTGATGTGGACGGCAACGCTAGTCTCAAAGACGGCGAGCACGGAAGCTGGGCGGTGATCCCGTCTTCTCCAAACCTTTTGGCCGGTGGCAAACTCCATATCCAAGTAATATAAAACAGCTTCAATTTAGAGCCACTCTAAAAGCAATGCTTATACCAAATAGGTGACCCCCCTAGGCGGAAAAGCCCAGTTTAGCACAAGCCGGACGGGGCCGATGCAGTCGATGGCCTCGAAGTTCAATCGCCGTCGCCTAGTGGGTAAGGCAAGGCGCGGCAGAATTTCACCACCTTCCGCTCCCCGAATTCCCTTTCGCGGTGTTCCTCTGCAAAAAACCTCTGCGGCACCCTGTCGCCGTCGCAGAGTTCCGCGAAGCGTTCGGGACTTACCTCGTTTATGGCCGCGGTGATGTTGAAATCCTCCGTCCCGCAAACGTCCATAAGGGGGTCGCAGTCCTCCGACAAATTCCAGTCGACTGTTTCGCAGTTCGGTCAGGAGCGCGGCACGTAGTATTACCTTGGGATTGGCGGGGAGCTGATAGCTGAAAGTTTTCGATCTTGTCGGATCGATGCACCTGCTAGTGTTCCCGGCGTTGGATTTCGTGATGGATCAGTGATGTCACCATCAACGCAAAGAACATGACGAAAAGCGCTTGGGAAACCATGGCCGCCGATCCATGAAGGACAACGAAGCCAAGGGCTCCTGCGATCATGGTGAGGATGAGAAAGAGGTGGGATGAATTGATCATGGTGGGATGGGGTTGAAAGCTCTATCGCAGGTTTCCAGCCAACCCAATGACGATGCCGTATGTGTCTATCCTTGAGCCACTTAGAGTGGTTGATAATTCGGCTGCGTTGCGGTGCCCGACTGCATTGGAGAGATTGTGCATGTTGTTTAGTGCAAAACGCATGATCTTGAGGTTAGACGGCTTCGGATCGGGTCAGGACAATCAAATGATTGTTGAACGGGGTGCTTCCCCACAACGGGGAGATTGCGACATTTCCATATGGTGAGAGGATTCGTTGGAAATCGTCCGCAGTCGGGTAATGGGTCGGTGCAGCTTTCATCCAGAAGGTCGCTTTCGCCAGCAAGTCGCCGAGCACCGTGATCTTGAAACGAAGCGTTTCATCGCGCAGGCCGGAGCGGATGATGAGCTTGCCACCTGGAGCGAGACGCGCGACGGCGAGTTTCAACAAGCGCTCCTGTTCATCCGGGGTGAAAAACTGGAGAATATCGAGAATGCTGACATTTCCGGAATGTTCCGGCAGACCTGCTCGGAGGTCGTGGGTTGCGAAAGAAAGGCCGGAACCTCCGAACGCCGAGACTGCTAGATTCGCTCCCTCGATTTTCCGCGAATCATAATCCAGTCCGTGGATCGGCACCGTGATGCCCTCGCTTCTCAGGAAAAACGCCGACAAGCCGAGCCCGCAACCGAGGTCTAACAATGGCAGCTCCGAACCCCGTAGATTTTCCGTCAGAGCGGTGTAAAGCGGATCGGTCCGCAATTTCGAAGCGACGTAGTTCCGGTTCCAGTGCCCCAGATAGAGCGCCGCGATCTTGTTGCAGTCGGAAGCGGTCATCGCGTTGGCGGACTGAGGTGGTCCAGGGGATTATGCCCGCGGCCAACTAACAACGGCAGCCGGGCGACGAAGCCGAAAAAGAGGCGGAGATGCATCCAGGTGAGCAGCGTGTTATCCCGGCAATAACGGAATTGGGACACTCCGCCTTCTTCCGCGCTCGGATAGCGGACAGGGGTCGGGAGGTTGATGATGGGCACACCCCGCCATGCTAACCGGACGGCGACTTCGGGGTCGAAATCGAAGCGCCGGGCATAAGCTGTGGATTCCATCACCGCGAGAAGATCATGCACCGGATAGAGCCGCATCCCGAACAGTGAATCATCCACGCCCCAGCCGAGGGTTTCGAGATTGGCCCAGAAATTGGAGATTTTCCGGCCATTGACCCGCAAGGCTGGAGCGAATTCGTCGAACACCGGCCGACCGAAAACGGCGGCTTCGGGATGTTCGGCGGACAGTTGGAAAAACTCCCCCGCCTTGCCCGCCGGATGCTGGCCATCGGCATCCATCGTCAGGACATGGGTGAATCCTGCGGAAATCGCTTCCCGCAGGCCGTAGAGGACAGTCGCCCCTTTTCCCGAATTCACCGGCAGCCGGATGATCCGGAACCATGAGTTTTCGGCGGATTCAAGATGCGCAATGGTTTCGGGAGAACCGTCCGTCGAGCCGTCGAAAATCACCCACACCGGAGTCTTGAGCGCCACTGCGGATTCCACCGTTGCGAGGAGAATCGGTCCCGTGTTGAAGCTGGGAATCAGAATGAGCGGTCGCGCATCGGCCATGGGCGGACAGCTTTAGAGTCCGGAACCGGTTCGGGCAAGCCATGTGTGGTGGAGAAGGGCGCTTCTAGCCCCTTTGTGGAGAATCCGGAGCGAGGGCACCGGCAGCAGGATGTGCGGAATGTGCTTTTGCGGAGAATCTGAAGAAAGGGGCTGGAAGCGCCCTTCTCCATAATGGATCCCTCAGGTGTCGATTTGCCGACGGAGCGGATCGGGCTTCGACAGTTCCTGCTCATAAACCGCCGCCAGCCGCGCGGTGAATTCCTGCGATGACTCGCCGGGCTGCGACACCAGTGGCTCGCCGAGATCAAAACGGATGGTGATCGGGAAAACCGGACGTCGCCACAGCGGCCAGCCTTTTTGCAGAAACCGGGTGTTGCTGCGGATGAAAATCGGATAGACCGGCACCTGTGCTTTCGTCGCGATGATCGCGCAGCCACCCTTGATCGGGTTGATCCAGCGGGCATCGGGTTTCGTGCGCGTGCCTTCGGGAAACAGCAGGAGCTGCCCGCCGTCATCGAGCGAATGGGTGGCATCCCGGATCATGCGGGTCATGCCGTCGTTGGCGATGTAGCCCGCCAGCCGCGCGCCGCCACCGAGGACGATGTTGTGCAGGATCTGTTTCTTCATCACGCACACGGCGGAGGGCAGCCGGGCGATGATGAAAACCACGTCCCACAGCGAGGTGTGGTTCGGCGCGGCGATGAAGGAATGTTTGATTCCCCCGAGCTTGTCGAGGGCGGTGAGATCCGCTTTCACCAGATCGGAAATCCTTAGATAGACGACGAATTTCCGGAACAACTGATGCAGCAGAAAACGCCCGAGTTTTTCGCCGATGCGCTTGGACAGGATCAGATGAAGTGGCCCGCCGATTACCGTCAGCAGCCCGCCGAAGACGCCCCAGTAGAGAAGGCCCAGCGCCATCATCACGTAATCCCAAGGTGCGCGCAGCCACCAGCGGAGCGTCATTGCTTCGGGGGGATCAATCGAAATAGCGCTGCTTGGATCGCCGGATTCCACTGGAGCTGAACCTACTGCGGAAACATGAAACGGTCGATTTGAATTTTCTCCTCCGCCATAGGGGCTTGTCAAAATCGACAATTCAACCCGACGGGATTGCGTTTTGCGCGGGGGCGCGAGGTTGTCCACCACTGTTTTTACGGCTTTGCATTTCCCTGACTTCGGCCTATTTGAAGGGCACCGACTGTTCATGAATCCCCTTTGATAGAAATCCGTGTCCACTCTTCCCCCGACGCAATACAGGATTGGTGCCTTCATCAGCTATTCGACGGATGATTCCGAGGCGGCGTTCACGATCTGTGAGAAATTGGAGTCGATGGGGAGAACCTGCTGGATCGCCGAGCGTGATGTGCGTGCGGGCCGGGACTATGGGGAGGAAATCATTAATGCAATCGACGACGCGGCGTGTGTGGTGCTGGTCTTTTCCGCGGCGTCAAATGCGTCCGCCTTCGTCAAACGGGAGATCGAACGGGCGGCGAGCAAGAACAAGCCCATCCTCGCGGTGATGATCGAGAAAGTGAAGCCATCGCCAGGCATCGAGCTTTTCATTTCCAGCGTTCAATGGGTCAACGCAACCGATGGAAGGCTGGCGTTTCACATGGAAAACCTCTCCGAGGAAATCGGCAATTTGCAGTCCGCGACCAACGAAGCGCGGACGGGCCGGGAGAACTATCAGAAAATGCGGCGTGAGAAAAAACGCCGGGCATTGCTGCGGAACGTCTTCTTGTTTGTCGTAATTGCCGCCGCCCTTTGTGCCGCCGTGGTTACCCTGATCACCCGCTATCGGGTAGAGTCCATACCGCCTGTCAGCGGAGTGGTTTCACCTCAGCAGGACACCAAGACCCCTCCGGCTGCGGAGGTGCCCGAAAAGCCACCTGAACCTCCCGTCACCCCAATGACACCACCCGCCACGCCGGTCCCTCTGCCAAGGGTCACCGAGCCATCGGTCTCAGCCATAATTCGGGATCGAAAAATCGAGCTGCGCGGGTTGATCGACGGCGGTAGGCCGGAGGACGCATTGGCGCGCCTGATCGAAACGATCACCGAATTTCCACCTGCCCAGCAGTGGAGGGAGCTCGTCGAATTGGACGTGCAGGCGCTCAAGAACAAGCTTCTGGTGACGGGACTCATCGATCCCCCCAAGGTGGCGGAAGGACTCCGGCGATTGGCGGATCAGGAGAACGAAATGTTTCCCGAGGCGATCGAACTCTACGGCATGGCGGTGCTCAACGGGATCGGCGTGGAGAAGGATCCCGAGGCCGGATTCGAATTGCTAACGAAGGCCGCCAGACACGATCGGGCACCGGCTCGCTATGCGCTCGGAGTCTGCTACATGAACGGAGAGGGAACCGAAAAGAACTCTAAGCTCGCCAGCAGCTCGTTCGAGAGGGCGCTGGAGATCGAAGGGTGGAGCGAGGCGCACAGCCGCGCGGCGAATGCGTATGCGGTTCTGAATCATCAGCAAGGCAAAGGAATCACCCCGCAGAATGAGAAGGTTTACCAATACGTGACGCTCGCCACGGGGCACGGAAGTTTGCCGGCGAAGGCCAAGCAGGCGATCATGCTGATCAACGGTGACGGGGTCGCCCGCGAGGTGATGGAGGGATTTCATCTGCTGGAGCAGGCCAGTGCCGCCGGCGACCGTACTGCCATATTGCTGCTCGCCGACGTTCTCGATCAAGCCCCCGAGCCGGTCAAAAAAGACCCCGCACGGGCCCGAAAACTGAGGGAGCTTGCCAAACCGGCGGAATGAATCTTGAATCAGGTAGATAACAATTATGAAAACATATCGAAAATCAGTTATTCAGGCACTCGCATTGGCGTCGTTGGTTTCGCTCTCGGGCTGTGGCAATTCCGCCCTAACTACTTTAGGGGCCGCGAACTTGGTGGACACAATCGGCGGCCAAACCGGTAACACCGAGATGCAGCAAAAGGCGCGAATGGTAGCCACCGTCACCTACGTGGTTTTGGCTATTCAGGAAGCCGACGCCCGTCAGAAAGAGGAGGCCCGGGGGAAAGCCAGTTACGCCCAGAAGCAGGCGGCCAAGAGTCCGGCCAAACCACGGTATTCCGCCGTCAAAGTGGCCCATAAGCCCAAAACCGAGGAAGCAAAGGAAAAGGGTGAATCCTCGGTCATGATCATCGACAACCACAGTGGCAAGGCCGTTGACGACAAAGTCTATATCCTTGAAGAGCAGCCGAAAAGCGGTGGCGAGGTCAAATTCGGATTTCTCGGCACCCAGTCGGCGACGGTCATCTGATGGCTGGGGCCAGTAAGGAGTGTGGGCCGAAGTCCCACACTCCTTACCGTTCGCCAACACCTGGAGTCACTCCCGAATCGGCTTGTCAGCCCCCGGGCCGCGGGTGAGAGGATGCGGGCGGATGAATCCGGATCTTCAAAACGCTTTGGCCTCACTTCCGCATGGACCGTCCTTCCGTTTTTTGGATTCCCTGAAATCTCTGGCAGCGGGAATCGAAGCCACGGCGATCTATCGGGTGCGGGGGGATGAGGCGTTTCTCGAAGGTCATTTCCCGGGAAATCCCATGATGCCGGGAGTCATCCTCATCGAAGCCGTCGCCCAGCTCGGCGGGGTGGTCGTGCAATCGGATCCGCAACATCCCGCCATGGCGGACCTCCGTCTAACGGGAGTTCGCGCCGCGAAAATCCTCGGTGCCGCCGTCCCCGGCGATCTGTTGGAAATCCGGGTCAAAGTGGAAGGCCGGTTGGGCGGACTGGTTCAGGTGGAAGGCGATGTCAGGGTCGGCGAATCGGTAATGGCTTCGGCGAAGGTCACGTTGAGCGGGACCTTGCCGGAATAAAAAACACACCCGCGCCCGGACACTTGCCGAACGCGGATGTGAACCCAGCTTCCATGAAAAAATGTCAGGTTCTCAGCGGTCGGGCTCCGCTTGTTTGTTGAACTGGAATCTCAGGCCCGGGCCACTGGAACTCGTGTCGAGATGCAGGCTTTCCATGCGCCTGCGGACGCTGTCCGGAGCTGCGGCACGATCCTTGTCAGTGTCCCACGGTCCGCTCCAGACGACATTGTCCAGTTGGTCGCGGACGGTGACTTCCTTGGCTCCATCCTTGGACTTCACCTCGATGCTTCCGTCGTTGTCCTTCATCTTGAAGGTCGCGCTGCTTTGGCTTTGGACCTTGGCATCGGGGAGGGGCCGTAAAGGTGGCACGGCGGAATCATCCGGCAACGCATTGTCGCCCATCAGCCGGTGGTGGAGTTCGCGGATCGCCTCCTCCATTTGCGGCGGGACCGCGTCCTCCGCGCCACCCAGCTTGAGATCCAGGCCGCCGATGGCATCCCGGATGTGGTCGGCCATTTCCTTGGGCAGCGCTTCTAGGTCCAGTTCCTCGAGGGTCGGAGCTTCCGCCAGGGCGGGGACCTCCGGCTTGACACCCAGAGTGACGCCGATTTTCGCGGGCTTGCCCTTTTGAATGACATCCAGAGTCACCGCATCTCCAGGCTTGTGCGCGGTGATTTCCCTGGAGAGTTCCACTTGTGAACCGACGGGGTTCCCTCCGACCGCGGTGATCACGTCGTTCACAGCAATGCCGGATTTGGCGGCCGGACTGTCGGGAGCCATCGAGCGGACGATGATACCCCCGCCGTTTTTCAAACCGAGGTGGTCTGATAGAAATTGCGGGACTTCCCCGGAGACAACGCCGAGAAAGGCGGTCTCGGTCTTGGCGATTTCCTTGGCCGGAGCCGCGGGCTTGTCATCCGGCGGAAGTTTGAACTCCGGCAGAGCCGAAGGTTCCTGTTTCACTCGAGGCGGCGGGACTACCCTTGGCCTCAAATCTCCACCTGCCTTCGACATGATGGCCGGGGGCTCCTGTTTCACCTGGGGTGGTGGCGGGGCGTCATCCGCAGGGCCTTCGATCGCGAAAGCCGGAGTGATAAAGAGCGTCGCCAGACCGGCCGTGATGAGCTTGGAATGTTTCGTTTTCATTGTTTACTTACTAGGATCGTAGTAACCGGTATGTTTTGTCTAATGGATTTCAATCAGTCCGTTTTCTCTGGCACCAGCATGTAGCGCGCGCGCGGCTGCTCGACTTCGAAGGTCCTGCCGATCTTGTCCTTCAGGATGATCCGGTCGACGTATTCGACGCGCATCAGGCTGTGCGGCTGGCTGTTGGATTTCCAAACGACGCCTTCGTCCTGGATGTTGCTAACACCCCGGTTGAAGCCGGCGGGGACGAAATCTCCGGCGGCGGGAGTGGCGGCATTTCCGGGAGCCTGCGCGGGCTGGCTGGCGATGTTCGCAGCCGGCTTGGATACCGGCATCAGGAGGGCGGTCGCCGCACCGATCAACGCGACGGCCGCGGCGGTGGCCCACATCGGGCGGTTGCCGCTGCGGCGTGGAGCCACGTTGGCTTTCGGGAACATCACGATCTTTTCATCCACCGCAAACGGAACATCGCGGACGATGGCTTCCAGTTCCGCGAGCAAATCAGGCGCGAGTCCGGTTGGGAATTTCGTGCGGAGAAGCTTTTCAAACCGCAGCTCGTCCGGGCTCAGTTCGGTCAGGTTTCCTTCCGCCGCCGCTTCGAGCCGTGCGAGCAGTGCTTCATCGAGCGGTGCCGCCTGGAGTTCGCGAAGTTCCGCTTCGAGGGATGTTTGATCGGGTGTCATATCGATTTCGACGGAGTTGTTAGCAAGTGGTTCAAATGGATAGGTCGCCGCGGCGGCGGGCGCTGCCGAGGCTGCGCTTGAGGGCTTCGAGGCCATAGCGATACCGCGAGGCCGCCGTGTTTTGGGAAATGCCGAGAGTTTCGCCGATCTCGGCGAAGGTCCGTTCGCCCCAGACTTTCATGAGGATGACTTCGGAGAATTTCGACGGGAGTTCCTTGAGTTTGTCTTCGAGCTGGTTGCGGGTCTCGTCGTCGGACGATTCGTTTTCGAACCAAGGTTGGAAGGCGTCGAATTGCTCGGCGTCGGCACCGACGGTGTCCTCTCGCCGTTTCCTGCGGTCATCGCGGCGGCTCAGGTCGATCGCCAGCCGGCGGATGGTGGTGTAAAGATAAGGAAGCCATGCCTCCTGTCCGCCGACGAATTCGCCGGTGCGCACTTTCTCGACGAGCTTCACCAAGGCATCCTGGAAAATGTCCTTCGCATCTTCATGGGACCGCGATTGCTGCCGGGCGAACAGCAACAATTTCGGGCCGTTTTCTTCGAGCCACTCGCGCCAAGCGGAAGCGGCGGGAGATGTTTCAGATACCGCAGTCATGGATGCCATGGGATTTTCTTCATCCATAGAGCGAGACGGGGGGGGGGATTTGTCTCCCGTTTGAAAATTAAACCACAGCCCTCGGCCGGATCAAGGCTTCCAGGCGGCGAGCTTGCAGACGCGCTTGAAATGCAGCGGATCGACCGGGGTGATCGAGAGGCGGGTGCCGCGTTGGCAGACCATCATTTCCGCAAGCACGGAGTCCGCCTTGAGCGCTTCGAGTGTGAGCATTTCCTCGAACTTGCCGACGAATTCAAAATCGGTCAGCCACCAGCGCGGGTTCTCGGGCTTCGACTTCGGGTCGTGGTATTCGCTCTTCGGATCGAACTGCGTGGGATCCGGATAGGGTTCGCCGACGACGCGGGCGATGCCGGTGACGCCCGGTGGCTTGGCATTGGAGTGATAGAACAAGGCGAGGTCGCCGGGCTTCATTTCCTTCCACATGTAGTTCCGCGCCTGATAGTTCCTGACGCCGCTCCAGGGCTCGCGTTTGACTTCCGCAAGGTGGTCGATGCCGAAGACGTCGGGCTCGGATTTGATCAGCCAGTGGCGCATGGGGTCAGGCGATGGCTTTGACGAGCGCGGGCTTGGGCGCGGGCAGGGGAAGATGCTCGGGACCGAGTTCCAGGCCTTGCGCGGCGCGGACATCGGCCTCGATGGCTTCAAGCACATCCAGCTCTGGGCGGAAATCCGCCGCATGATAGGAGCTTCTAACGAGTGGTCCGCTGGCGACGTGACGGAACCCCTTCGCCAGGGCGATGGCCTTGTATTCATCGAAGGCGTCCGGCGTGATGTATTCGACGACAGGGAGATGCTTCGGCGTCGGCCGGAGATACTGGCCCAGTGTCAGGACGGTGACGTCGGCGGCGAGCAGGTCGTCCATCGCCCGGAGGATTTCCTCGTGGTGCTCGCCGAGGCCTAACATGATGCCGCTCTTGGTGGCGACCTTGCCATTGACCATGGCTTTGGCTTTTTTCAAAACCGTGAGGCTGCGCTGGTATTGGGCGCGCGAGCGGACGAGGGGCGTGAGGCGTTCGACCGTTTCCAGGTTGTGGTTGAAGATGTGCGGGCGGGCATCCATCACCATGGAGAGCGCCCAGTCGCGGTCGTTGAAATCCGGCACAAGCACCTCGATGATAATCTCGGGATTCGCCTGGCGGACGGCTTCGATGGTTTGCTTGAAATGCTCGGCTCCACCATCGCGCAGATCGTCACGGGCGACGGCGGTGATGACGACGTGTCGGAGATTCATCCGGCGGGTGGCCTCGGCGACGCGGGCCGGTTCGTCGGATTCCAGCGCGTCGGGTTTGGCGGTTTTCACGGCACAGAATCCGCAGGCACGGGTGCATTTGTCACCGGCTATCATGAAGGTGGCCGTTCCCTGGCCCCAGCATTCCCAGCGGTTCGGGCACTGGGCTTCTTCGCAAACAGTGACCAGTTTCAGGTCGGTGATCAGCGATTTCGTGGACCAGAACGCCGGATTGTTCGGCAGGCGGACCTTGATCCAGGACGGCTTCTTGTCCCGGTGCAACGCCGGGTCCATTTTCATTTTCGGGCCGCAACTACTCATCTGGCGGGAAACTAGTCCTGCGACCCGCGAGGGGAAAGCGGAAAACCGGGGAGATTTCCAGATTTCAGCCGCATTCCCGAAAATGCCGAGCTGGCGGTATGGAAATGACAGCCCCCCATTGTTGGGGAGTCGGGCTGGGGAATATTGACTCTGAGGCGTGCAGGAACGATGGGTCATTCCACTTCCTGCTTGGATGTCCCTCAACCCGTCACGCGGGGACACCATCTCGCTTGATCCTGGTTTCCGGTGTCGGCATTTCAACAAACCCATGATTCGAAACGTCACCCTTCATTGCATCCTGATCCTAGGCGCGCTGTTGGTGTTTGCCCCATCGGCCAAGGGCCAGACACTCGCGATCATCAATGACAGTCAGACGTACGCCACGCTCGCCAGCACCACGGTGACGATGACCGGTCGCTCGGAGCTGCGCATCACCGGTGCGACCACACCGATCACCGGCAGCCTCATCCATCTGAATTCGGCGGACGCCTGGTTTTTCATGGCGAACATCCGCCCGGCGGTGGTGAACTCCACCTACCTCAGCCAGATCCGCGTGAACGGCGCGGCGGCGGTGAATAATACAAATTGCCGCATCGTGGAATACGGCGATGGCACGGTGGTCATTCCGCACGGATCCACATTCGCTCCGTTGCAGGTGTTTGCGGGCAGCTATTTCACCGGGACGTCGGCATCGTTGCTGAATTACACCGCCTACAATGACGGCAGCCTCGGAGTGCTCGCTAACAACATCAGCTCATTCAAACTGAAACGCGGCTACACCGCCACCCTCGCGCAGAACGCCAGCGGCACCGGCATGAGCCGGAACTACGTCGCGCAGGATGGCGACATCGAAGTCAGCGTGATGCCCAGCGGAATGAATGACTCGGTGAGCTTTGTCCGCATTTTCCCATGGCGATGGGTGACGAAAAAAGGCTCCTGCGATGTCGATCCCACCGCCCTCAACGCGACTTGGCACTACAATTGGAACATCGATAAAAACTCTGCGCTCAACTGGGAATACGTCGCCATCAAGCAGCAGCCTAACTGGCCCACCCTCGCTCAAAACTGGCAGACGCGCGGAGTGAATCATTTGCTTGGCCTCAATGAGCCGAACAACCCGGTCGAGGACTCCTATAAAAATCTCACACCGGTCGGCTCCGTTTCCGATGCCGTCGCCCGCATGCCCGATCTTCTCAACACCGGCCTGCGCGTCGGAGCCCCCGCCGTGACCGACGGCGGCTACTCGTGGATCGTCGATTTCATGAACCAGGCGAACACCGCGGGCCACCGCATCGATTTCGTCCCCGTGCATTACTACCGCTCCACCTCGGGAAACAACCCGGCGACGGCAGCTAACAACATGTATAACTTTCTCAAGAGCATCCACGACGCCACCGGCAAACCGATCTGGGTCACCGAGTTCAACAACGGTGCGAACTGGACCGACGACGCTCACGATCCCAGCACCGCCCAGAACAACAGCGTCATCGAGGCGATGGTCAACATGATGGACGACACGCCCTGGATCGAGCGCTACGCCGTCTACAGCAATGTCGAGTGGTTCCGCGACACGCATTACGACGACGGCTCGCTCACTCCCATGGGCACCCTGTATCGAGACCACGCCGCGCCCATCGCCTATCAGCAGGAAATTCCGGTAGTCTCCACCTCGTCCGGGGCTTTCCATTCGTTTGAAAACAACGCCGAGGATAGCTCCGCCTACGGAAACTCCGCGATGCTCAAGGGCCAGGCGAATTTCAACACCGGTCACACGGGCCAAGCCTTGGAACTGAGCGGCGTGGCCGCAAATGACGACCATGTCCTGCTTTCGGACCGCTTGGGCGACAGCACCGACTTCAGCTTCGGCGCATGGATCTATCCGACATCCTCCAGCCAGTGGCAGCGCATCTTCGACCTCGGCAGCGGCACGGAAACCTACATGTTTCTATCACCCGTGGCTGGCTCGGGAAATCTCCGCTTCGCCATACGGTCTAACGGTGGAACGGAGCAGCAGCTCAACCACACCGCGCCGCTCGCGCTCAACACCTGGACCCACGTCGCCGTCACCCTCACAGGAAACACCGGCAAGCTCTTCGTCAACGGCGTGCTCGTCAACACCAACACCGCCATGACCATCAACCCCGTGGACCTTGGCACCAACGCCAATTTTCTCGGGAAAAGCCAGTTCGCCGCCGATCCGCTTTTCGCCGGGCGTCTCGATGACGTCGCCTTCTACCCCTACGCCCTAACCGATGCGAATGTCGCCGACATGCCGGCGAACACGCCACCGCAGTTCACGAACCCCACGCTCATCGGCGGAAACGCCACCCAAGGCGTCGCCTACACCGGCAGCATCGCCGGCACGGCAACCGAAGCCGATGCGGGGGACACGCTAACATACACCAAAGTCTCCGGCCCCGCATGGCTCACCGTTGCCGCAAATGGAGCGCTCTCCGGCACCCCCACGTTCGACGATGCCGGGCTGGACGAGTTTGTCATCCACGTCACCGACCGCGCAGGGGCGAAAGACGTCGCCGTGCTTTCCATCGTGTTGCCGGTCATCATCGGCAACGGCACCTGGAGCACCGATGCGAGTGGCAACTGGAGCGACGCCTCGAAATGGACCGGCAGCTTCCCCGCCAACGGCGAGACCCACACCGCGAACTTCAGCACGCTCAATATCGCAGCGGACCGCACCGTCACCCTCGACACCGCGCGCAGCATCGGCAGCCTCGTTTTCGGCGATACCAGCGGTGCCCAGAACTGGACACTCGCCGCCACGGGTGGAAACGATCTAACTCTCGCTGCCACCGCTCCCGCCATCACGGTCTCACAAAACACCGCCACCATCTCCGCATCGCTCGCCGGCACCGCGGGCTTCACGAAAAACGGGACAGGCACCCTTATTCTGAGCGGCGACAACCCGCTCGCCGGCACGCTCAACATCGACACCGGCAGCACTACGGTGAACGAAGGCATCGTCCGCTTCGCCAATCCGAACGTCGCCTCCAGCCTCACCGGCATCCAGATCCGCAACAACAACGCCGGTGCCTCCACCTTGGAAATCGACGGCACCCTCGGCGATGTCACCACGCTCGCCAGCGCCGCCCTCAGCCTCGGCGGACGGGGAAACACCGTGCCCGCCATCCGTAATCTATCAGGAAATAACAGCCTTGGCGGAGTCGTCACCCTGCAGTCCGGCGGCGGGACCTACATTTTCCAGTCCGATGCGGGCACTCTGAACCTCGCCGCCATTACTTCGAACGCCCCCACATCCACCCGTTCGCTCACCTTCCAGGGGGTGGGAAATTTCGCCGTCAACGGCATCATTTCCAACGGCACGACCACCGGCGGCATCGCCCTCGTGAAAACCGGCGGCGGTTCCCTCCATCTCGGCGCGACCAACACCTTCACCGGAGATCTCACCATCCAGGGCGGCATCGTCACCACCGGAACCGGGCAGGGGGGCGCACCCGCCGCCAGCAACCTCGGAGCCTTGCAACCGGCCGCCAACCGGAACATCTCCATCAGCAGCGGAGCGACGTTGTCGCTGACAGGCGGCAACGTGTTAGGAACCGGTTCCAGCACCAACACGCTCTCGAATACCACACTCGTCATCAACACTGGCGGCCTCTTCAGATCCGGCTTGGACGGCAGTGGCACCGGCTGGTGGAACAAGATCGGCGCGGTCAGCCTCAACGGTGGAATGATCCGCGTCGGCAGTGGGGCCAACACAACCAACTTCCAGGGCCTGGCGCTGATAGGCACCGTCACGGTGGCTGGAACCACGGCTTCCACCATCGAGAATTACGCCGCCTCCAACGCCACTTCCAATGGCGTCCATCTGGGCCAGAATGCCACAGCAAGCCAGGTCATCACCTTCAACGTCGCCGATGTCACCACCAGTTCCGCCACGGATCTGACGGTTTCCACCCGTTTGCTCAACACCTCCGCGAACCTCACCGCAAGTGGTCTCCTCAAAAGCGGTGGCGGAACGATGGTTCTATCAGGAGCCAACGCCTACACGGGCCCCACTTCGGTGAATGGCGGCACCTTGTTCGTCAATGGCTCCACCGCCGCCAGCGTCTTCACCATCGCCACCGGAACCACCCTTGGCGGCACCGGCACGATCGGCGGCGGAATTACCGTTCAGTCCGGCGGCAATCTCGCACCCGGCGCGGGCGGCATCGGCAGGCTCACCACCGGCAGCACCGTCCTGTTGCAATCCGGCTCCACCACCCGCATGGAAATCCATAAAACCGCCGGTACCCGCGATGTCCTCGCCGCAGGCTCCACCCTGACCTACGGCGGCACCTTGATCGTGACCAATCTCGGCGGCACCCTCGCGGCTGGCGATTCCTTCACCCTCTTCGAAGGCGGGACCATCACCGGCACCTTCTCTAACGTCAGCCTGCCATCCTTGAGCTCCGGTCTCGCATGGTACACCGGCACTCTAACGAGCGGCACCGTCAGTATCTATTCCATCGCCTCCACTTACTCAGGCTGGGCCGGTGGATACAGCTTTCCCGTCGGAACCGGCGCATCCACCTACGACGCCGACGGCGACGGTATGGTGAACTCACTCGAATGGCTGTTCGGTTCCAATCCTCTCGTCCCGGACACCGCATTTCTTCCCCAATCCTCGGTCAGGACTGTTAGCAATGCCGAGTATCCCGCCGCCATCGCCGGAAAAACCTATCTAACCATGACCGCCCGCGTTCGGAAAAACCACACCGGTTTCACGCTTGTTCCTCAGGCTAACAGCTCGCTCGCAGCCCTCGATACCCCCGCTTCCTCGGGATTCGTGGCATCGGTCCTCGTCATCGATCTCGGCGACTTTGAGCAACGCACCTGGATCCACACCCAGGCCATCGAGGACACGCCCGGCGGCCGTGGCTTCATGCGCCTCAAGCTGGTCGGGAATTGAGCGGATCAAGGAAGCTCGGATGCAGGGATTCCCCCAATCCCGCAGATCGCCTCTCTGTCCGCAAGGTTTCCGGACCGCATTCCGCGAGATCGCAAGCTGCTAGGAAAGATGGATCGCTTCGTACTCCGCTTCCGAAAAACAGAACCCGGAGTGTCGGTTGCTGCCATCCGCATTCATCGCCGTCGGCTAGGGCGTAAACAACAGGCCACCATGTCGAGGATTGTGGCTTGCCAGGACGGAGAGCGCCGGGGAGTGTTCAAGAGTGCGTTCGGATTCCCGTCGGTGGTTGCCTGCTCATTTGCTCTGGCGATGGGGAGCCTTGTTGTGGATCGGGCTGTCGCTCGGACTGTTGGTCGGGTTGGTGCTGGTTTTCGGATTCCTGAAGGAAAACGAAACAGCCCGGATCAGTTTTGATGTTGGTTGGTTACCAAAAGGCGTGAATGTGGAACCCTTTTTCGCGGATCTACGCTCCGAATTGAGAAGCGAGAACACATTGATCAAAGTCCGGCGCCAGCTCGATCGGGATGCTTCCTTCTTGAATACGCCCCTATGGTGGCTTCGGCCAAGGATCAAGGTGGAATCCTTGGATGCCCCAACAAGCACAATCAACGTGCTCTTCACTCATCATATGGTATCAGGCCGGGAGGAACTGTCTGATGCCTTTGGGAAGGTCGCCGAGGAGGTGATACCACGGATGCGGGCGAAATATATTGGGGGATGGGTGGAGAAAATCGATGCCCGGCTCGGCGAGATTCGGTTGGCCGTCAAGGCGGCGGAATCCAAGCGCGAGTTGGTCGACAGGGACGACATCCCATTCATCGATGAGAGCGAAGAACTCGAGAACGACCGCGAAGGGATTTTGATGGAAGATTCGGTTGTGGGGTCAGAAATTAGCCTTCCGGGATCTTTCTACGTTCCCCGATGGTGGCAGTCGCCGAATTGGGTCATCCTGATCGGCATGTGCGCAGGCTACGGGCTCATGGCGGTTTTTCCGACGGTAATTGTTCTGGAAATGATGTGGCCGCTGCGTCGTGCTCCAGAGGGGGGAGAATTGGCGGCCAGCAATAGCCACGAGAGGCAGGAGAGGGGCTCATGATAAATTGACCGGGGCAGTCGACACGACAGTCAAAAATAACAGTGCACCGGAGTCTGCATCAGTCCCAAATAACAGACTTTCTCGCCGCTTGGATGGATGGGCAAACCGGATAGTCAGCCCACATCCCTGTAGAGTTCCGCCAGAGGGATGGAGATGCCGGCTTCGGGGAGATCGAGGATGGCGTCCGGCCCGGAGAGGGTTTCGCGGCGGAAGCCCGCACCGTCCCTACGGTGCAGGGTGAGGAAAGGGGATTCTGTTTCTGCGAGAATGTAGGTGCCCAAGGTGGGGATGGTGAGGTAGTCACGGAATTTCTGGACCTCGTCATTGCGGCGGGTGGTCGGGCTGAGGACTTCGAGAATCACGCTCGGGGAGTCGGTGTGGAGTGCGTCGCCCGGCACCGGCACGCAGATGATCATTCCGTCGGGATAGTAGAAGGCCTCCTCGCCTCCGCCCAGCGGCCCCTGGAGCTTGAAATCGCTGCCGGTAGGGAAACAGGATTTTCCGGCAAGCTGGTTTCCGGCCACCCGCATGAAATTTCCAGCGATGCGTTGATGGTTGAGCGTCCCGCCGGACATGGCGTAAACATTTCCGGCGACGTATTCGTGACGGATTTCCGAGGCTAGTTCGCCTTGGAGATAGTCATCCCGGGAGATCCGATTGTCCGCGATTGCCAGTGCCATGGGATTATCGTTAATGGAAAATCCCCGACCGCGCAAGCTCACGAAGACGCGAAGCCACGAGGAGCGGCGGACTCCGATCCGCCGAAGCCAATGGCACGCCGATGAGATGCTTGAAATCGCTTCATCGGCATCTTATTGGCTAGAGAGATTAAGAATGCCAAGCGAGCGATAGCGAGTTTTTCAAAATCGCAAATCGCCCTTGTTTCAGTGGCGCACTCTCGGCGCTCCGAATGGACGAGGGCGTCCATTTTTCTTATTTCTTTTTCGCCTGACTGAGTGCCTGCGAGAACCAGTCGTTGTTCGGCGCGGAGTTGGGTTGGAAGTTGCCGGGGCGGCCGCCTTGGGGGCGGGGGCCGTTGTTGCGGTTTCCTCCGCCGTTAGGTCGGGCGTCGCGGTCGTCACCGGTGGAGCGGCGGTTGTCGAGGTCCACCTTGGACTTCATGGAGAGGGCGATGCGGTTGCGCTTGAGATCGACTTCGACCACGGTGACCTGGACTTTTTGGCCGACCTTGACGACTTCCGAGGCGTCGCGGATGAAGTGGTCTGCCAGCTGCGAGACGTGGACGAGGCCGTCCTGATGGACGCCGACATCGACGAAGGCTCCGAAGGCGGTGACGTTGGTAACGATGCCGGGAAGCTTCATGCCGATCTGGAGGTCGGACGGTTTCTCGACGCCTTCGACGAAGGAGAAGAGTTCGAATTGTTTCCGCGGGTCGCGGCCGGGTTTGGCGAGTTCGGCAACAATGTCTTTCAGAGTCGGCAGGCCGACCTGGTCATCGACGTATTTGCTTAAATCGATTTTCTTGCGGGCGGCTTCATTTCCTAGCAGTTCCTCGATCTTGCAGCCGGCGTCGGTCGCCATTTTCTCGACGAGCGGGTAGCGTTCCGGGTGGACGGCAGAGGAATCGAGCGGGTGCTTGCCGCCACGGACGCGGAGGAAACCGGCGGCTTGCTCGAAGGCTTTGTCGCCGAGGCGCGGGACTTTCTTCAACTGCTCGCGCGAGGTGAAGGCTCCGTTTTCATTGCGCCAGGCGACGATGTTCTCGGCGAGCGATGCATTGAGGCCGGAGACGTAGGAGAGGAGTTGCTTGGAGGCGGTGTTTAGCTCCACGCCGACGGCGTTCACGGCGCTGACCACGGTGTCGTCGAGGCTGGCCTTGAGCGCGCGCTGATCGACATCATGCTGGTATTGGCCGACGCCGATGGCTTTCGCATCGATCTTCACCAGCTCGGCGAGAGGGTCCATCAGACGGCGGCCGATGCTAACGGCTCCGCGGACGGTGACGTCTTCGTTAGGAAATTCCTCGCGGGCGACATCGGAGGCGGAGTAGATGGATGCGCCGCTTTCGTTGACCATCACAACGGGGATGGATGAGGGAAGTTTGAGTTTCTTGATGAAGGCTTCCGTTTCGCGGGAGGCGGTGCCGTTGCCGATGGCGATGGCCTCGATGTCGTGCTTCTTGATGAGCGTGGTGACTTCGACGGCGGCTTCGTAGGCTTGGTTCTGCGAACCGGCTGTGCAGTGGAGCACGGTGTGGTGGAGCAGCTTGCCGGAGCGGTCGAGCACCACGGTCTTGCAACCGGTGCGGAAGCCGGGGTCGATGGCGAGCAGTCGCTTTTCGCCGAGCGGCGAGGCTAACAAGAGTTCGCGGAAGTTGTCGGCGAAGACGGTGATGGCGGTTTCGTCGGCGCGTTTTTTCGCTAACAAGCGGGCCTCGGTTTCCATCGATGGCATGAGCAGTCGCTTGCATCCATCCTCGACGGCCTGGGCGACGTGCTTGCCGGCGGGACCGGTGGATTTTACCCAATCGGGCAGAGCGGTGGCGGTGACGCGTTCCAGCGGGACCTCGACGCGCATGAGCAGGAAACCTTCCTTTTCGCCGCGGCGGATGGCGAGCATGCGGTGGGATGGTATGGAGTGGAACGGCTCGCTCCACTCGAAGTAGTCGCGGAATTTCTGCGCGTCGCCTTCCTCTTCTTTTCCATACATGATCTTGGAGGAAACGGTGGCGTCTTCCTCGTAAATTTTCCGGACGCGGCCACGCAGCGGGGCGTCATCGGCCACGCGCTCGGCGATGATGTCGCGGGCACCGGCGAGGGCTTCGACGGTGGTCGGGACTTCCATTTCCGGGTTGAGGAACTTGGCGGCTTCCTCCTCGGGATCGGCAGCTTGGTTTTCGAAAATGAAATCAGCGAGCGGGGTGAGGCCGCGTTCGATCGCCTTGGTGGCGCGGGTCTGGCGCTTCGGGCGGTAGGGGGCGAAGATGTCCTCGACGGCGTTCACGGTGAGCGCGGCTTCGAGTTTCTTTTTCAGCTCGGGAGTGAGGAGCGAGCGCTCTTCGAGGGATTTCAGGACGGCGCTGCGGCGGGAATCCAGCTCGGCGAGTTGCAACATGCGGTCGCGGATCGTGGTGATCTGGACTTCGTCGAGCGAGCCGGTTTGTTCCTTACGGTAGCGGGAAATGAAGGGAACGGTGCCGCCCTCGGCGATGAGTTTGGAGGTGGCGGTGACGGAGGAAAGGGAGATTCCGGTTTCGCGGGCGATGGCTTCGAGATGGGTCATGCGGACGGGAGTTTTAGAAGGGCCCGGCGGGACGGGCAAGAAATTGGACCGGGGAAATTTTCACCAAGGGAGGAAAATTAGGTTGAAATGCGGGTGGGGATTGCGCGGCCGTTCTAGTTCAAGCGCTGGAGCGTGAAGGCGGATTTCGCAAGGGAGTGGTGGAGGGAGAATCGCTTCCCCACTTTGTTGAAAAAGCAGACTGGCGCTCCCGGTGAAACCAGGAGCGCCAGCATGTTCCTTGGGGAGAAACCCGTCTCGAAGCCGCAGCCTCAGAGTTGGTTCAGGGGAATCGCGATATCAACCACCTTGTCCCACGCCTTGAATGTGCCGCGGAGGGTGGCTTTGCCGGTGGGCAAGCTGATAGAGTAAAGACTGATGAATCCGTTGCTGGCGGTGAGACTCGCCAAGGCATCCACCTCGACGGTCGCTCCGTTGCGGACGGTGCTGTAAATGTCAAAGCCGACAGAGGCGGTCGAGTCCACGGTGAGCTTGCCGGTGGCGGCGAGCGATCCGTTGTTAGGTGGCGACTGGATGACGACTTGATCGAGAGCCGTGTCGATGTCGTAGAGGGTCGTCCCGGTGGTGGCGTCGAGATCGTTGTTGGTGTAAGCCGCGCCGGTGACACCCAGCGCGGGAGTGCCTGCGGTGTAGTTGAGAACACCATCGACCAACGTTATTCCACCCGCATTGATGTTGTGGCGCAAGTTTTGTCCATCATCGCCAACGATGCGCAACCGGTCGGCGGCGGGATTGAAGTCGACTCCGAAGGTGGTGCCGGTTAGTGCGACGCTGAGTCGGTTGACAAAGGTGGCGGCGGCATTGCCGGTGTTCAGCAAGTAAACGCCGCCGGCATTTCCTACACCGTATAGCATCTCGTCCTGAACGCGGTAGTCGATGCCGATCAGGGCGGTGTCGCCACCGATGAGTCCGGAGATGGCTCCGATGTTGAAGGTGCGTTCCGGGCGGTGTTCGGTGAAGACGACCAGCCGTTGGTCGCTGGTCAAGCCGATGACTTTCAGCCCGTGACCGTTCTTGTCCCCGTCTCTGCCGGAGTGGTGGCCACCTTGCCGGTCATCCGCTTGTGATGCGGTAGGGAGGAGGACAGCCAGTAGGATTGTTTTGAGGAGTGGTTTCATGGTTTTTGTTTTTTTGGTGTGTGGTGGTTGGGGAGGGCGGTGCGTGATCTGCAACCGCATGAATTTTCAGAGGCGGAACCACTTTTCCCTCTGCCACCGCGTTTTCAAACAACCGTGGAGACGAAGATCGAATAGGGGTATCCGGAAACGAAATGGCCAAGCACGGTCGACGGCGGGGTTGTGTTTTGGAACCTGTGCGACAGTATCTTCAGGGTGCATGGCTCAACCCTACAGGTCCTCGAAGATGACGATGCCGCGAGGCAATGGCGGAGAGCACAAGCCAACAGCCAGGCAAGGGAGGTAGCCCGTGTGTCTTTGAAAGTTGGCGCGCCACTGGCTGCGATTGCGATCTTCGGCATCTCCAGAATCCTGTCAGGTTTCGAATTGTGGAAACATGTGGCTGGGGTGGTCGTGGCGATTTCGGTCATGCCGCTGACGATGACTTTGTCCGCCGCCGTTTTTTCAATGCTGAAAAACAGGTGGGAGTTATCAGAGAGAGGGATCCGGATCGGTGGTGAAAAAAGAGGCCGCATCCGGTGGAATCGGATAGAGAATTTCGATTTTCAAGAGATCGATGACCTGCCCGGTTACACGCGGGTGATACTTCGCGGAAAGTCGCGATTTGTTTTTTTGAGTCCTCCGTATGCCGATCTCGTAGTGAAGCTGACGGAGGACGAACTGAGGGGGATTCTTCTCGTGAGCGGGACTTTGGCCAAATAGACAGGCCTATGAATCCTTAGGAGAAACTCCGGACGATCTTCGATGCTTGGCAATGCAGATGCGATCATCAAGATGGCGCGTCGGCCCCGCAGTTCCAGCACTCGGCGTAAACGCCATCTACGGTCTCGCCGCATTTGGGGCAGGTCCAGTCGGGAGCATTGGGGGTGGCGGCGTCCTTGTCCCGATAGGCGCGGATGATCTCGCGGGCGCGCGGCTCATCAAGTTTGTCGAGGACCCAGAGTTCCGGATAGACCTGGGTGTGGGGTATCTCACCGGCAAGTCCGGCGGCACCCGCGTTGCGGATCTCGCAGGGAATGCCCTCGCTTTCCAACAGCGAGCCCATGTGGCCGACGATGGTGAAGTCGATGTTTTCGAAGACGAGGCGCATTTGCATGGATGATGTTGGAGTCATCAACAGGCCCGTGTCGAGGTCGGGCTATTTCAGCCGTCATGAGATTGGTGCCACATCCGGCGTTTCTGGCACACCTTTCAGGGTGCTGATGCCTTGGGCGGGCACAACCCGGGGTAGTCGCTGTCGCTCGACCCCGGCTATCTTCTGTAATCCCTATCGGGATAAAGAACGTGGCGTGATTCGGACTGTTATTCTAAAATCATCCGCCCTGGGCATCAGGCCGTCACCGCACTGCGATCGTCGTTCAGCCCGCTCTTTTCGATGAAGTAGTCATACCCGCCGGTGTATCTCGTGACGAGAGCGCCTTTTTCCGGGTCCTTCTCGTTGCGGGTGACGTGGAGTGTCGTTTCCGCGAGGGTCCGGATGAAGTGGACGTCGTGGGAAATGAAGACGAGCGTGCCTTCGTAGTTTTTCAGGGCCTGGACTAACGAGTCGATGGAGAGGATGTCCAGGTGGGTGGTGGGCTCGTCCATGAGCAGCAGGTTCGGCGGATCGACGAGGAACTTGACGAGGTTGAGACGGGATTTCTCTCCTCCTGATAGAACGCCGCAGCGTTTCTCGACATCGGTGCGGCGGAAGAGGAAGGAACCGAGGATGCTGCGGGCTTCCTCCTCACGCAGGGTGGTGCAGGCCGCGAGAACTTCCTCGAGTACGGTGTTGTTCTCATTGAGCGACTCGGAGCGGTGCTGGCTGTAGTAACCGATCTTGGTGGCGTAGCCGGGTTCGCGTTTGCCCGCGTTGATCTCAAGCTGGCCGGCGAGGATCTTGATGAGGGTGGATTTGCCCGCGCCGTTAGGGCCGACGAGGACCATGCGGTCGCCGCGCTCGATGGTGAGATCGAGGTCCTTGTAGATGCGCTTATCGCCGTAGGACTGGCCGACTTTGGAAAGCTCGATGACTTTCTGGTTGGAGCGCGGCGGCTGGGGGAACGCGAATTTGAAAGGCTTCCTCGGTGTGCGGGGTTTCTCAATGCGGACGATTTTTTCGACCATCTTAATGCGGGATTGCACCTGCGCGGCCTTCGAACCTACCTGACGGAAGCGCTCGATGAATTCCTGATGGGCTTCGATTTCCTTGTTCTGGTTCCGATAGGCCTGGACTTGCAGGTCGTAGCGTTTTTCACGCTGGTCGAGGAAGGCGGTGTAGTTGCCGGTGTAGGAGATGAGCGCGGCGGCGTCGGGATCGATTTCGACGACGGTCTCGATGATGGTGTCCATGAAGTCGCGATCGTGCGAAATCATCAGGATGGCACCGGAGTAATTTAACAGATAGCGCTGGAGCCAGAGCAGCGAGATCAGGTCAAGGTGGTTCGTCGGCTCGTCGAGCATGAGCAGGTCGGGCTCCATGACAAGGAGTTGGGCGAGGTGGGCGCGCATCACCCAGCCACCGGAGTATTCGCGGGCGGGCTTGTTGAAGTCCTCGCTCTTGAAGCCGAGGCCGTGGAGGATTTTCTTGGCCTTCGGTTCGAGCTGATAGCCGTTGAGCGCGGTGAACTGGTCCTGCGCGTGGGCGAACTCGGGAGTCGAGAGGTCGCCGGATTTCTCGCCCTCGCGGATGGTCCGGAGCAGGCCGATCATTTCCGGAGTGATGCCCATGGCGATTTCGAGAATCGTCTCATCGGTCGGTTCGCCAGCTTCCTGCGGAAGGTAGCCGGTGATGGCGTATTCGTCGCGCTCGATGGAGCCCTCGTCGGGCTGGTCCTCGTCGAGGATCATGCGGAAGAGGGTGGATTTGCCGGCACCGTTCGGGCCGACGAGGGCGACGCGTTCGCCCCAGTTGATGGACATTTCGGCTTCGCGGAGCAGGGTGCGGCCGCCGAGGGTCTTGGTAAGCTTGTGAATCGTGAGCACGCCGGGGGTTTAGAACAGCAACGGGCGCGGGGCAAGGATTTCGGCAGGTGGCGGGAATTGTAAGGAAAACTTAAGGAAATGGCAGCTATTGACCTTGACGAGCCGGGGGGCTGGCGGGCTTTATTGCGCAACCACAATACCTGCATGCGTTTCCCCATTTCTCCCTCATTCCTCATGCCGCGTGGCTTGGGCCAATTCGCCGCCCTGACCTCCTTGTCCATCCTCGCGCTGGCAGGTACCTTGCACGCGCAGGATTTCGAGGGAAAAAACATTTCCGAAGTGGTGATCCGCTTCAATGGCCCGAAGACGGTGGATGAGGCTCGCCTGCGAAACCTCATGATCTCCAAGTCCGGCACACAATACCGTGCGGAGAGCCTGGATACCGACATCAAGTCGCTCTACGAATCCGGCTTGGTCGATGACGTCCGTTTCCTCGCCGAACCCCAGGGCGGCAATGTCGTGCTGATCGCCGAGGTGACGACGCGCCCGGTCCTGGATGGAGTTGGCTTCGTCGGAAACACCATTTTCAAGGATCAGAAACTGGCGAAGGAAACGAAACTGAAGGCGGGTGGCTCGCTCAGCGACGAGCAGATCCTCGAAGCCCGTCGCAACATCGAGAAATACTATCAGGGCTATGGTTATCCGGATGTCACCGTGACCCATCGCATCCAGTCCTCCGCGCAACCCGGTCACGCCGACTTGGTTTTCGTCATCGACGAGGGCTCGAAAAACGAGATTCACAAGATCCATTTCGAAGGCGTCCATGCCTTCACCGACCCCGAGCTTCGCAAGGAAATGAAGACGAAGGAAAAGGGCTGGTTCTCGTGGCTGACCAAATCCGGACGTTTTGATTCCAGCCAGTTGGATCAGGACCTTGACACCATCCTCGACTACTACCGCAGCAAGGGCTACCTCCGCGCCAGCAGCCCCGGCATCCGCCGCGTGCCATTGGAAGACGGCAGGGTGGATTTATACATCCCGATCGTGGAAGGCGACAAATATACCGTCGCCGGAGTCGGGTTCGGTAGGATGACCGTCTTCAAACCCGAGGAACTCTATCCGTCACTCACTCTGAACAGCGACGAAGCCTACTCGTCGAAAAAGATGCGGGCCGACATCACCACCATCCGCAGCTTCTACGGCTCGCGTGGTTACGCCGACGCCCTGGTCACCCCCGACATCCGTGATGCCGGACCTAACCGGGTCAACATCACCTATCAGATTACCGAAGGTGCCAAGTTCCGCGTCGGTCGCGTCAACATCGCCGGCAACACCAAGACCAAGGACAAGGTCATCCGCCGGGAAATCCCGCTCAAGCCGGGTGACATGTTCAACTCCGTGGAACTCGAAACCACCAAGGCCCGTCTCGAAAACCTCCAGTATTTCAGTGAGGTCCAGACCACCGGTTCCCCGGGCGGCTCCGGCTACCGCGACGTCAACGTGTTAGTCGAGGAAAAGGCCACCGGCTCCGTCGGCATCGGCTTGGGCTTCAGCTCCATCGACAGCATCGTCGGTTTCCTCACCCTCGAGCAGTCGAACTTCGACATCTTCAACCCGTGGCACTTCACCGGTGGTGGCCAGCGTTTCGCCATGAACCTCCGGGTCGGTTCCGAACAATCCGAGTTCAGCGTCTCCGTCACCGAGCCTTGGTTCATGGACAAGCAGTTGGCCCTCGGCACCGAACTGTTCTACAAACAGTCCAGCTATTTCAGCGATTACTACGACCAGACCAACGTCGGCGGAGCCGTCTCTCTCAGAAGGCCGTTAGGCCCAAAAGGTTCCATCAAGGGAGAATACCGTCTCGAACAGGTCCAGATCGACTCATCCGTTAGCGATGCCGACTACGGTGGAAACGGCGCCAAGTCCAAGCTCTCGGACGACCAGATCGGCGGCGACTACGTGCGCAGCGCGCTTTCGCTCAACTACATCTACGACAACCGCGACAGCCCGATCCAGCCCCGCAGTGGCGAGAAACTCGATGTCGGCCTCACGCTCGCCGGTCTCGGTGGCGACGACAACACCTTCTCGTTCTCCGCCCGCGGCGCGAAATACTGGAACCTCAAGTGGGATTCGATCCTCTCCGTCAACGGCGAAATGGCCTTCGTGGACAGCACCAATGGCGACGAGGTCCCGATCTTCGAGCGCATGTTCCTCGGCGGTGGCCGCACCCTCCGCGGTTATGAGTTCCGCGATGTCGGCCCGCGCGATGTCGGCTACACCGATGAAGTCTACGGTGGCAACTCGCTCGGCTACATCTCCTTTGAATATACCGTGCCGATCATCGAAACCGTGCGCGCCGCGGTCTTCTCCGACAGCGGTTTTGTCAACCTCGACAGTTGGGATGCCAGCCCGAACGACATCTACAGCGACGTCGGTGTCGGTATCCGCCTGAAGCTGCCCATCAGCCCGCTGCCGCTCGCGCTCGACTACGCCATCCCGGTTTCCACTCCGGATCAGGAAGCGGACAAGGGAGGGCAGTTCAACTTCTCCCTCAGCACCCAGTTCTGATCTACAGGCGGATTTTCAAGCGGGACTTTCGAAAGAATGTCCCGCTTTTTTTACCGGGCCACACATGCCGCATCGGCGATGCGCAGCCCGTCCATCGCCGCGCTCACGATGCCGCCGGCGTAGCCCGCGCCCTCGCCGCACGGATAGAGTCCGGCGATCTCCGGATGTTCCAGCGTGTCGTCAAGGCGGGGGATTCTAACAGGTGAGCTGGTGCGGGTCTCGAAACCCAGCAGAAGCGCGTCTTCGGAGAGGTATCCGTGCATCTGACGACCGAAGAGTTTGAACCCCTCGCGCATCCGGCTGGTGATCCAGGGCGGAAGCAGTTCATGGAGAGGTGCCGAGGTCATGCCGGGGAAATAACTGGTCTCCGGCAGGCTGGAGGAGATTTTTCCCGTTAGGAAATCGACCGCCCGCTGGCCCGGTGCGACTTGTCCACCGCCACCGGCGATTTTGGCGGTGCGTTCGAGTTCCTTTTGGAAAACCAGGCCTGCGAGCACGCCGTGTTCTTTCACCAGATATTGGACGTCTTCCGGTTCCACGGTGGAGACCATCCCGGAGTTCGCGAAAGGGGAGTCGCGGCGGGAAAGGCTCATGCCGTTGACCACGACCTCGTCATTTTCTGTCGATGCGGGAACGATCCAGCCGCCGGGGCACATGCAGAACGAATGCACGCCGCGGCCGCGGATCTTGGTGGCCAGTCGATAGCGGGCGGCGGGGAGAAGCCGTGGACGCTCCTGGCCGAAATCGAGATGATACTGGGTGCGGTCGATGAACGGCTGCGGGTGCTCGATGCGGAAGCCGACGGCAAACGGTTTGGGCTCCAACAGGATGTTCTTCGCCGCCAGCAAGCGATAGATGTCGCGGGCGGAGTGGCCGGTGGCGAGGATGACGGAGTCCGCCAGGATTTCATCTCCGGCTGCGGTGAGGACGCCGTGGATTTGATTTCCAGTGATCAGGAAATCGGTGACCTTGGTTTGAAATCTAACTTCCCCTCCGGCGGCGATGATCGAGTGGCGGATCGCCTTGACGACATTGGGCAGCAAATTCGAGCCGATGTGCGGATGCGCGTCGGTTAGGATTTCCTCCGGCGCGCCGTGGGCGACCAGCACCTCGTAAACCTTGGCAACGGGACCGCGCTTGGTGGCGCGGGTGTAAAGCTTGCCATCGGAGAACGTGCCTGCTCCGCCTTCGCCGAAACAATAGTTAGACTCCTCGATCACCCGGCCTTCGCGCAGGATCGGCGCGAGGTCGAAGCGGCGCGCGCTGGCGTCCTTACCGCGCTCTAACAAAATAGGCTTCAGTCCGTTTTCCAGGCAGCGGAGCGCGGCGAAGAGTCCCGCCGGACCGCAGCCGACGATGATGACCGGCCGCGCGCCCGTTGAAAGCGGTGGTGCCGACCAATTCGGCGTTTCATCCGGGGGCAGGGGACCGTCGAGCGCGACATCCAGCCGGAGTTGCACCTTCACCGCACGTTGGCGGGCATCGATCGAATGCTTGCGGAGCTTGATCCCTCCGATGCGTGTTAGCGGAATGCCGAGCTTGACGGCAGCGGCCTGGCGGCGGGCGGCATCGTCCTCGGATTTCTCCAGCGGAAGGACGATATCGACGGTTTCTATCAGAGAGTCCACGGGAAATCGGCGGTTCAGCGGATGCTGCGTTTTTGTCCGGCGTCATCGACGCTGACGAAGGTCACGCGGGTTGAGAAGATGGCGGCGGATCTGGCTTTCTCATCGATCACCTTCACCGCGTAAGTCACGCTGGTGGTGCCTTCCTTCTCCCGCTCGCAGGAAATCCGGAGGATCGTGCCGTCCCGCACGCTGTGGTGGAATTCCACGGTGTCCATCGCCACGGTGACGAACTGGCAATGCGGGTAATCGAGGCTCGCGGCGATCCAGGAAGCTTCATCCACCCATGCTAACAGACGGCCGCCGAAGAGGAATCCGTAATGGTTCAGATCTCCGGGCAGGACCAGTCGGTGCGTTTCCATGTCACCAGCGGCGGCGTTTGCTGTCCTTGCACAGGGCGGCATCCAGCGAATAGCCGCCGGCGCCCGACAGGATGATCGCGATCATTGTGATCAGATACATGACCGAAAGCTCCTTGGTTTCGACGAGGGTCGGAGTAGTTAGGAACCAAGGGGTGGATCCAAGGAATCCGAAAGCGGCCACCACCATGCAGAATCCCAATACGAACGCGGCAGGACGCGTGGCGAGGCCGATGATGATCAGCGAGGCCGCCAGTACCTCCGCAACGATGCAGGCGACAAGTGCCATGGGCGGAGTCATGATGTTGAACGGGAAGAGGTCCGGCACGTAGAAGAGGTCCTTCCTCATCGCATAGCCTTGGATTTTCGGAATCCCGTGTCCGATGAGCATCATCAGCCCGACCATGACCCGCAGCGCCAGGAGTCCGATAGATGCGGTGGCGTCGCGGGTGCCGCAGTCGAAGAAGAATTTTTTCATTTGGCCGGGCCGGGAGTTGTTTTTGCGGAAATCGTGATCCGCTTGAGGCGGTCATCGCCCTCCGGCGAATGGGAAGCGATCTGCGGGTCACCGGCGAGGATATTATAAACCAAGCGCCGGTAGTAGGCGTTCAGCGGACGCATTTGAAAAGCCTTGCCAGTGCTTTTCACCCGTTCGGCGATTCCCTTCACCTCCTCGTTCAAGTGGTCTTCCTGGATTGAGCGGAAATGGCCGCAGTCCACCTTGATCCGCTCCGCCTTCGGGTAGTGACGCCGGACAATCCGGTTCACCAGATACTGTAAATCGTCGAGCCGGTCGCCATCCTTGCCGATCAGTGCCTCGCTTTCGCCCGAATGGATCTGCAGGCAGGGCCCGTCATCGGTTTGCTGGAGCTCGATCGTCGCCGTGAACCCGAGGTGCCCGAGCATGGTATCGAGAATCTTGTTCGCTGATTCCACCGTTGTCATGGCGTGAGTCTAATCACATCCCCGCGCGGGTCAATCACCTCAGCCCTGTTTATCATCAAAAAGTCCTGCGATTTCCTCCGCGATCTCCTTCAGCCGCTGTTTTTCCGCATCGGTGAACTGGTAGGGAGCAAACTTGCCGATTCCCAGCGTGCCGATGACCTCGCCGGTGGTTGCTGAAAATATAGGGACTGCCACCGATCCGGAGACCCCGGTCTTGCGGGCATCGACTCTCGCCACACCGCCCAGATCTTCCTGCAAATTGCAAAGTTCCACGGGTTCCTTACGCTCGGCAGCCGCTCCGGCGATTCCCTTGCCGAACGGGATGGTGGAAATTTTTGCCATCAGACTCTCAGGCACGCCGATCTGGGCGACGAGGGAGAGGGTTTTTCCAGCCGCTTCCGCCCTATGGAGGGTGCCGGTCTGGCAGCCGAAATCCGCCAAAATCGAGCCCAGCTTCGATTGCCAATCCACGTGGTTTGTCATGCAGCAGGGACTATCACGAGTTAGGCCCTCCGTCACCCCCCATATGAGGGTAAAATTGGCGCTTGGCATGATCCGGAATATCCTCCAAACCCTTGTGCGTATGAAGAAAACCCACTTGTTGATTTCGGCACTGGCCATTGGCTTGCTTGCCTGTGAGAAAAACACCGCGATGGCCAAAGAATCGAATGCGAAGGAAGAAGTTTACGGCAAAATGCCGGATGGGAAGGAAGTGAAGATTTTCACCCTCACCAACAAAAACGGCCTCAAGGCGCGCGTCACCGAATACGGAGCGATTCTGGTCTCGATGGAAACCCCGGATAAGTCCGGCAAGGTCGCCGACATCACCCACGGTTACGATACTTTGGCGGGCTGGCTCACCAACACTTCCTACTTCGGAGCCACCGTCGGTCGCTTCGGAAACCGCATCAAGGACGGTAAATTCTCCCTGGATGGCAAAGACTACAAGCTCGCCACCAACAACGATCCCGGCGGCATCCCTTGCGCGCTTCACGGCGGTCTCAAGGGCTTCGACAAGGTGGTCTGGGCCGGCAAGTCCGTTGGCGACAATGCCGTCGAGTTTTCCTACCTCTCCAAGGATGGCGAGGAGGGCTATCCGGGAAATCTAACCGTCAAGGTGACCTACAGCCTCAATGATGCCAACGAGCTTAAGTGGAACGCCGTGGCCACCACCGACGCTCCCACCGTTCTCAACATCGTCCAACACACCTACTGGAACCTCTCCGGAGATCCTACCAAGACCATCAACGACCACATCCTGCTGCTAGAGGCGGACAACTACCTGCCGACCGACATCGGCCTCATCCCGACCGGCAAGCTTGCTCCCGTGGCAGGTACTCCGATGGATTTCACCAAGCCCACCGCCATCGGTGATCGCGTCGGTGCGGAATTCGAAGCCCTCAAATTCGGCGGCGGTTATGACCACGCCTGGGTGATCAAGAAGGGTGAAGGCCTCCGCCTGAATGCCCGCGTCAAGGATCCCAAGAGCGGCCGCGTGATGGAAATCTCCAGCGACCAGCCTGCCATCCAGTTCTACGGTGGCAATTTCCTCGACGGCAAGGCAGTCGGCAAAGGCGGCGTCGCCTATGCCTATCGCACGGCGTTCGCGCTGGAAACCGAAGGCTTCCCGAACTCGCCGAACGAGCCTAGCTTTCCGTCGCCGGTGCTTCGTCCCGGCCAGACCTACAAGCACTCCATGGTCTTTAAATTTTCCGCGGAGTAACACTTACCTCTAGCAGGAAATCATGTTTTAAATCCCCCTCGTCACGCGAGGGGGATTTTTCCATAAGGTCCTCATGCCGTTTTCCAACCCATCGAACCAAAGCCACCATGCCAGATCTTTCCTTCCTCACCCTGTTAGCCGCCGCGGGCGGTGCTGTCTCCACAGACGGCCTCAAGGCTCCGCCGCTCAACTTCATCGACTGGTCGATCCTGGGGATCTATCTGGCCTTCGTCATCGGTATCGGATTCGCCCTCAAGAAATACACGAAGAGCGCCGAGGATTTCTTCCTGTCCGGGCGTTCTATTCCGGGCTGGGTTTGCGGCCTCGCTTTCATTTCCGCCAACCTCGGTGCGCAGGAGCTCATCGGCATGGCGGCCTCGGGTGCCGAGTATGGCATCATGACCTCCCACTTCTACTGGGTGGGGGCGATTCCCGCGATGGTCTTCCTCGGGATCTTCATGATGCCGATGTATTACGGCTCGAAGGCCAAGTCGGTGCCGGAATACCTGAAAATGCGGTATAACGAGCCGACCCGGGTTTTCAACTCGGTGTCCTTCGCCTTCATGACCGTCGCTTCCTCCGGCATCTCGATGCACGCGCTCGCCGACCTGCTCCACGCTCTGTTAGGCTGGAACTATTACGCCTCGCTAGTCATCACCTCCGCCATCGTTCTCGCCTACGTGCTCAAGGGCGGACTCAGCTCCGCGATCTACACGGAGGTGCTCCAGTTCTTCATGATCGTCTTCGGCATCGCGCCGCTGGCCTACATCGCCCTCAAGGACATCGGCGGCTGGAGCGGTCTTGTTGCCAAGCTGCAAGCTTCCCCGCAAGGTGCGGGAGCCCTCCACTCGTGGGCCCAGACCGGCGACACCGCCAACCCGATGGGTGTGCCCTGGTATGGCATCCTCCTGGGTCTCGGCTTCGTGCTTTCCTTCGGTTACTGGTGCACCAACTTCGCGGAAGTCCAGCGCGCGCTTGCCGCGAACTCGATGGGCGCCGCCCGCCGCACGCCGATCATCGGTGCCATCCCGAAGATGCTTTTCCCCGCGATCGTCATCCTTCCCGGAATGATCGCCTACGGTCTCACCAGCGACGCCGTCGCCGGTGGCTATTCGATCCCCGCCAAGCCGGACGGTGCCTTGAATTACAATCAGGTGCTGCCCTCGATGATTTTCCATTACTTCCCTAACGGACTTCTCGGCCTCGCGATCACCGCGCTCATGGCCTCCTTCATGTCCGGCATGGCGGCGAACGTCACCGCCTTCAACACCGTCTGGACCTACGACATCTACAAGACGCTCAAGCCGAACAAGAACGACCAGGAACTTCTCTCCATGGGCAAGCTGGCCACCGTCTTCGGCATCATCGCCGCGATGGGTTTCGCCCTTTTCGCCTCCAAGTATAACAACATCATGTCGGTTCTCCAACTGGTGTTCGGCTTCGTAAACGCGCCGCTGTTCGCGACGTTCCTTCTCGGGATGTTCACCCGCCGTTCGAACGGAACCGGTTCCTTCTGGGGATTGGTCGTCGGCACAAGCGCCGCGGTCCTCTTCCACGGATGGAGCTTTGCCACCGGTAACGCCTTCGGATCCAAGGGCGGCTGGACCACCTTTCTCGGATTGCCTGCTGACAAGCTCATCGAGTTTCCGAAGGAAATGTCCCAGACCTTCTGGGTCGCCATCGTGGCCTTCAGCGTCACCTTTGTGGTGAACGCCGTGCTCTCCATGCTGACCAAGCGCACCAAGACCGACGAGGAACTCAAGGGCCTCGTTTACTCGCTCACTCCGAAATACCGTGACGAGAACGATTCTTGGATCCTCCGCCCGGCGGTGCTCGGAACCATCGTGTTCGTGGCCTCCCTCATCCTGAACTACATCTTCTGGTAAAACCACCAACACATCAATCACATGGACCTTCGACTTCCTATCGGCTACGTGTTCACCATCTACGGTGTCATCCTTGTCGTCTATGGCCTCATCACCAGGGGCGCTGAAATGTATGCCAAATCGCTTGGCATCAACGTCAACATCATCTGGGGCGCGGTCATGCTGGTCTTCGGACTGGTCATGCTCTACTTCGCCAAAAGAGCCAAGAAATCCTGATCGCACGACCCCGATCTGAATGAATTCCGACGCCCCGTTCATCCGATGGACGGGGCGTTCGATTATCCGGACCTCATGAAACTCTCTCTCTACACCGGCGGCTTTGTTCAGACCAACGCCTATCTGTTGGAAACTCCCGACGGCAATCTCCTCATCGATGCGCCGGAGGGAGTCACGGAATGGCTCCAGCAGCGCGGCGTCCGCGTCGATGACGTGCTTCTCACGCACCAGCACTACGACCATGTCACCGATGCCGCGGCGATGCGGGCAGCTGGCGCACGTCTTCACGCGTTGGAGGATTACTCCAAGGATCTGACATTGGAAACCGCCGCCCGCTCGTGGGGCCTGCCGATCTCGGTCACTCCCTATCAGATCGACAGCCGTTTCAAGATGGACGAGCCGCTTCACATCGCCGGACTGGAGATTTCACTCGCCCACGTTCCCGGGCACTCGACCGATAGCGTGACGTTCCATCTGGTCGATCACGGCATCGTCTTTTCGGGCGACACGCTGTTTGCCAACTCCATCGGCCGGACGGATCTTCCCGGCGGCAGCACGATCCAACTGCTGGACGGCATCGCGAGACACCTCATGACCCTGCCGCCTGAAACCCGTGTTTTTCCGGGACACGGCCCCGGGACGACCATTGGTGAGGAAGCTAACGAAAATCCTTATCTGGATTGAAAGTGTTCCGACTGTCTCAGTCGGATCTTGGGTGTGGACCACGGCTGAGACAGCCGTGACACGTTCCTAAGGCCGGTCCGTCGTCTCCTCCGTCACCGTGATGGCGGCCGGAGTGGCGGCTGAATTGCCAAGTCCCGGAATCACCCGGCGGACGAGTTTGACCAGCCCGGACTCGGCGGCATCCACTTCGCTCTCGCCCTGGCGGATCGCTTTCTCCCACGCGGGGGCGAATCCTGGCGCTTGTTCGCGCATGGTGCGGATGGCGATTTCCTGGATCTGGAGCATCCGTTGTTCGGCGCGGCCCGGTTTCTGTTGGAGCGCGGCGTTGTTGACCCGCAGGGTTTCGTTCTGCTTTCGCAGGGTTTCGAGCTCAGCCTGTAGCGACTCATTGCCGCTGGCGTTGATCTTGAGCTGCGTGTTGAGGTGGTTCTGGAGGTTCTTCATTTCCCCCTCCACACGCTTGAGTTCGCGGGCGATGTTGCGATGGGCGCTGAAACCGGATTTCCAGATGAAAGCGGCGATCAACAGTCCGAGCAGCAGGCCAAGGACGAAGTGGTTTTGAAGTAGGGCTGTCAGTGAGTCCATGGAGGTAAAGTGGGGGGCTTCGGCCAACAATCCAGCGCTTAAATACTCACTTGGCGGGATCCTTCTTCTTGTCCGCGGCCACTGCGGTCTCGCCGTCCTTCAGCGCGGCCTGGATGTCGGCGGTGATGTCAGGAGCATCCTTGCTGAAGAGGATGAAAGGGACGCCGGTATTGGTATTTCCCGAGCTGTCGAAAACGGAATCATAACCGCGCTCCTTCGCAATCTTCGCCGAGACTTGGGCGATCCGGTCGAGCGATTCCCTCATGCCGGCGACCATCTTCTTGTTGATTACTTTTTCCTGCTCTGTCTGGAACCCTTCGAATTCCTGTTGGAGGGTGAGCGCCTCCTGACGCTTGATTTCGTAATTCCGGGCCAGTGACTTGCTGGTGGATTCGTCGAGCGGTTTGCTCTTGTCGGAAAGTTGCGACTGGAGCGTTTGGAGTTCGGAAATGATTTTCCGCAACCCCTCGGCCCGCTCGTTTTTCATGATCTCGTCGCGTTCCTTCTTCACCTGCTCCTGGAGCGCGGTCGTGGAAGGCAGCGCCGAGTATATCTCCTTCACCCGCACCAGCGCGAACCGCGGTGCCGCGGAGGCCGCCAGCGACGAGGCGATCAGGAGAAGCGGGATGGCTTTTGAGTAGTTCATGCGGGGGTAGGAGCATGAAATAGCAAGCTCATCGGATCGTCAAGGTTCGCCGATGTCTTCGTTCCAAAGTTCGGGCTTGTCCCGGATGAAATTGGTCATCAGCTCGAAGCATTTCGGATCGTCACGCAGGTCCAGCTCCACGCCGCAGGATTTCAAATGCGCCTCGTCACCCATGAAAGTCCGGTTCTCGCCGATCACCACCTTCGGGATGCCATACAGCAGGATCGCCCCGCTGCACATCGGGCAAGGGGAGAGGGTGGTGTAGATGACACATTCTCGATAGACCGCCGCGCTCTGGCGGCCGGCGTTTTCCAACGCATCCATTTCCCCGTGAAGGGTGGTGCTGCCTTTCTGGACGCGGCGGTTGTGGCCGCGGCCGATGATTTTTCCCTGGTGGACGAGCACGCTGCCGATCGGGATTCCGCCCTCGGCCAGCCCTTGCCGCGCCTCGTCAACTGCCGCTTGCATGAATGGGTCCATGGGTTTTGAATATGCAGTTGGCACGCCGCATCGTCGATAAATTACAGATCGGCACGGAAATTGCCTTATGTTCACTCCCACCCATTAAGATTATGCCAAAAGTCCGTCTCGCTGGAACCGTCCGCGGGGAAAAAGATCCCAATCGCGAAGTCCGTGCCCGTCTCCTCTACAGCCTCTTCAGCAAGGGCTGGGACATCTATAATTCGAACGGCGACCAGCGGATTTCCCTCTCCAACATCGAGCGCAAGATCATCGAGTCCGACGCCTTCGTCTTCACTCCCGGTGCCACGCTGGAGGATATGTTCAAGGCTGTTTCGATCTTCGTCGGCTACCAGACGCTCGACGTCAACCTCGCGGGAAAACCCACGATTTTGCTCAACTCCGACGGCTCTTGGAATCGCCTTTTCGCGCTTCTCAAGCACTTGAACGGCCTCGGCACGGTGAAGCAGAATCACGAGGACTATCTGCTGCTCGCCGAGTCTCCCGAAATCGTCCTCGAACACCTAGAAACCGCCCGCCGTGACGGGATTCCCAGCGTGGGGCGCGAGAAAATCGGCACCAGTTCGGTCGGTTCGTTCGAAACTCCATTGCCGGAAAATCACGAGGGCAATGTCTGCGTCTTCTGCTCCGCCTCGATCGAGGACCCCGCCTATTTGAACGACGGCTACGAGTTCGGAAAACAACTCGCGGAAAGCAACCTTGGCTGCGTTTCCGGTGCCGGCAGCTCCGGCATCATGGGCGAAGTCGTCCGTGGCTCCGTCGATGCCGGCGGTTGGACCGGCGGGTCGAACGTGCCTCACATCATCGAGCTCGAAGGACTTCCGACCGGCCTCTCCAGTTTCTGGCTCAAGCCGGACATTTACACCCGGATGGAGATCATGATCCAGAATTCGGACGCGTTCGTCATTTTCCCCGGCGGCTCCGGCACTGTGCAGGAAATGATCGCCCTGATGATTTTCAAACACCAGGGCCACCCGTCGATGGTCGGAAAACCGGTCGTTATCTTCAACCGCAAGGATGCGAACGGCCGATCCTTCTGGACGCCGCTCATCGAAATGCTCGGAACCTGGTGCTACGACGGCGAGTTCGTCGTCGTCGAGGCGCTCGACGATCTGATCCCCACCGTCAAGAGCCTCATCGTCCCGCCAAAGACCGCTGCGGTCTGAGATGATTCCGCTTACCCGGTTGTGCGGCTTGCCAGCCGGGGGATTCCTTCGTTAGGCTCTGAATCGTGAACGTTGGAATCCTCGTCAATCCGCACAAGACCGGCTCGCTACCCACCCTTCACTCACTCCGCGCCGCCCTGAAATCGCGGGGCTGCACGGCGGTTCTGGACGAGGATACTGCCCAGCTTGCTGGCGAAAAGGGCGGCATTCCGGCAGCCGAGTTCACCAAACATGTGGATGTCGCCGCCGTCCTCGGTGGCGACGGCACCATGCTCCACGCCCTCTCCAAGCTCGGAAAATTTGAAAAGCCCGTTGCCGGCATCAACATCGGCACCTTGGGGTTTCTCACCAGTTGCACGGACGACGAACTCGACGTCTTCGCCTCCGCCGTCGCCGAAAACCGTTTCACCACCAGCGTCCGCACACTCCTCGAAGCCACCGTCCACCGCTCGGGAAAACCTTCGGAATCCTTCATCGCCCTCAATGAAGTCACGCTCGCCCGCGGCGATACCGGCCGCCTCGTCTCCCTGCGCGCCCAGGTCAACGGCGAACTCCTCAACGACTACCGCGCCGACGGTCTGATCGTCGCCACTCCCACCGGCTCCACCGCCTACTCGCTGTCCGCTGGTGGCCCGCTCATTTCGCCCAGCGCGGCGGTCTTCGTCATCACCCCCATTTGCCCCCACAGCCTCAGCCAGCGCTCGTTGGTGCTTTCGGACGATTCCGTCATCGAGCTCTCCTCCGAAGACAAGGACAGCAGCCCCATGATCTTCACCGTCGATGGCCGCGACAGCATCCACATCGAACCGGGAGATCGCCTCGAAGTGAAAAAGGCACCCGGATCGTTCCTTCTCCTGCGCCTCGAAGGCCGCTCGTTCTATGGCGCGCTCCGCCAGAAACTCCACTGGCAGGGCGTGTAGCGGCGATCACCGGTCGATCATCCGCAACGCCCCGATCAAACGCTCCCGCAGCGGCACCGCCTTCGCCGCCAGCCGCTTCTGCTCGATCTCATAAATCCGGCGTCCCTCCGCCGTCTCGATGCGCACCGGCTCGCGGCCCCACTCCGTTAGATCGTAAGGGCTTGCCCGCATGTCCAGATCCCGCAGCTCGATCGCCAGCTCGAAGCAATCCAACAAAAGCTCCGAGCCAATCCACGGCATCGACTTTGCCGCCCATTTGTAGAGGTCCATGTTCGCATGCACGCAGCCCGGCTGCTCTAACTGGATCCGGCTTTCCAAATCGGGCTGAAGCCGGTTCATCGGCCGCGCTTCCGCCGCGAAAAACCGGAACGCGTCATGATGCGAGCAATAGATCGCCCGTGACTCCACCAGCGCGTCGATCTCCGCCTGCGGCAAACGCAGCGGTGTCGTCTTCTCATGCCGCACCTCCTTGCCCCGATAAACCATCGCCCACTCGTGAAGTCCGTGGCACGCGAAGTTCGGCGCACGGTCCGCCGTCGCCGCTAACAATTCCGCGATCCATTTCAACCGCTCCCGCTCCTTCGCGCTCAACCGCCCCGGATCCGCCGAAATTTTTCCATCCTCCCGCGAATAATACCGGTCCGGAAACGCCGCGAGGGCAGGGGAGTCGTTCCCGTCGGAAACCTCCAGCGCCACACCGATCCCCGGCTGCCAGTTTTCTAGCAGCGCCAGCGGATAGGGATAATATTGGAACAGGAAATCCTCCACCGGATGAGGCAGCCCGTGGTCCCGACGCTTCCTCGCCGGCAGCGTGTGCCGTTCCGCCCGCGCCCGATGAGCCTCCGCACGGAGCATCCATTCGGACTCCGGAAGCTGGGAAATCGTGGCAGTGGAAATCATCGCGGCGCAAACAGAGCATGAACTTCAAACAAAGGCAAAATTTCCCTTGCAAGTCCCGGCGCTCGCCCATAACTATCCCGCCCCGCGCCGAAAGGCGCATGGTTCCAATCGCGGGATGGAGCAGCCAGGTAGCTCGTCAGGCTCATAACCTGAAGGTCGTAGGTTCAAATCCTACTCCCGCAACCAATGAAAGCCCCTAATTCTTAAAAGAATAGGGGCTTTCGCCTTTTTTGGGAAACCTTGGAAGGCGCAAAAATGCGCGAAAATGCAGGTTCAGGCGAATCTATCGCAGGAATCGTTGCGGGAACGATTCGTAGGGCCGTATGGATCGGTCCGCATTCAAAGCTGAAAGCGTCGCCAGTAATTCAGCCGACGAAAGATGTCCCCGATCTCTTCAGCGCTTCTGGGATAGGCGGACTTGTCTTGGGCCGGGAATTCGGAAGCCATGCACGCCCGTATCCATGCGATGGTGGCTTTCACGTCGGGATGCTGGAGAAGTCGGTTCGCGCTTGCGCCGGCTTTACTGCGGGCGCGGGGAAAGATTCTCAGGTGGTCGCGGCGGGCGCAACATGCGGACAAGAGATGATCGTGAGCAAACCGCTCGTGGCTGAAGCTGATGTTTTTAGGAATTTTATCCCGGAATGGCGGGAGTTTTGGGGTTACAATGTTGCTAACATTTTTGCGATGGGGCGGCTCCACCATTGAGGTCTGGGAATAATCTGCCTCATTTCAACGCGGAAAATTCCCGGTTAGATTGAATGAGGTCCATTCGCTGTTGGACGCTGGCGGCGGAGCGGAGGCTGTCGGCGGGTGTGTTTTTGACGTAGTCCAGAAGGCGCTCGATGGAGCTGGTGGCGACATGCAGGCGGGTGTCCGAGGAGGCGTAGTAGATGAGCACGGTGCCGTCGTTTTTGGCGACCCAACCGTTGCTGAAGACGACATTGGAGACATCGCCAATGCGTTCCGCGCCGACCGGGGCGATGAAGTAGCCTTGCGGCTTCGCGATGAGTTTTGCGGGGTTCTTGAGATCGGTCAGAAAAAGATAGAGAACGTAGCGGAGGCCGGCGGCGGTGTTGCGCACGCCGTGGGCGAGGTGCAGCCACCCGTCCTTGGTCTTGATCGGTGCGGGGCCTTGGCCGTTTTTCAGTTCGTTGATGGTGTGATAGACGCGCCGGTCGATGATGCTTTCCTTGCCGGTGCTGGCCTTTTCCATCGACGAGCAGAGCGCCCAGCCGATGCCGCCGCCGGAACCGGTGTCGATGAATCCGTCCTGCGGGCGGGTGTAGAGCGCGTATTTTCCGCCGATGAATTCCGGGTGGAGCACGACATTGCGCTGCTGGGCGGACGGGGTCTTGATGTCGGGCAGGCGTTCCCAGGTCTTCAGGTCTTTGGTTCTAACGAGCCCGCATTGGGCGACGGCGCTGGACTGGTCGGTGGGGTTGGCCTTGGGGTCGCGCCGCTCGGTGCAGAAGAGCCCGTAGATGCAGCCGTCCTCGTGTTTCACGAGGCGCATGTCGTAGATGTTGGTGTCCGGGTCCTTGGTTTCGGGGATCACGCAGGGCTCGTCCCAGAAGAGAAATCCGTCGATGCCGTTTTTCGATTCCGCGATGGCGAAGAAGCTCTTCCGGTCCCAGCCCTCGACGCGCACGCAGACGACGATTTTCCCCTGCCACTCGATGGCACCGGCGTTGAACGCGGCGTTGACGCCGAGTCGCTCCATCAGAAACGGGTTGCTCTTCGGATTGAGGTCGTAGCGCCAATCGAGCGGCACGTGCTCGTGGGTGATGACGGGATTCACATAGCGCTCGTAGATGCCGTTATACCAGGTGGCGTCCACGGTGTTCTTGCGCTTGATGAGCGTTTCGTAGGCGCGGCGGAGTGAGGCTAGACGGGTGGCGGTGGATCTGCTCATGGTTGATGGATGGCGAAGGGGAGAAAGCGGGGATCATGGAAGGTCGGTGCGCTGGCCTCCGGTGAGTTGATAGGTTTTGCCATTCACCTTGAGTTCGCCATTGAGGCCGTTTGGCAGTTCAACCCAGCCGGAGATCGTCGAGTTTTCCGACCGCTTGAACTGGATGCGAATGGCTCCCAAGGGGTGGGGCATGGAGGCGGTGACTTTACGCAATTTACCCAGGTTCGGTTCGATCCGCACTTTGCTAAAGCCGGGTGCGGTGGGTTGGATCCCGCAGACGATGCGCAGGAAGTGGTAGTTGGGGCTGGCGCTCCAGCCGTGGCAATCCGAGCGGGTAGGATCGGGGCGTTCGGCAAAGGTGGTGAGCCCCTGCGCCAGCATGGCGTCCCATTGTTGCAGTTGGTCGAGGTAGAGGTCACCCATGCCGGCGGCGAGCAGCGCTTCATTCAGATAGAATCGGAAATACATCGTGCATTGGACGAGACTGGAATCCGCCAGCACTTGCTCCATGAGCTTTTTGGGGGCGTATCCCGGTTGTCCGCCGGGATCGGCGAGCACCAACAACACGTTGGCGTGCTGGCTGAAGGTATTGCGTTCCGGGTTGTCGGCCAGGAGCCCGCGCTTCGCGTCCCAGCAGCGTTGGAAGATCTGGCGCAATACGTTATTGGCGGATTTCTCGGCTTGGGCGGCGTCGATCTCTCTATCAAAATGACGGTAGAGCGTGGCGGCATCCCGCAGGGCGAGCACCCATTGCAAGTTGAGGATCGATGAAACGCCGTCCTTGTCGCTGCTAGGCACGCCGCCGATGCGTGTCGCGTCATCCCACGGCCACTCGTTCGGCCAATCGACGAAATTCCACCAGCTCTTCGCGGTGTAGAGGCCCGTCTCCGGGTCTGTTTGAGTTTGATACCAATCGAGAATCGAGCGTACCGCGTTGAGTTTTCCGCGCACGTAGGTTTCATCGCCATTGACCTTCAGATAGTCGTTCAGCATCTGGATCCACGATAGCGAATAGGGCGGGATGAACTGGGGGACGCGGCTGGGATAACTGCTCTGGGTGAGGCCTTCGGAGACGCGGCTGTTGTCAAACAGATCGATCGCCCTGCGCGTGAGCCGGTCGTCGCCGCTCATGTAACGGGTGATCAGCGCCTGAATGCGGGTGTCCCCCACATACATCATTTGCTCATAGTAGGGGCAGTCGTAGAAGATGTCGTTGGCACAGAGCCGCTGGGTGTGCCAGCCGACCTGCCAGATGTTGTCCAAGCGTTTTTCTCCGGTTTCAAAAGTCGCCTTGAGCTGCAAGGGGTAGGCGGTGAAGCGGCTGGAGTAACGCAGGATATTCAGCGGTTCGCTGCCGGTTTCGATCTCCACCTGCACGTAGCGGAAGGTGCGGAAACGCAGCGGCCGGAACAAAAAATCGCCCTGCCCGTCGGGCAGGAATTCATCCACGAGCCCGCGGATCACTTTGCCTTCGATGTCGTTGCGGTTGCCCTTGTCTCCGCCCTTTTCGGACATGTGGAGCGACTCGGCGTAGGTGACCCGCAGCTTGGCTCCCTTGCCTCCGCTGACGAGCATCTCCGGATAGGCGGTGGTGAGTTTTCCCTGGTCCAGAAGCAGTGAAACTTTCTGACCGGCGGGGATTACGAGGGGTGCCTTGCCTTGGACGAAATCGGGAGAGACGGTGACTCCCTGGGACTTTCTCACGGAGACGAAGGTCTGTGGCGTGTCCTCCATCAGAGGGATCATGCGCGGAACTAACAGCCAGTCGCCCTGGGTGCCGGTGCCCCAGGGAAAACCCGGACTGACCAGCTCGACCTTGGACCAACCGCTGGTCCCGTGGTTTTCCTGCTGCCAGTTTTTGAGGGCTTTGGAAGCGTCAATGCGGTTTCCATGGCCGGAGGTGATGAAGGTGCCGAGCTTGGCCATGTCGAGCGGGACGGGTGAGAAGGATTCATCCCGCCTCACCTGCCAGGTGGCGTTGGTGTCCGCGACTGATTCCAGCGTGCCTTCGCCCTGCACCAGCAGTCCCGTGCGGCGGGAAAACTGCGCGTGCGGGGCGTAGATCCCGAAGTTCCACACCTGCACGGCGAGGTTGTTGCCACCGGCCTTCAGCAGTGAGGCGACATTGATCGATTCGAAACACCAGTGCATGAGATCGCCTCTCGCTGGCCCGATCGTGACCGCTTTTCCGTTCACAAAGAGCCGGTAGCGGTTGTCCGCGGTGAGGTGGATCACGAAGCGCGACGGTTTTTCCGCGAGATCGAACGACTTGCGGAAGGCGAAGACGCCGTAGTTGTTAGGCGGTGCGTCGATGGGGGCGATCCAAGAGGCGCGCCAGACCTTGCTGGACAGTTCGTGCGGGATGTCGAAGACCTGCTCGACGGCGGAAAGTGGCATACTGGAGGCGCAGCAAGCCATCAGGATGCGGAAAAGGTTTTTCAATGGGAGCGGGTTGCGCGGGATTTGCGAGGTCGGCATCAACCTCAAGTTCGCGTTGTGATTAAAAAGTGCGCTGGAACCTTTTCTGTAACAATACGGGATCGCGCGGGGTATTGAATTCACGCAAAATTGTTTAGACAATGTCTACAGCAAGGATTGCTTTCTTGACCGACTTGCAATGGATTTTGAATCCCGACGGCGGTTGTTGAAACATGGATCGATGAGTATTGAGCGATGAGTATTGGGAAAAAAGTGAAGGACGCGGATGGCGTGCTGCGGGCGTGGCTGGATGCTTCACCTGTTGCTGTTGGCGGGCGGCTTCCGTCGGAAAGGGCAATGGCCCGGGAGCTGGATCTGCAGCATTATGCGGTGAATCGCGCGGTGGCCAACTTGATCTCCGAAGGGCGGGTGGAGCGGAAGGGATACAAGCTGTTTGTCCGACGGGATAAGGAGCTGGCCAATCCCGGGCGGAGTTCCTGTGACCTGGTCATTTCACAGGACTCCGGGCGGCTCGATATTTATGAAAAAATCGCCCGGGATCTCGACATCGATCTGAGGATTCACGCGTGGCAAGTCGTTGATGCTTCCACCAGCCAGCTCAGCACGCTCAAAGCACCGGAAGTCGAGAGTGTGATCTTTGCAACTCCTTTGGGCGAGGACGTGTCGGTCTGGCAGGTGGAAATTTCCAGATTGGTGCACGCGGGAATTCCGGTGGTGTGTGTGGACCGGCGTGCGAACGGAGCTTCCTCGGTGGTGAGCGATGTCAGTGGTGGCATAGGATTGATCTTTGAACGCCTTTTCGACCTGGGTCACCGGGAGATGGCGTTTCTGACAATGCCGCCTTGGATTCCGGTTTCAGGCGAAATGAAAAAGGAATGGGAGCAATTGTGCAAAAAATTCCAGTTAGAGAGTTCGGGCGAGCGTTTGGTATACTCAAACGGATACCGGCTTCTGAAGGAGGATTCCATCGACCTCGCACGACGCCTTGCCAACCAGTGGAAGGAAGTCACCGCGCTGGTCGTCCTGAACATCAACGATCTCCCGATCCAGCAATTGCTCGATGCGCTCCATCATCAGGGGATCGAGGTTCCTTCCCGGCTCACCGTGGCCAGCACCGGGGACTTCCAGCGTCTGCATTTCTCCGTTCCCGCGGTGGGAGCCCCGGCTTTTGATATCAACTTGTTCCACGAAACCGCATTCTATCTCATTCAGCGTGCCTTGCGAAGGAAGCGCGAATTCGGCGTTCTGCCCCCGCCGGCGGAAGTCTGTCTCCTGCCGAATCTGGTAGAGAGGGATTCGTTCGCGGTGAATCCATTTGCCAGCGTTGATCCGGCCGTGGAGCGTCCGAATCTCCGGGCGGAACTGGCGAATCCGCCCTTGTTGTTCGCCAACGGCGACAAAAATATTACGACGGCGAGGTACCGGGCTTATGATTCTACCAGAAATCAGCCGGATTCACGGTTTAATATGATCGATCTGGCGGACCACGTCAATCGCCCGCTGAAATTCCGCCGTGGCTGGCTGGGGGATCTTCCCTTGACCCAGTTAGAGCCCGGGCGGCAGATGTTTCATGGCGTGCCTTTTCAAATCCTCGGCGGAAACCATCGTTCCGATTGCGGGGTGGTTGTCCTGAAATCGCTGAGCAACAAAAGGGGCAATGGCCAACCACTCCGGTCAAGCGTTCACATCGACATCCAATCAAAGGTGGCTGCGATCTATATCCTGCACGGGTGCGGCTACGGCAAGTATCTGAAGCAGTTCGCAACCTACACGTTCTTTGCCGGCAAGCGGCGGGTGGCTGAAGTGCCGATGGTGGCGTTGGGAAGGCCGCAGAACGGAAATGATGCCGTGGAGATCGCCCAAGCCAATATTCAAGACTGGTGGCCTGATTTTCCACCCTGCGACTTCCCCCACGCGCGCATGGCTCCTCTGACCGATGAAACTCACCCGGGGGCCACCGGCCGACATGTGAGCCTGTATACGCTGGAATGGATCAATCCAACGCCGGACAAGAAAATCACCCATATCGAGATCACTTCCGATCCGGATCAATCGACGACTTTGGGTGTGCTGGGCATCACGACCCTGTTGCCAGGCATGTGATGCCTCGTGCCCGGCGGGGCCGTTCCTTCACGCTGCTGGAAATTGTCCAAACAATTTTGCGTGATTTTGAGCCGCGGCACCCTCACGCGTTGCCGGGAATCGGATCACCACCCATTTTCGTCATGGCAGCCCCACCCACGGGAATTCGCTTCCGCAAGTCGGCGCTGGGCGATCGGCGGGGAGAGGAATAGATAAAACCCATCATGACCCCATCTGGTAAGATCCCGTTCCGCGAGAAAATCGGTTATTCACTGGGCGACACCGCCTCCAACATTTTCTGGCAGACCTTCTCGTTCTTTCTGCTCTACTTTTACACCGACGTCTTCGGGATCGCCGCCGCCGCTGCAGGCACCATGTTCCTGATCACCCGGATCTGGGATACCCTCATCGATCCGGTGATGGGAGTGATTGCGGACCGCACGGAATCGAGGTGGGGAAAATTCCGGCCGTATCTTCTCTGGACCGCCCTGCCATTCGGCATCATCGGCGTGCTGACCTTCATCACGCCCGATCTGGGGCATTCCGGAAAGTTGATCTATGCCTATGTGACTTACTCGATGATGATGACGGTTTATACCGCCATCAACATTCCCTACTCGGCCCTGATGGCGGTGATGTCGCCGGATTCTCAGGAGCGGACGAAACTGGCTTCATTCCGGTTCGTCGCGGCTTTTGCCGGTGGGTTGGTGGTGCAATACACCGCCAACGACATGGTGAAATACTTCGGCCGTGGGAACGAAACGTTAGGCTGGCAGTGGACGATGACGGTTTATGCCGCGGTCGCGGTGGTCCTGTTTCTCATCTGTTTTGCCACCACGCGCGAGCGGGTGCTTCCTCCGAAAGCCCAGAAATCCAATCTCAGGGAGGACATGGTCAATCTCTGTAAGAACGGTCCATGGGTCATTCTGTTCGGCGCTGGCATTTGCCTGATGACCTATGTTTCGATCCGCAATGGCACCATCCTCTATTATTTCAAATACCTTGTTAATGACAGTGAGATCCATCTGTTCGGAAATGTCTGGCAGGTGAGTCATGGCAAGCTGGCCTCCATGTTCATGGTGCTCGGTTCCATCGCCAATATTGCCGGGGTCCTCTTCGCTCCCGTCGTCGCCAGATACGTTGGGAAGGTGAGGGGATACATCCTGATGATGGTTTCGGCCTCGGTTCTAACTGCGATTTATTGGATATTGGCTCCTGGCGATGTCATCTGGATGTTCGTCCTGCAGATCCTCATCAGCCTGGTCATGGGTCCCATGTCGCCCATCCTGTGGTCGATGTACACCGACGCTACTGACTATTCGGAGTGGAAATACGGCAGGCGGGCGACCGGTCTGGTCATGTCCGCATCCACCATGGCGCAGAAATTCGGATGGACCATCGGCGGCGGCATCGCGGGCTGGTTGCTCGCGGCCTACGGATTCCAAGCGAACACCACACAGTCGGCGGACGCCATCTCCGGCATCACGCTGATGATGAGTATTTTCCCCGCCATTGGCGGGATCCTGGGTGCCTTTCTCATGTTCTTCTACCGACTCGATAACAAAACCATGAAGAAGATCGAAGAGGATCTGGAGCAACGACGGCGAGATCTTGATCCATGAAATCAGGAACCCGCGGCTCATGAAAGTTTTCCCCGCCACCATCAAGCCATGAATCGAACCCAGTTTGGACATTTTGACGACGATCGTCACGAATATGTGATCACGCGTCCGGACACTCCGAAATCATGGAGCAACTATCTGGGGAGTACTGAATTCGGTTCGATCATTACGAACAATGCGGGTGGCTATTGCTTCTACCGTTCCGGCGGCATGGGGCGTTTCATCCGGATGCGTTTCAACTCGATCCCGATGGACCAGCCCGGCAGGTATGTCTATTTCCATGACCGGGACACCAGGGATTACTGGTCCGCATCCTGGCAGCCGGTCGCGAAGCCGCTAGAGGAATTCCAGACGGAGTGCCGGCATGGCACCGCCTATACCACCATCACCTCCAAATACCGGGGCATTGAATCCGAGGCCACGTTCTTTGTGCCGATCGGGAAACACATGGAACTCTGGCGGATTAAGGTGAAAAACACCGGATCCACCAAGCGCAACCTGAGCGGCTTTACCTATCAGGAGTATGCGTGCAGTTGGAACGCGATCGATGACCTGCTCAATATCCAGTATGTCCAATACATCGCCACCATGAAAATGGTGGACGGGATTATCGATCACGGCACGAACGTGAATGTTCCGGCGACGCCGGAACATTTTACGGAGAAGGACCAGAGCCGCCACTCGTTCCAAGCGGTCGCAGGGGCCAGGGTGGTGGGACATGACACGGATCGCGAGGCCTTCCTCGGTCCTTACCGGACGTATGCGAATCCGATCGCCGTAGAGCAGGGGAGCTGTTCCGGTTCCATGGGATACGGCGACAATCCGTGTGGATCCTTGCAAATCGAATTGTCTCTCGAACCCGGCGAAGAGACGGAATTCGTCGTGATCGTGGGAGTCGGCAGCGCGGAAATGGAAGGCCGGAAGGCGGTCGCGGATTTCTCGGATCCGGTGGTAGTGGAGAGGGAACTCCAGAAAGTAAAAGATCATTGGCGGAAACGGATCGATGGATTCTCCGCCGTCACCCCGGACGGCGAATTGAACAGCACGATCAATACCTGGGGAATCTATAACAGCCTCATCACCTTCGCGTGGTCGCGTGCCGCCAGTCTCGTCTATTCGGGAGTGGATCGGGACGGCCTGGGTTATCGCGATACCGTCCAGGATTTTCTGGGAGTCATGCATTCCGTTCCGGACGAGGCGAGGGATCGGCTCGAACTGATGATCACCGGTCAGGTGTCGACCGGCGGGGCGATGCCGGTCGTGCAGCCGCTTTCCCATCGTCCCGGTCACGAGACTGCTCCTTTGGAAAGCGAGTATCGCTCTGATGATGCGATGTGGCTTTTCAATGCCATTCCCGCTTACGTCAAGGAATCCGGAGATCTTGATTTCTATCAAAAAATTCTTCCCTATGCCGACAAGGGGGCGGATACCGTGTTCGGGCATATGAAGCGCGCCATCGAGTTTAACCTCGACCGTTCGGGTGCCCACGGCCTGCCCTGCGGCTTGCATGCGGACTGGAATGATTGCCTGAGATTCGGTCACAACGGCGAATCCGTATTCGTCGCGATGCAACTAAGGTTGGCCCTGAAGGTTTACACCGAAGTGGCGGAGTTGCTCAGTGAATCCGATGAAAAGCAGTGGAGTGCGGATTGCCTCGCTGAATTGGATGGGAATATCCAGAAGCACTGTTGGGATGGAGAATGGTTCATGCGCGGCTATCGGTATGATGGTCTCAAGTTTGGATCGAGGGATGTGGCCGAGGGGAAGCTATTCCTGAACCCGCAGGCTTGGGCTGTTATCAGTGGAGCATCCACGGATGGGCAGGCCGAGCTTTGCATGCGTCAAGTCAGGGAAAGACTGTCGACGGAATATGGAGTCTTGATTTGTGATCCTCCTTACACCAACTCGGATCACAATATCGTGAGAGCCCAGTTGATGAATCCCGGCCTCAAGGAGAACGGAGGGATCTTTGTCCACACCCAGGCGTGGGCGGTGATGGCTGAAGCCATGCTCGGGAACGGCGACCAGGCCTACAGCTACCTGCGGGCCTATCTGCCGGCCGCTTATAACTCGAGGGCGGGTATCCGGGAGATAGAACCCTATGTGGTGAGTCAATCGACGCATACCCGCCACAGCCCCAAGCACGGAGCGTCCCGGTTGCCGTGGTTGAGCGGTTCGGCCAGTTGGACCTACTACGCGATCAGCCAGTATGTGCTAGGCGTGCGGCCCGAGTATCATGGGATCAGAATCGATCCCTGCATCCCCTCGGAGTGGGAGGGATTTGCAGTAAACCGAACTTTCAGAGGGAAAAAATTGCGGATCAAGGTGGAGAATCCAAAACGGGTTCAAAAAGGGATCGGGAGAATGCTGCTGAACGGACTGGAGATTTCAGGAAACTTCATTCCCGCTGCTATGCTTGAACCCGAGAATGAGATTCTTGTCGTGATGGGCAGCGTTTCGAACAGCGAAGCGAAACCTAACAAATTCTATCCCGGGGCGGCCCTGGCCGGCGTTCCCACGGGTGAAGCCTGCTGACAGGATCCTCGCTGAAGCTCCGTTTCCCATGGTGAAACTGTTTTCAAAACCCTTCATGAAAATTCTCCATCAAGCGTTATTTTTTTTGCTGCTGATCACCGTGTCGTCCGCGCTTTCCGGCGAGGCCGGCAAGCGCGTGTTTTCCGCCGGTCACAGTTTTCATTTCCACGTCCCCGCAATGCTGGAGGAAGTCGCGAAATCAGGCGGGTTCCCGGCCCACCAGGCTGTCGGCAAGTCGATGATCGGCGGCTCGAAAAGCATCCAGCATTGGAGCCAACAGCCGAATGGCATCAAGGACGCGCTGCAGGTCGGTCGGGTCGACGTGCTAACCTTGACGCCAATCTACCTGCCGGACGAAGGCGTGGAGAAATTTGCGGAGTTAGGCCTGAAATCGAACCCGGATTTCAAAGTCACGGTGCAGGAATTCTGGCTGCCTTTTGATGAATACCAACCTTCTTACTACAACGCGCCGACGATTCCCACACCGCTCACCGTGGATCACGACGCCGCGACTGTTGAGAAACTGAACGCGATCCACGCGAAATACTTTACTGAAATGGACGCTCTGGTGACGGAGGTGAACGGGAAAGTCGGCAAACCCGCCGTCGCTGTCGTCCCAGTGGGGCAAGCGGTGATCGCGCTGCGAGGCAAAATCATCGAGGGCAAGGCCCCCGGACTGAAATCCCAGGAAATGCTGTTCACCGATCCGCTAGGCCACCCGACCCCGGCGTTGCAATTGCTGGTCGTCTATTGCCACTTTGCCGTCATCTATCAAAAGAGTCCGGTTGGCCTGCCGGTACCGGAAATTCTCTCGACTTTCCCGCCGGACGTCGCCACGGCGTTGAGCACCTTGCTACAGCAAATCGCTTGGGATGCGGTCACAGGCCATCCGCTCAGTGGCGTGAAAAATTAGATGCCGGTCATGCATCAGGGATGAATGGGAAGTCACGCGGACAAACGGAGATCGCACGGTGAATTTTGTCCGTGGAATCGTGACGAAATACCTCCTCCGCCCCTGCGGCAAAGCCCGAATCACCAGCCGAATTTCTACCGATAATCATTTGTCTAAACAATTGCCCGTGAATCTGAATCCCGGAGGACTCATTCATTGCGGTCCCTTGAATTGCGACCTAATTCCTTCGGATCTAAGCGAGAGTCGTAACCCCCTCTCACTTTAACCCTAAAAACCTATGAAAAATAAGAAAGCTGGTCCGTACCGAAATTTGTTAGTTGTTGTCGTCGCTGTAGGGGGACTGATTTCCGGAAGCCTGCAGGCGACCACGGTTTACTGGGACAGCGATGTCACAGGAACCGGCAACAATGTCGCTAACGGCCTGGGTCTGGGAGGCACCGGCAACTGGAACGCCGCTCTTCTGAACTGGTGGCCTGGCAGCGGAACCACCGATCAAGCATGGGTGAATGCGAACAATGACACCGCCGCATTCTGGGGCGCCACCGCAGGCACCGTCACACTCACTGCCCCTATCACGGTGGGCGGGCTGCAGTTCAACACGAACGCCTACTCGCTCGTTTCCACCGCCACTAACATCCTGACTTTCGGAGCTGCGGACAATACGATCACCCTCGACAACCTGGCCACGGCGACCATCACGGGCACCGTGGCTGGTACAGGCAATGTCACCCTTGCAGGCGGGGTTGCCAATGGCAGTGTGACAGCGGGCACGTTGAACCTCAACGGCACTTCCACCACCGGTTGGTCCGGAACCACGACGCTCAACAATGGGGTGACCGTATCGCTCTTCGGCAACAATCAGGCGCTGGTCGGCACCTCGGGTATTAATCTCAACGGTGGCGGTATCATGATCGTAAGTAGCTCTACTCCGGAAGCTGCGCTGAATCGAATCGCCGATGCTGCCCCTATCACTTCCAACGGCGGCACCTTCACCGTGACCAACAAACCCGACGCGGGTTCGGTGGTTTATGCGGAAACCATCGGCACGGTGACCTTGACCTCCGGCCTTCTGAAAATCAACTCCACACAAGCGGCCTCCACCGCCACCTCTCAATCGCTCACCTTGGGAGGACTCACTCCGACCGGTGCTGGGACCGTGGCCTTCGGCGTCAACGGATTGACTGCGGGTGGGTTGGGTACCGTGAAGAACAAAATCAATGTGACTGGCCTCGCCAGCACGGCGGCCAATCAAATCATCGGACCTTGGGCTACGATTGGCAACAGCGCCGCTTCCCAGACCGATTTCGCGGTCAATAACATCAACGTCGGAACGGTCAACGCCTTTGGCATTCAAGGCGCGGGCATAGCGGGCTCCGCGGAAACCACCTGGACCGCCGCCACCGACAGCTACACACAGAGCACAACGCCGGTGCTTCTAACAGACACGCGGACGATCACCTCGCTGCGCAACACCGCGACGAACGCGCTGACTATGTTGGATACGGGTAGTCTGGAGGCCTTTGGCCTGCTCAATGCCGCCACGACAACGTGGACAATCGACGCTATCGAGGGCAGTATTCGTCAGCCAGGCACTGCGGCCGCAAATCTCTATGTCACCACTGGTGCCGGCCCCATCAGTATCTACGCCCCGATCACTGACAACACCGGTGCTCTCACGTTGGTCAAATCCGGCACCGGTGGGAATCTGACTCTCTATGCGGCCAATACCTACACCGGTTCGACGGTCGTAAACGCGGGTACCCTGCAATTCGCCAGGCAGATAGCGCTCTACAACAATACACCGGCCAGCTGGACTGCGGCCAATCTCGTGGTCGCCGCAGGAGCGACGGCGGTATTCAATGTTGGGGGCTTCGATGAATTTACCGCCTCCGACATTGATACGCTGAAGGTCCTTGGCACTGCAACCAGCGGTTTCAAATCGAGTTCCTCCCTCGGACTTGATACGACCAATGCGTTTGACGGTGAGTTCAGTTACGACTCCTCCATCGCCAATACGAATGGTGGCGCGAATGTTCTCGGTCTAACCAAGCTCGGCAACGGAAATCTCACTCTATCCGCCGCACAGACCTACACCGGACCCACTACGATCCAAAAAGGCTCGCTCACCCTGAGTGGCGGCAACGACCGCTTGGCGACATCCGGGACCGTGATTTTCGGTGGCACGCCGGTTACTTTGGCATTGGGTGCAAACGACCAGGCTCTGGCAGCATTGGCCACCGGGAATGTTACCACCGCCGCCACGGTTACCGGCACGGGGACACTTACCTTGAATGGTGGCTTCGTTCAGATCGGGGGAACGTCGGGCACCCAAACCGTCGACATGACGGGCTTGAGCAACTTCTTCTACTCCAATCCAAGCGGAACGCTCAACGTGGGCGGCGCGAATAACAATAGCGCCGAGTTGACGCTAACAGGCAACAATGTCATCACCGCAGGCACTTTGGGAGTGGTGACCACCGGCCCCAGCGGCAATCCCCAGACGGGCAAGATCCACCTCGGCCAAACGAACACCATCAACGCCGCCCTCCTCCACATCGGCGGGCTTGCTGGAAACGGCACCTTGGATTTCCAAAGCGGCCTCACCGCTCCGACCCTGAAAATCCGGGGCGTGGGCGGCACGGACGCGGATCGTGCGTCCGTGATCATCGGAAGCTCATCAGGCTTTGCAGCCGTTGGCAGCACGTTTGCCATGGGCACGGGTGTGCTCGATGCCAAAATCAGCTCGATGTTGATCGGTGAAAGCACACGGGCGGCGAACAATCCCCCGGTCACTGCGGGAACATTCACGATGAGCGCCGGCAGCCTGGATGCCACGAGCATCACCGTCGGGAAAAACATCGCGGGTTCCGGTGGAAATGCGGGTGGGACGGGAACATTCAACCAGAACGGTGGCAGCGTGACCGCGGGAACACTGACAATTGCGAACCGAGTCGCTGCCGGAACTTCCGGCGTGTTCGGCAACTACAATTTTAACAGCGGAACTCTCAACGTCTCTACGATCAATACCGGAACAGGCGGTAACGGCACCTTCACTTGGGCGGATGGCATCCTTGCTAACAATTCCGGAGCCAACCAGACCGTTGCGCTCATCAGTGTCTTTAATCTAACCAACACCGGCAACACGTCGGGAACGCACAAGTGGGACGTCGGTGGAGCCCAGACCTCCACCGTGTCAGCCTACCTCCGTGGCGATGGCTCGTTGACCAAATCCAACACCGGCACATTGACACTCCAGGGTGCCAACACCCAAACCGGATCCACCACGGTCAGCGACGGCAGGCTGATCGCCGGTTTCGACGGAGCCTCGACGACTCTATCAAACGTCGCCGTCACCGTGGTCGCGAACAACGCGACGATGACCCTCGCCAGCGGCTCGCTGGCGAACGGACAGCGCGTGGTCCTGAACGCTGTCACGGCTCCAACCGGCTTGGCGACGGGAACAACCGCCTACTTCGTGGTGAACGCAAGCGGTGACACCTTCCAGGTTTCCACGACTCTCGGAGGCACCGCGATCACGCCGACCTCCGCCGGACTAACAGTCACGGTGAGTCGGGCCGGCGCGTTCGGTTCGGCCAACAGCGACATCGTTCTGGGGGACGCCGGCACGACCACGCTCAACGGCAGTCCCTCGCTGTTGACTGGCGGCGCGTTCACCATCGAGCGCGGCGTGACCATCGCCAACCAGGCCACCGGCGGCACCTGCTCGATCGGCGGCAACAGCACCAGCAACTCCACCTTCGCGGGGCTCGTGACTGCTAACAAGAGCTTCACCGTCTCGCAGGTAACCGGAGCCGGCACCTTGAACATCACCGGCGGCATCACAGGTGCCAGTGCCGGAACCAAGACGGTCACCTTCAACAACGTGGGCGCGGTGAACGTCAGCTCGACGGGAATCAGCAACGGTGTCACCGGCAACGTGGCCGTCACCCAGTCGGGGATCGGAACCACCACCCTGAGTGCCGGTAACAGCTACACTGGCGACACCACCGTCAATGCGGGAGTGCTTGCGGTGAACGGGAATTCGATCGCCAATACCAACAAGCTGGTGATCAACGGCGGCAAGGTCGCGCCGACAGGAACCGAAGTGGTGAACACCCTTTTCTTCGGTGGCGTCCAGCAAGCCTCCGGGACATGGGGCGCCACCGATTCGGGGGCCACCCACATCGATAATACCCGCTTCTCCGGCACCGCCGGCGTCGTGAGCGTCATCTCCGCCCCGGGAGCATCCGGTTACGCCACCTGGGCATCCGCCAACGCGGATAACCAGGAGTCGAATCTGGATTTCGACCTGGATGGTGTGAGCAACGGTGTTGAATACTTCATGGGCCTAACCGGTTCCTCCTTCACCGCCAATCCAGGCATCGGAGCGGGCGACACGGTCACTTGGCTCAATGGAGGCAATATTCCATCCGCCGCTTACGGCACCCAGTTCAAGGTGCAAACCTCGCCAGACCTCACCACTTGGACGGATGTCCTGTCCGGAAATCCCAACCTCAACAACACCAGCGGTTCAGTCAAATACACACTGCCGACCGGTGCTGGCAAACTGTTCACCCGCCTGGTGGTGACTCCGAACTGATCCCATCATCGCGGCGGCACCACCGCCGCGATTGAGAATCTTCCTTGATCAAGGGAACAAGTGGATCGTCGTAGTGGTAATGGGTTTCCACTGCGGCGATTCTGTGTTCGGGGAATGGCAATGCCCACCCAGAGGGCGGCTTCATCGGTGTTGATGGCCGCCCACTTCTCACAAATTCCTGAAATCCTTTAAAATCATATGAAGTATCCATCCGTTTTTCTGCTAGCAGCCATCATTGGAATCAACCTCGGCGGCACCGGTTTGCTCCGCGCTGCGGAGATCGAGAAAGTCCCGGCCCATTGGGAGCCCTGTGGCTGGGGCGGCGGTGGTTTCTACTATGCCACGGTCTTCCATCCGACGCGTGACGGCACGATCTATCTGGCAGGTGATGTCGGAGGCGTTTACAAGTCGACGGATCACGGGCGCAACTGGCGCATGATCAACAAAGGCCTGCCCGCGTATGGTGTCTTTTCGCTGGCGGTGGATCGCAACCAACCGGAAACCGTCTATGCGGCCACTGATGACGGCCTGTGCAAAAGCACCGACGGCGGGGAAAACTGGCAGGTTCTTCCGCAGACCCGGCTCAAGCAGTTGCGGATTACCGGTGAAAAGAACAAGAGCATCCGGTCGGTGGCGGTGGATCCTTCCGACAGCAATACCATCTACGCCGCAAGTCCGGCGGGCAAGGTCTTCAAAAGCACGGATGGAGGACAGGCTTGGAAGGTCGCCTATGCCAAGGACGGTGCCGGCGCGGACTCTAACCGCATCCGCGTCCAGTTCGGGAAAGTCGATGCACAGTATTTCGGCGGCGTCTGGATCCCGTTGAAATTTCCCGCAGGCCTCGCGCCGGAAGCGGCTGTCGGCCTGAGCGTGAATTTCAAAGGTGACAAATCCACTCCCAAGGATTTCTTCATCACCCTCGGCACCGGCGATGGCCTGAGCTACCGCAGCAAGAACCTGCGCGATCTCTTTGCCGACGACCGTGCGCGCGATGTGATTCTGAGAGGCGCGGACTTCATCCTTGATCCGGAATACGCCAAAAAGAATCCGGAAAAAGCCGCCGCCGCTTCCGCAACCCCGGAGTGGGCGAAGGTCAATCGATTGGACATGTCCTGTTCCGGCCCCTTGCCCGAACAAGCGGCGGTGGCCAGCCTCGGCTCGATTTCCTATGCGGTCATCAAAACCGCGGACGGCATCACCGGCACTGTTGAAGCCCCGGTGCGGGTCATGGGTCACGATTTCGCCAAAAACAAAGACCTGCGGAGTTATGGAAACATCCGGATAGGCGAACCCGCCCAAGGCTCCATCTACAGTGTGGCCGTGACCGCCAAAGATCCCTCGCTGGTGATTGCTTCGACCGATGACTCGGGGCTCGTGCTCAGCAAGGACAAAGGTGCCACTTGGACCGCGCTGGCCACGCCCAGGAAAGCCTCAAGTGCTTGTTTTGATCCCGCAGACCCTAACGTGATTTATGCAACCTTCTGGGACGATGGAATCTGGAAATCCACGGACCAGGGAAAGACCTGGAAGAAACTATCCGAAAAGCTGCCGCCCACCGTTTCTTATCGGGAAGTCACCGTCAGTCCTTCCAATTCCCTCGATGTCTATGCCATCGGCCAGAACGGCTGGAACGGGAGTTTTTATCTCTCTAACGATGGCGGAGCGACATGGAAAAGTTCCACCAACGTGATAGCCGACTATGCTGGCGATCCCACACTGCCTGCCGCCGGCGCGGACACTCCGCTGAGCATCCCGACCAATGTCGCCATCAATCCACTCAATCCGAAGCAACTCTACCTCAGCGTCAACTGGCGCAGTTGTTTCAGCGAGGATGGCGGGCTGACCTGGCACGAGCGGATGAAAGGCGCGGATATCTCCTGCATCACCGACATCCGTTTCAGCGGGAAGAAGACCTACGCTACGGTCATGGATGAGGGCACCCTCATGAGCGAGGACCACGGTAAAAACTGGAAACAGTTGTGGCCTCTCAAGTATTCGGCGGAGCTGAGCGGCCACAACTGGCGCGTCGCCGTGAACAACATCGGCGGCACGGACCGCATCATCGCCACCGCCAGTCCCTGGGACAAGTTTCCCAACCGGGTCGTGGTCAGCGAAGATGCCGGGAAAACCTATCAGGTGATTACTGACGGATTGCCCGATTATATCTCCACCGCCAATACCATGTGGGGCCGCGGTTATGCCCGCGCCCTGGCCGTCGATCCCTCCAATCCCAAAATTGTCTATCTGGGACTCGACGGGGATCCCGCGGACGGCAACAACGGGGGAGGGGTTTTCAAATCGGAAGACGGCGGCCATCACTGGAAACAACTTTCCACCCAGCCAGGAAGCCGCCGCATGTATTATGGATTGGCCATCGATCCGACCAACACCCAGCGCATCTATTGGGGCGGATTCGGTGACAAAGGCGGGGTTTACCGCAGCGAGGACGGTGGCGGCAGCTGGCAGTCCGTTTTCACCAACGACCTGTATGTGTTCAACGTAATGACAACCGCCGACGGTACGGTTTACGTCTCGGGCAAAAACCTGTGGCGCAGTGTGGACAAGGGCAAGACCTGGAGCCAGATCAGCCGGTTTGATAACAACTGCTCCATCGTCGGATTGGAAGTGCATCCCTCCGATCCGAAGACGATCTGGATTTCCTCGACGGTCTGGAGCGGCGACGCGGAGGGCGGCATCTATAAAACCACGGACGGCGGTGTGACTTGGAAGGAAATCACCGGGGATACCCAGTTCATCCGGCCCCAGATCCTGCGTTTCAATCCCGCGACTAATGAGCTGTGGGCGGGATATGTCGGGTTGTTCAAGTTAAAACAATAAGTCCGGCGACCAAATCCATATCACATGAGCATCATCAAATCTATCTCACCTTCACCGTTTTCGGATGCGATCGCTGGTGCTCGGAATCCAACATTGGCCGTCCCCATGCTTAGAGTGCGATTCCGTCCGGTTCTTGTCTGTTTGACCGTCATTCTATCCGGTGGATTGCCGTTGGCAAAAGCGGCGACGGGTCCATGGGCGACCGTTCCGCTCGGCGGGGGCGGCTATGTCACCGGGCTGGTGAGCAATTCCAACGGCAGCGCCATTTACTGCCGCACCGATGTGGGTGGGGCTTTCCGCTGGTCGCCCGCGGTGGACGGGGTCAACGGCACTTGGATTTCCCTCAGTGACGCCATGGTTCCTTATGGCACCACCGGTGCCGTCGGGCTGATGAACGTGGATGGCATCGGCACGGATCCCAACAACCTTGACCAGGTCTATGTGGGAGCGGGCTCTAGCAGTAATTCGGGACTGCGTGGAATTTTCTCCTCATCCGACCAAGGGCTCACCTGGACTCAGGTCAATGCAACGATCCGAATGGCTGGCAATGGTTCCAGCAGAGCCTGTGGCGAACGCCTGGCGGTCGATCCCAATAACTCCAACATGGTCTGGTATGGCTCGGTGTTGGACGGGCTTCAAAAGGGTGTTAAAAACGGCGGCATCTGGACCTGGACCCAGATCCCCGCCGCGTCGGTGCCCTTCGGAGTGGCCAATGCGGGTGTCACCTTTGTGGTTTGTGATAGAAACGGGACAAGCACGATCATCTACGCCGGAGTCAACGATGCGACATTGGGAGGTGTTTACCAAAGCACTGACAGCGGCACCACCTGGAGCAAGGTCACAGGGGCCGCACTTCTCTCGCCCCGGCGGGCGCGGATTTCCAGCAACGGAACGCTCTATGTGACTGGAGGGACCGCCGGCATTGCCAAGCTGGTGCGCGGCGGGACTTTGGAAATCCTTCCTTCCCCGGCTGCGTCCATCACCTATCACGGGGTGGCCGTGGACCCGAACGATCCCACCGGCAACACCGTCTATGTCGCGCAAAGCCAATCGGGTTCGGGAAATATCTGGCGCTCCATCAACGGTGGCACCACTTGGCTCGCACAGGGCACTACCTTCAATGAAGGGCCTATCAACTCATCCAATCATGCACGAAAGGAACCGGACGGTACGCCATCGATGACGGGTTATTGGTTCGGATCGACCTCGTCGCTCTTCGTCAATCCGGCGAATTCCAACGAATTGTGGCTGGGTGATTTCTTCGGCGTTGCGCGGACCAGAAACGCCCAGGCGATGGGCACCAATCCCGGTGCCTGGTGGCATACCCTCCAAAAGGGACAGGAGGAAACCGTGACCCTTGACCTCAAGACCGCTCCCTCGGGACCGGCCCTCATGACCGGTCTCGCTGATGTGGGAGGATTCCGTTATCTGGACACCACCGTAAGGCCCACCGGAGCCGGCGGAAACAGCTTCCGCAACACTGGCGGTAGCAACACCACCGGCTTGGATTTCAGTGAAGCGAATCCAAACGTCTGGGCACGCGGCTGGGTCGCCTCCTCCGGCAGCACGGGCAGCGGAGCGGTTTCCTCCGATGGCGGGGCGAACTGGCTGAAATTCGGACAGATCGCCGCCCGGACCGTGACTAACAGCGCGACGGCGGGTGTGGAGACATGGGACGTGAGCACGTATCTGGCCAAACAGAAGGCCAAAGGTGTCAATACGGTGACTCTGGTAGTGGCTTCGTCCAATGCTCCCGACTATTCGGGGAATCTGTTGTCTTTCGATTCGAGGGAAGCCGTTGATCCATCCGTCAGACCCAAACTGGTGATCAATGGTGTTACTTCACTGACACCTGTCGCCGACACCCATGTGTGGGGCGGGTCGCTCACCACCAACTACGGCAATACGACATCACTGCCTCTCAGCTATGCCTATGGGATTACTGACAGAAGCCGCTGGGCTTACCTCAAGTTCGATCTGAGTGGTGCCGTCCCCATCACTTCGGCATCGCTGCAACTGCACCGGAGGGCTGTGACCAACACCACGGTCTTTCCGGTCGGCGTCTTCGCCTGCACCAACACGACATGGGTCGAAGGCGACGGCGGCACTGACAATCTTCCTGCGGGGGAAATGATCTGGAACAACTACCCCAAGGCGCTTTCCAACGCAGGCGGCGGACCTCATGACGGGCCGAACTATTACGACGGCGGCACCGCGCTCTCGGGCGGTCGTGTCGCGGTTTCCTCGACCGATCCCGATCTCATGGTCTGGATGTCGATCAACGCGGCCCCCCGCTACAGCAATGACCGCGGTGTCAGTTGGACGGCATCCACGGGCGCCCCGGCTTCGCAGATCACCGGAATTTATACCAATGGCGGCAGTATTGCTCTATCAGGACAACCGCTCGCGGCCGACAGGGGAAATGGCAATTTCTACATCGGCAGTTTCGGCGGTGCGTCCCATGTCATTTACCGTAGCACCAACCATGGAGTGAGCTGGACCCAGGTTTCCACCGTCGGCAACGGCGGCAGTTATAACATGAGAACTCCCCAGCTGGTCACGGCTCCGGTTTCTCCAGCCTGTCCCACCGGGGGCGATGTCTGGCTGTGTGACGACGGCACCTATAACAACCAAGGAGGCGGTCTCTGGCGTTCGACCAACTCCGCGGGTTCGTGGGCGACGATAGCCGGCATCGGAAAAGTCACCGCCGTCAGCTTCGGCAAGTCTTCCACGGGATCCGGCTACAGCGTCTTCATTTGCGGCTATAAAGGCGGCGTTCCCGGCATTTACCGATCCGACGACTATGGTGTCACTTGGGTGAAATTGCCCAATCCCACCATCGAAGGAATCAGCGCTCTGGCAGGAGACCGGCAGAACTATGGCAAGGTCTTCCTCGGCACCGGGGGCAGGGGAGTGTTCCAGGCGATTGAAATGGTCGCACCGGGCATCACGGCTCACCCCCAGGATCAGGACGCCGCATTGGGTGGAACCGCATCTCTGAGCGTTGGCGCCAGCGGAACTGCTCCGACCTATCAATGGCTGTTCAACGGAAATCCTCTCCCTGGCAGGACCGCCGCCACTTTGTCGCTCAACAATCTGACGTTGGCGCAGGCCGGGAACTACAGTGTCGCGGTGACCAATCCGGCAGGCACAGTGACCAGCGCCGCCGCCTGGCTAACGGTACAGGCCTCCTACAATCAATGGGCGGGCATTCACTTTTCCCCGCAACAACTCGGGCTGCCGGAAATCAGCGGCAGGATGGCAACTCCGCAGAACGATGGATTGCCCAACCTGCTCAAATACCTGTTCAATATCAATCCGGCGGTTCCCATGACTGCCGCAGACCATGCCGCGCTTCCTTCTGCGAGTACGGAGACGTTCTATGAAAACGACTATCTTGTCCTGACCTATCGCCGGAATGCGGCGGCAACCGGTGTCACTGTCTATCTGCAGGCTTCCGCGGGACTGGAAAGTGGCTCCTGGGAGACCAAGATGCCGGACGTGACGGAGACTCTCCCGACGGATGCACTCACGGGAGATTGCATTGTTAGGTTGAAAATGCAAGTCACGGACCTTTCACAAAGGTTTGTCAGACTGATGGTGACGTCCCCTTGAACCTTCCAGCCATCCAAATACATTCACGACTCAATATCCGGCATGATTCTTCCGGCTCTACGTTATCAAAATCCCATGACCTCCGCCTTTCCTCGCGAGGAACGGCCGAAAGCGCCATGATGCTTGCCATGTCCCTGGAGCCATTCACAACCGCCCTTGTCCGGATTTTCATCCTGATTCTAACGATCTCATCCGCGGCTGCGCTGGAGGTCTTGTTCGTTGGAAACAGTTTCACGTTTGGCGCCACAGACACCGCAATCACATACAACAATGCCGCCATCACCGACGCCAATGGGACCAATTACGGAGGCGTGCCCGCCATTTTCAAGAAACTCGCGACCGAAGGGAGTTATCCGGGCGTCAATGTGACGATCGAGGCCGTGGGAGGACAGACTCTCGCCTGGCATCTGGCCAATAAATCGGCAACGATCGACAAGGTTTGGGATGTCGTCGTCCTGCAGGATTACAGCACCCGTCCATTGACCGGCTTTCCCGGCGGAGATGTGGCTGGTTTCCGCCAATCGGTTCAGGATCTAACGAGCTTGTTGCGGGCCAGAAATCCGAACGTCCGCATCCTGCTTTACGAAACCTGGGCCCGTCCCGATCTGGTGCCCGGAACTTATGCGACGCTAAGTGCCATGCAACAGGAGCTGCAATCCGCTTATTCGCAAGCAGCCAGTGATTTTGATTTGGAAGCATGGGTGCCGGTGGGGGATGGCTTCCTCCAGGCCGTGGCGGGAAACATTTCGTATGATCCCGATGCAGGCCCGAGTGCCGGGAAAATCAACGTTTGGGGCACCGACAATTATCACGGCAGCAACTACGGCTACTACCTGTCAGCCATGTTTTTCTACAAACATGTCCTCGGTGGCGATCCCCGGGTGTTGCCAACCGGCACCGGCAGTGCTGTGGCGGGTTTGGGGCTGATCGTCAGCTCCAGTGAGGCGCTCCAGGAAATCGCCTACGATCTCGACAGCATCAATCAGCTCCAGATCACCAGCCAGCCTGCGACCCAGGCGGTATTTCCGGGCGCGTCTCCCCGGCTTTCCGTGACAGCCAGCGGCTACTCCGCCCTCCAATGGCGATACAACGGTATGGACATTCCGGGCGCGGACCAAACCTCGCTGCTCCTTGCGTCCATCACGCCCGAGCAGGCCGGACGTTATGATATACTCGTATCCGATAGCAATGGAACCGCGATCGTATCGTCCACTGCGGTCATCACCGTGACGACAAACCGTGTCGTGCGTAAAGTATTGGTCGACGTCGGGTCGCCCTCTGCCGGTTACCCGACCGCCAGTCCGGATTCAACGGGTGCCGTTTGGAACCAATTGACGGCCGTCGGCACCGGGACCGCCATCAACAGTCTCTATGATAGCATCGGGACCCTTGTCCCCGGATTGAGCTTGAGGGTATCCACCGCGTTTTCTGGCATCAACATCGTAGGTGTGAATTTAGCCGGTGCCTACCCCGCCACAGCACAGCGCGATAGCTTTTTCGTGACCGGTTCGGGCAGTGTCGGTGCCAGCTCCAGCGGCGTCCTGACGGTTAGCGGCCTGACTCCTGGCCAGGAGACCACGGTCCGGATCTTCGCATCGCGCACCACCAGCGGAAATCGCACGGGGCGTTACACCATGGGCGATTTTCCGCCGGTCTATCTGGATGCTGCCGACAATAGCGCCAATACCGCCGTGCTGGGGCCGGTCTCTGCCGGAGCCAGTGGCGCATTGAGACTCACCGTCGCTCCCTACAATGCGGCCGGTCAATTGCAGGAATATGCTTACCTCGGCGTTCTCGAGTTGGGGGTGTCTACCCCGCAGCCGACCGGGCTCGAAACATGGACCGCCTCTCACGGTCTCGCAGGGGCGGTGGCCGCTGCGGGTGCGGATCCCGATCATGACGGATTGCCGAATCTGGTGGAATACGCACTGGGTTCCGCGCCCACCCAGGCATCGGATGCCAATCACCCCGTCGTCGGCATGAGCAACGATGGTGATTTCCTGCAGTTGAGTGTTCCGCGGAATTCCACTGCCACGGGGCTCACGCTGGTTGTGGAAATCTCATCGGATCTCCTCCAGTGGGAATCGGGATCGGGGAACACCGTGGTTGTCACGGATAGCCCGAACTCCCTCGTCGTGCGCGACGCGGCACCGACGAACAGCATCTCCGCGCGTTTCATGCGCCTGCGGGTGCAATCCAATTGAACCCTGTCGCCGTCGGTCGCCGAGGCAATCACCGTGCCGGTGACGCTACCGCGGAGTCCGTCGGCGATGGTGAGGGTGAAGCCAAAAAGGAAAATGGGCGTGAAATTCGAGCGGGTCTATTGTAAGAGCGATTTCACCAAAGGTTTCGCGATGGTGGTCAGGTTTTCGTAGCCAGCGGCGTTGAGGTGAACCAGATCCGCGTTGAACAGCTCTTTGTTGATTTCCCCATCCTCACCGATGAATCGGGCCCCCGCGTCGTGGAATTTCACGCGGCCGGGAGCGTCCAAAGCGGCGAGCAAGCCGTTGAGGACGAGAACGCGGTCACTCCAGAATTTCGTCTGCCGTGGCAGCACACCGAGCAACAGGATCCGGGTGTCGGGTGACTTTTCCCGAATCAATCCGAGGATCGTTTTGACTCCATCGACGATCTGCTCGTTGGTGCCCGAGTTGTGGTCGGCGTAGAGGTTGTTTGTGCCGATCATGAGCACGACGAGTTTCGGCTTGATGCCGTCTAACTCACCGTCGTTAATGCGCCAGATGACCTGCCGGGTCGTGTCCCCGCCGATGCCGTAGTTGACGGTCTGAATCGCCGTGGGTGAGTCGGTCCAGTTGGTGGATTCCGTCTGCTGCCAGCCCTTGGTGATCGAGTCGCCCAGAAAGACGATGTCAACATTTCCCTGCTTGCTGCGGTTTACGAATTGCTGATGGACGATCATCCAAGAAGTGGGGGCTGCCTTCCAGTAACCCCAGGCCGGCTCGGACGGGAGTCCTTTCGGGGCATCCTGATACATGCTTTCGAGGGTCGGGGTGTCGGCAGCGTTCATGGTCGTGCCAGGGCCGGTTGCCAGCAGGATGGCGAGGAATAAACGAGAGATGTTAGCTGTCATGGGGGTGTTTGGATTTTTGCCGACAAAAGTCTACCGCGCTGATTCCGAGACTCTATCAATTCCCGGTGCGGCTCCCAGAACCAGATCTTTTTGTTTCAACATTCGCCTTGAGTGGCGATCCTGTCCGCAAGGCGGGTCGTCTTTGGCGCCGTTCAGAGACGGTTTCTCATTCGACGGAAGATTTGTTTGTCTAAACAAATTCCCGTGAATATGGCTGCCCGATGACTCCCGCATTGCCGCCGGGGATGGGGGTTTCCTATTTCTTGCATCCTATCAGAGACCGCGTTCGTGACGAGGTCCTGAGAAAGCCCTAAACCTATGAGAGTCCGAAAGGGAGTGGACGGCGGATGCCGGAACTTTCCTGTTTTTGTCATTTCCTGAACCTTGCTCACCCTGGCGCCACTCCGCCGACAACTTATCTAACATCCAATCCTGATCCCGTAGTTCTGTTATTTCATCATGAATGCCTGCCTTGCTGTTCGTAAACGCCCTTCCTTGACTCAAAAGCTATCCAGCAAGCTCGGCGCGGTCAGCATGGCGCTTCTGCTGATTTCGCCTTTCCAAAGCCTGCCTGCCGCGGATACCGCTCAAAAATGGGAGCCTTGTGGCTGGGGCGGCGGGGGCTGGTATTGGGCGACGGTCTTTCACCCGACCAAGGACGGGGTGATCTATCTGGGACTGGATGTGGGGGGCGTCGCCAAATCCACCGACCACGGAATGAACTGGCGGATGATCAACACCGGACTGACTGACTACGCGGTGTATTCATTGGCCGTGGATCGTTCGAATCCGGAGACGGTTTACGCCGGCACCGAGGGAGGTTTGCACAAAAGCACCGATGGGGGCGAGCACTGGCAACTGCTCCCGGCCACCGGCAAAAAGGAACTTCGGATTACCGCCGAGCGAGGTGTTAGCACCCGCTCCATCGCCGTGGATCCGACCAACGGCGAGAACCTCTACGCCGCCAGTCCCGGGGGCAAGGTCTACAAATCGAGCGACGGCGGGCAGACCTGGACCGTTGCCTACGAAAAGGCGGGAAAATCGGACGATGCCGACGCCCTGCGCGTCCAATTTGGCAAAGTGAACGGCAACTTCTTCGGCGGGATGTGGTTGCCGCTGGCGGCTCCCGTGGGCGTTAAGCCCGAGGAATGCGCCGGCATCGGTTTTTCCTTCAAAGGAGAAAAAGTCCAACAGAAGGACTGCTTTGTCACGATCAAGACCAAGGCGGGAGTGACCTACCGCAGCCGGAACCTTACCGACATTTTCAAAAACGACCAATGGCAGGACGTGGTGCTCAAGGCTGGCGATTTCATCCTCGATCCGGATTATGCCAAGAAGAACCCCGATGCCGCCAAGCCGCTAACAGGTGGACCCGACTGGGTCGCCGTGAGCCGGTTGGACTTCTCCTGCAGCGGAGAAATGAAGGAGGCCGCGGTCGGGACGTTCGGCAAATTCTTCCTGGCTCTCAACAGTGCTGCGGAGGGCAAGCCAGCTCTCGCGACGCTGCGGGATTTCATCAAGGACAAGAACATGCAGACCTATGGAAACGTCCGCGTCGGAGCTGCGGCCAAGGGCGGAATCCACGCCGTCGCCGTTGCGGCAAAGAAGCCTTCGCTGGTGGTCGCCGCCACGGATGATTCGGGTCTGGTGTTGAGCGAGGACGCGGGAAAAACCTGGCGCGAACTCGCCACCCCCAAACAGGCGTCGAGCGCCGTCTTTGCGGAGACGGATCCGAGCATCATGTATGGATCGTTCAACAAGGACGGAATCTGGAAATCCACGGACACCGGCAAAACATGGACGCGTATTTCGGAAGGGCTGGGTCCGGATGCCAGTATCCGCGAGGTCGCTGTTAGCCCGGTCAATCCGCTCGACGTCCATGCCGTGGGTTCGGCGGTCTTTCTCTCCACAAATGGCGGTCAAAGTTGGACGAGATCCTCGAAACTCAAAGTCGACTTCGAAGGAAATCCCACGTTGCATCCCACCGGCACCAGTCCGGTGACCGAGATCGGCCATCCGATGAATATCGCCATCAATCCGTGGAACCCGAAGGAGCTTTTCATCAGCGCCGACTGGCGTTCGGCGTGGAGTGGCGATGGCGGCCTCACGTGGAGCGAGCGCGAGCGGGGTGCCGATATTTCCTGCATCGCGGACATCCGTTTCACCAAAGGCCGCGCTTATGCGACCGCCATGGACGAGGGCACCCTGATGACCGAAAACAACGGTAAAAAATGGCGCCAGCTCTGGCCGCTGAAATACGATGCGGATCTGAGCGGCCACAACTGGCGGGTCGCTGCTAACACGATCAATGGCGTTGACCGTATCATCAGCACCGTCTCTCCATGGAACACCACGGCGCGGCGCGTGATCTCCAGTGAGGATGGTGGAAAGACCTTCAAATCCACCACCGCGGGCTTGCCTGACTACAAGGTGACGGCAAATACGATGTGGGGGGAAGGGCATCCACGCGCGCTCGCAGTCGATCCTAACAACCCAAAGATTGTTTACATGGGCCTCGATGGCGATCCGTCTCCCGGAAAATCGGGAGGTGGCATTTTCAAGTCGGAAGACGGAGGGCAAAATTGGAAACAGCTCGCCAGCCAACCCGCAAGCCGCCGCATGTTCTACGGCCTGGCGGTCGATCCGACGGAATCCAATCGGATTTTCTGGGGTTCTTGCGGCACGAACGGTGGCCTCCACCGCAGCGAGGACGGCGGAGTGACCTGGAAGAATGTTTTCAACAAGGAGCAGTGGATCTTCAACGTGCTGGTGACCAAGGAGGGCGTGATTTATTGCCCCGGCAACCAACTCTGGCGCAGCACCGACCACGGCAATACCTGGACACAGGTGACGCGCTTTCCCAAGCCCGCGCAGATCATGGGCCTCGAAGCGGATCCCCGTGATCCAAAAACCTTGTGGCTATGCTCGAACAACGGGGTCTTCAAAACTTCTGATGGTGGCATCACCTGGCAGGACATCACCGGCAACCTGCCTTATCGCAAACCCCAGGTTCTCCGCTTCAATCCGGAGACCAACGAGCTTTGGGCCGGTTGCGTGGGACTCTACAAGATCAAGCAGTGACCAATCCCATGGCATCTTCATGGGAGATGCCGATTCTTCTGATAGCATGAAATAAAGATCCGATGCATCATCAATCCTCGACTCCTCAAAAGCGTTTGCTCCTGATCCCGTGCATCCTGCTTTCCTACTTCACGCCGCTTGGATGGGTCCATGCGGACGAACCACCGGCCACCCATGTGGCGTCACCCCTGCCCCCCGGCAAGCTGGTGGGCAATAAAATCGAACTGTTGGCCGCACGGTCGGAGGGCGGAAATATTCTGGAGAACGACAAAGGCGAGGTGTCCGGAGTGACTCTCGACAAATCCTGCGCGGCGGCATTCAAGACCAGCGGCAAAGAGCCCGGCATCGATTGGAAAACCGAGCCGCTGCCCGCGGGGTGGTGGCATGGCGTCGTGGAGTCCAACCAGCCCCGCGGCTATGCCAATCGCGACATCGGTATCATGTTTCTAACCAAGGACAAGTCCTCGGTCAAGGTAGCCGCCAATTTCGACATCAAGGGAGACTCGCCGAAAAGCTTCGAATTTTGGATCTACATCGCTTCCCCCGCGGAAGGAGTCCGGATGCAGCCGGACAGTGACCTCTGGAATTGGAATCAAACCTGGCCGATCAGCAAAATCACCTTGGAGCAACGCGTTCCCACGATTCTGGAAGCGTCGCTGCCCGTCACACTCGAGCTTCCGGTGAACGCCGGGGAAATCATCCTGCCACCCGGCGTCCCCGGTGGAAACTGGATCATCTCCGGCATACTCAAGAAGGCTGGAACAGCTTCGTTCGAAGGAGCCGACGGTCGTAGCGGTCACATGAACTTCACCATGGACCAGTGGAAAACGAATGTCGCCCGCGGTGCGAATTTCTATCTGAATTCATCCTTGAAGAAAATCACCACGGAGCCCGAGGACATTTATCCCTCCGTCGTGCTGACCCGGAATGCAACGCGGGTCAGCAAGCCGCTGGACGTGCCGGGTGAACTCATGGTGACTCAGGATTCCTCCAAGCCGGTAGCCGGCGTGCTGGAAATGATCGGCTCGAATCTCGCTGGAGAACCGCCCGTCTTCGCTGCGTTTCCCGGCGGCAAACGCATTGCCGTGATGACCACCTGGGATGATGGCCCACCCGAGGATCTCCGCCTTGCGGAAATCCTCAACCGTCAGGGATACCGTCCGACCTTCTTCATGAATCACAACTCCAAAGCCATCGGGTTCCTCGATCAACTGATAGCGCTGAATGTGGAAATCGGTTCGCATGGCTACAACCATCCGTTCCTCTATCGGATTCCGCCCGGGACCGTGAAGGACGAATGCAGCGCCATGCGGAGGTTTCTCGAAACCAAGCTTGGCCATCCGGTCGTTTCCTATGCCTATCCTAACGGGTATTCGCCCGCGTATGACGTGGATGGAGACTATGTTCTCCGCGGCGTTGAAGCGGCTGGCTACTGGTCTGGAAGAACCACCAACGTCGCGCAGGAAATGGTCGATTCGATCAGGAACCCGTTGATGTGGCAAACGGATGGTTTCTTCGGAAACTCCAAACCGCTGGAAGCCGTTTGGGAGAAAACCAAGACCAAGGAGGGCGCGATTTTCTATTTCTGGGGACACAGCTGGCAGATCGGGAAAACCGATGCCGACTGGACGAAGTTCGAGACCTTCTCCGCCCAGTTCGCAGGCCATCCCGATGCTTGGTATGCCTCGCAAGGGGCCATGTCGGTGTGGCTGTGGGCACGCAAGAATGTCCAGGTATCCGTGCTGAAAAAAAGCGCGGAAAAGGTGAGCGTGGAAATCACCCGTCCTTGGATCCATCCCTACCTTTCCGCCCAATGCCCGCTTGCTTTCACGGTTCCTGCCGGAGTGGAAAAAGTAACTTGGCAGGGGAAGGTCGTCCCGGTGATCCACGGAAAAGTTGATCTGGCCTGGTGAATGGAAAAACGATGAACTTCATTCAAACATCCTCTCACATCAGTACCATGATTCTCACATCCCGTTTCACCCGCCGTCGGCTCCTGCTATCACTTTTAGCGCTGGTCAGCCTTCCACTTGCTCCACTCTGCCAGGCCGCCGACGCCATCGGCACGACGCGCGTGGCGCGTTGGAAAGACGACCGCACCGCCGTTTTCCTGCTCATGTTCGATGACGGCTGGCCCGGTCAGTTGAATGTGGCTATTCCCGAACTCCAGGAGCGCGGACTCACCGCCACGTTCTACATGGTTCCTGAAAAGGGGGAATACAAGGTTTACGCGGCGAAGTGGGCCGAGGCCATCAAGGGCGGCTGCGTGGTTTACGGCGACCACACCCTAACACATCGCGGCGTCAAATCTTTGGAAATCGGCCACAAGGAGTTCGGCGAGTGCGCCCGCATTATCCGCGAGCTTCAGCCGGGCAAACCCGACCGCCTGCTTTCCTTCGCCCAGCCCGGCGTAGGCCCGGGTGAATGGACCCTGACCAAAGAGGAATACTCGTTGTTGTTGAAGCAATATAACCTCATCGACCGTCCGCCGTTTGTCGGTCATGGCGCCGTCTATCATTGGAAGACGCTTGAGGAAATGAACGCGCTGGTGGACAAGGCGCTCGCGGCAAAAGGCATGGAATATCTGATCCTCCATGGCGTGGAGCAGATTGGCGCGCAGTATCAGGATTTCTGGCCGCTCAAGCAGGAGATCTTTCTCCCGTTGCTCGATGGATTGAAAACGAAGAGCGACAAGGGAGAGCTCTGGGTCACCGACCATATCTCACAGCACCAGTACGAAACCGAGCGCGATGCCGCGACGGTCAAGACCCTCAAGGTCGTCCCCAAGGGCATCCAGCTTGAGCTCAAGTGTTCCGCCGATCCTAAATTGTATGACCTCCCGCTCACCCTCGTGACGCAGGTGCCGCCGGCTTGGGGCGCATGCACGATCTCACAGGGTGAGGTGAAGAAGAGTGCCACCGCCAAGGATGGCGTGCTCATCTTCGATGCGATTCCCAATGGCCCTCCCATCGGCATTCTTCCCGCGCCGGGAGCGTGAACCGTCTGGTCCAAGCCAAAGAACCATGAACATTTCCTCAATGGGCCGCTTCAATCTCTTCCTATGCGTCGGCTTTTTCCTCTGTGGGATTGAAAAAACGCACGGCCAGGAAGCACTGCTTTCTCCTAACGGGAAAATTTCAATTGCCGCAAGCTTGGGCGCTGACGGAGGACTTGACTATCAGGTCGGTCTGAAATCGGAGAATGGAGCTGCCGTCCAAGTCGTTGACGGCTCTTCAATCGGGTTGATCACGTCGTTCAGAAATCAAGAGGAAGCGATCGTTCAGCAGGATTTCACAAAGGCTCTGAAGCTGGTGGGCAGCGAACGACGGCGGGTGGAGGATGATTATGAACTCAAGGTTGGAAAGCGAATCCAGAATCACGCGGTGGCCAATGAGATGTCGCTAACATTCCAGACAGAGGACGGCCGGCAGATGCGCGTGGACTTCAGGGCCTACGACGAGGGCGCGGCCTTCCGCTATGTCCTGCTGGAAGACAAGGATCTGAAAGTCAGCCGGATCTATCACACTGTGGTGAGGGAACTGACGGAGTTCAATCTCGGCACGACAGGAAAACATTTCGGGCAGCCCTATGACCGGGCCACCACTTACAGCCCCGGTTATGAGACGCCCTATCTGGTTTCCGGTGTGCCAATAGGAACCGCGGCGGATCCCAAGCTGGGAATCGGATGGGGATTCCCCTCGCTCTTCGAACTGCCCGGTGCCTGGGCGCTGCTGCACGAAGTGGGTCCCTACGGCAGGTATCACGCGATGCACCTCGATGCGAATCCGGAAGGCGGCGTGTATCGAGTGGTGCCTCCGCCGGCGAACGAAGCCGCAGGCCATGGCGAAGTAACCGCCAGCAATCCGCTGCCGTGGACGTTGCCATGGCGAATGATCGCCGTGAGCGGGGACCTAGCGGGAATCGTGGAATCCAACCTCGTCTTCCATCTTGCGGAGCCGAGCCGGGTGCCGGACACCGGATGGATCAAACCGGGAACCGCCTCATGGAGCTGGCTTTCCGAGCACGACAGCAGCAGGAATGAAGCTACACTCAAAAAGTTCATCGATTTTTCGGCGGAGATGGGTTGGCCTTATTCGCTCGTCGATGCCAACTGGAACACCATCAGTGAAACCGCGATGACGGATCTCGTGGGATACGCGCGGGAAAAAGGAGTCGGATTGTTTTTCTGGTACAACTCCGGAGGAGCGAACAACTGGGTGCAGGAGGAACCCCGCAACCTCATGAGCGAGCGGTCGGTAAGGCGGGCGGAATTCGCCAAGCTAAAACAGCTGGGAGTCAAGGGGGTGAAAATCGATTTCTTCCAAAGCGACAAGCAGATTCTGATGGAGCAATACATCGGCATCCTCGAAGACGCGGTGGAGTTTGAGATCATGGTGAATTTCCACGGCTGCACCATGCCCCGCGGCTGGGAGCGGACCTTTCCGAATCTCATGACGATGGAAGCCGTTCGCGGAGCCGAGAACTACACCTTCGGCGGCCCCGCTTATGGCAAGCTGGCACCCGCCCATAACACCGCGCTGCCGTTCACCCGGAATGTGATCGGGTCGATGGACTTCACACCGGTCGATTTCAGCATTTTCAAATCCGGACGGTTCACGAGCAATGCGCACGAGGCGGCTTTGGCGGTGGTCTTTGAATCAGGAATTCTGCATCTTTCCGATTCGGTGGAAGCCTATAAGGCATTGCCGAAAGACTATCAGAACTACCTCAGGAACGTCCCCGCCGTCTGGGACGAAACCCGTCTTGTCGCGGGCTACCCCGGAAAGCTGGCGGTCCTCGCCCGGCGGTCCGGCCCCACTTGGTATGTCGCTGGAATCAATGGCGAAGACACGGCCAAGACGATCCGGTTGAAACTGCCATTCCAGCCGAAAGGAGAGGTCGTGATGCTGTATGACACGGAGAGTCGCAAGGAATTCGCATCAAAGAAAATCGAACTGGGAGGATCCAGCGAATTGGAGGTGACCTTTCAGCCGTTCGGTGGGCTGGTACTGGTTGCGGAGGCCCAGTGATCCGTGAGTTGGGGTCGTGGTGCAGGGGACTTGGTCGTAATTCCAAGATTAGATAGACTGCCACCAAGGCGGTGGTAATTTCAGCGGGAGTCGGGGTAGCAGACTTCAGCGGATGGTATTCCTGCCGGTCATCCGCCGTGTCTGGTCGCTTCGCGGTGTGCGTGTCCACGCCCCCTACGCCACAACCTGCAAGTGGGGCTACCTGCACGAAGCGTTGGAAATCGACGGAGCGCACGACAGCCAGCTGCTCTTCACCCCGGCCATCAATCAGGACATCCACGCGCTCTTTCTCCAACAGATCGCCGCGAGCGATCCCGGCTCGCTGCACGTGGTCATCGCCGACCAGGCCGGCTTCCACCTGAGGACCGGCGACGAACGTCTCCCGGCCAACGTCCGGCTGCTGCCACTTCCCGCCTATTGTCCGGAGCTCAACCCGGTGGAAGGATTCGGCCGGCTGCTCAAGGCCCCGACAGTCAACCGGCTCTATCGGAACCTGCGGCGGTTGGAGAACTACCTGATCGCCATCGCGAAGGATTGGACCACGCCCGAGAAAATCCATTCGCTCATCCACGGCTGGATGCGGGATCAGGCAAACGCTGGCGCTCCGAACTAAAGTCTAATTACTAAAGAGCTTTGGTATTACATCCGTCACCAAAATTGGAAGGTCTGGGCGGCCGAGCGTCCCAAGGAAGACAGCACGGGATTTGATAATGACTCAACCTACAGGATGATCCGGCTGGACGACGGCATCGTGAAGTTCGAAGCCGCGAGGCGCCCGGGAGAGTTTTTCATGGTCGAGGAGGATGGGAGCTATTCCCTGAGTCGCGGTCCCGACCCACCGCGTGTGACCTTTCGCCTGATGGACAAGGTTTACCCGAAAAAGCAGGCTGTTGATTCCCACGCGCGACCAAAATCGCCGGAAGCAGCGCAAAACCATGTGTTCCGTCCGTGCAACCCGTCGTTGGCTCACGCCGGCCGATAGGTTGGAGGAATTTTATGCAAAATAATGCAATTTCTGTGGATTTTCCCGAAAACCTTGTCTAGATCTCGGCGTAGAAACCCCGACTGGAGGGAGGATTTGCCGAGGTATCGGCAATCCCGCCGACAGGTCATTCACCGAAAATCCCCATCATTCATGAGTTCTTCCACCGCTTCCGCTGCGCCGGAAACCGCCATTGATCCCTCGGCCGTCGAGGAATGCCGCAGAATCTACGCCGCCGTGGAGCACGAGCTCGGCAAGGTGATCGTCGGCCAGAACGACGTCATCCAACAGATCCTCATTTCCATCCTCACCAAGAGTCACGCGCTGCTGGTGGGCGTGCCGGGTCTGGCCAAGACGCTGATCATCTCCACCTTGGCCGAGACGCTGCATCTTTCCTTCCGCCGCATCCAGTTCACTCCGGACCTCATGCCCAGTGACATCACCGGCACCGAGGTGATCCATCAGGATCCGGTGAGCGGGGAAAAGGAGTTCAAATTCCACCCCGGACCGTTGTTCTCCAACATCGTTCTGGCGGACGAAATCAACCGGACGCCGCCGAAGACCCAGGCGGCCATGTTAGAGGCAATGCAGGAACGGCGGGTGACGGTGGGCGGCGTGACGCGGCCGTTGCCGCTGCCTTTCTTCGTGCTGGCGACGCAGAACCCGCTGGAACAGGAGGGGACCTATCCACTGCCGGAAGCGCAGCTCGACCGTTTCATGTTCCTCATCAATGTCGGTTATCCGGAACTGGAGGAGGAAATCAGAATCATGAAGCGCGGCACCGGTGAAAAAACCGAGAAGCCGCAGGCTGTGTTAGATGGTGAGATGATCCTCAAGCTCCAGGACATCGTGAAGGCGCTGCCGGTATCCGACCACGTCTATCGATATGCATTGGATCTCGTGAGGGCTACGCGGGCCAAGGAACAAGGGGCGCTTGAGTATTGCGCCCGCTACCTGAGCTTCGGTGCCGGACCCCGGGCGAGCTTGAGCCTGATCATGGCGGCCAAGGCGCATGCGCTGATCCACGGCCAGGTGTATGTCGCCTGTGAAAATGTCGCGTCGGTGGCTCCGGCCATCATGCGCCACCGGATCGCCGTCAATTTCAGCGCGCAGAGCGAGGGGATCACTCCGGACCATGTGATTGCCAAAGTGCTGGCCACCGTTCCGAAACATGAGCGCTGATCTGTTGGATGCGGATGCCGTCTCGAAGGGCGATGCCCTCGGAATCATGGCGCGCAAGATCGTGGAAGGCTACCGGGTGGGCGAACACCGTTCTCCTTTCCATGGTTTCGCCATCGAGTTCGCCCAGCATCGGGAATACACGCCCGGGGACGACACGCGGCACCTCGACTGGAAGGTCTTCGGCCGGTCCGAGCGCTATTACATCCGGCAATACGAGCAGGACACGAATTTCGTCACCCACCTGGTCGTCGATGGCAGCGCCTCGATGAACTATGGCTCGGCCAAGATCACCAAACTGCAATACGCGAAAGTGCTGGCCGCCTGCCTCGCGCATGTCGTCCTAACACAACGGGACGCGGTGGCGCTGGCCCTGGTCGGGGAAAAGCTGGAGGATTATGTTTCCCGCACTGACAACCTGCAGCGGCTTCGGCACATCATGGATCGCCTCGCCGCCTTCAAGGGCCATGGCGGCACCCGTCTGGGGAATTCTCTCCAACAGGTCGCGCGCGAGGCGAAGCGCCGCGGGATTGTTGTCATCATCAGCGATCTGTTTGACGATGAGGAAGGTCTCGCCGCCGGACTGGAGCGGTTCGCCTACAGCGGCAACGAAGTCATCGTTTTCCACACGCTCGACTCGCACGAGCTGACCTTTCCCTTCGATGGGACTTGGGAATTCCGCAATCTCGAAGGCCCCGAAAAGCTCAAGATCTCCCCGGAGGATTTCCGGAAGGCCTATCTGAAAAACTTCGGTGACTTCCAAGCAAGGGTGCGGCGGATGTGTGAAAAATTCCAAGCGCATTACGTGCTCGCCGACACCAGCAAGAGCCTGGCGGAAACCCTGAGCGGATATCTCGCCTTCCGCCAACGCGGGAAGAAATAACAGATGAGTTTCCTTTCGCCTATAGTGCTTGGAGCCCTGGCCGCCGTCGGCGTCCCGGTGGTGATCCATCTTTTCAACAAGTTCCAGACCCGCGTCACGGACTGGGGGGCGATGCGATTTCTGTTAGAAAGCGTCCAGAAGAACCAGAAAAAGGTGAAGATGGACGACCTGATCCTGATGATCCTGCGTTGCCTCGCAGTCGCGTTCCTGGTGTTCGCTTTCGCGCGTCCGGCTCTCAAGGGTCTCGGCATCGGCGGGCAATGTGGGGGAAATGTAACCGCGGTGATCCTGCTCGATCAATCGGCGAGCATGGACCAGGGCGATGGCGGCGTCACCCGCTTCGAGCAGGCCAAGAACGAGGTCCGGCAATGGCTCGACAAGGTGGACAGCCAGTCGTCGGTCGCGCTTTACCTGGGTGCCACCCGCACAACGCCGGTGATCGGCAAGCCAGTCAACGACTTCGCGCTTTTCCGCAAGTCGCTCGACGAGGCAAAGGTGAGTGACTACGGCAGCGATCTTTCGCAGGGCCTGCGTCTCGCGCTGGAATCCCTGAAGACCGTTCCCGGTGGCGGTAAGCAGGTGCGAATTTACACCGATGGCCAGGCATCCGCCTTCCTGCAGCGGGAGGAAATGATAAAGCTCGCTCGCGAAAATCCGGATGTGTCCATCCAACCGATTGTCGTCGGCAAACAGGCTACGGACAATATGGGAATCGTGCTCTTCCAACCGGAAGCCGGTGCGGTTGCCGTTGGGCAGCAGGTGGATTTCCGCGTGCAGGTGCTCAACGCCGGATCCGCGGTCGCTAACGAGGTCAAGGTGGACTTCCGCGTGGACGGGAATGTTTCGGCAGGATCCACTGCCATCCCCTCGATCCCTGCGGGTGAAACGGGCGGTGCCCAGGTTTCGCTCTCGTTTGACAAGCCGGGATTCCACCGCGTGACCGCGACGATCAGCGCGGACGGATTTGCGGACGACAACCGCCGGGACGTGGCGATCCAAGTCGCGCACCGCGTGGAGGTCGCTTTGGCGGCAGAGGATCAGCCTAACGGCGAACGCGATGAAAGTGTCCGTTTTCTTTCCCATGCGTTGGTCCCGGTAACAAAGGACCAGGCTGCGGGCTTTTATCTGATACCTGCTTCGATGCATCCCGGCGACTTGCCGGTGATCGTGGGGCAGACTGGCGAGGATCGTCCGAAAGCGGTTTTTCTCTGCGCTGCGGGGGATGTGCCGGACGACGTGGCGGCCGCGCTGGACACCTATGTCAAAGGCGGCGGCAATCTCGTGGTCTTTCCCGGAACGGATGCCGATGTGACCCGATGGACGGACGACAGCGCCTTCGGCAAACTCCTGCCCGCCACGCTTGCCGCGGCGGAGTCCGCTCCCCGCACCTGGCAGGTCCGTGATTTCACCCATCCCGTGACCGCGTTCTGGAACGATCCTGCCAATGGTTCGTTAGGCGGATTGAAATTCTCGCGCTATTGCCCGATGACCTTGAGGAAAAGCGGTTCACCCTCGGTGGTTGTTTCCTATTCCGACAGCCTACCTGCCATTGCGGAGTGGACCCATGGCAGCGGCACGGTGGTGCTTTTCAGCGCGGGTCTTTCCCGCGACTGGACGAACCAGGCATTTCATCCCTCGTTCGTTCCGTTCATCGGCAGGCTGATGCAGTATTTCGACCGCGAGCAGACGGCGCGGCTGGTTCTTTCGCCGGGTGAGATTTTCCGCAAGCCGGTGGAGGAACGGTTCCGGGGCAAGGATTTCGCGGTACGCAGGCCCGGATCGGAAACCTCCCGCACCGCCGGGCAAATCATTTCAGAAGGGGATTCCACCTTCCTGCGTTATTCAGGAACGGAGGTGGCGGGGCCTTATGAAATCGCGGTGGAGGGAGAGCCGGTGGCCGCATTCGCTGTGCAGATGGACGGTGCCGAATCCGACCTGCGGCCAGTGGAGGCCGCCGTCTTGGCGGACCTAACGGATGTGCCGCGCGACAAGTCCGGCAAGGCCGCCGCCGCCCCCATGGTCGTAACCCGTGAATTCTGGACTCCGCTGATGTGGTGCGTGTTAGCTCTGCTGGTCGCGGAAGCCGGATTCGCCCATCACCTCGCCCGTGCCCGCGCGTGACATGAAATTCCCTTCCAACATATTCTATCTGGCAGCGGATGTCCCTGGCGTGGAGCGTTCGTGGTCGCTGGGGCACGAAGGCATGGCGCCCGGCTGGGCGTTCCTGCTGTTCCTGCTGTCCGCGTCGTTGACGGTGTTCGCTTACCTGCGTTTCGCGCCCGGCGTTGGCAAGGGCAGGAGGATCGCAATGATGTCGCTGCGTCTTGTTTCCAGCACGGTGCTGCTGGTCCTTCTAACGAAACCCGTCCTGCGCTTCACGGAGAACAAGGTGGTGAAGCAACCTCTCGCCGTGCTGGTGGACAATTCGCGCAGCATGAAAACCGAGGATCGCCGGGAAACACCTGCGGATCGCGCGCGCGCCGCCATCGTTTCAGGCGCGGTAGATGCGGACCACGATCTTTCGAAAGGCGTGTCCGCATCCATTGCCGCCCAGGTGAAAGACTTCACCCGGCAGGACCTGCTCCGGCGTTTGAAATACAATCAGAAACTCGATCTGTGGGGGAGACTCGGTAAAAACTCCGACCTCGTTTTCTACGGCTTCGGCGCGGATGCCAAGCCTGTCCCTGTGCCCGCGACGGAAAGCACAGGCAAAAACACCCCCGTGGATTTTCCCGAGTTGGAGCCAACGGAACCTGTTACCGCCATCGGCGAGGCCTTGCGCCAGGTCCTTCAGGAACCGCGTGGCCAGACGCTCGGCGGAGTGCTTCTGATCACCGACGGAAACAGTAACCAAGGTTCGTCGCCATTGGAAGCGGCGCAGATCGCGCGCGAACAGAACGTCCCGCTTTTCATCTATGGCATTGGCGTGACCTCGCCACCGGACATCGAAGTGAGGGAAACGATCGTACAGAGTCTCGCCTTCGCCGGCGAACGGGTGGAGGTGCGCGCCCGCATCGTCTCGCACGGGATTGATGAGAAACCGGCGACGGTCACGCTCAAGGCGGACGGACAGAACGTCGCGCAGGTGGAAGCCACCCTCGGCGGCGACAAGGAGCAGGAAATTGCGTTTCGCTACGTGCCGGCGAAGGCGGGGGATGTGAAATTGGAGGTTTCCGTGCCCGCGCGAGACGAGGAGGCCGCTGGAACTAACAACGCCGCCTCCACCACCGTTCAGGTGACCGACCAGAAGTTCAACGTGCTCCTCATCGAACAGGAGCCTCGCTGGGATTTCAGATATTTGCTAGATTATCTCCAGCGTGATCCGCGGCTGATGGTCAAGTGTGTGATGATCGACGGCGAGCCCGGCCTGCCGCAGTTGCCCGGCTCTCCTTTCCTTCCGTCGCTGCCGGATTCACGCGCGGATCTTTTCGCCGCACAGGTATTGATCCTCGGCGACGTGTCGCCCTCGTCCCTCGGCCAGGCCCGCATGGAGATGATCGCGGAATGGGTGGAGGCGGGCGGTGGCATCATTTTCCTCGCCGGTTCCAAATCCAATCCCTCCGCCTATCTGAACACACCACTGGAACGGTTGCTGCCGGTGGTGCCCGACCGCGCCGCCGCTGCCAGCCGCAGGGAGCCGAAACCATTTCCGCTGGAACTAACGGCATCCGGCCGGCGCTCGCCCTATCTGCAGATGGATTCGGATCCGGAGGCGAACACGAAGATGTGGGACAATTTCCCCGGCGTGCGCTGGGTGGCGCCGGTCACCCGCCTGAGAGCCGGCGCGGAGGCGCTGCTGGTCGATCCGCGTCCCGCCAGTTCCGGCCGCTACGGCATGCTGCCGGTGGTGGCGATGCAGGGCTTCGGCTCAGGCAAGTGCGTCTATTTCGGAACGAACGAGACCTATCGCTGGCGGAGCAAGAAGGGCGAGCAATACTACTCCATCCTGTGGGGCCAGATCATGCAGACGCTGGCGTTGCAGTTGTTGGACACCGCCTCTTCGCTGACACAGTTGCGCACTGATCGAAAGCACTATCAGGTGGGCGACCGCGTGGTGATCAGCGGCAATGTCTACGCGGAGAATTTCGAGCCGGTCGTGGAACCCTCGCTGGAAGGTGTGCTCACGATCACCGGAAAGGACTCCGGGAAGCCGGGCATCACGCGTCCGCAGGCGGTTCTCGGTACCAGCCGGAATGCCTACCGCGGCGAGTTCGTCGCGAAGGAGCCGGGACATTACGTCTTCCACACCGTTCGCGACAAGGAAGGTGTCCTCACCTTCGAGGTGGAGGAAAACAACCTGGAGGACACGCGGACCTCGTTGGACGACCGCCTGTTGAAAAGCATGGCCACGGCCGCCGGAGGGAAATTCCTCCGTGAGGAGGATCTCGCGCGCCTGCCGGAATGGATCTCCGCGTCGGCATCCCGCGTCGCCTATCGGAAGCTGGAACTCTATCACTCCGGATGGGTGATGGCCGGACTGATGTTGCTGTGGTTCGCCGAGTGGCTGCTTCGCCGCCTCTCACGATTGAAATGACATGAGCGCCTCATCCACCAAACTCCCGGCCACGCTGGCGCGCACCCTCGACAGGGTGCGACAGGGCCACTTGCTGATGAAACTGGCGGAGTTTCCGATCCTGCTGGTGGCCGGCATCGCGGCGGCGGGTTGTTTCCAGGCGCTGGCGGATCTGGTGTTCGACCTGCCGTGGGGCGTCCGGCTGATCTTCCTTCTGTTGGATCTAATTGCCATCGGCTGGCTGGCCTGGAGATATGCCGCGATTCCGTGGCTGAAGCGACTGGACCGCCAGGGCGCGGCGCTGCTGGTCGAGCGTGGAGTTCCGGAACTGCGGAGTTCGCTGATCTCCACCGTCGAGCTTTCCCTGGCGGGAAGCGAGGTTCCTGCGGGATCCAGGTTGTTAGTCCAGCGGCTCGTCGCGGAGACCACGGCGAAGGTCAAGGACCTCGACGTCGCCGCACGCGTGGTGCGTCCGGACCGGGTGAGGAAACTCGCGCTCTGGATGCTCGCTCCGGTGGTTCCCGCGGTTCTGTTATTGGTTATCGGCTGGCCCGTCTCCGGTCTGTTGGTGAAGCGCGTTCTTCTTTCCAGCTCGCCATTGCCGGCCGACACTGCCGTGGTTTCCGTGACGGAGGATCTGACAATCGAGGAAGGGGACGAAGTGATGCTGGGCGCGCAGGCGGCCGGTGTCGTTCCATCGGAAGGGCGGCTGATCGTGATGCGCGCCGGAAAACCCGACGAAACGTTCGTGATGCCGATCGCGAAACCGGGAAGCAAGGATTTCATCACCACGCTCAAGAACGTCCGCGAGCCGTTCCGCTACCGCTTCGAGCTGAACGATGGCATCGGCAGGACCCACGAGGTGGTGGTGCGCAAGCCGCCCGTCGCGAAGGACGTGCGGTTTTTCCAGATCTATCCGGACTACACGCGGCTTCCCGAGGAGGAGTTGAGATCGTCCGGGCTGAAACTGTTGGATGGCTCCACCGTGAGGATCGAAGGGAGCGTGACCAAGGCGCTGGATTCCGGAACCGTGACCATCAAACAAGGGGAAACCTCCCGCACTGTCGAATTCGGTCCGAGGAGGGAAAACAACTCCTTCACGGCGAAACTAACCGATGCGGAGACTGCGTGGAAAGCGCTCTCAATCCACTTGAAGGGCAGGGAAGGCGACGAGTCGGTGAAGGATCCCGTCTATCCGGTGCAGGTCGTTCCGGATCGTCTGCCGCAGGTGGTGCTCGCGTCGCCCAAAGAGGAGACCATCACCGCGCTCGCGGACGAGACGATCGCCGTTGCCGCGGAGGTTTCCGACGATTTCGGCCTCGCAGGACTGGACCTCCACTACCGGGTCCTGAGGCCGGACCTCAACGGCGGGTTCGACGATTCGGGAAACGGCCGCATTCCATTTTCCCTCAAGGGGGGCGAACGGTCTTTCGCACTGCGGCTGGACTGGAACCTGGGCCGTCTCAATCCCGCCGTCAGCGCCGGGACACGTGTTGTTTTCTGGATCGAAGCAAGGGACACGAATTCCGCCAGAGGCAGACGGGCGGATCGCAACCTTCCTCCCGTCCAGGACCCCGCTACCTACCGCACGCCGGAACGCACGATCACGATTGTTTCCGAGGGCGAAAAGCGTATGGAGTTGCTTGAGGAATTCGGCCGCAAGGCCAAGGAGATCGAGCAACTCTACGACAACCAGCGGGAAATCAATGACCGCCTCAATCTTCCGCGCCGCTGATCCCGAATCCACTCTGTCCCAAATCTAACACTATGAAGCCGATCCATCTTCTGACCCTTCCCCTGATCCTCGGAGGCGCACATGCCGCCGAGCCATCGGCACCTGCCAGAACCGCTGCCTATCAGGGCGGAATCTCACAGGAACAGCTGCGGGTGACGAGCCAACGGTTGAAAGACGAGATCTCCCGTTTGGCAGACGCCTATGCCCGATATCCCGCTGCCGCCGCGGATGTGGCGTTGCTCCGGAAAACGGTCGCGGAGATGGACCGGCTTTCCTCCAATGACATGGCCACCGTCGCCAAGTCGCTGATGGATGCCAGCCGCAGCATGGATGCGAAAATCGTGCAGGGCAGCCTGAACGAGGCGAATGGCAGCCAGAAGGGCATCCAGATCGCGTTGCAGGCGATGGCGGACAAGCTGGCCCGGCAATCCGACCTTGCGGCCATGCAAAAACGCCTGGGGGCTCTGGCGATCCGCCAGCATGCCAATCTGGAAGCGACCCGCTATCTGGCAGGAACTGCGCCGACCTTGCAGAAAATGCCAGCCCACCTGCGGGACAACCATCGCGCCAGGAAAGAGGAGCAGGCGGCCTTGGGCAAGGAAACGAACCTGGCGTTGCAGGCGCTCGAAAAACTTTCCGCTGAAATCGGGCCTGATGGGGCGAAGTTCCTCCAGCAGGCGGCCACCACGGCGAGGGACCGAAAGCTCACGGAACAAGCGGATGACGCCATCACCGACATCGAGCTCGATCTAACGGAGGCGGTCTCTTCCCAAGGCGGCGTGTTGGATAGCCTCAAGGCCATGATCGCGAACCTCGATGCGGGGAAGACCGCGGACCAGCGCACACGCGAACTCGCTTCCGAACTGGATGATATGGCCCGCAAGCAGGAGGAGCTGGCGAACCTGACGCCGAAGATGAACGGCTCCGAACAGGAGGCTGCCGCGAAAAAGCAGGAGGAGATCGCCGCCAGGCTGGATGCGATGGAGGACCGGCTGGCCATGGAGGATCCGCAGGCCGCCGCGCAGACCCAACAGGCGGCTTTGGAATCCAGTCAGGCTGCGAACGAACTGGCGGACGACCGGCTCCGCCGCGAGCCGAACCGGGTTGAAAAGACCGCTGAACAACAGAACAAGGTGGCGGATGGTCTAACGGAATTGGCTGGATCTCTTCAGAAGAAAGCGGATGCCATGGCCGGCACGACACCGGATCAAGCGCCGCTCGACCCGGAGCAAGCAGCCATGCAGGAGGCGATGAATACGATGCAGGATGCGAAGAGTGACCTGGAAATCGCGCAGCTCCAGAACTCGGGCGGGCAGGATGCGTCCGCCAAAACGAACAGCGCGATGGAGAAAATGAACCAGGCGGGTGAGCAGTTGAAGCAAGCGGGACAAGGCCAGTCGGACACCGGCAGGAATCTCCAGGCTGCCGAAGGTCATACGCAGCAGGCCGCCGGCGGCCAGAACGTGAAACAGAATCTAACCCAAGGCGCGGAGAAACTGGCCGGCGCCATGTCTTCGCTCCAGGCTTCCATGAATCAGTCCATGCAGGCCAAGGCCGCACAAGACTCCGCCGGTGCCGGGATGGGGGCCGGGGACAACAGCAGCAACAAGACCCGGACCGATGCGCGTGGCAAGGCGGCCGACAGCCAGCGCGAGGCGCTTTCCCTCCGGCAGCAGGACAAGGTGGCCCCGGCCTACGAGACGGCGGTCAACCAGTATCTGAAGAACCTAGCGGAGGACGACGGCTCCTCTCCGTAAATCCTTATCTAGTAACTAACAAAAAATTCGCGCATGTTCCTCCGTCGCTTGCTTCATCCCCTGGTAATCCTCGCCTGTGCCGCATCCGCCGCCCATGCGCAGCAGGGCCTGTCATTGACCGGTAACGAGTCCTTCGGTTCTGCCGTAAAATCGGGCGGAGCGATGCTCGGCATCTTCTACGACCTCAAACAGAATCAGAAACGCCAGCCGGTTCCGATGGCGGAGCCCACCCGCGTCATGGCGCAGTTCCTCGACAGTGGCTGGGATGAGGACGTGCTTAGCGGTTATTTCCGCGCCACCCGCCCGTTGTATGCCACCGAGGTGATGATTCCGGTCATCGATGCGAAGACCGCTCCCGAGGCATTCGGACTGGCGGGCGTCGTGCAGCCGTCCCGTTGGTTCGTGATTTACAAGGCCCAGGTTTCCCCGCCGGAGGACGGCACCTATCGGTTTGTGGGCATCGCTGACGACGTGCTCGCCGTTGCCGTGGACGGAAAGACGGAGCTGGTTTCCAACTACACCAACTGGCCCAATCTCAGCCGTTGGAAGGAATCCTCCCCCGCAGAGAACATCCGCTGCTGGGCGGGCGAGATGAAACGCGGCGATTGGTTCACCTGCAGGAAGACCGACATCATCGATCTGGATATCCTCATTGGCGAGATTCCCGGCGGGCGTTTCGGAGCGTCCTTGTTCATCGAGAAAAAAGGCCAGACCTATCCGATGGTGCAGGTTCCGCGTTTCGGTCCCACGCCCGCATTGCCGGTTTTCCAACTCAAGAAAAAGGAAATCCAGAAGTCCGAGGAAACGGAGAAAAACCTGCCCTACACGCTCCTGCACGTGCCGTGGACCTGTCATCCCTGATCGACCGCGACACTTCTCTAACGAAATCCCGCCCCGCTATTCTTTCTTCCACTGCAACACCGTGCCGGCGGGCATCAGCCGTGCGGCGCGGGTGATGTCCCAATTCGTCAGGCGGAATCCGCCGATGCTTTGCAGGCTGGCCATTTTCGCCGGGATGCCCGTGCCGTGCAGTCCGTAGGGCAGGGGAACAATGCCGCCGGACTTGGCGAGATTGATCCAGATAACTCCCACAGGATTGTTAGGGCCAGGGGCGAGGTATTGTTCCTTCTCCAACGGCTGCGCGATTCCGGGCCCGGCGTCGGGATTCACAACACCCTTCGTTGCGGGAGCTGACTTCGGCGGTTCTCGTGGCTCGCGTTTGGTGGCCATGCGCGGCTGCGGGATGGCATCGAGCACGGTCCATTTGTCCCGGCCATAAAGCCCCGGTCGCGCCGAACGCAGGGGCATCACGGCGATGAGCTGACCGTCACGTGAGATCTCCAGGCGGGACACCAGGACCACCGCTGCGGTGATTGGCTTTTGAGGATCGGCCGCCGGTTGCAGGGGGGCATCGAGGGCTTTTTCGATTTCAAACGGAATGACGTTAGGCACTTGGAAATCCGTGCCCACGACCGGCGCGTCCTTCAGTTGGGGATTGATGTGATGGAGGAATTCCTCGTCGCAATGGAATCGCTCCGCGACGAACTCCCAGGCGCTGCCATAGCCGAGGAAATCCGCCCCGACCAGATCGTCGATAGTCAGCGGCGGTGGTGCGGGTATGTCCGGCTTCGGGTTCTTTTTCCTGGCGGACGCCGATCCCTTGTCGGGGACCACCACCGGTTCCGCCTTGGGAGGTCTGATGAATTTGAAATCATCCGCGCGGAGGGCATAGCGCGTATAAGGCTCCTTCACCGCGGCCTCGGCTTTCGCTTTCAGCGAGGCGGAGTTTGCGGCATCCGGACGGGACTTCTGATAGATCTCGCGGACCTTCAGGAATGCCGGTCCCTCCTTGCCGTCGATCATGCCGGGAGAAAACATTTCCCGATCGAGGAATACCTGCATCCGCACGTTGTCGAGTTCCTGTTGGATTTCGCCACCGGGATCCAAGTCCGGCGCGGGCTCTTCGATGATGATCGCTTTGTTGGATTTTTTCTGGCTGGCGACTTCCTTTTCCGGTGGTGGTGGCGGCGGAACCATCGTCAGCAACTGGCCCGGTGAAGGAATGCGCAGCACCTGGCCGATCTGGATGCGGTCGTCCTTCAGGTTGTTGAACTGCTTCAACTGCCATGCCTCCATCTCGAATTTCCTCGCGATCTTGATGATGGCATCGCCTTTACTCACTTCATACGTCTCCGGACGCACGACCGTTGGTTCGGGCGCGGGGTCTCCTGCCGGTTTTGGTCGCAGCGATTCCGGCAACGGCATTCCCCATTCCTTCACCTCCGGCGGAACCACCCACCATTTCCAAGTCACGGCAAGTTCGAGTCCCGGCTCTGGCTTGGACGCGGCGGTCAACGGTCTGACGGTGGTTTGGGAAAACAAACTACCGCACGCGACGAGCGACCAGACACCCACCCATGGAGTTTTCATGACGGATAACATACCGAATCGCGGACTTGCTGCAAAGAGGGTTCTGTAAATCCGAAGAACTGTCTCCACGCTTGCCGCAATCATCGGCACGCATCAGGTTTCCCGAATGCCGGGACAACGTGCAACGGCCGTTTGCAGTGCCATCCTTTTCACGGCGGCGGGATTTCCAGCCGCCGCGCCCGCCTTTGTTCCCTATGAGCCGGATGAAGATACCTTGCATCTCTGGCACCTGGACGAGAGACAGCCGCCGTTCCGGGACTCGGCCGCCGGCGGACGTGATTTGTTAGGTTTGCTGAACGGCGCGACTGCGGCGCAACCCTCCATCGACGGCTTCGGATCTTCGGTTTCCTTCAACTATTCCCACAACCGCGAGCCGGAAAAAGGACCGATCTACGGGCCTATCCTGCTGTCGAAGCCCAAACTCGATACGGGTCCGCTAGATCAGGTGGAGGCGCCGTTTCCGATCATGGGGGAGGACGGGGCGTTCACGATCGAGGCCTTGGTCAAGCTGGACGTGCTGGTCGGAGACGCCCGGGGAATGTCGGCCAGCATCGTGAGTCTGGACGACGAGGTGTTAGGGCAGCGGGTGTTTTTGTTCCGCATCGAGAAGCCGGGATTCCTGTCGTTCCTGCCGATTTCAGGAAACTCGGCGCGCAGTGGCGGACTGGCCACGCTGCCGACGACCGGGCCACACGCGGTCAACACGACCGACTGGTTCCACGTGGCGGTGACCTACTCGGGCAAGGAGGCCGTGGCGGATAATCTGAAACTCTACTGGACGCGCATCGGTGCCGGGGACGGAGTGGCGAACCAGATCGGGCGCGGCTCTCTAACGGCGGATCTGAACCGCGAGCTGGGGGATTTCGCGATCGGAAACACCGGCCGAACCAATCCCCACGGGCCTTGGGAATATTTTCCCGGATACATTGATGAAGTGCGCATCAGCAGCATCGCGCGAAAGCCCGAGGACTTCTTCTTTGTGAGCCCGGAACTGAGGGCCAGAAAGAAGGCGGAGGATCTGTTGGAGAAAGCGCCGCAGCCGCCGAAGAAGGAACTGATTCTGGAGCAGGTGCTGGTGGACAACGTGCCGATGCCGGTGACTCCGGGAGGCGGTCCGCTTGAAATGGGACCCGGGCCGCACCGGCTGGACTTCGATTTCAAACTGATTCCGCCCGGGAGCCTGGAGGATCCGCTGGCGGTGAAGTGTTCGTTGCAAGGTCTCGATGACGGCTGGCTGCCGACGGCTCGCGGGATGACGATGGCTTGGGAAATGTTGGATGCGGAAGGGGTGGTCCTGTCGTCCACGGCGTTCACCGCGTCGGCATCGAGCGAAGGCTGGGAAAAGGATATTCTGGACTCGACTCTGGTACGGCGGGTGGAGCCCCTGACCATTCCGGAGCGGACCCGCCAAATCCGCGTCTCGGTTTCCTCGGGCACGCCGGACACCACCGGCAGGTGGGTGATCGATAACATGTCGCTGACCCGGATCAGCCAGCCGGACGTGAATCTGTGGGCTAACGGAAATTTCGAAAAAGGCGTTTATACGAACCAGCCGACCGGTGTCCCGAGTGGCTGGACGCGCGAACTATCAAAGGATGATCCTTCCGACCCGCTTTACGAGTCCGGCATCGCCCGGATCGTTCTCAAGGGCGAGGATCAGGCGCTCGGCCTGGACGATGCGGATCAGGATCACTATGGCCGTTGGAGGACCACCCAGACTCTCAAGACGGAGCCTGCGGCGGGAGGCGAGGTGTTTCTCGCGTCATGGTCGGAGGCCTACAACGTGATTCCGGGTTCGTCGCTGCGGGCCACCTATCTGAGCGTCCCCTCCGGGAAATACACCTTCCGGGCCATCGCCGTGGCGGGCGAAAAACCGGAGGAGTCCGCCACCCGCGTCGCCTTTCCGCTGGTGATCCACGAACCGTTCTGGAGGCAGGCATGGTTCTATCCGATCCTGGTGGCGGCGGCACTGGGGATGACGGGGCTGGGATTGTTCTCCATCTATCGGCGGCGTTCGCGCGAGCGGCTCGCCAGAATCCGGCTCCAAAGCATGCTGGAGCGGGACCGCGCCCGCATCGCGCGCGACATGCACGATGATCTCGGAACCCGCGTGTCGGTGCTGAATCTAACCGCCTCGTTCGTGCGCCGGGCGATTGACTCGGATCCGGGCAAGGCGCGCCAGCAGGTGATCCGCATGGAATCGGCCGCACGGGATCTGGTGCAGGCCATGGAAGGGCTGGTCTGGGCGGTGAACCCGGCCAACGACACGCTCGACCACCTCGCGGTCCACTTGGCGGGCGTGGCCCACGACCTGTTTCGCGACAGCCCGGTAAGGTTGCGGCTTTCGATCCCGCCGGATCTGCCCGCCATTCCGTTGACGTCGGATTTCCGCAACCACTTTGCACTTGCGGTGAAGGAGTCGCTCAATAATACCCTCAAGTATGCCGGGCCGTGCGAAGTGTCGGTGAAATTGTCCGCTGAAGGCAACGCCCTCCTCGTCGAGGTGGCGGATACCGGAGCCGGTTTCGATCCATCACTCCCGCGCGAAGGCAATGGCCTCCGGAATCTCGCCTCGCGCTTCAAGGAGCTCGGCGGCACCTTTAACATTGATTCCAAGCCAGGAAACGGCACCCGCGTGAGCTTCCACTGCCTGCTACCGAAAATCCCATCTCTGCCGAATTCATGACCGTTCCTAACCGCCGCATCGCCATCGTGGAGGATGACTCCGTCCTCCGTGAATCCTTCCAGGACGCGCTTTCCGCCGATGGCTCGTGGATCATCACCGGTTGTTATGGCCGGGGCGAATCCGCGCTGCCCGCGATCCGGAGTGATCCGCCGGACGCCGTCATCGCGGATATCCAACTTCCCGGAATGTCCGGCATCCAGCTCGTCCGAGCGCTCAAACCGCTGTGTCCGACGACCCAGTTCCTGATGGTGACCGTGTTCGAGGATGCGGACCGGGTTTTCGAGGCGCTGGCCGCCGGAGCGTCCGGCTACGTCCTGAAGCGCGACATCGACTCAAGTTTGTTGGAGTCTCTGGATGACGTGCTGGCCGGTGGCTCGCCGATGTCCAGCGCCATTGCCCGCAAGGTCGTCCAACATTTCCAGAAATCCGTGGAGGCGCCTGTGCAGGAACCCTCCGAGGATTTCCAGCTCACCCAGCGGGAAATGGAAACCCTCGAGCTTCTATCAAAAGGCTATCTCTACAAGGAAATCGCCGACGAAATGAAGGTCCGCATCGAGACCGTTAGTTTCCATCTTGGAAACATCTATCGAAAGCTCCATGTCCGCACCCGCACCGAGGCGGTGCTGAAATACGTCGGACGGGTGCCCGAGCCGCCGGTCTATTGACCATCCTTCCGGACCGGGATCCGGGTGGTGGTCGACAGGCTTTCTGCTGCCGGCGATGCCGAAAGTTGGTCGCTGTTTGACACTTATTTCCAATGAGTTGCCGCCTCCTATGGAAACCCATAGGTAGGCAGGAACAGGGGCGGCTGGTATGCCCCTACCGTCCAGCTCGACCTGTCGTGCCTGGGTTCCCGGCAAACCCATTGCCCCTTCCGCTCCGGCGGGTGATCCCGGATCGCATGGGTTGCCAGCCGTCCATCAAACCCGAAATCCCATGAAACCCGTCTCCTCGTTCCGCAACCGCTTCCTGCCGTCCTCTTTCCTCATTGCCATTTCCCTGAGCATATCCCACGCCGCCACGTTCAGGTGGGATGCCGGCGACACGGCCAACGGAGCCACCATCGACGCTGCCTCCGGCACTTGGGACAAGACCGCCGGCAACATTGTCTGGAACGACGCCAGCGCTAACAAGATTTGGGCGGACTCCAATGACGCCATTTTCGAGGGTATCGACGGAATTTACGCCATCACCGTCGGGACGACGATCGCCGCGACCAAACTCATCTTTAACAACAGCGGCTACACGCTTTCCGCAGGCAGTGCGCAAACCATCACGCTGACTCCGGGCTCGACCTCCGCGATTGAGATCACCATCGGCAAGAGCGCCACCATCGGCAGCAACGTCGCCGTTCAGAAAGCGGTTGTGAACACCGGAACGGGCGGCCTTACCATCGGAGCCACCGGTGGTGCCGCCGCCGGGAAACTGACCATCGCCTCGGGAGCGATCGTTAGGTCAACGTCATCCGGAGGCAATTCGGCGATGTATCTATCCGGAAACGGACTGGTTGTCGATGTCTCCGGCAGCCTGGGCCGGACTTCCAGCGCCGTCGGCAGCAGTGGCGGCAATGACGACACCACCCACATCGCCTCCAACGCCACGGACAACGTCACGCTGAACCTGAAAACCGGCGGCTCCTACGCCACCGGCGGCAGAACCATGCGGATCGGCAGCACCGGCACCGCCGTGATGAATGTCGATGGCGGCGCATTCTCCATGCATTCCAGCGCCACCCATGGCCACGTCTATCTGGGCTACAACGCCGGCTCTAACGCAACGGTCAATGTCAGCTCCGGCAGCTTCTCCACCAACCCGGGAGCTCCCGCCACCGGCCAGGGACAGTTGATCGTGGGACTCAACGCCACCTCTACCGCCTTATTGAGCGTGACGGGCGGTATCGTGAACGCCTACGGCCGCATGGTTGTCAGTAACGGAAGCACCAACGCCACCGCCACTCTTTCGGGAACCGGAGAGATCATCGTCGGCGGCATCGGCATGTCGATCGGAGAGGGGGCGGCTGGTGCCAAGGGCATCTTCAATTTGAACGGAGGTATTCTAACGACTCCATCGATCAACCGCGTTATGGGAGAAGCCACTTTCAACTTAGACGGCGGAACCCTCAAATCCAGCAAGTCGAACGCGTCCTTCATGACCGGCCTCACCGTTGCCAACGTCCACAACAACGGAGCGATCGTCGATTCCAACGGATTTGACATCACCATCGACCAGGCGCTCACCCACAGCGTCCTCCCCGGAGCCAACGCCATAGACGGCGGCCTCACCAAGATCGGTCCGGGCGAACTCACGATTTCCAACACCGCCAACACCTATACCGGCCCGACCACCATCAATGCGGGTTCCCTCGCCCTCGCGAATGTGGGGATTCCCAACCAATCGGGACTCACCGTCGGCTCAGCCGGAACCCTGAAGGTGAAAGGCATCGACCCGGTCACCACCGCCGGCACATTCTCCAGCCAGGGAAAAGTGGATTTCACCGGAACGGCAGGCACGGCTAACAATCTAACCACAGGTGGCGACATCAGCCTGAACGCCTCGACCCTGCACTTCGATCTTTTCGACGACGGCGCGGACCGCATCACCGCCACCGGCGCGGCAACGAACACCGGCATCAACACCGTCAACATCAGCCTTGCTCCCGGCGAACCGGTGGTCAACGGCACCCATACGCTGATCAGCGCGACGGGCGGATTGAGCGTCGCCAATTTCGCCATCGGCGCGAAGCCCGCCGGGTTCAGCACTTATTCCCTGTCCACCCCGACCCCGACCGAACTCATTCTCAATGTGCTCGCGGGAAATCCGACACCGGGGACCGCCTATTGGACCGGTTCCGCGAGCAGCACCGGCGCACCCGCCGACGCGGAAAATCTCTGGGGTTATGGTTCCACCCTCGCCATCACCAAAAGCAACTGGTCCACCAACGCCGCGGGAACCGCTGATCCGCTCCAAATCCCCGGAGCCGACACCGACGTGATCTTTTCCGCCAGCAACGCCACCGGAACCGCGGGCGATCTAACGACCAAGCTGGACGGCGGTTATTCGTTGAACAGTCTCACCTTCGCCGTTCCCGCCGCCACTTCGATCACGTCCACGACCATCAATACCAATGGCTTCCCGCTCACGCTGGGGATCAACGGCCTGACGCTTTCGTCTGCCTCCAACTCCAGCGGCATCGTCAATGGCACTGGCTCCGTGGTCATCAATGGCGATCAATCCTGGTCGAATCACAGCGACACCCGTTCACTCACCATTGCCGTGCCCGCCACCTGTACCGTCGACACCACGGTGCTCAATCTGGATGGCACCGGCGCCGGCGGGCTGAACATCGCCAGCCTCGGCGATGGCACCGGCAAGCTCCGTCTGATTTCCAACCAGGCTGGTCTAACCACCTTGAGCGGCATTCAAACCTTCACCGGCCCCACGGAGATTTTCGCAGGAAGGATGCTTCTCGACAACCTCGCGGCCTTCCCGAGCACGCTGACCATCGGCAGCGCCTTGACGGATGCGCTGACAATCCACCAGACATCCCAGAATCTCGTTCTTCCTAACACCGTGATCGCGGGGGAGGGGGGGATCGTCAAAACCGGTGCTGGCTCGCTGACTCTGACCCATGGGGCGAGCTCCTATTCAGGCGGCACCGCAGTCAATGGCGGCACCTTGTTAGTCAATGGCAGCACCGGCGCGGGAACTTTGGAAGGCGGTTTCTGCACGGTCGGCCTGATGACTCCGGCCAATGCTGTCACCGTGGCGGACAGCGCCATCCTTTCAATCAATGGCACGGCACCCTTCGGAAACAGTCTGATGCTTCCCGAATTCTGCCCTTCCATCACCGTGAACGCTGGTGGCACGCTTCATGGCAATGCCTTCGTCGCCTTCCTTCCCAACCTGACTCTCAACGGCGGCTCCGTCGTCGTTGGTGCTGGCAATACGACCGGTGGCTTCAACACCAACCTCGGTCTCGTCGGAACGGTCACCGTGGGCGGCAGCAACCCGTCCACCATCTCGACTCCGGTGGTTGGAGGAAATAGCAGGATCTCCCTCGGCGCGGGGCTTGCCACGAACAACGGAGTGATCTTCGACATCGCCGATGTGACCGGAGATTCCGCAGTGGATTTCACCATCAGTTCCATCGTGAGAAACGCCGGGAGCATCACGGTCCCGCTCGTTTCCCCGCTAACCAAGACCGGCCCCGGCAGCATGCTGCTATCCGCCGCTAACATCTACACCGGAACCACCACCGTCTCGGCGGGCGAACTCATCCTCGGCTCTGCCAGCCTCGCCGATGCGGCGGATGTCGTCATCGGCGCCAGCGCCACGCTCAATCTAACTCATGGCGCGTCCGACACCGTCCACGCGCTGACCATCGGCGGCGTCCAGATGCCCGCGGGCACCTATGGACCCGCCGGCACCGCGAACTCCCACCTCACCGGCACCGGCAGCCTGGTCGTGACCACCGGCCCCGCAACCGGCTACGACACCTGGTCCCTGGTGATTCCGAACGCCGCCGACCGCGACCGCACCGACGATCCCGATGGCGACGGTTTCAACAACCGCGGCGAATACCTCTTCGGCACCTCGCCGGTTGTTAGCAACGGCTCGCTGACCCAAACCAGCACCTCCGGCAGCGACCTCGTCGTTCGCTGGAGCCAGCGCAATACCGGCACCTTCGTCCTTCAGGAAAGCTCGACGCTGCTCGACAATCCATGGCCTGCCAGCGCGGCGCCGGTGGGTAATGCCACGGATCAATCCGGACTCTATTCCCCGGACTACACCCGCAAGGAAGCGGTTGTTCCTATCGACAGCGCCCGCAAGTTCGTCCGCATTTTTGCCACCGAGTAAGATCGGGGGAAAACCATAATCCCAATCGATTCACCCTCGCTGGGGAATCGATTGGGGATTGTGGTTTGGCGAAATAGGGGCATTTTCCCATTCATGAGAATCCTGCGAATGGTGACCTTGCTCGGACTGCTCTGCGTCCCGGCGGCTTGGGGGCAATCCGATTTCCCAGGCAACCCGGTCACTCCGGCCACTCCCAAAAAGTTCAAGACTCGCTCTGACGGTGGCGGGCTGAATACGGGAGCCACGGTGGATCCCGGAAAGCCGGAAAACCCAAATGTGCGCTACGTCACCCACATCGTCCTCTACGAATACCGAATGTGGACCAGCGCCGATGGCAAACCATTGGAAGCCAAGCTCATCGCCTTCGAGGATCTCGTCTCCGAAGTTCCCAAAGGCACCGCCGAGCCTGCGATGCCGAAACCACCCGAGCATCCCACCGTCGTGCGTAACGGTAAGGCCCGGCTGCTGGTGAACAAGAAGCCGGTCGAAATCGCGTTGGACCGCCTCAGTCAGCAGGACCGGGAATTCATCGAAGACATCAAGGCCGCGCTCGCGAAAAAAGCCGCGGCAGCCAAATGAGCGGGGCGTCACTCCCACTCATCCCTTGGCAATCGCAGCCGTAACCGATACGCCTTTCCCAATCCATGACCTCCCGCCAATTCCTCTCTCGCACCGCCTCGCTTGTCTTCCTCGCTCTAACCGCCACGGCCAGCGCCACCGAGCAGCCGTGGGTGAAACTCTTCAATGGCAAGAACCTCGACGGCTGGACCCCGAAATTCTCCGGCCATGTGTTAGGTGAGAATTTCGCCAACACCTTCCAGGTCGATGACGGAATCCTCAAGGTCTCCTACGACGGCTATCAGAAATTCAATTCCCAATACGGCCACCTCTACACCAACATCGCCTACTCGCACTACATCCTGCGGATGGAGTACCGGTTTACCGGAAAAATGATGGCCGATGCGCCGAACTATGTGAACCTCAACAGCGGCGTGATGATCCACTCTCAGTCACCGCAAAGCATGGGTCTGAACCAGCCGTTTCCCTCAAGCCTCGAATGCCAGTTCCTCGCCGACGAAGGGAAAGGGAAACGCTCCACCGGCAACGTCTGCACCCCGGGAACCAATATTGAAATCGACGGCAAGCTCGTCACCCAGCACATCGTCGAGTCCAGCGCCCCCACATTTCCCGCAGACGAATGGGTGAAAGTGGAGGTCGAGGTCCACGGCAGCGACCAGGTCATCCACCGCATCAACGGCGTGGAAGTGCTCCGCTACCAGCGTCCGCAGCTCGATCCGCGCGGCGAATTGGCTCCCTCCACCGAGCTGCTGGAAGCCGGCGCCCCGAAAATCCTCAGCTACGGCCACATCGCGTTTCAGGCGGAAGGACAGCCGGTTTGGTTCCGTAACATTGAACTTAAATCCCTAGAGGCACCTTGATTCCGAATCTCGTGCTCGACGGATGCCCCCACTGCCGCTTTACTCCCGCAGCAAATCCCTATGAGCCTCCTTTTCTTCAAGCGCCTCATCGCCAACCCTATCCGTGTTGGCTACCTCGTCCCCAGTTCAGGGTTTCTCACCCGCCAGACCGCGAAGCGCATTGATTTCACCCGGCCACGCGTCGTCATCGAACTCGGCCCCGGCGAAGGCTGCCACACCCGCCAGATCGTCCGCCGGATGAATGCGGAGTCGAAGCTCATCCTCATCGAGCTCGACGAACACTTCGCCGCCCACTTGAAAAAGCAGTTCGCCCACGATCCCCGCGTCACCGTCGTCCAGGCCGATGCGTTGCATCTCGTGGAGACACTGGAAGGGCTCGGCATCACCCACCCGGATTACATCTACTCCGGCATTCCCTTCACCATCATGGAGCGCAATCTCCGCGAGCGGCTTCTTTCCAACATCGCCCTCATCATGGGGCCGGATACCGTGTTCCTCACCTATCAGGTTTCCACGCTGATCTCCGATCACGAGTTGTTTGATCTATCGAGAAGCGAGCAGTGCATTCTCAACGTCCCGCCCATCAAGGTGCTGGAACTCCGCAAAGCGGTCCTGGCGTAATGGAAGGTCATCGCGAGTGTCGCTCCTAACTAAAGAGCGGCGATCTGCGGATTGCCGAATCCCATGGAAACCGACGAAAAGCGGTTAACCACCACGCATCGACATTCCATGGACCAAGGCGGATCGGAGTCCGCCTCTCCTTGAACTTGTTAGGAAGCTTTCTTCATCCGCGTCATCCGTGCCTGCTTGACGAAGTGCTGGAACGGGTCAATTGGCAGTCCAGCGGATCATCCCAACAACGGAAAAGCCGGCCGATCTCCCATTCAAGGGATCGGCCGGCTCCGGTTGGGCTCTAGCAGTTGTAAAGGCTGAAATGCGGATCAACGCTTGGCGACGATGACCAGTTTGCCGCTGAACTCCTCACCCAGCGTTTCGCCGGAGAAGGTGATGATCAGACGGAGGGTTTTGCCCTTCACCTTGGCCGTCACATCGGTAATCAACTCACCCGAGAAATCCTCGCCATGGAAGTCTCCCTCGAAGGAGGTGACGATCGGCTCTTCGGTGCTGCCGATATAGATATCGACGTCTTTGGAGAGGGTTACCGAGGTCGGGCCGGTCACCGTCACCTTGACATCGAAGTCGAGTTCGTCGCCCAGCTCCTTGACGATTTTCTTCGTGGCGTTCCTGTTGAGCTGCAGGGTTTTGTTTTGAATGGTGATGTCACCATTCACGACCCCTGCGATTCGTTTCACCGCCGACTCCGGGATGTCGATGGTGTTGTCACCGAACTTCACGGTACCGCTGGCGCTGGTGAATTCATAGACGCCGTTCGGTGCGGCCGCGAGGGCCTTGGGGGCGGCTGCAACGGTCACCAGGGATACGCACATCGCCGCCAGCAGCAGGCGGCCGAGGTTTGCGATCCGGGAAGATCCCGTTTTTCCCTGGAGGGATTCCACCGAGGTGGATGACATGGTAGTTGGATTGGTTTTCATAACATCCCCACTAAAGCGCGGAAATCCGCTTTGAATAGGGACTTTTTCCGGAAAATTTTCAGTAAAATCAACCATCGGTTTTTCTAACGTGCCAACCTAACATCCAGTGTTGCGGAATGCATATTGCGGATTGCTTCCTGCACGATCCGAACTGCAGCCGTCCGCCTGGGGCTCCCCGCATTGTGTTTTCGAGGCAAATAGCGGCGGATGATGACGACGCGCCTACGGCGGATCTTCTCCGGGTCGCGAATCGGGTGGCTTCCAAACCTCGCCCGACGAACCTTCAATTCGTTCGCCACGGCATAAGTTAGGACGGAAAACGATCAACCTGGTGGCAAGCGGCACGGTCATCGCCGGTAAATGCATGTGATTTTACGAACCTCTGGGATTGCGCTCGTGTGGGAGTTTGCCTAATGTCGCGGAGATGGTGGTGACAAAAACGTTACGGGCGGCGTCCGGTTGGCTGGAGCTCGGGCTTGCGGACGAGGCTCTCTACGAGCTTCAGGCGCTACCGACCGAAGTGCAGATGTTGCGCGGGCCGCTGGAATTGAAGCTGGCGGCGCAGATGGAGCGCGAGCAATGGAATCCCGCATCGGAAACCGCCCGCTTGCTGTGCCTGAAGGCGGAGGATGTGCCGGAATTTTTCCTGCGCGCCGCTTATTGCCTGCACGAAACCGGCGATACGCTCGCCGCTTGCAACCAGCTCCTGCGGGGGCCGAAAACCTTGTTTGAAATGGCGATCTTCCACTACAATCTCGCCTGCTATCTCTGGACCCTTGGCGAGGGACCGCGTGCCAGAAGCCACCTCAAGCAGGCCATCGAAATGGACGAAACCTATCTGGAATCCGCGCGCGAGGATCGCGATCTTGCGGGGATGAAACTGCCGCTGGCTTGACAGTAGCTGAGCCGGGTGAGAAGCAGGGCCTCGTGAAAACCCTGCTCCTTACCATCATGTCAGCCGCACTCACCGCAACCAGCGCCCTCGCCGGGGGCGAATTCCGCCACGCCGTTTTCTTCAAGTTCAAGGATTCCACCACGCCGGAACAAGTGAAGGAAATTGAAAAGGCTTTCGCCGAACTGCCGAAGAAAATCCCGACGATCATCGGTTATGAATGGGGAACCAGTGAGAGCGTGGAGAAGCTCAATGATGGCTTCACGCATTGTTTCTTTGTCAGCTTCAAGGACAAGGCCGCGCTCGAAGCCTACATCCCGCATGAAGCGCACAAGGCTTTCGGGGCGAAACTGAATGGTCTGCTAGAGAAAGCGTTCGTCTTCGACTACACCGCGAAAACGGAATGATTTTTAAGGAGTGTCGGACTTCGGCCGACATGTGCGGCATCGGTCTTTTCCAGCGCCCCCCGAAGGCGCGCTTGTTACGGCACAGGTCGGCCACAGTCCGCCCCCCCCTTACTCCACATTCTGCACCTGCTCGCGGATTTTCTCCAACTCCGTCTTTGCCTCGACGATGGTCTGCGCGATGGACGCGTCATTGGCCTTCGAGCCGATGGTGTTGAACTCGCGGAACAGCTCCTGACAGAGGAAATCCAGCGCCCTGCCCGGCGGCTCGGCGGCATTGAGATATTCGCGGAATTTCACGAAGTGGGAATCGAGCCGGGTGATTTCCTCGCTGACATCGCAACGGTCTGCAAAGAGGGCGATTTCCTTGACGACGCGATCATCGGCGGGATCGAGATCAAGCCCGGCATCTCTCAAGCGCTTCGCTAACAACTCGCGCTGGCGGATCGGCCGGCCGGGTGCCTCGGTTTCAATCTTCCGCACGAACGAATGGAGGACTCCGAGGCGTTCCCAGAAGTCAGCCAGTAGATGATCCCCTTCGCTGGCACGCATCGCGGCCAATTGGACGAGGGCATCCGCCAGCGCTGGTTCGATGGCGAGCCACGCCCCTTCGGCGTCGATCTCCATGCCGCCCGCGGAAATGATGCCGGGCTGACGGAGGAAGTCGGAGGCGGTGGGAGGAACCGGATAGCCGACGGTTCTGCCCAATTCGCCGAATGCCTTGGAAAACGCCAGGGCGAGCGCGGGATCGATCCGGAACTCGGCGGCCGCAAGTTGCGAGCGCTCGATGTTGATGGAGACCTGGATGCGTCCTCGCGAAACAACGCCCAGCACCGCCTTGCGGATTCGGGCATCGAGTTCATTCAACTCGCGGGGAGCCTGCACCACGACCTCGGCCTGCTTGCGGTTGACGGAGCTGATTTCCACGCTGGCCTGCCACGCGTCCGTCGCCGCCGATCCCCGGCCGAATCCTGTCATTGAATGCATGAAGGCAGGATGAACATCGAACATCGAACTTCCAACATCGAACGTCGAAATGGAGAATTTTCCTCTTCCGTTCGATGTTCAGCGTTGGACGTTCGATGTTCGATGTTCAAAACTCCCCGCATGGCGAAGGTTTTGGTCGGGCTCTCGGGTGGAGTGGACAGCGCGGTGGCCGCCGCGCTGATGGTGGAGCAGGGCCACGAGGTGGCGGCGGGCTACATGAAGAACTGGGTCAACGACGAGGGGATTCCCGGTGATTGCCCGTGGGAGCAGGACATCGAGGACGGCCGCGCGGTGGCGAAATCGCTGGGCATCGAGTTCCGCGTGATCGACCTGATCGATTCCTACAAAAACCGGATCGTGGACTATCTGGTGGAAGGCTACCGCTCCGGTGTGACGCCAAACCCCGATGTCTGGTGCAACCGCGAGATGAAATTCGGGGTCTTCCTCGACTACGCGCTTTCCCAGGGATTCGAGCACGTCGCGACAGGGCATTACGCGAGGCGGCGGACTCTATCCGATGGCACGGCGGCAATCCTGCGCGGAGCGGATCCTAACAAGGATCAGAGTTATTTCCTCTCGCTGATGACCCAATGGCAGGCGGCTCACGCGCTTTTCCCGACCGGGGAAATGCTCAAGCCGGAAGTCCGCGAGGTCGCCCGGCGTTTCAATCTGCCGGTCGCGGAGAAGAAGGACAGCCAGGGGATTTGTTTCCTCGGCCAGGTGAAGATGAGCGATTTCCTGAGCCACTATGTCGCGGACAATCCGGGTCAGATCGTCGATCTATCAGGCAAGGTGTTGGGCGAACATCGCGGGCTGCACCTCTACACGCTGGGCCAGCGGAAAGGTCATGGAGTCGCCTCGCCACGCGACGGTATGGCTTATGTCGTGGTGGGGAAAAACCAGGAAAAGAACCAGTTGATCGTCGGTTGGGATGGTCCGGAATCCGAGGGACTCTATACCACCTCGTGTGTGGTCGGAACCATCTCCACCCTGAACGAGCGCTTCGACTGCAAGCGTCTGATAGACGCCCAACCACGCTACCGGGCGAAGGCGGAACCCGCGTTGCTCGAACCGCTGGACGAGGGCAGGGTGAGACTGAAATTCCAGCGACCGCAGCGCGCCATCGCTCCCGGACAGATCTGCGCTTTCTACGATGGCGGACGGCTGTTGGGCGGCGGTGTTTTCGAAAGCACCGACTGACGGCTAATTTCCGAATCGATAGACGGTGATCACCGCCGCATGATCGGAGGGCCAGGCATTGTCCATGATCGGCGAGATGTCGCATCCCCACACTCCGATGGTCCTGGCCACGGAAGTGTTGAAGGTGCGGGATGAAATTGGACGGATGATCGCTCCTTTGTGGAAAATGTAGTCGATCCGATCCTGAGGCTCGCCTTCCTTGTGGATGGTGGACCAGGTATTGCCCGGAGTGGCCGCGGGATCGGGATGGAGCAAACGGAAGGAATCGACGAGTCCCGCTTGGAACGGAAGCGCGGTCGCGGGCCAAAGAACGTTCGCGATTTCGGAGTGGCTGGTGGAAGTCTTTTCCACCCAATCGAGATGGGAAGGGGAGTTGAAGTCGCCGGTTAGAATGACCGGTGTTGCATCGCTTTGTGCGAGATGGCCGGCCATCGATGCGAGGATTCCCGTCATCTGCGTGGTGCGCGCTGACTTCGCCTCTTCATCCATGACCAGGGCTTTGGTGGCTCCGGCAGGACGGGCGGCGTAAGGGCCATAGTGACCCGCATCCAGATGAATGTTATAGAGAATGAATTCACGTCCATCTGCTCGAAACTTTGCGGCGACGGCGCGGGTGGCATCGATGCCGGTCACTCCGAATGTTTCGAGGATCGGAAAACGGCTGATGATTTGAGCGCCACCGGCTCCCGACTTTACACGGTGGAAGCCAAGCGCTTCCGCCAGTTTGTCGGCGGTTTCCACCGAGCATTCCTGGAGTCCCACAACATCGGCTTCGGCTTCCTTGATGGACGCGACCGCCTTCGGGAGGCCGTCGTTGACTTTGGAAAACTGGTACCAGCAGTTGAAACTCATGACGGATAGGTCACCGCCAGTTAGGGCCGTCGGCCAAAACGCAATGAAGACAAGAATAACCAGCCGGATCATGGCGTTGAAATCAACCGCCGGTGCGCGGCGGACGTGGCTTCTTTTTGGAGTCGGGAGTCACATCCCGCATGTTGCCGGATGCTTTTTCTTTCTGGAGTTTCTGCATCTCGGCCTGGCGCTCGGCCATGCGCTGGACGAACGATTTCTTGTCGCTGACCTTGCGCGGCTTGAGCTCGGGCTCGGGGACCTTGTTCATCAGCCAGGTCTGGCCGATGGAGAAGATGTTCTGGGTCGTCCAGTAAAGCGCGAGCGCTGAGGCGAAGTTATAACAGAAGAAGAAGAACATGAACGGCATGAACATGATGATCTTCTGCTGCATCTTGTCTCCGGTCATGGGAGTCATGCGGATTTGCAGGAAGCTGGAAATCGCCATGACGATGGGCAGGATGTTGAGGGGAATCCCGGCGACATGCATGAGCGTGTCAGGTTGAGAAAGGTCATTGACCCAAAGGAAGCCCTGGCCGCGGAGTTCCACCGCGTACTGGAGCATTCGATAGAAGCCGAAGAAAATCGGGATCTGGATGAACATCGGAAGGCAGCCGCCGAGCGGATTGATCCCGTATTTCCGATAGAGTCCCATCGTCTCGGTGTTCACCTTGTTCGGATCGTCGGGATACTTCTCCTTGATCTTGGCCATCTCCGGCTGGAGCTTGGCCATCCGCTTCATGGTGTGGGTGGACTTGGCGTGCAGCGGCCAGATCACGATCCGGACGGTGATGGTCAGCAGGATGATGGCGAGTCCCCACGACCAGTTCCTGGAAATGCCGTCGATGAGGTTGTGATAGAAGTTGAGGAAGAAATTGAGGGTCCGCGAAACGATGGAGAACCAACCGTATTGCATGACATCGCCCCAGCCGTCACCCCAGACGCCATCCATTTTACGGAGCATGGTATTGTCCTTGGGGCCGATGAAAACAAGGTAGTTGAGCGTCTTGAGCTCGCGCGGGTTGAGAGTAGCGGACGGAAGCTGGAGACCGGCGCGCACGGAGGTGACGGTCGCGCTGTTAGCTGCTAGATTGACCTGCGTCGGCTTGGCCCAGACGGTGCCGACATACGGTTCCTTCGGGCGGATCACGGTGGAGAAGAACTGGTTGGTGACGCCGGCGAACTGCACGGGATCCTCGCTGTCGCTTTTTAGAATGGATTTGGCCGAACCGAACATGCCGCCTTTGAAGGCAGCTCCGTTCTCGAAGTTGATGCCGTTGTTCGCCCGCCAGAAGAAGCCGGTCTGATCGACGGTCTCGGATTGATAGAGTGGGGATGCCTCACCGAGGAAAATACTCCACTGGTTGAGGTTGATCGGGTTAGCGGCGCTGTTTTCGAATTTGAGTTCGAAATCGAGCAGGTAGGGAGACCCGGGTTTGTCGGACTCAACGAGTGAAAATGTCTTTTTCGCGATGAGGCCGGACGGGAGCTTGGCGATGAAAACCGCCTTCTTGTCGGGGATGGAATCCTCTGGCTTGTAGGCGTATGCCGGGGAGTTCAGGAGATTCTCACCCGCGTCGGCCAAGCCACCGATGGGACCGGTGCCGAATTGGTTGACCTTGACGAGGGCGGTCTTGCTTCCGACCTGGAATTGCTTTTTGAATTCGGCGGATTTGATCCCGCCGCCGATGTTGCTGAGAGTGAAAATCACGTCCTTGTTTTGAAGGACGATGGTTTGCTCTTCCGTCGGTGGCGGCGGAGTTTCCACCGTGAGTTCGGCGGTGGTGGTGACCGGAACATCGACCGGGGGAGCCATGCTTTTCCGAATCGCCTCCTGCCGGGCTTCCTCCTGCTGGCGGGCGAGGTTGTTCTTGCTGGTATAGTAGACGTTGGCGGCGAGAAGGGCACCGCAGAGGGCGAGGATCACCCAGGTTTTTCGATCGTACATGGAGGCGTGGTGGAAAGTTTAAGAATGGGGTGTTTCGCCGTGGCAGGAGCAGGAATGTTTCCCGGCTTCCGCACCTCGGGGCGACGGGACGGGGTCATAACCGCAGCCACCCCATGGATGACAGCGGAAAATCCGACAAATTCCATACCAAGAGCCGCGGAAGGGTCCGTGGATTTCAACGGCTTGCAAGAAATAGTTCGAACAGGTCGGCTCGTAGCGGCAACCCATGGCCGGGCCGGAGACGGCTTTCAGCATCGGATTGAGGATCCGTTGGTAGAAACGGATCAGGACTCGGATCAGGAAACTGAGGAATCGCGAAATCACGATTTTTCTTCGGGACGGGAAAACAGGCCGAGCCGCCGCGCTTGCCGGACCCAATCGGCCTCAAGCTCGGCGAAGGTCGCCTTGGCCGCGCCGGGCCGGGCGATGATGACGAGGTAGCGGCGGATTTCCACGAATTCGGGAGCGTGTGACTGGACGAGCGAGCGGAATCTCCGACGGAGCAGGGAACGGTCATGCGCCTTGCCACTGCGTTTGGTGGTGATGAAACCGGTGCGGATCGTCGCCAGGGCGGGATCAGGCAGCGTGCTTAAAATAACAAACCGGCCGGCTTTCGCCTGACCGGTGTTCTTGACCCGCGCGAAATCCTCGCGCCGGGTCATACTGCATGTCCGCGGGAGTCGCATGGCAGGAATGCGTTGGATTCCCGGGACAGTGCCGAGGCTGGGCCTCAGTTGTGCTGCGTCGTGTGACGGCTGTATTGGAGCTCAACGCCCTTTGGAATCAGGCGCTTGCGGCCCTTTTGGCGGCGGCGGCGGATAATGTCGCGGCCGGATTTGGTGGCCATGCGGGCCCGGAAGCCGAATTGGTTTTTCCGTGTGCGCTTGGATGGCTGATAGGTGCGTTTGCTCATGGCGTTTGTGCCTCAAATAAAGGTTCGTAATCCGTCCGGTGTCCGGCTCGGGGCGCGAACTCTAGGCACCGGAAGCAGCTTGTCAACCCACCAATGGCAGGAAAATACGATTTTTCCCGATGGGCAAATGATCCACATTCGGGGGCGGTTGAAAACCCCGCAATCGCTGATTTTCCGGGAGCGACAGATCATTGCAATGATTTGCAGCCGGGGGCCGTAAGCTGGCGATGCGCTTCTCATGGGTCATTTTTCTCGGATTTCCGACACTGGCGGCGGCCTACGAATCCACGCCCGCATTTGATGCGGCACGCGAGGTTTTGGAAATCCGCTGTTTGGAATGCCACACGGAGAATGAGGCAAAAGGCGAACTGCTCATGACGACCCGCGAAGGGATGATCCGGGGAGGAGAAGGTGGAACCTCGATCGTGCCGGGCAAACCAGGTGAATCGTCGCTGATCAAGCGGCTGCATCTGCCCGCCGATGACGACGAACGGATGCCGCCGAAAAAGAAGAGCGAACCGCTGGCTCCCGAAGAAATCGCCGCCCTCAGCGATTGGATCACCGCAGGTGCTCCGTGGCCGGAGGGAGAAGTCCTGTCACCCAAGGCGAAAACTGCACTTCCGCGCTGGGATGCCGCTCCGGATCCGCAAATTGTCTCGATCGAGGCGTTTCCCAAGAATGTCACGCTGGAGACCTCGGCGGATTTCCACCATGTGATCGTGATTGCCCGTTTCAAGGATGCCTCCACTCACGACATCACGAAGCAGTCGAAACTAACACTCTCCGACGCATCCTTCGCCCATTTGACAGGAACTTCACTGACTCCGAAAAAGGATGGCACCACTTCCTTGAAGATCGACTACCGGGGACTCTCCACCGAAATCCCCGTGGTGGTGAAGGACGCGGAAAAGCCCAGAGCGATTTCATTCCAACTCGATGTCATGCCGGTCCTGACCGCTGCCGGCTGCAACACGGGTTCCTGCCACGGTTCGGCACGCGGCCAGGACGGATTCCACCTCTCGCTTTACGGCTACGATCCCAAGGGCGACCATTTCCGCCTGACCACGGAAATGGCCGGCCGTCGCATCAACCTCGCGGTGCCCGAGGAATCGCTGCTCGTCACCAAATCGATCGGCTCCGTCCCGCACACCGGTGGAAAGCTGATGAAGCCGGGAAGCCCGTTCTATCAGACATTGGTCGGGTGGATCCGCAACGGCGCGAACTACGATGAAGGCGAGATTCCCCAACCCACCGGTATCGAGGTTCAGCCGAAACAGATTGTTCTAACCGGCAGCGACGTCCGGATCCCGTTCAATGTTCGCGCATCCTACTCGGACGGCACGGACCGCGATGTCACCACGCTGTCGCTCTTTTCCAGTTCGAATGACAATTCCGTCTCCATTCTGGCCCGCGAAGGTCTCGCCGCCTCCAAGAACCGCGGCGAGGCATTCCTGTTAGCCAGGTTTCACACCTTCACCGAAGGCTCGCAGGCCATCGTCGTTCCGGCGGATCTCGCCTATCAGCGTCCCTCATTCGAGCCGCAGAATTACATCGACGGGCTCGTCGCGGAAAAGCTGAACAAGCTGCGCATCATCCCTTCGGAAATTTCGGACGACGAATCCTTCCTGCGCCGCGTCTATCTCGACATCGTCGGGGTGCCGCCGACGGTGGAGGAGCGCGGGAAATTCCTGGCAGACGCCCGCCCGGAAAAGCGCGGTGCGCTGGTGGACGAACTGCTGGGCCGCAAGGAATTCACCGAGATGTGGGTGATGAAATGGGCCGAGCTGCTCCAGATCCGCACCTTCAACAAGGATGGCCAGCAGGTTTCCTACAAGGCGGCGCTCAACTACTATCAGTGGTTGCGCGAGCGCATCGCCGGCAATGTTCCGTTCAACCAACTCGTGCAGGAACTGCTCTCCGCGAAGGGCGGAACCTTCTCCAGCGCGGCCACCAACTTCTTCCAAAGCGAGGCCGACGTGCTCAAGCTAACGGAAAACGTCGCGCAGATCTTCATGGGCACCCGCATCCAGTGCGCGCAATGCCACAACCACCCGTTCGACCGCTGGACGATGGATGACTACTACAGCTTCGCCGCCTTCTTTGCGCAGGTGAAACGCAAGCCCGCCGAGGATCCGCGCGAGCGCGTGGTTTTCGATGGCGGCGGTGAAATCCAGAATCCGGTGACGAAGCAAAACATGACCCCCAAGTTCCTCGGTGGGCCGAAACCCGAGATCAAAGGGCAGTCGAGGCGGGAGTCGGTCGCCGGCTGGCTCGCATCGCCTGAGAATCCGTGGTTCGCCAAAAACGTGGTCAACATCGTCTGGGCCCATTTCAACGGCGTGGGCATCGTCGATCCCGTCGATGATGTCCGGGTTTCCAATCCACCTTCCAATCCCGAGCTGCTCGATGCGCTCGCGGAGAAGTTCGTTTCCTACAATTATGACTTCAAGAAACTCGTCCGCGACATCTGCACCTCGCGCACCTATCAGCTCTCCACCCGCACCAACGAGACCAACGCCACCGATGACCGGAACTTTTCCCACGCGATGATCCGCCGCGTGCGTGCGGAGGTCTTGCTGGACTGCATTTCACAGGTCACCGACACACCTAACAAATTCAAGGGGCTGCCTTCGGGAGCGCGCGCCGTGCAGATCGCGGATGGCAACACCACGAACTATTTCCTCACCACCTTCGGCCGGGCCACCCGTGCGACGGTCTGCTCGTGCGAGGTCAAGATGGAGCCCAATCTCTCCCAAGCGCTCCACCTCCTGAACGGTGACACCACCCAGGAGCGCATCCGCCAGGGGAAACTTGTCGAGACGATGCTCAATGAGAAGAAGAGTCCGGAAGAGGTGATTTCAAATCTCTATCTCACTGTGTTGAGCCGTCCGCCGTCGGACATGGAAAAGGAAAAGTTGCTCGCCGCCGTCGCCGCTGATCCAGAGAAGGTCAGGGAAACCCTGGAGGACATTTTCTGGGCCTTGCTGAATTCCAAGGAATTCATCTTCAACCATTGAAATCAGGTCTGTGAAACGAAAGAGCCCGACACCGGGAGTGTCGGGCTCGATTGAGATTCATTCACCTGCCTGGGAGATCAATAGTAATTGCCGCACTGAGGATTCACGTCCGTTACCGGTGGAGGGTAGATCGGAGGTGGAATCGGCACGATCGGCGGATAGGCCGGAGGAAGATCGAGTGGATTCGGAAGCTCTGAGATAATCGCTGCAACCTTCGCGCTTTTGGCGTCCTTAGAGCTCTTCGAGCTATAAGCGGCATCTCCGCTGTTGGGATCGAGGCGGGCGAGGAGCGCTTGCACCTCGGCGACGGACTCCGGCATGGAGGCGATTGCGCACTGGGAAATCATCCGCATGTTTTCAGGAGAAGCGGTGATGGCGGTTTCGACGATGGAGACGACCATGGCGACGTCGGCTTCGCTGGCCTTGATCGCCGTCTTGACGATTTCACAGGAGCAGGCTTGGTTGGCGCTCACTTCGGACTCGACCACTTCGAGAACCTTGGCGACATCGAGTTTGATCCGTTGTTCCAGGGAAAGAGCGACTTTCGAGCAATCCGAGGCGGCTTCCTGTTTGCCGGATTCCCGATAAACCGCAGAAATCAGGGCGAGGCCGTTTTCGAGACTGCCAGTCGAGACTTCGTAGGGCTGGGAACCCGTGCTCACCGCGACCTTGCGGAAAGGGGAAGGATTGCGAAGCACGCTCAGGTCGATCACCGATTCGACTTTTAGCTGGCTGGAAGCCCGTGTGTCGAGAGTTCGGGCATCTTGGGCGGCGAAAACCGGACTGCCACTTGGGATGATACCTTGGGCTTTTTCAAGCTCCGGAAGATCGTATTTCTCCGGGAGAGCGGAATTGCTGCGAAAGCGCGGCGCGTCATTGACGGCGTCAACTTTGCTGATCTCCGGGGTGGCTGGGGTGCTTTCCAAGTTCTGAGCGGACAGTGGGGCTACCGCGCTGAAGAACAGAGAAGCGACCATGTGGGGGGACACAGGTGATTTCATGATGTTGGGGGGAACGGCGAAATTAAAATGTTCCAAATGTTGGTTGGCAATTCTTGATGATCTTGACTTGAGATGGTAATTGCGGGCTAGGAGTTTGATCTATGAAAATCAATAGGTTATGATTTTATTTTGATTTAGATTAGTTAAATATCAGCAGTTCTTGGAAATTGTGATTTTTTTACAAATTTACGTTTGGTGGGTAAAAGTATTTGGTGCATCGAGAATCGACTCTCTAAAACGATGATTTCCGGGGGGGGCATGGATTTTGGAAATCAGAATTGATTATCCACACCGTTGGGTTCCACTGGCATTGCTGTTTTTCCTCACGGACGAGATCCACGCCGATTCCGATGCTGCCGACACCACGACAAATTTTCGCCAGCTTCGAGCGTGGCGAAATCGAACGGGAGGAAATGCATGCCTTGATGGCGTTGCACGCGCGCGAATTGATCCAGGAAATGGAGGAGGACTATCAGAATCCCGCCGCCGCCTGGGTCGAAAGCCTGCTGGCCCGGCGGGCGACCAAGCGGTTGGTCGGTCGTCACAGCGCCCGATTGCTGCGCGAGGTATTGGTCGCACTCGCTGAAGTGCCGGATTTTCCCCCGGTGAGAAATCTTTGGAACGCGGGACATCCGGATGTGCCTTTGCATTGTTTCCTGCGGATCCGGCGGGAACCGGTTTTCCGGATCCTCAGTCTGGAGTCGAAAGCCGGAGAAATCCGCGTCCTCATCGAGCACGGCGAGGCCGCGAGAGGGAAGGGAACCAAACGGGAATTCCTGCTGAAACGCGACGATTCCTGGAAACTCCGGGCCGAGGCAGTTTAAGGCGGCGTGACGGTGACGAGCGGCGTGATTTTGCCGAGCACGGAGGGTCCGATATCCTTGGCCCGCAGAAGGTCCTGAATATCCTTGTAGGGCCGTGCCTCAATGATGCTGAGAGCCTTTCTCTCGCCGATCTGTGGCAAGGTCATCAATTCGTCCCGGGACGCATGATTGATATCGATGGGTTTGTCTTCGGTCGCCTGCTTGGTACCCTTGGCGATTTCCAATTCGGTCGTCTCTTCCCGTGCTTCCTTGCGGAAATCCGGCAATTTTTCCCAATCCGTCTTCGCCCAAGCTCCGCGACCTGCGCGCGCGGCGGTGAGCTCGATGTCCGCGAGATGTTCTCGCCACTCGTTGCCACTGGTTCCGTCCGCCAGCTGGCGGACTACCCCGAAAGCACGCGCCAAACCCTGGGAAACGAGCGTGGTGGCGAGGTCTTTCCCGTCGGACGTTTCCACGAAGACGTAGATTCTCTCAAACCTCTCATCGCCCCGACCATCCGCAAAAGTGGTATACACGGTAAAAGGCCGGGCCAGCAGCCCGGCAGTGGCCGATTTCGCGGCTTCACCCTGCGATTTCGCGATCAGAATGTCTCCGATGCCGAAATAGCGCCTCTGATCCCTGAGCCGACGGGCGTTCGAATCGTCACCGTTCACATGCATCTCGATGCAATCCGCGCCATAGAGCCGGACGGTTCGCTGTTTCCCGTCGGAAAATTTTACGGAGAAACTGTCTCCGTCCGTCCATTCCGTTTCCATCATCGTGCAGCCGGTGAATTTGCGAAGTTCCTCGCCTGCCAGATAGGTGTTAGCAGATAGGTAAATCGCTAACAGGCGGCGGATCATGGAGGTTTTTTAGCATTTCCGACCCGTTTCCACAAGCGGGAGCCCAAAGTGATAGAGGCGACCAAAAGTCCGGTTGCCAACCCCCACCAGACGCCCGTGGCCGCCAGATGGAAACCATAGGCCAGAGCCGCAGCCACCGGCAGTCCGACCAGCCAATAGGAAACAAACCCCATGACCGCCGGAATCCGCGCGTCGCGCACCCCGCGCAGCATCGCGGACGAGACGACTTGGAGACTGTCGAACAACTGGAACACCCCCACGATCACCAGCAGCGAGGCGGTCAGCGCGATCACCTCCGGATCGCTGATAAACAGCGCCGCGAGCGACTTTCCAAACACCAGGAATCCGGCCGCTGCGAGTAACGCATATCCGGCGCCGAGCGACCATCCGGAAATCGCGACCGGTCGCAGCCTCTTGAAATCACCGGCTCCGTAGGCTTCACCCATCCGGACCGTCAGCGCCATCGAAAGTCCGAGCGGGATCATGAACGCCGTTGCCGCCAGCGTGATCGCGATCTGGTGAGCGGCCATCGCGACCTGCCCGAAGTGGCCCATGATCAATCCCGCCAGCGAAAAGGCCGAGACCTCGCAGGCCATCTGCAGGCTCGCTGGTAATCCCACCGCGAGCAAACGCCGCAAATGCGCGAAATCCGGTGTCCGGAACCAGCGCCCAGGCATCCATTCCCGCAGTCCCTTCGTGTTGAGCAGCCAGAGGATCATCCCGGCAAGAATGGCAATTCGCGAGATCAGTGTCGCCCATGCCGCACCCTCGAAACCCAGCTCCGGGCACCCGAATTTTCCGTAAATCATCACCCAGTTCAGCCCGACATTCAGCCCGACGCCGCCGAGGAAGATCCAAAAGGGCGGCCACGGGCGCTCCAGCGCGTCGGCATGGTTTTTCAGGGCGATCGACGCCAGTGCCGGAATCATCGAAGCCATCAGCACCCGGAAGAAGACCGTGGATCGCTCTGCCACCTCGGGCGGTTGCCCGAAGATTTCCAGATTCATCGAAACGATCCAGGAAATCGCAAACAACAACACTCCCAGCGCCGTCGCGAGATAGATTCCATGACGACAACTCCCGCGCGCTCCCGACGGGTCATTGGCACCGCGCGAGTTCGAGGTGAGCACTGAAATCCCGGTCAACAGGCCGATCCCGAAAACGAACGGGACGTGAAACAGCGAATTCGCAAACGTCAGGGCCGCCAACTGGGTCACCCCGAGATGACCCACCATCACCGTGTCCGCCACCCCCAACAACATCTGGCTGAGCTGCCCGATCATCAGCGGGAAAGCCAGGCGAAGCGTGAGGCGGGACTCGTGGGCGAAGGTCATGCGCGGCTCGCTGTGTTGAGCTAAAGCCTCGCATTGTCCATGACATTGTCTCTGCGCAACAAATGCGGAAATCCGTCACATTTTACGGTTGCCCTCACTGCGAGAGTTGCTAAACCACTCGCGTCGCCGCCGCCAACTGGCAGCGATCATGTGCAAAGCCTCGGTAGCTCAGTTGGTAGAGCAGTTGACTCTTAATCAATTGGTCCTTGGTTCGAATCCAAGCCGGGGTACTTTTCAAATCAGGGAGGCAAGTGAAATTCAATCGGTCGAGTGTGCCGAATTTCGCCTGAATGATTCAGACGTGGTTCGCCCCGGTTATTTTCAAGGAATCATTTCAGGCTGTTGCCAAATCCGGTTGTTCAATGCCGCGGTGTCCGGTGGGAATTGAAAGTCAGTTCCTTGCCAATGATTTCTGATAGGGGTTGAATGTTGGTTAGGATATGAACAATTCCTTTGCTCCGGCACGCATGGCGAATACCGGAACTAATCCTCGGACTTGATAGAGATTCTCATCATCCGTCTTCCCCTTTCTCCAATCGGCTCGTTGTCCACAACCCGGTAGGTCCGCAGGCCGTTCGCTTCGGCGATGATCTCGGGCTCCGCCGCGAGCGGGGTCCAGGTTTGCAGGTCGGAGGAACCGAGGCAGTGGAAGCTCAGGTCATCCGCCACAGGCAGTGCGACTTCGAATTCATAGGCCATGTGGATTTCGCCACTTATCTCGATCGGAGCGAACCGGATCGGCCGCGGTGCATCGTTCTGATCGGGATTGCCACCGAAGAAAACCTCGAAGGCATTGGCGATTCCGTCCCCGTCGGGATCGCTCGCGAAACCAATCAGCACCGGATTCCCGTGGCCTTCGAAGATGCCGCCGATGCCGGTCAACGAAACGCGCACCGCTTCCTCGTTCGTTTCTATCAAATTCGAAACCGTCACCGTCACGTGGAACGAAATCGCCACGTCCGCTGCATTCCGCGCCACGACCGTGAGCCGATACGTGGACCTCGCCTCGTAGTCGATCGCGCCGGCTACCGTGATCGCGCCGGATGCGCTGCCGATGGCGAACCGTCCTTCCGGATTCCCGCCGGTGATCTGATAGGTGAGCGGCTCGCCTGGCGCCGGATCGCTGGCGTGAACGGTGCCGGCCGGCGTGCCCGGCGGCGAACCTTCCGCGACGACGAAGACCGGCGAGGCATTCGCCGTTTGCAGCAGCTGCGGTGTTTCAATCCACCCCACCGGCATCAGATGCTGCCCGCCGATCACCGTGGGGTTCACGATGCCGGGACCGGTCCAGCCCACGGCGAGGTGGTCGCTCCCGGCACCTTCGTGATGGATGGCCTCGATGTAATAAAGCCGTCCCGCCACCAGTTCGATGGCGGCTGATTTCTGCGAGGGATACTTCGTCCACTCCCTGGGGTCCGTGGCTTGCGTAACGCTGGCGATTTCCTCCGCTCGCGATTCCTCATACGTGGGACTCAGCCGCAATACGCTATCATCGTCGCTGGCGATCCACAGATGATAGATCCCCGTGGCGGGCGGGATCAAATAGGCACGCATTCGCGATCCGAACGAACTTCCCGCGTTGGAGGGGGCTTCGAATGACGATCTCAGTTGAACACCCGCCGGGGAATCCGGGTAATCGGGATTCACGAGCAGGCTTGCGACCGAGCCGCCGGTGATACCGCTCCAGGATTCATGCGGGATGTGCCCGCGGGTGCCGCCGGTGAACCGGCTCTGCGTATCAAAGGTCGAGGCCAGCACTCCCGTTCCTAACAAGGTCCAGTTCACGCCGTCGTTGCTGCCGTGGAATCTCCAATCCTTCACGCGCCCGGACGCGGAATCCTGCCGCGGCGCGATGCTGAAGCCGCCGACCTGTTGAGGCGACAGCATGTCGATAACCAGGTGATGCGGGTAGTCGGGCAGGTTGGCACCGCTCCATCTCGTGTGCCAGAAGGTCGAGGAGGAGCCATCGAAAGCCCGGCTTGCGCGGCCATTCTCGCCTGCCGTTTCCTCGCTATCAGGAGTGACCAACCAGCCCGTCCGATTGAGGGCCAGGCCGTTCGTGTCGAGGACATTGAATTCCGAAACCACGGACCACAGATAGCCGTCGTAAGGCGTTAGAGCGTCGAACTTCACATAGCGGTAACCACCGGTCTCCTGCTGAACCGGCGCTTCCACCACTTGGGTACTGAAGGTTGATGCGAGAGTGCCCGCTCCGAACGGAGTCCAGTTCACTCCGTCCTGACTGCCGTAAAATTCCCAATCCTTCACCCGCCCCGCCGCCGCGTCCTGTCTCGGCGCGATGGAGAAACCACCGACCGGCCGGGACGAGAGCATGTCGATGACGAGTTGGTGGGGATGAGGCGGCGGATTGCCACCCGACCAACGGGTGTGCCAGAAAGTGGACAATGATCCATCAAAGGCGCGGCTTGCCCGCCCGTTTTCCTGGGCTGTTTCCTCGCTGTCCGGGGTGATTCCCCAACCCGCACGGTTCATCGGTTGGAGATTGCCATCCAGCACGTTGAACTCGGAAACCACCGACCAAAGGGAGTTGTCGTGGGTGGAGAGAGAGACGAATTTCACGTAGCGGAATTCTCCGGTTTCCGCGGGATCCAGAAGAGGCACAGAGGCATAAGACAACACTTCCCATTCGAAGGTGGACGTCATCGATGCTCCCGCCGAATCTCGCACGGACAGGTGAACGGTGGAGATCGCCACGGTGGAAGGCGCGCCGGAGATGATGCCTGTCATTTCATCGATCCACAACCCTTCGGGCAAACCGCTGGCATGAAAAGTCACCGGTCCGCCGTCGGGATCCGAACCGATGATCGCAAGGCTGATCGGCTCCTGCACGGCCCAGACTTGCGGCCCGGGGGAGGTGATCAATGGTGGCTGGTTACTTGTCGGAAGAGGGGCCGCGGGCTCCAGATCGTCGATCTGCATGAGATAGGCCACCAACTGATCGATCTCCACGCTGGTTCGATGGAAGAGATTTCCATGGCGTCCGCTGATGTCGCGATCCATCAGCACGGATCGCAGGGTCGGCGCGGAGCCATCGTGCAGATAGGGAGCTGTCTTCCAGAGTCCGCGCAAGGTGGGCGTATCCAGTCCGTCCAGCTCGCCGCCAAGCCGTTCGCCGGAATATTCGGTTAGGGTGCCGACGTCATGACGGAGCAGGCCGGGGCTGTCGGTGAATGCCGTGCCGCCGTGGCAGGACGCGCAATTCTCCTGACGGAAGATCTCCCGGCCTGAAACGGCATCCGGGGTGAGCGAGCCATCCACCGCCCGCGACGGGCTGCGGCCCATGGTTGTTAGGGAAGAGACGTAAGCGGCCAATGCATCGAGTTCCGCGCTGAATCCGGCCTTCGATTGTCCCAGCGGCTGTGAAACCGTGCTGGCATTGAAATCAGTGTCGTTCATCAATCCCGACCCGCCGCCGAGGCCACGGATCTGGTTTTCGAAATCATGAACCTCGTCGAAGTTTGCGGTCCAATGGAGCGGTCCATGGCCGACACCGCGGCCGTTCAAGTCGATGGTGTTGCGGAAGCCCTCGCCCATCCCGCTGAAGTCCCAGACGCGGCCGTCGTGGCCACCGTCGAGGTGGCAGCTCGCACAGCTCATGTAACTGTCGGACGACAGACGTGGATCCTCCGAGTTGTAGAAGATCTGTTTGCCTAACAAAACATCGGCGGACAGCGGCTCCGTCGTCACGGTCGGAACGATCGCCTGAAGCGGCGAGAGTCCACAGAAGCTGGAACAGATCGCCGAGGTGCCCAGGACCGTGACGTTGCGCGACATGAAGTTGTGCGCGTAAAGCCGGGTTCCATCGGGACTGATGGCGAGCCCGTCAGGAGCGAGTCCGCCGGTGCCGATGGAGAACGGGGCACCGCCGCCATAGGCATCGATGACCCAGATGAATGAGGAACCGCTGGAAACAAAGAATGCCTGGTTTCCGTTCGGACTGAACACGAGGGACGTAACAAAGTCGCTGTTGTCGAAGTCCAGGCGCCGGACTAAAGACTCGGTGCGTCCCGGCAGACTGATGTTGGATGCCATGCTGCGGACCGCGTGCTCGAATGTCAGGTTCTCACCATTTCGCCGGGTGCCACGGAAGATGTTGTCCTTTTTCGCCGGCACATACATCTGGCTGTAATCCGGTGAAATCGCGAGTGACCCGAGGTAGTTGGGCAGACCCATTCCGCCTGTGGGGGTATCTGCATCCAGCACGGGTGATAGATTGACGACGGAGGTCGTCGTGAATTCCGCCAGATTCACGGCAGTCACTTTTCCCGCATCGTCCGGGGAAATGAAACGCGCCACCCACAGCGTGCCTTCGATCGGATCGAGCGCGAGCGATCCGGGCCAAGGACCGACGGCTACCGTGCGAAAGATTGTGCCGTTTGAGGTGTCCATTTCCACCACTTCGCCGCGGGCCTCCAAGCTGACATACACTCTGGGCTGGGACGGATGGACGACCACCCCGTGCGGGGCGGAAGCAACAGGGAGATCATGCGTCGTCATGACCGATCCTGTCGTCCGGTTGATGACTGTGATTGAATCAGACTTCTTGTTCGCGATCCACAGAGTGTTGTTAGGCCCGAGCGCGAGTGACTTAGGATCCTGCCCCACCGCGATTTCATGGATCCTCACGTTGTCGCTCGTCCGGATGCCGCTCACGGATCCGTGGTCGGGATTCACCGACCACACCACGCCGTTGGCTTGGTCATAGGCGATGGTCGAGCTCCGCACCGGACCGGTGGCCGGGATGGGCAGGTGGATGACCTGCACGCCGCTCGCCGTGGTAGCGGAGGTTTGGCCGACCACGCGTGTTCTAACGGTGACGACATGGTTTCCCGCCGTGGCATAGGTGTGGGAAATGTCGGTGCCCGGCCCGTAGGCGGTTGGAGCGGTGCCATCGCCGAAATCCCACGAATGCTCAATGGTCTGACCGCCGATGTTATTCACTTCCAGGTGGAGATCGACCGTCGATCCGACGACCGCAGGCGCGTCGGTTTCCACCTCCGTGGCATATTCGCTGACGACCTGGCCGGTCGAGAACCGGAACACCACCGTGTCGGCCGGGGTGGTATTGCCCGCATAGTCGCGGACGCCATTTACTGATAGAAAGACTTCGTAAGTGGTGTCGGCCAGGAGGTCGGCATCCGGAGCGAAGTTCACGATGCCTTCTTTCACGCTCAACGTGCCGGGAATGGAGTTTTGCTGCCCGATCTCGCGGACGCGGAAGGTGTTCGTATTCACCGATCCCGCATCAATGAAGTCGGTAAAGCAAACACCGACGCGCGACCTCAGGCCGACCTGGGTGGCTCCCGCGAAGGGAGAATGAAAATTGGGAACCGGCGGCTGTGTGTCCGGGTTCTGGTCGTGCACGCCGAAGACCAGCTGCTGCGGAAGGATGTGGTCGGTCGCGATGGCCAGCACGTTTCCTAACGGAGTGATGAACGCATGATCCTCGGTGGGTGTTAGGCCGACATCGACCTCGTTGACAAAGGTCGCCGTGTTTCCATTCAGCAGCCATTTCGTGCCGCCGGGATGGTGGCCGATGAAGATATTGTTGTCCCGGCCGAAGCCATACTCCTGGCTTTGCAGGACATCGAGTGCTGTCCCGCTGGCCAGGGTGGTGGCCACGACATTCTGCGGATTCGAGAAGTCGTGCCTGACGAGCGGTTTCCCGAGCCCGTAGAAACTGCCGCCATACACGAAGCCCTGATAGCCAAGCGGGCCGGAAAAGGTGCTGAGCTGTTTCGGATCGGCGGGATCGCTGACATCCATGACCATTGCGTTGAAAGTCGATTCCAGCGCCGCGGCATTCAGGATGAGAAGATTGCCGATCACCGTCGCGGAGCGAAGTGTCAGGTTGGAAAGCGCCGACCTCGGCATGTGCTTGAGCAGGGTGGGGATGGCAACGTCCGTGGTGTCCACCACATAGAGGCCACCGCTTCCCGTCGGAGCAAATACATAACGCGATCCCTGCCAGGCGGGGGCGAAGGAATAGCCGTCGTAGTTCGACGGAGGAGATCCACCCGGATAGATGTAGCGGCTGATGATCTGCGGACGGGTCGCTGGAGAACCGTCGTAGAGCGGAGCCAGATCGAGAATTGAAAATCCGCCATTGGAAGAATGCCGTTCCGACATCAGCACAAGGTCGCCCGAGATCGCGATGTGATGCATCTCGGCGAAGTCGCCGAAGTAGTTGAGCGCTCCATTCGTGTGGTAAACACCGGGCTGGTCGCGTGAATCGAAGATTTCGACCGGATTGGTGAAATCACTGACATCGAACGCGGTCAGGCTGCCGGCGCCGAGGCCTCCGCCGTGATCCGCTCCCATGGGTGCTATCAGATAACCGCGATGCATCGCCACGGCGCTGATGGCGGCGGCGGGACTTGCGTAGGAAAGGACGCTGCCGACCTGGTTAGGAGCATAACTCCGGTTCTCGATGCCAGGGCCTTCGGCACCCATTGACGCCGTCCCGAAAAGGGTTAGTAGGGCCAACCGGGGGATGACGTCAATGAGCACTTCGGCAGTCCGCCGGAAATCCAAATAACCGGTGACTGAGAACTGGAGATTGAGGAATGAATTCATGGGGTTTGAAACCTCAATCGCAATGGAGGCCTTGAGTTGGACCATTTCGATCCTTGGAAGTTCTGGAATCGATGGGCTCTCTTGGTGTGCTCACCGGCGACGCCTCACAAAGAAGGCACCCAACCCGAAGGCCGCTAAAGCCGCCGAACCCGGCTCAGGAACCGCGGTGATGACAAATGCGGCCAACGAACCGCGGGTGTTAGGGCTGTCACCGGACCATGCGGGGAGAGTGATCGTGGCGGTGTCGCTGCTGAAGACACCGCTGGTCGCCAGCCCCCGGACACCACCCGAGTCATTGCCAAGCGGATCGTTGGAGGTTCCGTCAAAAGTGCCATTGCCGAGAACGGGAATGGGCACGGTCGTCGCGTTCACCATCGCGTCATAGAACGTGGCGCTGCCGTTGTCGGAGCTGGCATACAGCGTGATGGTGTAGCCCGTCATCCCTTCGCTCGCGAGCCAAGCGGATAGACCGTTGAGGCTGATGGTGATTCCATTGTCATTCAGATAGTTGCGGAACACACTGATCGCCGAATTCGGGCCGCTTGTGCCCGTCCAGGATCCTGCATTCCAAACCTGGGGAGTGCCGGTGAATCCGTAGTCGATTGTCGCGGAGGTGCCGGTCAGGGATGCTCCGGTGGCCGTAAGTCCCGTTAGGTCGGTCCAAGTCGCACCAAACGTGCTGGTTCCGGCCTGCGAGCCCGCGCCATCGGGAACGCCACTGGGGTGGCGGTTGAAATTCACACCGATCACCGTGGCGCTGGAGGCGGCCATGACGGTGGCGAGGTAAGTGACTATGAGGATTTTTGGTTTCATGCTTTTGCTTGTTGAAGTGAGAAGTTCGATTTCATTCGGGCTAGCTTTAGTTTTCGGCAGCGATACGGATAAAGAGCCGCGAGAGAGGCACGCTGCTGGTGGCGGTGATGGTGGAGATGCCGCTAACAGGAGGTGCCGTCGGAATGCTCACTGTCGTGCCACCACCCGGGCCATCCACTCCATCGCCTGCATACCAGGTGCCGAGATCGGACGACCATTCGTAGGAGCCCGTGACGTCACCAAGAGCGGGATCGGCCTGTGGGTGGGTGAAGGTGGTAACCGTGCCGTTCGTGGAAACCTGGGTCACGGCACTGGCGTTCGACACGCTCGGGTTGGTCCCCATGAAGGCTTCTACGCCGCTGGACAATCCGTCGCTGTCGGCATCCTCACCGAAGCCATCCAACCCGCCGACCGGGAATCCGCTGATCCATGAGGCGAAGGTATCGGTCTCCGGCAGGATCAGGAAGTCCGTGGCGGGATTGAACGCGGCGGTTCCGGTTTGGAAGGCCACGGCATCGAGGATTCCATCGATGCCACGTCCTTCGAAACTTGTGCGGCCGAAGTAGCCGAAGCTCAGGGTGGTGGTGTCAGGAGTGGCGAATGGTCCGCCAGAAACCGAATCGAAGGGCACGCCGTTGATATAACCGGTGAGGGTGGTGGTGCTCGCGTTCCAAGCAAGGGCGAGGTGGACTTTCACCCCATTCGGCGGCAAGGCGGTCAGGCGCTGTTGGCCACTGTTGCCGTTCCAGTAGAACATCTGGAGCACGCTTGGGTCATTCTCAGCGCGCAGGCGGAGGTTCGTGTCGCCTTGGACGTCGATCAATACCGGCGTCGTCGTCAGGTTGCCGCTCGATTGATAGGTCACCACGGTTTCCGCCACCCAGTTCTGGTTTCTCAGATCGCCGAGGGAGGCGGGATTGATGTCGAATCCATCAGGGCCGCCCTCGTTCCCCGGGTTGAGAGTCGCCACGCCGGCGCTCACGTTGGGAACACCGTTGGCCTTGAAGCTGCCGGTGACATCGAGTTCGCTTTCCGCAGGCGTGTAAACGGTTCCGTCAAGCGTGCCGTTGAAATTGACCAGCAGTTTCGTCTCCAGCGCGGCGGCGGATAGAGTGGTTACTGTTGAGACGTCCGAAGGGTCCGAGTTTCCGGCGGTATTCGTGGCAATCACCCGGTAGTCATAAGCCGTTTCGGGTGTTAGGCCGGAATGTCTGTCGGTGAAAAAGGGGATGTTCGCGGGTGCGGTTCCCACCGTGACCCAGGTGTTGGCGGCTGCCGGCGAACGCTGGATGGTGTAGCCTGTTTCGGTGTCAAAATTGTCGCTCCAGGAGAGCTCGACCTCGATTGGCGAGAACGAGGAGGAATTGAGATCGGTCACGTCGAGTCCGGTTAGAGCGGTCGTGAATGACGTTCCCGCCTCGCTCCATGCCTCCAGGTCCGGGTCGGCCGCGGTGTTGACCGCGTGGAAGCGGTAAAAGTAAACCTTGTCCGGCTCCAATCCGGAGATGGAGGCTCCGGTGATGGGCCCGACCGGCTGATTTCCGAGCGCGTTCGAGTTGGTCCAAGTCCCTGTTCCCTGGTCAACTTCGTCCCAATGGAGGGTCACATCCGCCGGGCTGGTGAAAAGATTGACGCTCGCCTCGGCGCTGACATCCGTGACGCCGGCTACACCCGCTCCTGATAGGCCGGGCTGCCCGTCGATGAGGGTGACGCCGGTGACGTCCGTCCATGTGTCGCCGAACCGGATTGCGTCCATCTCGCCCGAGCCGCCACCGTTCATCCACAGCAAGAGCCGGGACGCCACCATCGACGAGTTCACCGTGGTGATGTTGCTCCAGACGATCGCGTCCAGATTGTCGTCGATTACGGCGTTTTGCGCGTAGCGCTTGATATGGATCACGTCATCGCCGGTAGCGTTGATGGTGATCCGTCCAACGAGAAGACCATAAGTGTTGATCGGGTTGCCACTTTCAAAAACCCGGATGCCGTAAACGCCGCTCTGGGTGGCTCCATCCAACACGCCGTGTGAAATATAGGACGAGTTGCCGGCGATGTTACCGCCTCCGCTCAGCGGGACAGCGTTGTTCCAAGTGAATCCCGCACCGACGAACTGGTCGGTAGGGCCGCTGCCGGAGGCCAGTCCAACTCCCATCGAAGTGTCTCCCGGATTGTTCAGGCGCACGCTGAAATAGATCACCCGGTCCACACCGAAATCGATCGGCGTGGCAAGGGGGCGGGTAGCATAAATGCTGGTGTTATAACTGCCCGTGTTGTTCCAAACGCCGCCGTTCGCGGTGTCGCTGGCCGGCAGGCCGGGAAGAGTGGATCCGACGACGTTGAAATTGTTAGCCGTGTAGATGCCCGTGCTTCCGTTGGTTAGCCAGGTTCCGGTAATGCCGATGCTGGTGGTGGTATTACCCGCTCCGTTGAGGGTGGCATTCCCGCTGGAGATGTTATCGAACAGTTCCTGAACGAGGATGGAGGCGTTCGCCAGGGAGACTGAGAACGCCAGCGCGACGAGGGGTATGAGTCTTGATTTCATGGGTCTGGGATTTTTGGGTTGGTGGGAGATTTCAATTCTTCAGATCCGGCTTCGGGGCAGCGCCGCCATCCAGGGACGAGGTGGACTTGTCGGACTCGAAGCGGAAAGTGACCGAACGGCCCTTGGTCTTGATGAGGATCTTGCGACCCGCGCCGATCCGGGAAACCTCGCCTGATCCGCAGGTCAACGAGTAGGCGAAGCCTTCATGCCGGTAGTTGATGGAGTTCCCAGTGACGTTGGCGACAGGCGGCTGTTTGCCCTCGGCCCAAGCCATTTCCAAGCCCCAGGCGGCAGGGGCGGACTTGCCGGTCAAACCGACCGTGAGCTGTGAGGGTTCACAGCGGATCAAGAGCGATCCGCCGGAGGCCAGTTCACAGCTAACATCGAGTGACTCCGGGCCGGTTTCCTTGATCTCAGGCACGCCCTTGGTGACGAGAGGTTGCGGGTCTGCGGAGGAACGGTTGACTCCACGGATGCCCGCGAGGTCTCCCGGCTTGCTCCAGTGGAAGCCGTCCATGACAGGCAGCGTGTCGTAGTTCGCCACCGCCGTCGTCTCGTGTTTTTCAAGGTATCGCTCGGGGTAGTCCTGATTGAAGACATGAAGGTCGCGGATGCGCCATTGATCACCTTCCCAATAGAGGTTCACCCGATAGAACCGGCTTTCATACCAGATGCTGCGGTTGGGATCCTGCTTGGAATCCTCCAGCGCGACCACGGAGGTTGCGGGAGTGGTCTTGTATTTGTCGCGAAACCATTTGGCGGACGCCTGCAAGGTCTCCACGCGGATTTTCTTCTGATTCCTCAGCGCAGCGAGTTTGGCATACTGGTCGGTGAGACCCACTTCCATGGCGGGCCAGCCGAATGAGTTTTCCTGGCCGGCCTGCATGTAGGAGAAGGCCAGGCTCGGACGGTTGAAATTCGTGTTGAAAAACCAGTCGTTCCATTTCGGGTCGCCGCCGCCGGGTCGATAGATCGGTTCCAACGTGACGACTCCCTGCCAGGTGCTGCCGATGCCCGTGTCATACTGGTGCACCGGATCGCTGCCTAACATCCGGAAGACCGGGACATTCAGCTGACGCTGCGCGGTCTGCGCGGGCATGTAGGCATTCAGCCGGCTGGGGTAGTAAGCCTGATTCCAGTAGCCTCCCCACAGCGTGTAACCGTCGGTGCCGCTCTGGTCCTTGCAGTTGCAGGCGGCTTCGATGCCGTATTCATCGTGGAGGTAGTTGAGCGTCGGCGCGTCGATGATCCAGCAGCCGGCGGATTTCGGCAGCTTGCCGAAGACTTCCTTGAACTTCGCCATATAGACATCCATCAGCTTTTTCCGCTCTTCGACGGGATAGCCGTGGGTGAAGCCGACGTTCACATGCCAGTCCCAGGGATAGCGTCCGCGCCACTTGATGCCCGCGGCCTCGACCTGCGGTTGCACCACCTCGATCCACGCGCCGATCTCATCGTCGGGCCCCATTTTTTGCTTCAGGAGATCCGTGAACTCCGGACGGATCAGGGCATCGTATTGGATGAGCCAAGTGGTGGGCAGGCGGTGCTTGCGTGCCAGTTCGAGCTGCTTTTCCACCGGCTCGACGAGGTTGACTTGGGTCCGCGGCTCCACGCCGCGGATAAAATTGACGATGTTGACAATATCCGGACCACTGGCACCCGCCATGCCCGCCAAGGCCAGCATGACCGTTGGCGGGAGGATCCGGGTCCACCCCATTCTTCGCGAGATCGTTTGCAGATTCATTTCAAAAAACAGTCGGGATCGATTGCCGACTTGTTCCGAAACTATCCCGCGGTTGCTACGTGCCTACCCCTCCGATCGGAGAGAAATCGAAATCCATGGCCACCTGAACCCAATGGCGACCCATGAAGTTCCGCCGCCGTCATTTCACAATCCGTCCGAACAACGGCAGAGCAGTCTGATAGATCGCACGGTGTCCCGCGGCGGTGGCATGCTGGCCATCCGCCGTGTCAAAAGCGACCTTTCCCAGATCTATCAGATGCAAATGCGGGTCCTTGCCGGCTTGTTGATAGACCTCCACCGCGGAGGTCAGTTCGGCACGGGCCCGGCCGGAGACGGGGATCATCACCATGATGCGGGTGTCCGGGGCACAACGTTCACGAAGCTTGGTGAGCGAGGAAACCACAGCCTCCACCGGTGGTGTCCCGTTCTCGCCCAGATTGATGAGCACCACCCGTGGAGCGGGTATCAGCTTGCCGTTGGCGAGGCGGGAGGTGGTGCTGGTGATGAAGTCCACCAGATCCGCCACCGGTGGATTGTTTGCGAGTCCGCCGGTCCAGGCGTAGCCGCCAAACGCGAGGCGCGACTCCTGATAGCCGAAGTGGCTGGCCAGCAGATAGCCGTAGCTGGCGCGGGGCTCACCGGACGCCGCCCAAAGATCGTCGGGTGGGCGGCCCTGGTCGCGGACATACGCCGCCGCGTCTCCGGAGAGAATCGAATCCCCGATATTCAGCCAGAGTGGAGCGGCGGCCGGTGCGGTTAGCTGGCATTTCGGAGCGACGGTGAACCCGGTGATCGTCACCGCATTGGGCGGGATGTCGCCTCTGAAACGATCTTCAAAGGGCGAAAAACCCTTGAGGTGGAAATCGATCACCGGACTCGCCACTCCGTCGGACAGGATGATTTGGGTTTCCCCTGCGGCGAGCTGATGGGATTGGACCGGCCCGTTATTGACGGTCCACCCCAGAACGGGAAATCGCGAAGGAGCGGAGTAGTGAAGCCGCGTGGTGTCGACGTTCAGCACCACCCGTCCGGTATTCGCGAATTTGAATTTGAACGAGGCGCCACACACCGATGAATGAATGCCATCCACGGTGCGGATCCAGTTCAGCGGAGAGAGCCCGGCCAGGACCTGCGGATCTGAAGAGGCAATGATCCGGGACTTGCCCGCAGGCGGGGCTGGAGCGCTCGGGAATTCGGCGGGAAGACCTGCCGCGAGCGATAGCCACAACAAGGTTGTTAGGTAAAAGGATGCCGGTCTAACTTGCTTATTTCCGGCGAACGGCGGCAACCCGTCAGGGCTCTTGGCAGGGGAATGCGGGATCATGGTGATCATCTGTCTGAAACGCTGGAGAATCATTTGAATAAGTAGAAGTTAGAAGCGGATGCCGGATTGAGGGGAATCACGGTTGCTTGCGGAATTTCATCGCCGCTTCCGTGCGGTTGTGGACGTGGAGCTTGGTGTAGATGCTGCGGAGGTGCCACCGAACGCCTTCGATGGAGACTCCGACATGCGTGGCGATTTCCTTGTTTCCCATGCCGCTGGAGAGGAGCTCCAACACCTCCAGCTCACGATGGGTGAGGGACTCCAGTTCATGGTCTTTTTCGTCCTGCTTGCTGAAATACTGGATGACCTTCATCGCCACACCTCCGCTCATCGCACCGCCGCCACGCCGCACTTCGCGGAGAGCCGTGATCATCTCTTCCGGTGTCGAGCGTTTCAGCAGATAGCCATTTGCCCCCGCCCGCAGGGCACTGAAGATGCGCACGGGATCCTCATAGACGGTGACCATCACGATGAGCACGTCTGGGAGCAGTTCACGGAGACGACGCACGCAATCGATACCGGAAATGCCGGGAAGCTGGATATCCATGAGCACCATGGCCGGTGAGAGCTTCGGCAGGATCCTGAGTGCCTCCTCGCCGGTGACGCAGGTGGCCACGCACTCCAGATCGGGCTCCAGGTCGATGATCGTTTTGAGGGCGTCGCGTGTGGTGTAGCTATCTTCCACGATCGCGACCGGCGTTTTGGTTTTTTTCATGGAGATTTCAGCGGGATAGTGAGGTTCACGACGGTGCCGCCGTCAGGTGGAGAGATGATTTCGCACGTGCCACCGAGACCCTGCATCCGCTCGCGCATGCCCGCAATGCCTTGGCTGCCGGGAGACGGTTCTGTCTCTGTCAGGAGGCCGACGCCGTCGTCCGCGATACCGACGACGAGGTTCTCCCGCTCCACTCGGATGCTGAGAACGACCCGGTTGGCACGGGAGTGTTTGATCACGTTGTTCAATGCTTCCTTGAAGGCCAGCAGCAGCGATTGCCGTGAGCGGGAACCGAGTCGTCCACCGGGAATCATCACCGGTTTCACCGTGTCACAGTCGATGCCTGCCGGTTTCAGCAACCGTTGGGCATGCAGCCAAAGGTAGCTGGCGAGATCATCGACGGCATCATAGTCAGGGTTGATCGCCCACACGATTTCATCGAGCGCGGCGACAAGTGACCGGGAGACGTCCCCGAGTGTCCCGAGGTAGCCCGATTTCGCGGAAGCTGCGATGCCCGGATTTGCGACCAGGGAGCCGAGCAGGCCGATTTCGGTGAGGCCTGCGCCGAGTTCGTCGTGCAGGTCGCGGGCGACGCGCGCGCGTTCCTGCTCCAGCGTCCGCTCGCTTTCGGCGTGTTCCTTTTTCGCGATCTCCTCGGCGAGCTGCGAGGTTCTGCGTTTCACCACCCGCCGGAGTCCCGTGACCCAGCCGAGGACGAGTGCGAGTCCGCCGAAAAGAAATACGACTAACATCAACAGCCGGCGGGTCGTCCACCAAGAGGGGCTGGCGACGAGATGGAGCGACTGATCACCGGCCATTCTGATTTCGAAATTCCCCGGTCCGGTCGATAGCAGGTCGGAGGTGGTGGCGAAGTAGATGCCTTCCACCCTGACCCGCGAGTCGCGGAGAAAGGTCCCGCCGTCCGCCGGGCCGGAGGGACCGGCTGCTAGGAAACGCAATGCCCCCGCCTCCAGTTCCAGCCGTCGCTCGCCGCTCTGGATCGTGTCGCTGATGACCCGGCCCTCCATCCGGATTAACGAACCGTCCAGCGTGAGGTCGGGAAGTTTCGCCGGGTCCGGCATGATCGCCCCGGTCAACGGGCGGTGGCTCAGCACGCGGAGTTGCGGGTGAACGATCACCGGCGAGATCGGTCCGGTGCGCGCGAAGCCGGTGACTTCCACTTCGTCGCCCGGCACGGAGCCTTGAGCGGTGGGACTTGCCAGCCGCAGGCGATGAGTGCCATCCGAAACCAGCAGGGTGTCCGCATTGCGTGCCAGCATCCGGCCGCGCAGCCGGACCCGGTTCAGGGCTCTGGATTTCGAAGTGAATTTCCACAAGTCCGGCACGGTCAGCAACGGGATTTCCCCCGGCTCGCGGGGGGCGAGTTCTACCACGGAAAAGCTGGCATTTCCCAGCTGGAAAACTCCGGGCGAGAGGCGGCCGAGCTTGGGGTTCCAACTGGAGGCAAAAACCCCGCGCAGCTTCAGCCGCGCGCCTGTCAGTCCCTGCGGCGTGATGTGGAGCAACCCGGTGGGGAGCGGATAATACTCGTTCGACAGGATCACCACGGTGCCGTCGCGGGTGAGCAGTTCGATGCGGTCGCTACCTTGGGAAATCACCACTCCCTCGATCTCTACCAGCTCGGCATCCAGACTGCCGTTGAGGATTTCCTCGCGATTCGGCCGGCGCGGCGGGGGCTGGGCGCCTGTTCCTTGAAAGCGACAGCGCTCCGCCACGATCATGGGGGAGAAATCACCGGGCGTGGCGTGACCTTCCACGATCCACCGCTCGCCGGGCTCGGGCAGTGGCACCGGAGCCGGGTTTTCCGCGAGCACGAAGATCCCGCCGCTTTCGTCCTGGAGGACCAGCGAGCGGTGGTTCGACATGGTGATTACGCCTTGGATGACCACCGGCTGCAACTTCGCCGCGTCCTGCGGATTTAACTCCCGGATTTGCGCGGCGAGCGTGAGCTGGCTGGCGGGAGCGGCACCGGGAAACTCGAAGTCCAGTTGTCCTGCGGCGAGCACACAGATACCGCCCTCATAGGCAACGCCGGATGCTTTGATGCGGCGGCCAAACAGCTTCGATGCCTCGACACCGGCGGGATTCAGCACCGTGACTTCAGAGCGTTTCTGGTCAGTAGCGACCTCCAGACGAAGATGACGTCCCTCCATCGCCGCGTAGGTGATGACGCCGGTGACCTCGTGCCATGAGGATTTGGGAACGGGTTGCCTTTCCGGAAGGAGTTTCCAGACAGGCCTGGTGTTGCCGATTTTCAGCCGGGCACCGTCATCGCATTTGAGACGAAAGGTGTAGTTGCCATCCTCCAAGACTGCCAGCGCCCCTGAAAACCGCAATGCCACGTCCTCCCGGTTTCCCGCCGGTATGGCATCGATTTTGGAAACAATCCCCGTCTCATCACCGGATCCGCCCTCTGGGATTTCGTCGAGTAAACCAATCTCGCTCACGCGGAAACGCTCGTAGCGCAATCCCGGCGCATTCCCCTCGGGTTGGAACAGCCAGGCTCCGGGGATGGAGTCATGGCTGAACCCGGGGCCATCAAGACCGAGCTGGAGCAAGGAGGTCGCCCTGCCATTGAACCATTCGACTTGGAACGGATGCTTCCCTTTCCGCAGGAACAGGGAGCCGCGGCGTTCGAGCGGCGGGTGCCGACCGTCGATATCGATCAGAGGGCCGCTGCCACAGTCGATTTCAAGCCCACGGCGGACGAAGCGGCTTGGTGGAAAGTCGAGTTCGATCCGCCGGCCAGGCACGATCCGTTCCCAAGCATCCGGCGGAAGTTGCAGCTTGAGGATGGCTGCACCGGTGTCATCGGCCAGGGCCAGGCGGCTACCGGAGGGATCGGCCGCCAGAACCTCTCCGGAGACGAGAGCCGACTCATGGGCGGCAGCTTCGACCAACGAGCGTTCCCACAGCGCCCGCAGTGGAAGCGGTTCCTCATGGGCGGTGGCAATCAGGGCAAAGACGGGGAGTATCCAAACGCCTCTCATGAACGGTTGATTCCAGAATCGCCGCTGTCTTGCCATTTGAAAGCCAGGAATTTGTCGGGAGAATGCCAGGGGGGTGTCGGGAATTTGCTTTTGGCCGGGAACTTCTGAAGCAGCGGTTCGGGCGGAGGGTTATTAGGAAAATAGGAAAAGAGAGACTTCCTCTAAGAAGGCTATGCCGAATTGCCAGGCCTGCTACCCCTCCGAACGGAGAGAAATTACAGATCCACGGATAGCTGCATGAACACTTCCATCAGGGTTCCGCAGCTTGAGCTCATTCGAGATTCGTGCTCAGCCATCAGGAAATGAGCGTAGCGGACTTTCCCGGGAGGGCTCCGGGGAATTTGGACAAGCGATGATGGACCTTCGAACAATGAATCTGCGATGGCGTCGCAGGAGCCCGGTTCATGAACGTCTATCAGACTAACTCCGGATCCGCGCCGATCATGCCGACGAGGCTGGACCTGTATTCCGGCGACATGACCTTCGCCAAGGTCACCTTGGCGGTGGCGATGCGGTCGTGGATGCGCAGGCGCTCGAGTTCGCTCTGATAGTTCGGCTTGCTGAGGAAGGTTTCCAAATAGGCGAGGTGGCGTTTCCAGAGCGCTTGATCGACCTTCGCCTTGGCATCGAGACGGGCTTGATACCAGTCGGACGCGATCAGCGACTCGCGGGTGAAGAGCGCGCGGATGGCGGGGTCGTGGATGGTTTTTCCTTCGAACTCGCCGTAGGCCATGATGTTGAGCAGGGCCTTGAGCGGCGGGCAGGCGGCATCGATGCTGCTGTCCGCAAAGTAGTTGAGGGCGACGCTGCGCTGGGTGCTGATGATGTTGTCGAGTCCGTCGATGAAGTCATCCATCGACTGGAGTTCGGGGCGCAGCATGTCCTCGCTGAAGACGGTGTCCGCCGCGGAGAACATCCGGCCGAAGAAGGTGGAGACGAACTTGGCGGTAATGCGGTAGCCGAGGCGGCTGGCCTCGATGGTTTGTCCCTTGTGTTCGAAGTCCTCGATTTTTTCGAGGTAAGCATTTTCAATCAGATATTGCGGCTCGCGCTCCGGGATGAACATGCGCGACCAGACTTCGGGAACGAGCAGGCTGATGTCGTGATCGACACGGTATTTCCGTCCGATGTGGCCGGCGGCGCTGGTGAAGCCGTGGTAGTTGGTGAGAAGGAAGGAAACGAGCGCCGCGTTGACGTCGTGGATCGGCAGGATCGCATTGAACGGGCCCTTCGTCAGCGCTCCCTCGCTGCCCGCGCCGGTGGTGGACGGGCTTTTGCCGGTGAGCGAGGAAATGAAGTCCATGAACAACTCCGGTAGTTCCTGATAGTGAATCGGGTTGTAAACGGCGAGGGCGCGGATGCCGGCAGCCTCGTCCGGCGGGTTGTTGCGGCGGCCTGCTAGAACGGAGTTTACCGGCATCGGCACGGCGGCATCGAGCGGCAGGCGGCGGATGAAACGGGCACCGAGGCTCGCCAGATAGACGGAGCGCGGGTCTTCAAGATCCGGGCGGTTCTGGAGGTAGCGCGGATTTTTCGTCGGCTTGCCATCGACGATGCGCGGCTGGTGCGAGCTGAGGACGTATTCCGGTTTCTCCTCCTCGACGAATGCGGTGATCAGCTTGCGCAACGGCGAGGTGAACTGCTCGAAGCGGATGGAGTCCTTGACCATGCCCTTGGCCGTGGAGCGGGTGATGGGTTCGTAGTTCGAGAAGAACGAGCCGCCGTGGCTGAAGTCGCTCTCGGTCTTCTTGTCATAGCCGCGGTGGATCGCGTCGTCGGGCCGCTGGAAGAGACGGTATTCGCAGTTCTTGATGAACTTGAGCGATGGGTTCTTCACATCGGGATGGAGTCCGGCCACCGAGTCGTGCGGGACGACCATGGAGGCGCTGATGTCATCCTCAGTCTGGATTTTTTTCGCGGGAGCGAAGTCTTTCCGGATGCTGAACGTCCGCCACGTACCGTCCTCGCTGAAGCCGACGCGGAGGTATTGGGTGACGAGCCGGTCGCGCCGATAGATGAGCTGGCGGCCGGGCTGGCCGTTGATGAGATCGACGCTGAAGCGCTTGCGCCAGTCGTCCTTTTCCCAGCTCGGCTTGTAGAATCGCTTGATGATGAAAACGAGATCGCGGACGGAGGTGCCGATGGTGGAGAGCCAGGCGTTGTATTCGTTGGTGTAGGCCGGATTGTGTGTGAGGAGCCGGATGACGGAGCCGAGCGAGCGTTCGGGACTGAGCAGCGGACGGCCGGGCTTGCTGGGATCGGTCCGCGAAATGTAGCGGTGCGAGAAGTCGTGATTAATGATCAGGGTCGCGGCTTCGAGATCCTTTTTCAAGTTGTTCACCAGCACGGAGGCGGTGATCATCGCGTCTGATAGAGATTTCGAAATCTCCGATTTTCCGCCGCCGGAGACGGTACACGGCTTGTGGCAGAAAGTGCCTTCCGCCGTGGTACCGATGAGCCGCCAGCGCTGGCCGGCGGTTGGCTTCACCATCTCGACCTTGTAGCCGGATGGCAGGACGTAGGTGATGCCGGGCTGGAGGGAAATGGATTGCTTGCCGCTTTCATTTTCCCAGCTAACGGACTGGCTGTGGAGGTCGATGTGGACGTCTTCCGGCACGTAGTAGATGTCGGGGAATTTCTTATCGATACCGTAGCCTTCGGGCTGGAGGTCGAAGATTTCGCTGTAACGCTTCACGATGCCCGAGAACTTGTGATCGACGGGACGCGAGTAGTCGCTGAGGGAAAAATCCTCTCCAAGGTCGAAGCTTGGGAACGCGATGGCTCCACCGGCATGCTCTTCCTCGGCATTTCCAAACAGGTTCGCCGCGTAGCTGAGCTGGGTTTTCACCTCCTTCTTGCAGTAGCCGTAATAGTTGTCCGCGATGATGGTGACGACGATGCCCCGCTTGTCACGGCAGGTGATCTTGAACGCGCCGCCGTCGTTGTAGAGTTCGTTAGGATCCGTCCAGCACATACTATCGCGCTTCTGGAGGTCGGTCGCGTCGGCGATGTTAGGAAGGCCGAGGTCCTTCTTCCTGAGAGTGACGAGATGCGGCGCGAGGATGACGCAACCGGTGTGGCCGGACCAATGCTCCGCATCGAGGCGGGCGTCGTTTTCCGGCAGGAAAGGATCGCCGGCGTTGCCGAAAATGCTTTCGACGAAGTCGAGGTTGCTCACGAGGTTTCCGGGAGCGAAGAAGCGGGTCTCCATCGACTTCTCCGGAGACACGCCGGGAACTTCCGGAGTCAGCACCGGGCGCAGCAGCAGGGAGACAAACACCTTCGCCGGAATCTTGCTGGTGCCGGTGAACGGCAGCGTCATGATTTCCTCGGGAGGAGTTAGGGCGCTCCTGAGCAAACGGGCGAACACGGCCTTCGGCACACCTTTCTTGTCGGCGGGAACCGGCAGTCCGCCTTCGGCGACGTGGAAGACGCCTTCGGTCGTCCGGCGGTCGCTCGCCGGATTGTGACAGACACCCTGATAGACCCGATAGGAACTCAGGATCGACGATTTGAACTCATCCTGATCCGGAGGAATCGACAGCATCCGCGCGATGCCGTGGCGCTCCATCATCAACGGACTCGACGGTAACAGGTGGACCCTGTCGTGAAAAACGTCGGAAACAATTTCATCTCCGAGATAGTCGCGCAGGAAGGCATCGATGGAAGCATCCGCCGGGCAAAGATAGTCGGCGAGCAGCCGGTTTTTCTCCTGGATGTTGGCGATGAGCGAGCGCCCGAGATCGAGAAACGGATAGTCCTCCTCATTGCCGACGATCGGGTAACCCCTCGCGGCGAGCTTCAGGTTGACGAACTCCCTAAGGCGGTTTTCTTCAGCAGGAGATGCGATGGCGGGGCCATTTGCGGTGAAGCCGATTTTGTCTTTGAGATTGGGCATGAGGAACTGCGGAAGGTTTAAATGGGTCGCTGCGAAATAAGCAAGCATCGCGCCAAGGGCGGCTGGGAATCATTGCAAATCCACGCAACTCGGGCGGGTTCAGAACCGGAAAACGGTCACGCGGATTTTCCGTCGGCCTTGGGCTTGCGGAATTTCGGCGGTGCGGGGGCCTTGACCGGCTGGACTTTCTCGATGGCTTCCTTGGGAATCCAGCCGCGGGTTTTCGACGCGAAGGCAACGTAAGTCCAACGTCCGGATTCGCGGATGACTTCGCACAACGAACCGGGCGGCGCGTCGATCACCTCGGGCGAAGTGCGCGCGGCATCGGTATGCAGTGCGACTTGTTCCGCGATAATCACCGCCTGTTTGGAAACCGGCGCGAACTCGGCGTCATTGGGGAAATAGCGCCAACCGAGAAGGCCCGCGGAAACCAACAGAGGCCCGATCACCAGCGCGCCGACGGCAACCCATCGCACCCGGGCACCCGGAAGGGTGGCTGGGAAGACCAGCAATGCGAGCCCGCAAATCCACAGCCCGCCCCACAGGGTGTTCTTCCAGGAGACCAAGGGAAGCCGGGCGAGCGCATACTGATAGTCCGGGCGCTGGACGGTGATGGAGCCATATTTGCGCTCGATGAAACGGAGATTCTGCCGCGCTTCCTGATGTCCGGAATTCTTGACGAGGGCGCGCCGGTAGTAGAGCGCCGCATGGCCGGGCGAGCCGGAGCGGTAGCAGGCGTTGCCGATGTTATAGAGCGTATCGGCGGATAGATCGTCGTAGTTGCCGGCGCTGAGCCAGAGTTTGATGGCGTCCTCGTATTTCGCGGAATCGAAGGCCTCGATCGCCTGTTTGGAAATGTCATCGGCACGGGCGGTGCCGCCGGCATTGAGGGTGAAAACGACTAACAGCATCATCGCCGCGTTGCGGAGCAGCCTGATGATTTCGTCGCGGCGTTTGCGGTCGAGCACGGACTTCGGTTTCTCGGCACGGAAGCAAACGGCATCCCGCTCGGCAAGCACGGCCCGGATTTCCGGACTTGGATGGCTGCCGAGATGGCGCTCGATGAAGCTGCCTGTGGCTCTCAGGAAATCGGTGTCATCCGCGGATTTCGCGCTGCTGATTTCCTGAAGTTCGCGGGCACGGACATGGGACTCGGGATTTTTACTCAACCGCACGGCCAGGCGCATCCACACGGCTTTGACGATGAGAAGCAGCGCGAGCAAGGCACCGACCGCATGGCCCAACCAGGTGGGAAATGCCGGGATGGCCGGCACGGTGAGCTGGGCGGGACGAAGCAGCGCCAGAATATCGGTCATCCGCTCGAATGGGACGGGCAGGGATTGGGCGATGGCCTCCGCCGCCTTGGCCGGGCCGGGGATCATCCGCAGGGCGATCGGTTCGGTCGTCACCGTCTTGTAGGTTTTGTCGCCGGGATCGAAATAGACGAGGCGGAATGGCGGGATCTCCTTCTTCATTTCCAACGGCCGGATCGATTGGTGGAAAACAACACTGCCTGATAGGTCGCGCCGTTCATCGCCGCGTTGGTCGTTGGTAGTGCTGTAAACTTTCCAACCGTCGGAATCCGCGAGTGTCGGCGGCTGCAGGGTGTCGAGATTTCCGCTGCCGGTGACGACGAGATCAACCGTGACCGGGTCGCCTTCCTGGATTTCGGAGACCTCCGAACTGGCGCTGAGCCGGAAACTGCCGACCGCGTTCTCAAATCCCTTCGGTGCACCCGCTGGCAGTGGCAACGCCTCCATTTCCAACTTGGGCGCCTGCACGTAGATCTCCTTGTTCACCCAGCGGGGAAAAGGATCCATGACGTTTTCCTGGGTGATCAGGCGGATCTTCGCCGGGCCGATGGAAATTTTTCCGGTGCGGGTCGGGGTGATCGTGCTCGGATAGGCCACCGAGAAATAGGGGGTTCCTAACAAATTGATCGTGCTGCGCATAGGCGAGGGCTGGAAGCGCCAGGCGGCCAGGCCGTCGCGCTCGAAGTCGGGAATGCCCCAGTCCACGACCACCATTTCGCGGGGAACGAAGATCTTGATTTCCGTGGGGGTGGTTTCGTTCTCGTATGGCCTGTCGTTGAGCGACCGGAAGAAGCTGGCATAACGGATTTTCCGCCCTTCCACCGCGAGCTCCGACCATTCGAGTTCGTCAGGATCAAAAATGACGAACTCCAGCGGTTCCGTCACAAACTCCAGCGGTTCTGATTGGGGAGTCGCTCCATTGACGTTCACCGTGATCGGCGGAATCTTGTATTTGCCGGTCTCGTAACTGAACACCTTGTATTGAAAAACATATTCCAGTTTTCTGCCGGGATTCAGTTGGGTGGCCGGGCCGATGTCGGTTTCCTGGATCGTGACATTCTGCGGTGGGGTGACCTGGGGGAAACCGATGGGAACTCCGCCGGTGACGGCCACTTCCAACATCGCCTGCTCGCCGCGCGCGATGAACGAGGAGGAGAGACGGCTCATTGCCTGCCCGTGGCTGTAGGCGCAGAACGTGATCCAAACCGCCAAGGCTTGGAATGTGAGGATGAAATGCTTCCAGGTCTTCATGTAGTTACCAATCTTTCTCCGGGTTCTGGAATTCACGCCGCCCGCGGGTGAGGGGGCCTTTTTCGAGGTCCGCGTTTTCCTTGAGGATGCGCCGTGCCCGTTCCTCGGGAGACTCGTTGGGATTGTCCCCGTTGTCGCCTTCGTCGCCCTTATCTTTTTTCCCGTCCTTGTCCTTGTCGCCGTCTTTGCCTTTTCCTTCTTTATCTTTCTCGTCACCTGCTCCGCCCTTGCCTTCAGGGCCTTCTTCGCCTCCCTCGCCGTCCTTGGGTTCGCCATCGCCCTCGCCTTCCTGAGGCGGGCCGTCGCCGGGTTGGCCTTGGGGCATGGACTGCTGGGCTTGCTGTTCCTCTTCCTTGAGCAGCTCCCTGAGGCGCTCCAGATAGATCATCGTCAGATCGCGGTTCCTGCGGCCCACTTGGTCCGGCGGATTCAGGGCAAGCGCCGAATGATAATGTCTAACGGCATCCGCCCAGTTCGTGATGAGCGACTCGATCGGGCCGAATCCCGGCGTGTCGCCTTCTTCCGGTTCTTCGGACTCCCGCAACTTCGCGAGGGCTTTTTTGACGATTTCATCGAAGGCGTCGAGGTCGGGCACGGATGCCGGATCCTGCGGATAGGATTCGCCGGACAGTCCGGTCCAGCCGAGTTGGAAAAGGGAATTTCCCATGCCGAGATGGCTGCTGGCCTTCACCTTGGGGTCCAGCGACAACAAGGCCCCGCTGAAGGCGGTGCGGGCTTCGCGGAACTCTTTCGCCTGATAGGCCGCGGTGGCCTCGCCCAACCGGTAACGGGCCTTGGTTTCCTTGGACTTCGTGGACTCGGCGAGCTTGTGATAGGCATCGCGGGCGGCTTGATAGTTTTTCCCCCTCAAGGCTTCTTTGGCGTTGGAGGCTTCGCTGGCGTTCGCGGACGGCGGGCAGAGCGCCAGCGCGGCGGCGGCCGTTGCCGCGGTCCGGATGCCCTTCCAACGGGTTCCCGCGACGATGGAAACGACGAGGAACAGAATGGCCGGCAACATCAACCACTGATAGAACTCGATGGAGACGCGGCGTTCGCGGCCATCCATTTCAAACGCATCCAGATCCTTCACCACAGAATTCGCCATTGCGGGAATATCGATCCCGGAGCCGGCGATGGTGAAACGCCCCTTGGTGTCCTCGGCGAGCTTGCGCATCACGGCGGGTTGCAGACGGCTGATGACGGCGCGTCCCGAGCGATCCACCATCTGTCCGTTAGGGGAATCCGGATTCGGAACAAAGCCGCCGTCTTCGGTGCCGACTCCGATGGCGACGATATAAACGCCGGATTTCTCGGCTTCGCTGATCATGGCGTTCAGGTCGCCTTCGTGCTTTTCCCCGTCGCTGAGGATGACGAGTGCGTTGTTCTTCTGGCCGGTCTTTTTCAGCGTCTCGGTCGCGAGGTGAACGGCGGAAGCAAGATCGGATCCACCGAGCGGCGCCCACTTTTCATCGATCTGTTCGACGATCTCGCGGACCGCGCCGTGGTCGATGGTGAGAGGCGCGTAAACGTAAGGGGTTCCCGCGAAGCCGATCATGCCGATGCGCTCGTTCGGCATTGCTTCGAGGAGTTCGTAAATGATGATTTTCGCCTGGGTGAGCCGATCGGGTTTCACGTCGGCGACGCGCATGCTCCTTGAAATGTCGAGGGCGATCATGACGTTGCGCCCCACGGTTTTTTCGAGCTTGGTCCCGGCATCCGCCCTGGGCCGCGCGAGGGCAATGGTGAGGGCGGCACATGCGGCCAGAAGAAAGAGGAATGTGAGCCAGCGGGGCAGGGCGCTCCCGCGTTTCAGCAAGGCTTCGCGAAGCCGCGGCGCCACAAAGGCGGTCCATTGCCGCCGCCTCATCCGTGAGGTCATCACCGCCGCCACCGCCAGCAAGGGAAGCAGGAGCAGCAGAGCAAGCCAGCCGGATTGGGCGAAGTTCATCGGTTCAAGCGGAAGGTGGGGGATTCAGGGCCAGATAGGCCGCGGCAGCGAATGCCGTGAGCAGGGTAACTCCCACGAACCAAGGAAACAACTCGGTATCGTCGACGACGGTCAGGCTTTTCGCATCTGTTTTTTCCAGCCGGTCGATCGTGCTGAAGGTCTGCTTCAGGGCGGCGAGGTCCTGCGCCCAGTAGTGCTCGCCACCGGTCATCTCCGCGATTTTCTTCAGCGTCGGCAAATCGAATTCCTGATAGGGAAAGCGCATGATGGTGGGATCCACGCGGCCTTCGGTGGTGCCGATGGCCACGGTGTAGATCTTGATCCCCAATGTCTTCGCGTGCTCGGCGGCTTCAAGTGGGGAGATTTTTCCCGAGTTGCTGGCTCCGTCGGTGGTGAGGACGATGACCTTGCTCCGGGCATTGCGGTCCTCCAGGCGGCTCGAAGCGGCGGCGAGCGCGGATCCGATGGCAGTGCCTTGTTCCTTGATGGTTCCCATCTGGCGCTCGTCATTCAGGCGCAGTTCGTTGAGTGAATTTCTCAGCCACTGGTGGTCCAGCGTGATCGGGCTGGCATCCCGCGGCCTGCCGGCGAATGCCACCAAACCGATCCGGTCGTCAGGCCGGCGGGTGATGAAATCATCAACCACTCTCTTCGCCACATCAATGCGTTTCACGCTCATTCCCTGATCGACGAAATCATCGATATCCATCGAAAGCGAGATGTCGAAAGCGAGCATGATGTCGATGCCGCTGGCTGACCGGTTCTGCAGTTGTTTCCGCCAGACGGGGCGCGCGATGGCGAAGATGGCGAGGATCAATGCGAGGAACGCGAGCGGCAATCCGAAGCTCCAGGCCACGCGCCGGACGCGGCGGCCGAGGCTGACAAGAACGGATAGATTCGGGAAAATCACGGCGGCGTCCGAGCCTTTTCCCCGGCGCAGCGCGAGCAACAGCAACGCGGGTAGCAATAACAAAAGCCAACCCGGCTGGGCGAAACGGAAGTGGGTGAAAAAATCGCTCATGCCCGGAATCCGTGGTGGAGGGTTTCCAACAGCGCGCGTGATTCGGTGATCACTTCGTCTGCCGTCACGTCGGGAACATCCGCTGCGTATTTCAACGCGGCGAGGCGCGTGAAGCCGTTTCCGGCAGCCGTACGTGCATCCTCGGTGAAATTCTTCAGCGCCTCGTGGCGCGAAATATATTCCTCATGCGTCTCGAACAGCGCAGGATCAGCAGCGGCGGCTGATAGATATTTCCGCACGATCAATGAGCATTGCACCGCCACGTCGCGCGTTCCTGTCGAACTGATGGCGTCCAGCGCCGCCACTGCCTCCTTGTGGGCGGCTTCGCGGGCTTCCGTCAGCACGGCAGCGGGCGATTTTTTCTTCCGGAAAAGCAGAATCGCCAGCAGTCCGAGGACCAGCACGGCGGCCGCCACGATTATCCACGGTTCCATCCGCGAGTCCGGGACCAGCGCCTCGGGCGAGGGTGGTTCCAGCAGTTCGAAATTTCTCGGTGCTCCGTTCATCGTGTTTCTAACCGGAGCGTCTGCGGCTGCGCTTTTTCAAAAGCTGGTGAAGCTCCGCCAGCGTGTCGCCGTCGGTCTTCAGGTCCGCGGAGTCGATTCCGTGTTTCTTGAAGATCGCCGCCACGCCTTCGAGTTGTCTTCGCATCAGCTTCGCGTAGCCCATCCGCAGGTTCGGGTTATTGGTGTTGACCAGCGTTTCGAATCCGCTTTCCGGATCGATCATCACGACCTTGCCCGCCTTCGGGAGTTTTCCTTCGAGCGGATCCAGCACCCGCAGCGCGATGGTTTCGTGCTTGCGGGAAAGCTTGCCGAGGGGCTTCTCCAACGGGTCCGAGAAAAAGTCGGAAATCAGGAAGCACAGCGATTTCCGACGCAAGGTTCTAACGAGAAAATCGCAGGCTTCGGCGACGGACGTGCCGGGCTTGTCCGGCTTTGCCACCAGGATCTCGCGAATCATCCGCAACAGATGGCGGCTGCCTTTTTCCGGCGGGATGAACAGGATCGGCTCCTGCGCGAAAATCAGCAACCCGACCTTGTCGCCGTTGTGCAGCGCGCTGAAGCCCAACACCGCCGCCGTTTCCGCCGCGACCTCGCGCTTGCTCAGGGAAATGCTTCCGTAGTCCGCCGAGCCGGAAACATCGACGGCGATCACCACCGACAACTCGCGCTCCTCGCGGAATTTCCTAACAAATGGGGCGTTCATCCGCGCCGTCACGTTCCAGTCGATAAACCGCACCTCGTCGCCGTGCTGGTATTCGCGGAAATCGTCGAAGTCCAATCCCTGTCCGCGGAACGAGGAGAGGTATTCACCGGAAAATGATTCGCGCACCAACCGCCGGGCCTTGAGCTCCAGCTTGCGCACGCGCGCCATCATTTCCTCGATCTGTTCGTCGGTCAGCATCGCTAAAAATGCTCAGGGCACGGCGACCTTGCTCATGATCCGTTCGATCACCGAGTCGGTGGTCATTTCCTCGGCCTCGGCTTCATAGGTTAGAAGAATCCGGTGGCGGAGGACATCGAGCGCCATGTCCTTCACGTCCTGCGGCGTGACGAACGCCCGGCCTTGCATGAAGGCCCGGGCGCGGGCGGTGAGTGCGAGGTTGATCGTGCCCCGCGGCGAGGCACCGGAGCGGACGAGGTTTTTCAACGGCGCATCGACCAGCGCCGGGAAGCGCGTGGTGTGGATGATCTGCACGATGTATTTCCGGATCGCCGGGTCGATGTAAACCTGGTTCACCAACTCGCGCGAACCGGCGACCTGTTCGGGCGTCGCCACCGTCTTTGTCTGATAGGGCGGGGTGGAGGTGGCCATTCGATCTAGAATTTCCAGCTCTTCGTCTTTCGTTGGATAGCCGACGGTCACCTTGAGGAGAAACCGGTCGAGCTGGGCTTCGGGAAGTTGATAGGTTCCCTCTTGGTCGATCGGGTTCTGCGTCGCCAGCACGAGGAACGGCTGGGGCAGGGGATAGGAACGATCGCCGAGTGTCACCTGCCGCTCCTGCATCGCTTCGAGCAAAGCGGACTGCACCTTCGCCGGAGCGCGGTTGATTTCGTCGGCGAGGATCAAGTTGTTGAAAATCGGCCCGAGCTTCGGTTCGAACTTCGTCTCCTGCGGGTGGTAAACCATCGTCCCGACCAAGTCGGCAGGCAGCAGGTCGGGCGTGAACTGGAACCGTGCGAACGAAGCATGCAGCGAGCCGGAAAGCGCCTTGACGGCCAGCGTTTTCGCCAACCCGGGGACCCCTTCAAGCAGGATGTGGCCATTGCAGAGCAGCCCGATCAGCAACCGATCCACCAGCCGTTCCTGCCCCACCAGGACTTGCCCCATCTCGTCCTTTACCGCCTGGATCCAGCCACTCGTTTCCGCGATCCGCTCTTGCAAGTTTTCCGTAGTCATTGATTTCGTGGCCGACTCTGGCACGCCAGAGAATCTGTGCAACCGACAAAGCGGCAAAAATCACGGGGGTTGCCGGGGCCGGGTTATTTCGCCGGCTCGGGAAATTTCGGATTCGTCATCGCACCTGGCGCGGTGTCCTTAAGGTTCGGGGGGATGGCGGCGTCCACATCACCGGCCGTCCAGCGAATCGCGCCGATCAGGATATCCTGGAATGTTTTGTTAGTCCAAATGTCGTCGCGGTGGCCCATCGCAGTGTAGAAGATGCGGCCTTGTCCTTCCGCACGGGCCCAGGTGGTCGGGTAGGGCGGGCGGTCATACATCGTTCCCTTCATGGCGGGCGAATCGATGACCGTCAGGACGTGGATGTCCGGGTTGAAGTCCTTGAGGGAATACCATTCCTCATGAAATGAGAAACTGTCGCCGGCGTCGGCGAATCCCGGGAATTTTTTGTTGATGACCTTGTTGGTGGCCTTCTGTTGGTCGCCGTGGATGATGAATTCGCCGCCGAGGAAACAGACGTAGGGATCCGCGTCCTTGCCGTGATTGACGTAGCGGTCCGGACCTTTTTTCGACTCGTTCGCGGTGTGGAATGTGTCGCTGGCCGAGTGCACGCCGATGAAACCTTTTCCGCTTTTCACATAATCGAACAGCGCCTGCTTGCCCGCCGGGGTCATCGGCGGTTGTTGATCGGTGCCGGGGGAGGTGAGGTCGCCGGTGGTATAGAAAATAACCGCATCAAATCCGGAGAGATACTCGGGAGAGAATTTCGACCCGTCCTTGGAGAACTCGAACTCCCAGGAATGTTTGGAGCCGAGGTCAAGGAAGACCTTTTCCGCCAGGCTTGGCTTGCCCTTTTTCCAGGAAATCACGTCATGCTCGAAGCCGCTGGATTTCGTGAAAAACAGAATCTTGTGAGCGGGGGCGGCATGGAGGGACATCACGAGTCCGGAAACCACGGTCAGAAGCAGAGTGGATTTTTTGAGCATGGGGAAATGCTTGAACAACGCGTGACCGGGAGCAATCCAATAAATCGGAGTCCGGCGCGAAGCCAGGCACCGCGGTTTCCCCACTCCCGATAGATGGCGAAGTCGCGGATTGTTGGAAATCGCCGCCTTGTTTGTAATTTGGAAGAGCGGACTTGAAATCCCCGCCACGGCAACACAGTCTCCCGAGCCATGAGTGATGAAGCCCGCCCCAAACCGTTGTTTTTCGTCGTCCTTGTCTGCGTGATCGTCGCCCTCGTGGCTTACGGATTCCGCTCGGTGATTTTCCCGAAAAGTGAATCCGGCAAGCCGGTGACGATTTCCCAAGAGGAGCTAACGGACGTGAAGGGAGTGGAGGCCGCCGACTCGAATGTGCCGACCACGGTCAAGGAATACGTCTTCAAGCCCAGCGAGAAGCTGCCGCCCATCACCCAGACCAGCGGCTATGATCCGATGAATGCCCGCACGGTGAAATTCGCCCTCAACGTATGGGCCGGCTGGGCGCCGATCATCCTCCAGAACGGCGGAGGCGATCCCGGAAAAATCTGGACCACTCCCGGCGGCGAGCCGTTCAAGGTGGAGCTGGTGTTGATCGACAATCCGGTCGCCATGCGCGACGCCTACGCCTCCGGCAAGGTCCACATCGGCTGGGCGACGCTGGACATGGTGCCTCTGTTCATGGATGAGTTGAAAAAGGACCCGCGCATCATGCCGCGCATTTTCCAACAGGTGGACTTCTCCAACGGCGGTGACGGCATCGTCATCCGCACCAGCGCCGCCCGCGACCCTAACAAGCCAACGGTTTCCGACCTCAAGGGCAAGAAGGTCGTGCTCGCGCAGAACTCGCCATCCGAATATTTCCTGCTCAACGCCCTGGTGAACGGAGGCGTGCAACCCGCCGAGGTTGAATTCGTTTACACCGAGGATGCGTTCCAGGCCGCCGCCGCTTTCAACAGCGACAAGACCATCGCCGCCTGCGTCTCATGGGCTCCCGATATTTACAATCTCAGCGAAATCAAGGGCAACCACATGCTGGTCAGCACGGCGACCGCTAACAAGCTGATCGCCGACGTCTGGTTCGCCCGCGGCGACTTCGCCCGCGACCACAAGGACATCTGCGAAGGCCTTGTCCGCGGCATCTTCGAAGGCATGGGCAAGATGAAGACCGACGAGGGCAAGAAAGAAGCCGCCGGTTACATGGCGAAACTCTACAGCATCCCGGAAGCCGACACGCTGGCCATGCTCGGCGACGCTCACTCGACAAACTATGCGGAAAACCGCGACTTCTTCATGAACCAGAACAACCCCGCGAACTTCGAGCGGACCTGGAACACCGCCTATCTTCTCTATCGGAAAATGAACCGCATCACCCAGCCGGTCTCGTTCGACAAGGTGATGGACTTCTCGATCCTTCAAAAGCTCGAGAACGAGGAGCCCTACAAATCCAGCCGCAACGAATACCAGATCAACTTCGCGCCCAAGACCGTCCAGTCGATCAAGGCCGAGGGCACCGAGATCCTGACGAAAGTCGTGACGCTGCATTTCTATCCAAATTCATGGGACCTCCGGAAAACAGTCACCGTGCGTGAAAACGGCAAGGACATCGAAAAACCGTACGAAGCCGGCGTGGACGTCGTGTTGGATGAAGTCGGCAAACTCGCCGCCCAATACGGTGCCGCCAATATCGTCGTGGAAGGACACACCGATGGTTCGATGCGCAATCAGGTAAGCCCGCAGATGGTCAAGGAACTCTCAAGTAACCGCGCCGCTGCCGTGAAGACGGAATTGCTCAAGAAATATCCTGAGTTCAATCCGAACCAGTTCTCAACCGACGGCCTTGGTTGGGATCGTCCTTACGACTCCGGCGATCCTAACAACCACGCGCTGAACCGCCGGGTGGAGATCAAGGTCATCGCGCTTGAGAGCCCCGAGTAATTTCCGGGCGGATCAAAACCCATTGAAATGAGCGAACCGGAAGATTCGGCCAAATCCCCGAAACCCACCTTGTTGAAAGCATGGTGGAAGCGGGTCTGGACCATCCGCGACACGCCGACCTACGGCGAAGGCCTTGTCTTCGGCGCGGCCTGCATCGGATTTGTCCTCCTCGTCTGGTGGTTCCTGTCCACCGGGGAAGGTGACTCGCGGATCGTGGATGCCTACACCCTTCCGAGCCTGAAGGAGACCTTCGAGTCGTTTCCGCTGCTGTGGCAGCGCGAGCTCTCCCGCAGTATCTTGATTTCGCTGTTACGGGTGTTGGGAGGCTTTCTATTGGCGGCCTTGATCGGAGTTCCGCTTGGGGTGATTTCGGGCAGCTACCTGCGGGTGAACTCGTTTTTCAAACCGCTGGTGTTGTTCGGTCGCAGCATTCCCATCGCAGCGCTGATCCCGTTAACATTGGTTTGGTTCGGCCTAGGGGAGTTCAACAAGGTGATGTTCATTTTCCTGGCCACCATTGCTTTTGTGATCTTTGACACGGTGAACACGGTGCACGCGGTCCCCGATCGATTCATCGATACGGCCTATACCCTCGGTGCCCGCGCCTCGCGGAAAAAGGGTGCGCGACTCGCCGTATTCGCGGGATTGGGCTACGGCTTGTTGATCATGTTCGGATGGTATTTGTTACGCGACGATCCGACCAAAAGCCCGGGTAAGGAGCTAGCGTCGTCCTACGCATGGGTTCGATTTGCCGGCGGCTTCGTGTGCGGTTTCGCGTTGTGGTTTCCAATCTCGGGCCATCAGGTGCTGCGGAAGGTCATCCTGCCTCTCGCCTTGCCGGACATCGTCAACAGCCTGCGCCTGATCTTCGGCCTGGCGTTCGGCTACATCATGCTGGCCGAGGTGATCAACGCGAAGACCGGCATCGGCGCACTCATCATCAACAGCCAGCGGCAAGGGCCGCGAGAACACATCTACCTCTGCCTCTTCATCATCTCGCTGCTGGCGTGGGCCATCGACCGCTCGATCATGCTGCTGCAACGCCAGCTTTTCCCACACATCAAACATGGCGAAAATTGAACTAACAGCATCCGAAGCTCCCTGCGAGTTGAAGGACGTGACGGCACCACCCGCTGCCGCACCGTTGGTGGTGGATTTTCAGAACGTCTCCAAGATCTTCGACGTCGGAACGCCACGCGCGTTTACCGCGATCAAGGACGTCACCTTCTCTGTGCAGGACATTCCAAAAATCGGCGAGTTCATCGGCGTGCTCGGGCCGAGCGGTTGTGGAAAAAGCACGGTGCTGCGCCTCATCGCCGGGCTGGCTCCGCAGTTTCCGGCGACCACCGGATCGGTGCTGGTGCATGGTGAACCGGTGACGGAACCTGGCCCGGATCGCGGCTTCGTTTTCCAAGACTACGCGAATTTCCCCCACCGCACCGTGCTCGACAACGTCGCCTTCGGTCTCGAATGCCGGCAAGTCCCGCTAAAGGAACGCCGCGAGCAGGCCCGCGAATGGATTGCCAAGGTCGGCCTCGATCCGAAGAAGGACGGAAATAAATATCCACACCAGCTCAGTGGCGGCATGAACCAGCGGGTCGCCATCGCCCGCACCCTGATCATGCATCCGCGCATCATCCTGATGGACGAGCCGTTCGGGGCACTTGACCCGACCACCCGCCAGCGGATGCAGGATTTGCTCGTCTCGCTTTGGCGGGAGTTGGAAGCCACCGTGTTTTTCATCACCCACGATATTCCGGAAGCGGTCTATCTCGGCGATCGGGTATTTATTTTCACTCCCTCGCCGGGAACCATCGCCCACCAGTTCGCCGTCGCGCCGCCGGATCGTCCGGCACGCGAAATGCAGATGGAACCCGCATTCCTCGAATCGGTCCGCCACGTGCGGTCGCTGCTCGACAAACTGGAGTCGGAAAAACATAACCATTCATCGTGAACAAGGGATCGGAATCATCCGAAACGCTCGGCACCGGGCTAAAGCGGGCATTCACCTGGCACTGGCACTTGCTGGGCTTGGGGGCCGGTGTCACCGCCGCCGTCCTGAGTGGAGGTGCTCTCGTGTGGTTGCCGTTTCTCGCCGCCGCCGAACTCGGCTATCTCGGATTTCTCGGCCTGAACCCGCGTTTTCAGAATGTGCTCAAGGGCAAGAGCATGGTCCCTCCACCGTTGCCGGGCAATGCCACCCAACGGTTCGCTCAGTTGATGGCCTTCCTCAGCCCGGTCGATGTCCAGCGCTTCGAGACGTTGCGCAGCCGTTGCATGGACCTCCTCAACCTTCGCCGCAGCATGAATGCGAAGGATGGGTCCACCGGCGTCGAGGACTTCCGCGGCGAATCGCTCGACCGGATGCTCTGGCTCTATCTAAAACTGCTCCACCAGCGGTCCGGCCTCGAACGCTTCCTCGGTGCCACCCGCCGCGAACAAATCGAAACCGAACTCAAGTCCGCCGAAGCCCAGCTCGCGTCCAACCAGGCCCGCGACCAATCCTCGGGAATGCCCGAAAGCCGCCTGACGACCTCCATCCGTGACCGCGTGGTCACCATCCGCGAGCGTCTGGAAAATCACAGCAAAGCCACCGAAGGCCTCGAACTCGTCACCGCCGAGATCGAAAAAACCGAACAGCAGATCACCCATCTCTGCGAGGTCGGCATGACGATGAGCGACTCCGCCGGCCTCAGCGTCCAGATCGACACCATTTCCCAATCCCTCCAGTCTTCCGAGAAGCTCTTTTCCGAAGCGTCCTTCTCACAGATTTACGATGACGAACCGGCACCGCCCCTTCTATCAGGAAGCTCGGGCCGGACCGCCATCCCGCAGTGATCATACCTAACAAACAAACGAAAACCACGCCATGTTCCGCCGACTTTCCAACATCTTCCGGGGTTTCCTCGGCCTCTTCGTTTCGGGTCTCGAAAAGCGCAACCCCGAAGCCCTGCTTGAACTGGAAAAGGAAAACCTCCGCAAGCAGATCGCGCAGTTCAACCAGGGACTTTCCGCCCACGCCGGACTCTGTGAGAAACTCATCTCTCAGGTGAAACGCCAGGAAGCCGAGGAACAGGACCTCAAGGCCAAGGCCGCCGCCAACCTCCGCGCCGGCAACCAGCGCCTGGCGGGTGAGATCGCCCTCGAACTCCAGCGCATCCGCAAGGACCTCGCCGACAATCGTTCGCAACTCGGCGACGCGGAGAAAACCTACAAGGAACTCGTGATGTCCCGCGACACCGCCATCAAGACCGCCCGTTCCAAGATCGAGTCCCTCCGCAAGGACCTCGACAGCATGAAGATGAACAAAGCCCTCGCCGAGATGAACGAAATGGCCAGCGGCATGCTCACCACCATCGGCGGCTCCGGCGACACGCTTGATCGACTCCATCAGATGGTGGAGGAGGAGAACACCAAGGCCGCCGGCCGCGCCCGCGTCGCCCGTGACAGCATCGACACCACTCGTTTTCAGGAAAAAGCAGCAGAGCGCGAAGCCCTCGAGGACATCGCCCTCGCCGATCTCGCTGCAGAGCTTGGCATGGCCGTCCCCGGAGCTCCGACCCCTGTGGCCACGGAAGTGAAGAAAGAGATGACTCCGGAATAAAGCTGTTCAAGAAACAAACATCCCGCGTTGGGCAAGATGGCGGAGCCAGGCTTGGAAATCGAAATCCGGTGCGATCGATTTTGCCAGAGTCGCCAAATCGTCCGCCAGGCGTGTGCCGTCCATGGCAACCGCGATCTGTTGCTTCCGCTCATCATCGAGGAGGCAGGGCTTGTGGTATGGATCGACAATCGGCTGGCCCTTGCGAGCTGCTAACAAACGCAGCGGTCCCAGATCCGGAAATGCAGGTGGCTTTCTATCAAACCGGACCGGCTCATATCGCAGTGAGATGAGGCCTTGTCTGGCGGAACTCATTACCAGATGTGCGAGGGATGGCAGGTCGCGAGTGACATCGAACGGTTTATCCAGGAATTCGGCCATGTGGACGATGATTTCATGAAATGGAACCGTCTCCGGCTTAAATTCTGATAGAGCGGAGAAAAAAGCCATCGTAAGCGGCTGATCGAATCGGGTCAACTCCCCGCCAGCGCGGCTGACCAGTCGCACACCTCCCGCGGTGCGTTCGAAGGTGTGCGGACAGAGGACCGCGAAATTGAGTACGGTCGCCGGGTTGATCCGGTTATGGACCGGTGCATCCTCTCGGCACAAAAGGGAACTGCGGAACGTGCGGTTCGTCAGCACATCGATCGTCTGCTGGAGCGCGTAGCGGTCGTTGGCCAGGGGCTTGAGAATTTCCAACGCTTCGGGAGCCAGGGAGCCGGGACAATCTTCCGCAAGTTGGGATTCGCCGAGGTAGCGTAATCCGGAACGGCTGGTATAATCGATGAAATCAAGAAAAGTGCATGGCTCATTGATCGGGCCGAAATCATCAAAGGCCAATGCGTCGCCGCCCTTGCCGAACAGGTCGTGCAACACATGGGTCAGGTGCCTAGCGTAAGGAGTATGATTGCCCGCCGCCATGGCAAGAATTCCGAAAATCTCATCAGGTTCTTGCCCGGTAAATCCGCTTTCGTGTCTTCGGGACAGTTGTCTTGTTAGTTCGACGAGCGTGTGCTGTAGCGACAAACCGGGGAGGGTGTTGTAGCTGATCACTGCCACCCCGGTTTCGGAGAGTCTGGCCTTGCAGAAATCCAACAGCGCCTGCCGAACATCATCCGGCACCCACGAATAGACCCCATGGGCGATGATGAAGTCGTAGCTCGTTCCAATTTCGGGATTGAATGTCCGCAGATCGGTCTCGATGAATTCGATGTTTTTCAATCCCGCTAGGCGCGAGGTCTCGCGCGCTTCCTCGATGGCCGCTTTTGAAAAATCGATCCCGGTGAAACGGCTGTCCGGCCACCGTGCCGCGAGAGGCAGGAGATTGTGACCCGATGCGCATCCGATTTCCAAAACCCGGGCGCGCGAGGGAGTCGTGATGTCCAATCCCGCGAGTTTCGCCGCAACCGCCGTGACCGCCGGGTCGGTCGATGGATGACTCATCGCCGGATAGACGAGGGACTGGTAAAGGTCGTGGACCGGATCGGACATGTGGGGAAAATGCAGGTTCCTGTTTCAAAACAAAGCAGTTTTCCCCGATTGTCGGAGCAGGGCACGCTTGCGGAAACGATTTGCCCACCCGTAGAATCCCTTTGTGACAAGGCGTCGGATTTAAAAATCCAAAAGCCTTTCGTTCTGACAATCACCCTCCACCATGAGCACCACACCATCACCCGCCTTGCCGCCTTGGGCGGGGGAAGTCATCGATCTCTACGAATCCGGAGCCAGCGGACAGTTCATCCTTCACGGAAATGTGGACGACTGTTTGTTGCTTCCCGTTACAGGAGGGGCGCCGCGGCTCATTTCCTTGGACGGATTTCTGCGGGAGAGGTTGTTGGCGAAATTCGATGTGGTCATCAGCTATGACTTGGGAAATGGAATCCGCGTCGAGAAGGGTGGCGAACGTTTCGCCGAGTGGCCGCCCGCCGCAAAGGAAGCGACCTTGCCGAAAGCTCCGCGCGAGGCGGTCATTGTTCTAACGCACTACCTGCGGTTCTGCGCGAATGTGGCCCGTCTGAAGCCGGAGAAGGCCACCCGGGTCGCGGTGATCGTGAAAAATGCCGGACTCATCGTCCCTCCCTCCAACGGTGGTGCGAATTACGAACTCAGCGCGATCGCCAGCCAGTTGCGCGAGTGGGCGGTGGATCCATCCATCGCGGAACAGCATTGCACCACCTTCTTGCTAACGGAGAATCTCAACGACCTCCACCCGCTCGTTTCGCGGAATCCCCATGCGTCCTGCATCAGCGTGCCTTTGCCTCAACAGGCCGAGCTGATCCCCGCGTTCGCGCATCTGAACACGCTCTATCCGATTCCGCTCAAACCCTTCGCCGGTGATTTCACCCAACCCGCCGCCGCGCTGGCGGGGGCGACCTTGAGCTCCATCGAAACCCTGCTGCAAACCCGTCAGCATCACGGCAAGGAACTCACGCCGCAGGATCTGGTGTCTTTGAAAAAGGATCTGGTGGAAAAGGACGCGCAGGGACTCATCGAATTCATCAAGCCGGACCGCACGCTTGAAGATCTCCATGGGCAAGTCGCGATCAAGGAGTGGTTGCGGCAGGACATCGCGCTCTGGACCGCGGGTGATCTCGCCGCGCTGCCGATGGGCTATCTATTCTGTGGTCCTGTCGGCACCGGGAAAACCTTCATGGTCGAGTGTCTCGCCGGTGAGGCGGGAGTGCCGGTCGTGAAAATGAAGAATTTTCGCGACAAGTGGGTCGGCAGCACCGAGAGCAATCTTGAGAAAATCTTCCGCCTGTTGGATGCGTTAGGCCGCTGCATCGTCTTCGTCGATGAAGCGGATCAGGCGCTGGGCCGTCGCAATGCCGACTCCGGTGATTCCGGCGTCTCCGGCCGTGTTTATGGCATGATGGCCGAGCGCATGAGCGACTCCCGGAAACGCGGGAAAATCCTCTGGGTGCTGGCCACCAGCCGCCCGGATCTGGTAGAAGTCGATCTGAAACGTCCCGGCCGGGTGGACGTGAAAATCCCGCTGTTTCCCACCGCCACGCCGGAGGAGGGCTATCAGCTCATCCGCGCGCTGGCGAAGCGCCGGGGTGTCGCACTTGAAGCAACGCTGCCGGAATCCTTCCGCGCCTCGATCCCCGATCTTCTAACACCCGGGGCTGCGGAAGCGCTGTCGGTGAAACTCTATCGCGCCCTGAAAACCGGAGCGGCGGATGCGAACGCCGCCCTCGCCGCCGCCCTCCGGGATTATCAGCCGCCGGTGCCACTCGGCGTGATCCACGATCAGATCTCGCTGGCCGTCGCCGAAGCCACCGATCTCAGTTTCGTCCCGGAGCGATTCAGGAAGTGACTTCGGATGACTTGCGCGGTGTTCAAAGTTGAACCACCTTGCCGCATGACGGATTGGGAAAGTCGTTATCAGGCGGGAGACACGCCATGGGAAAAAGGTTTGGCCGCGCCGCCTTTGACGGAGTTGCTCGGCGAATTGGAACCCGCTGCCTGGGGCGAAGGGCCGATTTTGGTGCCGGGTTGCGGCTTCGGGCACGACGTGCGGGCGTTGGGAGTATTGGGGATTCCAGTGGTGGGCGTAGATCTGTCACCTTTCGCAGTGGAGAAGGCGCGGGAATTTCCGCTGTCCGGAACGGAAACCTACGAGCTTGGAAATTTCTTTGATCGTGATTGGCGGGCCGGACGGAGATTCTCGGCAATCTGGGAGCACACGTGTTTTTGCGCGATCGACCCGGGCGAGCGAGCCCGCTATGCGGAAGCCGCCGCCGGTTGTTTGACTGACGGTGGTTTGCTGGCAGGGGTGTTTTTCCTGAATCCCTACGATCCGGGGGAGGAGGAAGCTGGACCGCCATTCGGGGCCACAATCGGGGAAATCGACGCCTGTTTCTCCCCATGGTTGCAGCGAATCGATGGCTGGGTACCTTACTCCTCCTATGTGGGGCGGGAAGAGCGGGAATGGATCGCGCTTTTTCGAAAGTGGCCGAAGGCATGAGTTGCCGGGGAGACAGGATGCCGGTAGCTTAGCGCTAAACCAAGGTGATGAAGTTTCCATCGATTTTATCCGTCCTCGCATTGCTGCCGTGGTGCGCCTTCGCGGACGACGGGCGTTTGTATGTGAATGATCTGAAGGCTCCGGAAAGCCGCAAGGATCTGGAGGTGATCCAGACGGCATTGGAAAAGGCGCTGCCGAAGGCGCGGGCGGCGACGGTGTGCATCGAGATCAAGGACGGCTCGGGCAGCGGCGTGATCGTTTCTCCCGACGGCCTTGTTCTAACGGCCGCGCACGTGGCGACCGGCGTGAAGAAAAAGGTGACCGTGGTCCTGGAGGACGGCACGCGGCTGAAGGCGGTGACCCTCGGACTGGTCGCAGACAGTGATGCGGCGATGTTGCAGATCACCGAGAAGGGAACCTATCCGTTTGTGGACATCGACAAGGCTTCGACGACCCGTCTGGGAGACTGGGTTTTTTCCTTGGGCCATTCCGGCGGCTTCGACAAGGAGAGGGGATCGGTGGTTCGGTTAGGGCGGCTGGTGAGGATTGCGGACTCGACTTTCCAATCCGACTGCATGCTGATCGGCGGGGATTCGGGTGGTCCGTTGTTTGATCTAACTGGAAAAATGATCGGCATCCACTCGCGGGTCGGCCAGCAGCTCCAAGTGAATATGCACGTGCCGATGACCGTTTACATGGAGAACTGGGATGCGATGCTGAGGTCCGAATTCATCGGCGAAGGGCCGTTCGCCCAACTGCCGGAAAAGGGGAACGGATTTCTCGGGCTGGCCACGGAAGCGCGGCCGGAAGGCGGATTGCGCGTGACGAAAGTCGGCAGCAAGAGCCCGGCGGAAGAGGCTGGGATCAAGGATGGCGACATTCTATTGAAGATGAACGGAACGGATCTGAAAACCCGCGAGCAGATGCAGGAACTTCTGAAGGAAATGTCGGCCGGAGACGAGCTGACGTTGGATACCGAACGAAGGGGAGAACACAAAACACACACCATCGAACTCGGTGAACGCTAACTGGATTCTATCAATCACTTCCGCCGCGCTGTTGCTTCCGGTACAGGCACAGCAGAGCCTCGAGTCCGCCTACCGGACGACGGGAACCGAAGTGGTTGCTGCGTTCGAACCACAACGCAAGGTGCTCCAGACATCTAGCGCGGTCATTCTCGATGGCCGCAAGGAAGCCGCCTGCGGTGTCGTGATTTCACCGGAAGGTCACATTCTCACCAAGGCGAGCGAGGTGTTGGAGGTGAAGGCGCTGGGGGTGACGGTGGACCAGACGAACTATCGCGAGGTGAAGATCGTCATGATCGACCCGACGTGGGATGTGGCGCTCTTGAAAATCGAGGCCAGCGGTCTCGTGCCGGTTGATTTCGCGCCGACAAGTGAGATCGCCCAAGGATCGTGGGTCGTGGCCAACGGCGCGACGACCCGCACGACGAGGCGTCTTTTGGCCGGGATTGTCAGCGCGAAGATCCGGGAGATTCCGGCGGCGGGCGGTGCGGCGCTGGGCGTGATTTTGAACTCGAAGTCGAAGGCCCTCGAAGTGGCGGAAGTGAATGAAAAGAGCGGTGCCAAGGAAGCCGGGCTTCAGAAGGGCGACGTGGTCCTGTCGATCAATGGCACGAAGGTCTCGAAGATTGAGGATATTGCAAAAGTGCTGAAGGATAAAAAGGCGGGAACGGTGGTGAAACTCACATTCCGGCGCGAGAAAGAGGAAAAGACCGTCGATGTCCGGCTATCGGTGCGGGGGGAAATGTATGCCGAACAGGTCAGCCGGAACGACCAGATGAGTGGAGATTATTCACCGCGGCGCAGTGGGTTTCCGCGGGTGATGCAGCACGACATCCTGGGCAGCAGGACCGTGCAGGGCGGGCCATTGCTGGATCTTGAAGGACGTTGCATCGGCATGAACATCGCACGGGCAAACCGTGCGGAGAGTTTCGCGATTCCGGTCGAGGATTTGAAGGAAATCGCGGCGCGCCTGATGAAGCAGTCGGCAAACTGACTCAGCGCTGCTGGGCGCGGTGATTTTTGAAAATCGAGAGGGTGCGTTCGCGCTCGGTTTTGTGATCGACGCAGGGCAGGGGATAATCCGGTGCGAGAGGTTGTCCGTCTTGCGGTGGTTCGAGTAGGCGCGAGGGGTGGATTTTCGCAAGTTCAGGGATCCATTTCCTAATATAAGTACCATCAGGGTCGTAACGGGCGGTTTGTGACCATGGGTTCTGGATCCGGAAATAGGGTGCGGCATCGGCCCCGGTACCGGCCGACCATTGCCAACCGCCGTTGTTCGAGGCGATTTCCCCATCCACGAGATTTTGCATGAACCACGATTCGCCCAGCTTCCAGTCGATGTGGAGGTCCTTGGTGAGGAACATCGCGGTGATCATGCGGACGCGGTTGTGCATGAATCCGGTGGCCTTGAGCTCGCGCATCCCGGCATCGACGATGGGAAATCCCGTTTTTCCCTGTTTCCAGGCTTCGAAGCGCTCGCCCGGTTCGTCCCACGGCAGGCCGCGCCAGTCGGGGTTGAATTCCTCGTCGAGGACGTTCGGGAAATGGTGGAGGATCGCGAAATAGAATTCCCGCCAGGCGAGTTCCTTGATGAAGACGTCGATTCCTGCGTTCCCCGCGGAGTCTGCGGTGGATTTGGCTTTCAGGCACTCGGAATAGACGGTGCGGATCGAGACAAGGCCGTAGCGAAGATCTTGGGAAATCCGCGAGGTTCCGTTTTCCGCTGGGAAATCCCGTTTGGCGGCGTAATTCCGGATTTTTCCTTCGATTGCCCGTTTCAGCCGGTCGCGGGCGGCGCGTTCTCCCGGATCGACCATTTGACTGGCTGGCGCTTCCAATCCCCAGAGTTCGACCGTAGGAAGAGGCAGGGATTGGAGATTTTCCGGAGTTTGGAGCGCCTTCGGTTTGGCGAGAGGGGAAGGTTTCGTCAATTGGAGCCAGTTTTTGCTGTAGGGAGTGAATACGCGGTAAGGCAAATCGCTGAGAGTCAGAACATCGTCCGGCCCGTGCAGTGCGATATCGGCGTGCGAGTGACACTCCACTCCCAGCTCGGAACAGAGTTTCCGGACCGCGGTTTCCACGGATTTCCCATGTGGATCGGGATCGGCGTTGAAATGGAGGGCGACCGCGTGGCTCTCGATGATCAGGCGTCGCAACTCAGCGACAGCCTGTCCCCGGCGGATAATCAACCTTCCGCCGAGGGTTCCGAGGTTTTTTGCCAGGGATTCGAGGGATTTGCAGACGAAATGCTGGCGATTCGGGCCTGTCCAATGGTGGCAGCCGCGCCAGTCACTCGCTATATAAACAGGGATGACGGGCATCCCGAGTTTCGCCGCGCAGCTTAACGCTGTGTTATCCGCGACTCGCAGATCGCGGCGAAACCAATGGATGACTGAAGCTTTCAAATCCGACATGGGCCGAATTTGTCGCGCGAAACGAGCCGCGCAACCCTTGAAAACTTCAAGTCCCGATCAAGAAGCTTCGGCAAGAATCTTCTCGCCTTTCTTGATGGTCGTGGCGGTCAACTTACCGTCAACGCGCTTCGATCCTTCAATCAGGGCTTTCAATTCGACCAACGCTTTCTCAGCAGCGACCAAGGACTTCTTTCCGCCACCGAACTTCTTGTCAGGGAAGTACTTGGTGAAGGTCGTTCCAGCTCTGCTGATGCATAGGCGCCATCCTTCGAAGGCTGCGCTTTCGTAGGTGAATCGGGTCAGGTTACGTTTGCTTTTCATAGTGTTATGGTGGATTGCGACCGAACTCTGAACGTCTTCTGCTAGAATATCTAGCCCTTTTTTCGAAAATAGTGCCGAAATGGTAACTTTTTGGTCAAAAATGGCCGAAAAAAAGACTTTGCAAGCCGCCTCGGTCGGCATTTATTCGCCCCCCCGCGGGCAATCGCACATCGCCGTCGGTCCTCTGGGCTGCTTTTTATCAGGCAGTCCTGCTCGCAAGAGGGTAACCCGGCACACCAAAAATAACATGTCAGCAGTCAAACTCGCTCGTTTCGAGCTCCCTAACCGCCTCGTTCGCAACGAGGAAACCGCCTCCGATACTTACGCCCAGTTCATCGCCGAGCCATTCGAGCGTGGATACGGCCACACCATCGGCAACTCACTCCGCCGCGTTCTCCTTTCCTCATTGGAAGGCGCGTCCATCACTTCCGTCCGCATCGCGGGCGTGCAACACGAGTTTTCCAGCCTTCCCGGCGTGGTTGAGGATGTCACCGACATCGTGCTCAACCTCAAGAAGGTAAAATTCTCCCACAACGAGAAGGAGCCACGCATCCTCACGATTAAAGTGGAGAAAGAAGGCGTCATCACCGCCGGTGACATCACTGCCGATCATATCTACGACGTGGTCAACAAGGACCAGGTCATCTGCACCCTCGACAAGAAGGTGAAATTCGACTGCGAATTCGAAGTCCGCGTCGGACGTGGTTTCTCCACCGGTGACGAGAACAAGCGCAAGGACCAACCGATCGGCGTCATCGCCATCGATTCGATCTTCTCGCCTGTCACCCGCGTCAAATACTCCGTGGAAACGACCCGGGTCGGCCAAATGACCGATTTCGACAAGCTCCTCCTCGACATCTGGACGGACGGCCGCATCACCCCGCAGGACGCGCTTCTCCAAGCCTCCGCCATTCTCCGTCACCACCTCGACGTCTTCGTCAACTACGACGAAAACGCCGTGGACTTCGAAGAAGCACCGGCCGAGTCCAGCGAAGAGAACGCCGCTCTCAAGAAGCTTCTCAACATGTCGGTCAACGAAATCGAACTCTCGGTTCGTGCCGCCAACTGCCTCAACAACGCGAACATCACCTCGGTGGGCCAACTCGCGATGAAGTCGGAAGCCGAAATGCTGAAGTATCGCAACTTCGGCAAGAAATCCCTCAACGAAATCAAGGACAAGCTCGTCGAGCTCGGCCTCGGTCTCGGAATGTCCTTCGAAGCCTCCTTGCTTTCCGGACCTGCAGCAGCATCCCGCGGCCCGCGCCTCGGTGCTGAAGACGAAGCGCCGGTCGGCCTTGCCGATCTGATCGCTCAAAACCTCGACGACTAACACATTTAAATAGAAACGGAAGCACCCGATGAGACATCGCAGCAAAACAGTTAAACTCAAACGCAACGCCCCGCAACGCCGGGCGCTGCTCTCCGGCCTCGCATGCAATCTGATTGAGCATGGCCGCATCAAGACCACCTTTGGCAAGGCCAAGGCGCTTCGTCCGGTCGCGGAAAAGCTGATCACCCTCGCCAAGCGCGACGATCTGCACTCCCGCCGCCTCGCGATCTCCTTCCTTCGCCAGAAGGAAATCGTCCAAAAGCTTTTCTCCGAAACGGCACCCGCTTCGAAGGATCGCCAAGGTGGCTACTGCCGCATCACCAAGCTCGGTGCCCGCATGAGCGACTCCGCACCGATGGCGATCATCGAGTGGGTCGATCTCCCGGCCACCGCTGAAGCACCGGTCGAGGAAGTCGCCGCCAAGGAAGAAACTCCCGCGCCTGCCAAAAAGGCCGCCAAGAAAGCAGCGAAGAAGAAGGCCGCTGACGAGGTTGTCGAAGTCGCCGGAGAATAAGATCTTGCGATAGACCATTCACCAAGCCGCCCGTGCCCCGCGCACGGGCGGCTTTTTTATTCGGCCTCTCAAGTCACATAAGTCTGGTAATTCCTCGCCGGGCTACCTCATCAACGCTAAAACTCCCGCCCATGAGCGACTCCATTTCCGAGCTAACCTCTCAAATCCAGACCTTTGTGGACGCCCGCGACTGGCGGCAGTTCCACAACGCCAAGGATCTCGCCGTCGCCATCGCCGCCGAGGCTGGTGAACTCATGCAGCATTTCGTCTGGCAACAGGAAGAGCAGATCGAGAAGCGCCTCGAAGCCCACCGCGAGGAAATCGCCTCCGAAATCGCCGACGTCGCCATCCTCCTTTTTGAATTCGCCGACAACCTCGGCTATAAACTCGGCGATGTGATGCAGGCGAAAATCGCACACAATGACATCCGCTATCCGGTCGAGAAATCCCGGGGCAACAACCTGAAATACTCCGAACTTTGAGCGAAGAAGAAACATCACCACGGCCACCTCGCCGGAAACGTTACAGCGGGAACAACCCACGGCGTTTCGAGGACAAATACAAGGAGCTCAACCCCGAGCGCTACGGCGAAACCATCGCCAAGGTCATCGCCTCCGGAAAAACGCCGGCCGGCTCGCACATCCCCATCATGGTGGAGGAATGCCTCGAAGCCCTCAACCTGCAACCCGGCATGACCGGTGTCGATGCAACCCTCGGCTATGGCGGCCACGCCGTGAAAATCATCGAACGCATCTCACCTGATGGAAAACTCGTCGGCCTCGATGTGGACCCTATCGAGTTTCCAAAAACCAAGGCCCGCCTGCGTGCGGCCGGTTATGCGGAAGACCGTTTCGTGCCGATCCGCTCTAACTACGCCGGCGTCGCCCGAGCCCTGGCAGGAAAGGGGATCGATACCGTGGACTTCATCTTCGCCGACCTAGGCTGCTCGTCGATGCAGTTCGACGATCCCTCGCGCGGTTTCAGCTTCAAGGTCGCCGGGCCGCTCGACATGCGCATGAATCCGGCACGCGGTCTATCAGCCGCCGATTGGCTGGTGAAAGTCAGCCCGGCGAAACTCGAGCTCGCACTCCACGCCCATTCCGACGAACCGCGCGCCGAATCCATCGCCGCGGCCCTCGCGGGAAATGCATTTCCAGACACCCTCGCCCTCGCCAAGGCCATCCGTGAAGCCATCCGCGTCAGTGACGAGGGCGAACGAGAACTCACCGTGCGGCGGGTGTTTCAGGCAGTTAGAATCGCCGTGAACGAGGAATTCACCGCGCTGGATGCCTTCCTCAGAACCCTTCCGAACTGCTTGAAATCCGGCGGACGTGCCGCGATCCTCACGTTCCACTCCGGAGAAGACCGGCGCGTGAAACAAGCCATGAAAATGGGAATCGACGAAGGTCTCTATTCGGAAATGAGCGACGGAATCATCACCGCCGGTCCCGAAGAGCGGCGCATGAACCCGCGCAGTACCTCCGCCAAACTCCGCTGGGTCACCCGGAAATAGAGGGCTTGTAAAATGCCGGGAGTTGATAAGTTTGGCGAAGAGCACGTCATCATTAGCCGTATCCTGCCCAATGATTTTCAGGTCATCGATTATTTCACTATGCTTCGCATTGTTGGCCGTTGCCCAGCAGGGTGATGGGGATGGGACCCGCATGGACCCGGTGGTCCCGGAAAATCTGATCCCGCCGAGCCCGGTGCTGTCAGTCTCCGAGGCGTTGAAATCCTTCCGTCTGGCTCCCGGATTCGTGATCGAGCCAGTGGCCGCCGAACCGCTGGTGGAAAAACCGGTGTGCCTCGATTTCGATGCCGCCGGCCGCATGTGGGTCTGTGAAATGCGTGGCTATATGCCCGACATCGACGGCAAGGGCGAGAAAACTCCCGAAGGCCGCATCGTCATTCTGGAAGACACGAACAGCGATGGCAAAGCGGACAAGCGCACCGTGTTCCTCGAGAAACTTCTCCTGCCGCGCGCACTCTGCGTTTACGAGGATGGCGTCCTTTTCATGGACGAGACCCGCCTCTGTTGGATCAAGCGCAAGGGCGATCTTCCCGATGGCACCGCCAAGGTCATCCAGACGAAAATGATGGAAGCAGGCAACGTCGAGCACAAGCCTAACGGACTCTTGTCGAACCTCGACAACCGCCTCTATCTGGCGAAGTCCGACAACCGCCTGCGCCGCAACGGCGACGATTGGCAAATCGAGCCCACCGCCTTCCGCGGCCAATGGGGCATCGCCCGCGACGACTACGGCCTGCTCTATCACAATAACAACTCCACCCTCCTCTTCGCCGATCTTCTCGCCCCCAATCTCCTGATGGGGAATCCCGGAGTGAAAATGAAATTCAAGGATTTCACCCAGCTCGGCAGCAATCGCGTCTGGCCCGCCCGCGTCACTCCGGCGGTCAATCGCGCCTATCAATCCAAGGCCCACGGCTTCGATACCGATACGCTTGACCCCAAGACCTACAAGCTGGTCAACGCCACCGCCGCCGCGGGAATGACGATCTATCGAGGCACGAATTTTCCCAAGGCATGGCATGGCACCGCCTTCGTCACGGAGTCGGTGGCCAATCTCGTCAAGGCCATCCGCATCGAGGAGAAGGACGGCACTCCGAAAGGCGGGTTTCCCATGGAAGAATCCGAGTTCCTCGCCTCGACCGACGAACGCTTCCGTCCGGTCAATGCCTACAACGCGCCGGATGGCTCGCTCTACATCGTGGACATGTATCACGGCATCATCCAGCACAGCACCTACATGACCAGTTATCTGCGGAAGCAGACCCTGGCCCGCGGGCTGGAATCTCCCGGATTCGGACACGGCCGGATCTATCGAATCCGCAGCACCGCCGGAAAAATCGAGAAACAAACGAACCTCGCAGCACTCCAGGGGCTCGATCTGGTGAAAATGCTCATGGCTCCGAATGCCTGGCAGCGCGAAATGGCCCAGCGCCTTCTCGTCGAACGCAATGATCCCGCCACCATTCCTTTTCTAGCAAAGCTCGCCGCTGGTGGGGCCACCGTCGCCCGCATCCATGCGATATGGACGCTTGAGGGAATGAACGCGCTGAAAGCCGAACACCTGGTAGCCGCCATCCGCAGCGACGACGCGAAACTGCAAGCCTCCGCGCTCTGGGCAAGCACCCGTCTATCCGCCGATGAACCGGCCAAGCTCGAACCGGTTTTGTTAGCTGCCAAGCCCGCATCCCCGGAAGTCGTTCCCTATCTTACCCGCGCGCTCGGTCCGCTCGGCACCGCCAAGGCATTCGAGCGGCTGGCCTCCTTGATCAAGTCCGATGGCAAGGAACCCTTTGTCCGCCAAGCCGCCATTTCCGGACTCGATCGTCACGAAACGGAGTTCCGCGACGCTCGGATGAAGGACACCAACGACAAGGAACTCCTCACCTGGCTCGACCAAGGCAGCAAGGACGCCAGCGCCGCCACTCCCGCCGATTCGGGATTGAAAGGGGCCGAACTGGCCTCCTTCCAACGCGGCAAAACCATGTTCCACGGCGAGGCCGCCTGCTTCGGTTGCCACAGCGCCGACGGTGCGGGCATGCCGAATCTCGGCCCGCCGCTCGATGAATCCGAGTGGGTGACCGGCAAGCCCGAGACTCTCGTTAGAATCCTCCTTCACGGCATGACCGGCCCCGTCACCGTCGATGGCGAGACCTACACCCCGGCCGCCGACATGCCCGGCCTGGGCATGAATCCCGCCATCACGGACCAGGCCCTCGCCGATATCGCCACCTATGTCCGCAACGAATGGTCGAACAAGGCCGCCCCCGTTCCCGCCACCTTCGTCAAGACCCAGCGCGAGCTCACCAAGGATCGCTCCGGCCTTTCATGGACTGCGAAGGATCTCGCGAAGTGAGCCCTGAACTTCCGGCGGATGTTAGTTCGGATCGGAATCCGGATTCATGGTCCAGACGATGGAGGTCTGGGGGACGATGATGCCGCCGCCGGTGGTGAGCAGATCGGATGCAGGGCGGACTTCGGCGTGGCCGTCGGCGAAAATCAGGCAGCCTTTCTGGTTATGGCGCGCGGCGAAGGCCCGGGCGTTCGCCTTGGGTGATCCGTCGAACCCGCGTTGGGCGGCCATGGTTTTCTTGTCGTTAGGCAGTCCGCGTTCGAGGAACACCACGGTTTTGACGGGGTCCATGATCTGGGCAAACAGCCCCTGGACCTTGACGTCGTCGTCGGATTTCCGTTGCAGGCGGCTGTTCATGCCGATGGCGAAGATGGGAGCACCCAAGCGTTTCTCGCCACTTGGATAGGGAGCTCCCGGAATGAACAGGGGATAGGCGCTGTCATAGAACAGGGCGGGTCGGGTTGCTCCGAGTTCTCCAACAGAACCGGCGTTCATTAACTTGGGCAGCGCATTGTACCAGGCTTCCTGGTTTTCGGGTTTCGCGGCGGTGATCCAGTCGTCGGTGCCTGCCGAGTCTTCGTAGGGAAGCTTGCCGTTGTGTTCCGTGGTGTAGGTGGTGAAGGCCGCGCCCATGGCTTTCATTTTGGTCAGGGTGACCACCTGGTTGGCCTTTGCTTTCGAGGAGCGGGAAATGGTGACGGCGATGGCTCCCAAGGCGGCAATCACCGCCATCGTGATCATCACCTCGATCAAGGTGAAGCCGCGGGTTTTTGATTTCATAGGTTTCATACGTCCAGTTCGTTGCCGGTAGGTGTCAAAACGACGCGATTGTTACCGCAAGCGACCATGAGACGCTCCATCATATCGGAAACTTTCACTCCGGTTTTCAGTTGGAGTCCGTAGCGCAGCTCGGTCATCATGCCGGCCTGTGCCGAGCGGACGCTGAGCAATTCCGCCTGATCGGCGAATTCACCCCAGATCGGGCTTAGCCGTTCTTCGAAGTTCATGTCGCTGGTCATGCGCAGGGTGAGGAGGTGGGAGGCCTTGCGGGGGGCGAAGGCGTCGTTGCGGGAAATCAGATAGAGAAGAGCGGCGACGAGGGAGGTGACGATGGTGGCCATCAGGTAAAGCCTGGCACCCACGACCATGCCGGTGGCCATGGCGAAGAAGACGAAGCCGAGATCCCGCGCCTGGCCGAGGTTCCGGCGGAAGCGGATCATCGAGAAGGCGGCGAACATGCCGAAGGCGATGCCGGAGTTTCCGCTGACGACCATGATCAGGATGGTAGTGATGGTGCCGATCATGATCAGCGTCTGGACAAAGTCCTGCGAGTAGCGGGTCCCCTTGTAAGTGCTGCGGTAAAGTTGGGCGATGAACAGGTTGAGGGCGAAACTCAGGACCATGGCCCCCACCACCTCAAGCGGCTGGGGCATGTCCGTGTTCATGTATTCTTCAAGGGTCGTCAGTAGTTCATCCATGGGTTTTCAGTATTCTATTCAAAAAGTCGCCGCCAGAGGCGATCTTGTCACCGCGGGGTCGTAGCGTTCAAGGGAGAGGCAGTACTTGCTCATACTCTGCACTTGAAGCTGGAATTTTCCGGTCGCCTCCCGCAACCAGGTTGGGACTGCACCGATCACCTTGACCTCCACCACCGCGATATCCTGCTCCACCACGGGCAGCGGGAAATCCTTGTCGTCCGGGACCAGGGGCTTGAGGTCGAAACGGCAGCGCAGTCCGGTGTCGAAGGTGACACGGATGGTCCCTTCCGGACCACTGTCATAGGCCATGCGGTCGTAGCGAACCTGCACCACGGGTCGGGCACCGCCATCCACCACCAAGTCCCGAAGTTCCTCCACCACATGGCGGTCCGCTTTCGAGCGGTGGGAATCCAGCAAGGCTTGGGGGATTTTACCTGCGGACAGTTCGTAGAGTGACTGGATCGGCAGGGCGGCACGGCGTTTCACCCCGTCGTCGTCCATCTTGTGTTTGATCTCGATGAAAGCCGCCGGTGGAATGGGACCGTCCGGACGACCGTAGACGCGCGCTCTCACCCGCCGGCGATTTCCGGCTCCCCAGATTTTCTGCCAATAACTGTGGCGGTCAGAAGTGTCGTAGTATTCCGAAATCACGGGGTAGCCGTCTTCCGCTCCCCGGTCCACCGGGATCCGCCCCGAGACAAAGTCGCGGAACCGTTCTCCTTCCTCGGCGGGAAGGAGAAACTTGAATTCGCGGCGATCTTGGGTGGCATCCATCGATTCTTAGGTGAGATAGTCAGCCCGATACGGAGGCGTCGACAAAAATGACGAAATCGTTACCAAATTGTGCATGAAATTCCAAATGATCCGTGTCTGAGCCGTCGATGGCAGGAGCCCAGAGTGTCCGGCAATGGGCCCTCATCTTCTGCCTTCTTGACAGCTGTGCCCCTCGGAAACAGCCTTGCCACTACGCTAAACCCCCGCCCGGTCATTGAATACTACGCGTTTGTGGAGGGGGCTGTAAGAACCCTGATCTGATTTCGTAACCACCCTTCCATCAGTAAAAACACCATGAATTACCTCCGTTCCTCTCTCCTCCTGATCTCTGCGTGCGGCACCGCGATGGCTGCCGACAGTTGGTCTGACCTCTTCAATGGCAAGAACCTCGACGGCTGGGTGCAGCGGGGGGGCAAGGCTGTTTATACCGTGGAGGATGGCTGCGTGGTCGGCACCTCGACGCTGAATACAGCCAATACCTTCCTTTGCACCGGCCGCGATTACGGCGATTTCATCCTCGAATACGAATTCAAGGTCGATCCCCGCCTTAACTCCGGAGTGCAGATCCGCAGCCAGAGTTTCTCCTCGCCCAAGGAAATCACTTGGGAAGGCAAGCAGATCAAGATCGGTGCCGACCGGGTGCACGGCTATCAAATCGAAATCGATCCGAATCCGAATCAGAACCGCTGGTGGAGCGCCGGCATTTACGACGAAGCCCGCCGTGGCTGGCTTTTTCCGGGTGCCCTCGGCGGCAACGGCAAGAAGTTCGGCGACCAGGGGCGGAAAATTTTCAAACAGGGAGACTGGAACAAGGTCCGGATCGAAGCCATCGGCGATTCGATCAAAACCACCCTGAACGGGATGCCCCGCGCCTCCATCAAGGATTCGATGACGGCATCCGGTTTCATCGCCCTGCAGGTTCACGACATCGGCAAGAACAAGGAGGTCGAAGGCTCCCAAGTCCGCTGGCGGAATCTGAAAATCAAGGAGGTGAAAGCCGGCGCACCGGCCGAGGCTCCACTGCTCAACAAGCTCACCGCCGAGGAAAAGGCCGCAGGCTGGAAGTTGCTTTGGGATGGAAAAACCAACGCCGGCTGGCGCAGTGCCAAAGGTCCTGATTTCCCGAAGGGCGGTTGGAAAATGGAGAATGGCATCCTGATCGTGACGGAAACCGGCGGTGCCGAGTCCACTGCGGGAGGTGACATCATCACCCGTGAGAAATTCTCCGACTTCGAACTCAGCGTCGATTTCAAGATCACCCCGGGGGCTAACAGCGGCATCAAGATTTTTGTCGATCCTTCGATCAACAAGGGCGAAGGCTCGGCCATCGGGCCGGAATTCCAGATCCTCGACGACGAGCGCCACCCGGATGCCAAGCTCGGCCGCGATGGCAACCGCACCATTGGCTCGCTCTACGACATGATCACCGCTCCTGCGACGAAGGAGGTCAATCCCGTCGGAGAATGGAACAATGCCCGCATCCTCTCGGAGGGCAAACACATTACTTACTGGCTGAATGGGGTGAAGACCATCGAGATCGAGCGCGGCTCGAAGGAATGGAAGGATCTTGTGGCGATCAGCAAATACAAGGTCTGGCCGAATTTCGGCGAGCTTCCGGAAGGCCACATCCTGCTTCAGGACCACGGCAACCAGGTGTTTTACAAGAACATCAAGATCCGGGATTTCTCAAAGAAATAACCGCTCTTCAAAGGGTGCCCCCGCGCGCGGCGAGGGCACTGAAGACCGCCGTCGGCACATAGCGGCTCACTGTTTCCTCCCAGCCGGTCGGTCCGGTCAAGCCCTTGATCATGTTCGAGGAAAGCTCGGCGATGTCGCGCGGCGGCATCAGGAAAACCGTGGTGATGTCCGGGGCCATGTCGGCGTTGATGTGGCGCATCACCCGTTCGTATTCGTAGTCGTTCGGCGAGCGGATGCCGCGCAGGATGTATTTGGCATCCATTTTTTTCGCGTAGTCGACGAGGTAGCGGTTGTCGAAATGGGCGATCTCCAGTCGCTCGCTGGCAGCGGTGGACGCACGCAGCATTTCCAACCGCTCCTCCACGCTGAACGAGTAATGCTTCGAAGGATTGCTGCCGATGGCGACGATCAGGCGGTCGAACATTTCCAATCCCCGCTCGATCATCCAGAGGTGGCCGTTGGTCGGGGGATCGAAGGAGCCGGCGTAAACCGCGGTGCGCATGGAG